>CAVOQO010000099.1:0-4996 GCA_963698355.1 uncultured Gammaproteobacteria bacterium | reverse complement strand
GCTAGCCTGAATGTTTCATGAACCGGCGCGGCCGGCACTGCTGGGCGCCGAGCGGGCAGATTTCGGACGCGACGGAGGCCGCCGGCGAGCACCGGGGAGGGTCGAAAATCACAAGAATGCGCCGCCACGCGCCTCGATCAATAGGGCACGTTAGGTTTGGGATGCCTGCGGGCACAGGAGTTCCTGCCCAAGGAGGAGCATCGCAGGCATCATCTCGCTTGATTGCCCCCGCTTTGGGGGGCGCATTGGATTGCTGCCTATCCGCTGGCGGTGGCGATGGACGGGGCAAGAAAGAGCTTTTCGGTGACGTGCTTGAGTAGGGCCTTGAGCGGACAGCTGGAAGGCAGGTGCAGGCGCACGCGGTCCTTGTACTGCACCACACGCACAGCGAGCTTGAACAGCTTGATGATCACGGTGGAGGGCTGGGCGTTGGCCAGCTCGGTTCCGGCGAGGATGTCGCTGCGCAGCACTTGGTGCAGGACGTAAGCTGCACAGGAGAAGAACAGGCGCATCTGATTGGCCAGGAAGCTGTGATCGGAGGTGCGGTCACTGGCCAGATCATTCTTGATCATCTTGATGAAATTCTCGTCCTGTCCGCGCGCACAGTACAGATCGCGATAGACGCACTCGGGGCTGGGCAGATCCAGGGAGGTCACCACGAAGCGGGGATTGGTGCCGAGCTCCATCACCTCGGCCTTGAGGATGGTGCGGAAGGTCCCGGGCCAGGAACCGGCGCGGTAGTCGACCTCATGGTAGGTGCGGGTGCTGTGCGGCACCGTCGCACCGGCGCGGCGCGCGTTCTCGCAACGCAGCGCATGGACCTTGCGATTGTGCTCCAGAAAGGGCTCGGCAAAGGGCGTGAGGACGCGGTTGCCGGTGAGTCCGAAAATGAAGTCGGTGGAGGGGTCGTCCATGGCCAGCGCCATCAGCTCGGGATTGGAGAAGTGGCCGTCGCCGCGCAGCACGATGCGCGTCTGTGGCCAAGCGGCACGCAGGGCCTTGAGCACGCGCTTGAGGATCATGGCGTTCTCCACGCCCTTGGGGCGCTTGCCTGGTCGCAGCACCGCGGTGATGAACTTGCCCGAGAGGCCCTCGAAGAGAAACAGCGGCAGGTAGCAGTAGTTGCCGTAATGGTGGTTGTAGAAAGAGAGTTCCTGCTGACCGTGGGTGGCATCCTCGGAGTGGTCCATATCCAGCACGATCACCTTCGGCGGCGCGTCATAGCTGGCGATGAAGGTCTCGACAAAGGCTCGGGCCATGCGATAGAGGTCGCGCGCGCTGACGCCGTTCTCCAGGCGCGAGAAGGTCGGCGCGCTGGCCAAGTCCATCGCCGCATCGAGCGGCTTGCGCTCCAGCCCGAGCTTGAACAGCGCATCACGACGCAGGGCGTTGGCGTCGTTGCCGTCTTCGTAGGCACAGGCGATCTGATAGACCCGCTGCGCGACCAAATCACGCATCGTATGGGTGACATAGGACGGATGGCGCCGGTCATCGATCGCCGCGCTCAACCGCTCGGTCAGCCCGATCTGGCAATCAACCCCGCGCAGGATCATGGGGCCGAAGTCCGACGACAAGGCACCGCCGTCAAAGTCGCCCCGGACACTGAGACCGGCGACTGGGGGAAAACGCAGCTGTTCTGGGGTAGACTCGGACATGGGCGACCTCGTTTAGCTTCTTCCGAAGCGTTCTTGGCGGAACACCCATTTTATCAGTGGGTTGAACGAGGATCGCCCATTTTTGTGAATAATTCGGGCTAGATGCTAAATTGGCCATTCGCCAGTCGAGATTGTCACGAACTCACAGCCTGGAAGCACGAACATGTACAACATGCGCATTCACATCCGACCAATCATTCTTGCGGCCGCGGCAATCGTCGCGGTGAGCGTCATGAATCAGGCAAGCGCAGCAACCGCCGAGGATTTGGACAAGGATTCCCGGCAGGCGCTGCAGACACTCTACAAGACCGAGCCTCTTGCCGAGACCCTTTCGCGCACCGCCAAGGCAGTGCTCGTATTCCCGAATATCGTCAAGGCTGGCCTCGTGTTCGGTGGCAGTTATGGCGAAGGCGAGATGATAAAGGGCTCGAAGGTCGTCGATTATTACAACTCCGTCACCGGATCCTGGGGTCTGCAAGCAGGTGCTCAATCCTATGGATACGCCGTGTTCTTGATGACGGACAAGGCCGTTCGTTATGTCGAAGAGACGAAGGGCTGGGAAGTCGGCGTCGGTCCGACAGTCGTCGTGGTTGACGAAGGGGTCGCGAAGAATCTTTCGACATCCTCGCTCAAGGATGATGCCTATGCGTTCATTTTCAGCCAACAAGGATTGATGGCGGGCGTCAGCATCGAGGGAACAAAAATTTCCAGAATCAAGCGGTAGGCAAAATGGCACCTGGTCGCCGAAGCGGCCGGGCTTGGCCAGTCCGTTGTCCGGCACCGTCCGGGCCACAAGCGCGGCGTCAGCCGCTGCTGGTACGACGCTGCATCGTTGGTGTGCCAGTCAAAGCGCTGGAAGATATCGGCCGAATAGGGTTGGAACAGCCCGCTGACCCCACCCTCGGTCAATGTGCCCTTCAGGTGGCCGGCGCCGATCCAGTTGGTATTGACCGAGTTTTCGACCGCCGCATAGCCGTTTGTGACGCCGGTCATGCACAGCAGGACGTTCGCCCACGGTGGCGCTGACCAGCGCGGCGCCGGCTAGGCTCGCCATCGAGGCCGTGACCGGAGCGAGCGTCGCGGGGAGAAGGCGTAACGTGTGCGTGGCTGCAGTCCTCACTCCCGACCGGCGGCGGGCCGTACGCCAAGCACACCCTGCTGCGCCCGCCGCCCCACGGTGATTATCCGGGACGCCGCGGCAAGCCTTCGTCCGGCTTGGCCAGCGCACCGGCGTCGGCGCGGCACTGCCGCTGCAGTTCGGCCCAGCCGGCCGGCCCCAGGCGCCGCAGGGTCTCAATGTTGGTCTCGTAGATCGCCTCGGCTTCGGGAAAGGCTTGTACTGCCCGGTCGATGCTGTCCTCGCGGATCAGGTGCAGCGTGGGCCAGGGCGAGCGGTTGGTGGCGTTTTCGATGTCGTCCGGCTCAGTGCCGGCGAACTGGTAATGCGGGTGGAAGCTGGCGATCTGGATTATCCCGTCCAGCTCAAGCTCGGCCACGGTGTCTTCAGCCACCTCGAGAAAATCGTTGTACTCCGCAAAGTCGACCAGCGCCTGCGGGTGGATCAGCAGCGTGAGTTTCCAGCCGGTTCTTGCGGGCACATCGGCCAGCCGTTCCAACTCGGCGGTCAGGTCGGCCAGCAGGGCTGCGGGGTCGGTGGCGGGGCTGAGCACATACCGCACGGCCCTTGACCTGCACCGCCTTGGCAAACGGGCACAGGTTCGGCCGATCACTACGCGGTCGACCGAGGCGCGGGTTTCGGCGATCTCGCGTTCATCGTTGGTCATCGGGCCTACTGCCTGCATCACTGCCGATCGGCCTCATCGTCTTTGGCGTCATCGATCACGGCCAGCGCCTAGGCCAATCCACCGGTTACCATCCGCTTCTGCTCGAAGCGCCCTGTCGGCTCGGAATCCGGGTGAAGCACGCCTTTGTTCGTGCCGCGCCCAGATCTCACGGCCGTCTTCGACGGCCTCGCCTCCTGACACGCTCTGTATCGCCATGGGGACTTGATCCGGTTGCCGAGGACGCGCCGTTATCCGCCGGGCGCCTGCCGGAGCCTCTAGTCGCCAGACCTATCGCTCTGGGGTCAGAAGCGTAACATGACAAGTCCAATTGCCGCTGCGAGCCGGTCAACCGGCCCTCCCGGTAGCGGCGCTCCGACTCGGAGCCGCCGGGTATCAGGCGGGGAAGCGCGAGACTCCGGTTTAACTGTCGTCCGCTGGGAAATTATTGGTAACCTGAACGCGTTCGTGAACGCGACGCGGCGAGATAGGTCTCGAAGTGTTGCCCGCCCAATAGGGTTCCGTCTTGGCCGGGCGCCTCGGGCGGTGCGAGAGCGGGATTCACCGCTTCGGCTCGACGGCGATGTCGCATCCCTGCGCACGTATCAAGAGAAGACGCGCGGAGAGACCGCTATCCATGCAAACCGCTCAATCCCCGGCCTTCGCATCGCGGCGATGAGTCCGGCCTGTCCTGAGCACTGACCTCTCTCACGACGTATACCGGCATCTGTGCCGAGCACAGCCCATGGACACCGTTGAACCATGACATCGTTTCGACGCCACACTGAACGCCACCGTACTGACCGCATCGGCTGGCTGCGCGCCGCCGTGCTCGGCGCGAACGACGGCATCGTGTCTACTGCCAGCCTCGTGGTCGGTGTTGCGGCTGCCAGCACCAGTCACGGCAACATTGTGTTGACTGGGGTTGCGGTCTTGGTTGCGGGGGCCATGTCGATGGCCGCCGGCGAATATGTCTCGGTCCATTCACAGGCGGATACCGAAGGGGCCGAGCTTGGTGCGTGAGCGTGCCCAACTCGAAACGGGATCCTGCCGCGGAGCGGCGTGAGCTGACGGCGATCTATGTCGCCCGGGGACTGAAGCCTGGGCTGGCGCGGCAGGTGGCCGACGAACTGATGGCCCACGATGCGCTCGGGCGCTCACGCGCGCGACGAGCTTGGCATCTCCGAGACCCACAGCGCGCGCCCGATCCAGGCCGCTTTGGCTCGGCCGCTAGCTTTGCGGTTGGTGCATTGCTGCCGCTGACCGTGACGGCGCTGGCGCCCGAGCAGGCACTGATTTTCTGGGTGTCGGGGACGTCACTGATCTTCCTGGCCCTGTTGGGCGCCATCGCCCGCGGGTCGGTGGGGTCGGCGTTGTGATGGGCGCATGGCGGGTAACATTCTGGGGTGCGTTGGCAATGGCGATCACCGCGGGTGTAGGTGCCTTGTTCGGCGCACCCGTTTGAGGCTTGGGATTGAAACGGAACTTGGGGGGTGTCCAGCATAGTTGAGCCCGTCATTGTCCTGGCTGGGATTCGGCGTCGTTTCGCCGCTGCTGTCC
>CAVOQO010000098.1:0-196971 GCA_963698355.1 uncultured Gammaproteobacteria bacterium | reverse complement strand
CGAAGCGCGTGCGGGCGGCGAGCTTTCGAACGCTACGATCTGCCGTCGGCGAGCGAGACCCGTGCGCCCAATCCTGCAGGCGCCGGCGGCAACAAGAAGAGGGCGGCGCCAAGTCGCCCTCTCGGCGCACATGCGCGCGCACGGAACCCGAAACGGGCGTCGGGCGTCGGGCAGCGCTCCTGCCGCTCTGGCCTTGGCCTTGCGCCCGCCGCGAGAAGCCGACGCCCGCCATGCCGAGCCCAACGCGTGCTTCTGAGCGGCCACAGGCAAGTTACCCCACCTGACGCTTCGCACAGCGGATTCTTTACAGTTCGTTTCGTCAGCGACTCGGTTGTCCAAGTGCTGCCACTGCCGAGGTAGAGGGCGAGCGTCTCCCGAACGCGCAGAGCGGACCTTCAGGATTCCCTAAAGCAACGGACGCTCCACGCCGTTTGCCGAATTAGGCGATCGTGCGCACCGCCGTGCACGCCATCCAGGCCGAGCACGTGGCGATGTTCCTCGGCCACAAGCTCACCGGGCGCTTCCAGCACGAGCTGGGCCACGACTTCTCTACCCGCATCCAGGGCACCCGCATCCATCACCACATGGGCCCCGCCAGCCTCAAGCTCTACGACAAGGCGGGGCTGATCGCCCGCGTGGAATGCACCGCCAACGACGTCTCCTTCTTCAAACACCACCATTACGTGGAACAGCGCAACGGCGAGCCCCTGTTCAAGCGTGCCCCACTGCGCAAGAGCATCTATAGCCTCACGGATCTGCGCCAACTCCTGCAGGCCGCAACACGCCCTACTTGGCCTTCATGGCCTGTCTCGATAACCCCGATGCCGCGGAAAAGGCCATCGCCAAGATGCCCCAGCCGGCCAAGGCGAAGGGCCGCTCTTTTCGCGGCTTCAACCTCTTCCTCGATCCCGACTACCGCCTCTGCGCGCCCACCTCCACGGCCTCTCGCCCGGGCGCGCGTCCTGCCTCCTCAAGCGCCTGCGCACCCACGGACTGATCAAGAAGATCGCCAACCGCTACACGTACTACCTCACCAAGCTCGACCGCTCTGGTGATCCGGGAGTACTTCGTGCAACCCACCCTGGTCCGAAAGGCGCTGTCAACTCGTTGCCTGCGTGTTCAAAATCTCAGGGGTAAGGGAGCCAATTGCAAAATTGTGGGTAACGGTGGAATCGAAGCCAGGCAAGGGCCAAGAATTACTGTTTCTTGGCCCTTTCAGCGGCCCCGAGGTCATATTCCACTAAGGCGGCATGGCTTTATCCAGTTTCCAAGCAAAAGGACGTCCTCGCCAGATGGCGTCTACCGCTTCGCCCAGGGAGCGAGACGGTTAATTGAGCAGGCGCAGGATCTGCTCTGCCGCGATCACCAGGATGCCGAACATCAGGTGGGTGTACACCTTGGCATGGCCACGCACGCGCACCTGACGCCCGCCGTGGTGGTCCTTCAGTTGACTGTTGGTCCGCTCGACTTGGCTGCGCGCCTTGTAGCGCTCGGCCTCATGCGGCGCGAAGTCGATTTTCTCGCCCCGTCGTGGGTTGTGATCGATCAGCGGGACATGCCCTAACCGGCGGGACTCCGCGCGGAGGATCGGACTGCAATAGGCTGCGTCCGCCAGGTCGTAGAGGTAGGTGACCCGTTGACTGGTCTGGCGCATCAAGGGGATGGCCACCTGGCTGTCATGGATCGAGGCGGAGGTCAGGATCGCGTGGACCGGGATGTCGCCATCGGCGGTGTCGATGTGCAGCTTGTAGCCGATCCAGGTCTCCTTGTACCCCTTGCTGTTCGTCTTGCTCCCCACGTCGCAGGCGGTGGGCAGCTCCGCGCGGCTGTGCTCCGCCGTCTGGGCCACTTGGCGTTCGATGCGCGTCGCCTCCTTGGGGCGCTCCTCGCCCTTCTTGGGACGTCCGCGCTTCTTGGGCGCGGCAGGCGCCTCGCCAGACGCTACCGGCTGCGCCTTGGGAGTCGGCTTCTCGCGTGCCTCGATCTCGGTGGCATCCCGTGCGATGTGGCCGATGAGCTGATCCCCCAACTGGCTGCGGATCAGCGCCTCATGCACCCGCGCCGGCAACTCCAAGGCGGTGAATTCCGCAAAAGCGCGCGAGAAGCGCGCGGCGTCGGGGATCGCGCGAAACCGCTCGAAGCCGCAGATCCGCCGCAGCGCCCGATCCGCCTTGAGGCGGTCGATCAATGCCTCGGTGGTCGGCAGGTTCAGCACCGCCTTGGCGACGAAGGCCCGCGCCAGGGCCACCCGATCCTTCGGTGGACGCCCGACCAACCCGCGGCTGGACGGGATGAAGCGATCCACCTGCGTGAACTCCAATACCCGGATCACCTTCTCCAGCGCCGGACTCAACTCCACGTGGTCCTCTTCCCGCAGAAAGGGAAACAGCTCGTGCTGGAGGTGATTCCAGAATTGCGACAGGCGGGACTTGCAGGTAGTATCCATGTTGGGTATCAAAATGAATCGTTGCTAACCGTTTCATTTTACCAGTGTTTCGCTGGCGATACCCCTCTTCTGCCCCTCTTTTATTGCCCCCTGCGGGACGCAAAATCCCTGCACCGGTCAATTTTGCAATTGGCTCCCGGTATTTATTGCGGTGACCAGCCGACACGATACACGCACAAAACGACAGATCGCTGTTATAGCGACCCTGGTATCTGCGGCGATCTTGGTGTTCTTTGTTGTCGCCGGGGAGGTTATCCTCACGGCCATCGACATCCCTCTTTCGGCGTTTCAGATCGCCGGAGGACTTGTTCTGTTTCTGTTCGCACTGTCCATGATCTTTGGCGAAAGCAAGCCGGGCAAGAGGTCAAGTTGGCAGCCAGCGGGACCGAAACAGCCATCTTCCCGCTGGCGGTTCCATCGATTGCCGGGCCGGGCGCGATGCTCGCGGCCGTTCTTCAGACGGAGAATGCCCGGTTCGATCTCTGGGAGCAGGCCCAAACCAGTGCGACAATGCTCGCCGTGTTGCTGATCGTCTTGGTGCTGATGCTTGGGGCGAGCTGGGTTCATCGCTTCATCGGGAGCAGTGGAGCGAGCATTGTCAGTCGAGTCATGGGCATGATTCTCGCCTCAGTGGCAACGGCGAATGTCTTGTCCGGTATCAAGGAGTATTTGCGCTGTGAAACAACACGGAGCCTCAACCAATCGCGAGAATCAGGATGGAGAATAGGGCCCGATCCCCGCCCGCTACTCCGCGGCATCGCATACTCGCTCTCATACTCTGTCTAAACGACTCATCCAACTGAATAGGATCGCAATGGCAAAACCCAACTACGCATTCGAGAAGCGTCAGAGAGATCTCGCCAAGAAGCAGAAGCAGGAAGAAAAGCGGCAGCGAAAAGCAAGGACACAGGGCGAAACGCCTCAGGAAGAGACGCCTCAAGAGACTCAAGAAGAGACGTCTCAGGTAGAGACGCCCCAACCGCCCGTCGATGACACGAGCGGCACCTGATCTTCACCCGGACGACTCGACTCCCCCTCAAGCCGGGTCCTCAGGTGACATCCTCTTGAGGGCCACCGCATTCATGCAGTAGCGCAGGCCGCTCGGATGCGGCCCGTCGGGGAAGACGTGCCCCAGGTGGGCGCCGCAGGTGTTGCAGACGGTCTCCACCCGCACCATGCCGTAGGAGTGATCACCGCGGTAGGCGATGGCGTTCTCCTTGACCGGGTGGGTGAAGGAGGGCCAGCCGGTGCCTGACTCGAATTTCTGCTCCGCGTCGAACAGCGGGGTGCCGCAGCACACGCAGGCGTAGCGACCGGGCTCGAACAGGGCGCACATCTCGGAGGCGAACGGTCGCTCCGTGCCCTTCTGGCGGGTGACCCGGTGCTGCTCGGGGGTGAGCTGAGCGCGCCACTCCTCGTCCGCCTTCTCCACGACCCCGTCCGGCGCCGGATTGCCCTCGGTCACGAATCTCATCACGTCTTGCCAGTTCAGCATCTCGGTTCCTCCGCCGTTGATTTGGATGGACAGGTCCCGCGGTGGCGGCCCATGCGGCCCCAGGGCGCGGTCCGGCAAGGCTGTTAGAATGCGCCCCGCCCCCGATCGCCGCACCCGGACACCGACCCCTTGACCCCCCTAAGACGACTCGCCTCCCAGACCGCTGTCTACGGTGTGAGCAGCATCCTCGGGCGCTTCCTCAACTACCTGCTGGTCCCCCTCTATACCTATACCTTCGCCCCGCCGGAGTACGGCGTGGTGGCAGAGTTCTATGCCTACATGGGGTTCCTTGCGGTGCTCCTGGCGTTCGGGCTGGAGACCGGGTATTTCCGATTCCGCTCGGGCGGCGAGCGCCCGCCGGAGGTGGTCTACGCCACGGTGCTGCGCTTCCTGGTGCTGGCCAATGGGGCCTTTCTGGTGGCGGGCTACGTATTCAGCGCTCCGCTGGCGGAGTTGCTGCGCCACTCGGACCGCCCGGAGTACATCTGGTGGTGCGCGGCCATCCTGGCAATGGACTCGGTCGGCGCGGCGGCCTTCGCGCGGCTGCGGGCGGAGAACCGGGCGGCGCGATTCGCGACCCTCAAGCTAATCGAGATCGCGGTCAACATCGGCCTCAATGTGTTCTTCATCCTGCTCTGCCGGCAGGCCTTCGAATCCGACCCCGGCTCGACCCTGGGCCGGCTCTGGGACCCGGCGATCGGCGTGGGCTATGTCTTCATCGCCAACCTGGCGGCGAGCGCGCTCAAGCTGGTGTTGCTCGCGCCCCAGTTCCGCGACGGGCTGACCGGCTTCGACGGTGCCCTGTTCCGACGCATGATCCGCTACTCGCTTCCGATGGTGCTGATCGGGCTTGCGGGCATCGTCAACGAGATGCTCGACCGCGCGGCCCTGAAATTCCTGCTGCCATTCGATAATCAGACCAACATGGCGCAGTTGGGAATCTACAGCGCCTGTTACAAGCTCTCGATCCTGATGACGCTCTTCATCCAGGCCTTCCGCTACGCGGGCGAGCCCTTCTTTTTCGCCTACGCCAAGCAGACGGACGCCAAGCTCGTCTATGCCTCCGTCCTCAACTGGTTCGTGATCTTCTGCGTCTTCCTCTTCCTGCTGGTGACGCTCTATCTGGACGTCTTCCAGTATTTCGTCGGAAGCGCCTATCGGGAGGGGCTGCGCGTGGTCCCAGTGCTGCTGCTCGCGCAGCTCCTGCTCGGGGTCTATGTCAACCTGTCCATCTGGTACAAGCTCACGGACCGTACCCTGCTGGGGGCCTACGTCTCGGTCGCCGGGGCCGCCATCACCGTGGTCCTGCTGTTCGCCCTGGTGCCGCGCTTCGGCTACGAGGGCGCCGCCTGGGCCCACCTGGTCTGCTACGGCTCCATGGTCTTGATGTCCTATGTGCTCGGCCGGCGCTACTACCCAGTCCCCTATGACCTAGCTCGCGTCGGCGGATATGTCGCCCTGGGGCTCCTGCTCTACGGCTCGAGCCAGCTCCTGGTGGACCAATCGGGCTGGAACGCGCTCGCGGCTGGCACCCTGCTGATGACCGTGTTCATCGTGCTGGTCTTCGTGTTCGATGGCCACGCTTTGGTGCGGCGTGTGCCCACCTGAGCCACCCTCCCCTCATCGGGCGACTCCGAGGCCCCCCTGAAGAGCCGGGGGGTCAATGTCCTAACCGAGCCCGGCGCACCACCGGAATCCCGGGTGGCTGTGCAGCAGACCCCTGGAAATAGGCATCGCGGCCGGGTCTTGCAGCAGCATGGCCATGCCCGGGTCGCGGCCCATGGCGCGGACCTCCGCCACCATCGTTTCGACATCTGACGACAGCCCGGGGAATTCGCGAGCCAGATGACGGATCACGCGCACCCCGGAATGCCTTGGCGCCATGAGCTCATCGAACAGCCTTCGGAAGAGCCAGGCCGCCGACCCGTTCCCGAGTCTCACCAGCTTCGCTCACCAGGGCCTCGACCACGTAGGCGTCCAGATGCACGTGACGGGCCTCGTCCAGCAGGTGCAGGCGGTGAAGCTCCACGTAGCTCGCCTCCAGCGGCCCCAGCTCCCCGGCCGCCGCGTTCCGCAACAACAAGCGTGAAAAGGCGGTGGAAAACTCCTCAAGCACCAGGATCAGCCAGACCAGCACGGGCTGACAGGAGCCGGGCGTTCAACAGCCACCCCAGCCACCGCTGGTCCAAAGCGGACGCGGGCGCGAACAGCATGGCGCTGTGGTCATAGGCGCCCGCCAGGTGGCGTCGGTTGAAGTCCCGGAACATGGCATGGTGCCGCTCCTCTTCGCGCAGCATCAGGCCCAGACAGTCCGCCAGGTCGCGCTCGCCCCGACTCCTGAAGTGACGTTGCAGCCCTTCAACCACGCGGCAGGTAAATCCCTGCTCGAACCGCATGAACAGCTCGTTGCTGCGCAGACCGTAGAGCTGGTTGTAGCGCAGCCTCTGGGCATGATCGAGGCGCTGGTACCAGGAGGTGTGGTAGAGCTGGGTAAAGATCTCCGGCACCAAGGGACGCTCCGGATCCAAGTCCTCGGCCACCGGGGCTCTGTAGCGAACCTCGCGGCGCGCGCTGGCGGCACGCAGCTTGGCCAGGCTCGGGCGCGCCGCCATCAATCAAGCTCCCGATAGCCTTGGCGCGACAGCGGAGTTGGGCCCGGTTCCCGGCAACGTCGGGGGCCGCCCCACAGGCTGAGATATTGGCTGCCAGTAACCCCGGTCGTAGTCCAGCCCGGCAGGCCAGGCGAGGCAGCCCGATCCAGGAGACGTGGGGGTGCTGGTGGTGAACCCGGTCCCAGTGTCCGTTGAGCAGCAGCCAGCCCATGGGGCGGCTGACCCGCAGGTTCCAGGCGCCGTCGCGCACGTCGCGAGGGCTGAAGGCGTGGGTCACGTACTGGCGGGTGGACCAGTTGACGGCGAAGCAGAGATAGAGTGTCAAAAATGCCTGCCAGCCGAGCCCCGAGCCGAGATAGAGCAGGCCCCAGAAGCCGATCCCCAAGGCGACACTTCCAGGCGCACCCGGCGCATCTCGTTCGGGCCGAAGTCGTCGAACAGCACGGCAGTGGTGCGGGCGCGGCGAAACGGGAGGCTGCGCAGCCAGTCCGGGCGCAGGGCCAGCAGCAGACTGCCCAGTGGGATCAGCAGCCACCAGAGTCCGGTCAGCACCCCGTACCACTGGACGGTCTTGACCAGCCGGTTGTCACTCGGGTAGTAGCAGTCGAACATCTCGTGATCGGTGCGGTTGCAGCAATGATGCACGATGTGGGTGACCTTGAGCAGGGTGAAGGAGACCGGGAACAACCAGCCCAGCAGCATGCCGACGCCGTCGTTGATGCGCGGATCGGGATGCAGCAGGTCGTGGCTGGCCTCGTGCAGCAGGGCGTAGTTGGTGAGCAGCAGGAAGGAGT
Source organism: uncultured Gammaproteobacteria bacterium (assembly GCA_963698355.1). Taxonomy (GTDB): domain Bacteria; phylum Pseudomonadota; class Gammaproteobacteria; order Chromatiales; family Chromatiaceae; genus Thiodictyon. The sequence continues at coordinate 189,624 of CAVOQO010000098.1, read as the reverse complement.
AGACCAGCCCGACCGGGAGCAGCCACGGGAAGCTGAGGCGGGCGGCCAGGCCCAGCAGGGCGATGGCGGTGCGAGCACGACCACCGCCAGGAGCCAGGTTCAGGCGGGCCGGGTATGGCAGCGCGCACGGTTTCAGCGGGCGTTTCTGGACATATCGATCCAGACGGTTCCCCGGGTTAGACGCAGTGCAGGAGGTCATCGACACTTCCACGGCCGACGTACCGCCGCTGCGACTGGTCGCCTTGGGCTATTTTCCGTTGATGTTCCTGGCCGGCGGCGGCCTGCTGGCCTGGTGGGCGCAGTCTCTCCGCGCTCGCCCTGGCCTGGCTCTATCTGCTGCCGCCGCTGCTATGCCGGCTGGTCCTGGCACTTACGGGCCGACCGGAAACCGCCTCCGCGACCCTGGATGATCCCGCCTATCTGCGCTGGTGGTTCCTAACCCAACTGCAGATGCCCTTCAACCGACTCGGATTCCTGGAGGAGCTATTGCGTCTGATCCCCGGCGCCTATGCCCTGTGGCTGAACCTCTGGGGCTCCTCGGTGAGCCCATTCGCCTTCTGGTCCCGCAGCGTGCTGATCTCCGAGCGCTACCTGGTGAGGGTGGGACGGGGCGCGGTATTCGGCGCCTACTCGGGTCTGGCCGGCCACCTGGTGATCCGCGGCGACGGCGGTCGGATGCGCCTGACGGTGGCCCCGGTCGTGGTGGATGCGGGCGCCATCCTTGGTATCCGCGCCGGCCTTGGGCCGGGCTGTCGCCTGTTCGCCGGCGAGATGCTTCCCGCGAACCGGCTGCTGCCCCCGTTCACCGGCTGGCGGCATGGGCGCAAGGTCCAACTGGGCAAGTCCTGATCCAACCGCGGCTCCGCCGCCGCGAAACCCTGGACCCGCCGGCCCGGGTCAAACGGGGCGCCGACCTCGCCAGCGCATACCCAGCCAGCCCAACAGGGCCCCGAACACCCCACCACCGAGGGCCCAGAGATAAGACCCTCGACGAGCCGCGGTGAGGATCGGGTTGTCCAGGATGTTCACCCCCGCATGCAGGCTCTGGATCTGCCAACGTCCCTCGTTTCTGACCAGGGTCGTCGTCCAGCGGGATTCCATTGCCATGGACTGGCCGCCGCGCAACAGGTAGGTGTCATTCGAGATCCCGTAGTCCACCGCGACCCGGTCGTCGATGAACTGGCTCAGGGCCGACGCCTCGGGCTCGATGTGGAGGCCCCGCAGGGGCGCACCATCGGCCCGGAAGATCGCTTGGAAATAGGCCTTGAGGCCCTCGATGTCGGTGACCACCGTCTGGTCGGCCAGGACCAGGACGAAACCGGGGGCGAGCAATGGGCCCAGGGCGTCCAGGTCGTATGCGTTCACCGCTCGCTTGGCCTCTTGCAAGAGGCCGCGCAGTTGCTCGTGGTCCGCGGCGCGCGGGTCTTCCTCGGCCGCCAGGGGGGAAGCCATGAGGCCGATCAGTAACAGGGCGAAACGAGGCGCATGCGGAATAACCTCCAGACGACCGGCGTCATTGTTTTCCGCAAGGTTAACCGCTGCTACCGAGCCTGACCAGTCGAGCGGGAGTCCCGCAGATGCAGCCAGGCACCGAGCGCCAGTCCCCCGGCGACATCGAGCAGATGATGTTGATGCACCAGCACCGTTGACAGGCAAATGATGCCGAGCCACAGCGCGAACAGGCCACGCACCCAGGGGCCCGAGACGGACCCGAGGGCGGCCAGCGTGAGGGTGCTGTATGTCACATGGAGCGAAGGTACGAGATTGTGAGGGAGGTCGAGGCTGTACAGCAGGCGGTACGAGGGGCCGTAAAGTCCGATCACATCGACCCTCTCGAAGCCCAGTTCCGCGGGAAACAGCAGGAAGGCCAGCGCCGCGATCAGGGTGGCGCTCACGAATCGGCGGGCCAGGTCGGTCATGGCCGACGGGGAGAGGGCGACAGGGAGGCAAAAGAAACACGACCAAAAGGGAGGCGTATCCCAAGATCCATCCCGGCCAGAACGGGATGCCAAGCTCCCAGTCCAGATAGAGGTTCCACCTCTCGGCGCGGACGGAGGTGAGCAGGTTGAGCCCGCCGTAGACCAGAAGAAACAGCAGGTCCAGGCCTAGCCCGAGCAGCAGATAGCGACTGAGCCGTTCCGCGCCTGGGATGAGGCGCCAGCCGTCGCTGTGACCCGACCGGTGGTCAGATGTGCGGCCAGGCATGCCGAACGGATCCTCGAACGCTGGAAACGGGCCCCTTTTGTGGAAGGCCAACACCCATGGCTGGAGCCCAAGGCCGGCAATTCGCCGAATCGAGCCGGAGCCGACTCGATCTGTTGGCGGAAAGCGGTGAGGGGCTATCATCCCATGGGCATGCACGGAGCCGCGCCAATATCCCCGGCCGGTACCCGACTCCAGGCTGACCCGGCTGTCCGGCACGCGCGGCCCTCGTTGGGAGGTCGCGAGCAACGATCTTGGATTTGCTAACCCACTCTAAGGGCAACTCAGCTGCCTCATGTCCGCCCTGCAGGCCGCGGTCTATCCCCAAGACCGTCTCACCGACTCTGTGGTCGAGGCGATGTTTGGCCTCTATGCGCGCTATTACGATGCCACTTCTCCAGAGCTCTTCGTGGCTGATCTGCGGGACAAGGACTGGGTTCTGTTGATGCACGACTGCGAGAGGGGACTGCAAGGCTTCTCCACCCTGGCCCTGATGGAGACTGAGCTGGAGGGGTCCCGCGTGCGGGCCCTGTTCTCAGGGGACACCATCATCGACCACCGCCACTGGGGTCAGCAGGCCCTGGCCTTCACCTGGATCCGCTTCGCCGGCAAGGTCAAGGCAGAGGCCCCCGAGCTGCCCCTGTACTGGTTCCTGATCGTCAAGGGTCATCGCACCTATCGCTACCTCCAGGCGTTTAGCCGCAGCTACTACCCCCATTGGGAGAGGGACACCCCCGCACGGCTCCAGGTCCTGATGGACCACCTCGCCAGGCAACGCTTCGGGCCGGCCTACCGGGCCGACCTGGGCGTGCTGCGTTTCGCCCGGTCCCGCGGCCACCTCAAGCCGGCCTGGACGGAGGTCCCCTACGCCGAGCTGCGACGTCCCGAGGTGGCCCACTTTCTTCAGCGCAATCCTGGCTACGCGCGAGGCGACGAGCTCGTGTGCCTCACCGAGCTCTGTGCCGACAACCTCCGGCCCCTGGCCCGCCGCCTGTTCCTCCAGGGGGCCGGCGATTGAGCCCGTGGCACCACATCCTGGATGTCACCCGTGAGGCCCATCAGCGGCTCCTGACCGCCGTGGCCGACCCGGCCAACGCTCAGCTCCGGCTGTTGCGCGGCATCTTGTCGGCGCAGCGCGACAGCCCGCCGGGCCGCCGATTCAGATTCGCCGGGATCCGTGATCCCGATGACTACCGCCAACGGGTCCCGATCCACCGCTATCCCGATCTGCAGGGCGATGTCCAGGCCATGCTGGCGGGGGCTCCAAACCGGCTAGCGAGCCAGCCGGTGGTCTGCTATGAACGCACCGGCGGCAGCACCGGCGGGGCCAAGGTCATCCCCTATACCGCCGCTGCCCTGGACGCCTTCCATGCCGCGGTCCACCCCTGGCTGCACGACCTTGCGCAGAACCGCCCCGGCCTGGCCTTCGGGCGGGCCTATTGGGCCATCAGCCCAGCCGCGCGCGCCCCGGAGCGCACCGTCGATGGGACGCCCGTCGGCCTTGAAAGCGATGTCGCCTATTTCGGATCTGCCCTTGCCCCCCATCTGGCCGTGGTGTCGGTGGCGGGGCCGGACCTGGGGCACCGCGCCGCGTTGGAGACCTGGCGCTACCTGACCCTGCTCCGGCTGGTCGCGGCCGAGGACCTGAGCCTGATCTCGGTCTGGAGCCCGACCTTCCTGCTTCTCCTGCTCCACGGGCTGGCTCAGCACGGCCACGCCCTGGTGCGGGACCTGGCAGACGGAAGCCTGAGCCTGCCCGGTTCCCCGATCCGCGTTGGCGCCACCGCCCCGGACCGGGATCGGGCGGCAAAGGTGGAGCGCGCACTGGACGGCCCTAACCCGGATACGCTCCGCCTCTGGCCGCGGCTCGACACCCTGAGCTGCTGGACGTCCGGGGCGTCCGCCTGGTTCCTGCCCGACCTGCGGCGGGCCTTCCCCGGAGTCTGGATCCAGGGCAAAGGGCTGCTCGCCACCGAGGGGGTGGTCAGCCTGCCATTGGTCGGGCTGGAACACCCGGTGTTGGCCTTGAACAGCGCCTTCTTCGAGTTCCTGGACGACCGGGAGGAGAGCCGGCTGGCCTGGGAGCTGGAGACGGGCGAGGAGTATGGCGTCCTGATCACCACCCCGGGTGGACTCTACCGCTATGACCTGGGGGACAGGGTGCGGGTTATGGAGTGGTTCAAGGCCACCCCGCTGGTGGAATTCATCGGCCGGGCCGGGACGGTCAGCGATCTGTGCGGCGAGAAGCTGGACGAGCCCCAGGTCCAAGCGGGCCTGACAGAGGCCGGGGGCTTCGCCCTGCTCGCCCCGACCCTGGCTCCGGAACCGCACTACGTCCTATTCGTGGACGAATGCGAGCGCACGGCAGAAGCCGCCGAGCTCCTTGCGCTGGAGCTGGACCGGCAGCTTCAGGTCCAACCCCCAGTACGATTACGCCAGGCGCCTCGGCCAGCTTGGGGGCATTCGTCCGCACCGGGTACCCCGGGCGCTGGAGCGCTATCTGGGGAGCCTCAGACGCGGCGGACAGCGGCTGGGTGACATCAAGCCGGCCCTGCTGCGCAGCGAGACCGACTGGGAGCAACGCCTCGGCGAGGCCGGGCACTGGATCGACGGGAGCCGACCATGAGGATCGCCCTGCTTTCGCCCAAGGGACCCCTGTACCGCCACCGCGGCGGGATCTTCAAGAAGTCGCTGCGCTACATGCCGCTCACCCTGACCACCCTGGCGGCCTTGATCCCGCCGGAGCTTGGCGCCGAGGTGGCCCTGTACGACGAGGGCATCGAGGACATCCCCGCGGATCTGGATGCCGATCTGATCGGCCTGACGGTCATCACCGGGACCGCCAGGCGGGCCTATTGGCTGGCGGACCGGTATCGCCGGGAGGGCCGTACGGTCGTCCTCGGCGGGCCCCATGTCACCCTGATGCCGGAGGAGGCCGCGTGCCATGCCGACGCCGTTGTCACCGGCTATGCGGAGCAGAGCTGGCCCCAGCTCCTGAGGGATTACGCGTCCGGAAGGCTACAAGCACGCTATTGCCAGGCCCCGGATTTCGACCTGGGACAGCCGGTATTCCCCGCCCGCCACCTGCTGGACCGGGGCAAGTACCTGACCGACGCGGTATTCGAGGCCACCCGCTCCTGCGGCCATGACTGCGACTTCTGCGTCGCTCCGGCGGCCTGGGGCCGGCGGCCCTACCAGAAGCCGGTGGAGCACGTGGTGGAGGACATCCGCCGCCACGGCGCCCGGCGCATCCTGTTCATCGACCTCAACCTGATCAGCGACCGGCACTATGCGGCGCGCCTTTTCGAGGCGCTGATCCCGCTGCGGCTGCGCTGGTTCGGGCTCTCGACCATCCTCATCGGCAAGGACCCGGAGCTGATGGACCTGATGGCCCGCAGCGGCTGCAGCGGCCTGCTGATCGGCTTCGAGACCATCTCCAGTGAGAACCTGCGACGGTCCAAGAAGCGATTCAACAGCCCCAAAGAATACCGCGACATCGTCGCCCGGCTGCACGACCGAGGCATCAGCGTCATGGGCTGCTTCGTCTTCGGCCTGGATGAGGACACCACGGAGGTATTCCGGCGCACCGCCGAATTCGTCATCGAGGCCGCCATCGACCTCCCCCGATTCGCCATCGCCACGCCCTTTCCCGGTACACCCTTTTTCGATCGGCTGCAGTCTGAGGGCCGCATCCTGACCCGCGACTGGGAGCTCTACGACGGCCAGCACGTGGTCTTCCGGCCCGCCCGGATGAGCGTCCGGGAGCTTCAGCGGGGCCACGAACAGGCCTGGCGCCAAACCTACCGCTACCGCTCCATCGCCCGCCGCCTGCTCGGCTCCCGGGTCCAGATTCCCATCTCGCTGGCCTCAAACCTGGGCTACCGCTTCTACGCCCACCATCTGCAGGATTTCTACAACTGCGACTGGGTGCTGGGCACCTCCCCGCAGCGGGCCTGAGCCGTGCGCATCGCCCTCATTCTTCCGTGCGTGGGGCGGCGTGCCGGCGCGGGCTACATCCGTACCTGGCAGATGGAGCCGCTGCAACCGGCCCTGCTGGCCGGGCTGACACCGCCGGACATCGAGATCCGCTTCCATGACGACCGGCTGGAGTCCATCCCCTTCGACGAGCCCGTCGATCTGGCGGCCATCAGCGTCGAGACCTACACCGCCCTGCGCGCCTATCAGATCGCCAGCGAGTATAGGCGGCGTGGGGTGCCTGTGGTGATGGGTGGTTTCCATGCCACCCTCTGCCCCGAGGAGGTGGCGGACTATGCGGAGGCAGTGGTGGAGGGCGAGGCCGAGGCCGTGTGGCCCGAGTTGCTGGACGATGCCCGGCACGGCCGCCTGCGCCGCCGCTACCGCGGGGCGGAGCGACCCTCCCTGGCCGGCCTGCACTACGACCGGTCCATCTACGGCGGCAAGCGCTACCTGCCCCTCGGGCTGGTGGAGAGCGGCCGGGGCTGCCGCTTCCACTGCGAGTTCTGCGCGGTGCAGAGTTTCTTCGACGCCAGCTACCGCGCCCGCCCGGTGGACGACATGCTGGCGGAGCTGAACACCCTGCGGGGCCGTCACCGATTATTCTTCGTCGTCGACGACAACTTCGCCGCCGACATGGACCGGGCCAAGGAGCTGCTGAGGGCGATAGCACCGCTGGGCATCCGTTGGGTGACCCAGATCAGCATCAATGCCGCCCACGATCCGGAGCTTCTGGATCTCCTGGCGGCGGCCGGCTGCCGCGGCGTGCTGATCGGTTTCGAGAGCCTGAGCCCAGGCACACTCGATGCCATGCACAAGGGCTTCAACCAGATGGCCGGCGGCTACGAGGTGGCCCTGGCCAATCTGCGCCGTCGCCGCATCCCGGTGTATGCCACCTTTGTGTTCGGCTGCGACGGGGACGGTCCGGAGAGCTTTGCCGAGACGGTGGATTTTGCCCTGCGCCAGCGCTTCTATCTGGCCGCATTCGCCCACCTGCTTCCGTTCCCCGGCACACCGCTGTATGCGCGTCTGGTACGGGAGGGCCGGCTGCTGCACCCGCGCTGGTGGCTGGACCCGAGCTACGGCTACAACCGCGTGACCTTCGCCCCCTTGCGCATGAGTCCGGAGAAGCTGCAGCGGCAGTGTCTGAACGCCCGGCGGCGCTTCTTTTCACTGGCCTCGATCCTGCGCCGGGGGCTGGACCCCGCCAACCGCACCGACCCCTACATGTGGCGCACCTTCTTTCCCATTAATTTGCTGCATCGGTATGAGATCGGGCAGCGCGATCTCTACCCCTTGGGAGACGCCGAATGGCGGGGACCACTCCTCAAGGTGCAGTGATCCCGGCGATGCGGCAGACGGTGCACGGCCGCCTGCTGTACCGGCTGGCCGAACCCGAGGACGAGGCGGATCTGCGGGAACTTCTGCGGGCCCAACCCCTACCGGGCTGGGTCAGCCTGGCCTTCACACGGGAGCCGAATTACTTTGCCGGGGCGGCCCTGGAGGGTGAGCGTCATGCCGTGATCCTGGCGCGGGACCGGGATACGGGCTGTCTTGCGGGCATGTTCAGCCGCGGCGTCCGCCGGGTCTATCTCAACGGCGAGAGCCGCTGGCTGCCCTATCTGGGTCAGCTACGGGTCGCATCGGCCCATCGTGGGGGTTATCACCGGCTGCGCCAGGGCTTCGAGCTCGCCCGCCAATGGCTGCGTGCCCCCGACGAGCTGCCCTTCGAGCTCACCAGCATCCTGGCCGACAACCGGGCGGCCCGGCGCCTGCTCACGGCCGGGCTGCCGGGCATGCCCCGCTACGCCCCCCTGGGGGAGCTGGTCACCCTGGCGTCTGGCGGCACGTCGCGATCGGCTTCCAGCGGACGTGGAGATCGCCGGTCCAGCCGATCTGCCGGACATCGCGGACTGTCTGCGCCGCAATCATCGGCGCTACCAGCTTGCGCCAGTCTGGCAACAGGCGCAGCTCGCCGGTACCGGCGTCTACCCCGGACCCGCTGACTTCCTCCTAATCCGCCAGGGCGGACAGGTGAGCGGCCTGCGCCGCTATCTGGGACCAGCGTCCGTTCAAGCAGACCCTGGTGTGCGGCTACCGTCGGCCGCTGGATCGCCTGCGACCCCTGGTCAACCTGGTCGGTCCACTGCTCGGTCTGCCCCGCCTGCCGGCGGATCGGCACACCCCTGCGCCAGGCCTTCGTTTCACAGCTGGCGGTCGACGGGGACGACCCCGACGCCCTGGCGGCCCTGCTGCGCGGTCTGCTGGCCCGGGCCGCGTCCCGAGACCTGGACCAGCTGCTGCTCGGCCTGGTGGCCGGGCACCCCTGGCTGGAGCTGGTGCGGCGGCGCTTCCGCCACCTCGAATACCGCAGCCTGCTCTATCTGGTGCACTGGCCCGAGGAGGCGACGGCCCTGCGGTTCCTGGACGGACGCCCCCTGCACCTGGAGCTGGCCATCCTGTGAGCGCGACGCGTGCCGCTGTCATACGCCCTCGCCTGTCGGCCGCTCCGTAAGCCATTCTCGCATCATCCCCGACGTGTGATACTGAACCGAACGCGTCTTTGGCCAGACAATCCGTGATCGATCCAGACCTGCTCGAGCACATCTACGACGTCGCCCTGGGCCGGTCCTCGTGGGACCAGGTGCTCGCACGGCTGCGGGTCGAGTATTGCGCAGACACAGGACTGTTGATCGGCTACGGTCAGCGACTGACAGCGGACCTATGCCTGTGCCTGAGCGGCCACGACGAGGCCAGCTGGAACACGTATGTCGCCCATTACGCCGCCATCGATCCCTACTCGGCATGCATGCGCAGCGGGGCCTTCCCTGCAGGCAGGGTCATGTTCGGAGACGACCTGGTGCCGGGGAAGACCCTCGTCGCTTCTGAGTACTACAACGACTGGTTCCGACCGCACGGCATTCGCTACACGGCCGGAGGCCACGTCCTTTCCCAGGACGGCATTTACCTGCTACTAGGGTTGCCGCGGTCAAAGGAAGCCGGACCCTATTCGTCCGACGAGATTCGCAGGCTCCAGACCTATTTCAACCACATTCGACGCGCCCTGGAGATCCAGGACGAGATAGGGGCTCGCGTCGTCGCCCCCGACCTCGACCGGATCGCGGTCCGCCACGGACTCACCCCGGCTGAGGTCCGGCTCCTGGAGCTCCTGATCGAGACCGGGTCACTGAAGAAATCGGCCCAGCAGTCGGCACGCTCCTATTACACCCTGCGGGCACAACTGCGCGCCGTGTTTCAGAAGACGGAGACCCACAGTCAGGCACAGCTCATGCGGCTCATGCACGAGGCGCCAACCTGGGGCCCGCGCATTGAGTCCCGGGACTAGTCCAAATGGACCATGCACCAGAACCCTACAACTCGGATACTGAACGGGCGCAAAGGACGCGTGAAACCAGAAGGAGTTGGTCGGACACGGAGCCCCACACTGGACGTTGGGGCATGGAGTCCCCCATCCCCTCCCTCCTTTGCCAAGCCAGCTTACCGTCGGCCGCCTTTCTTCGATCCACGGCATTACCTCATTCGGGCCGCCCAATGTGCTCACGTGCGGTGGGCGGGGCAAGAGCAGGTCCCCAAGACCCTCATGCCCGCTCGCCGAGCAGCACCCGCTTGGCCTCGTTGATCTTGGCGGCGAGATAGTCGGAGCCGCCCCGGTCGGGGTGGAGACGTTGCATCAGTCGGCGATGGGCCGCCTTGATGGCGGCGGCGTCCGCCCCGGGCTGGAGCCCCAGGATGGACCAGGCCTCGGACTCGCTGAGCCGGCCCTCTGCCTTGCCGCTATGTCCGGTCGGACCGCCGGTGTAACGATCACGCCAGTCGGGGTCACGCTCCCGGTCCAGGTAGGCCTCCAGGACGGCGGCGGATTGGGCGTCCGCTTCCCGATAGAGCTCCAGCATGCGCAACAGCTCGTCGAGTCCCAGATCGGACAAGGCGCGGCCAGCGAAGGGGCCTTCCAGCACATCCCCGTCCATGGCCCCGGTGGCGTGGTCCAACCGCATGACAAGGAAGCGGGTGCGGATCTCCGAGTGTCCGCCCGGGATGGTAGAGCCACCGCCTCCACCGCCGGCCGGGCTTGAGCCGCCCAGGACGCCAGCCCCGCCGAGGCCGAGCGAGCGCAGCACCCGCTGCAGAGCGGGGAACATCTGCAACAGGTTGAGAAGCCGCAGGACCAGTGGAATGAGTGCGCCGATGGCGGCGAAGACGGGGTTCAGGCGCCCGGTGGCCACGGCCAGTATCAGGACGCCGATGACCGCCCACAGCGCGGCCTTGCGCAGGACCCGGGCCACCTGAGCCGGTGGGGTCCGGCTGAACCAGCGCAGAAACCATAGCACCCCAAGGACAACCCCGATCAGGATCAGAAGGCGCGCCATCCGGACTCAGTCCCCGGGGCTCCCGGTGACCTGGTGGGTCAGCCGGAGCACCTCGCCGCCGTGCTCCTGGCCGTAGCGGGTCAGCGCCTTGCGCCCGCCGGCGGCGTAAACGGCGACGGCACCGAGCAGGTCGCGCAGCAGGTTGGGGCTGTTGGCGTCGAAGGGGCACCAGGCACCGCCGGTGAGACGCGCGATGTCGCGGAAGCTGCGCTCCACCGCCGGGTCACGCCCTTCCTGGAAGACGAAGGCCCGCACACCGAGCAGCCCCAGCCGGCCGGCCAGGTCGGCGAGTCGTTCCCGACTCTCCTCCATGCAGTCCCCCACGAAGACCAAGGCGTTGACCCGCCCCCGCCCCGCCTCCGCAATCGCGTGCTCCAGGACGCGGCCAATCTGGGTCAGGCCCGCGGCACAGAATACCCGGTTCATCCGCTTCAGCAGGGCGTCCGAATCGCCGATCCAATCCGAGTGCTCTAACTCCCGAAAGCCGCGGTAAAAGCACAACTGGACCTCGAGACCCCCAAGGGCGTGCGTTTCTGCGAACATGGCGGACTGGATGCGCGCGGCCTGGTCCCAGGTGGGCTCCCGGCTGGCCGTGGCGTCCATGGCGAAGATCAGTCGGCCGCGGGAGCCCGCCGGCCCCTGACGAGGTGTGGCGGCAACCTGGCTCAGGAAGGCGCTCACGTCACCGGCAGCGTCGATGTCCTTGTGGTCGGATGTCATGGAAGGATCGAGCGGATCTTGGGAGGATGGGGCGGTCGGGTCGGCAGTGTGCGCGGCGCTCGGTGCGGAGAAGCCGGACACGCGCCTGGAGTCGCACCGGAGCGCCTCGTCCTTGGCCGGCACACCGAGAATGCCGACAAGCGCCCGCCGAATCAACCGCCGCCCTGGTCCCTGTCGCCACCTCCGACGGCCCAGGCTACAATTTATAAGCGAATTCTCAAATACCGAAAATACGCTCGATCTCTGCCATGTCCACCACTGAGCCTCGCTTCCGCCTACCCCCCGTCGTCACCCCGGCCCTGCGGCGACTGCTCGCCGTGGTGCTGGTCCTGTTCGGCCTCCTGGCCGTCAATTCGCTCTATCTGATCGGGATCAGTGCCACCGAGTCCCTGACCGGCCGCAGCCTACAGACACCGGGCTATCTCTATATGTTCCTGGCCCACCTGGGTCTCGGCCTCCTGATCACGGCGCCGGCCCTGGTCTTCGGCGCCCTCCACATGCGCCGCGCAAGCCAAAGGCAGAACCGTTATGCGGTGCGGGCCGGGATGGCACTCTACCTGGTCGTGGTGTTGCTCATCCTGTCCGGACTCTTGCTCACGCGCTTCGAGGGACTCGAGATCGACGACCAGAGGGTGCGCGCCGTCGCCTATTGGGTGCACGTCCTGACCCCACTGGCCGCCGTCTGGCTGTTCGTGCTGCACCGGCTGGCCGGGCCGTCGTTGCGCTGGCGCTCGGGGCTCGCCTGGTCCGGTGGCGCCCTGGCTCTGGGCGCGGGCGCCTTGGCCCTGCACGTGGCGACCCTGGCCCCGAAATCCGATTGGGTACGCGACTTCGAGCCGGCGCTGGCCCAGCAGCCCGTGTCGGGGAAGCTACCCATCGCGCGACTCGACTCGGACGCGGTCTGCGCCGAGTGTCACCAGGACATCGCCGAGCGCCACCAGGCGAGCGTGCATCGGCTGAGCTCATTCAATAACCCGGCCTACCGGGCGAGCATCGACGAGACCCGCCGCGTGCTCCTGGAGCGGGACGGCAGCGTGGCCGCCGCGCGGCTGTGCGCGAGCTGCCACGATCCCGTGCCGCTCTACTCCGGCCGCTTCGACGACCCCGCCTACGACCCCGACTCGGATCCCGGCAGCCGGGCCGGCATCACCTGCATGACCTGTCACGCGATCGACGCCATCGGGAGTCCCCGGGGCAACGCAGACTATCGGCTCGCCGACCCGCCGCCCTATCCCTTCGACGGCAGCGACAACGCGCTACTCAAGACCTTGAACCGCCAGCTCATCCGGGCCAAGCCGGAGCTCCACAAGCAGAGCCTGCTGAAGCCCCTGCACAAGAGCGCCGAGTTCTGCTCCACCTGCCACAAGGTGCACCTGCCCGAGGCACTGAATCACTATCGCTGGCTGCGCGGTCAGAACCATTACGACAGCTTCCTGATGAGCGGGGTCTCGGGCCACCGGGTGGACAGCTTCTACTATCCGCCCCAGGCCAAGGCGGGGTGCGCGGACTGCCACATGCCGCTCCAGCGCTCCGACGACCCCGCGGCCCGTGCGGCCTCCGACGGGGGCGGTCGTGCCGTCCACGACCACCAGTTTGCTGCCGCCAACACCGCGGTACCGGTGATGATGGGCGAACAAGTGGCCGGGAACGATGCGCGTCTGAGCCTGCTCGCCCGGGCGGCCCGAATCGACCTGTTCGGCATCAAGGAGGACGGGGCCATCGACGGCACACTGCACGCGCCGCTGCGCCCCGCCCTGCCCAACCTGGAGCCCGGCAAACACTACCTGCTGGAGCTGGTGGTCCGCACCACCGGCATGGGCCACCAGCTGACCCAGGGAACCGTCGACTCCAACGAGCTGTGGCTGGACCTGACGCTCGAGGACGGCGAGCGTGTCATCGGTCGCTCAGGCGGGCTCGACGGGGAACGGGACTCGGACCCCTGGAGCTACTTCCTCAACGCCTACCTACTGGACCGCGAGGGCAACCGGATCGAGCGGCGCAACGTCCAGGACATTGCCGTCGCGCTCTATGACCATCAGATCCCGCCCGGGGCGGCCGCAGTGGTCCACTACGCCTTCGAGGTGCCGGCGGACGCCAAAGGCCCGATCTCCATCGACGCGGCCCTGCGCTACCGCAAGTTCGACACCCGCTTCCTGCGCTACGTGGAGGGCAACGGTTTCAAGGCCAACCGGCTGCCCATCGCCACCCTCGCCACGGACCGAATCCTGCTGCCCCTTTCCGGGGGCGCGACGGCGCCGGAGTCCGGCTCGGCCATCCGAGTCGCCGACTGGGAGCGCTGGAACGACTACGGTATCGGCCTGCTGCGGGAGGCCGGCGAGACCGGCAAGCAGGGCGAGCTGCGCCAGGCCGCCGATGCATTCGCGGAGGTCGAGCGCCTGGGCCGTGCCGACGGCCCGCTCAACCTGGCGAGGGTGCGCTTCCGAGAAGGGGACCTCGACGCCGCGGCCGAGGCCTTGAGCCGGGCCGAGCACATGGACCCGCCCGCCCCCCCCTGGACCCTTGCCTGGTACTCGGCCCTGGTGAAACGCGAGCTGGGCGACCTGGACGGGGCCATCCACGACCTGGAAAACGTGGCCGAGACCCGTTTCGCCGAGGCCCGCGAGCGCGGCTTCGCCTTCGCCGCCGACTACCGCATGCTGACCGAGCTTGGTCGGACCCTCTACGAGCGCTCCCGTCAGGAGCGCGGCGAGACGCGCCACCAGGCCCGCACGGCCCTGCTCACCCGAGCCACGCAGCGTCTCGAGCAGGCCCTGGCCTTGGACCCCGAATACGCCGCCGCCCACTACAACCTGAGCCTGATCCTCGCTGACCTGGGCGATCGCGAGGGCGCCGAGCGCCACAGGGCCCTCCACGACCTCTACCGCACGGACGACAACATCGCCGAGCGTGCCATCACCCGACACCGGGCGGCGAACCCCGCCGCCAACCATGCGGCGGAGGCGGTCGCCATCTACGACCTGCAGCGACCCGGGGCCTTCGGACTGGCGTCGGCGCCGGACTCGACCCTGGCGGGTCGCTAGGCCAAGAGTGGAGAACTGACCATGAACGCCCCAGAGAACAGACCACTTTCCCGCGGCGAGGCCCGGATCCGCCGCGCATTCGTCGCCTCCGTCATTGTCATCGTGCTCGCCGCCGTGGCAGGGCTGTCGCTCTATTGGCTCAAGCATCCGTCCGCGGAGAAGCCGGTGGAGACCGCCCGGGTCGAGGCACCCGCCGTCCCCCAGGCGCCACCGGACCAGCCCCCGGCGGTCATCTTCACCGACATCACCGAGTCCGCCGGCATCGGCTTCGTCCACGTCAACGGGGCCTACGGGGAGCGGCTGATGCCGGAGACCATCGGCAGTGGCGCCGCCTTCTTCGATTACGACCGCGACGGCGACCAGGATCTGCTTTTGGCCAACTCACGCTACTGGGACGGCCACGCCAAGGAGGGACAGACCCCCACCCAGGCACTCTATGCCAATGACGGACATGGGCGATTCACCGACGTCACCCAAGCCGCCGGGCTGGCACTCAGCTTCTACGGCATGGGCGTGGCGGTCGGTGACTATGACGGTGACGGCTGGGACGACCTCTATCTCACCAGCCTCAACGCCAACCACCTGCTGCACAATGCGGGCGGGCGCTTCGAGGATGTCACGGCCGAGGCCGGTGTCGGCGGCGATCCGGACACCTGGAGCAGCAGCGCCGCCTTCTTCGACTACGACCGGGACGGGGACCTGGACCTGTTTGTGGTCAACTACGTGCGCTGGTCCCGCACCATCGACCTGGAGCTCGACTTCCGGCTCACCGGGCTGGGGCGGGCCTACGGGGCGCCCGTGAACTTCATCGGCACCCAGAATCGGCTCTACCGCAACGAGGGGAAGGGGCGCTTCACGGACGTCTCCGCCGCCGCCGGGATCGAGGTGACTGACCCGGTCTCCGGGCGTCCGGCCGGCAAGGGGCTCGGGGTCGTGCCACTCGACTACGACGGGGACGGCTGGACCGACCTGGCGGTGGCCAATGACACCGTGCGCAATCTGCTCTTTCACAACCGGGGCAACGGGACCTTCGAGGAGGTCGGGGTCTTCGAGGGCATCGCCTACGACCGCAACGGCAAGTCATCCAGCTCCATGGGGATCGACACCGCCCACTACCGCAACGACCCGGAGGTCGGAATCGCCGTGGGCAAGTTTGCCAACGAGATGTCCTCGCTCTTCGTCACCGCAGAGACCCGCACCCCATTCGTGGACGAAGGGGTGATCGAGGGGCTGGGGCCCGCCTCCCGCATCCCCCTGACGTTCGCGGTCGTGTTCCTGGACTATGACCTGGACGGCCGCCAGGACCTGCTGCTCGCGAACGGCCACCTGGAGCACGAGATCAACAAGGTCCAGCAGAGCCAGACCTATGCCCAGCCGCCCCAGCTCTTCTGGAATTGCGGGGACAGCTGCTCCGGCCGTTTCGTCCCGGTGACCCAGGGAGGCGACCTGATGGCCCCTCTGGTAGGACGGGGCATCGCCACCGCGGACATCGACGCCGACGGGGACCTGGACATCCTGATCACCCAGAACGGCCGCCGGCCCGTCCTGCTGCGCAACGATCAGCAGACCGGCCACCACTGGCTGCGGGTCCGGCCGATGGGACGCGCCCCCAATCCCGAGGCGATCGGGGCGCGCGTCAGCCTGACCGCGGGGGGCGTCACCCAGGTGCGGGAGCTGTTCCCCGCCCGAGGCTATTTGTCGTCCCTGGAGCTACCCTTGACCTTTGGGCTGGGCTCGGCAGACCGAGTGGAGTCGATCGCCATCCGCTGGCCGGACGGGCAGGAGCAGAGCACGGTGCCCGAGGGCATCGATCGGTTGATCACCATCGAGCAGCCCGGGGAGGCGACGCCATGAACACCAATCGCCCTGCGGTCTCTCCCGTCGCGCTGCTGATGCTCGCACTCATGGCCTTACCGGCGGGTCGCATTGGCGCGGGCGAGCCGGCGACCGACCCGGTCGCATCGCCGCCGCCACCCTGGGACCAACGCCTGGTGCCCGTCCCCGAGTCGGACGTCTCGGGGGCCGAGCCCAAGATCCAGCAGGCCATCGTCGAGGCCCGCGCCAAGGTCGCCCGGCTGCTGGAGGCCAAGGACAGCGATCCCAAGAAGCTCGCCCAGGCCTACGGACGGCTCGGCGCCCTCCTGGTGCTGCGGGAGGTGGAGGCCCCGGCGGACGCCGCCTTCCGTAATGCCCGGACCCTGGAGCCGGACGCCTTCCGCTGGCCCTACTACGCCGGCTACCTGGCCATGATGACCGGAAACGACGAGCACGCCCTGGAGCTGCTCGAAGCCGCCCGTGCCCTGGACCCCGACTACCCTACCCTGTACCTGCGCCTCGGCAAGGTCCACCTGGACCGCGGCGAGCTCAGCAAGGCCAAGGCGGATTTCGAGCGCATCGCCGAAACCCCCGGCCTGGAGGCGGCAGCCAACCTCTACCTGGGTCAAATCGCGAACCTGGAGCGCCGCTACCAGGACGCCGTCGCGCACCTGACCAAGACGCGGGAGAAGGACCCGGCGGCGACCGAGGCCCAGTGGCCCCTCGCCCAGGCCTATCGGGCTCTGGGGCAGGACGACCTGGCCCGCGAGCACATGGCCCTGGTGGAGCCGCGCACGCCCCCGGCCAAGGATCCGCTCCTGGAGCAGCTCCAAGGCGCGGCCCAGCAGTCCGTGCCGGCATTCGAGCGGGCGATCTACGCGGTCGACAAGCGCGATTACAAGACCGCGGTGGCGGAATTCGCCGCCGGGCTGCAAGTGGCCCCCGAAAACTGGGCGGCGCGGGTGAGCTACGCCCGTGTTCTGTATCTCTCTGGCGATCGCCAGGCCGCCGAGTCGGAGCTGGACCGGGTCCTGGCCGCGGCGCCGGACCAGACCCTGGCCCTGTTTCTGAAGGCGGCTCTCGCCCAGCAGGACGGCGACCGCGAGCGCGCTGCCGCCCTATACCGCCGGGTGCTGGAGCTGGAACCGAGCCACCCGGGAGTGCTCTATTTCCTGGCCAATCTGGATTTCGAGGACGGCCGCTGGGCCGAGGCCGCCGCCGGCTACCGGCGCGCACTCGCCGCCGAGGACTCCCCGGCCCCGGCCAGCCTGCTGGCTATCGTCGCAGAGCACCGCGCTGGTGCCAGCGACGCGAAATCCGCCGAGGAAATTGCCGCCCTGACGACCGAGCGGCCCGACGACCCAGCGCTCCGCTATGCCCAGATCCGGCTGCTCGTACTCGCCAAGGACCCGGCGCTACGAGACGCCAAACGGGCACTCAAGCTCGCCGAGCTCCTCACCTTCCAGCAGCCAAGCCCGCAGGCCCTGCGCACCCTGGCCCTCGCCCAAGCCGCCGCGGGCGATTTCGATACGGCCGTCACCACCCAGTCCCAAGCCATCCTCATGGCTGGGGGCTGGCTACCGCCGGCGATGCGGGAGCCGATGGACCGGGAGCTTGCGGCCTACCGGGATAAGCGGCTCGAGGGCGACCCTTGGCCAACGGGCGATCCGTTGATCGCACCTCCGCCCTTCGATCCCACGGGGCCCTTTCGGGACTACCCAGCGGCCGTACCCTACTGAGCCAGACGTCGCTCTATCGTATCGGCAAAGGCTTGAGCTCGCTGCGCGGTTTGGAGCGGCTGACCCGCAGTGTGCCGCGGGCGAGGGCCAGCGGGGCCGGACCGCTTGTCGCGGGCCTGGAGATTCTGCGGCGGGCGGGGCTACCGGTGCGGCTGCCGGTCGAGCACGTACTCGGGCTCCGGCTGTGCCATCGCGTCCCAGTCCGGGAGCGGCTCGAGCCCATCGTCCCAGACCGGCGGTCCGGCGTGCCGGGGCGATTGGTAGCGGCTTGGCCCGCTCGCCTTTGTGGTTGAGAATGCGCTGCACCGCGACGTGCCGTATCGCGTGTGTGCAAAAGGTGGCCTTTTGCGTGGGAGGCGAGCGGCCCCACGCCCAGCGGCCCAGCGACAACCCCAACTGCCAAAGGATCTAATGATGCGTGTACGTGACTATATGACTGGACCGGCCGTGACCATTCCTAAGGATGCCGACTATGCCGGGGCTTTCGAGATAATGAAGGAGCGGGACCTCCACCATCTGCCAGTAATCGACGGCGACGAGGTAGTCGGGCTCGTCACCCGCCGAGACCTTCAGCTCGCGGCCCGCTACTACCGCGAGATGCCGACGGAGATCTCTGAGGTCATGCATACGCCGGTCGTCACGATCAGTCCCGATGCGCACCTAGCCAACGCCGTGGACCAGATGATGGAGCTTGGCATCGGCTGCTTGCCAGTCGCGGACGATGGCGGGCATCTGCTCGGCATCATTACCGAGACTGATCTGCTGCGCGCCTTGCGGGAGTTGCTCGGCTCGGCCTGATGCCGGGGGCGCGGAATAACTAGCTTCGCGAATCCCGCAGCGGCCGGCAGGGGCCCTGCAGTACGTCACGTCCAAACCCTGTCTGGTGATCGCGCCTTCGCGGGGGCCAAACGAAAACGGGCCGGCAGATGCCGGCCCGTTACGCGATTGCCCGGAGACGGACCCGCGTCCGTCTCCGGGCCGCCGAGACGTCGCTACTTGGCGCTGGTGGAGGCAGGTGCCGCTGGCGCCACCGGTGCCGCGACTACGGGGGCGTAGGCATACGGGGAACTGTACCCATATCCATAGCCGCCGTAACCGCCCCAGCCGGGATAGCCACCCCAGCCGCCGTACGGGTAGCCGCCGCCCCAACCGCCCCAGCCGGGATAGCCGCCGCCCCAGCCATAGCCGGGATAGCCGTAGCCACCCCAAGGGCCACCGCCCCAGGGACCGCCATACCAGGGGCCGCCGCCCCAGGA
Organism: uncultured Gammaproteobacteria bacterium; assembly: GCA_963698355.1. GTDB lineage: Bacteria > Pseudomonadota > Gammaproteobacteria > Chromatiales > Chromatiaceae > Thiodictyon. The sequence goes on along the minus strand of CAVOQO010000098.1, from coordinate 170,488 downwards.
GCCCCAGAAGGCGCTTGCGGGCATGGACGCGGCAGCGGCCAATCCAGCGGCTGCAGCAAGAACCAAGAGCTTCTTCATTGTTGCCTCCTCATTCTGACGAGTATCGGGATACAACGCGGGAACTAACCCGCTATATAAGCATATACCGAAATTGCTTCGGAATCAGCCATTCGATTACGGGATACGTACCCCGTCCAGAGCAAATTTACGTTATGTCGTGCATTCGCGCCAGTTCTGGAGCCAGCGCACTAGGTGCTCCAGGGCATCCTCCAGATTGGCCTCGGCGCTCGATGTGAGACCAGCGCCCAGATCGAACGTGTAGCCGCGGATGGCGAGAAGGCGGCAGTCCGGCGGTTGCCCGCCAACGACCTGCCTATAGACCCTCAACAGCGCGCCTGGGGACATGGCGTGGGTGGTGATGGTCGCCACGGGCTCCGGGGTGACGGGCGAAAAGTCGAAAGGCTCGGGACCACGGAGCGCCGCGTCGACGAAGACCACCACGTCACGCCCTTCGAGGTCCAGCACCTGCTCGATCTGGAGCTGGTAATCGGTGAGCAGTTCCAGATCCAGCCCCGGCGGCAAGCCGGGCTGCGACCCAAGGCGCTCGACCAGGGCTGGCCCCAGGGCATCGTCGCCCCGAGACGGGTTCCCGCAGGCGAGTACCAGGACCCGACGCCTCGCGGTCTCCACTCAGGGGCCAGTTGACCGCTCGAAGGTCCCGTCCGGATGGCGATACAGGCGGTCGATGACCTCCCCGCTTTGCTCGCACAGGTCGATCTCCAGGGGCATGCGTCCCAGGGCATGAGTCGCACAGGAAAGGCATGGATCGTAGGCGCGGATGGCCACCTCGATCTGGTTGAGCAGGGGCTCGGTCAGCTCGCGGCCGTCCAGATGCTCGGCAGCCACCTGGCGGATGGAGCTGTTCATTGCCTGGTTATTGTTGGTGGTCGAGACGATGAGGTTGGCCCGGGTGACCAGCCCATCGTCGTCGATCTCGTAATGGTGGAACAAGGTGCCGCGCGGGGCCTCAAGCACGCCGATGCCCTTGGGGCGCATCTCGCCGCGCAGGCGCAGCTCGCTACCCAGCAGGTCCGGATCGGCCAGCAGCTCACGGATGGCCTCGGCGCAGTACAGGAGCTCGATGAGCCGCGCCCAGTGGGTGGCCAGCACCGCGTGCAGCGGCCGCCCCTCGCCGGCGGCGGCGAAGTCCTGGCGCTCCTGCTCGGCGAGCGGGGTGTCGAACCGGTCGCAGTTGTTGACCCGGGCCAGAGGGCCGACGCGGTACCAGCCCCGCTCCGGTCCGAGGGCAGTGAGGAACGGGAACTTCATGTAGCTCCAGGGCTTGATCTCCTCCCGGATCACCTGCTCATAGTCCCCGTAGTCGTGATGATCCAGCAGGGTGTTGCCGTTTGGGTCCTTCGCCCGCAGGCCGCCGTGATAGAGCTCGAAGGCGCCGTCCCCGCGGATCAGACCCAGGGTGTTCGCGTCCACGGCCCCGAACCGGTAGTGATACTCGGGGTTGGTGAGGAAGATCCGTTTCATGAGCTGGACCGCCTGCTCCGACCACTCCACCATCTGGCCCACATCGGCAAGCAGATAATCCCGCTCCTCGGGGCTGAGATTCTTGTTCACCCCACCGGGCAAGGCACCCGTCCCGTGCACCCGCTTGCCGGAGGTGACGCGGATCACCTCCTGCCCGAACTTGCGTAGCAGCACGCCCTGCTTGGCGATCTCCGGGTGGTCCTGGATGACCCCGACGATGTTTCGGTGGGCCACCGCATCGTCGAAGCCGAACAGCAGATCGGGGGAAGCGAGGTGAAAGAAGTGCAGGGCGTGGGATTGCAGGGTCTGGCCCAGGTGCATCAGGCGCCGGACCTTCTCGGCCGTGGGCGTCAGCTCGTCGACGCCGATCAGCTGGTCGCAGGCCTTGGCGGCGGCCAGGTGATGGCTGACCGGGCAGATGCCGCAGAGGCGCTGAACCAGTACCGGCAGCTCCCAGTAAGGGCGTCCCTGGATGAATTTCTCGAAGCCCCGGAATTCGACGATGTGTAGACGCGCCTGCTGGATATGGTTGTCCTCGTCGAGCAGCAGGGTCACCTTGCCGTGGCCCTCCACACGGGTCAGGGGCTCGATGCAAACCCGCTTCAGATTTTCCGGGTGACGGGCGGTTTCTAGCGAACTGGTCATAGTCGAGACCTCAATGGAAAATCGTCGAAGGGGCGCCCGCCTCGGCCTCGGACCTGGGCCCACGGCCCAAACTTCAGTCGTAATGGATCTGGGTGTAGGGGAAGGCGATGGGCTTGCCGGTCAGTAACTCGGTCAGAAAGGTCCAGATGGCGTCGGCCGAGGGTGGGCAGCCGGGCAGGAAGTAATCGATCTTCACGACCTCGTGGATGGGGTGGACCTGGTTGAGCAGGAGCGGGATCTCCGGGTCGTTGGGGATGCCGGCGTTATGGACCCCCACCCCGCCCACATAGGACTCTGTAAGACAGTCCGCCAAGTCGAACTGATTGCGCATGGCGGGGATGCCGCCGTTCAGGGCGCAGGCCCCAACGGCCACCAGTGTCTTGCAGTGGCGGCGGAAATCCCGCAACACCTCCACGTTCTCGGCGTTGGCGACCCCACCCTCGATCAGGCCCAGGTCGCAATCTCCGATGGTCTTGATGTCGGTCAGCGGGGTTCGATCGAATTCGACCAGCTCCACCAGCTGCAGGATGCGCTCGTCGATATCGAGAAGCGACATGTGGCAGCCGAAGCACCCACACAGGGAGGCCGTGGCGACTCGGATTTTCTCGGCCATCTAGTCCACCTCCTCTCGAGCCCCGTGTTGGGAATGGACGTCGCCGACCGCGCTGATGGGCTCACGGTCGTAGAGCCGGGCGCCGATCGGTGCTTCGTAGCCCTTGTGCTTTGGCAGGATGGCGCCGGTCGGGCAGACATCGGCGGCCCGGTCCGTCGCGGCGAAGCTCGAGTCGCCCAGACGCCCGCTCGCGGAGTCGATCACCAGGTGGCTGTCCAGCCCGCGCCCACTGATGGCGAACACCCGCTTGCCGTCATGGTCGCGGCTCGCCCGTACGCAAAGCTCGCACAGGATGCAGCGGTTGAAGTCGATGAAGAAGTCCGGATGGGAGGCGTCCACCGGCCGTTTCGGGAAGAAATGGGTGAAATGCGGGGCGAGCATCCCGGTGTAATAGGCCACCGCCTGGAGCTGGCAGTTGCCGCTCGCCTCACACGCGGGGCAGACGTGGTTGCCCTCCACGAACAGCATCTGGAGGATGGCGCGGCGCAGCGACTGGATGCTCTCGGAGCTGGAATCCACCTCCATGCCGTCGGCGGCCGGGGCGGTACAGGCGGAGACCTGGCGTCCGCCCACGTCCACCACGCACACCCGACAGCTTCCATGGGGGGAGTAGTCCGGGTTGTGGCAGAGGTGCGGGATATAGGCCCCGACGGCGAGCGCCGCGTCCATGATGGTCTGGCCGGGGGTAAAGGGGATCTCACGGCCGTCGAGCTTGAAGGTTTTGCTCATGGGGCCGCCTCCGTCTCCAATCTCTCTACCGAGGACACGGAAATGTGGGCCTGGGCATCGTCCCGGCCGGTGATGGCGCGCGCCTCGGAGAGGGCCGCGTCGAGATCGAAGGACGGGGTGTAGTCCGCGCTGGCGAGCCGCCGCCGGTAGACCTCCGGGAACTTGTCCAGGGTGTTGAGCACGTGGTTCGGCGCCGTGGTGCCGAGACCGCAGTAGCTCCCCTGCCGCATGACGGCGCCGATGCGGCGCATCTCGCCGAGGTCGTACTCGGATGCGTGGCCGGTGGCCACTTTCTCCACCAGGTCGCGAAGCAGGGCGCCGCCCACTCGGCAAGGGGTGCAGAAGCCGCAGGACTCGTGGGCGAAGAAGGCGGCGAAGTTCCTGACCATGTCCAGCATGTCGCGGGTGCGGTCGAAGACCATGAAGGATCCTGCGGTGGGCAGGTCCTCGTAGGCAATGATGCGGTCGAACTCCGACGGGGCGAGGGTCGCACCGGCGGCGCCCGAAATCTGGACTGCCTGGGCGTGGTCCGCCCCACAGTCGGTGAGGACCTGATGCACCGGCGTGCCGAACGGGTATTCGTAGATCCCCGCGCGGGCGCAGTCGCCACTGACTGACAGGATCTTGCTGCCGGCGGACTTGTCCGTACCCTCGCCCCGGAACCAGTAACCACCCCATTGAACGACTCGGGCAGCGGCGAGGAAGGTCTCCACGTTGTTGACCACCGTCGGCCTGTCCTTGAATCCGCTGGTGACCGGGAAGGGGGGGCGCTTGCGGGTGACTCCGCGCTTGCCCTCCAGGGACTCGATCAGGGCCGACTCCTCCCCGCAGATATAGGCCCCGGCCCCGAGATGGATCACGATGTCGAAATCGAATCCCGGCTCGCCCAGGATGTTCCGGCCCAGCAGCCCCTCGGCCCGGCGGCGCGCCAGCACCGATTCCAGATGGGGCAGCAGATAGCGATACTCGCCGCGCAGATAGAGGAAACCGCGGCGGGCGCCGACGACCCCGGCGCAGAGGGTCATGCCCTCAAAGACCAGGTCCGCGTAGCTGGTAAGCAGCACCCGGTCCTTGAAGGTGCCGGGCTCACCCTCGTCCGCGTTGCACACGACGAACCGCTCGGCCTCCGGGTCTCCGTCGGCCGCCTCCCGGCAGAAACGCCATTTGAGCGCCGTGGTGAACCCAGCCCCACCCCGCCCACGGAGCCCGGAACGCTCCACCTCCGCAAGGGCCGCATCGGCACCTTGCTCCAGGAATTTCCGCAATCCGCCCCCGTCCGTTACCGGATTACTGAGCAGAAGACCGGGGCGGCGGATGTTGTCCTCGACGCGGAAAAACTCCCCGGGCCAGTGTTCCAGCGGGAGCCCCTCCTCAACCAGGTCGGCGATGCGGTCCACTCGCTGGGCGTCGAGGGCGGTGACGACCTGACCGTTGACCAAGAGCGCCGGGGCCTGATCGCACATCCCCGTGCAGGAGGTGAACCCCAGGGTCACGCGACCGTCCCCGCGGGTCTCGCCCAGCGCCGTGCCCAATCGCTCGCTCAACAGCGCGGCGAGGCGCCGGTTGCCCAGCATGCGGTCGGTAATATTGTCCGAGAATAGGATGTCGTAGTCCCCTCGGGGAAGTTCATGCAGGAAGGCGTAGAAGGCGATGGCCGAGCGCACCTGGGCACGAGTGACGTCGAGCTCGGTGGCCAGGGTCTCCATCGCCTCGGCCGGCACGAACCGGAATCGGTGCTGGACGGCGATCAGATGCTGGAGCAGATGCTCGGGTTGCCGGCCCCGCAGCGCGAGTGACGCCGACACAAATCGCTGAACCTCGTCCAATCCCGACGTTCCGGCCGCCGACAAGGTCGTTGCGGCATCGCTCATGGACCATACCTCCGGTTACTGAACGAGCTTCAGCTTCCAAGTATAAGGGCGCAACACCTGCGGCGACCAAATGAATCCTAACCCCTCCCCGACGAGAAACCGCCGGTCCGAAGGAGTCAAGGGGAAGCGACGAATATCTTTTCGCGAACCCCTTGACGACCTCGGAGAGAGACTCTACTTTACATAATGCAAGCGCTCGACGAGGCTTGAAGGCCAAGCGGTTCGTAAGAACGCACTTGTTCCATATTGCTCAACATGAGGATATGTCCATGACGACGATCGACTTCTCTCCCCTGTTCCGCTCCATGATCGGGTTCGATCGGCTCTCCAACGCCTTGGAGACCGCGTATCGGACCGAGCCAGGCGGCTATCCCCCGTACAACATCGAGGTGAGCGGCGAGAATGATTACCGCATCACCATGGCGGTGGCCGGATTCGCCGACAAGGATCTGTCCATGGAGGTCAAAGAGAACATCCTGACCGTCTCGGGAAACCGTTCCGAGGACTCCGAGCAGTCTGAGGCGAAATTCCTGTATCGCGGCATCGCCAACCGCAGCTTCGAGCGCAAGTTCCAGCTCGCGGACTATGTGCGGGTGGTGGACGCCCGACTGGAGAACGGCCTTCTGCACGTGGACCTGCGGCGTGAGATCCCCGAGGCCATGAAGCCGCGCAGGATCGAGATCCGCGGGGGCGAGGGCAGCCGACTGATCGAGTCGGAGAAGACCGAGGCCGCCGCATAAACCCGGCGGTCCGGGGCTGAGACAAGGGCCAGGCGCAAGCCTGGCCCTTGTGCGTTCTGGATCTGGCCTCCCCGCTCCGGCGACGGATCCTTGTCTCCGAAAAAGCAGAAGGCCGGGACGCTCCGCAGATCGCCCCGGCCCCTGCCAGTTCCCCAGAGGGGTGGCGGTCTACTTCTTGGGAGTCACGCCCTCGACCGTCACCTCAACGCGACGGTTCGGCTGGAAGCACTCGATCAGGGCGGCCCTGCTACTCGCGCCCGCGCAATCCGCCTCGGTGACCTTGAGCTGGGTCTCGCCAAAGCCCCGGGCACTGATCCGGTCGCTCGGGACACCTTGAGACACCAGCTGGTTGTCAACCGTATTCGCGCGCCGCTCCGAAAGGTCTTGGTTGAACGCATCCGAGCCGATCGGATCGGTATGGCCGTCAACCTGGACGCTGTTGTAATTCACGGTGTCCAGCTCACGCGCCAGGTTGTTGACATTGTTGACGCCCGTGGGGGACAAGGTGTCCTTGTTGAAGCCAAACAGAGCGTCTGCGGACAACTCATAATGGCGGGTCTCAGCCTTGGCCGCCCTGGCGCCGATCGGGATTGCGATGCCCGCCGTAACAATCCAGTCGCCGAACTCGGAGGAATCCCGGAGATCCGACGAGTTGTCGTCATAGCGGTAGCGCCCATCGACTCGGAACGACGCATACTCTCCCATAGGGACCAGGATGCCCGCGCCCGCCTCAGCCATGAAGCTGTACTTGTTGCTGCCGCTCTTGCAACCACCATAGTAATTGGCCCAATTGGCGTCACAACTGAAGTCGTCGCTGATCACGCCCAGCCCGGCGAGCAGGAAGGGCTGAACCGCGCCGCGGCTAAAGAAGAACAGCCCGTCGACGGCGATGTCGCCGACTTCGAAATCGCCGGTACCCTGGAATCCGTATTTTTCGTATCGGTTATATCGATCCAGGGCCTCGTCCGCGCTAAGGTCCGCAGGATTATCGCTAACCAAGTTTGTGTACGTCGCGCGCAACTCAAGGTTCCAACGATAGTTGAGCGGCTTGCCCACTGCGATTCCCCAGCCGACCCCGTCGTCCGTATACCGGTTATCGTCAGCCCAGGTGTACATCGCGAAGGGGGCGATATACCAACGGTCGTCAAAGCTCGGAAGGGTCTGATAGCCCTCGTCCATGCTCTCAGCCATCACGGCGATCGGGCTTGCGAGCAGCACGGCCGAGAGTGCAGTTATGGATAAGTTTTTCATGCAACATTTCCCCCAGTAAAAACAGTACGCGACACAACTGTTGAACGGCTCCGGCATCCCTGGCCAGACCTGCGGATGTAAAAATAGCACATGTGTCGTGTTTGCCAAAAATATTTCTGACGTTGGAACTCCCGGACCGAGGGGGTTCCACGGTCCGATATTTTTGACGGGAGACGAGACAACAGACTGACTCGGATAAAAAGACCAGCGTGAAGCCCGCCTCTTCCGCGGAAACCACATGCACCGTGTGCGGATTGCGCAACCAAGGGCCTTTTAGACACAGGAGATACTCCCGAAGAACAACTCGCCCATCGTCGCGCGCTGGGACTGAGCCCGCCGTGATCCCCGGTCAGCTCAAACCCACGCGCTTACTTCGGAAGTCGGAAATACCGCGAAAAATGATCTCTAACGCTATAATGTGTCGGATTATTCGGGAGGGACTCATGGCACAGGCGACGCGTAACGGCCACTTGACTTTCAGCGAATACGTAGAGCGAGCCTTGCGCGAGGGGGCCATGTGGACCCTGATGTGCGTGGCGCTCTACCTGGTACTGTCGCTCGCAAGCTACGCCCCTGAGGATCCGGGATGGTCCTACGTGGGCGAGACCGCTCAGGTGACCAACGCGGGCGGACCCACCGGCGCCTGGTTCGCGGACGTCACGCTGTATCTGTTCGGTTTCTTCGCCTATCTGCTGCCCCTGATGCTGGGCTTCAGCGCCTGGGTCGTTTTTCGCGGACGCGAGGAAGAGGCGAAGCCGCGTGCCTGGATGCTCGCCGTGCGCTGGATCGGCTTTCTGGCAACCCTGGCCGCCGGCTGCGGTTACGCGACCATGCACTTCGCCGAGCTCGGGTCGGGACTGCCCAATGGCACCGGCGGCGGTCTCGGGCACCTGGTCAGCGATTGGATGCTCCAGCACTTCAGCGGATCCGGCACTGAAATCCTCCTGGCCGGGGTCTTTCTCGTTGGGTTCACCCTATTCTCGGGCATCTCCTGGCTGGCACTGCTCCAATCGGTCGGCGACGGCGTGCTGCATGGACTTCGGCTCCTGTGGTCACTGCTCGCCGGCGGCCTCGGCGGCCTGTTCAGCCGCCGCGACCCGGATCGGGTACCCGACCTACCCCCAGAGCTCAATCTGATCAATGAGGGGGAGTCCGCGGTCGCCCCGCAACGGCCAACCTCCATCCCGGAGGTCCTGTTCCACCCCGGAGAGGCTGACGCCGGTCCGTCGTCCAACCGGCGACAGCCGCTGATGGAGGCGGAACAGGTGATGACCCTCTCGGACATCATTAAGGGCCAGCGGTCGGTACCCAAAGAGGCCCCGAGGGTCAAAAAGGCACGCCGGACGGCCCCGGTTCCAGACAGCCAGATGCCCCTGCCTCAGCTGGCGGGGGAGTGGGGACGCCCGCCGCTGGAGCTGCTCGATGCCCCCCGCAAGACGGGCAAGGGCTATACCGACCAACAGATCGAGACGCTGTCGCGTGACCTGGAGGAGAAGCTCCAGGACTTCGGGGTCATGGCGCAAGTGGTGGCGGTCTACCCCGGACCCGTGGTGACGCTCTTCGAGCTGCAGCTCGCCCCGGGCACCAAGGCCAGCAAGATCACCGGACTCGCCAGGGATCTGGCCCGCGCCCTGTCCACCATCAGCGTGCGGGTGGTGGAGGTGATCCCCGGCAAGTCCGTGATCGGGATCGAGATACCCAATCAGCAGCGCGAGACGGTCTTCTTGAGCGAGATCCTGGGCTCAGGAGCCTATCTGGACGCCAAATCGCCGCTGACCCTGGCGCTCGGCACCAACATCTCGGGCCTGCCGGTGGTGGTGGACCTGGCCCGTATGCCCCATGCCCTGATCGCCGGAACCACCGGCTCCGGCAAGTCGGTGGCCATCAACGCCATGGTGCTCAGCCTGCTCTACAAGGCCGGCCCCGAGGACGTCCGCCTCATCATGGTGGATCCCAAGATGCTGGAGCTCTCCGTCTACGAGGGTATCCCGCACCTGCTGACACCCGTGGTCACGGATATGAAGGAGGCGGCCAATGCCTTGCGTTGGTGCGTGGGGGAGATGGAGCGGCGCTACCGGCTGATGGCCTCACTCGGGGTGCGCAACATCGGGGGCTACAACCGCAAGGTCGCCGATGCGGAGGCGGCCGGCCAGCCGCTCAAGGACCCGATCCTGTCCATGGAATTCGCCGCCGAGGACGGCTACGAGGTCCCGGACCTGAAACATCTGCCCTATATCGTGGTCATCATCGACGAGTTGGCCGACATGATGATGGTGGTGGGCAAGAAGGTGGAAGAGCTGATCGCCCGTCTGGCCCAAAAGGCGCGCGCCTCCGGCATCCATCTGCTGCTCGCCACCCAGCGGCCCTCGGTCGACGTGCTGACCGGACTGATCAAGGCCAACATTCCCACCCGGATGTCCTTCCAGGTGAGCTCACGCATCGATTCGCGCACCATCCTCGACCAGATGGGGGCCGAGCAATTGCTGGGACACGGCGACATGCTCTATCTGCCGCCCGGCGGCAACATCCCGCAGCGGGTGCACGGGGCCTTCGTGGACGACCACGAGGTCCATCACGTCGCAGAGTTCCTCAAGGCCCAGGGCGCGCCCGACTACATCGCCGATGTCCTGCGTGAGCCGCTGGAGTCCCTGCCGGGCATCGACGCAGAGCCGCGCGGCGACACCGAGGACACCGACCCGCTATTCGACGAGGCGGTGCAGATCGTTGTGGAGAGCCGCCGCGCCTCCATCTCCGGGGTGCAGCGTCGCTTAAAGATCGGATACAACAGGGCAGCGCGCATGATCGAAGAGATGGAGCGCATCGGCATCGTCGGCCCCGCGGAGACCAACGGAAACCGCGAGGTGCTGGCACCCCCACCCCCTGAGGACTGAATCCACCATGCCCCTGCCGTACCCCACTGCCGCGCCCGGTCGCGGCATCGCCGCCTTTTCCGTCACCCTCCTGGCGCTCACCGCCCTCACGCTCGTCGGCCCCGCATGGGGCGCCAGCGACGGCAGGCAGCGCCTGGACGACTACCTGAAGGGACTCTCCAGCCTCAAGTCGAGCTTCACCCAGGTCACCTTCAACGCAGACCGCACCCAGATGATGGAGGCCCGCGGGACCTTCTACCTGCAACGGCCCGGGCGCTTCCGCTGGGAGTACGACACGCCCAACCGCCAAGTGATCGTGGCGGACGGCAAACGGGTCTATCTCCATGACCTCGATCTGGAACAGGTCTCCCACCAGAGCCAGTCCAAGGCCCTGCGCGGGACCCCGGCGCTGCTGCTCGCAGACGGCGGACCCATCGAAAAACACTTCAGCGCCAAGCCCATCGAGAGCCGCGATGGGCGCGACTGGGTGGAGCTCACACCGAAGGCTGCGGACACCGACGTGGTGAAGATCGAGCTCGGCTTCGGCGGCAAGGAGCTCGACAGCATGATCATGGAGGACAGCTTCGGTCAGATGACCCGGCTCAACTTCAGCGGAACCCAGCGTAATCCGACCCTCGATCCCCAGCTGTTCAAGGTCGACAAGGGCGCGATGGATGACTTCCTGTCCTTCGACTGAGGCCCGAACGGCGAACGGCAGGTCGCCTTGCCCACAGATTTCGCGGATTCGCACAGATCCGATCGGTGCATGGCCGTGAATCCATGTCAATCGGCGTAGTCCGCAGACACGAAGAAACCATGGACACCACGCCCCAGCAGGAAGCACCGCTGGCGGATCGCATGCGCCCTGGAAACCTGGAGGGGTTTTTCGGGCAGGGGCATCTGCTCGGGCCCGGCAAACCGCTGCGACAGGCGATCGAGACCGGTCGCCTGCACTCCATGATCTTCTGGGGCCCGCCCGGCACCGGCAAGACCACGCTGGCTCGCCTGGCGGCCAAGCGCTCCGGGGCCCACTTCCTCAACCTCTCGGCGGTGCTGGCGGGCGTCAAGGACATTCGGGAGGCGGTGACCGAGGCGCGCGCCGTGCGCCAGCGTGAGGGCCGCGCCACCGTGCTCTTTATCGATGAGGTGCACCGCTTCAACAAGGGCCAACAGGACGCCTTTCTGCCCCACGTGGAGGACGGCACCCTGACCTTCGTGGGGGCGACCACCGAGAATCCCTCCTTCGAGCTCAACAACGCGCTCCTGTCCCGGGCCCGGGTCTATGTACTCAAGGCACTGGGCACGGACGAGATCCGCGCCATCCTGCGGCGCGCCCTCGCCGACCCGACCGACGGCCTCGGGACCCGGGGCCTGACCCTCCCGCAGGACGCCGAGCGGCTGCTCGCCGAATCGTCGGACGGCGACGCCCGCCGGGCGCTGAATCTGTTGGAGCTGGCCGCGTACCTGACCGAGGGCGACCGGATCACGAACGAGACCGTGGCAGAGGTGGTCTCCGGGCACCTGCGCCGCTTCGACAAGGGCGGTGATCTCTTCCACGACCAGATCTCGGCCCTGCACAAATCGGTTCGAGGCTCCTCCCCGGATGCCGCGCTCTACTGGCTCGCCCGCATGATCGACGGGGGCTGCGACCCTCTGTACATCGCCCGCCGCCTGGTGCGCATGGCCTGCGAGGACATCGGCAATGCCGATCCCCGCGCGCTGGAGCTGGCGATCAATGCCTGGGATGCCCAGGAGCGCCTGGGTTCGCCGGAGGGCGAGCTGGCCCTGGCCCAGACCGCCGTCTACCTGGCCTGCGCCGCCAAGAGCAATGCCGTCTACCTGGCCTGGAATGCCGCGCTGGAGGACGCCCGCCGGTTCGGCTCCCAGGAGGTGCCGGCCCACCTGCGCAACGCCCCCACCCGGCTGATGAAGGAGCTGGGCTATGGGCGCGCCTACCGCTATGCCCACGATGAGCCGGAGGCCTATGCGGCAGGGGAGACGTATCTCCCCGCCCCCCTGAGCGAGCGGAGCTACTACCATCCAACCGACCGTGGACTCGAGATCCGCATCCGAGAAAAGCTGGAACGGCTCAAGGCCATGGACAGGGCGGCGCAGGGGGAAACGCCGGAGCAGACGCCGCAAAGGACCCGCTGAATCCGGATCCGCGCTCTCCATCAACGCCACGCAATCGCCCAGAACCGTTGCCCATCGCTTGCGGCGCAATCACGATTGCTCGTCGTCATCTCCCAGTAACCCGTTGTAAATAGAATACGGGTGCCCGTGACCTCACCGCGGGTCCGGATTCCTCCCCGAAGCCGTCCCCGACGAGCCGCGGGGACACACATGCGCCGAAGGAAGCGGCGAAGATTGAGCGGGCGCCATACCGCTCGACCCAAGTCCGACCCACCCCCGGAGGGGCGCACTCGGACCCAAGGACCAGCGCCATGACCACCATACTTGTCGTCGACGATGAGCCGGATATCCGCGAGGTCATCCGCTTCGCCCTGGAAGGCGCGGAGTTCCGTGTCATCGAGGCGGGCCATGCGGACGAGGCCCGCAAGCTGCTCGGAATCGAAAATCCAGACCTGCTGGTGCTGGATTGGATGCTACCCGGGCGCTCCGGCCTGGAGCTCGCCCAGCAGCTCAAGCAGAATGCCAAGACCCGCAACCTGCCGGTCATCATGGTGAGCGCCCGGGGGGAGGAGGAAGACCGGGTCAGGGGCCTCGACACCGGTGCCGACGACTACATCACCAAGCCATTCTCACCGCGGGAGCTGGTGGCCCGGGTCAACGCGGTGCTGCGCCGCACCAAGTCCGAGGACCTGGCGGACGAGGTGGAGATCGGCGGCCTGCGCATCGACAACATCAGCCACCGGGTGAGCGTCGACGGCCGTCAGGTGGAGATCGCCCCTACCGAGTACCGCCTGCTCCATTTCTTCATGACCCACGCCGACCGCGCATTCAGCCGCTCCCAGCTCTTGGATCAAGTCTGGGGGGATCAGGTCTACGTGGAGGAACGCACCGTCGACGTCCACGTGCGCCGCCTGCGCAAGGCCCTGGAGCCCACCGGTCATGACCGGCTGCTGCAGACCGTTCGCGGTGTAGGCTACCGTTTCTCCGACAAGATTTGACCCGCGACTCAAGCGAGCGGGTCACCGCGCCGAATAGCCATGCGTAGGCCCCTGCTCGTCGAGCTCAACGCCCTGCTGGCCACACTCCTACTGGGCGTGCTGTTGGCGATCTTCGGCGCCAGCTTTGCCTGGGTCTGGCCGCTGGTGCTGGGCCCCTATCTGCTGTGGCACCTGTTCAATCTATGGCGGCTGACCGGGCTGATCCGCCGCCAGCACCGCTTGGTGCCGCCCTTCCCCCCCGGACTCTGGGGCGAGGTGTACCGCAGCATCGCCCAATACCAACAGCGCAACCGCAAGCGGCGCAAGCGCCACATCCGCTTCACCCGTCGCTTCCGCGAGGCGGCGAACGCGGTCCCGGACGCGCTGGTAATCCTCGGCAGGCAGCAGCAGATCGAGTGGGCCAATCCAGCCGCCGCCCACCTAATGAACATCCACTGGCCCCAGGACGACGAACGCCCGCTGACCGACATCCTGCGTCAACCTGAGGTCGCGGCCTTCATCGAGACCGGCGATTACAATCGCCCGCTGGATATCGCCCCGGAGCACAACCAGGTGATCATGTTGTCCCTGCGCATCACCCCATTCGGGGAGCGCAGGCGCCAGCGGCTGGTGGTCGGACGTGACATCACCAAGGTCTACCACCTCAACATGATCCGGCGCGACTTCGTGGCAAACGCCTCCCACGAGCTGCGCACTCCACTCACCGTCATTGCCGGCTTCCTGGAAAACCTGGCGGACGCGCCGGCCACGCCTCCGGCCCACCGCCGCCCCATGTCCCTGATGCAGCGCCAGACCGAGCGCATGCGCTCCATCATCGACGATCTGCTTACCCTTTCCCGGCTGGAGATGGACGACCGTTCCGAGGAGCAGAATCCCGTTGACGTTCCGGAGGAGCTGGAGACGCTGCTCCATGAGGCTGAGGCATTGAGCGACGGCCAGCACCGGTTCGAGACCGACATCGACGAGGGGCTCCTGCTCCTGGGCAGCCAGCTCGAGCTACGCAGCGCCTTCTCCAACCTGGTCCATAACGCGGTGCGGCACACCCCCAAGGGCACCCTCATCCGCATCGGTTGGCAGCAGCGCACAGACGGACCCTATTTCTGGGTGCAGGACAACGGTGAAGGCATCGCCCCGGAACACCTGCCCCGGCTCACGGAGCGCTTCTACCGCGTCGACCAGGCGCGATCCCGGGCCTCGGGTGGAACCGGTCTGGGCCTCGCCATCGCCAAGCACGTGCTCAACCGCCACGACGCCCAGCTGCTGATCGCGAGCGAGGCGGGCCGGGGGTCCCGCTTCGCCTGCCAGTTCCCCGCTGAACGCGCTCTCCAGCGGCGCATCAGCGTGACGGCCTCCGTGTGACCGTCCGCGTCCAGGCCGTCCTGGGCCACTCCCTGAGGCCCCGGGGCGCTGGGGCGCTGGGCTGTCGACGCGTCTCCCTTCGCCAGACTCCCGGAGTTGCGCCGACCCGCCCTCCGTGGGGCTCCGGCTTTACCCCTGCCGGGCCGCGCCCATTGCCGTCTTGGACCTAACTGCCTTCTGGCGCTACGCTTCATGTGGGAGGATCGCCGAAACTGTCACTCGGGGATCCCCGCGAGCGACCACCAACACCACCAAAGACGACAAGGTGACTATCGATGCCCCGTTTCGAGATCAAGGGCAAGGGCCGCGACAGTGGCCGGAGCCGCAAGCGCACCTATACGGCAGACACTGCAAGCCAGGCACGCGCCTTGGCGGAGGCGGACGGAACCGCCGTCGAGTCCGTGACACGACTGCCGGCTGGGCCGGCGGCGAAGGGCGCGCCCGCCAAGCAGTCAACGTCAGGCGCCAAGGAGACTACGACCAAGACGACCGCCAAGACGGGGGCGACTCAGCCCCCCAAAGCCCCCGTCAAAGCGACGCCCTCCGGCGTGACCAAGGCGAGCCAACCGCAAGCGGCCGAAGGACCGAAATCCGAGCCGACGGAGCCGCCGGCATCGGCTCCGGCAGGCGGTAAGGCCCCGGCGGCCACGGCACGGGACACCGAAGTCCATGCGGCGACTGCACCCGCCGAAGCAAAGTCCGCCGGATCGTCACCAACCGCTGCGCAGCCTGAGCCAAGCGCGAGCGCCGAGCCAGCCCCCGCGTCACGGCCTATGTCGCCGTCGCATGGCCTGCGCAGCGGGAAAGGCGCCGGAACCGGCTGCCTGCCGGTCCTGGTGGCCGCGATCGGGATTGGGCTCGTGGGGACACTGCTCCTCTTGTAGTCGGACGCCGATTGAAGCCATCTCGGCGTCGGTGACCTCTGGGCGAGCACCCTATCGCGACCTCGCAGAGACTCAGCCTGGTCGAGGATCCACCGGAGAGGACAAAGGCCGCATCGTCCCGGCTCCCGGCTATACAGCCGCGGCGCGTCCGGATCGACGGCTCGGGGAAAACCGCTGACCGGGTTGAGCCGCGCCCAAACGCCGCCGACAGATCGCGAGCGGGCGCCAAGCGCCCGCGCTGTCGGCTAGAACGATTCCTCGACGCGGATCGACTCGAACCCGAGCTCTCGGGCAACCTCGGTGGCGTGATCCAGGGTGTGGAAGACCTTGCGGGTCCCGCCATGCGTGGTGTACGGCACCTGCTCGCC
This sequence comes from uncultured Gammaproteobacteria bacterium, assembly GCA_963698355.1. GTDB lineage: Bacteria > Pseudomonadota > Gammaproteobacteria > Chromatiales > Chromatiaceae > Thiodictyon. The sequence continues at coordinate 154,485 of CAVOQO010000098.1, read as the reverse complement.
GCCTGGAGTTACCAGCAACAGCACCCAGCCGTTGGAGGGCTCCGCCGGGGTGACGACGGCTTCGACGAGCTCTCCGGCATGCCGGGCCTGCATGACCTGATCGTGCTCCATGGTTCCGTACCTCCCGGGTTGAGTGGCTGAGAAAGGCGGGCTCGCCGGGAGTTCCCGAGCGACCCCAGACAATGATTGCACAGCTTCTCGGTGACGACTCGACGGGAAACGTCACGCCCTGCGGACACCAACGTGGCGGCTACCATTGCCCGGTGCCGGGCTCCCCCTTGAAGGGGCCGACGATCTCATGCGTGACCCAGCCCCCGTAAAAGCCCCCGGGCTGAGGCTGAACCCGCTCGCCGTCGATGCGGCACTCGGCCCGCGCCGGATAAAACGCAAAGTAGCCAGCGATGGGTGCGAAGTCGGCCGTCGACTCCGGATAACTCCAACCGATTGCCTCACCAGTGCTTCCCTGGTCCGCAAGCCCCCAATAACTGGCCGCGCCCTTCCACTCGCAGTAGGAACGGCCTGGGACTGGGCGCAGCCGCTCCGCCACCGCGTCCGATGGCGGGATGTAGAAGGTCGGCGGGCTGGCGGTCTCCAAGACCCGGTAGGTTCTCCGGGAGTCGGCGATCACCCGGCCACGGCAATGCACCTGCACCCGTCGCCCATCGGGCACCAGCCTGGGCGGCCTCGGATAGTCCCAGACCGATTCCTGCCCGTCGCCGGGCTCCAGTGCAAAGTCCGGGCGACCCTGGCCGCTGTATCGCCACATCATGCTGGCGCCCGTACGCCGAATCGGACTCCCGACCAGAGGAAGATCGAGCCGTTCCCTCGGCCGTTTACTTCAGTGCCTCCGCGGAATCGCGGTAGGTCTGGCAGGCCCGCTCGGCGAAGACGTCACCCCGGGCGTCCTTCATGCAGTCCTGGTATTTCTCCACCAGCCGCAGTCGTTCCTTGGCGACCGCCTCCTGAGCCCGGTAGGCGCGCTTCTGGGCCGCAGCCCCGCCTCCGCAACCGGCCAGGAAAGCAGTCACAGTGAGTGCGAGCGCCAGGTATCTTGCGGGCATGGTCGTCTACTCCGAACGAAAGAATACCTCGTGATCATACACGGGGCTTACGTACCCATACGACGCGCCGCTGAGACCAGGGCCCCAGCTAACCGGTCAGGGCAGCGAACACCGCTGGCAGACGCTCCGGTAGCTTCTCCACGTGGTCGACGATGGAGTAGCTGTTTTCGCCGAAGATTCGGGCCACGTAGCGATCCGCGTTGGGATCCAGCGTGAGGCAATAGGTATGGATGCCCTGCATGGCCAGGTCTTCGACCGCCTTCTTGGTATCGTGACGGAGATACTGGGGATCGCGCTCGTCGATGTCCGCCGGCTCGCCGTCCGTAATCACCAGCACCAGGCGCTTCTGGGCGGGCTGCTGGGTCAGGTGCCAGCCGGCGTGACGCAGAGCCGCACCCATGCGGGTCGAGAGTCCGCCCTTCATACCAGCCATGCGGGACTTTGCGTCGTCGTCATAGGGCTGAGCAAAGTCCTTGAACCGATAATACTGAACGTCGTGGCGCCCGTCGGAGGCGAATCCGTGCACCGCGAAGTTGTCCCCGATGCTGTCGATGGCCCAGGCGAGGAGTCCGGTGGACTCGCGGGTGAGGTCCAGGATCGAGGGTGCCTCCTCGTAGCCGGGTTCGCCCTCCTTGACCCCGACCTTCTCGTTGGTGGACTCGGACAGGTCCATGAGGACGACGATCGAGAGGTCGCGCACGTGGCGGGTGATGCGGATGTTGATACGCGGGTCCGGCATGATGCCGCGACGAATGTCGATCATGGCCCGCACGGCGGCATTGAGGTCCAGCTCCTCGCCCTCCTCGTAGCCGCGCCTGCGCACGATTCCCTGAGGCTGAAGCGCGTCGATCAGGCGGCGGATCCGGCTCGCAACCGGCTTGTGCTTGGTCAGGATCTCGTCCATCGCCTCCGGGTCCCCGCGACCCTGGCGCCGCTCGATGACGGTGGCCCAGTCGGGTCGAAAGAGCTGCGCCTGATAGTCCCACTCCTGATAGTGGTAGGGATCGGAGACCGGCTCCTTACCCCACATCTCGTTGAATGAGACCCCCTCGTCCTCGTAGGGGAAGAACTCGGTGGTGCAGACCCAGATCTCCTGGGCATCGTCGCCGGCCAGCTCGCAGTCGACCTCGTTGGCCATTTCCATGGCGGAGACATATTTGCGAACCTGCTGCAGGGAGGCCGGCAGATAGTCGACCCCCTGCGACAGGAACAGGTTCTCGTCGAAGGCCCAGATGTAGCGGTTGTCGTCCCGATAGGGGAGCGGCCAGTTCTCCAGGACCCGCAAGTTCGGCAGTGCCACGCTTTGGACCACCTTGTTGTAGAAGGTGACGCCGGCATCCCAGCTGATGCGGTTGTCCTCCGCCCGTTCGGCAAGTGCGCGCCGGAAGTCGGCCGCCGTGTCGTTGATCAGCGGCAGCTCGTCGCGATAGTCCGGATCCAGCAGGGCCTGGGCCAGACGCATCATGAGATCCATCATGGGATGGAGCTCACGATACTCGTCATCGGGGGTCAGCGGCGCGGTGAAGAAGGCCAGCCAGAGCTTCCTCAGGCCGGGGAAGTCGCGGATCGCCAGGGTCTCCACCCGGGCATCCTCGAACAGCTCGATGAACTTCATCTGGGCAGGCATGAGCTGCTCCGCACTGATGGGGGCCTTGGTATAGACCATGTGGGCGGCACAGTGGGCGGCAGCGGCCCGATAAAGCTCCTGACCGGAGATGCCCCGGTAGCTGTCGTAGGCGTCCGGCAGGTGGATCTGAAAGTCCTCGACAAAGGGCTTGAGCCCCTGGCGGGTCTCATAGTCGCCGGAGGTGGGGCGCATGAAGAAGGCACGCGCCCAAAGCGCCCGGAGATAGAAATTGAGCTTGCGCTGGTTGTCGACGAACAGGGTGCCGCGGCGCTCCTTCTGCAGCACAGCCCGAGAGGACTCGGTCTTAAGTCCGTAGTAGGCCAATTGACCATCGAGGTCGCGCGCATGGGCCTGGGCACCCCATAGGGCCCAGCGGCGCAGCCCCCCCAGGGTGAGCTTGGAGAGGAGCTCGTCCATGTTCTCCATCATTGGCCGCAGGCCACGTGGGGCCTTGCCGGCGAGCAGATGGAGCAGGTTGAGGTATCCGCGCACCACCTCCGCGTCCCCCAGGCGGCTGGCCGCCAGCGGCATGTTGGCCATGACCAGGGTGATGACGGTTCCGGAGGTGTGGGAGGCGAGCTTCATGAGTCCGCTCACCAGATCCGGGATGATGTCCTCCCCCACCTCCTTGGCGACCGCCGGCATCTCCTGCACATAGGTAAGGATCAGGTCCTCGCCCTTGTTCAGGCTGCACATGGCCTTCATGCCCGTCAGGTAGTGGTCGAGGCCCTGGGGTGACATGACCCGGGCCGCCTCGTGATAGCTCGACTCGAGGGCCTGATTGTGCGGGTGCTCGGGGTCAGTCTTGAGGCAGGAGACGTAATTGCTGAAATCAATCGACATGGGTATCACCCGATGTTTCTGGCTGGCCGCGCCGTGAGCTGGTCGGTCCGTCAATCCAAGACGTGCTGAAAATCGATCGTGATCCGATCCGCCGCCCGCGGCCGGAACTGGACGTCGGCGAAGCGCTGATGGTCCGGGTGGTCCCGATAGGCGTCGATCACCGCCGGCTGGGCGAAGCGCACCAGCCAGCAGTGCCGGTAGGGAGCCCCTGTAGCGTCGCTGGTGCCGGTGACGACCTGGCGCACGCCTGGGATGTTGCCGAGCACCCGGCGGCCCTCGGCCATCATCTCGGCCGTCTCCTCCGCAGTTGCGGCACTCGTGTTGTACAGGACGACGTGCTCGACCTCACGCCAGTGACGGCAGACCGCGCTGACCTCATCGGCTCGCCCGGTACCACCCCACAGGCCGATGCAACGTTCCACTTCGAACCGGATCGCCGCCTGGACGCCCCTGGTTAGGTCGGTATTGGAGCGGTTCTCCGGGAGAACGGCGTTGGTACGGATGGCCGTCCCCGCGGCGTCGGCGAGGGCCGTGTAGTAATTGATCTTGGCAACCCCGTTCTCGATCAGCTGCCGGAATTGGGGGTCACTCAGGCCGGTGCCACCGTGGATCACCAGCGGAATCCCGAGCCGCCCGTTGATGGAGGCGAGCCGCTCGAAGTCCAGCCGCGGCTGTCCGCCCATGCGCCCGTGGACGGTACCGATGGAGACGGCGAGGAAGTCCACCCCCGTTTCGTGCACGTAGCGCTCAGCCTCCTCCGGCGCGGTGTAGATCACCTCGCCCGGGTGACGCTCGGCGTCTTCACCCTCTACGCCGGCCACGTAGCCCAGCTCGCCTTCCACCGGGATACCGCAGGCGTGGGCCATGTCCACCACTGCGCGGGTGCGCGCTATGTTCTCATCGAGGGGCTGAGTGGATGCATCCACCATGACCCCGTTGAATCCCTGGCGAATGCCCCGCGCTGCGGCCTCCAGAGAACTGCCGTGATCGAGATGGAGGGCCACAGGCACAGTCGCCCGCTCAGCGGCGAACCGCACCGCGTGCATCAATATGTCGGGATCGAAATAGGCGTAGTGGGATTCCGCAAGGCTCAGGATCACAGGCGCACGCATGTTCTCCGCGCCTGCGAGGACGGCCTGGAGAAAATCCAGGCTTACCAGATCGAAGGCCCCAACCGCATAGCCGTTGCGATGGGCATGGCGGAGCATGTCTCCCATATCCACCAGCATGTCGTCGGTCCTCGTTTAGTCGTTGTTCGCCCCAGCCCGCTCGCGGGGGCATCAGAAGTAGGTGTTTACTGCGGCGTCCAGGGTGTCGCGCATGTCCGGGTCGTCGGTCAGGGGCCGCACCAATGCCATCTGACAAGCGGATTGTGGATCGACCCCCTTGCCGATGAGCTGAGCGGCATAGACCAGGAGCCGCGTGGACATGCCTTCGTCGAGCCCGTGGCCTTTTAGGTTGCGGCTGCGCTGGGCAACCTGCACCAGCTTTTCGGCCACCTTGGTGTCGACGTCACCTTCGTGGGCGACGATCTCGATCTCGATCTCCGCCGTTGGGTAGTCGAAATCCAGGGCCCCGAAACGCTGCTTGGTGGACTGCTTCAGGTCCTTCATCAGGCTCTGATAGCCCGGGTTGTAGGAGATCACGATCTGGAAGTCGGGGTGGGCCTGGACTACCTCGCCCTTCTTCTCCAGGGGCAGGTTGCGCCGATGGTCGGTCAGCGGGTGGATCACCACCGTGGTGTCCTGGCGGGCCTCGACGACCTCGTCCAGGTAGCAGATGGCACCAATCCTCGCGGCCACAGTCAGGGGGCCGTCCTGCCACTTGGTGCCATTGATATCCAGGAGGAAGCGGCCCACAAGGTCGGAGGCCGTCATATCCTCGTTACAGGCCACGGTGATCAGCGGTTTCTTCATCCGCCACGCCATGTACTCGACGAAGCGGGATTTGCCGCAGCCGGTGGGGCCCTTGAGCATCACCGGCATCCGGGCCGCATAGGCGGCCTCATACATCTCCACCTCGTTCGCTACCGAGCGGTAATAGGGCTCTTTCTCAATCAGGTATTGGTCGCGGTCGATGTCACTCATGATCTCTTTCCCTGTCGGGTGCGCTGGGGGCACCATCGGGTTTTCGGTCGATGCGCGGGGGTAGGTCGCCCCGCAAAAAGAAAAGGCCCCCGCCCCTGGGTCAAGGAGCGGGGGCCTGCGCGCTCGTCGGACGGAGTGAGCCGTCGTCAGACCGGCTTGCCGCGGTAAATAACCATCGACGCCCCTGCGGACTGGGCGTAGTTGTCGAAGCCGAGCAGGCGAACGTGGTTGTTCGGGTGCGCCTTGTGGCAGGCCTCGCACTCGGCCAGGATGGCGTCGACGTCAGTCTCCCCGAACATCGGCAGCTTCCACATGTACCAGTAGTTCTGGAACGCGTTCTCCGGCTCGGTGTGCTCGATGCCCGGATTCCACCCCTTGGCCACGATGTACTCGATCTGCTTGCGGATCTGATCGGCACTCATGGCCGGCAGGTAGGAAAAGGTCTCGAACTTGCGGCTATTGACGTCTTCGAGACTGGATTGGTAGTCCTGCATATCGCTCATTGACTTCTAACTCCGAAACTGGGTTTTCGTTGCTCTACGCGCGTCGCTGTCTGATCCGCGCTGAAATCCAGGGCCGAGGTCCAAGGACCGAGCGCGTTGCGCTCCGGTCCTCGGTCCTCTGCGCTTCTTACTTGTGAGAGACGTCCAGCTTGTCGACTGTGTCGAACTCGAACTTGATCTCTTTCCAGGTCTCCATCGCGGCCTTGAGCTCTGGGCTGTGAGCAGCTGCCTTGGTGAGGACCTCTTTGCCTTCCTTCTCGATGGGAATGCCCTGGTTGCGAGCCTCGACGCAAGCCTCGACCGCGACGCGGTTGGCGGCTGCGCCAGCCGCATTGCCCCAGGGATGGCCGAGGGTGCCGCCACCGAACTGCAGAACCGAGTCGTCACCGAAGATGGTGACCAGCGCCGGCATGTGCCAAACGTGGATGCCACCGGATGCGACGGGCAAGACGCCCGGCATGGCGCCCCAATCCTGGTCGAAGAAGATGCCGCGGCTGCGGTCTTCCTTGATGTAGCTGTCACGCATGATGTCGATCCAGCCCAGGGTCGCCTCCCGGTCACCCTCCAGCTTGCCGACCACGGTGCCGGAGTGCAGGTGGTCCCCGCCAGACAGGCGCAGGATCTTGGTCAGCACGCGGAAGTGGATGCCGTGGTGGGGGTTGCGATCGAGCACGGCGTGCATGGCGCGGTGGATGTGCAGCAGCATGCCGTTGTCGCGACACCACTGGGCCAGACCGGTGTTCGCGCACCAGCCACCGGTGATGTAGTCGTGCATGATGATGGGAGCGCCGATCTCCTTGGCGTACTCGGCGCGCTTCATCATTTCGTCAGGGGTCGGGGCGGTGACGTTCAGGTAGTGGCCCTTGCGCTCGCCGGTCTCGGCCTCGGCCTTGAGGATGGCTTCCATGACGAAGTCGAAGCGATGCCTCCAACGCATGAAGGGCTGGGAGTTGACGTTCTCGTCGTCCTTGGTGAAGTCCAGACCACCGCGCAGACCTTCGTAGCATGCACGGCCGTAGTTCTTGGCCGACAGCCCGAGCTTCGGCTTGATGGTGCAGCCGAGCAGCGGACGCCCGTACTTGTTCATGATGTCGCGCTCGACTTGTATGCCCTGCGGCGGGCCGTTGCAGGTCATCACGTAGGCGATCGGGAAGCGGATGTCCTCCAGGCGCAGGGCGCGCAGGGCCTTGAAGCCGAAAACGTTACCGACCAGAGAGGTCATCACGTTAACCACCGAGCCCTCTTCGAACAGGTCGATGGGATAGGCGACGAAGGCGTAGAAGCAAGTGTCGTCGCCCGGGACGTCCTCGATGGCGTAGGCGCGGCCCTTGTAGTAGTCCAGGTCGGTCAGCAGGTCAGTCCAGACGGTGGTCCAAGTACCGGTGGAGGACTCAGCGGCGACGGCGGCTGCAACCTCTTCACGGGGCACGCCGGGCTGCGGGGTGACTTTGAAGCACGCCAGGATGTCGGTGTCCTTTGGAGTGTAATCCGGCATCCAGTAAGTCTCGCGGTACTCTTTTACGCCCGCGCTGTAGCTCTTTGCCATTGGCGAATGTCCTCTCAAGTGGCTGGATTGATCCGGCCGCGCAGGGTTGGTGCGGCCGGAAGCTGGACGGTCTACGGGTTCCCCGATCCTCAGGACCGGCTGCCGGAGATCCGGCGGCCACGCAACCTGGCGCCGAATTATAGGCGGCAACCTTATAATTACTAGTCAATATTTCTAATATCACTGATAAGCATATGCTTATATCTATAGGCGATACGAATACTGGGGATTTTGCCGATGAACATCTCACTGCGCCAACTGCGTGTTTTCGAGGCAGTGGCGCGCCTGTCGAGCTACACGCGCGCGGCGGAAGAGCTGCACCTGAGCCAGCCGGCGGTGTCCATGCAGGTGCGCCAGCTGGAGGATGCCGTCGGGCTGTCGCTGTTCGAGCGGCTGGGTAGGGCCATCGTACTCACGGAGTCGGGCCGCGAGATCTACCACTACAGCCGCAGCATCAATCGCTCGCTCCAGGAAATGGAAGAGGTGATGGAGGCCCTGAAGGGGGTCAGCCGGGGCCGGCTGCAGGTGGCCGTGGCCAGCACGGTCAACTATTTTGCCCCGCGCCTGCTCGCGGTCTTTCACCAGCGCTACCCTGGGATCACCCCCCGGCTGGACGTCACCAATCGGGAGGCACTGGTGCGGCTGCTCGACAGCAACAGCGTGGATATCGCCCTGATGGGTGTCCCGCCTCAGGACGTGGACGTCGAATCCGAGGCCTTCATGGACAATCCCCTGGTGGTCATCGCCCCGCCGAACCACCCCCTCACTGGGGAGCGGGCGATTCCGCTCGCGCGGCTCGCCAGCGAGATCTTCGTGATGCGCGAGGCGGGCTCGGGTACCCGCCAGGCCATGGAGCGCTTCTTCAAGGAGGCCGGGATGCCGATCCGCCATGGTATGCAGATGACCCGCAACGAGGCGGTCAAGCAGGCGGTGCGCTCGGGCCTGGGACTGAGCGTGGTGTCCCTCCACACGATCGAGCTCGAGCTCGAGACCCGTCGTCTGGTGACCCTGGACGTCGAGGGCTTCCCGCTCCAGCGCAAGTGGTACCTGGTGTACCGCCGCGGCAAACGACTCTCCCCCGCCGCCGCCGCCTTCAGGGATTTCGTGCTGCACGACGGACCGTCCATCGCCGCTCCCGCCCCCATCCCCGGGTCCGCCGCTCGTGCGCCGGCGGCCAATCCCATTGAATCTGCGTGACGTGGTCCGTTACGCCGGAATCGGGCGCATCGACTAAACTAGCGTGTCGCCGCCGATTTCACCCCCGGCCGGGGCGACAGGGCGCCGAACCGATGGAACGACCGGCCGCCAAGCGCAGCCGGCGATTGCCGCATGGCACGCGCCGGGGACTTGGAGCAAGAACCCCACGAGGCGGGCCTTCGCCCACGACCGCGATCAAATCATGCCCCACCGCCATCCGTTGCTGTCCTCCATCGACGACCCCGCGCAACTGCGGGCCATGGCGGAGGCCCAATTGCCCCAGCTCGCGGGCGAGCTGCGCAGCTTCCTGATCGACAGCGTCTCGCAGACGGGGGGCCATCTGGCCGCCGGACTCGGGGTGGTGGAGCTCACCATTGCCCTGCACTATGTCTTCGACACGCCACATGACCGCCTAGTTTGGGACGTCGGCCATCAGGCCTATCCACACAAGATCCTCACCGGCCGGCGGGGACGGATGCCCAGTTTGCGCCAGGAGGGCGGGCTCTCCGGCTTCCCCAAGCGCAGTGAGAGCGAGTACGACACCTTCGGAGTCGGACATTCGAGCACATCGATCAGTGCCGCCGTAGGGATGGCGATCGCCGCCCGCCAGCGGGGCGAGCGGCGCCACGTCGTGGCGGTGATCGGCGATGGCGCCCTGAGCGCGGGCATGGCCTTCGAGGCGCTCAATCACGCGGGGTCGCTCGACCTGGATCTGATGGTCATCCTCAACGACAACGACATGTCCATCTCGCCCCCCGTCGGCGCCATCAGCAACCATCTGGCACGAATCCTCTCAGGCAAGCTCTACACCAGCGTGCGCGAAGGGGGAAAAAGCGCCCTGCGCGGCCTGCCCCAACTGCGTGAGCTGGTGGGGCGCTGGGAAGAGCACATGAAGGGCATGGTCATGCCCGGCACCCTGTTCGAGGAGCTGGGATTCAACTACATCGGCCCCATCGACGGCCACGACGTGCATGCACTGGTGCGGACACTGCGCAACATGCGCGACATGCGCGGGCGGCGCCTCCTGCATGTGGTCACCCAGAAGGGGCGCGGCTACGAGCCCGCGGAGGGCCAGCCCGTCGCCTATCACGGGGTCACCCCCTTCGACCGCCAAACCGGAAAGCTCCACAAGGACCAGCCGGGCGGGCTCACCTACACCCAGGTGTTCGGCGGCTGGCTCGCCGAGACGGCAGAACAGGACCCGAGGCTGGTGGGCATCACACCCGCCATGTGCGAGGGTTCCGGGCTCACGGCCTTTGCCAAGCGCTTCCCGGACCGCTATTTCGATGTCGGAATCGCCGAGCAGCACGCGGTCACGCTGGCCGCCGGCATGGCTTGCGAAGGCTTGAAGCCAGTGGTGGCCATTTATTCGACCTTTCTGCAACGGGCTTACGACCAGCTCATCCACGACGTTTGTCTGCAGAACCTGGACGTGACCTTTGCGGTTGACCGGGCCGGTCTGGTTGGGGCGGACGGGGCGACCCACGCAGGGAGCTTCGATCTCAGCTACGGCCGCCCCATCCCGAACCTGGTCATACTGGCCCCTTCCGATGAGGACGAGTGCCGGCGTATGCTGCGCACCGCTTACGAGTATCCCGGCCCGGCTATGGTGCGCTATCCGCGGGGAATGGGACCGGGGACGGTCATCGACCCCCAGGCCCCGGCGCTGACCATTGGTCGCGGGCGCCTGGTGCGCGAGGGGCAGCAGGTCGCGCTGTTGGCTTTCGGAAGCCTCGTGACGCCGGCCCTGGCGGCGGCGGGTTCCCTGGACGCGACGGTTGCCGACATGCGCTTTGTCAAGCCACTGGACCAGGAGCTGATCCTGGGGCTGGCGCGGGACCATGAGCTGTTGGTGACGCTCGAGGAGAATGCCATCGCCGGGGGCGCGGGCAGCGCGATCGCGGAGCTGCTGGCCGATCACGGGCAACAGGTACCCTGCGTCCACCTTGGCCTGCCAGACCGCTACATCGAGCACGCCGGCCATGACGCCCAGCTCGCGGCCTGCGGGCTCGACGCCGACGGCATCGCCGCCCGGGTGCGCGCTGAGCTCGCAGCCCTCGACAGCGCCCGCGAACGCCCCCCCGCCCGCAAGACAGGTCGCCGGCGGGGCGCGGGATGAAGCCGGTCCCCGGCCGCGGCCTTCGGCTCACCTCGGCAGCCCTCGCCTCCGCCGTCGGCGTGATCCTCCTGGTTGGTCCCCTCGCCCTGGGCGGACGCGCCCAGCAGGCCTACCAGAATCTACTCGGCGATACGCTCAAGGCCCTGCCCGCAAGCTGGGTGGTGCTGGAGCACTACGACCGCGGCTGGTTCGGCTCCCGCGCCCAGGCCGAGCTGTCGGTGCAGCCGAGTCCCGGCGGCCGCCTCGCCAAACCATTCCACATCCGTCTCGACAGCCTGGTGTCACATGGCCCCCTGCACTGGTTCAGGGCATTCCCGCCCGCCCTCGCCCGGGTCGAGACCCGCGCCGAGTTCGTGGATCTTCCGGTCGATCTGCCGCCTCTGCTGGTCAGCACCGACATCGGGGTCGGCGGCCGTGCACTCGCACGCTTGCGGGTGCCGGCGGGAGATCGGGCGGGTCGCAACGGCGCCTACCGGCTGCAGAACGAGGAGCTCATCGGGACCATCCAATTCGAACCCGGCGGCAGTCGGATTGTCACGGACATCCGCCTGCCGGGCCTGGCGCTGATGGCCCCGAGCGGGTCTGTGGGGGAACTCCAGGGGCTCGCCCTCGCCGCGGACCTACAACGCCGGAGCGGCGGACTCTACGGTGGCACCGGGCGCATCGCCGTCGGCTCGGCCCAGCTCGGTCCACCGGGGGCCGAGACCCGCCTGGAGGGACTCACCCTCAACCTCAACCAGACGCCCCGGGACGAACGCCTGGACCTGAGCCTCGAGCTGGGCACCGAGACCCTCGGGGTGGGGGGCGGAGCCTATCGAGACCTCCGGCTCGGGCTGGCCGCCGAGAGGCTGGACGGTGAAACACTCTCCGAGCTGACCGAGGGACTCAAGGCCCTGTCCTCCGGTGCGGTGTCCCCCACCATGCGCGGCCTGATCGGCGCCGCCCTGATGGCGCGTCTGCTGCCGCGGCTCGCCGCGGCCGGTCCCCGGATCAGCATCGATCCGCTGCGCGTGGAGACCCCGGAGGGACCCGCGTCCGCGCGGCTGAGTCTCGGTCTTGAAGGCAGTGAGTCGGCCGGCAACCCCAAGGACACCCCATTCTCGGATCCCCGCGCCTGGATCACCGCGCTGAGCGGCGACGGCGAGATGGAGCTTCCGGAGTCCCTGGCGCTGGAATGGCTGGGTCGGGCCGGGTCCGCGTCAACGGCCGCCCCGGGACCGGCCGGCGACGATGCGGCAAACACCGCCCGGGCCCGATTGAAGCCGTGGGTAGAGGGCGGCTGGGTCTCGGCCTCGGACGGGCGCGTCGCCTCGGCCTTTCGGCTCGCCGACGGGCTGCTCACCGTCAACGGCAAGACCTTCCCACTGCTTGGCCCACAGAGTCGCTTTTCCGTCCCCGGCGTCATCGACGAAACACCGTAGACGACCTGGACCTCGTGTTTACTTCACGCATGCTCAGCATCCGACCCATCCCCGCCTTCGACGACAATTACATCTGGCTGTTGACCGAGCCGCCGGGACGCGACGCCGTGGTCGTGGACCCAGGAGACGCGGACCCGGTCCTGGAGGCACTGGCCGCCGCGGGACTCAACCTCACCGCGATACTCGTGACGCATCACCACGGGGACCACGTGGGCGGGCTCGACGAGTTGGCCGACGCCTGGCCGGGAGTCCGTATCTATGGCCCTCGGGATCCCCGTATCCGCGAGCTGACCAACCGCGTAGGGGAAGGGGATCGGATCCAGCCCGACGGGCTTCAGAGCCGCTTCCAGGTCTTGGAGGTGCCGGGACATACCGCTACGCACATCGCCTATCTGGGCGAGGGCGCCCTGTTCTGCGGGGACACCCTGTTCGCCGGCGGCTGCGGACGGGTCTTCGACGGCACCTTCGAGCAGTTGTCCGCGTCGTTGCAACGGATCGCTGCCCTGGCTCCGGAGACCCTGTGTTATTGCGCCCATGAGTACACCCTGGCCAACCTCGGCTTCGCCCGCCGGGTCGAACCCGACAGCGCCGCCTTGGACGCCCGCGAGCGCCGGGATCGGGCGACCCGCGACGCGGGACTCCCCACTGTCCCCTCCGGACTGGCCCTGGAGCTCGCCACCAACCCCTTCCTGCGCACCGGGGAACCGGGGGTGATCGCCGCCGCGGAGGGCTTTGCCGGCCGCCCGCTCGCCGGTCACGCCGAGGTGTTCACGGCACTTCGCCGCTGGAAGGACACCCGGTACGACTGAGGCCCGCGCGTCCAACCGCGCATTGACCCAGCCCACCGGGGCTGTTAGAAACGCCGCCGATCTAATCCAACCCCAGGGCGGCCTATGATGTACCCATTCACCGACCGCCTTGCGACCGGCGTCGGCTCGCGCCTTGGCCGCTACCTGCCGCTTCTAACCGCATTTGCCTCCGGCGCATTCGCCGTTCTCGGCTTTGCGCCCTTTTCGCTCTTCCCGCTGGCGGTGGTCGCAGTGGCGGCGCTCTACGAGACGCTGTGGCGATGCTCGCCGAGAGCGGGTTTCTGGCGCGGCTACGCCTTCGGCCTGGGCCTGCTGGGCTTCGGGATCAGCTGGATCCGCATCAGCCTCAACGAATTCGGAAACCTGGACGGCTGGATCGCCGACCTGATGATGCTGATCTTCGTGGCCGGCATGGCGCTCTATTACGGGCTGGCCGGCTGGCTCACCCGCCGCCTGGACCTCGGCCCGCCCTGGTCGGGCCCCCTGCTTCTGTTCCCGGGGATCTATGTCATCTTCGAATGGCTTCGCGGCTGGCTCCTCACCGGCTTTCCCTGGCTCGATCTGGGCTACACCCAGATCGACGGTCCGCTCGCCGGCTTCGGGCCGGTGGCCGGGGTCTACGGCGTCAGCCTGCTCGTGGCGGTCTCGGGGGGTCTCCTGTGGGGCCTGGTCCGCTGGACCGGGCGTGGCCGGATTGGCGCCGGGGCGGGGCTCGTCGTCCTGTGGCTGACAGGCGCGGGTCTGCAGCAGATCGACTGGACCAGCCCCGCGGGCCTGCCCTTCACGGCAAGCGTGCTCCAGGCCAACATCCCCCAGGCGGTCAAGTGGAACCCGGAGGCGAAGCTCGGGATCATGGAGTCTTACGTGGACCTGACGCTGGAGCATCTGGGCTCCGACCTGATCCTGTGGCCTGAGACCGCCATCCCGGAATTCCTGCACGAGGTCCGGGCCGTGATGATCGATCCACTCGCGCAACGGGCCCGCGAGTCCGGTGCGGAGATCGTCATGGGAATCCCCGTTCTGGACCAGGACACCGGGCGCTACTACAACGGACTGGTCAGCCTCGGCAGCCAGAACGACTTCTACGCCAAGCGCCATCTGGTGCCCTTCGGTGAATACCTGCCGTTCAAGAAATGGCTGGGCCCCCTGGTCGACCTGTTCGAGGTGCCCATGTCTGACTTCAGCGCCGGGCAGGAGGCGCGCCCCCTGCTCAAGGTGGGCGATTACAGCGCGGGCGCCTCCATCTGCTACGAGGATGCCTTCCCAGAGGAGGTGGTCCAGGCCCTCCCGGAGGCTGCATACCTGATCAGCGTGAGCAACGACGCCTGGTTCGGCGACTCGCTGGCGCCGCACCAGCACCTGGAGATCGCCCGAATGCGGGCGCTGGAGGCCGGCCGCTACCTAGTGCGCGCCACCAATACCGGAATCTCTGCCATCGTCGATCATCGGGGCCGGGTACTCGGTACCGTCCCGTCCTTCGTGCGCGGCGCCTACACGGACGAGGTGGAGCCTCGATCGGGGGCAACACCCTACGCTCGAGTGCGCAACTGGCTCGCCATTGGCCTGGCCTTCGCCTTCGCGGCCACGGCGGTCCTTTTGGGCCGATGGCGCCGCCGCTGACATCCGGATGATGCTCTACGAATCCCCTGGGGCCCAGGCTGTGGCAGCAGCACCCGCGCCGGTTATGATTGGCGAATTCGTTCCCCAAAGGATTCCGCAGTGCTGGCACTGATCCAGTTTTTCTTCGAGCTCTGCCTGCTGCGCCGCGCGCCGCAAGACCTGCCCGCCGCAGACACACTGATGTGGGCGGCCCTGATCGCGGACCTGATGGTTGGCGTCGTGGTCGGTCTCGCCGCCAACCTGTCCGTGGGGGCGAGCCTCATCCAGGGGATGGTCGAGGTGGCCCTGATGCTCGGGGCGCTGTATCTGGCCCTCTATCTCACCCGGCATCTGGCACGCTTCACCCAGTCCGCCACGGCCCTGCTCGGCGCCGGTGCGCTGATCGGACTGCTGGCCGTGGTGCCCCTGAGCCTCCAACCCACCGGAAATGAAGAGACCGACGCCGCCACCCTGGGGGCCGTGCTGCTGCTCGCACTCATGGTCTGGAACGTCGTGGTCAACGGCCACATCCTGCGGCACACCTTCGGCATCACCTTGGGCCAGGGCGCGGCAGCGGCGCTGGCCTTCGAGATCATCGCGATCACGCTGCTGAGCGGACTGTTCGGCAGGTGATGAGGTCGCGGCAGCAGCCCCGGCTTCGTCTGAGTGGCAGCTTGCGCAATGGCGCCAGTCACCCGGCGGCGCGGTGACCCAACGGCAGCCGGGCGCAACCGGATTTTGGGATTTATGCGCGGCTCAACGGCTTTTTCCCAGGTTGATACCTTCACACCAAATCGATTCACTGGCACCCAATGCATCTGCACATCCTCGGAATCTGCGGCACCTTCATGGGCGGAATCGCCCTCCTCGCCCGGGCGCTGGGCCACCGGGTCACGGGCTCCGACACCAGCGTCTACCCTCCCATGAGCACCCAGCTCGAGTCGGCTGGAATCGATCTGATGGAGGGCTACGACGCCTCCCATCTGGACCCGGCCCCCGACGTGGTGGTCGTCGGCAATGCGATGCGGCGCGGTATCCCCGCGGTGGAGTCCATGCTGGACCGGGGGCTGCGCTACTGCTCGGGTCCCGAGTGGCTCAAAGAAAACCTGTTGCGCGACCGCTGGGTCCTGGCGGTGGCCGGAACCCACGGCAAGACCACCACCGCGAGCATGCTGGCCTGGGTGCTGGAGGACGCCGGACTCGATCCCGGCTTCCTGATCGGCGGGGTCCCGCTGGACTTCGGGCTCTCGGCTCGACTCGGCTCCGCACCCTTCTTCGTGGTCGAGGCCGACGAATACGACACCGCCTTCTTCGACAAGCGCTCCAAGTTCGTCCACTACGGCCCGCGTACCCTGATCCTGAACAATCTGGAGTTCGACCACGCGGACATCTTCAACGACCTGGCCCAGATTCAGCGCCAGTTCCACCACCTGGTGCGCACCGTCCCCGGCAGCGGACTCATCATCCATCCGGGGGCGGACCAGGCATTGGATCAGGTCCTGGCCATGGGCTGCTGGACCGGCAGGGAGACCTTCGGGGAGGGCCTCGCCGCGGGCCCCGCTGCAGGTAACAACTTGGACTGGTCCGCCGAGCTTCTCGCAGGGGACGGGTCCCGATTCCGGGTCCTGCTGCGCGGCGATGCCCAAGGGGAGGTCCGATGGAGTCACACGGGCCGGCATAACGTGAGTAATGCTCTGGCGGTGCTGGCGGCAGCCCGTCACGCCGGGGTCCCGGTGTCGGCGGGGATCGACGCGCTCAACCGATTCAAGGGCGTCAAGCGCCGCATGGAGCTGCGGGGAGAGGCGGCCGGCGTGCGCGTCTTCGACGACTTCGCCCACCACCCCACCGCCATCGCCACCACACTGCAGGGGCTGCGCCGGCAGGTCGGCGAGCGTCGCATCCTCGCCATCCTCGAGCCCCGCTCCAACACCATGCGCCTCGGCGTGCACAACGCCGAGCTGGCCGTCTCGCTCGACGACGCCGATCGGGTCTACATCCATGCGCCCCCGGACCTGGGCTGGGATGCGCACGGGGTCTTCGCCGGCTTGGGCGAGCGGGCGGCGGTATTGGACTCGGTGGACGCCATCGTGGCGCGGGTGGCGGCGGAGAGCGCGCCTGGCGACCAGGTGCTGGTCATGAGCAACGGGGGCTTCGGCGGCATCCACCAGAAGCTCCTGGACGCCGTCGCGGCCGACAAGGACGCCTAATTGAGCACGGACGGAACTGGTCGCAAGACGTTCGCGGTGGCCCTCACTGGCGCCTCCGGGGTCCAATACGGGTTGCGACTGATCGAATGCCTGCTGCACGCAGGCCACCGGGTCTACGTCCTGATCTCCGAGGCCGGCCAGGTCGTGCTCAGGATGGAGTCGGGGCTCTCGGTCCCCTCCAGGCCCACAGAGGCCGAGGCCTTCTTCGCCGTCCATTTCGGCGCCGAGCCGGGTCAGATCCAGGTCTTCGGCCGCCAACAGTGGACGGCGCCGGTGGCCAGCGGCTCAAATCCACCCGACGCCATGGTCGTCTGCCCCTGCACCACCGGCACCCTCGCCAATATCGCGGCCGGCCATTCGAGCTGCCTGATCGACCGGGCGGCGGACGTGGCCCTGAAGGAGGGCAGGAAACTCATCCTGGTGGTACGCGAGACGCCCTTCTCCGCCATCCACCTGGAGAACATGCTGCGGCTCGCCCGTGCCGGCGCCGTGATCATGCCGGCCAACCCCGGCTTCTACTTCAACCCCGCCACGGTGGCCGACATCGTGGACTTCATGGTCGCCAGGATCCTGGACCACCTGGGAGTACCCCACCAGCTCTCCCGCCGCTGGGGCGAAGAGCCGGGGCGCGATTCCATCGCACCGGCAACGCTCACCTGACCCGGGCGGCTCACTCGGCTACATCGTAGCCTTGGCTGAACCGTCGCCAATGGCGTCGTCCCGACGACCGTCCCGAGTGTAGATCCGTGTGAGCCACCCAGCAGTGCGAGCCTCCTCGATCTTGCGGAAGCCGCTGGCAAGCACCCGCTCCTCGATCCGCGCGGGATCGTGAATGAAGGGCTGGTAGCAGCAGCCCATGCGGTGCAGGCCCCAGCGCATCACCCCCAGACCGGCCCGGGTCAGTGACCGGTCGCGGGGGATCGTCAGGGCATAGACGCGCCGGGCCCGCTCAAGCGACGCCGCGACCATGGCCTCCCAATCGGGATAACAGCAGATGACCTTGTCCAGCACGACCACGTCCGCGACCGGAACCTGGTCTGCCATCTGGGTGAAGTCGCCCTGCCGGTAGTCCGTTCGGTCGGTCAGGCCCTCCGCCGCCGCGTCGGTCCGGGCGATCGCCAGCATCGCCCCCGAGAGATCCACCCCGGTCGCCCGGGAGGCTCCCAGGCGCAACAGGGTACGCTGAAGATAGCCGGGACCGCAGCCGATCTCGAGCAGCTCCGCACCCAGTATGCCCGCATGGCGAATCCCTTCTATGAGCTGGCGCTGGGTCCGCTCGAGCCCGAACAGCCGGAAGCGTAGTTGGTGTAGGCCGGCAAAACAGGAGAAGAGCCGACCCGTATCGGCATTGACCGCCGCACAGCAGCCCATGGTGCGCTCAGGAGGCGGCGACGGTGTCCCGCACCCGGTCGAGCCGCTCGCGCACCTGCGACGCCAGCACCGACACGCCCGGCTGGTCAACCAACTGCAGGACCGCCTCCGGATCCATGAAGGCCACCGTCACCTGGCCGTCCTCCTCCTCCCGGACCACCACGTTGCAGGGCAGAAGGAGGCCGATATCGGGGTCCGCCTCCAGTGCCTGGTGGGCCAGGGACGGGTTACAGGCGCCGAGGATACGGTAGGGCCGCTTGTCGACACCAAGCTTCGCCTTCAGCGTCGCCTGGACGTCGATTTCCGTCAGCACGCCAAAACCTTCGGCCTTGAGCGCCTCGGTCACGCGCTCCAGTGCCTGCTCAAACGGAACCTGGACCTTGGTGGAAAATGCGTACATTCGATGAGTCTCCTCTGTCTGATTGCGTGTGTGATTGAATGCCCGCTTTGGCTTCACCCGACGCCGAGGCAGCCGTGTAGGGCCGGAACCGGCGCAGGCGCAGGCTGTTGGTGACCACGAACAGGCTGGAAACACTCATGGCCCCGGCCGCGAGCATCGGGTTCAACAGCCAGCCGGTCAGCGGGTAGAAGACCCCTGCGGCCAAAGGGATGAGCGCCACGTTGTAGGCGTAGGCCCAGAAAAAATTCATCCGGATGGTGCGCAGCGTCTTACGCGCCAGGTCCACGGCGTCCGCGGCGCCCCGCAGATCACCGTTCATCAGGATGACCTCGCCCGCCTCCACGGCGATGTCGGTTCCGGTGCCGATGGCGATGCCGACGTCCGCTTGCGCGAGGGCCGGTGCATCGTTGATACCGTCGCCGACGAAGGCTACGCTGCCGCCCTCCTCCTGGAGCCGCCTGACCTCGGCCGCCTTGTCCGCCGGCAGCACCTCCGCCACGATCTGGTCGATGCCGACCCGCCGCGCCACGGCCTCGGCGGTGCGGCGGCCGTCGCCCGTCAGCATCGCCACGGTCAGGCCAAGCTCATGAAAACGGTTAACCGCCTCCCGGCTGCCCGTCTTGACCGGGTCCGCAACGGCCAACACCGCGACGAGCCGGCCCTCCGACGCCACGTAGATTGGGGTCTTACGGTCGGCGGCAAGGCGATCGGCGACCTCTGCCGCCGCATCCACCGCAATGGCCAGCCGGTCCATGAAGCGCCGCGCGCCCACGGCCACCTGCCGCGACCCAACGCGCGCGCCGATTCCGAAGCCGGGCAACGCCTCGACATCCTTCGCCTCCGCGAGTTCCAGGCCCCGCTTTGCGGCTGCCTCGACGACGGCGGCGGCGATCGGGTGCTCGCTGTGGTGCTCGACCGCCGCGGCCAGCGCCAGGGCCTCCGACTCATCGACGCCGAATGCCACGAGGTCGGTCAAGGCCGGGCGACCTTCGGTGAGGGTCCCGGTCTTGTCGAGCACGATCCGATCCACCCGCGCCAGCGTCTCGAGGGCCGCGCCACGGCGAAACAGGACCCCAAACGCCGCCCCGCGTCCGGTGGCGACCATGATCGCGGTCGGGGTCGCCAGTCCCATGGCGCAAGGGCAGGCGATCAGTAGCACGCTGACCGCGGCGACGAAGGCGAAGCTGAGCGCCGGCTGCGGACCCACCCAAAGCCAGACCACGAAGGTCACGAGTGCTACGGCGATGACCACAGGAACGAAAACTGCGGCGATCCGGTCGGCCACGCGCTGGATCGGCGGCTTCCCGGCCTGGGCCTCTTCCACCAGGCGGATAATCTGGGCGAGCACCGTGTCCGACCCGACCCGGGTGGCACGGTAGCGGAATGCGCCGGTCTGATTGACCGTGCCTCCCACGACCTCGTCACCAGGTCCCTTGTGGACGGGCACCGGCTCGCCGCTGATCATGGACTCGTCCACGTGGCTCTGCCCGTCGGTCAGGGTCCCGTCCACGGAGATGCGCTCGCCCGGGCGCACCGCGATCAGGTCGCCCGGCACCACGGCATCGGCAGGGATCTCGACCTCGCCGTCGGCCCTCACGACCCGGGCCGTCTTGGGCTGCAGGCCGACCAGGCGCCGGATGGCCTCGGAGGTGCGTCCCTTGGCGACCGCCTCGAGATATCGCCCGAGTAGGATCAGGGTCACGATGACGGCCGAGGCCTCGAAATAGAGGCGAGCCGTGCCCGGGGGAAACAGGTGGGGGACGGTCAGCGCCAAAAGCGAAAAGCCATAGGCCGCCCAGCTGCCCAGCATCACCAGGCTGTCCATGCCGGGGTTGAGGTGACGGATCTCGGTCCAACCGCGCACGAGAAAGCGCCGCCCTGCCCACAGCAGCACGGGGGTCGCCAGGACCAGCTCAACCCAACTCCACACGGGTTCGGGTGCCACGCCACGCAGTAAGCGGCCGAATGCGGGCAGCAGCATGGGACCCATGCTGACCACCAGCAGCGGCAGGGTGAATGCCACGGCAACGAGCAGGTCGCGCCGCAGGGCCGCGCGCTCTTGAGCCTGACGGTCCACCGCTTCGTCTGGCCCATGGGCCTGCTCGGCGGGTTCGTATCCCGCCTCGCGGATCGCCTGGGCGATGCGCTCGCGGCTCACCGTGTGGGGAAGGAACTCGACCGCCGCAGACTCGGTGCCCAGATTCACCGACGCCGTCAGCACCCCGGGCAGCCCCTCGATGGCGCGCTCCACCCGAGCCACGCAGGATGCGCAGGTCATCCCGCCGATGCCGATGTGGGCGGATTCAAGGATTGGCTCGTATCCCGCATTTCGGACCGCCTCGATCAACTGCGGGACCTCGGCCTGGTCGAAATGCACCACGGCGGTCCCCGCGGCCAGGTTGACCTCAGCCGATTCGACCCCGGGCTGGCGCGCGATGGCCCGCTCCACCCGCGTCACGCAGGAGGCGCAGGTCATGCCGCTCACACCGATTCTGACTTCACTAGGCATCTGGGTACCCTGTCTGGTTACTCCGGAGGATGTTGGGGCAAAAGTCCTCGGGTACGACCGCTGCGGCTGGTTGTCGGGCCTTCGGCCCGTCGTCGGCCCGGCACGCAATCTGCCTCGGAGGGTTTGACGGACACCGCACCCCGCGGTGTCCCTGTAACCGATCGACATCGAGGAACCGCCATGAACAAGCACTCAATGAAGTCATCCGTTACCGCCGCGGTCGCCCTCTCGCTTGGGCTCCCGATCGCGGGCCAACCGGCAATCGCGCAAGGAAAAACACGGGGAAATCAACCCGCCCAGCAGACGCCTGCCCCGACCTTGTATGTTCTGTTCCGAGGGATTGACAGGGAGGACTGATAAAAGGACTTTATGGAGAGTGCCCGGGAAGCCGTCCCGACCTGAAGTCTTGAGCTTGTACGTAGATTGGCTCCCCGCCCTCTTCGCCGATACCGAAGAGTATCCGAGGCCTTGGGCCAAGCCCGTGAGCCTGCATACACAAGGTCGGTAGGCGAGGGTGCAGGGTCGGGGAACCGGGACACGATGTTACAGCGATCAGCCTTGGAGACCCAGCAGCGATGAAGGTGGCAGGAATCGATGTGGCCCACAAGACCCTTGGGGTCGTCCTTCGGAGCGAGGAGAAGGCCGGCAAGGCACAGGAGTTTGCCAACACCGCCAGCGGTCACCTGGCGCTGGTGAAGGTGCTGAAGGCGGCGCGGGTCGAGCGCGTCTGTCTGGAGGCGACGGGTTCCTACCACCTGGACCTGGCGCTCGCCTTGGACACGGCCGGGTTGGCGCTGATGGTGGTCAACCCCAAGGCGGCCAAGCGCTTCACCGAGGCCCTGCTCACCCGCACCAAGACCGATGCGGTGGATGCCGCGGTGCTGGCGCAGTTCGCCCTGCGCATGCCCTTCGAGCCTTGGAAACGACCGGACGCCCAAGCCTTGGCGCTGCGCGCCTGTGCCCGGCGTCTGGCGGCCCTCAACCGGGCCAAGACCGAGGCGAAGAACCAGCTCCATGCGCTGATCCAGACCCAGACCACCCCAGAGGTTGTACTCGCCGATGTGCGCCTGAGCATCCGCCAGTGCGAGGACCAGATCGAGGACTTGCGCACCTGGGCCGAGGGGCTGATCCAGACCGACGCGGGCCTCAAGGAGGTCTTTGACTTGCTCATCAGCGTCAAGGGTATCGCCGCCGCCAGCGCCATCCAGCTTATGGGCGAGATCCTGGTCCTGCCCGCCGACATGCGTGCCAAGCAGTGGGTCGCCCTGGCCGGGCTCGACCCCCGCCAGAGTATCTCCGGCACCAGTGTCCACAAGAAGCCGCGCCTGAGCAAAGCGGGCAACCGCTACCTGCGCCTAGCCCTGTTTATGCCGGCCTTGAGTGCCGCGCGCCACGACCGCCATGTCAACGGCTACTACCGCCACCTCATCGAGGGCCGGGGCCTGAAGAAGATCCAGGCCGTCTGCGCGGTGATGCGCAAGCTCCTGCATGCCATCCACGGCATGCTCAAGTCCCGCCAGCCCTTCGACGGCCGCCGCTTCTACACTCTGGCCGCGACCCCGACCTGAGCGCACACCCAGCGAGAATCCGTTGATCAATGCCTTAAAAAACTTGATTGTTGTTGCGCCGCAGGCGTGCGCACCAACCGCTTTCCTCGCCGCGGCGCAGTGTGGGCAAAGGGTGAATGAGTGGGGGCAAGCGGGGGGCAACGCGCCTGCCTCGCTCCCCACCCCAGGGATGAGGTCCGCGGCGCGCTGTCCCCGGCTTGTCCCCACGTTCGCTCGCGACATTCACGCTTTGTCCACACGGAGTCCGCCCGCTCGGACCCCGCAAGCCGCTCCAACAGGCCGCCCCACCAGGTGTCAACGGGGTCAGAAGCCTCGGCTCGGACGCCGCTCGTGAGCCCAACGAACTGATAACACTGGCTTATGGAACGGAGGCAAATCGGACTTGCAACGGAACAGAGTATCTACGGCCCGTGGATGAGGGGACCCGGGATGATGTACAACTGGACCCCGGAACAGCGCCAGGAACACTGGGAACAAATGCGCCAGCTGGGGTACGGACCGGGCATGATGGGCTACGGTCCCGGCTGGATGATGGGACCGCCAGCCATTACGCCGCCCAAGACCTCTGGGCAGTAACTGCTCGTCGGCTCGAGTGCCACGGTGCAACCGTGCCCATCAACTTGACTACCAAGGCGCCCTCGAGCGTGGCTTGCTCATCGGCTCAGGCGAGATCGAGAGCGCACACCGCTACGTCGTGCAGCAGCGGCTCAAGCGCCCAGGCGCCTGGTGGACCATGCAGAACGCCGAATATCTGCTTGCGCTGCGCTTGAACCGGGCCAATGGGCTCTGGGAGCAGTACTGGGACAACCTTGCCAACACCAGGCAAGCCGCATGACAGCGGCGCAATGCGCATCAGTCTCGGTCGCACCCGGTGGGGGGATATGCCGCGCGGAGCCGGCGAGCCACAATACCGCAACCTTTCCGCCAGGACCCGGAATCCATGAGCCGACCCATCACCATCTCGCCAAGCCGCGCCGCGGCCCTCGCCCTCGTGGCCACACTGCTTGTCCCAGCCGCTCACGCCGGCCCATTCGGATGCCTGCCCATTTACGGCAATTGGTGCGGACCGGGCCACCCCAACGCTGCGGCATTGCCACCGGTGGACGCATTCGACGCGGCCTGCATGCGTCACGACCTCTGCACCGCCAATGGGCCGAGCACTCCCTGCGACCACGCCTTCGTGACCGAGCTTCACCAGCTGGCCGCCCAGACCGGCTATCTTCCCCGCCCGCTCCAGTGGGCCGAATACGTGATTCGTATCAAGTCCGGCGGAGGCTGGAGCGGCATGCCGATGCCGAGCCCCTGGGACGGGATGGGGTTGATGTCGAGCATCCTGGCGCCCTGTCTCTGAGGGCCGACGAGCATGCAAACCGATAGCGCTGCCTTGCGCGAAGGGCAACTATTTCGCTGGAACGAAGCCAAGGGGTACGGATTTATACGGCCGGCCGACGGCGGTAAGGATGTCTTCGTCCATATCAGCGCCTTACCTTCTGGCCCGATACCGCAGGTCGGCAGTCAGATGGTATTCAGCGCGATCGACGATACGCAGGGCCGAGGACAGCGCGCCGTCAAGGCGGTTTTGAAGGACGTGGCGTCTCTGAGTGTAACGCCATTCGAGACGCCGCAAAGAGGGGCCTCGCGGAAAGGACCTCCGGTGACATCGGCCTCAATTCGCTCAAGCGCCGAGCGCCGAACGGCGAGCAAGTCGCCGCAGCGAAACCAGACCCTTGAGTCCGTCCCCTTGGACGTAAAGAGCCTTGCGGTTGCCGTCGCATCCCTCTTCTGCCTTGGGAGCGCCGCCACCGCACTGCCCCACACGCCATTGCCACTGCTCGCATATCCGACCGCAAGCCTCGGCGCGTACCTGCTCTATGGGCACGACAAGCTGAGCGCGATCCGCGGCAACTGGCGGGTTCCAGAATCGACTCTGCACCTCATGGAAGCGGTGGGCGGCTGGCCGGGCGCTTACATCGCCCAACGGACTATGCGGCACAAGACAGCCAAGACCAGCTATCAGGTCACCTTTTGGGGCATTGTCGCGCTCCACGTGGGCTGCTGGATCCTTTGGAACTTCTCGCCCAACACCTTGGGCGCCTTGTCTCGGGCCGTCTTCAGCCAATGGGGCTAACGAGGGGCGCCCATGGCGCAACTTTCACGGTGATCGCGCAAGATCAGCCGAACCACGCGCGCACGGACTGCACCCCGGTCCTCGCCCAAGCCTCGAACAGCTCCTGGGTGCGGGCGGCCCAGTCCGCGATTCCAACCGGCGCCGGGGCCCAGTGCCAATCCAAAGTGGGCGCAAACCAGGCGAGTACGCCAACTGCTGTTGCCATCGCAACGCTGCTGCGAGGATCCCTAAGGCTGAACGGCTTCAACGCGGTCCCGAAGGAACGCCGCACCCGGGTGTTCAGGAGGTCCACGCTGCAGACCTCGTCCAGGATCAGATGGGCGAGATAACCCACCCCCACCATGAACCCAGCCGCCCAGGCGACGGCGGCCGTTTGGCGGAGCAACCAATGGGCCAGATTCGCGGTGGCGAGCGCGGCGAAGCCTGCCGCAAGCCACGAGTGCCAGATACCGCGGTGGACCGTAAAGCGGGCAAAGACCTCGCCGAGCAGATAGCGCACCGCGACAAAGAGACCGCCCCAGATGGCCGTCAGCTCCAGGGGCGAATGATGGCCCGCCAGAGGCAGGGTCCAGGCGAAGGCAAGAGCCGCGCCAAGCACTCCGAAGAAGGCCCGAACCGGCGCGGATGCGTCGGCGTCAATGTCGGGCAGCAGACTGCCCATCACACCGAGGGCGAAGAGTACCAGGGTCAGACCTTCCGGCATGGCCCCCAGCCCATGCATCGCGAGCACAGTCCCGCCACTGACGAGGATGCCGCCGTTCAAGTGGGTCTGGAAATTGGCCATCGCGTGGGCGAGCAGGAGACCCCGGATACCTTATGGCGTCACACTAGCCCCACATAGGACTCAATCCAAGCGTCCGCCCCCATCGAATCAGCCGTGCGACCCATGCACCCAGACCAGCCGCCCTTTCCCTGTCCCGCCGAATCCAACGCCTTCCTGGCGGGCCACGTCCGTCGATTGCGACTCAGTCATCGCGCCCTGACGGGGCGGTCCCTGATCGAGGGCGAAACGGACAGGGAGTTGGACGACGCCACCGCCGCCCGCTCCCTGTTCGAGGCGCCCTTCGCCCTACTCTCACACGATACCTCCCCCGATCCCGTCCTCAACTACGGAAACCGGACCGTGCTCGAGCTCTTTGAGCTTGACTGGGAGCGGCTGACCCGCATGCCGTCCCGGCTCACGGCAGAGGCCCCTGACCGGACCGAGCGAGAGCGGCTGCTCGCCGCGGTGACAGTGCGTGGCTATATCGACGACTACTCGGGGATACGCGTCTCAGCCGGTGGGCGGCGCTTTCGAATCGAAAGGGCCACGGTGTGGAACCTGATCGACCAGGCGGGCATCCGGCGCGGCCAGGCGGCGGTCTTCAGGCGCTGGACCTACCTGTAAGTAGGTACCGAGCGGGACCCGGGGACAAGCAAGCGTCGGCGCCCATTGAGCCCACACGTCTCACCGCAGATACTCCCAAACGGTGCAGTTTGGCACCAACCGAAAGCGATAGCTCTGACCGGGATAGATCAGGAGGGAACGCCGGCATTCATTGATTCCGATGGAGTAGTCCAGGATGTACTCGCCCGGGTCGAGTCGGAAGCTGTAGGACTGACCGGCCCATAGCCGCATGAGCGGCTCGCCGTCAAGGCGAACATAAATGGGACCGACGATCCCCACCAAACCCTTGGTCCGGTAGAAGGTGACGTTGGAGGCCCGCAGAGGATCCGTCACCAGCGGCTGGGGCCCAATGAACCCGCCCGAGGCGCAACCCCCGAGCACGCCCGCGGCGGACAGTACCCAAAGCAGTACGGCGATCTTCCTGGTCATTCAATACACTCTCAATCTAGCGAGGCTTCGCCTCAGACCGACGAGCCGTGACAAATGCTGCGATGCAACAACTTGACGCATCTGCAAAGATTTTGGCCCCTCAAGGAATCTAGGCCCGAAACGAGCGTCTGGCACCGAGACTCGACCCAGTATGGCGCCCGTCGCTCGCGCATGACGCCCGCAGAGTCGAGATGCATCTGGCTGTCTACTCGCGTTCCTGCGCCGCCGCGGCGGAAGGCGCCGCGCCATCCACATAGCGATCGCGCGCCGACTTCGCGCGCTCGAAGATGGCAAGCAGGCGCTCGCCGTCGCCGCGGCGGATGCTCTCGGCCAGGTCCGTCAGCTCCACCCCGAAGCGGGCGAGCATCGCGGACAGGGCCTCCCGGTTGGCCATGCAGATATCCCGCCACATGACGGGATTACTGGAGGCGATGCGGGTGAAGTCCCGGAAGCCGCCCGCGGCGTAACGGAAGATCTCGTCAGTCTCGTCCATTCGCGCCAACGCGTCCACAAGGCCGAAGGCGAGCATGTGGGGCAGGTGACTGGTTGCGGCCAGGACCTCGTCGTGGTGAGCCACGGACATGCGGCTCACCTCGGCGCCGCAGGTCCGCCACATCCACTCCACCCGCTCCAGGGCCTGGGGGTCCGTCTCCGGGAGGGGCGTCAGGATGACCCGGCGGTGACGGTAGAGCTCCGGGAAGGAGGCCTCCACGCCGCTGCGCTCGGTCCCGGCGATGGGGTGCCCGGGCACCAGCCTGGGCGGGACCCGCCCGAATGCAGCCGCAGCATCCGCGACGACGCTGCCCTTGACACTACCCCCATCGGTCAGAATGGCCTCCGGACTCAAGTGGTCCCGAACGGCGTCGAAGACCCCCCGCATGGCCCCGAGGGGGACCGCGATGAACACCATGTCCGCCCCCTCCGCGGCCTTGCCCGGATCCTGGCTCAAGCCGTCGATGACCCCGAGCTCTTGGGCCCGCTCCAGGTTAGGCAGGGAGCGCCCGCAACCGATGACCTCCCGCACCATACCCGCACCCCGCAGGGCCCGGGCCAGGGAGCCGCCGATAAGTCCAACCCCGATGATGGCGAGGCGGTCGATCAAGCGCCCAGCGCTTCCACGAGAGACTCGCTAAAGCGGCTGTTCTCATCCGGTAGGCCGATGCTCACCCGCAGGTGGTTGGGCAACCCGTAGTTGCCGATGGGCCGAACGATCACTCCCCTGGCGAGGAGGGCCTGGTTGACGGGTCCGGCCGGCCGGCCCACATCCACGGACACGAAGTTGCCCACCGATGGGATGTAGCCGAGCCCGAGCCGATCGAATGCAGCGGTGAGTTGCTCCATGCCAGCCCGGTTCAGCTCGACCGAGGCCCGGACATGGTCCCGGTCCCCAATCGCCGCAGCGGCCGTCGCCTGGGCCAGGCTGTTAACGTTGAAGGGGTGACGCACCCGGTTCAGCAGGTCCGCCACGCGCGGATCGCTCAACGAATACCCCACCCGCAGGGCTGCGAGTCCATGCGCCTTGGA
The DNA here is from genome assembly GCA_963698355.1 of uncultured Gammaproteobacteria bacterium. Lineage (GTDB taxonomy): Bacteria > Pseudomonadota > Gammaproteobacteria > Chromatiales > Chromatiaceae > Thiodictyon. The sequence goes on along the minus strand of CAVOQO010000098.1, from coordinate 126,150 downwards.
GAAGGTGCGGGTGACGATCAGGTTGGGGTAGGTCCCGATCCAGCGGCTGGCATCCGGAAATGCCGACTCCGCCACGTACTCGGTATAGGCCTCGTCGACCACCACCACGCAGGTGGCGGGCAGGGACTCAATGAAGCGGCGAAGGCGGTCGGCCGGGAGCCAGGTGCCCGTGGGGTTGTTCGGGTTGGCCACCCACACGACCCGGGTGCGATCGCTGACCAGCGCCGCCATTGCCTCCAGATCGTGCCCGTAGGAACGTGCCGGGGCGACCCGGGCAGTGGCGCCCACCGCCTGGGTTGCTATGGGGTAGACGGCGAAGGCGTGCTCCGAAAACACGGATTCGACCCCGGCCCGGAGGAAGACCCGGGCCACCAGATCCAGCACGTCGTTGGAGCCGTTGCCGAGGGTTACGCACTCGGGCGCGACGCCATGGTGCTCCGCGAGCACCCGGCGCAGCTCAAAGCCCCCGCCATCCGGATAACGCCCGATCTCGTTCAGACAGGCCGCGATGGCCGCCCGCGCCAGGGGTCCCGGCCCCAGCGGATTCTCATTGGAAGCGAGCTTGATGGACCCCGTGATCCCCAGCTCCCGCTCCAACTCGGATACCGGTTTGCCGGGGACATAAGGTGTCAACCCGGCAAGGCCAGGGGCGGCCAGGGCGAGATAGGGGTTATCCGGTTGAATCATTGCGGAGCGGGAAAGGACGGAAGTTAGAGGACCGCCACGGGATAGGAGCCGAGCACCTTGAACAACAGGGCGTCGCGCTTCAGATGCTCGAGCGCGCTCGCGACCTCGGGGTCCTGACGGTGGCCCAGGATGTCGATGAAGAACACATAGTCCCAGATGCCGCGCCGCGAGGGCCTGGACTCGATCCGAGTCATGCTGATGCCATGGTCGGCGAGCGGGCTGAGTAGCCCGTGCAGCCCGCCAGACTCGTTGCGGCAGGAGAGCAGCAGGCTGGTCTTGTCCTGGCCGCTGGGCGGGGCATCTTTTTGGCCGATGACGAGGAAGCGGGTGGTGTTGCCGGGCTCGTCCTCGATGCGCTCGGCGAGCACCCGCAGCCCGTAGATCTCGGCCGCCTGGGTGCCCGCAACCGCGCCTGCACCAGGCTCCCCGGCCGCCAGGCGCGCCGCCTCGGCGTTGCTGCCCACGGCCACCCGTTCGGCATGAAGGAAGTGACGGTCCAGCCAGCCCCGGCATTGGGCCAGGGACTGCTGATGGGAATAAATCGCGCGGATGGCACCAACGTCAGCCTCGCCGCTCAGCAGGTGATGGTGGATACGCAGACTCACCTCGCCCGCGATGACGAGTGGCGAGGTCATGAAGAGGTCCAGGGTATGGCTGATGACACCCTCGGTGGAGTTCTCCACCGGAACCACGCCATAGTCGCAGGAGCCTGCCTCCACTTCGCGGAAGATGTCGCCGATGCTCGGCAAGGCCGTGGTGTGCACGGAGTGGCCGAAGTGTTTGATGGCGGCGGCCTGGGTGAAGGTGCCGGCGGGGCCCAGGTAGGCGGCATTGAGGGGCCTCTCCATGGCCAGGCAGGCGGACATGATCTCGCGAAACAGGCGGGCCGCCTCCTCATCCCCCAAGGGGCCCGGATTGCGCGCCTTGATCCCGCGCAGGATGGCCGCCTCCCGCTCCGGGCGATAGAACTGCACCGTCCCTTCCTCGCCCGCCTGATCCGCGGCCGCCTTGATACGGCCGACCTCTTGTGCGCAGCGGGCGCGCTCGTTGATCAGGCGCAGAAGGTCCTGGTCGATGGCATCGATGCGCTGGCGCACCGCCTCCAGATCATCTCCCGTGCTCATGCCGGATGAGACGCTCAGTCGCCCAGACAGCGCACCGACAGGACACCGGCAATGGCTCGCAGGCGAGCCACCGTCTCTTCCGGGCAGGGCTGGTCCACGTCGATCAGCGTCACGGCCACATTACCGCGGGAGCGGTTCAGCATATCCAGGATGTTCAGGCCGACCGCCGCCAGATCAGTGGAGATCTGGCCCACCATGTTGGGCACATTGCTGTTGACGATGGCCATCCGGAAGCCGCCGTTGCGCGGCAGATTGATCTCCGGGAAGTTCACCGAGTTGGTGACCGCGCCGTCCTCAAGATAGTCCCGCACCTGATCCGCCACCATGACGGCACAGTTGTCCTCGGCCTCCTTGGTGGATGCACCCAGGTGAGGCAGGGTGATGACCCGCGGGTGGTCCTTGAGCAGGTTGCTCGGAAAGTCGCAGCAGTAGGCGTAGAGATGGCCCTGGTCCAAGGCAGTCACCACCGCGTCGTCGTCCAGGATACCGTCGCGGGAGAAGTTGAGAAGCACCGCGCCCTTTTTCATGGTCTTGATGCGCTCGGCATTGACCATGTGCCGGGTGTCGTCCGTCAGGGGCACGTGAAAGGTGACGAAGTCGGAGCGCGAGAGCAGGTCATCGATGCTGATCGCGGGCTGAACGTCGCTCGCCAGCTGCCAGGCCCGCTGCACCGTGATGGTCGGGTCATAGCCGACCACCTTCATGCCTAGCGCACGGGCGGCGTTCGCCACCTTGACGCCGATCGCCCCGAGTCCAATGACCCCCAGGGTGCGGCCCGGAAGCTCGAAGCCCACGAACTGCTTCTTGCCCCCCTCCACCGCCTTGCCGATCGCCGCGTCGTCACCCGAAAGACCACGGGCGAACTGCCAGGCCTGACCGAGGTTGCGGGCCGCGATCAGCATCCCGGCGATCACCAGTTCCTTGACCGCGTTTGCATTGGCCCCTGGGGCGTTGAACACGGCGACGCCGCGCTCGGTCATGGCCTGGACCGGGATGTTGTTGGTGCCCGCCCCGGCGCGACCGATCGCCTTGACCGTGTCCGGGATCACCATATCGTGCATCTTGGCCGAGCGCACCAGGATGGCGTCCGGGTGGGCGATCTCGGAGGCCACCTCGTAGCGGTCCCGAGGTAACCGGTCGAGCCCGACGACGGAGATGTTATTCAGGGTCTGGATCTTGAACATGGGTCCACTCCGTAGGGCGAATGCCCGAAGGGCGATCCGCCAGTCTGCCGCCTGCCGAGGTCGCGGAACCGCCTGCGGCGTTCCGCCCTACAGTCTCATCCGCGAGTACGTTCGAACTCCCGCATGAAGGCCGCCAGGGCCTCGACTCCGGCCTCGGGCATGGCATTGTAGATGCTCGCGCGCATGCCGCCGACGGAGCGATGGCCCTTAAGCGTCGTCAGGCCCGCCGCCTTCGCGTCCTTGAGGAAGGTCTCGTCCAGCTCCGGATTGGCCAGGGTGAAGGGGACGTTCATCCAGGACCGGGACTCGGGGTCCACCGGGTTCTTGTAGAAACCGGAGGCGTCGATGGTGTTGTAAAGCAGCTCCGCCTTGCGCTCATTGATCACCGCCATGGTATCGAGGCCGCCCAGCCGCTTCAGCCATTGGAACACCAGCCCCGCCAGGTACCAGGCGTAGGTGGGGGGCGTGTTGTACATGGAGTCGTTATCGGCGTGGGTCTTGTAATCGAACATGGTCGGCGCGCCCGTCAGGGGCTGGCCGATCAGGTCCTCACGCACGATGACGATGGTGAGTCCGGCCGGGCCGATGTTCTTCTGGGCGCCGGCATAGATGAGCCCGAACCGCTCCACCTCAATGGGGCGCGAGAGGAGGGTGGAGGACATGTCCGCCACCAGCGGTTTGCCGGCGGTGTCCGGCACGTAGGGGAACTCCACACCCTCGATGGTCTCGTTGGGTGTGTAGTGGACATAGGCGGCATCCGCGCTGAGCTTGAGCTCCGACTGGGCCGGGGCGCGGGTGAAGCGGGAGTCCTCCGTCGTGGCAGCGACGTTGACGGTGCCGTAGCGGCGCGCCTCGGCAATCGCCTTCTTGGACCAGGAGCCCGTGTTCAGGTAGTCCGCCCCCTCGGCCCCCCGCAGCAGGTTCATGGGGACCATGGCGAACTGGCTGGAGGCCCCACCCTGGAGGAACAGCACCTTGTAGTTGCTCGGGACGGCGAGCAGCTCGCACAGATCCGCTTCGGCCTGGGCGGCGATGGACATGAACTCCTTGCCGCGGTGGCTCATTTCCGCCACGCACATGCCGCTGCCCTGCCATTCGAGCATCTCGTCCTGGGCCTGGCGCAGGACCGGCTCGGGCAGCATGGCCGGGCCAGCACTGAAGTTGTAAACGCGAGCCATGTTCGGCCTCCGTTGCAAAGCGTTGGTCAATCGGTCGGTTCTGGGTCGCCGCCGCCCGGGACATCGGGTGCGGCGTCGTTGTCTTGGTGGTCCTGATCCGGGCCGGGATCCGCGTCAGGGTCGGCGTCCGTCTCGTTGTCGCCCTCAAGGGCGACGATGCGCTCCACGTAGCGCAGCCGCTCACCCTCACCCAGGCTGATCAGCTTCACGCCCTGGGCGCTGCGGCCGACCACCGGGATCTGGTCGACCGAGGTGCGGATCAGGGTGCCGCCCTCGGTGATCAGCATGATCTCGTCGCCGGGGAGCACCAGCACGGCTCCCGCCTGGGCGCCGTTGCGCGCGGAGGTGCGGATACCGATCACGCCCTTGGTACCGCGGCCCTTGGTGGGGAACTCTTCGATGGGAGTGCGCTTGCCGAAGCCCTTCTCGGTGACGCTGAGCACGGTGCCGGGCTCGGCCACCAGGAGCGCGATCACCCGCTGCCCCTCCTCCAACATGACCCCACGCACCCCATGGGCCGTGCGGCCCATGGCGCGCACGTGCCCCTCGTTGAACCGCACCGCCTTGCCGGCGGAGGTGAAGAGCATCAGGTCCTGCTTGCCGTCGGTGATGGCCACACCGACCAGGAGCTCGTCCTCGCGCAGGTCAACGGCGATGATGCCGCGTGAGAGCGGACGGGAGAACTCCGTGAGCGGTGTCTTCTTGACGGTGCCGGCGCTGGTGGCCATGAAGACGAAGTTGCCCTCCTCGTAGGCGCGCACCGGCAGCACGGCGTTGATGCGCTCTCCCTGTTCCAGGGGCAGCAGATTGACCATGGGCCGGCCGCGGGCCCCACGCCCCGCCTGGGGCAGTTCGTAGACCTTGAGCCAGTACACCCGGCCACGGCTGGAGAAGCACAGCACCGTGTCGAGGGAGTTGGCCACGAAGATGCGGTCGATGAAGTCCTCCTCCTTGAAGCTGGTGGCGCTCTTGCCCTTGCCGCCGCGCTTCTGGGCCTGATACTCGCTGATGGGCTGGGCCTTCACATAGCCCTGGTGGGAGAGGGTCACCACCACGTCCTCGGGGGCGATCAGGTCCTCGAGGGTCAGGTCCGCATGGTCCAGCTGGATCTCGGTACGGCGGTCATCCCCGAACTGGTCCCGGATACTGGTCAGCTCCTCCCGGATGACCTCCATCAGCCGGTCCGGGTCGGACAGGATCAGCAACAGCTCGGCAATGCGGACCAGGATCTCCTCGAACTCGCTGAGAATCTTCTCCTGCTCCAGACCCGTGAGGCGGTGCAGCTGAAGGTCCAGGATGGCCTTCGCCTGGCGCTCGCTCAGGTTGTAGCCGGCCTCGGTCAGCCCGAGCCCGGCTTCCAGATCCTCGGGCCGGGTCTGGTCCGCGCCGGCGCGCTCCAGCATTCCTGTGACGGCCCCGGGCGGCCAAGGTCGGGCCATGAGCGCCTCGCGAGCCTCGGCGGGACTCGCGGAGGCGCGAATCAGCTCGATCACCTCGTCCAGGTTGGCCAGCGCAATGGCATAGCCTTCCAGGACATGGGCGCGGTCCCGGGTCTTGCGTAGCAGGAACAGGGTCCGGCGGGTCACCACGTCGCGGCGGTGACGCAGGAAATATTCGAGCATCTGCTTGAGGTTCAGGGTCCTCGGCTGGCCGTCCACCAGCGCGACCATGTTGATGCCGAATACGTTCTGCATCTGGGTGTGCTGATAGAGATTGTTCAGCAGCACCTCGGCATAGGCGTCCTTCTTGAGCTCGATGACGATCCGCATGCCGTCCTTGTCGGACTCGTCCCGCAGCCCGTCAGGGGCGATCCCCTCGATCTTCTTCTCCTTCACCAGCTCGGCGATGCGCTCCAGGAGACGCGCCTTGTTGACCTGGTAGGGGATCTCCGTGACGACGATGGCCTCGCGCCCGCTCCGCTTCTGGGTCTCGATCTCGGTACGTGCCCGCATCACGCAACGCCCACGCCCGGTGCGATAGCCCTCTTTGATGCCGCGCACGCCGTTGATGAGGCCCGCGGTGGGGAAGTCAGGCCCCGGCACGATCTCCATCAGCTCGTCGATGGAGATGAGAGGGTTCTCGATGATCGCGAGACAGGCGTCCACGACCTCCCGCAGGTTATGCGGCGGAATGTTCGTCGCCATCCCGACAGCGATGCCCGAGGAGCCATTGACCAGCAGGTTGGGAAAGCGGGCGGGCAGGACGGTCGGCTCCTGCTCGGTGTTGTCGTAGTTGGTCTGGAAGTCGACCGTCTCCTTGTCGAGATCGTCGAGCAAGGCGTCGGCGATACGGGTGAGCCGAATCTCCGTGTAGCGCATGGCCGCCGGCGGGTCGCCGTCCACCGAGCCGAAATTGCCCTGTCCGTCCACCAGCAGATAGCGCAGAGAGAACGGCTGGGCCATGCGCACGATGGTGTCGTAGATGGCCGAGTCCCCGTGGGGGTGATACTTACCCATCACGTCACCGACCACGCGGGCGGACTTGCGGTGGGCCCGGTTCCACGCGTTGCCCTGCTCGCTCATGGAGAACAGCACGCGCCGGTGCACCGGCTTCAATCCGTCGCGCACGTCCGGCAGGGCCCTGCCCACAATCACGCTCATGGCGTAATCGAGGTAGGACTGGCGCATCTCGTCTTCGAGATTGATGGTCAGGACTTCTCGGGCGAAATCGGGCATGGGCGAGATCGGCTTCTAGGCTGCGCGGGCGCCGGCGCCCAACCGAGACCACGACTCGAGTCGGGCCTGGCCGTCAACGGCGGCGAGGAGGCGTTAAAAGACCCGGAATTCTACCATGGGCGCACCCTCAGGCCCCAGCCTGATGACGTCTTTGACTGGACACGGTGGGTTCCTCAGAACCCGTCATCCGGAGCCTGGCGAGGGCCGGCGCGCCGGCTCACCCCATCAGGGCGCGCATCTTTTCGGCCGTCGGATGCTCCAGCACACCCTTCTCGGTGACGATGGCATCCACCAGCGCGGCGGGGGTGATATCGAAGACCGGGTTGCGGGCTGCGCAGCCGGGCGGGGCCAGACGTCCGCCACCGCAGAACAGGAGCTCATCCGGGTCCCGCTGTTCGATGGGGATATCCGCACCGGACTTGAGACTGAGGTCGATCGTCGAGGTCGGCGCGGCCACCATGACCTTGACCCCATGGTAGCGGGCCAGGATGGCGAGCCCGTAGGTGCCGATCTTGTTGGCCACGTCGCCGTTCGCGGCGATTCGGTCCGACCCCACGATCACCCATCCCACCGACCCGCCGGCGAGCAAACTCGCGGCGGCGCCCTCGGCCTGCAAGGTGACGGGGATGCCGTCTTCCATCAACTCCCAGGCGGTCAGGCGGGCGCCCTGCATCCAGGGGCGGGTCTCGTCCGCATAGACCATGCGGATCTTGCCGGCCGCATAGGCGCTGCGGATAACCCCCAGCGCCGTGCCATAGCCTCCGGTGGCGATGGCCCCCGCATTGCAGTGGGTGACCACATCGGTGGGGCCCTCGATCAACTCGGCCCCCAGGTCACCCAGGCGGCGGTTGGCGGCGCGGTCCTCGGTGTGGATTGCCCGCGCCTCGGCGAGCAGGGGGGGGACCGGATCGGCGTTGTCCAAGCAGCCGATGAGGCGCTCCATGCGCCGGATCGCCCAGGCCAGGTTGCCCGCGGTGGGGCGTGCCCGGGCGAGTTGCTCCAGGTCCGGGGCCATGGCCTGCTTCCAACCGCTTGCAGCGTCTGCGTACGCATCCCGGGCGGCCAGCACCACCCCGTAGGCGGCGGCGATACCAATGGCGGGGGCGCCCCGTACCGCCATGTTGCGGATGGCGTCGGCCACGGATGTGGCGTCGTCCAGAGCCAGGAACTCCGCCCGCTCCGGCAGCAGTCGCTGGTCCGCCAGATAGAGTCGACCTTGGTACCAAAGGCAGGCGTCGTCGGGTCCCGGGGATTCGGGCAGGTGCTCGGGCAGCGCGGAGAAGGGCTCGGTCGTGGCGTTCATGGGCAGGGGTCCTCGGGGCAGGTCGTTGGGGCGAGTTGTCGGGCGCCGGGTTTCGCGGCATTGTCCCCCATCAGACCTCGACCCAAAAGGATAGTCCGATGCACGCCGACCTCCTGATCCACGCCCAATGGGTGCTGCCCGTCGACGCCGGGGACCGCCAACTCGACGACCACGCGGTGGCGGTGCGCGACGGGCGCATCCTGGCCGTGCTGCCCACGGACGAGGCGCGCCGCTCGGTGAACGCCGACCGGGTGGTGGATCTGCCGGGACAGGTGCTGATCCCGGGGCTGGTCAACGCCCACACCCACGCCGCCATGACCCTGATGCGCGGGCTGGCGGACGACCTGCCGCTGATGATCTGGCTCCACGAGCACATCTGGCCCGCGGAGCAGCGCTGGGTCGACCCGGGGTTCGTCGCCGACGGCTCCCGGCTCGCGGTGCTGGAGCAGCTGCGCGGCGGCGTGACCTGCTTCAACGACATGTACTTCTACCCGGAGGTCACCGCCCAGGTGGCCGCGGAGGCCGGCATGCGGGCGGTCATCGGCCTGATCCTGGTGGACTTTCCCACCGGTTACGCCGACGGAGCTGATGCCTATCTCGCCAAGGGTCTCGCCCTGCACGACCGTTACCGGGACCACCCCCTGATCCGCACGGCCTTTGCGCCCCACTCACCCTACGCGGTCTCCGACGAGCCCCTGGCGCGGGTGCGCACCCTCTCGGACGAGCTGGAGATACCCGTCCACATCCACCTCCACGAGACCCGGGACGAGGTGATCCAGTCCCTGCGTGACCATGGGGAACGCCCCCTGGCGCGGCTGGACGCCCTGGGCCTGGTCGGCCCGGGACTGGCGGCCGTTCACATGACCCAGCTCGAGGACACAGAGATCGAGCGGCTGGCCGCCGCCGGGGCCCACGTGGTCCATTGCCCCGAGTCCAACCTCAAGCTCGCCAGCGGCTTCTGCCCGGTGGCGCGCCTGCTTTCAGCCGGTGTGAACGTCGCCTTGGGGACCGACGGGGCCGCCAGCAACAACGACCTGAACCTGCTCGGCGAGATGCGCACTGCGGCCTTGCTGGGCAAGGGAGTGGCCGGCTCGGCCAGCGTGCTGCCCGCCGCCCAGGCCCTGCGCCTGGCCACCATCAACGGGGCGCGCGCCCTAGGGCTGGAGGGCGACATCGGCTCCATCGAGCCGGGCAAGTGCGCCGACCTGGTCGCGCTGGACCTGCGGGACTCCCACACCCAACCCCTTTACCACCCGGTCTCCCAACTGGTCTACGCCGCGGGGCGCCATCAGGTGCGCCAGGTCTGGGTCCAGGGCCGGCAGGTGATCCGAGACGGCGCGCCAACCAGCCTGGACCCCGACACCGTCATCGCCGATGCGCAGTCCTGGGCGGAACGGCTCGCAGAGCTCAATTGAGCTCCGGGTCGGGCCAGAAACGGGTTCCGGTCACCGTGGCGGCCACCAGGAGCCCGCCCTTGGTCACCCGATAGAAGGCGACGCCCTGGCGGTAACGCGCGGCGAGATTCGCCTGCTCGGTGGCGGCGAGGCCCGTCGCCTCCGCGCTCGCGTCGAACCCCTGCTCCACGAATCCGCGAAAGGCCTCCTCGTCTTCGAAGAGAATCACCCATTGAGAGGCGTATCCGCCCACCCCCTTGCTGAACCCCACCCCGCCGGTGACCATCTTCATGTAAGCGCGCTGAGTCCCGTCGCCGCTCACCGCCACCCCGTATCCATACCCGGCGGTCACCGTGAGCGAGACCTGGCGAACCTCGAACACCGCGTACCCGTAGCCGCTGTCGAACAGCAGTTGGGCCTCGGGGTCCTCGCTGAACAGCTGGTCCAGGGTGTCGAAGGCCATCTTGTCCACCCGGGCGCGGATCTCTTCCGGGGTGCCCTCCCGGTTGAAGTGATTGGCGGTGTCGTCCACCATCTGCTTGCCCGCCTCAAGGCCCTTCTCGGTGACCTCGCCGCCGACCTCGACGCCCTTCTTGATAAGAGCCCCACCCTTGTCGGCCCCCTCCTTGACCAGATCCCCGCCCCGCTCATAGGTTCGGGCGGCGCGCTCCTTAACCCGATCCCAGAGGCCCTCGGCGCCGGCGCCACGGGGCAGCACGGGGAGCAGCAGAAGGGTATAGATCAAGACCCATTTTACGGTACCCGCAGCCGCGCCCCGGAGCGGGCCCAATGTCTCAGTCATGGAGATCATGGCTCGCGGCTCCAAACGGGCGTTGCCGTGCGGTATTGGTCATGGTTGCAACCTCGAGCAGCCGCGGAACGGGGCGCTTGAATCGGGACACCCGGTAGGATAAGCCGCGGCGCTGGCTTTGTCCGCTGAGTTGATACTGCGCCCCAGCGCCAGGAACGATCGCGACGATTAGGCCCTATGACCCAGCCTTTCCCCAACCACAGAATCCGCCTCGCCGCGCACGTCATTGCCCGCGGCGGCGTGGTCGCCTACCCCACCGAGGCGGTCTACGGACTCGGCTGCGACCCTTGGAGCCGGGCGGCGGTGACCCGCATCCTCGCCATCAAGCGTCGGGGCCCGACCAAGGGGCTGATCCTGATCGCCACCGAGGCGAACCAGCTCCTGCCGTTCGTCGAGCCACTGGACGACGCCCGAATGGCCGAGATCCTGGCCTCCTGGCCCGGGCCCAACACCTGGCTCCTGCCCGCCCGACCGGGCACCCCGGCGTGGCTCACCGGCCGTTTCGACACCCTGGCGGTTCGGGTCACGGCCCACCCCATCGCTGCCGGCCTGTGCCGCGCTTACGGCGGCGTCATCGTGTCCACCAGCGCCAACGTGGCCGACCACCCGCCGGCCCGCACGGCCTTCGAGGTCAGGCGCACCCTGCGGGACGGACCCGACTACATCCTCACCGGCCCCTGCGCCGGCTCCGACCGGCCCTCCAGCATCCGCGACGGCCGGACCGGCCGGGTGCTGCGTCCCTGACGGCGGCGCCCTCGGCGGCCCCAGGGGGGGCGGACTTGTCTCGGCCTGACAGAGACAATACCTGGACAGTATCCGTTTTCAAACGCAGGGGATGGACGAGCACATGTTCAACGCAACGGCAACCGCAATCCGCTGGGTCGAGCAGGGGGTGGTACCCGACAAGGTGATCCGCAGCGGGATCCGCGCCCTGCTGCGGGAGCGCCTCACGACGCTCCCAACGGACGACTGCGAGTCGGCCATGGCCCACAAGCAGGCATTCATCGCGATGATGGACGGCTCCCCCATCGCCGATGTCCCGGAGCGGGCCAACGAGCAGCACTACGAGCTGCCGCCGGAATTCTTCGGCGAGGTGCTGGGACCCGCGCGCAAGTACAGCTGCTGTCTGTGGGACGACGAGGTCGAGTCGCTGGCCGAGGCCGAGCAGCGGTCACTGCAAGTCACGGCGGAGCGCGCGGGGATCCGCGACGGCATGACGGTTCTGGAGCTCGGCTGCGGCTGGGGTGCCTTCTGCCTCCATGTGGCCGCGCAGTTCCCGAACAGCCAGGTCACGGCGGTCTCCAACTCCCAGGGTCAGCGCCGACACATCGAGTCCGAGGCGGCCCGGCTGGGGCTCCAGAACCTGACTGTCGTCACCGCGGACATGAACGACTTCAAGGCCCCCGCCCGCTACGACCGAATCGTCTCAGTCGAAATGTTCGAGCACATGCGCAACCACCGTGCGCTGCTCAGCCGGATCCACGACTGGCTCCAACCCGGGGGCCGATTCCTGATGCACGTCTTCTGCCACAAGGAGCACGCCTACGCCTTCGAGGACCAGGGGCCGAGCGACTGGATGAGCCGCTATTTTTTCGCGGGCGGGATCATGCCGAGCGACGACCTGCCGCTCTATTTCCAGGACCACCTGAACCTCACCCATCACTGGCGCTGGGACGGCCGCCACTACGAGCGCACCCTGAACGCCTGGCTCGCTCGGATGGACGTGGCCCGCGATCGCGTCTGGCCGATCCTGGAGCGGACCTACGGAACGGATCACGCCGGCGTCTGGTGGATGCGCTGGCGGCTCTTCTTCATGGCCTGCGCCGAGCTGTTCGGGTATCGGAACGGCCAGGAATGGTGGGTGAGCCACTATCTGTTCGAGCGGCCCGCCTGAGCCGCGACCGAGCACCGACTTGTTGTCATCCTACTGGTCGGGCGTGGAGGTTAGCCGATCTGAGCACCGACGGGCGTCGGCCTGTCCTGCCGAGCGGCAAGTTGGTCCCAGTGGCGGCCAGTCAGTGGGGACGCGGCGACCGCCCGGTTCCGGCCAGAAGCTACCGCTCAACGTGGGCCGATCGAGTGACGGGTAACCGCTGCGCAAAGCGGACTCCCAGGATTGCTTGCAGCGAGCGCCGCTCCACGCTTCCTGTCACTCGCTGTGCCCCGGTGCACCAGACTCCAGGGTGACAGCATGGCGTGCCGCCGTGACTCGCCATGGCCCCTGCGCAAATATGACCTGCTGGCCTTTCGGATCGCTGGCGCAACAGCCTAAAGACCAATGGCATCGGCGCCCGACAGGGGCTACCGCCAGCCGACCCCTCGGCGACCGCCCCGGGGGGAAGTGGCCGCATTTGGGTCCAGACTGAAAATCCTGATGCCGTTTCTCAAGTCAATGCGGCATTATGTTGAACATGATGATTTTCATCTGTTCGCAACTGCTTGCCATGGCCCGCTGCGCTGCTGCCCCCGTCCATGTCTCCACGAAACATCGCCACCGTCTCGACGCCATCGTACGGCAGCGTCACGCGCCGCAGAGTCTGGCGATGCGTGCGCGCATCATTCTGATGGCCGGCGCGGGTGTGGGCGTGCGCGAGACGGCCAGGATGTTGGACATGGGGCGCGCCAGCGAGGGACAGCCGTTCGCCGGGCGGTTGTGTGATGCCCCGCGCCCGGGTACCCCCGCAACGTTCAAGCCCGAGCAGATGTGCCAGCTCATCGCCTTGGCCTGTGAGCCGCCGAGCGAGCGTGGCCGGCCTTTCACCCATTGGGCCCATACCAAGCTTGCCGCAAAGGCGAGCGAAGACGGTATCGTTGACCGCATCTCGGCGCACTCGGTGGGGCGTTTCCTGGGTGAGCTGGACCTCAAGCCACACCGCACCCGCGGCTGGATCAACACACCGCGCGACGCCGACTTCGCGTCCAAGTGTCGCGATGTCTGCCAGACCTATCAGCTGGCCCCGGAGCGTGCGGTCGCGGGGATCGAGACGCGCAGCATCGACGAGATGACCGGCGTGCAGGCGCTCGAGCGCGCGGCACCCACCCAGCCGATGCGTCCTGGACGGCCCGAGCGCACGGAGTTCGAGTACATCCGCCACGGCACTACCACCCTCATCGGCGATTGGACCGCTGACAATCCTTTGACCGCGTTGGTGTGGATCGCAATCGCGGCGAGGTAGACCTGCAGCGGCAGCGTGTGGGCGGCAAAGAGCGTTCCGGAGGTGACCGAAAAGGTGTGCCCGCAGGCACGGCAGCGCCACTGCTGGCGGCTCGCCAGGAACCAATGCTGCTCCGCCACCCCGCAGGAAGGGCACACGGGGTCCGTGTCGCGCCCCCAGGGCACCTCCCCTAACAGCGCGAACGCCTGCTCGTCGGTCAGGGCGAATGCCTCCCGCAGCGACAGGCTGCGGGAGGCGGCGGACAATAGGAAGTGGGGCTGGTGCATCGGGGGCTCCGGCGCGTGGTCGAGGCCCCCAGTATGCTGGCGGTGGTGGCTCAAACCGTGAGCCCGCCCCCTAAGTTCCTGACCAAAAAGTCATGTGCAGTTGCTACATAATGGCGGTTGCGTTCCTGTTGATATCGACGACCTTAAGCGCCACCACCTCCGAAGCGCGCAGTCCGGCTCCACAGGCGACGCGACCAAGAAGCGGCCTGGCCATTCAACTCCGGCGCACCGCTAGCAATAAGCGCGAGACTTCTTATGGGCTGCGCACGAGTTGCAAGTCTCGCCTTTCCTGCGGCGAAGGCACCTTTGTTCAATGGGAATTCAAGAGAATCGGCATCCGGCATTCTGCCTTAGCCACTGCCGAGCAACTGTGAGAAATGCCGGGGCCAAGGCGATGGCGCGGAGATGCATCGGTTGCCCGTTGTAGCTGCTATACTGTCAACCTTACTAGACGCTTTCGAAAGTCTCGCTGTCTTGACAGTTTTGCCACCACACACGTCGTCCTACGTTATCCGACCGATCGTTCGGGCCGGTAAACCCCATGCCGTCGTGATCGGAAGTGGGTTCGGTGGCCTTGCCGCGGCGGTGCGGCTTGGGGCCCGGGGCTTTCGGGTCACGGTGCTGGAAAGGCTGGACGCACCAGGGGGCCGCGCGTACGTCTTCAACCGCGACGGGTTCACCTTCGACGCGGGTCCCACCATCGTCACCGCACCCTTCCTGCTCGACGAGTTGTGGGCCCTGTGCGGGCGCCGTTTCGCCGATGAGGTGGAGCTGCGACTGATGGAACCCTTCTACCGAATCCGATTCGACGACGGGGAGCACTTCGACTACAGCGGAGACCCAGAGTCGATCCGCGCCGAGATACGCCGCTTCGCACCCGCTGATCTCGCCGGCTACGAACGTTTCATGCAGAAGAGCGAGGCCGTCTTCCGGGTGGGTTTCGAGCAACTCGGGCATGTCCCCTTCGGCTCGGTCTGGGACATGGCGCGGATCGTGCCGGCCATGGTCCGGCTCCAAAGCTACCGCACCGTCTACTCCCTCGTTTCCTCCTACATTCGTGACCCGCGGCTGCGCACCGTTCTGTCATTCCATCCGCTCCTGATTGGGGGCAACCCCTTCTCGGTCACCTCCATCTACACCCTGATCTCGTTTTTGGAGCGGCGTTGGGGGGTGCACTCCGCCATGGGTGGGACCGGGAGCCTAGTCAAGGGTCTGGTCAGCCTGATTGAGGGCCAGGGAAACGAGATCCGCTGTAACGCGGAGGTTGCGGAGATCCTGGTACGGGACCGCCAAGCGCGGGGCGTGCGGTTGAAAGACGGGGAGGAGATAGCCGGCGACCTCGTGGTGTCCAACGCCGACCCCGCCTGGACCTACCGCCACCTGCTTCCAGGGTTGAGGCGCAAGCGCTGGACGGACCGGCGCATCGAGCGCTCCCGTTACTCCAACAGCCTATTCGTCTGGTATTTCGGCACCCGCCGGACCTATGCCGACGTGCCTCACCACAGCATCCTGATGGGCCCCCGCTACCGGGAGCTGCTGACCGATATCTTCCAGCGCAAGGTCCTGGCCTCGGATTTCAGTCTCTATCTGCACCGCCCGACCGCCACCGACCCGTCACTGGCACCCCCCGGCTGCGATACCTTCTATGCCCTGGCGCCCGTCCCCCACCTAGACAGCGGAACCGACTGGGAGACGCAGGCCGAGCCCTATCGCGCCGCGTTGTCGGCCTACCTCGAGGCCAGCGTGCTGCCGGAGCTGGAGTCCAGCCTGGCGACCTCCTTCGTCACCACACCACTGGATTTTCAGAACCGGCTGCTCTCATACAAAGGGGCTGGATTCAGCCTGGAACCCGTCCTGTGGCAGAGCGCCTGGTTCCGTCCCCACAACGCCAGCGAGGAGGTGCGCCACCTCTATCTGGTCGGGGCCGGAACCCATCCCGGCGCTGGACTGCCCGGCGTCCTTTCCTCCGCACGCGTGCTCGATTCGGTGGTCCCCGATGCCCATGCCTTCGCTTGACCTGAGATTCGCCTCGGCCTCCGACCTTGAGACCGGCAGAAG
This sequence comes from uncultured Gammaproteobacteria bacterium, assembly GCA_963698355.1. Classification (GTDB taxonomy): domain Bacteria; phylum Pseudomonadota; class Gammaproteobacteria; order Chromatiales; family Chromatiaceae; genus Thiodictyon. Next base: position 110,294 of record CAVOQO010000098.1, on the reverse strand, counting down.
CCTTTTACGCGGGGGCTCACGCTCATTTTATGCCGCCTCATTCCTGTTGCCGCGACGGGTGCGCGAGCCGGCTACCGCGCTCTACGCCTTCTGCCGGCTCGCGGACGACGCGATCGATCTGGCCGAGAGCCCCCAGGAGGCGCTAACCAACCTGCGCCAGCGGCTCGACGGTGTCTATGGCGGCCGTCCCTTTTCCATTCCCGCGGACCGAGCACTCGCCGACGTCGTATGCCAGTTCGCGGTCCCCCGGGAGCTGCTGGATGCCCTGCTCGAGGGCTTCGCCTGGGACGCGGAAGGACGTACTTACGCGGACCTCTCCGGGGTCTATGCCTACTCGGCCCGGGTCGCGGGAACCGTAGGGGCCATGATGGCCCTGCTCATGGGGGTCAGAGATCCAAACCTGATCGCCCGGGCCTGCGACCTCGGGGTCGCCATGCAGCTTTCCAATATCGCCCGCGACGTGGGTGAGGACGCGGCCAGGGGTCGACTCTATCTGCCGCGGAGCTGGATGCGCGAGGCAGGCGTCGACCCGGACGCCTGGCTCGCGGCGCCCGTCTGGAGCCCTCGCCTTGGCCAGATGGTCGACCGACTGCTCGACGCCGCCGATCGGCTCTACGCCCGCGCGGACATTGGAATAGCGGGCCTGCCCCTCGGCTGTCGGCCCGGCATCGGTGCGGCCCGCCGACTCTATGCCGAGATCGGTCAGGAGGTTCGGCGCCGGGGTCTTGACTGCGTTAACCAGCGTGCCGTCGTCTCCCCGGAACGCAAGCTCGCGCTGCTGCCGGCGATCCTGGCGGCAGCGTTCCGGAGCCTCCCGGTCCAGACCACCCCGCCCATCGAGGAGGCACGCTTCCTGGTGGAGGCGGTGCGCAACCATCCGGCGCCCAGGCCAAGACTTCAGCGCGGCCCCTCGGGCATTTCGGACCGGGTCGTTTGGGTCCTGGATCTCTTCGAGCGGCTAGAGCGACAGGACAGGAGGCGCAGAGGGCAGATGCTCCCCGGGGAAGGGGACCTGTCCCCCGCCCTTCGGGGCCAGGCCCTCTCGCTGGATTGAGCCCGGAGGCGCTCCGTCGCGATGGACTCCAGCGTCCTTGGGCTGGTCGAGCTGGTGCTGATTGTGGCTGTCGTGTTCGGCATCGGTCTGTCCCAGATTTGGTCCCTTAGGCGGGACAAAAGGGCCCGCGAACGGGACCAGGGCGATCCCGGCACGCCGGAGGACCGATGAGTTCCCGTCGCTCGATTCCGCCTACTTTGGCCAGGCCGCTCTGCGCGGCCGCAAAACCCACCCCCACCCGAGACTGGGTCCTCTGCCGGACACACTCGGCCGGGCGCAAATCCTAAGGGACCGGGACCCGATGCTGGCGCCGCTCGATCTCTTCGACCAGCTGAACGCCAGACTCGACGAGTCTCTGGCGTCCGTCGACCTGGGTCCCAGTGGCACCCTCCTGTCACTGATCCTCGACCTCCCCCTGGCGCTGACCTTGCCGCCGGAGCTGCCCGGCCCCCGGTTCGGGCTCGTCCACGGCCGGCGCGGCGAGCTTCGGGCGGGTTACGGTGTCGCCGCGGAATGGCAGGCCGCCGGGCCCTCTCGTCTCGCAGAGCTAAGGGCGCGGGCGCAGCGCCTGGCTTCAGGCTGGCTCCAATGGGACCCGGACGAGACTGGATTCAGCGGGTTCTCCCTCATCGGGTTCGCAGCGGACCCAGGACCGACGCTCGGCGCCGCCGACCGTCGCGGGCCGGGCGCCGAGCTACCCAATGCGCTCTTGTGGGTACCCGAGCTCGCCGTGGTGAGCCGCGGCGGGCAGGCTGCCCTGGTCTTGACCACGCCGTTGCCTGCCGAGCGCAGCGCGCTCAAAAGCCGCTGGGAGAGCTGGCTCGCTTCCCTGGTCCCCGCCCTGGCGGCGACCCTACCGGAGCCGCTGACGCCCGCTCAACTTCGCCCCTTGGACAGCGCCCCGGGGCTTCGGGACTGGCGGGCCTTGGTTGAGAGCACCCTCGAGGAGATCCGCGTGGGCCGCCTGGAGAAGGCCGTGCTGTGCCGGCAAATCGGATTGCGCGGACGGAGGACCTTCGATCTGACCCGTCTTCAGGCCACCCTCACCTGGCTCTTTCCCGCCTGCCAAGTGTTACGCATCGCCCGCGGGGATACCAGCTTCGTCGCGGCAACGCCGGAACGGCTGCTGCGGGTCCAGAACGGACGCGTGGAGGTGGACGCCATCGCCGGGACCGCCGCACGCTCCGCCAGCGCCACACAGGACGCGGCCCTCACGGCCCAACTCCTGGAATCGGAGAAGGATCGCCGCGAGCACGCGCTCGTGGTGGAGGCCGTGCGAGCGGCCCTGTCCATCTGCTGCACCGACGTACGGGTGCCCTCCACCCCCGAAGTGATGCAGCTTCACAACGCCCAGCACCTGTGGAGTCCCATCAGCGCTCGGCTCTCCTCGGACACTGACCTGGTGGACCTTGCCGAGCGCCTGCACCCCACCCCGGCGACCAACGGCGAGCCCAGGCGGGCGGCGCGCGACTGGCTGCGCCTTGCCGAGCCCATCGCGCGCGGCTGGTATACCGGCGCCGCCGGGGTGCTGGAGCCGGACCTAAGCGGTGAGCTGTGGGTGCTGTTGCGCTGCGCGGAGGTGACCGGTCAGGAGGCCCGTCTCTTCGCGGGGGCGGGCATCGTCGCGGGCTCTGACCCCTTGGCAGAATGGCGCGAGACCAGCCACAAACTCTCCGCCATGGCAACAGCCCTGCGCTTTGCATAGGCGGCACGGGAGGCGCTGGAACATCGGAGCGCCCGCGGAACACCAAAGGATGGATACCGATCGATCGGGGCCTTTGCGTTCAACAACGGCATCGGCGGAGCGTCACCCTTGGGCGCTCGTCGATCGATCCGAACCCGCGGCTTGGGCGCTCAGGCAGCGTCCTCGCTGAAGATTTTCCCCATCAGCAGCCCAAACCAGGGCGTGAACAGCTCCGGCCGGCGACCCAATGCACGGCGGATGCCCGGGATCCCCATCCAGCGCCAGGCGCCAACCTCGTCCGGGTTCGGACGCGGGACGTCCACAAAGCGCCCCCAGAAGACGTGCAGGTACTCGTGCTCGATGAGGCCCGAAACCGGGTCCTCTGCGCGATAGACAAGTTGCATGCGCTCGGTCAGAGGTGCCTGGAAGCCAAGCTCCTCCCCCAGCCGTCGAACGGCCGCCCGATGCGTGGGCTCGCCAGGGCGGGGATGTCCGCAGCAGCTGTTTGACCAGCGTCCGGCGAAGTGATACTTGCCCTCTGCCCGCCGCTGGAGCAGGAGCTCGTCCCTCGCATTGAAGATCAGGATGGAGAAGGCCCTGTGTAGTTGACCGACGCGGTGGACGTCGAGCTTTTCCCCGTCGCCAACGGCTTGGTCCCCAGGATCCACAAGGATGACGCGCTCCAGCCGCTCGGGCCCGGCGGAAGCCCCCGGACCCGGGGTGGACGCGCGCGGGACGATCGCCGCCTTCAACCTGTCATCTCCACTCCAGCCGGGCGCACCGCCTGCGCTGCCGCCAACGCTCCGTCACCGCACGCCGGATGCCGTCCGCGTGCAGACCGCATTCGGCCAGGATTTCGCCCCGACTCCCATGATCAAGAAACCGGTCTGGAAGCCCCAGGGCAAGGAAGCCGTTCGGAAGCCCGCGGCGTGCCAGGGCCTCGCAGGCCGCGGAACCGGCGCCGCCGCAGACCGCGTTGTCCTCAACGGAGACCATCAGCTCGTGAGCGGAGGCGAGCCGCGCGAGCAGGGTTTCGTCCAGCGGCTTGACCCAGCGCATGTCCACCACCGTGGCATCCAGCGCCTCTGCCGCCTCCAATACCTCGCCTAGCAGGGCCCCGAACGACAGCAGGGCCACCCGCCGCCCACGCCGCAGCATGCGGCCTCGTCCGATCTGCCAAGGTTCGCGCGCGGGCGCCTCGCTCAACGGGTCCGGGGCCGGCTCTCCGACCGGGGCGGCCGAGCCACGGGGATATCGGACCGCCGCCGGCCCCGGATGGGCATAGGCGCAATCCAGGGCGGCCGTGCACTCGGGGCCGTCGGCAGGCGCCGCGATAATCAGGTTGGGAACGCAGCGCAGAAATGAAAGGTCCAGGTTGCCCGCGTGGGTGGCGCCGTCGGGCCCAACGACTCCCGCCCGGTCGATCGCGAACAGCACCGGCAGACGCTGCAGGGCTACATCGTGGACCACCTGATCGAAGGCCCGCTGAAGGAAGGACGAGTAGATGGCGACGACCGGCTTTTGCCCCGTAGTGGCAAGTCCGGCGGCGAAGGTGACTGCATGCTGTTCGGCGATTCCCACGTCGTGGAGCCGATCGGGGAATTCCCGGCTGAACCCCACGAGTCCGGACCCATCAGTCATCGCCGGCGTGATGCAGACCACACGCTCGTCCTGCCTCGCCTTTTCGGTCAGCCAATCCCCGAAGACCTCGGAATACGTCGGTGCGGGTCGCCCGGCGGGCCGGCCGGCAGACTTCGGAGAGACCGCATGGTAACGGGTCGGGTCTCGCTCGGCGGCCTCGAACCCCCTCCCCTTTTGGGTGACTACATGGAGCACCCGTGGGCCCGTCATGGCCTTGAGGCGGCGAAGCGTCCGGGCAAGTCCGACAGCGTCGTGACCATCCACCGGGCCGAAGCTTGCGAAGCCCAGGGCATCGAAGATGGAATCCTGCCGGCGCGGCGGCAGGCCGCCCCTGAGCTCCGGCTCATAGGGCATCTCCCCGAGGCTGTCGAGATGCCGGCTGAGCGCACCGACGGCGGGCGAGATCGACATCCCATTGTGGTTGACCACCACGAGAAGGTCAGCGTCCGTCTCGCCCGCATGGTTCATGGCCTCCATGGCCATGCCAGCGCTTAGGGCGCCGTCCCCGACCACGGAGACGGTCTTTATGCCGGAACGCCGAGCCAGACTGCTCTGGGCCATGCCCAGGGCGGCGCCAACCGCAGTCCCCGCGTGCCCGACCCCGAAGCTGTCATAAACGCTCTCGTCGCGCCGCGGGAATCCGGAAAGTCCCCCCCGCTGGCGGATCGTATCGAGCCGCTCCCAGCGGCCGGTGAGCATCTTGTGCGGATACGCCTGATGACCCGTGTCCCAGACCAGCTGGTCGTACGGGGTATTGAATACGTAGTGCAGGGCAACGGCCAGCTCGACCGCCCCCAGGTTGCCGGCAAAGTGACCGCCGGTCTGAGTGACGCTCTCGATCAAAGCGGTGCGGATGGCCTCCGCTACTCTGGGCAGGTCCTGCTCGGCCAGATTGCGCAGATCCGCGGGCCAGAAGGTGTCGGACCCAAGCTCGGCCAAGGGTTGTGCGAGGCACCCCCCAACTTCCTGCGCTTGGGTCCTGGAGTCGAGAAGGCAGGCGTTTGCCGGCATTGCCAAGGCGACCATGTTCATCTCCCGGCGTAGTTTGTTCTGTGCCCGACCTCGGCCGCCCGATCGCCCCAAGGAGCCCCGTCAGGCGACGGCCAATCGTCTGTCACGTTCTTCTTGCTATTCCCTGACCCAACCCCGAAACGGACGCGTCGGTCCGGGTTCCGGAGCCACCTCGCTGGCTACCACCGGATCGGCCGGACCCCGCCACTGGACTGGGTCCGGCCCATCCAAGGCCAGACGAGCTTATTGGGTCGTTGCCGGAGGCAACGGCGCCATCTGAGCCGCCGCGGGCGCAGCCACTGCCGGGCCTTCCAGCCAGTTGTACCGAGCGGTGCTGAGCAGGATGAAATGAATCAGCAGCGCCAGTACAAAAAGGAATGCGAACAGGGCGACAAGCGTCCGACGCGGATCGAAGATCTGCCAAATGCGATACATGATGAGTCTCCAGTCGATGGGACGATCGGTTCCGGTGGTGCCTGCTAGAGCCAGGGACGCCACATCCAGACCAGGATGTGGGCGACCACAGCGATCGCCGTGAAGGCCAGGAAGCTGGACACGAAGATGCCGTGAAACTCCTTAGCCTCGTCTTCAGTCAGCCCCGAGAGGCTGGTTTTTTCGGTTGCCATGGGGTTTACCCTCCAAGTTGCATGATGGCCATGAAGGCCGTTTCCGCGCGGCTCACGCGGCTTGGTCGTCGCGGCCCGACGGCCGATCGACACCATCCTTCCGATCGTCGCAGTCACACCGCGGGCCCGATCGGGCGACCCGCGCTGCGCGGCAGCGTATCAAGTGCGCCGCCCAGCTCCCTCGCTACAGGACCGGGCTTTGCGCCCGCGCCCCGGTCAGCATCGGATCACGCACTCCTGCCTCCTGCACGGGCGCCGGCTCAGCCCCGGTTCCGTGCGCACTGGGCGTGAACGGCGGCGGCGGTGGAGCGATCTCGGGTTGCGCCGCTCCCGCCCCACTCGGCGCGGCAAGGGCCGGGTAATCCTTGAGCATCGGTACACCAAACAAAGGCTTGTAGGCACCTTGATGGCAGGTCTCGCAGGCAATCCGCTTTGGATCCCCCTGGGGCCCTTTCCGGGATGCGGGCAGGATGTCGGTCAGAGGCCAGATGTAGCCCTGGTTCAAACGGCGCACGTTGCGAATGGCATACCACGCCTTCACCCGCGCCGGCTTCTCCCAGGAGAAGAAGGAGCGCGAATTGTGGCAATAGGTGCAGTTCACCCCGAGAGAGTCACTGATATGCATCATCAGCCCGTAGGTCCATTCCGCGTGCTTGACGCCGGTGTTGTTGCCGGTGGGCAACGCGGTTGTCGAGAGCACGCTGATGGGCACATCCGGCCCGTCCAGGAAGACCGTCAGCGGGTCATAGGGCAAGGATGAATAGGCCACGGCGGGTGACGCGATATTCTGTCGGGTGGCCACCATGCGCTCGGGATGGCCGGGACCCGGATCGGACGTAAACACATACCTTGGAACCGCATTGCCGCGGTGACAGGTCCAGCACGTCACCCCGGTGTCGCCCACATGCGCCTTCCAGGCGTAATTGGTCTCCTGGGTCATCCGCAGCATCGACCGGGCCACCACCTTGGTGTACTTCTCGTCCGAGGTCATGTTGGCCAGGTTGTGGCAATAGGCGCAGCCCTGCTCCTTGGGAGCCACCCACTGGGTGATGGCCGCCATCGTGCGGTTGAACTCGGTGAGCGAAAGATCTCCAAGCACTTGGAGCTGGGGATAACTCGCGATCGCCTTGATCGGCACGGGGGCCGCGGGCGGTTGGGGCGCAGGAACCACCGTCTCGGCCACTTTCTCGGCGAGTAGACGTGGGTTGACCACAAGCTGCTCACCAAGTCCCCGATAGCCCAGTTGCACCGAATCCATGGGCGGGCGCTCACAGCCTGTAATAACCAGTGCCGCCAAGCCGCAGAGGATCAGCGGGCGTATCTGACGCACCGACCAACTTCGGGTGTTCATTACATACCTCCCGGAATCAGGGACGGATCGGGCGCAGGTACCCCCTCGATCGGGTACACAGGCGCCAGCCCGTGCTTGACGCCCCATAGATACCAATTGTCAACCACGGTGCCGGTGAGCAGGATCCCGATTCCGCCGGTGATGACGACCAACACAGCAAACCACCAGGCCCAGCGATGGATGGATTCCATGGTGGCGTTAAAGCCCATGGTCCAACGCCAGAAGATGGCAGCCCGCTCGGCCGCTGTCCCGCGGTCAACGACTTGGTCAATCTCCCGGTCACCCCCATAGCGGCTCACCGCCAGGATGGTCGCGCCGTGCATGGCGAAGAGCACCGCCGAGCCGTATAGGAAGGCGATGGAGAGCATATGGAAGGGGTTGTAGAAGAGATTGCCGTAACGAATGGAGAACGACGCCGTCCAATCCAGGTGTGGGAAGATTCCGAATGGAACCGCCTCCGACCAGCTGCCCATCAGCACAGGGCGGATGAACCCCAGTACCAGATAGAGCCAGATCGCCGCGGCGAAGGCCCAGGCCAGATGCGTCCCCATCCCGAGATCGAGCGCACGCCGGTAGGTACGCGCCCACCACAGCAGGATTGATGACGTGAGGAAGAAACCTGCCAGCAGCCACCAGCCCCCGTCCGCCAGGGGTGGGATGCTGAGTCCATACTGGGGCGGTGGCGGCTCCAGGGCCAGCCAGGGAAGTTGGCGAATGAACTGGATTGGGTTCCAGTCCACCGAGGCCCACATATTGAGCCCGATGATCTCGATGGCGATGAAGCCGCAAATGATCGAGGCCACCCCGGTCGCACCGAGATAGATGGGACCGATCTGGGCGTCACCGATCTTGCCGAGAAGCCAGGAGAAGCCCGGCTTGCCGAGGCGGTCGCGCTGGCCGGTCTCGGCTGGCACACCGGGATAGGCCGGGTTTCGTACCTGTACCTGCGTGAAGATGTTCTGATACTCAGCCATGACGGTTCTCCGGCATTCAGCTCCAAATCGGAAGGTTCAGCCACCAGTTCCACCACTCTGGCCAGCCGCGAGTCCAGAAGGGGCCGCTGATGACGATGCAGACCGCGCTGAAGAAGGCGGCGGAAACGGCGAGGAACAGGCCCAGGCGATGGATGCCGAGCGCCCCGATGGAGTACCCGATGTCATCGCGGAAGAACGTGTTCTCGTGCTCCGCCGTCTTCACGGGCTCACCCTTCTGCGGATTGGTCACGGACAAGATCAAGGATCCGTGCATGGACAAGGCCAGCGCGTTCGTGAAAAAGAAGGTGATCGCCAGCATGTGAGCCGGGTTGTAGTGGAAGTGGAGGAACTGGTATCCCACGTTTGACACCCAGTCGAGATGACTAATGATGCCGTAAGGGAATCCGTGGCCCCAGGCCCCCAACAGCACCGGCCGGATCACGACCAGGGTCACATAGGCGAAGATGGCGAAGCCGAATGCAATCGGCACGTGGTAACCCATCCCGAGCTTGCGCGCGATCTCCGCCTGGCGCAGTGCCCAGGAAACGAAGGCACCGATGGCACAGATGGTGATCAGCTGCCACAGACCCCCATCTTTGAGCGGCGCCAGCCCCAAGCCGTAGCTCAGATCTGGCGGCGCGATATTGATCTGCCAGATATTCCAGGTGGGCCCAATGGCCGCGCCGTAAACGATTAGAAGCGTACCAAGGGTGGCGAAGAAGATCGTGGTGACCCCGAAGAAGCCCACATAGAACGGACCGATCCAGAAGTCGAACAGATCTCCCCCGACCAGCGTCCCCCCGCGAACGCGGTATTTTCTCTCGAAGCTCAGCATGGCCATGATTCAACCCTCTGATCGGGAGGCGCCGGACGGGCAACCTCCGCGCGGTGCCCGGAAGCAGACTTGGGCCGATTCATTAGGCCCGTCCGCTGCCAGCGGCGAATGACGCTATTGCGTCAGCCCCGGCGCCGGAGGCGCCACCTGCGAGACCGCTACACCCCCCGCGACGCCGACACTCTCCAGCCAATTGAACCTGTCGGTGCTTAACAGAAGCATGTGAATGATTAGCGCCAGAACGAATAGGAAGGCGAACAGGCCAACCAGTGCGAGCCGGGGATCGAAAATCAGCCAGATTTTGTACATGTCGTCTGTTAGTGCTTTGAACATTGAGTCAGCTCCTCTGTTGGTTGTGAATGACCTCGCTCCGCCGCCCTACAGCCAGGGGCGCCACATCCAGACCAGGATATGGGCGACCACGGCAACAGCCGTGAAGGCCAGGAAGCTCGATACAAAAATCCCGTGGAATTCCTTCGCCTCATCCTCGGTCAGTCCGGAAAAACTGCTTCTCTCGTCGGCCATTGCTCTAACCTCAGGTTCGGGAATGTAGCCTTGCGGCCGTTGCCGCGGGTCGCGCGGGCCGGTTGGACATGTCGTTATCGGGCATGCCCGAATTCACTTCCCGCCGCTGGGCGGGTCTCGTCAGTGCCCACTCTTATAGAAAGGCGAAAGGCACGACCGTATTGGTCACCGCCCGCGCCTCGGCGATCAGGGACAGGTGCCGTTCCCCCACGGGTGACCAGGGCCGCAGGCGCCGCGGCAGCATGCGTGCCAACACGGTGATCGTCAGGAAAACGATGAAGACCACGCCGAAGATGAGACGGTACTGACGGCGCTCCGCGGGGATTAGATCGGACGGGTGGTTCAGGGCGGTCATGGCTTGAGCTCCTGACGGGCACGGTGCCCGGTTGACGAAAGACACAGACAGAGGGCGTTTCCTGCGCGCCCCGGGCGATGCCCGTGGCGGCCCAAATTCGCGAGGGAAGCTCGTGCGACGAGGCTCACGCGACGGCCTCCGGGACCAGGGTCCCCTGCGCACGGCGGAAGTGCTGCAGGGTCACCGTCGGCTCGCCGGCCTTGCGGGTGGCCCGTTCGGCCTCGTCGCGCAGCCGCTTGGCGGCGGAGATGCGGACCAGGACCGGATGGCTCTCCACCGCCGCGTCGAGTGCGGCCTTGGCCTCGGCACTCCAGGGCAGCTCCTGCTGCTCCCGGGCGGGCGTAGGGTCATGGCGGTCGAGATCCGAGCCCAGGGGCAGGATGTGGAAAAGGGCGTCGAACAGGGCGTTGCATACCTCCTGCACGAGGTAGGTGGCGCCCGAGTAGCCCATGAAGGGCGTGCCGGTGTGGCGGCGGATGATTGTCCCTGGGAAGGACGCGGGAATATAGGCGGCCCGAGACCCGATTTCCGCCAGGTACATTCGCTCGTTGTAGCTGCCGAAGAGGATCAATGGGGTCTTTTCCTGCACCTGACGGCGGACCGCCTGGTTGTCCGGCTTGACGCCGGCCCGGCGCGCCACGGCGAAATTGCAGGGCAGCCCCAACTCGTCCGACAGATAGTGACGAAGACCCCGGGCATAGGTCTCGCTGGCCACCACGGCGAAGCTCGCCGTGGCAAAGAAGTCCTGGGTGACCGAGCGCCACAGGTCCCAGATGGGTGCGAGGGTCGCTTCCTTCTCTGAGGCGATGAAAGGCTCCGGGTCGAGACCGAGCAACTCGCCCAGGGCATGCAGGAAGCGCGTGGTGCTGTGCAGCCCGATCGGGGCCTGGAGGTAGGGGCGGTCCAGGGCCTCGCACAGGAGCCGCCCGAACTCCCGGTACATGCAGATGTTCACCGAGGCATCCGGCAGTCGGCTGATCTCGGAGAGGCTGGTGCCCAGCGGGAAGACCAGGTTGATCTCTGCGCCGATACCCTCCACCAGACGGCGCATCTCCGCCAAGTCGGACCACATGTTGAAGGTGCCGTACATGGGTCCGATGATATTGACGCGGGGCTTGCCCGCCTCCGCGCGCGGGGTCTTCGCGGCCTTAGTGCGGCCGGCGCCCTTGGCACGGCCTTTCGCACTCTGACTGCCGTACTGGGTCCACAACCAGAACAGGGCCCGATCCGCACTCTGCCACTGGTCCTCATCGATGGTGCGCGGCAGAAAGCGCTGGATGTTCTTTCCGTTGGGCGTGACTCCGCCGCCGATCATCTCGGCGATGGAACCGGTAACCACCACCGAAGGCCGGTCGGGGTCAAGGACCGAATGGGCGCGGTTCATGGCGTGCTCGGTCCCGTTCTGGCCGAGCTCCTCCTCCCCGAGCCCGGTGACCGACACCGGCAGGCTGTGGGGCGGCAGACCGTCGGTGTAGTGCAGCACCGCCGTCAACGGCAGGTTCTCGCAGCCCACGGGGCCATCGATGACGACCTGAAGCCCCTCGATGGCGCTGAAGGCGTAGACAGCCCCCCAGTAGCCGCCGGCCCGGTCGTGGTCCTGGATCAGCATGATCAGGCCCCCGACCCAGCTGCCGACCTGGGCGCCGCGTCAGACTCGGGCTCAGGCCCGGGCGCATAGAAAAAGGCATCCATGGCATCGAAGAGCGGACGGCTGGCGAGCGCCGCATTGACGACCTGGGCCAGGGAACCCGCCCCCGCCGCACCCATCAGGGGGCGGGCCGAGATCAGATTGGTGAAATAGAGTGCGGGAGTCCCGGCCTCCTTGGCCTTCTGGACCACCGGCGTGGTGCCAACCACCAGCTCCGGCCCAAACTCGGCCATCGCGGCCAGGTCCTGCTCCAGGGTCGCCCGGTATTGGACGCGCACGCCCTTGGCCTCGAGCCAATCCCGGTCCGGGTCCGACCACAGGGTGCGCGGACAGGCCGTCCCGACGTAGCGCAAGTCCGCTCCGCTCTCCACCAACAGACGCCCGACCAGGAGCTCTGAGCCCTCGTACCCGGAGAGTGTGATGCGGCCCTTGACGGGGGCGCCGGCGAGTGCGCCCTGAATGGCCGGCAGCCACCGCTGCTTGGCGGCGTCCACCTTGGCCCTTTCGACACCGCAAAGCTCTCCGAGACCCTCGAGCCAGTTCGCGGTGCCGTCGTAGCCCACGGGGGCCGATCCCAGCACGGGCCGCCCGGCGACCTCCAACTCACGGCAAACGCCGCTGTAGTGAGGATGCAGCGCAGCACCCACGGCGCAGTCGAGTGCCGCGTATAGCTCACGCCACTCGCGGGTGGGCACCACAGGCCCAGCCGCCAGCCCCAGGGGCTCGAGCAGCATGCCAATCCCTACCGGGTCCGCCGGAAACATCTCGCCGATCAGTGCGACGGTGGGCCGAGCTGCGCGACCGCCCCGGGGTGCCTGGACCGGACCCCGCTCGGCCTCCAGGCGGGCACGCCGCAGCATGGCAGCGGCCAGCACGTCCTTGGCCTCCGCGTGGGTCGCCACCCCAAACCCGGGCACGTCAATTCCTATCACGCGCACCCCGTTGATCGCCTCCGGCAGCAGCCGCAACGGCACCCCGGAGGCCGTGGGGACACAGAGGTTGATAATCACCAGCGCGTCGTAGCGCTCCGGATCCGCGAGGTCGTGGACCGCGTCGCGCACATCCTCGAACAGCTTGCCCGTGACCAATGTCTCGGAGTCAAAGGGGACATAGCCGACGCTCCGCCGTGCCCCATAGAAATGGGACGTGAAGGTCAGCCCGTAGACGCAACAGGCCGACCCCACCAGGACGCTCGCGGTGCGCCGCATGCGCAGGCCTACACGCAGGGATCCGAAGGCCGGGCACATGCTCTGCGGCTGGTCATGGGCCCCGGAGGCACAGACGCCGGACCCCGCCGGTTCCGTGGCAGGCGCCCGGGTGCCCAGACGCACCGGTCCAAGGTCCGGGTGCACGGAGGCGTCGCTCGGGCGCTGGTCATTGGGGCTTGAGTCGGTCATGGCGTCAAACGTCGTCGTAAATGACTTCGAGCGATGCCTTGGGCACGTAAGACTTGCCGCGCATGTCCTCCACCGTGGCGGGCGTGAGCACCACGCCGCGCCCTACGTCTTCGGCCTTGAACAGATCCAGGAGCCCGTCGTTGGAGAGCGGCGTGGGCCGCTGCGGGGGCGCGTCGGCAACCTGGGTGGCGAGCGATTCGAAGAGGGGGCCCCAGGGTCCGCCCGGCTGGCCGATGATCTGGTAGCTCGCGGACTTGCGGCGGATGTCCTCGTTGGCCGGGATCTTCCCCAGCACCGGGATTCCAACCGCGGCGGCGAAGGCCTCGGCCTCGCCGGTGCCGTCGTCCTTGTTCACCACCATCCCCGCCACACCCACGTTGCCGCCCAGGTTGCGGAAGTAATCCACGGCGGAGCAGACGTTGTTCGCCACGTACAGTGACTGCAGGTCATTGGATGCGACGACGATGACCTTCTGGCAGAGGTCGCGGGCGATGGGCAGCCCGAAGCCACCGCACACCACGTCCCCCAAAAAGTCGAGCAGGACGTAATCGAAGTCCCATTCGTGGAAACCCAGTGACTCCAGGAGCTCGAATCCGTGGATGATGCCGCGCCCGCCACAGCCCCGGCCAACCTCGGGCCCGCCCAACTCCATGGCGAAGACGCCATCGCGCGTAAAGCAGACGTCGCCGATGCACACCGGCTCGCCGGCCGCCTTCTTGGTGGCGGAGGTCTCGATGATGGTCGGGCAGGCACGCCCGCCGAACAGCAGGGTCGTGGTGTCACTCTTGGGGTCGCAGCCGATCAGCAGGACCTTCTTCCCCTGCTGAGCCATCATGTAGCTGAGGTTGGCCAGGGTGAAGCTCTTTCCGATTCCGCCCTTGCCGTAGATGGCCACGATCTGGGTATGGCGCAACGGAAGCGGGGCCGCAACGACCGCTCGTGCAGCATTACCAGGAACCCTGGCAGCGCCGCTCTGGCCCTCGCCCAAGTCGCGCTGGGCCACGACCGGGTGATTCTGTCCAGCAGGGAGGGTCATGAACAGTCTCTCCAGTCGAGGATCATCTTGAGACAGCGGGGGTCGTCGAAGGCGGTCCGATAAGCGGACTCCGCTTCCGCTGCCCTGTGTCTGTGGGTGATGAGGCCATCCAGCGCCAAGGCGCCCGATTCCACGAGCCCCTTGGTCTCCTTCAGGTCCGGCTCGCGCCATTCGGCCGCGACCCGGATGCGCGCCTCCCGCAGGAAGGCGGGTGGAAAGGCAAATGTCAGGGGCTGGCTGTAGAAGCCGGCGAGCACGATCTCACCGCCGGCGGCTAAACGGCCGATCAGGGTGTCAAGCAGGCCTGGGTCTCCGCTCACGTCATAAATGGAGCCGTAGTCGTGGCGTTGATCGCCGTCCGGGTGGATCACCGGGTAACCCGTGGCGCCCTGGGATCGCTCCGGATCTGTCTCCCAGACCACCGGCGGGTCGCCGCCCATCAACATCGTCAGACGGGCGATCAACCGTCCGAGCACCCCATGCCCAACGATCAGCTCCGGACGCCGAGCGTTGGCGGCGGAAACCGCGTGGTAGGCGGTGGCGGCCAGGGCCAACATTACGCCCTGCTCCGCGATCCCCCCCCCCAATGGGACGACCCGGTTGCCCGGGACCACCAGCCGCGACGCGGCACCACCGAACAGCCCCCGCACCTCGCCGAAGCAGCGAGCCCCTGGGACGAAGACCCGTCCCCCCACCTCGGCACCTGATTCTGCTCCGGCCGCCGTCACCCGCCCGACCGACTCGTACCCCGGTACCAGGGGATAACCCATCCCGGGGAAGGACGGCATGAGTCCCTTCCACAACAAGCGCTCGGTACCGGTGCTGATTCCGCTCCACTCCACGTCCACCACCACGTCGCCGGCACCGGGGGGCGTGAGATCGAGTTGGCCGAGACGTAGGCGTCCGGGCTGCTCGAAGACGACGGCGGTGGTTGTACGGTTCACGGGAGCGCTTGGGGGCATGGGCTTGGGCGATCCGAGGCTTTCCTCGGCGGTAGTGTCAGTCTAGCCTGACTGATTATATTGTCAACCACTATTGACACCCCCCGTCAGACCGTCGCGACAATCAGCCGCGTCAATAGGGGGCGCCGCGTCGGGCGGAGCCTGGCCCGGCTGAATCCCGCGGTATGCAGCATGGCAATCAGCTCACTCGGGGTTCGCGGACGGCCGCTGCCCATGGCCAGCAAATAGAAGCCGAAATAGGCCTCGCCGATGGGCTCGGCACCCCGGGTGTCCGACATGGGCTCGGCGAGGATCAGGACCCCACCCGGCGCCAGGGCTGCGCGGGCCGCCTTCAGGATCGCCAGGGCCGGGGCATCGTCGTGATCGTGAGTGACCCGGACCAGGGAACAGCAGTCCGCACCCCGAGGCAGGGGATCGGCGAACAGGTCGCCACCGACCGCCTCGGCGCGATGCGCCAAACCCTCCCGCTCGAAGCGGGCGCGCGCCTGCTCCGCCACCGGCGGCAGATCGAAGAGGGTGAGGTTGAGATCCGGCCAGCGTGTGCCTGCCGCGCTGAGGAAAGCGCCGTTGCCCCCGCCGATATCGAGCAAGCGGCGGTGCCGGGCCAGCGGATAGGCGTCCAGCACGTCGCCGGCGATCAGAGCCTGGGAAACGCCCATCAGATCGGAATAGGCCCGGGTGCGGTCGCCGTTGAGTCCGTCCGGACGACGCTCCCCCGCGTAGGCCCAATAGGATCCCAAATCGGTCGGTCCGCGCGTCCCCTTGAGCAGCGCCACCGGATCGGCGAGATCCCGGTAGAGCATGGCGTGATGGCGGACCATCTCCGCGACCCCCGGGTTGCCAAGCAGTGCGGCCCCGAGCTCCCCGAGTGCGAAGCGGCCTCCGCCTGCCCGCTCCACCAGACCCAGTGTCTCGGCCGCCTTCAGGAGCCGCAGGGCGCCCGCCTCGGGGAGATCGAGCAAAGGCGCGAGATCGCTCGCCAAACGGGGACCGGCTGCCAGCCTGTCGAAGAGGTTCAGGTCGATGCAGGCGTAGAGGACCTGCGAGTAGACGAAGCCGGCGCACAGGTCGAACAAGTCGCGGGCTCGGCGCCGCGCGATCGGCCGGGTGAACGGAAACGCGGCGGCCCAGCGCTGGAATCCCGGGCTCGCGAGCAACCGGTTGCGAAGGGCGAGCCAGCGATCCCGCAGGCCCGGCTGCCTCAAGCTCTGCGGGGACAGGTCCACCGCCCGAGCGCCGGGCCAGCCGTCAGGGGCGTTCACGCCGCCAGCCGCGAGAGCTCCTCAGGCAGGATGCGCCGCGACTCTGCGCTGATCAGCTCCCGCAGAGCAGGCGCGCCCGGGCAGGACGGGATGGCGTCGATGGCGCTCGTCACCAGCATCTTCAGCCGGTGCACCGCGCCGGCGACACCCAGCTCAAGAGCCGCGTTGGGTCGGCCCAGGGTATCGTCGCGACCGATCGGCTTGCCGAACTCCTGGCGCACGCCGGTGACGTCACCCAGGTCGTCCGCCACCTGATAGGCCTCACCGAGGCGCTCGCCCACCACCCGCCAGGCATCGGTCGGCGCGCCGACCGACTGGGCGCCGGCGACCGTCGCCGCCACGAACAGGGACCCGGTCTTCTCCCGTTGGTAATCCGTCAGGACGACGTCCGTCTCGCACTCCCACGCCTGACCGGCACAGATTCCCCGGGGTGCCCCGACACTCTGCGCGACGGTGGCCATCACCTGGCTCATGGGCCCGGGGGCTGCGAGGATGCGCTTGGCCAGGATCTCGAAGGCGAGCACGATCAGGGCATCGCCGGCCAGTACCGCCAGACGCTCGCCGAAGGCGCAATGGACCGAGGGACGGCCACGGCGAGTCGGTGAATCGTCAAAGCACGGCAGGTCGTCATGGACCAGAGAGGCGCAGTGCAACAGCTCGATGGCAGCAGCCGCGGCGTCAGTGCTCGCCGGATCCGTGTCACCGCATGCCCAGGCGACCGCCAGACACAGGCGCGGCCGAACCCGGGCACCGCCTGGGAAGACGGCATACCGCATCGCCCGCCCCAGCCCCGGCGGACAGCCTCGCTCCTCCGCGCTGGCAACGGCCGCATCCAGGGCCTGCTCGATACGCATCATGGGATCCATGGTCACCCCCGATTCGCTGGTGCTTGAGTGTATTTGTGTATTGACACTTTTCTGTGTCATGTAAAATAGACATACACGACCTCTACGTCAATGGAAACGCCGGAATGCCCGACCGCCGTTCGCCCCCCAACGCCAGAAAGCGGGTGGTCATCATCGGCGCCGGCGTAGGCGGCCTAGTGGCAGCGATAGAGCTGGCGGCCCGGGGCGTGGAGGTGGAGCTTTGCGAGCGCGCCCCGGCTCCGGGCGGAAAGATGCGGCAGGTGACTGTTGGGGACGCCCGCCTGGACGCCGGCCCAACCGTCTTCACCATGCGCTGGGTGTTCGAGGAGGTGTTTGCAGCGGCAGAGGTATCCTTGGCGAACCGTCTCAGGCTCAAGCCAGTGGAAACCCTGGCCCGACATGCCTGGGAGGACGGCAGCCGACTCGATCTGTTCGCAGACCGCGCCCGCTCCGCCCATGCCATCGCCCAGCTCGCGGGTCCGGCCGAGGGCCGACGCTACCTGGACTTCTGCGCCGAGGCACGTGGGATCTATGAGACCCTGGAGGGTCCCTTCATCAGCGGACACAAGACCAGCCCGGTGGGGCTGGTGGGACGGGTCGGCCCCGGGGGGCTGGGCGGCCTCTGGCGTATCAAGCCGTTCGCTACGATGTGGTCTGAGCTGACCAAGCGTTTCCGGGACCCGCGCCTGCGCCAGCTCTTTGGCCGCTACGCCACCTACGCGGGCTCGTCCCCTTACCTCGCACCCGCCACCCTCATGCTCATCGCCCACGTGGAGCAAGAGGGCGTGTGGCTCGTGGAGGGCGGCATGCACCGTCTCGCCCAGGTCCTGGCGGAGCTGGCGGAAGAGCTGGGGACGCAGATCCGCTACGAAGCCGAGACGCCGGAGATCCTGGTCGCGGGCGGTCGCGCGGCTGGGGTCCGGCTCGCGAGCGGCGAGTCCATCGAGGCCGAGGCCGTGGTCTTCAACGGGGACGTGGCGGCGCTCCCGGATGGCTGGCTTGGCGCGGGAGTCACCCGCGCCGTTCCACCACGCGACCGCTCCGAGCGCTCCCTGTCCGCCCTGACCTGGAACCTCTTGGCCCCAACCCAGGGCTTCCCGCTCCTGCGCCACACTGTATTCTTCTCGCGCGACTACGCGGCGGAGTTCGACGACATCTTCATTCGGTCCCAGCCTCCGCTGCAACCGACCGTCTACATCTGCGCCCAGGATCGGGACGACCGCGGCGACTGGCCGGACGGGGTGCCCGAGCGGCTCCTGTGCCTGGTCAACGCCCCGCCCACCGGGGACTCCCGCCCCTTGTCAGAAAGCGAGATCGATCAATGCGCCGAACGGACCTTCTCACTCCTCAGCCGCTGCGGATTGGAGATACAGCGGGACCCGAGCCTGACCCAAGTAACCACCCCGACAGACTTCGGGCAGCTCTTCCCGGCAACCGGGGGGGCCCTCTACGGCCAGGCGTCACACGGATGGAAGGCGTCGTTCAGCCGGCCGGGGTCGCGCAGCGCGCTCCGGGGGCTCTATCTGGCGGGGGGCAGCACCCATCCGGGCGCTGGGGTGCCGATGGCAGCGATCTCGGGGCGGCTCGCGGCCTCGTGTGTCCTTCAGGACCTCGCTTCGACCTGAAGGTCAAACCCGGTGGCTACTGCTGGTGGTACCTGGACGGACTGAGCGACGACGGGCGCTACGGGATCACCCTGATCGCCTTCGTGGGGAGCGTCTTTTCTCCCTACTACGCCTGGGCACGCCGCCGCGGCGCGGCGGACCCAACCAATCACTGCGCCCTGAACGTGGCCCTGTACGCGACGGGCGGCGCCGGTCCTCGGCGCTGGACCCTCACCGAGCGGGGCCTGGCGGCACTTCAACAGACCGCACCCCGGCTCGCCATCGGGCCGAGCGCGCTAACCTGGGATGGAGACTGTCTGACTGTCGAGATCGACGAGCGGGCAGCACCGCTGCCCCATCGTGTGCGCGGGCGGGTTCGCCTGCATCCGCGGGCGATAACGCAGCGCGACTTCGTCTTGGATGGAGACCCGGATTCCGGCAACGGAGGCGGCGGACGGCACCGCTGGTGGCCCATCGCGCCCCGTGCCCAGATGGAGGTCCAAATGGAGGCCCCGGCCCTGACCTGGCGCGGGACCGGCTACCTTGACACCAACGCGGGGAGCGAGCCCTTGGAGCACGGCTTCGGGTCCTGGGACTGGTCTAGGGCGAACCGCGAGGGCGTCAGTCTCATCCTCTACGACACCAGGGGCCGTGGCGGCGCCAGCCGTACACTCGCACTAAGGGTCCACGGCGAGGGTGACGTGGAGGAGTTTGCGGTCCCTCCTCGCTCGGCCCTGCCCACCACCCCAATCTGGCGTATCGGGCGCGCCACCCGGGCCGATTCGGATACCCACTCGCGGGTCGCCCAGACCCTCGAGGACACTCCCTTTTATGCGCGCTCCATCGTCTGCTCGCAGCTTCAGGGGCAGCCCACAATTGCGATGCACGAGAGCTTGAGCCTGCGGCGCTTCGCCGCGCCCTGGGTCCAGATCCTCCTCCCCTTTCGCATGCCGCGGGCGGCTCGCTAGGTAGCTCAATGGCCCCCGGCGCCCCCCCGAGGCTTGGGGGCGGAATACCAAAGCAGGTGCTCGAGGAGCTCCGTGGCGCGGTCCACAGATGACTGGACGGACCTCAGCATTTCGGGGGCCCGCGTCAGATCCGGTGCGTCGGTGATCTCCAGGGCGGCGAGCTGCGCGTTACCGACGATGCTCGCCAACAGATCCCGGCGCATCAGATCGGCCTTGCTCTTCAGGGGCCGAAGTTTGACCCGGTGGTGCTCCACCACGGCGGCCTGGAATCGGCGCCGGGCGTCCTCTAGGGCCTTGCGTTCGCTGAGATCCGTAAATAAAAGGACGAAGCCGAGGGCCTCCTGGGGCGAGATGAGAACAGGGTCCGCGCGGATCATCAGCGGCTGCGGGGGGCCCGAGCCGGCCGCCAGATGGACCTCTCCGCGCCACGTCCGCAAATGCGCCATGAGATCGGCCAGGTAACGCTCCACGTCGCCCTGCTCCAGGAACAACGACGGCAGGTCGTCAATGGATTTCGGTCGCTGACGCTCGCTGAGAAGGTTGTCGAAGCTCTCGTTGGTCAACACGACACGGCCGTCTGCGCCCGCAATCAGGACGGGCTGCTCCGAGCGGCGCACCTGGGCCCTGATGCCGCGCAACTGGTTCCGAGCAATCAGAACGCGCAGGGAACGGAACTGCTGAATCACGTCCGCCACGGATTCGCCAATCAGGCGCCCCGTGGTGAGATCGGACGGGTTCCAAGGATCGCAGGTCCCCTCCACGACCTGGTGCCATTGGGCGAAGGAGCGACGTGGTGAAAGCTGGGAGGGGTCGTCACCGAGCTCCATTGCCTTGTAGGGGTTTCCGCCCCAGGTGACAGTGTGCACGCGCTCGGGTCGGAACCAGACCAGGTACTCACCGGAGTCCCGGGAAAGGGCCACGGCAAGCAGCCCGCTCGCGTCGGGAGCGAGGTCCCCGAATTCAGGCCCCTCGCTGGCGAGCGAGGCGGTCGCCACGACCGGTTTCCGCGGCTCTCGATCCAGCCAGTCCCGCACGGCGTTGAGGCGGCTCGTCGAAGGCACATTGCCTGTCGTGCGCAGCCGGCCGTCCCAGAACAGCGCCGCGCCCGTGGCGGAGAGCGGTTCGACCAGAAACTGGGGATTCTCGAACAGCGCGTCCTCCCAGTCGCCACGGCGCGAGATGGCCTCGATCATGCGCTGCTCCAGGCGCCGCACCGATATCTCGGCCTGGGCCTGGGCGAAACCCTGAAGGGCGGTGATGCGGGTCGCCACGGCCTCGGCGAGCAGCTCGCAGGCGACCCGCTGCTCGTACTGCATGGCCCGTGGCGAGTAATGATGGCAGGCAACCAGGCCCCACAATCGCCGCCCGACGATGAGCGAGGCAACCAGAGTCGCGTCCACGCCCATGTTCTTGAGGTACTGGACGTGAATGGGGGACATGCTCCGGAGAAAGCAGAGGGACATATCCAAGGGCTCACCGGTGAACGGTGAGCAGTCCGACGTGAGCGGCACCGGACGATATTCCACGTCCTCAAGGACGCGGATACGGTTGCGCACGTAGAGCCGGCGGGCCATCTGCGGGATGTCTGTGGCCGGATAACGATTACCCAGGAACGCCTCCAGATGGCTCTCTCGTCGCTCCGAGTAGACCTCTCCGTGCCCCTCCTCATCGAAGCGGTAGATCATGACCCGGTCGTAGCCGACCAAGTCCTTGAAGATCGCCGCACTCTCGTCGCACAGCGCGCGCAGGGACGAGGTGGCCGAGATCGCCCGCAGCGCGCTGCAGACGAACTCGGACAGATCCAGGCGAGGACCGGAATCCGTCAACTCGACGATGAGCCCGCCACCGGGCGGGCGGTGGAGCAGCCCGTCCATATCCCCGTCCCTGCCCGCCAAGCGGCAGCGCACGGCCGCCGGGATCTCGTTCAGCGACTCGCCCAGCCGTGCCCGTACCTGGGCCGCCACGTCGCCGCCTAACCTATCGAGAGTTTGTCCAACCAGGGGCGCTGGCCGGCTCCCGGTGATCTCGGTCGCGTTGGCGCTGCATAGCAGGATCTCGAGATCCGGCTCGCGCACCAGCAGCAATAGCCCATGAGGTCGGATGGAGCCCGCGAGATGGATCTGCTCCATCTCACAGTTGGAGAGAGTTGCCTGACCAAAACCGGGTGCCGGAGGGGTATTCGATAACACGTCGCTTGGCAGCGGCCGTTAGTGGACCGCTCCCGCCGCAGACCGCACGTCATCTTCCATGCCGTAACGGTTCAGCTTGGCGTATAGGCTCTGCCGGCTGAGGCCGAGCAGCTCGGCGGCGGCGGTTCGGTTCCCGCCGGTCAGCTCCAGGGCCGCCTCGATATAGCGGCGCTCAACCAGCCCCACAGTGTCTCCCACCAGCTTGCGCAGACTGGTCTTCCCAATCTGCTTGGCCAGAGACTCAAGCAGCGCGGCAACCTCCCGATTGTCCCCGGAACCCGTGCCCAGACGCCGCGACACGTCCCGCACGAACACGGCGATCTGGTTAACATCGCCGCCGCCCTTGCCAGATGCCGAGATTTCCGCCTCGATCTCGGTGCCGAGCTCACCCCTGAGAGTCGTCGAGAAGAGCCGTACCGCGCCCAGGCGCGCGACATTGGCGAGTAGAACGGTCAGGTCCGCGCCCGGACGCCCCAACCAGCGGCCGAGGGGCTCGCCCAACAGGGCAGACTCGGCCCCCATCTGGACCAGGTCGACGAAGGTCCGGTTGGCGCGCAGGATCACGCCCTGCCGGTCGATGACCACGAATCCGTCCGGACCCCCTTCGACCAACTCGTCCACTGGAATGGGTTGCTCCGAGTCCGGTTGCTGGGGCACGGAGGCGACGGGCACGAGTTGCACCAGATAGACCTCGTCGGTGACAGAGCTCACCAGGGAGCCACGGACCATCCAGGGGACCTGTTCGTCGCCCAACCGCAACAGGATCCCCGGGGCCTTACCGCGCTCGCGAACACGCCGAATCATGGACTCGAACAGCTCGCGCTCCTCCGCCATGAGCAGGTCGGGCAATCGCACAGCGGCGCTCGCCTTGGTCTTGAGAACGGAGACGCCCAAGGCCTGCGCGGCCGCGGGGTTCAGCTCCAGGATGCTCAGGTTGCCTGCTTTGAGCAGAAGCACCGCGTCGCTGGAGGAGTTGAACAGGAGCCGGTAGCGGGTCTCGACCTCCCGGAGCTTCCAGTAGTCCCGCTCGATGGCCTGCTGCGCCTCAACCAGACGGGTCTGCAGTTCCGCGACCGCGCGCATATTCTTGCCGACCGCCAGAAGTCCAGCATTTTCGCCAAGACGCACCGCCGTGTACTCGATTGGTATCTCGAGCCCACTGGGAAAACGCTGATTTAGGTGGTTAAAGGCGCAGACGCCGGTGGAGCGGGCGTCAGCGAGCATCCGCCACAGCTTTTCGCCATCCGCCTCCGCGACCGTGTCGGCCCAGGGATTACCAACCCATTCAGACACGCCTTCCGAAGAGAACCCGTTGGATAAGGTGGCGTCACGGATTACGCCGTCGTCGTCGAGGACGAGCACGACATCTGGAGGTGCAAGGTCTTTCCCACGCATCATCTCACCGGTTGATCTGCCAACGGCCCATAACATCGGAACGCGTTAGCTAGTGAAGGTATGGGGTCGCTCCTGACTCGAATCCATACCACGTTGCCACATTACCACAGTCTCCGTTCGGCGACCGATCCGTCCAATCGGCTCCATCCAATCGGCCGCGCCATCCCTTCGACGGAATCCTTCCCAGGTGTGTGGATCGGAACATCGCCAATGCACTTGAGTGTACAAGTTGCCGCCGAGCGACTTGATTATTGCGTCACAAGTGCCGCGCCCTCGGTCGGCCGATCTCCAACGGATGGCCGTACCACGATCCGCGAATCCCAAAATGGAGCGATGTGTGTCCGGCGTTCACCTGCAACGTCGCGAGTCTTCTGCCGCGCTTCTGATGAACAGCTAAGACCCTCCCCCGCCAGTGCCTCTTGCCAGCTGGCCACCCCGCCACATCCCGCCAGCGGTATTCCCGCCACCCCTGCCCCTCATATTGGCAAGAGGTAACGCGCTCGCGGGTCTGCTCCATGCGGCGGGCGAACAGACCCGGAAGCGTGCGGGCCGACTCGAAGGAGATGGTTCCCTCGCGCCGGAGCGATTGCACGGATTCGCGCGCACCTCCGAGACCTGATCCCGGCGGGTCGACCGAACCCATGAGCCGTTGCTGCGGTCGATCCAGTACCCTGTGCATGGCATGCTCCGCCTCACGCGCAATCCAGGGCCCAAGACGGCCTCCAGTACACTCTATAAGCGGGGGCCACAGAATACGCCGGGCGTAAAAAACGTCGGCTAGGCGTCGCTGCCCTACGACCCGCTGTCGCCATTCCTGAATGCTGACAATGCGGTCTCGGTGCAGGGGCTGACCCCACTCGCCGGCTCCAATCGGCACTCGATCAAAGAGGCGGAATGGACCGATTCCCTGATGATGTATATCTCGAACTCGCTCGGGTAAATTGCACCTACTGCCACATCACCCGAGCGTTTGGCCGCTGGGAGCAGAGTACGCCTCAGCGCGTGACGGCCTGGTACGGAATCCGGATGGCGCGTGATTTTAACGGGGCCTACCTGAACCCATTGAAAACAGTCTTTTCCCGCTCATCGCCTGGGCCCGGAGGGCGATGGTCCCAAGATCGGCTGTGAGACCTGCCACAAGGGCGCCTACAAGCCCCTCTACGGTGTCAGCATGCTTAGGGTCTACCCAGAGCTCGCGGGCGTCATGTCGATGCCGACACCGCCCCCTGTCGCGGAGACAGGGCCCGACGCCCCGGCTGAACCCGAAGTCCAGCCCCCGGTGGAGCCGGACACAACATCCTCAGGCCCGGCACATTAAGACGGGCTTGCGCCGAAAGCCCAGCCACGGGTGATCGCGTTTCGCGCCTTTCTCCCGCCAACCCGCCGGACGAGTCGTTTTGTGGATCCTTCTATGATTCCCCGGATAGAGCATGGACCGGTCGCGAAGGAAATTCAGGCGAAGAAACTCATCAGCGGTCGGCCCTGTCAGTTGCTCTAACCGGGGCGTTTACTGCAGGATCGCGTTCCTTGGTCTTGGGCTCGGCAGGCAGCGGAGGAAGCGACAGGATATAGGTGGTGATGGCCGAGCGGTCCTCGGGTGTGAGCTTGCTGGTCCCCTGGTCGATCACGTCGGCCATGAGGCTGCCGGCGAAGTCGCCATCGGGTGTCATGCCGATCTCCAGATAGAAGCTCAGCATCTTGGGCGTCCAGCCCCCGATACCGGTCTTGTCCGGTGTGATATTGGGCGTGCGCTTGCCTTCCGGTCCGTCGACGGCCCCGGCATAGAGCCGATTGTCGCGAAGGGCCCCGAGCAGGTTGCGCGGGGTATGGCACTCGGCACAGTGCCCGGCCGCCCGGGCGAGGTAGGCGCCGCGGTTCCACTGGGCGTCGAGCCCCGGATCGGGCACGTACTCGCCCGGTCGGAAATACAGCCATTTCCACACCGCCAGAGGCCAGCGAAAGGACGCGAACCACGCCAACTCATGGGGACGGTTGGGTTGGGAGACTGGCTCCACCGTGTTCAGGTGGGCCTTGATCGCCAGGGCATCCTCGCGCGTCAGCCGGGTGTAGGCCGTGTAGGGGAAGGCGGGGTAGTAATGTTCGCCCGCGGGCGAGACGCCCTGGCCCAGGGCACGCGCGAAGTCATCGTCGCTCCAGCGCCCGATGCCGTGCTCGGGGTCGGGGGTGATGTTCGGGGTATAGAAGGTGCCGAAGGGAGTGAGGATCGGCCTGCCGCCGGCGAGGAGCTTGCCGTCCTCCGCCGTGTGGCAAACCGCGCACAGGGCCGCGTGGAACAGGTAGCGACCCTGCTCCACGCGATCCTCGGCGGCAGCGCCTTGGGCAGGCGGACTAATGGCGGCCGCCGCCATCAGCCCACTGAGGATCAGCCGGCGCTGCATCCAGTTTGACCTCAATCAGTGGTCTTCCTTGCGGAAGTCCTCGTGGCAACCCTTGCAGGCATCGCCGACCTCCTTGAAGGCCGCAAAGACGGCCTTGCGGTCGCCCTGCTCGGTGGCCGCGGCGAAGGCGGCGATCTTGTCCTTGGCCTTGGCTGAAGCCTCTTCAAAGGCTTGGCGCTTGGACCAGACTTCGGGCTTGGCCTTGGTCTCACCGATGTCCGTACCTGCGGGGAAGAGCGCCGGGATGTCGGCAGACAGGGTCTGCATCGCCGCCGCGACGCCCTTCAGGTCGGGTCCAAAGGCGAACCCGTCGCGCAGCTGTCCGACCACGGTGCCCGCCAGGCCGCCCATGGCACCCATGACGTTTTGGCGGTATTTGATCGCCGAGTCGGCCTTCTCCATGGGAACCTCCTCGGCTTGGGCAGCGAACATGACACCGCAAACCAGGAGGCCCGCCGGGAGCCCCATGAGAACTGCCTTCTTGTCGTGCTTCATATGTCTCTCCATCGTTTCGGAAGGTGGTTGACTGCACTCCCACATGTGCGTTCGGCGGAGGTCGGTTCAAGAACGAACGCCGCGCGGGGAAAGTCTTTTTTTATCCTCATCCGTGAGAAGCACGGCCGACAGGGGCAATCAGTACCAGAAGGCGGCTGCCCCACGGACGGTTAGCGCCCGGAGTTGAAGAAAAGCACGCTGGTGCTAGCCTTTTCCTGGCGCCGGTTACCGCGGGCGCGGTCTCCCTGGAACCGACCAGCCGCGACCCCGGCGGATGACGATCACACACCGGTCGCGGACAGTGAGGAGCCATGGGCCTGTTTTCATCAGTTCTCGAGTCGGGCGCGGGTGAGGCTGCACCCGGGGAACCGCAGGCTAGGGTTCGGCCCCAGTTCCATCGTCTGACCCTGGTTCTGGCGATCATTGCGACCGCCGCCGTGGTATTGGCCGTTACATTGTCACTCGCACCTGCGCCGCAGGTGGAACCCGATCTAATGCGTCTGCTGCGGGGCATGGTTCTGATCAAGGGGCTGATCGCCCTGGGGGCGGCTGCCCTGGTCTGGTGGCGGCTCGGACGACCCGTCGAGCAGGGGTTGGCAACACGCTACACCGCCGCACTCAGTCTCTCCGCCGGCGCTTTGGCGTGGTTGTGGGGACTGCACCTGGTCTTGCTGGGGAGCCTGTTCTTTTACGCTGGACTGATCGGCCTGGTCCTGACCGGGCGGCGTAACCCCTTGCTGTCCGCCCAGCCTCCCAAGGCCCAGTCCACACGGACCTGACCACCAGCCACGATGGCGCTTCCGAAGGACTCGGCCTCAGTCACCCACGATCGGAAAAGTGGCGGCGATGGCCCAGGCGAAGGCGAGCCCGTTGGCCAGCGCCCACACCAGGGGGTGCCAAGTGCGCCGGTAGACCCAAGTCCCCATTAGTCCGTAGACGAGGAAAAAGGCCAGGATGGCCGGAACGATGATGATCAGGAAGAACAGCCCCCGCAGGTTCAGGGCCACCGCCAATAACAGAGACAGCAGAAACAACAGTTTGGTGACGGCCGGGGCAAACCTCGGCGCGCCAGTCCCGCTGGTCAGCCAGCCGTCCGCCGCGAAGTAGGCCGACGTCGCCGGCGCCATCGCGAGCAGCATCCAGAACCGGTTCCCGACCGGCAGGAATGCGGTCACGTACCGGTCCATGGGGAGGGCGACGGCAAGAATCGCGTAGGTGCTGGCGGCAAGGGTGGCGATCGCCAGTCCCGGCCATAGGACACGACCTGCGGGGCCGCCCCGGGGTTCTTGCGGGAGGCCGTGGCGCATCAGCGCCAAGGCAAGTGCCGTCAACACCCCGTAGAGACCGAAGTGTAGGGCCAGATAGTCCCCGATCAGGATCGGCAAATAGTCCGTGGGTACGAGACGCAGTGCGACAGGAGTCAGCAGGGCCGGGGCGATGGCCGCGGGAAAGAGGCGCCGCCACCCGAGACCGGCCCCCAGCGGGCGGTTTGCCGCCCGCGGCAGCATCCGCGCAAAGGGCCACGCCAGGGCCAAGATTCCAAGGAACAGCAGACCCAGATCGGACCCTCGGGTATCGATGAACCCGGTTCCGCCGTGTCCAAAGACGGGATCCAGCCAGGCCAGGGCAGCGCGCAACCCGGCGCGACCATAGAGCACCCCGATATGCTCGGCCCCATCTGCGAGGACCAACTCCCGGGCACTTCCGTCGGCGAAGGCGCCGTACTGGACACCGGTCTCGACGCCGGCCCCGGTTGCGTCGGTGATGGCGCGCCGACCCATCTGGTGGAGCATTTCGGGCTCAAGGGCCCCGTAGACGATCATCAGATTGCGCGGCCTCGCCGTGGGCGCGGCCTCGGAGAGATAGGGGGAGAGGAGCACCGTCGCTTCAACCTGGTCCCGATGCGCCGCCGCATAGCGCAGCAGCACGTCGCCGGCCATGGAGTGCCCAAGCAGCGCCACACGCCCATCGCTGCCGGGCGCCCTGACGGCAAACGCGGCCACCGGCTCCAAGGCCCCTAGAAGCACCCCGACCCGCCGCTCTTGGTCGTCGATCCGCGCCACGAAAGCGTCCGGATTGCGGCCATGTCCGGGGAAGTCGAAGGTGACGGCCACATAGCCGTTGCGCGCCAAGGTGACCGCGAAGGGCTGCATCAATTGCTGCGAGCCGGCGAAGCCGTGGGCGATCACGACCACTGGGGCCGGGCCGCCCGAGGCCGGGAGATAGAGCGTGACTGGCACCGAACCGATCCGGGTCCGTTCGATCTTCAGGCCCGTGGTGGCCGCCTCCAGCCGCCACAGGGCAAGACCAATCGCGGCCAACGCCATGACCGCCACCGCCAGCCTGCCGAGATCTCCACCGCGCCGGGTATGGCCGGTGTCAGCCGCGGCGCGGGACCTGCTCACCTGGGGCCCGCCGATTGGGTCGAAGCGCCGTCCGCGACCTCGATCATCACCTCGTTGCGGCGCAGAAAGCCGGGCGTAAGCGGGTCGTTGTAATACGCGTAAGTGGGCCCTGCCGCGGGCGAGAGCCCCCGGGCCGTCATCCATGTCCGAAGCGCCGACTCCCGGGCAGCAATCAGCTCATCGGTCATGGCCCCGCTGAATCGCACGGTCGCGACCCGGCGCGCGGGGATCCGGATCAACCGCACATCCGCTCGCGCCGGCGCGGGCAAGCGGTCCAGATCGTACCCGGCCGGCATGAAGAAGCGCACCGCCCAATCGCCGCCGCCGATCGGTTCCTCGGCGACCGGGGAGGTCAAGCCGATTTGCTCCCGCCGCTCCTGGGTCACGGGGGCGGTCATGGCGATCCGCTCCCCCGCCCGCTCCTTTGCAAAGATATAGCGGGCGAGCGGCCCGAACCCGGCGCTCAGTGCCTCCCGGCGGCTGCCATGACGACGCACCTCCGCCGACACCAGCGGAGGATAGGTCCGCAGCTCGAAAGCTCCATCCTGGCGCAGGACCGCATAGCGCGGCTGCTCGACGTTCTGCACCACAAACACGAATACGGCCATGGCCGCCACGCCGAGCAGGGCCAGTACGCCGATGACGACCAAAGCAGTCTTCACGTGGATTTCTCGTAATCCGCAAAAGTAGCGACCGCGCTGTCGATCGGTCGCCGAACGCGACCCACAGATGCGACAACCAAGCGCACCAATCTCAGCGGCCAGCGGCAGGGTTGCGGAGCAGCGCGCTTTCACATAGATCAAGATCTATTAAAAACATCGAAAACAAAGATTTCTAAATATGCAATCGCGTGCCTATTCTTCGGCTCAACGCGAGGGGATCAGCTGCATGACCGAACCGTCAGCGAGTCGATTCGTCGGATCGCAGCAGGTCGGCCCGTCAGGGCCTGATCGTTGCCGGCCACAGCCCTCAAGCGGATTCGTCCGGATTCGGCAGGCGAAGCGAAGCAAACCCACACCAGACCACAGGAGCTGAACATGAGCATCAAGACCTACGACGCCGGCGTCAAAGAGTACCGGGACATGTACTGGACCCCGGACTATGTCCCGCTAGATACCGACCTTCTGGCCTGCTTCAAGGTCACCGGCCAACCGGGTGTTCCGCGGGAGGAGGTCGCGGCAGCAGTGGCGGCGGAGTCATCCACCGGCACCTGGTCCACGGTGTGGTCCGAGCTCCTCACTGATCTGGAGTTCTACAAGGGTCGGGCCTATCGCATCGAGGACGTGCCCGGAGACAAGGAGTCCTTCTACGCCTTTGTCGCCTACCCGATCGACCTATTCGAAGAGGGCTCAGTGGTCAATGTGCTCACCTCCCTGGTCGGCAACGTGTTCGGGTTCAAGGCGCTCCGTCACCTGCGTCTGGAGGACATCCGTTTCCCCATCGCCTATGTAAAGACTTGCATGGGCCCGCCCAGCGGCATCCAGGTCGAGCGTGACAAGCTGAACAAATACGGCCGCCCCCTGCTCGGATGCACCATCAAGCCCAAGCTCGGCCTCTCGGCCAAGAACTACGGGCGCGCCGTTTACGAGTGCCTGCGGGGCGGCCTGGACCTGACAAAGGACGACGAGAACGTCAACTCCCAGCCCTTCATGCGCTGGCAGAACCGCTTCGAGTTTGTGGCCGAGGCGGTGCTCGCCGCCCAGGCGGAGACCGGCGAGCGCAAGGGCCACTACCTGAACGTGACGGCCCCCGACCCGGAGCAGATGTACGAGCGCGCCGAGTTCGCCAAGGAGCTCGGCATGCCCATCATCATGCACGATTTCCTGACCGGCGGCTTTTGCGCCAACACGGGGCTCGCCAAGTGGTGCCGGAAGAACGGCATCCTGCTGCACATCCACCGCGCCATGCACGCGGTCATCGACCGTCACCCCAAGCACGGGATCCACTTCCGGGTCCTGGCCAAGTGCCTGCGCCTCTCCGGCGGCGACCACCTGCACACGGGAACCGTGGTCGGCAAGCTCGAGGGCGACCGCGCCTCCACCCTCGGCTTCGTGGATCTGCTTCGTGAATCATTCATCCCGGAGGACCGCGCCCGCGGCATCTTCTTCGACCAGGACTGGGGCTCAATGCCGGGTGTCTTCGCGGTCGCCTCGGGCGGTATCCACGTGTGGCACATGCCGTCCCTGGTGACAATCTTCGGTGACGACTCCTGCCTGCAGTTCGGCGGCGGTACCCAGGGCCACCCTTGGGGCAACGCGGCCGGCGCCGCTGCCAACCGCGTCGCCCTGGAGGCCTGTGTCAAGGCCCGCAACCAAGGGCGTGACCTAGAGCGCGAGGCCCGCGAGATCCTCTCGGACGCCGCCCGACACAGCCCCGAGCTGGCCATCGCCATGGAGACCTGGAAGGAGATCAAGTTCGAGTTCGAGACCGTGGACAAGCTGGACGCGGCCTGAGCCGGCCTCCCCCATCGAAACACGCAAACATAGGAAACCGACACCATGCCCCTTCAGAGCACCACCGGCGACTACCAGACTCAGCACACCCTGGAGACTTTTGGCTTTCTCCCGGCCCTGAGCCAGGACGAAGTCTACGACCAGATCGCCTACATCATCGGCCAAGGCTGGACCCCGGCTATCGAGCATGTACACCCCAGCCAGTCCATGAAGCACTACTGGACCATGTGGAAGCTGCCCTTCTTCGGCGCCCAGGACCTGGAGGCGGTTGTCGCCGAGCTGGAGGCGTGCCACCGGAACTATCCGGATCACCACGTCCGGCTCACCGGTTACGACAACTATACCCAGAGCCAGGGTGCCGCCTTCGTGGTCTTCGAGGGCCGCGGTTGAGACCCAGCCACGTGGGGCTGAGCTGCCCATGGCCTTTAAAGCCTTCGCTTTGTTTGAGCCCCCGGCGGGAGCCCGCCGCGTAAGCGGTGAGACGCCCGGGGAGCCAGAACGTCCGAACATTCCAATCGACTCGACGGGAGCCACCATGAGACAGACTGCCAGGAACCGATCCAGCGCCCGGGAGGCGTCCCTCGCGCGGCGGCGCGCCCAATCGACGGGCGGCAAGGGTGGAACGGCGGCTACGGCGGCCACGGTGGCCCCGTCCCGACCGGCACGCCCGGCGAATCCTTCCGAGGCGCTTCGGGGTGAGTCGGACTCCTCCGTTCGGGACGCGGGGCCATCGGCTCCCTCCGGGGCCTCCAGTGACGCGGGAGCGACGCCGGAGCGACGTCCGCGGATCGGCCAGGCGGTGATCTCCTCCGGCGCCAATGCCCAGGCCACGGGGCGAGCCCTGGCGCGCGCCCGGCGCTCAGCCCTGTCTCAGGTCGGCAAGCGGCAGGATCGGTCGCTTGACCGAACCCGCGGGTCCGAGACGCGCCAGGCGCCGGCCGGAGCGGCCTGGCCGATCCCAACGGCGCCCGCCGAAGACGCTGGCCACAAAGCGTGCAGCTGTGGAGGCAAGGGCGATGGCCACAATGAGAGCGAAATTTCGCCCAGCGCCGCCCCGACCCCAAAGACGGGCAGGACATTGTCGAAGACCAAGCTGGGTGCCAACGGCAAGATGCGGCAGGTGGTCTCCGCCAAGCCGACCGGCCGACTGGTCTCCCAGGCGCGCCGCGCCGCCCAGTCGTCGCGTGGTCGGTCGGCAAGCGCCACCCCGAGCGCCGCCAGTCTGGAACGTCAAGCGAACCCCAGGGTCTCCGGGCGGACCCTGGCCCGGAAGATCCGGGAGCGACGCAGCAATGGCGGTTCCGCCGGCCTCCCTAAGACCCAGCCCACCGGGCGCGTGCGCCCCGGTTCCCCGGTCGCAGGGGGTGTCCGCGGCGCCCAGGACCAGCCGTGGAAGGTCGGCGCCAGCGAGACGGCGGGAGGTCAGACCGTGACGGGTACCCGCGTGGGGCGCAGCCCTTCCGTCACCGGTGACGAGCCGAGCACCTGCCGTACCGTCACCGGCACCGAGTACATGGGGGCCGAGATCTTCCGCGCCTTCTGCCAGGCTGATCCGGCCCGAGGCACGGCCAAGGTCCACGTCACGTCCACCGGCCGGGGCAACGCGGTCACCGGCAACGAGGTGGGGCGCTCCACCAAGGTCACAGGCGATGAGTCCGGCACCTGCAAGAACGTCACTGGTACCGAGTATCTGTCGGCCGAGCAGCACCAAGACTACTGTGGCGCCCCGCCCGAGCCAGCGCACCGCAAGGTGGGGGAGGCGCGCACCGCCGGCGGGCGCCCTGTCTCGGGCGTCATGGTTGGCCGCTCCGAGCGCGTCACCGGCAACGAGCCGGGCTCAAATCTGCGCCCCACCGGCACCCAGTACCTGGACGCCGAGCCGGTCAGCGCCTCGGCCCGGGTGCCGCAGAAGGTCGGTCGCTCCGGAACCCTGAGCGGCGGCGCCGTGACTGGCACCACGGTGGGACGTAGCGACAAGGTCACCGGTGACGAGCCGGGAACCTGCCGCAGAGTCACCGGTGACCAGTACGTGGGCGCAGAGCAGTACCAGTCCTTCTGCAACACCAAGGCAGAGCCCGAGGCGTCCAAGCTGGGCGTATCCCGAACCCTAAAGAACTTGCGGGTCTCGGGTACCCAGACGGGACGCTCCTCCAGGGTCACTGGCGACGAACCCGGCACCTGCAAGGCCGTTACGGGTACGCCCTACGCCGGCCTGGAGCAGGCGGATACCTGGTGCGCCCCAGAACAGATCCGGGAGATCAGCGCCCGCACCCCGCGCATCGGCGCGACCCCGGGTGCGCCCCTCACGGGCCAGCAGCCCGGGATCGGCGGCATCATGACCGGCTCATCCCGCGGTGCCTGTGAGCCGGTCACCGGCACCCCCTTCGTGGGCGCCGACCAGTACGCCGCCGCCTGCGGGCCCGCTGATCCCACCGAAGGCGACTTTCCGCGACCGCTGGGCGACTCCGGACCCCATCCGGCCGCCGGGTTCAGTGTCAGCTCGCCGGCACGCGAGTCCGCCCCTGATCGGGACGCCGCAGGCCGGGTGACCGGAACACGCTACGACCAGGGCGGTCGCATCACCGGCCCCTTCGACATGGGTACCGGCAAGGTCACCGGCACGGACCAGTTCCGCTTCGGGGCCAAGGCGATGTCGGGACGGTCGCTGTTGGAGCCGCAGCCCGAGCCCGAGAAAGCGCCTGCCCGCCCGCGCGTCACCGGCGAGGGCCAGAGCGCCGGCGGCAAGATCACCGGAGACGATTGGGAGCGGGGCGACCGGGTCACCGGCACCGAGGGGACCTCCGCGGCCCGGCGCAACCCAACCCGCCACGGTCCCATGAGCGCCATGGCACCGGTTGAGCGCAAGCGCAACGAGGAAATCGCCGAGCCGGTGAGCAGGGTCACGGGCTCGAGCGGCAGCACCGAGCGCGGGGCCCTGGTGACCTATTCGGGCGGCGCGCGAGGCTGACCTGCGGCCGGGGACCGCGGGCTTAAACCGATTGTGAACCGATTTATCACTGAAACCTGACACCGCAGATCGAGCGAGCCTGACCATGCTGCCCCGCAACGCCAAAGGACCCGGGATCGGACTCGGCCTAGCCGACGACCCCTCACTGCGCGCCCCCCGGCGCCGTCCGAGCCCGGCACCGGCCGCCGCCCGGAGCGGCGCGCCGCGGCACGCGTCGCGACCGGCCGCGGTCGCAAGGGACGCCGGCGGGGACTGGCTCGGCGGACTGCACCCACTCACGGACCAGCCGGCCAACGCGCGTCTGCGGGAGTACGACACAAGGGTGCGCGGCGCCTACGACGCGATCGTCCCGACCCTCAAGTCCATCTCCGCGATCCAGCACGAGCCGGACTTCGAGTCTCGGGCACAGGAGCTCGCGCGTCGCGACCTGGGCTTCGATCTCCCCGGGCACACCCTGGCGGACGCCTGGGTGACCCAGCTCGATCTACGCTCGCTCTACGCCTGGTGCGTCTTCGAGACCTACCGGCACTTGGCGGACGAGTTCTTTGGCCTGGACCCCCTGGGGGGTCTGGGGGACCGCGGCTTCGAGTCCTTCCTACTCGACTGCGGATTCCACCGTCTGGACGTCACCCCCTGCGCCGACGGCCGACTGGCGCATACCGTCAGCTACGTGCTACGCCTGCCTTTCGGCTCCGTGAAGCGCCGCTCCTACGCCGGGGCCCTATTCGACGTGGAAGATACCGTGGCCCAGTGGGTGGAGGTGGAGCTCGCCCGCTTTCGGGAGGGCCGGCCCAACACCGCGGACACGCCCACCCGGTACCTCAAGGCGGTGGTCTACCACAGAAGCTCCCGCGACCCCGCCCATGAGGGCTGCGCCGCTCATGGCTCGGACGACGCCCGTGCCGCCGCGGCCGGCCTGGCGCGGCTCCAGGCCTTTCAGCAGGCGGTACAGAACAGCTTCTGTTGCGGGGCCTCGGTGGACCTCCTGCTGGTCGGGCTGGACACCGACACCGACGCGATCCGCGTCCACGTTCCGGATCAGGGCGACCGGGTTGACCTGGACCGCGCGGTCGACGCCCTGGATGTCTACCGCCAGACCCAGGGCCTCGCCCCCGAGACCGCCCACGATCGCATACAAGCGCTGGTGCGCGAAGCCGCCCCTGGAACACCCAGCGAGGGCATGGTGCGGCTCGCTGCCCGGCTGGTCGAGAACAACCTATCCCAGATCGACTATGTGCGCTCCAGCCACGGGGGCTTTTACCCCGACCAGGGGCACGCCGAGCGCTTCATCGGCGCCGGCATTGGGTTCGATGAGATCCAGCTGCGCAACCTGACCTATTTCGCCTACCTGACGACGGTCGAGGAGGGCGCGGCAGACCTGGACGTGGGCCTGCGCATCTTCAGCGGCCTCAACGTCAGCCGTGGGCTGCCGGTACCGGTGGTGATCCGCTTCGACTATCGGGGCGCCGTGCCCGGGGCCCGCGATCGGGCCGCGGCCCATTGCGAGCGCGTCCACGGGGCGCTGCTGGCCCGCTATCCCCGGCTGGCGGCAGACGGCCTGCTGCACACCCTGCGCGTGGTGCGCGACATCGAAGGCACCGGGTCCATCGAGGTGGTTGGCTGCTCTTTGGCAGCTACCGCCGCGGGAGGTCACTGATGAAGATTTGCCAGGTGGAGAAGCCGCTGGTGGCCACCAATCGCATCCCCGGCTTCGAGCACAAGCATCTCCAGGTGGTGCGCGAAGGCAGCACCCTGCAGGTCGCCGTGGACGCCGTGGGCTGCATCCCGGGCGACTGGGTCATCTGCGTCGGCAGCTCTGCCGCCCGGGAGGCCGCGGGCAGCAAGGAGTACCCGAGCGATCTCACCATCGTCGGGATCATCGACCACTGGGAAGAGCCGGCCACAGGAGGTTTGTGAGCCGTGGAGATCAAGCAGGTGGTCGGATCGTTGGTTTGCACCCAGCGCATCCCCGGGCTCGGTCACGCGGACCTTCGGGTCCTCGCCGACCCGAGGGGCAAGCAGGTGGTGGCCACCGACCCGGTGGGCGCCCGCCCCGGCAACTGGGTATTCGTGGTGAGCGGCTCGGCGGCCCGGTATGCCATGGGCGACGCGGGGTACCTCACGGACCTCACCATCGGCGGAATCATCGATTTCTCGGATCCCGATGATGCGGCTGCTGAAGCGCCGCGAAGGACGGCGGAGGAGACGCGGGCGGCCTAAGAACCGGCCCGCTCGGGCGCTCGACTGAGGCATTGGAGCCTCGCATAGACGGTGTATTGACTCTCAACCTGGGCGGTATGACCAACCTTTTAACGCGGAGATAGGCAAATGGCAGGGGAGAACCACGGGATTGCATTGGGCCTGATCGAGACCCGGGGCCTGGTGCCCGCCATCGAGGCGGCGGACGCCATGACCAAGGCCGCGGAGGTGCGCCTGATCGGGCGTGAATTCGTCGGCGGCGGCTACGTGACCGTGCTGGTGCGCGGCGAGACCGGCGCCGTCAACGCCGCGGTGCGCGCAGGCGCCGATGCGTGCGAGCGGGTGGGCGACGGGCTCGTAGCCGCCCACATCATCGCCCGTCCCCACCGCGAGGTGGAGCCGGTACTGGAGCAGTCCGGCGGCGTCCTACCGGGCGGGCGAGGGCGCTGAGCCCCCGCCTGGACCTGCCGGGTGGGAGCGGCACCCACCTCGGCAGCGCCGACTGTTGATTGCCGACTCAACGACCAAACGACTCAACCCAACTGACCGGAGAACTGTGATGGCAAATGAAACCATGGGAATCGCACTGGGCATGATCGAGACGCGGGGCCTGGTGCCCGCCATCGAGGCGGCGGACGCCATGACCAAGGCCGCGGAGGTGCGCCTGATCGGTCGCGAATTCGTCGGCGGCGGCTATGTGACCGTGCTGGTGCGCGGCGAGACCGGCGCCGTCAACGCCGCGGTGCGCGCAGGCGCCGATGCCTGCGAGCGGGTGGGCGACGGGCTCGTAGCCGCCCACATCATCGCCCGTCCCCACCGCGAGGTGGAGCCGATCCTGGGCCGTGGGCCGGCCCTGATCGAAGGACAGGCGAGCTGATCCATGTTCGGAGCACGCCGCGCCGGGACCTCGCGGTTCCGGCCGGCACCGAACCAAACGGGATTGTCCGGGGCCCTGGATCACACCGGCTGAGTGACTGAAACCAGACCTAGAGCGACACCACGGAATCAGATGATGCGACACGCCCGACTGCACCCCCGCACCCTGGGCTACCTGGGACGGGCGCTGAGCTTGGAACTCTCGGCGGTCCAGCAGTATCTGACCCAGGCCAAGCTGACCGAGGCCTGGGGACTTACGGAGGCCACCGCGCGACTGAGGGCCGAGACGATCGAGGAGATGCAACATGCCGAGCGGATCGTCGAGCGGATGTTGGCCCTCGGGGTTGCACCCAACGCCTCCCAGCTCAGGCCCGCGGGGGTCGCCCAAAGCCTAGGGGAGCTGCTGCTGCAGGATGCGCGGCTCGAATCCGAGATCGTCGGCCTCTACGCCCAGGCCGTGGCCTTTTGTCGGCGCGTCGGGGATGCCGAGAACGGGGCCCTGTTCGAGACCCTGCTGGACGAGGAGGTCCACCATGCCCGCGAGATTGACGACTGGCTGGCGGAGCTGCACGGCACGAACCGCTCGCGGCTGCCGTCGGGGGAGCCGCGGGCCTACTTCTGATTACGGCATAACCTGGAGAGACGACCATGACCCATCAGTGGACTGAAAGACCGAGCCCCGCGCGCTTGGAGCGTCGGATGGAATTCCCGGACTACGCCGCGACGCGCAGCTTTCTCGAAGGGGCGGAAGCCAGCTGCAAGCGGGCCGGCATCTACCCCGATATGAGCTTCGGGCGCACCTACGTGAACCTGACCTTGCTCGCGGACGGAGTAGCCCCAAGCGGTATCCCGGGCGAGGCCGTCGGCGACGCCCTGCACCAACTCGCGGCCGAGCTCGATGCCCTCGTGTCCCCAATCCTACCCCAGGCGGGGCTCACCCCAGCGGCCGGGGTCTGAGGCGGCCATGGCCGATCCCAAAGAGACCTCGGGCGCGGTTCAGGACGAGGCGGCCGTACCGCCCACCTCCCCGTCGGGCGCTGCGGGGGCAGTCACGTTCAAAGCCCAACCCCGATCCACCGCCCCGCCGAAGCCCAGGAGCCCGGCCCGGCCTCAGGCTACCACTGCCAAAGCACGGTCTCCGGCCGCCGCGCCAGCAAGGCCCGAGCCGCACTCAGCACCGGGCGGTCCCGAGCCGCTGCCGGGCATCGCCGGGGTAGACCGGGCGGATCCCTTACATCGCGGCCGGCGGGTCTGGCCAGACTGATTGCCGCCGCTAGCCGCGCCCGACCACTGAAATCGAGAGACGTGAGGGCCCACCATGTCCCAACTGTCCAATCTGCTAATCCCGGCGGTGCTCTTCTTCGCGCTCGGTTTCCTGGCGCGCCTGATCAAATCGGACCTGCGCTTCCCGCCGGACCTGGCCAAGATACTCTCCATCTACCTGCTGGTATCCATCGGACTGCATGGGGGCTTCGAGCTCGGTAAGGCGGAGCTTGGGACGGCGATGGCCTCCGTACTATGGGCCTTGGCCCTCGGTTTTACCCTGCCGCTGGTCGGGTTCGGCCTACTGATGGCGACCCGTCGGGTGGACGCACTCAACGCCGCCGCGATTGCCGCCCATTACGGTTCGGTGAGTGCCGGTACCTTTCTGACTGCCATCGCCTATCTGGGCAACCAGGGAATCGACTATGAGCGCTACCCGCTGATCATGCTGGCGGTGATGGAGTCGCCCGCCATCGTGGTGGGCCTGCTGCTCGCCACCTGGAGCCGCGGGCGCGCCGCGGCGACGGAGGGCGGCGCGGCAAACCGGGCCAAATCGGCGTCCGGCGGCAACGGACAATTCGGTGAGATCGTCCACGAGGCATTCACCAACGGCAGCGTCGTCCTCCTGATCGGCTCGATGATCATCGGCGCCCTGGCGAGCCAAAAGTCGGTGGATTCGCTGCACCCATTCACCACGGACATCTTCATGGGGATGTTGTGCCTCTTCTTGCTGGAGATGGGCATGGAGGCAGGCCGGCGCTTCGGTGACTTCCGGCAGGTCGGGCTGGTGCTTGGACTATTCGGACTCGCGATGCCCCTGGTTGGGGGGCTCGTCGGCGTGGCGGTGGGGCATCTCGCCCTGGGGTTCGGGGTGGGCGGAACCACCCTAGTGGCAGTGCTGGGAGCCAGTGCCTCCTACATCGCCGTTCCACCGGCCATGCGCCTCGCGGTGCCGGAGGCGAACCCATCCTTCTATCTCACACTTGCCCTTGGGGTGACCTTCCCGCTTAACGTGGTTGTGGGCATTCCCCTCTACCACCGCCTGGCCGAGATGGCCGTTGGGACCGCATAATCAGTCGTCTGTTCTTTCCTGCCCGATCCTGATTACGGGGCTTACTGCGATGCACCGACTCTTCCCCGAAAAACTCGTCACTGTCATCACTACCGACGTACTGGAGGGCCGTCTGGTCGCCGCCGTCCGCAATCGCGGCGCCAGCGGGTACACTCTGCTCCGGGCCCGCGGCGCCGGGTCAGAGGGGCTCCAATCGGGCATGTTATGGGTGGACAGCAACCTGCTGCTCAAGGTGATTCTCCCGCCTGAGCGCCTGCCTGGTCTGCTCGACGATCTCACCGCAATGATCGAAAAGGGCCATCACCTGACGGTGTTCGTGTCGGACGTTGGGGTGCTGGGTCACGAGAAGTTCGAGCACCCGCTCGTTCGATAGGATTGCCCCGGGCTCGATCGCGCCGATCTTCGCGCAGACGCCGGTATTTCTTGGCCCAATTTGGATCATTCGCCAATGGCACCGACTCTAGAGGCGCCTGAAGATCTGGCATTGCATGACCAGCTCGCGTCCCTCGGCGCCGAGTCGCCTCGCAGGCAGGCCCGCCAGCCGTGCCGGCGACCCAGGAGGCCTTGAGCCCGTGGCCGGGCGCAGGAACAAAGACGGGAGGGTTGAAGGCGTCAGGGACGAGGCGTTGGCCGGTACAACCGCTCCCCGTGACGGGTCTCCGACCGCCGGTGCCGATCACCTGGTGCGCCACGCCACTTTGCGCCAGCTGCAGCTCCTCGAGGCCATCGTCCGGCTTGGAAGCTTCACCCGCGCCGCGGAGGAGCTCTTTCTGACCCAGCCAACGGTATCGATGCAGATCAAGAAGCTCGCGGACTCTATCGACGCGCCCCTGTTTCGGCATATAGGCCGCCGCGTCGAGCCGACGGACGCCGGGCGCGAGGTCTATGCCGCCTGCCGCGACATTCTGAACACCCTATCCAACCTCGAGATCACGCTTGCCGACCTGAAGGGTCTCAAGCGCGGGCGCTTGCGTCTCGGAGTCATCACGACAGCGAAATACGTGGCACCAGAGCTGCTCGGCGCATTCTGCGAGCGCTATCCCGGGATCGACGTCGCACTCAAGGTAACTAACCGTGACCGAATCATGGAGCGGATGAGCGCGCATGACGACGATCTCTATGTCACCGGGCAGCTGGATGAGTTGGAGAATGAGGTAGAGACGGTCCCATTCGCCCCCAATCCCCTGGTGGTGGTTGCCCGGGCCGACCATCCACTCACCGCTAGGCGGAATATCCCGATCCAGGATCTCGCCGATGAGCATCTGATCCGACGCGAGCCCGGCTCCGGGATTCGCGATGCCTTCCTGAAATGCCTGGCTGCGGGCGGCGTCACGCCAAAGGTGCGGATGCAGCTCGGAAGCAACGAGGCGATCAAGCACGCGGTCCTTGGCGGGCTCGGCATCGCGGCGCTTTCGCTGCATTCGCTGGTTCTCGAGAGCTGCGGGGGGCGTCTGGCGCTGCTGGATGTCCAAGGATTCCCGATCGAGCGGCGCTGGTACCTCGCCTATCCGCGCAATCGGGAATTGTCGCTGGTGGCCAAGACCTTCCTCCAGTTCGCCGGCGAGAGCGAGCCGCGGATCACTGCCCAGCTCGAGGCGGCCCGAGAGGCCTACCAGCGCAACCGACCGAGCTGAACCGGAGGGTGTGCGCGGTTCTTCACGGCCGAGTCTGTCGTTGGGAGCGAAACTGGGACACGGATAGAAACCGAACACTTTACTCGGATTTTTCGAATGATCTGGCGTTGTTGTAGCCGTCAGGGATCAGCATGATTAGGGCCGTAGGCGCGAGTACCACGCGGCCCCGAAGAAGCCCCTGGACGGACTGGAGACAACGACGATGATCCAATTCCCGCTGCACACCCTTGAGACCGCCCCCGCCGCCGCCAAGGGGGTTCTTGCCGACACAGCATGCGGAAAAGTTCCGAACATGCTAAGAACGATCGCGGAATCGCCGGCCGCCCTCACCGGGTTCCAGCACCTTCGAAACGCCTTCAGTGGCTCCAGCCTGACGCCGATCGAGCAGCAGGTCGTCTTCTTGTCGGTGGCGAAGGCCAACGCCTGCCATTACTGTACGACCCAAGCCGGCCCATTTGACGACGGGGAAGAAGCTCGGGCCGCCGCCGACGCGATCCGCGCTGACCGCTCGATTGCCGACCCGAGACTTCAAGCGCTGCGGCGCTTCACGGTTACGATGACCACCCAGCGCGGCTGGGTGCGGGAAGCCGTTGTCGAAGATTTCCTCGCTGCTGGATACAGCCCTGCACAGGTTCTCGACGTGATCTGCGGCATCGCGCTCGGCACGCTGTCCAGTTACACGAATCACGTCGCCGCCACCCCGTTGCCGTGAAAATGGGACGCAACCCGGAAGCACGAAACCCACGGAGTCGCGGGGAGATCCAAAGGCAGCAGTGGCATTCGCGCCCGCCTCGACACGCTCCGTCAGGCACTTACCGGGAGTCGGGCGCCTCTCACTTCGCGCC
The DNA here is from genome assembly GCA_963698355.1 of uncultured Gammaproteobacteria bacterium. Classification (GTDB taxonomy): domain Bacteria; phylum Pseudomonadota; class Gammaproteobacteria; order Chromatiales; family Chromatiaceae; genus Thiodictyon. The sequence goes on along the minus strand of CAVOQO010000098.1, from coordinate 68,302 downwards.
ACCCATGCGGCCATCTTGAGCGCAAGTTCGATTTCCCGTTCAGGAACGAGACCCCGATAATCATGGTTAGTCGGCTGGGCAATCGTTCACTTGGGCCGTCCCTGCCAGCGCAACGCCAAGTCGACGAGATGTGCGACGAGGGCCAGTGACAAGAAGACCCCAACGGTGGCGGACTGCGCGTCTGTCAGGGCAGCGCGCAGCGCCATCAACAGACAGGCCCCTGCTGCCAGATTGACGGCGAGCGAGAGCGGATGCACCCCCCGCATGGTGCGTGCCCAGAAGATGGCCAGAACCAGGGCCTCGAGAACCATCAGGGCGAGGATGAGATCAACGACTCGTCCGCTGACGATCAGCGCGGCCATGAGCCCAGATCCCTCCTAGCGGCCCGCGAGGCCTACTTGGCGGAGACGACGCCAAGCAGGTGGGCGAGGTCTTTGAAGAATATTCGCGCGTGGGCGGCTGGCTTGGCGCGCACCAGCCGCTTGTTCATGTAGGCCTCCCAGGTGAGCGTCTGGATGTCCGGGTCCCGGCACAGGCTGACGAAGCGCTCCCTGCGACGGTCGCTCGAGTACCAGAAGCGCTGTAGCATCCCGAGCACCCAGAACACGCGCCCGTGGGCCTTCATGAAGCGTTTGCGGGCGAGTCCCAGACAACGTGGATTACCCGTGGTGCAGAAAGCATCCGCGGCCTCCGCGGCGAAACGACCGCCCGCCATCGCGTAATAGATGCCCTCGCCAGAGGCGGGGGCTACCACTCCAGCCGCGTCTCCCGCGAGGACCACATGACGCCCGTCATCCCAGCGTGGCAGTGGATGCAGGGGGATGGGTGCGCCCTCGCGGCGTAACGTCTCGGCATCGGAAAGCCCGGCCGCCCGCCGCAGCTCCGACACGGCCGACTTGAGTGAGAATCCGGCCTGGGCTGTACCCACCCCGACACTGGTCGTCTCTCCATGCGGAAAGACCCAGCCGTAGAAATCAGGTGACAGACGGCCCTGGTAGTAGACATCGCAACGCGCCGGATCAAAGGTGCCTTCGCTCGCGTCGGGGGAGCGCACGATCTCGTGGTAGGCGCTTACGCAGGGCATGGACTCGGAGCCCGGCACCGTCTGCCGCGCGACCCGCGACTTGGCCCCGTCCGCGCCGACGACGCAGCGCGCGCGGACCTCGTGCACCGATCTGTCGCCCCCTTCGCCTGCCGTGTCATAACGTACCCGGGCCCAACCATCCGTACCCCGCTCCAGCCTCGAAAAGGTGCCGGTGCGGCGCTCCGCCCCGGCATCGGTGGCCCTTTGCCGCAACCACTCATCGAAGCGGTCGCGGTTGACCATGCCGACGTAGCCGCCGTCGATCGGCATGTCCACTTGGCGGTTTGTTGGCGAGACCATGCGCGCCGAATTGATTCGCGCGCACAAGAGGTGGGCAGGGATCTCAAACTCCCGGATCAATTGGGGCGGGATGGCGCCGCCGCAGGGCTTGATACGACCGCCCCGGTCCAGCAGGAGAACCGAGCGTCCCGACTCGGCCAGATCGGTTGCAGCGGTTGCGCCGGCTGGGCCGCCGCCAACCACAACGACGTCGAAGCTCTCGGTCATGGGATTTCCCCTATCGGTTCGGTGTGGGGTCAAAGGCTTGTCGGTTCAGGCGGTCTCGGCAACCCCGCCGCTCGCCTCGATCGCGCGCATTTCCGCAGGACTGGTCGCCGTCCTGGTCACGCGGGCCGCGAGCACGGCCGACATCAGAAATAACAGGGCCTCGCCGGCGAAGACAGCGGCGTAGGCAGGGCCCGCATCGCCGATCAAGTGGCGCGTCAGGTCCACGGCGGCGGTGCCCAGAAAGCCTCCGAGCCCGAAGGCAATGGCCTGGGCCGCCCCCCAGAGGCCCATCCGCACACCTTCGCGGCGCTCTCGACCGGCACTGACCAAGCCCATCATGGATCCGATGGCCGCCACGGCGAAGAGTCCGTTCGTCACGCCTAACGCAAAAACCGCCTGGTGCAGCGGAAAGTCTCGACCCAGGACACCGCCCGCCGCCAGGAAGAACAAGGCCAGCGCCGAGCCGATACAGCCGGCGATGGTCCAAGTCTGGAGCGAGCCCATCCGGCGTCCCCAGGCGGTGCTGCCGAGCAACGCGAGAAGCAGCATACCGAGCAGTACTCCGCCGTTCTGGACGCCCGCAAGCTGGGTGGATTCACCCGGCGTGAGACCGAACACCACGCCCGCAAAAGGCTCAAGAATCAGATCCTGGGCGCTGTACGCGAGCATGGATACGAAGACGAAGATGGTGAATCGACGGGCTCGGGGCTCGGCCCAGACGCCCGCCAGAACCTCCTTGAACGCGGTGCTCGACGACGCCGGCGGCCGATCGGAAGCGGACGCGGTCTGCGGCGCTTCTGCTTGTCCCTCGATTCCCCGGATGGCGAAGAGGGTCACCGCCACGGCAATCGCCGCAACGGACAGGGTCACGGCCACGAGCCGGGACGGTGAGAACGGATCCAGGAACGCGCCGGCGACCCCGGCCGTTACGATGAATCCAACGATCATCATCAGCCATACCGTGGTAGCGGCCGCCGCCCGACGGCGCTCGTCCACACGCTTGGCCAGCAGCACCAGGAGCGAGGTGCCGCAGGCGCCCACGCCGATGCCGATCAAAACGAAGGCAAGCACCGCGAGGGCGGTTCCAGCCGCCGCTTGGCTCTCCATCCAGGCGGTGGCCAGGGCCGCCAGGACCCCGCCCCCGGCAAGCACACCCATCCCGCCGATGATCCAGGGCGTGCGGCGCCCACCCACGTCCGAGCCATAACCCCATCGGGGTCTCAGGATCTGAACCAGATGATGCAGCGCGACCAGTGCTCCCGGCAGCATGGCTGGCAACATCAGCTCCACCACCATCACCCGGTTCAGGGTGGACGTAGTGAGCACGATAATGGACCCCAGGGCCGCCTGTACCAGCCCAAGACGCAGGATGCCGACCCAACCCAGGGACCTTACGGCTGCTTCGTTCATGCCGCAATCCCCCGCACCGCGAAGGCGCTGATCATCATGCCGGTGACGTAGACGGTGACGCCCAAGGCGCTGTACCAGGTCGCGCGCGCGATGGGGTCGCGCAGGAATCGCACCATGAGGCCGATCTGCACCGCGAGCGCAAGACCAGCTGCCGCGGCATGGACCGGGCGGCCCCAGTCCAGCAGCAGCCAAACGACCGTCATCTGGGGCACGGCCATGACGGCACAGGCCACCCAAGCCGCGACCCTGGGTCCGAGCTGCACCGGAAGGGAGCGGATGCCCATCCGCCGATCCCCTTCCATGGCCTTGAAGTCGTTGAGGGTCATGATGCCGTGGGCGCCCAGGCTGTACAGTCCCGCCAGGGCCAGGATGCGCCAGTCCGGCAGGGCTCCCCCGATCATCACCGCCGCGCCGGTGACCCAGGCCAGCCCTTCGTAGGAGAGCCCCACGGCGGCGTTGCCCCACCAGCCGTTGCGCTTGAGCCGCAGCGGCGGTGCACTGTAGGCCCAGGCCAGGGTGAGCCCAAGGGCGGCGGCCCAGAACACCCAGGGTCCCAGTGCCCCGGCCACTAACAGCGACAGGGCGGTCCAGATCAGGGCAATGTAGAGACCCCAGCGGCCGGGGATGCGGCCGGATGGGATGGGGCGCTGGGGCTCGTTGATGGCGTCGACATGACGGTCGAACCAGTCATTGGCGGCCTGACTGGTGGCGCAGACCAGGGGTCCCGCCAGCACCACCCCCGCGATCACCACCGGCCAACGGTCGCGGATCGGGACGCCCGAGGAGACGACACCGCAGGCGAAGGCCCACATGGGCGGGAACCAGGTGATGGGCTTGAGGAGCTCGAGCGCCGCGGCCGGCGAAGGCCGCGGCACGATCGCTGTTGCGGAGGCGGGAGGGCTCATGGGCGAAAAGTATAGATGACACTTTTACATGTCAACGCGCATTGACATGCGGACGACCATCACTCCTCCACAGGGGACTCCGGGCCGATGTCATAACGGGCGAGCTTGACGTACAGGCTCTGGCGGCTGAGCCCGAGCAGCTCCGCCGCAGAGGCCCGGTTGCCGCCGGTGAGCTTGAGTGCGGCCTCGATGCACAGGCGCTCGATCAGGTCGGTGGACTCTCGCACCAAGTCCCTCAGCGGGGCGCTTCCCACCCGCTCGGTGAACTGGCCCACCCATAAGGGCAGGTCTCCGGTCGCGGGGGCTTCCCGACCCAGTCGCCTGCCCATGTCGCGGATGAAAAAGGCGAAACAGGGCCTGTCCCCGTTGGGGACAGCGGCGGCGCCGATCTCCGCCTCCACAATCGCGCCATACTGGCCCCGCAGGGTGGTCTTGAACAGCCGCAAGGACCCATGTTGGCGCAGCGTGCTAAGCAGGACATTCAGGTCGATCCCGGCCCGGCCCAGCCAGCGGTCCATTGATTGGCCTCGCAGCTGATGCTCTGTCGTCAGCTGCACCTGGTCGAGGAAGGCGCGATTGGCGGCCAGGATCTGTCCCTCGCTATCCGTCAGCACGATCGCGTCCGGGGCAACGCCCACGGCCTTGAGCAGGCGCGCCTCGTGCTCGGTGATCGCACCCTGCCCTGGCTCAGAAGGCGGGGTAAGCAGCCTAACGACGAAGAGCGGGGCATGGTCCTGCCGCAGGAGAGAAACTGACACCACCAGCTCGCCCTCCCCGCCCGCGCGGCGAGCCCGCACGCTGTCCGCGCGCCCGGTGGCGAGCACGTTTCCGAGCAGGGCCTCCACTGCCCGGATGCCATCGGGGTCGAAACCGTCTGGGAAGGGGCGCCCCACGACTCGCGCCGCGGTCTCGCCGAGTTGCACGGCCGCCGCGGGATTGGCCTCTACCACCCGGCGCAGTGACGCATCCACGATCAGCACTGCCTCGGAAACGCTCTGGAATAGGAGCCGATAGCGGGTTTCCATCTGCCGGTAGCGCCAATAGTCCCGCTCCAGGGCCTGCTGGGCATCGACCAGCTGCTGCTGCAGCGAGGCGACCGCCTGCAGCTCTCGTCCCACGGCCAGCATCCGGCCTTCCTGATCCACTCCCACGGCCCGGTATTGGACCGGGATGCCTCCCCCCCCCCGGCCTCGGTGCACCACCTGCCGCCACTCATTGGACCCTTCGTCGCCGGCCTCCCGCAGCAGGGCTTCCAACCGTGGCCGCGTGTCGGCGGTGACCGTATCCGCCCAGGCTTTTCCCACCCAATCGGTGCCGAGCTCCTCTGCCAGGCTCGGGCTTCCAAGTGCCATGTCGACAATCTCACCCTCGGCATCGACGACCAGCGCGATGTCCGCGACCGACTTGACCAGGGCAGCCGCCGCACCCGGGTCGATCTGCCCGGCAACCGCGCTACGGACCTTCAACGGGCACACGCGGAAGTCCCCCGCGATGGATGGGTGAGATTCTGGACGGGCGGGACGAATTGCATCAGTTCGCCCCGCGAAAGGACGGCCGCGCACGCTTGCGGGCAATTTGCATGATTACGACGGGCCCTCGCGCGAGGTGAGGATGACCAGGGCACGCAGCCGTGTGGCGTCGCACCCAGCACTCTACACAAGTGTGAGTCGTGGTCCGAAATTGTCAAGTGTTACGAACGTCAACCAACGTTGACACTCGGGGCACCGCGGACTAGATTGTGGTTCGGGGAGGAAGGCGGCAGACCCGGCCGCCGCGTGCAGAGCTCAAAATCGATTAGGTACCGCCCGGTCATGCCTCTCTATACGCCAGAGGAGCGCAAGCGTCGCGACGCGTCACCCTGGACGCTCGTGCAGGGCGTCCTCGCCCCGATCCAGTTCCTGGTCTTTCTAGTCAGCCTGGTCTTGGTCCTGCGCTTTCTGTTGACGGGTGCCGGCGAACAGGCGGCAACCCTTTCCATCGTCGCCAAGACCCTGGTGCTCTATCTCATCATGGTCACCGGCTCCATCTGGGAGCACGCCGTCTTCGGCCGCTGGCTCTTCGCCCGCCCTTTCCTCTGGGAAGACGTCTTCAGCATGCTGGTGCTGGCCCTGCACACCGCCTACCTGGCGGCACTCGCCTTCGACTTACTCCCCGTGCGCGAGCTGATGCTGCTCGCCCTAGCCGCCTACGCCACCTACATCATCAATGCCGCCCAGTTCCTCCTCAAACTGCGGGCGGCGCGTCTCGAGGCCGGACAACCACCCGTGTCCGGCGTCCCGCACGGCGCCGGGGCGGCGGGGTCAGTGGCATGAGCGCACTCGGCCAGACGCTGTCCACGAACGAGGTAGCGTACACCCGACCGCCCTCTGTGCTGCGCGAGCGCGGTCAGTGCGAGGTCTTCTGCGGCCTCTCCAGCATCGTGTGGCTGCACCGCAAGATGCACGACGCCTTCTTCCTGGTGGTGGGCTCGCGCACCTGCGCCCATCTGCTCCAGTCCGCGGCCGGGGTGATGATCTTCGCCGAGCCGCGGTTCGCGACCGCCATCCTTGAGGAGCGCGACCTGGCCGGCATGGCGGACTGCAACGAGGAGCTGGACCGCGTGGTGGGGCGACTCCTCGAACGTCGCCCCGACATTCGCACCCTGTTCCTGGTGGGCTCCTGCCCCTCGGAAGTCATCAAGCTGGACCTGCCCACCGCCGCGGCGCGCCTGACCCGGGCTCAGGCTGGACGGGTTCGGGTGCTGGCCTTCACCGGCAGCGGAATCGAGACCACCTTCACCCAGGGGGAGGACCAGTGCATCGCCGCACTGGTGCCGGAGCTTCCTCCCCTTGCCCGGGGCGGCCGCAATCTCTTAGTGGTCGGAACCCTGGCAGACGTGGTCCAGGACCAGCTCGCGCGCCTACTGGATGCCCTCGGCATCAGCCCCGTCCATTTCCTGCCCGGCACGGACTCGTTAACGCTTCCTCCCCTGGGCGTCGGGACCTGCGTTCTGTTCGCCCAGCCTTTTTTTAACGAGACTGCCGGACTGCTCGTCGCCCGGGGTGCCCAGTTGATCGCCGCCCCCTTCCCCTTTGGCGCCGAGGGCACCAAGGGCTGGCTCGCCGCGGCGGCACGCGCATTCGGCGTACCGCGGGATCGGCTGGAGCAGGTCACCGCGGGCCCCGCCGCCCGTGCCGAGCACGCTGTCGCGCGCTATCGCGAGACGTTGTCCGGACGTCGGGTGACCTTTCTCCCCGACTCCCAGTTGGAAATTCCATTGGCACGCTTCCTGGCCCGGGAGTGCGGCGTGCAGCTGGTTGAGGTGGGCACGCCGTTCCTGGACAAACGCGCCATGGAGCCCGAGCTCGCGCTGCTGCCGCCCGTCGCGCGCCTGTGCGAGGGGCAGGACGTGGATCGGCAGCTCGAGCGGCTACGCGCGGATCGACCCGACCTCACGGTCTGCGGCCTGGGGCTCGCCAACCCGCTGGAGGCGGAGGGACTCGCAACCAAGTGGTCCATCGAGCTGGTGTTCACGCCGATCCATGGATTCGAGCAGGCAGGCGACCTGGCGGAGCTGTTTGCGCGGCCCCTGCTGCGCCGCGAGCGCCTGAAGGTCTAGCCATGAACCTGAGCGTCTGGACCTACGAGGGACCCCCGCATATCGGCGCCATGCGCATCGCCGCCTCGATGGAGGGGGTTCACTGCGTCCTGCACGCCCCCCAAGGCGATACCTACGCGGACCTGCTGTTCACCATGATCGAGCGGCGCGACCGCCGCCCGCCCGTGACCTATACGACCTTCAAGGCCCGGGACCTCGGATCCGACACCGCCGAACTGGTGAAGGAGACGGTGAGAGAGGCCCAAGCCCGCTTCAACCCCCGGCTCATGTTGGTGGGCGAGTCTTGCACCGGGGAGCTGATCCAGGACCAGGCGGGCACCCTGGCCCAGAGCCTGGGTCTGCCCTCGACCGTCGTACCCCTCGAGCTCTCGGCCTATTCCCGACAGGAGAACTGGGGGGCCAGCGAGACCTTTTACCAGGTGGTTCGCCGCGTCCTTCACGCCCAGATCCCGCCGCCGGGTGCGGCGGCACGCGCCCCGAGGTCCGAAGGGCGCCGGCCGAGCGCCAATCTGCTCGGCCCCACTGCCCTGGGCTTCCGCTGCCGCGACGACGTGACCGAGGTCGCCCGGCTGCTGGACTCGGTCGGTGTCGACGTCAACGTGGTCGCGCCTTTGGGGGCGGACCCGGAGGCTATCGGCCGCATTCCGGAGGCGGATTTCAACTGCTGTCTCTACCACGAGGTGGCACGGACCGCCTGTACCTGGCTGGAGCGTCAGTTCAAGCAGCCCTGGGTCAAGACGGTCCCCATCGGCGTTGGTGCCACCCGAGACTTCCTGCGGGAGATCGGGGCCCTCACTGGAGTGGACCCGGAACCAGCCATCGCGGCGGCCTCGACCCGCCTCCCTTGGTACAGCCGATCGGTGGACTCTACCTATCTCACGGGCAAGCGGGTCTTCATCTTCGCCGACGGGACCCACGGCGTGGCGGCCGCACGCATCTCCGCCGAGGAGCTCGGCTTCCAGGTTGTCGGGATCGGCACCTACTGCCGGGAGATGGCCCGGGAAGTCCGTGCGGCCGCGTCTGCCCATGGTGTCGAGCCACTGATCACCGACGACTATCTGGAGGTCGAGGCCCGGGTGGCGGAGTTGCGCCCGGAGCTGGTGCTCGGCACCCAGATGGAGCGTCACATCGCCAAACGGCTGGGCATCCCCTGCGCCGTTGTCGCCGCCCCCTTTCACGTGCAGGACTGCCCGGCCCGATACGCCCCCCAGATGGGTTTCGAGGGGGCCAACGTGATCTTCGATACCTGGGTCCATCCGCTGATGATGGGCCTCGAGGAACACCTCCTGACCATGTTCCGGGGCGACTTCGAGTTCCACGACGGAGCAGCCCCGTCCCACCTGCAACACGGGGCCCCAGGGGGCGACCCCCGGGCAGCCGAGTCGAGCGCCGCGTCCGGCGCACACCTCGAGGGTGCTGCCGCGGCTTGGTCCCTCGACGCGGAGCGTGAGCTGAAGCGTATCCCCTTTTTCGTGCGCGGCAAGGCGCGGCGCAACACGGAGCTGTTTGCCAAGGAGCGGGGCATTCAGACGATCGACCTGGAGACCCTCTACGATGCCAAGGCGCACTTCGGACGCTGACCGCCCGAGCACCGGCACCGGGACCAGCTCAGGCGCGACGCCGATCCGCGTGGTGCTCGTCTCCCTGGACGGGCACCTGGCGGGCACCCTGAACCGGGCACGCCCGGGCCTGCGCCGCGACATTCCCGGCCTCTCGCTCAGCATGCATGCCGCTGCCGAGTGGGCCGAGGATCCGGCGGCGGTCGATCGCTGCCGAGCGGACATCGCGCAAGGCGACATCATCATTGTCACCATGCTGGTGATGGAGGAGCACATCCAGCCGGTGCTTCCGGCACTCAAGGCGCGCCGGGACCAGTGCGATGCCATGCTGTGCTGCATGTCGGCGGCCGAGGTGATGCGGCTCACCCGCATCGGTGGCTTCAGCATGGGCGGGGACGGCAAGACGGGAGGCCCCCTCGCCTTGCTGAAGCGCCTGCGTGGGAGCAGGGCCAAGGGCCCCGAGGCAGGCGCAAGACAGATGGCGATGCTCCGACGCATCCCCAAGCTCCTGCGGTTCATTCCGGGCACGGCCCAGGACGTGCGCGCCTACTTCCTGAGCCTCCAGTACTGGCTCGCGGGCTCCGAGGAGAACATCGCCAACCTGGTGCGCTTCCTTGTTGACCGCTACGCCGACGGCGAGCGGCGCGCGCTGCGCGGAAGCCTCAAGGTCCCACTGCCCCAAACCTATCCGGATGTCGGTGTTTACCATCCGCGCCTGCCGGGCCGAATCGGCGAGGATTCCGGCCGCCTACCCGCGCCCGGAAAGAGCTGCAAGGGCACCGTGGGCCTACTCCTGATGCGCTCCTACGTCCTCGCGGGCAACTCCAACCACTACGACGGGGTCATCGCCGCTCTCGAGGCCCGGGGACTGCGGGTCATTCCCGCTTTCGCCAGCGGCCTCGACGCCCGGCCGGCGGTGGAGCGGTTCTTCATGCGCGAGGGACGGGCGGCGGTGGACGCGGTGATCTCACTCACGGGCTTCTCGCTGGTGGGCGGCCCCGCATACAACGACGCTCGGGCGGCGGAGGAGCTCCTGGCTCGGCTGGACGTGCCCTATCTGTCCACCCTGGCCGTGGAGTTCCAGACGCTGGAGCAATGGGAGGGTTCCGCCCAGGGTCTGCTCCCGGTGGAGGCGACGATGATGGTCGCCATCCCGGAGCTGGACGGATCGACCGGACCCATGGTCTACGGAGGCCGTTCGGCCGAGGTGGCCGCGGAGCAGATGCGTGACATGCAGACCCATGCCGAGCGCACCGCGATGCTGGCGGACCGGGCGGCGCGTCTGGTCGCATTGCGCAAGCGCCCGCGGGCCGATCGCAAGGTGGCCATCGTGCTATTCAACTTCCCGCCCAACGCGGGAAACACGGGCACGGCCGCCTATCTTTCGGTCTTCAGCTCGCTGTTCAACACCTTGAAGGCAATGCAGGCCGGCGGCTACCGGGTGGATCTGCCCAAGGACGTGGACGATCTGCGTGAGCGTATTGTCAACGGCAATGCGCGGCGCGTCGGCACCCACGCCAATGTGCTGACCCGCGTGCAGGCCGACGACCACGTTCGCCGCGAGCGCTGGCTCAAGGACATTGAGCGCCAATGGGGCCCCGCCCCAGGCAAACAGCAGGCGGACGGACGTTCGATCTTCGTGCTGGGTGAGCGCTTCGGCAATGTGCTGGTCGGCGTGCAGCCCGCCTTCGGGTACGAGGGCGACCCCATGCGCCTGCTGTTCGAGCAGGGCTTCGCCCCCACCCACGCGTTCAGCGCCTTCTACCGCTACATTCGGGAGGATTTCGGGGCCGACGCGGTGCTCCATTTCGGGACTCACGGCGCCCTCGAGTTCATGCCCGGCAAACAGACCGGCATGTCGGCCGCCTGCTGGCCGGATCGCCTGATCGGCGATCTGCCGAATCTCTATCTCTACGCCTCGAACAACCCCTCCGAGGGCAGCATCGCCAAGCGGCGGTCAGCGGCGACCCTGATCAGCTACCTTACCCCTCCGATCGCCCAAGCGGGACTCTATCGGGGGCTCGTCGACCTCAAGGGCTCCGTCGAGCGCTGGCGCTCACTCCCCCCCGAGGAGCTCGCGGAGCGCGCCGAGCTTGCGGAGCTGATCCAGGCCCAGGCGGCGGATCTGGACCTGTGCCCGCCTGAGCCGCTCTGGAACGGGGACGCCGACTCACGTATCGAGTCGCTGATCCACCAGGTGCTGGAACTGGAGTACACCCTGATCCCCCACGGCCTGCACGTGGTCGGCACGCCGCCATCTCCCGATCAACGGGTGGACCTTCTACTCGCCATCGCCGAATCCGCCCACGGCGTCCGTCCGGAGCGAGCCGCCGTCGCTGCAATGGTCCAAGGCCGCTCGGCGGAGGACGCACTGGGCGCCGGGGGGATGGACCGCAGCGAGGCGAACCTCGCGATGCTGCGGGCCCTCGCCGAGACCGAGCAGCTCCTGCAGACCGAGCACGAGATCCCTGCCCTGCTGCGCGCCCTGGACGGGCGCTACATGCGCCCCGCACCCGGGGGTGACCTGCTCCGCACCCCGGCCGTCCTTCCCACCGGGCGCAACCTGCACGGTTTCGACCCCTACCGGATCCCAAGCAGCTTCGCGGTCAAGGACGGCACACGCCAGGCGACGCGACTGCTGGAGCGCTACGCCACGGAAGGTCATCCACTCCCCGAGTGCGTGGCATTGGTGCTTTGGGGCACCGACAACCTCAAGACCGAAGGCGGACCCATTGCCCAGGCCCTGGCCTTGATCGGTGCGCGGCCCCGCTTCGACAGCTTCGGCCGGCTGTGCGGGGCTGAGCTGATCCCCTTGGATGAGCTGGGGCGCCCGCGCATCGACGTGGTCATGACACTGTCAGGCATCTTCCGCGACCTGCTGCCATTGCAGACCCGTTTGCTGGCCGAGGCGTCCTATCTGGCCGCCTGCTCCGACGAGCCCGAGGGGCACAATTTCGTGCGCAAGCACGCGCTGGCCTACCAGGCGGAGAACGGGTGCGACCTCGAGACCGCCTCCTTGCGGGTCTTCAGCAACGCGGACGGGGCCTATGGCGCGAACGTGAACCATCTGGTGGACAGCAGCCGCTGGGACGAGGGCGACGAGCTGGCGGAGACCTACTGCCGACGCAAATGCTTCGCCTACGGTCGCGCCGGCAAGCCGATGGCCCAGGCCAGGCTCCTGACCAGCGTGCTCGGGACCGTGGACCTGGCCTACCAGAACCTCGACTCGGTGGAGCTCGGCGTGACCTCGATCGACCACTATTTCGACACCCTGGGCGGCATCAGCCGCGCCGTGGGACGCACCCGCGGGAGCGAGGTCCCCGTCTACATCGGCGACCAGACCCACGGCGACGGCGTGGTGCGGACCCTGTCGGAGCAGGTGGCGCTCGAGACCCGAACCCGCATGCTCAACCCCAAGTGGTACGAGGGCATGCTCGAGCACGGCTACGAAGGTGTGCGCCAGATCGAGACCCACGTGACCAACACCATGGGTTGGTCCGCCACCACCGGCCAGGTGGCCCCCTGGGTTTACCAGCGCCTGACCGAGACCTATGTGCTGGACGACGCCATGCGCGAGCGCCTGGCCGCGCTCAATCCCACCGCCTCCGCCAAGGTTGCGAACCGGCTCATCGAGGCCCACGAACGCAACTACTGGACCCCCGACCCCGAAACACTCGATGCATTGCGCCGGGCCGGTGAAGAGCTTGAGGACCGGTTGGAAGGCGTCTATCAGGAGGCGGCCGCGTGAACGATCTGAGCATCCCCGTAAAGATCGGGTGCCCCGCGGACGGCGAGGGCAGCGTCCAGGTGGAGATGGACGTCCCCATCGATACCGGAACCGCCAAGATCTTCGCGGTCTACGGAAAGGGCGGGATCGGCAAGAGCACAACCTCGTCAAACCTGTCGGTCGCCTTCTCCAAGCTCGGCAAGCGGGTGCTCCAGATCGGCTGCGACCCCAAGCACGACTCCACCTTCACCCTTACCAAGCGCCTCGTGCCGACGGTGATCGATACCCTCGAGTCGGTCCAGTTTCATCCCGAGGAGCTGCGACCTGAAGATTACTGCTACGAGGGCTTCAACGGCGTCATGTGCGTGGAGGCCGGCGGCCCGCCGGCGGGCACCGGATGCGGCGGCTACGTGGTCGGCCAGACGGTCAAGCTCCTGAAGCAGCACCACCTGTTCGAAGACACCGACGTGGTCATCTTCGACGTGCTCGGCGACGTGGTGTGCGGTGGCTTCGCGGCCCCATTGCAGCACGCCGACCGGGCGTTGATCGTCACCGCCAACGACTTCGACTCGATCTTCGCGATGAACCGGATCGCCTCCGCGATCCTTGCCAAGGCAAAGAACTACGGGGTCAGAATGGGCGGGGTCATCGCCAACCGCAGCACCGCGACCGACCAGATCGACCGCTTCAGCGACGCCGTCGGCCTGAAGCGTCTGGCCCACTTCCCGGACCTGGACGTGATTCGCCAGAGTCGTCTCAAGAAATCCACCCTGTTCGAGATGGACCCGACCGACGAGGTCGAGGCCACCCGTGCCGAATACATGCAGCTCGCTGCGGCCTTGTGGGCGGGCACCGAGCCCTTGGCGGTTGAGCCCATGCGCGACCGGGACATCTTCGATTTTCTTGGATTCGACTGACGGGGTATCGACCGATGCCGAACATGACCTACCACGAGCGGCGCGGGGAGCTCGAGACCTATTTCGACCGCACCGCCGCAGATGCCTGGTCGCGACTGACCTCTGACGCCCCGGTGAGCCGCATCCGCGCGACAGTTCGCGCCGGACGCGAATGCATGCGCGCCACCCTGCTCGACTGGCTCCCCGGAGATCTGCGGGGCCGGCGCCTGCTGGATGCGGGCTGCGGGACCGGTGCACTCGCGGTGGAGGCGGCCCGCCGCGGGGCCGACGTGGTGGCCATCGATGTGGCCCCGACCCTGATCAACCTGGCCCGGGAGCGCACACCCGCCGACGTGGGGCCGGGAAGCATTCTGTTTCTGGTGGGCGACATGTCCGACGATCTGGGACATTTCGACCACGTGGTCGCCATGGACTCCCTGATCCACTACCGGACCCCGGACGTGGTGGCACTGCTGGCGGGCGTGGCGGCGCGGACGTCGCAATCCATACTCTTCACCTATGCGCCCCGCACCCCGGCCCTGGCCCTGATGCACACGGTGGGCCGCCTCTTCCCCCGTGGCGACCGGGCCCCGGCCATCGAACCGGTGCGCCCGCACGCGCTGCATGGTCTGATCGGTGCCGAGCACGGGCTCACCGGTTGGCGGATCGACCGCAGCGAGCGCGTCGCATGCGGCTTCTACACCTCCCAGGCCCTCGAGCTGGTACGTTTGTGAACCGCATCACCGCAACCCTGACCCGTGAGTGGCTGCGTCTGGGGCCGCGCTTTCTGCCCTTCGCGGACGCCGCCAGTACCGAGCTGCCCCTGGGTCGTCTCTTGCGCCTGGCGTTGTTCCAGGTCTCGGTGGGCATGGCCTTGGTCCTGCTCAACGGCACCCTGAACCGGGTCACGGTCGTGGAACTCGGCGTACCCGCCTGGCTCGTATCGCTCATGGTGTCCTTGCCCCTCGTCTTCGCTCCACTGCGCGCACTGGTGGGCTTCCGCTCCGACCATCATCGCTCCGCACTGGGGTGGCGCCGCGTTCCTTATATCTGGATGGGCACCCTCCTTCAGTTCGGCGGACTGGCCATCATGCCGTTTGCCTTGCTGATCCTCTCCGGAGACAGCCATGGACCAGCGATCGCGGGTCCCTTGGGGGCAGGTCTGGCCTTCCTGTTGGTGGGCGCTGGGCTGCACGTCACCCAGACCGCCGGCCTCGCGCTCGCAACGGATCTGGCGCCACCTGAGGTGCGGCCCCGGGCCGTGGCTCTGCTCTATGTCATGCTGCTGCTGGGGATGGTAGGCAGCTCACTGATGTTCGGTTATCTGCTCGCGGAGTTCAGCCACGTCCGACTCATCCAGGTGATCCAGGGGGCGGCCGTCGTGACCATGGCCCTGAACCTGGTCGCCCTGTGGCGACAGGAGCCTCGCGACCCCTCGCGGACGTCCCGCGAGCGGGCAATCCCGCCCTTCGTCAATGCCTGGTCGGACTTCGTTCGGGGCGGCCACTCCGGCCGTTTGCTGATCTCCGTGGCCCTCGGCACCGCCGGATTCAGCATGCAGGACATTCTGCTCGAGCCTTACGGCGGACAGGTACTGGGCTTGACGGTTGGGGCCACCACCGAGCTCACGGCCCTGCTTGCCGGGGGCACTCTGGCCGCATTTGCCCTGGCCTCCCGACGTCTCAGCAACGGCTCCGATCCCTATCGACTTTCGGGATTCGGCGCGCTGGCCGGCATCTTTGCCTTCGCCTGCGTGGTGCTCTCTGCCCCCCTGGAGTCCGTTCTCTTGTTCCGCGTGGGTACCACCCTGATCGGCTTCGGCGGCGGTCTCTTCGCGGTCGGAACCCTTACCGCTGCCATGGGCCTCGCCCGAGGCGGCGAGAGCGGTCTTGCCCTTGGCGCCTGGGGCGCCGTGCAGGCCACGGCGGCCGGGCTCGCCATCGCCTTTGGCGGCGCCGTTCGCGATCTGATCGGCGGGCTCGCGGGTCAAGGAGCTTTGGGTCCCGCCCTCACCGGACCCGCCGTGGGTTACGGGGCCGTCTACCACATCGAAATCCTCTTGCTCTTCGCGACCCTGGCCGCCATCGGTCCCCTCGTCGGAACATCCGCGGGGGAGCGGCGCGCCGAGTCACCAACCTTCGGCTTGGCCGAATTTCCCGGCTAGCCCCTTGCCAACGGGAGGAGAAACCATGCCCACCGGCGCACTCACCAGCCACCTCGACGTCGCCCAGGTCGTTCTATACGCCTTCTGGATCTTTTTCGCGGGGTTGATCATCTATCTCCGTCGCGAGGACAAGCGGGAGGGTTACCCACTGGACTCGGACCGCAAGAACGTTCGCGTGGTGGGCTTCCCGTCGATGCCCGAACCCAAGACCTTCCTGCTCCCCCACGGCATCGGCACCCGCACCGCGCCGCGGGATGAGCCTTCCGAGCCGGTGACCAATGCCACGCCCATCGCCCCATGGCCCGGAGCGCCCCTGGTTCCTAAGGGAGATCCCATGCTCGCCGGTGTCGGTCCTGGGGCCTGCCCGGTGCGACCGGATGAGCCGGACCTGACGTTCGAGGGCGAGCCCAAGATCGTACCTATGCGGGTCGCCACCGATTTCTCGATCGCGGCGAAGGATACGACTCCGGTTGGCATGGAGGTGGTCGGCGTGGACGGCGCGGTCGGCGGCACCATTGCCGACGTCTGGGTCGACCGCTCTGAGCCCCAGATCCGCTACCTGGAGGTCAAGGTGGCGGAAGGTCACAATTGTCTGCTGCCGATCAATTTCGCGCGCATTCGCGGCAAGCAGGAACAGGTCTTGGTGGATGCGATCACCGGAGCCCAGTTCGCGAAGGTCCCGACCTTGGCCAACCCAGACCAGGTGACCTTCCGCGAAGAGGACCTGGTGTGCGCGTTTTATGGCGCCGGCAAGCTCTACGCGGTACCCAAGCGCGCCGAGGCCCAGCTGTGAGCACCCGCGTGACTCGCAAAGGTCCCGCCGCCCGGGCGGCGGTGACCGAATACGAGTACGAGCCCGTTCCGGGTCTCCCGGAACGGCTCCCCCCCGGTGAGCGTATCCTGTGGCAGGCCGCGCCCCGATGGGACGTGCTGGCGCGGCGCGCCTTCCACGTCCGCAAGGTGGCGATCTATTTTCTGATCGTCGCCGCGCTGACCCTGGCCTGGGACCTCCGGGATGGGCGCGGTGTGACCGCCGCCCTGGTCAATCTGACCTGGCTCGCCTTGGCAGTTGCCCTGGCCATCGGGCTGCTTCTGATGCTGGCGCGCTCCATGGCCCACGCCACCCTCTACACCATCACCAACCGGCGGCTGGTCATGCGCTTCGGCGTCGCCATCCCGATGACGATCAACCTGCCCTACGACAAGGTCACGGGCGCCGCCCTGCGCGAGAATGGAGACGGGACCGGAGACATCCCGATCACACTGGCCCGCAGCTCACGGGTGCCCTATTGGGTCCTGTGGCCACATACCCGGCCCTGGCGGTTCGCCCCGGCGGAGCCCATGCTGCGAGCCGTGCCAGACGTGGCCAGTGTGGCGCGGACCTTAGCCACCGCGCTGGAGTCCTTCGCTAGCGACCGCGGAGAACAGCCGCAGATTGAGCGAGCGGACCCTGGGATGTCGAGACGACCAAGCAATCGCCCCGTATCGGCCGCGAAGAATGGCCAGGACGGAGCCCGGGGCGTCAGCTTGACATCCTCCGGTGCAGGCATCCCGGCCCACTAGGAGCCTTCTCGGACACGACCAGCTGAGCGCCCTATGAGCGATCCATTCCGCAACCAGCCATTTCCCCGCAAGCCCCTGTTCGCCGTCGCGGCCCTGATCGGCTTCTCCCTGATCGCTGTGACCGCAGCGCGAATCGGCGGCGTCTCGACTGCCCAGGTGGAAGAGTCCCCGGTGGTCAGGGCGCTCGATTTGCGATTCGATGACGCGGCGAACGGCGCTGTCCTAGTCCGCGACGCCCGTACCAGGGCAGGCGTTGCGGAGCTGCCTCCGGCGAGCAACGGGTTCGTGCGCGGCGTATTGCGCAGCCTGGCGCGGGATCGGAGGGCTCGCGACCTGGGCAACGACTCCCCTTTCCGGCTCGCCCGTCACGCGGATGGCAGGCTCACCCTGGAAGACCTGGCCACCAGCCGCGTGATCGAGCTCAATTCATTCGGTCCCACCAACGAGGGGGCCTTCGCGGCGCTGCTGTACGAGCGCAACCGTGTAGCGGCCCACTGACCGTCGGAATAGGACGACGCACGGGCTCAAGCCTCCTCGAGGGGATACCAGGACCGCACCATGCTCGAGCACACCGCCCCAGCCCTCTTCGCCGTTTTCGTGTGGTGGCTCGGCACCGGAATCGTGCTCTATCTGGACAGCCTGCCCGCTCGCACCTACCGGTGGAGCCTCGCGGGGGCGGGCACTGTCCTGGCGGCCTCAATCTACGGGCTCACCGCGGCGAGCGAAGGCACGGAGGCGACTGACGCCTATCTGGCCTTCGCCTGCGGCGTGGCCCTGTGGGGCTGCCTGGAGATGAGCTACTTCATGGGCCTAGTCAGCGGCCCCCGCAAGACGCCCTGCCCCCCCGGCTGCCGGGGCTGGAGGAGGTTCTTGCTCGCCATCGCAACCAGTCTCTATCACGAGATTTCCGTGGTCATCACCGCTGCCCTGTTGGCGGTTATGATTTGGGACTCCCCAAACCCTGTTGGACTCTGGGCCTTCACAGTCCTTTGGCTTATGCGGTGGAGTGCCAAGCTCAACGTCTTCCTCGGCGTACCGAACCTAAAGAGCGAATGGCTCCCGGAACACCTTCGGTTCCTGCAAAGCTACATGGGCCGCCGGTCCATGAACCATCTGTTTCCATTCTCGGTGACGACCGCGACCGTGGTCGCTGTCCTCCTATCGCTCGAAGCCCTGGCAGTCGACACGGAGCCGCACCGTTCGGCGGGGCTTAGCCTGGTCACTGTCCTTCTCGTCCTGGCGGTGCTCGAACACTGGTTCCTGGTGCTTCCGGTGCCGGACGAGGCCCTTTGGCGCTGGGCACTCAAGCCGCGCACGGCTCGGCGCGAGCGAGATGTAGAGCCGGAGATGCCCTCCGCGCATCGACTACAGACCTAGATTCCAAAAAAGGGGCGTCCCGGGGCGCCCGCGACGGTGGCGACCAGCGTCGCCGACACCAAACGAGCGACGACATTCTTTGTGGGAGGTGCCCAATGCGCGTATTGATGATCCAGCCCAATTACCACGCAGGCGGCGCCGAGATCGCGGGAAACTGGCCCCCGGGCTGGGTGGCGTATATCGGCGGTGCATTGAAGCATGCCGGGTTCGACAACATCCGCTTCGTGGACGCCATGTGCGAGGACATCTCCGACGAGCGTCTGAAGGAGGTCATCCGCCAGAACGCCCCGGACGTGGTCATGGCCACCGCCATCACCCCCATGATCTACAAGGCCCAGAACACCCTGCAGATCGCCAAGGAGGCGGCCCCTGACTGCGTGACGATTCTGGGCGGCGTGCATCCCACCTTCATGTACGCGCAGGTTCTGGCCGAGGCCCCGTGGATCGACTACATCGTGCGTGGAGAGGGCGAAAAGATCGCCGTCAATCTGATGCGCGCCATCGACGCTGGCACCGTCCTCAAGGAACGCAGGCGCATCTGGGGCATCGCCTACCTGGATGACGAAGGCCAGGTGGTTGCAACACCCGCCCACCCCGTGATCCAGAACCTCGATTCGCTCACCCCAGACTGGTCCCTGCTCCATTGGGACAACTACATCTACGTGCCACTCAACTGCCGGGTGGCGGTGCCGAACTTCGCCCGCGGCTGCCCCTTCACCTGCCGCTTCTGCTCCCAGTGGAAATTCTGGCGCACCTACAGACATCGGGACCCCAAGAAGTTCGTCGACGAGGTCGAGACCCTGGTCAACGACTACAACGTCGGCTTTATGATCCTGGCGGACGAGGAGCCCACGATCTTCAAGCGACAGTTCGTCGCCCTGTGCGAGGAACTGATCGCCCGGAAGGTGAACATCCATTGGGGCATCAATACCCGAGTCACGGACATCCTGCGCGATCGAGACCTGCTCCCGCTCTACCGCAAGGCCGGTCTGGTCCACGTCTCCCTGGGGACCGAGGCCGCTGCGCAGCTCAACCTCGATGTATTCCGCAAACAAACGACGGTGGAGCAGAACAAGCTGGCGGTGAAACTTTTGCGTGACGCCGGCATCGTGGCCGAGGTCCAGTTCATCATGGGCCTGGAAAACGAGACCGCGGAGACCATCGAGGAGACCTATCGCATGGCACTCGACTGGAAGCCGGACATGGTCAACTGGAACATGTACACCCCCTGGCCCTTCGCGGAACTGTTCGAAGAACTGGGCGACAAAGTCGAGGTTCGGGACTACTCTAAGTACAATTTTGTGACGCCCATCATGAAACCCGAGGGTATGACCAGGGAGCAAGTCTTGAAGGGGGTCTTGCGCAACTACGCCCGGTTTTACATGCGCAAGAGCTTCCTCGAATACCCTTGGATTGGAGATAAATTCAAGCGCCGTTACATGCTAGGCTGTCTCAAGGCGTTCGCGAAGACTACCGTCACCAAGAAGTTCTACGATCTTGAGCGGGTCAAGTACAAGGGGCTTTCGACAGAGATCGACCTCGGCTTCGACCAAAGCAAGATACTGACCGCGGAGCAGATCGCGGAGCTCAAGGCGAGCCGTCCGGATTTGGCCGCGGACGTGGACTACAAGGGTACTTCCGCCAAGGTCTTGGCCTGCGGAGGGCCCGGAGAAGAACAATTTGAGGAGTCCGTGGCGCCTGTGGTCGGCGCCCGAGCCAATCCAAGCACCGCCAGCACTTCGGCAGCAACTGTCGGCTGAGGGGGATGACTGCCATGATCCCATCACTCTTCGAGGACGTCCCTCGCGAGCTCATCGACCGTTTCGAGCAAGCGGGTCCCGCCGCGATCGCCTTTCCACCGGCGGTCAACGGTTGTCGGCTCACCCCGTCTCAGTATGCCGATGTCTTGCGCGGGGTCAGTGAGCGCGAGGACGAGCCCCTGGCGCTCTATATCCACATCCCGTTCTGCCCGGTTCGTTGTCTCTACTGCGCCTGCCACACCACCATCACGCACGACACGGAGCGGATGGACAGCTATCTGGACTCCCTCGAGGCGGAGATGGATCTGGTGGTGCAGCGCCTTGGCAGCGGCCGGGAGATCTATCAGTTACACGTCGGCGGCGGCACACCCAATTATCTGTCAGACTCCCAGCTCGTACGCCTCGTCGGCATGGTGGAGCGGCGCTTCAAGATCCGCGGCGACGCGGATATGGGCATCGAGTGCAACCCGCGCCGCTGCTCGGCCGGCCAGCTGGAGTTGTTGAAGAGTCTGGGTTTCAAGCGCGTGACCTTCGGGGTCCAGGACCTGAATCCAGCCGTCCAGCAAGCAATCGGTCGAATCAACTCACTGGATCTCGTGCGGGACGTATACGCCTTGGCCCGAGGGATCGGGTTCGAGACCATCTCCATGGATCTGCTGTATGGCCTCCCGCATCAGACCCTAAAGACCTTCCACCAAACCCTGGATCAGATTGTGGCAATGGGTCCGGACCGGGTCTGTTGCTTCAGCTACTCCCATAAGCCCGCCGTGCGCCCCCATCAGTACGCCATTGAAACCGATGGCCTCCCGAGCCCTGAAGACAAGTTGGCTCTGCTGCACGAGGCCGTGAGCTGCCTGGTCGACGGTGGATACAACTGGATCGGGATCGACTGCTTTGCCCGGCAGGGGGACGCGCTTTCCCAGGCCCAGTCCGCCCATCGGCTGCATCACAACACCATCGGCTATACCAGCGCCCCCATCCAGCATCTTGTCGCGTTCGGAATGAGCGGCTTGGGCGAGGTGGACGGGACCTTCGTACAGAACGAGTCGGACCTCAAGTCCTGGAGCGCGGCCGTCAACCGCGGGCAGCTACCCGTCTCATGGGGTCACAGAATGTCTGCTGCGGACCTGCGCCGGCGTGAAGCACTGCAGTACCTCATGTGCAACCTGGAGCTGCCGGCAAGCCTGTCGCAGGGACTGGAGCAAGAGTTCGCGCGTCTGGGACAGTGCTCCAAGCACGGTCTGGTGGAGGTGACCCCCGAAAACATTCGAATCACCCCGCGCGGGCGCTATTTCCTGCACAGCCTCTGCAGTCACCACGACATCTCGGTGGCCTGGAGCAGCAATCAGTGGGGAGTGCCGCAAGTGGTCTGAGGCTCAGGCAAACGCCCTGTTCCGGGGGCGTCCTGGCGCACGCAGCCTCCCCGTCGTGGACGAGAACAAGAACGCAGCCCCTGCACGCATCGGCCCCAACGCCATCTTGAAGGTCATCGAGGCGTTGGAGGCTGGGCCGCATGCGGCCCTGACCCGCCAGGTATGCGATCGTGCCGGGCTGGCCCACTACCTGGACGAACTGCCAACCGCGATGGTGGACGAGGGCGAGGTCACCGCACTCCACCGGGCCCTGAGGGATGTTCTAGGTATCGAGCGCGCCAGAGCCATTGGCCGAGACGCCGGCCGGCGCACCGGCGACTATCTGCTCGCGAATCGCATACCACCCTTCGCTCAGCGCATTCTCCGGGGACTCCCCGCCCCTCTGGCCGGGCGGCTCCTGCTCCGGGCGATCACCCGCAACGCCTGGACCTTCGCCGGAAGCGGTCGATTCACCACCGCCCCGGGCAGGCCCAATCGTCTCTCCATCGCGGGCTGCCGCCTCTGCGCCGGGGAAGAATCCGCCGAGGCGCTCTGCGACTTTTACGGCGCCACCTTCGAGCGCTTGTTCCAGAAGCTGGTGACAGCCCGGGCGCGGGTGAGCGAGGTCGAATGCCAAGCGCAGGGACACCCCGCCTGCGTCTTCGAAGTTTGCGAGGAATAACTCGTGGGCCACTGAATGTTCAGTCGGTGCATGTATCTGCGGGTAATGCCCGCCGGAATGCACCACTCGAATCTTGCCGAACCATAACATCGCTTGGGGCGTTCGCGGCCACCCCGAGCGCTCGGCAAGTGCCCTCAGGGCCGCGGTCCATGTCCAGCTTGCGTGAGTTCGACGGGCGCTTAGCACGGCGTCAGGCGCCCCAAACCGTTTCGCCTCCGAGAGCGCCTACCCCATTTGCGACCCGATCGAATGTCGGATTGTCATTCAATCGGCAGGGCCCAAAGGTGGAAAGCGGCGGCTACCAGGCAGGAGCGGCCCGCACCCGGGCCGGAGTCTGGTTGGGCTCGGTCCTCAGGAAATAGAGCCGAGCGAATACCAGGCCCCCCCGAGCGGCCAGTCCTGCCCTTTTGATGCGACCGGCCAGGCCGCCTTGGCGCTTGGCGGATGCACTGGCCTCCGCGATGCGGAGCAGTGACTCGAGCCCGGCACGGAAGCGCGGATCATCCGTATTGAGGGTCAAAGGGAAGACCTGGCGGCTAATGGCCGTGGTGATATCGAACACTCGGAAGTCGAATTCCGTTGGGTCCATTCCCAAGGCCTGGTACATCTGCGGCCGGCTGTGATCGCGCACATACATGGTCGCGTACACGGCCAGCAAGAAGAAGCGGATCCAGAGTTTGTTGAGTCCTCGCAACAAACCAGGGTTGGACCTCAGGATCAGTGCAAATGCCTCACCGTGTCGGTACTCGTCGTTACACCACTCCTCGAACCACTCGAAGATGGGGTGGAAGCGGTATTCCGGATGACGCTCCAGGTAACGGAAGATGGTGATGTAGCGGGCATAGCCGATCTTCTCCGAGAGGTAGGTCGCATAAAAGATGAACTTCGGTCGGAAATAGGTGTACTGCTTGGCCCTTTTCAGAAAGCCCAGGTCCACCGCGACACCCATGTCCGAGAGGGACTTGTTGATGAAGCCCGCGTGGCGCGACTCGTCGCGGGCCATGTAACCCATGAGCGCCTTGATGTCCGGATTGGTGACGTGCTTCTTGATCTCCGTATAGAGCACGCAGCCCGAGAATTCGGCGGTGATTGAGCTGATAAGGAAGTCCAGGAACTCCTCACGCAATGCCTCAGGGAGCTCGGCCGCATGAGCCGTGAAGTCCTCCACCCGGCGAAAGTGGGTGCGGTTCTCATCCCGCTCGAATTCCGCCATCATCTCGTCCCACTCCCGCCGCACCGGGGAGATATCCAGCCGATCCATGGCCCCATAGTCGGTGGTGTAGAAGCGCGGGCTCAATAGACTCTCCCGCTGGGCCCGCGTCGTGGAATCATTGCCCGGAGCCATGCCCACCGGTTCGGTTACGGTCTGTTCCATCCCATCCTCCCGCCTGTTTGGCGATGTTTATGGACCTCGCGGCCGGGGCACTGACCGGCCACGGTTGAATGGCGCTCAACGGCCGGATGACGCCGCTGAGTGTGGAACCGGCGCGGTCTGCGCCGTCGCACCGCTATTCACCTAGTTCCCAGAAGCGGTCGATGGCGGAAGTCGTCTCCGCCAGATTCTCCCAATGGGGCAGGCCAAGCGTCGGCACGATCTGTTCCACCTGCCAGTTGTCCCGTCCCCGCAGGAACCCGGGGAGCAACTCAAAGTTGATGTTCGGATCCCGGTCATGGATGACCAGAACCGGCTGGGGCACTGCCGCGTAGAGCCGCTCCGTCGCATCGGAGGTGAAGAGCTGGCCCGAAAGGAAATAGAGCGGGGCATGACGCGCACCTGGCTGATGGGCGGTGGCATAGGCATACTCGACCATTTCCAGCGGCACCGGGCCTACAAATGTTTGGCGCAGGAAGTAGCGGATACTCGGCCGCGAGGTGAGGGCCGCGAATAGCCCCTGACTGAGGCCGGGCAGGCGCAGCACTCGGTGGACGCGCTGGCCGGTCTGACCCCCGGGCATGACACGGCTGCTGAAGCCCGTAGGCGAGATCAGCACCAGGGATCGGACCAACTCTGGAAGGGTCTGAGCGACCCCGGCGGCGAACTCGGCACTGAGCGACAAAGCGACCAGGTCCACGGGCTCGGTGAACAACTGGCGCAGCAACCCTGTGAGCGCCGACACATAGAGCTCCGGCGAGTAGCGCCGGTCCGTCCGGTCGGAGAAACCGAAACCGGGCAGGTCTGGCGAAAAGACAGGACGTAACGACCGGTAGTGCTCGAAGAGCGGACGCATCTCGAAGGCACTGGGCGCGGCGTTGATGCTGTGCACCAGCACCACGGGCCTGCCCGAGGTCGGCCCCGCGGCATAGTAGGACACACGACCCACGCGCTCGATTCGAAGCTCCCGCCGCGGGGCGTCGACGGCCTCCCGCAGCCGCACCCGAGCCACCCCGGTTTGCCGCGTGACCCGAACCGATGTGGCAAATGTTTGTCCCACGCAGACGGCCATCGATGCTCCCAACGGCACCTCGGACGGAGCGAATACGACCGCGTCCGGAGCCACGTGTTCTATTTGGTTTACGTCACATGTGTCATAACTGCCTGACAGTATAGCAAGGCTTGGACGCGCGGACGCTAGCGTCACTGATGAAGACATTCACGGGCGACGGACGGCACGAAGACCGGTTAGGACCACACAGAGGCCCAGTCGGCAAGCAGCGGTCGCGAATTTCCGTCTCACGAAGGTTTGCTCGATCATGCTCAACGCCCTGCGGTGTCGCGACTTGCTGCTGCCAGGCTCGGTGGGACTGGCCGTCGCCTTGGCTGTGGCGGGCTGTTCCGGGCGTCTGCCGCGCGACACGTCGGGGTACCCGGCAAGCATGACGGCGGTGGCGACCGAAGCGGGTGGCTTCCGGTCCTCCACCGGCTGCCGGGTCGAGACCCTTCTCTACCGCCCCGGGCAGATTCGCACTGACGCGGTGGTCGTCGTCGCCCACGGATTCCTGCGAGATCAGCGGCAAATGGAAGGACTCGCCCGGGCCCTCGCCGCGGACGGGATCCCCACCGTCACCCTGAGCTTCTGCAACAGCCGACTGTGGGACGGCCGCCACTTTCAAAACGGCCTCGACATGCGCCAGCTCGCGGACCAAATGGAGGCTCGCAAGGTCGTGTACGCGGGATTCTCCGCCGGCGGCTTGGCGGCCATGGTCGCCGCCGCGGGCGATCCTCGGACCGCGGGTGTGCTGGCGCTGGACCTCGTGGACGACCGAGGCCTGGGCGAGAGGATGGCGTCACGCTTGGAAGTGCCCGTCATCGGGTTGGTGGGTGACCCCGCCCAGTGCAACAGCGGGAACAGCGGCCTGGTCGTCTACGCCGCAAACGCCCAGGCGGAGCTCAAAGCAATCCCTGGGGCCAGCCACTGTGAATTCGAGGACCCGACGGACTGGGTTTGCGGGTTCCTCTGCGCCCACCCCCATACGGGCGCCCGGGGCCGCCGCCGACTCATCATCGAGACATCAGTGGCTGCCGTCGACCGCCTGCTCGGCCTCCCCGTCGTGGTCCCGCCCTGAAGCGGGTGCGCGCCCGAAAACCCGCGCATAGTCCCCGCTGTAGGGCTCGATTGACTCGTAGACGTGATAGGGAACAACACGGCCCTCGCTAAGCGGGTACTTCTCCCGCACGTGGGTGAAATTGCGCAAGAGCTTCATCTCGATGATGACCCGCGCGAACTCCAGCCCTTTGGGCCCCCGGCGTCTTTGCAGGTAGGCGATCAGACGCCGCACCAGCCGGGGCGGGCGACCCGGCCGCCTTGCGAGCATGGCGATGAAACGCGGCATGCCGCGACGGCGATCGCCAGATTCGGTCAACGGGTGGAGCTCGAGTTCCGGCCGCATCAGGTCGAGGAGCTCAGCGCCGCGCGCCGTGCGGGCAAGGACCCACTGCCAACCGAGCGGCGCCCCCATGTATCCCACTGTGATATCGGACAGGGCGTTGGGGTAGTCGAAACAGGACAGGCAGGCGGACGGGAAGATGCCCTGGAGCTCGTCCATGGGGAAGTCGATGTAATTGAGCCGCTCGGTGCTCCCGTCCTCATGGCGCATCCACAGGCTGAAGTCCTGCATGAACTCGTAATGGACGATGGTCTCGGGCGAGCGCGACACCTGGGACAGGAAGTGCTGCTGGTCCGGGTAGGTGACGTTGTCGCTGCAGGGGATGCCGATGACATCGAGCCGCTCGAGCCCGAGATCGGGCTCCGCCTGGCGCAGGATCTGGACCTGGCAGCCTGTCCCCACCAAGGCGAGGCGCCGGATGCCCGATTCGCGGACGGAATCCAGCAGGCTCAGGTTGGGCGCGAGGCAGGGCTTATTGCCCACGCAGGCCCGGACCTCGTCCGGGGTGCGCGCGAGAACCGGCCGCGGCGCGAAGCGGGTCCCAGGCTCCGTACCGGCCAGGATGACCGCCTCTACCTCGTGACGCTCCAGCAGGCGCGAGGACAGGGAGGTGACCAGACCCGACCATTGGGCGCCGCTGACAGGAGACCGCAGGCGCGCGGCGACCATCTCCTGGAAGATGCCGAATCGCATCTCGTCCCCGGGCCGACGCAGGCGCCCATGGAGTCGGCGCTCGATCTCCGCCGCCCGGTTGCGCACGAAGACGCAGGTCTCGGCCATGCGCGAGCGTAGGTAGCTGTCGCACAGGCCGCAGTCGCTGCACAAGCGAGGGCGGCCGCGTAGGCGCTGGTCGTTGCTCATCAGGGTGACGTTGTAAAGTCCCTTGGATGGGCCTTGCTCCATCGCGGATCCTCTTGGATGATCGTGCAGCGGCGCTCGCTGCGCCCCTGGAACTGAACTGATGAGACGCCTGAGATGCTGGCCCTTCTGACCCTGGCCGCGCTCATAGCCGCCGCGGCTGCGCTGGCGCCATTCCTGGTCGACCCGAGTCCGGCTCGGGGACTGACCCACCCTCGCGAGGCGGCGACACCCGAGGGCCGATTCATCACCGTCCCCTTCCCTGGGACCGGCGGGCTACAGATCCACTATCTGGAACGGGGCCCCAAGGGCGGCGGCGAACCGGTGTTCCTCCTGCTCCATGGATTCACCCTCAACGCCTTCAACTGGGGCCCGGTTCTGGACGCCTTCGCCGCCCGCGGCCGAACCATCGCCTACGACCAGCCCCCCTACGGACTGAGCGCCAAGCCGGTTCGGGGAGACTGGAGCGGCGGGAACCCCTATGCTAAGGACGCCGCCATCGCCCAACTGTTCGCGGTCATGGACGGGCTCGGGCTACAGCGGGCGATCCTGGTGGGCAATTCGTCGGGCGGCACCCTGGCAATGGAGGCTGCGCTCGCACACCCCGATCGGGTGCAGGCCCTGATCCTGATCGCCCCTTGGGTCTACGCCAAGCGCCCCACCCTGCCTGCGTGGTTGGCCGGGCTCCCCCAGATGCGCCGACTGAGCCTCCTGATCGGCCGTAAGCTGGGCGCCAAGACCCTGCTTGGATTCTCCTATGCACATCCAGAACGGGTCACCCCAGAACGCCAGCGCCTTGCCTCCATCCATACGTGGATGGCAGGCTGGGACCTGGCCTGGGCCGAGCTCATCAACCGCTCCCTGTCGAGCCCGGTGGATGTGGGCCAGCGGCTTGCGGCGATCCGGCAGCCTGCGCTCGTAATCACCGGAGACACCGACAAGCTGGTTCCGGTGGCCGATACCCAACGGGTGTCCGCTGCCCTGCCGGACGCGGCCCTGGTCGTGCTGCCCGATTGCGGCCATGTGCCTCAAGAGGAATGCCCCGGGCCGTTCATGGGGGCGGTCGGGGCCTGGCTAGACCCTCTGCTGTCATCCGGGAGATCCTCCTCGGAAAAAGGTCGCACGGCTTCCCGGATTGCCCCTGACGTCAATGCAGATTTACAGTAGAGGCAGTGCTTTTGCAATGACACACGAGGTGCCTTCGGGCGCCCGGCCCAGCAACGCAACGACCGGCCTCCACCGCAACCCGAACGTCCCAAGCCAATCGGAGACCCCCACGCATGCCCGTCGCCTTTCCATTCTCCGCCATCGTCGGCCAGGAGGAGATGAAGCTCGCACTCCTGATCGGGGCCGTCGACCCCCGCATCGGCGGCGTCCTTGTGTTCGGCGACCGCGGCACCGGCAAGTCGACGGCGGTTCGCGCCCTGGCCGCGCTGCTGCCCAAGATGCGGGCCGTGGTGGATTGCCGCTACGGCTGCAACCCGGAGGCGGAGTCGGATGTGCTGTGTAGCGATTGCCGGGCGCGCCGCGCCAATGGTGGACTCAAGTCCCGGCAGGTTCCGGTGCCCGTGGTGGACCTGCCGCTCGGCGCCACCGAGGACCGGGTCATCGGCGCCCTGGATCTGGAGATGGCCCTGACCCGCGGTGAGAAGGCCTTCGAGCCCGGACTCCTGGCCCACGCCCACCGGGGCTTTCTTTACATCGATGAGGTGAACCTGCTGGAGGACCATCTGGTGGATGCACTCCTGGATGTGGCGGCCTCCGGCGAGAACCTGGTGGAGCGGGAGGGCCTGAGCGTCCGCCACCCGGCGCGCTTCGTCCTGATCGGAAGCGGCAACCCGGAGGAAGGCGAGCTGCGGCCCCAATTGCTCGACCGCTTCGGACTCTCTGTGGAGGTACGCACCCCCCAAGACCTACCCACCCGTGTCAAGGTGGTGCAGCTGCGTGACGAGTTTGAACGGGACCCACCGGCCTTCATGGAGAAGTGGAAGCGCAAGGACTCCAAGGTGCGCAAGCGCATCACCGCTGCACAGGCCGCCCTGCCGGACGTGGAGGTGCCCATCGAGGCGCTGGAGCAGGCCGCGCGACTGTGCATGTCGCTTGGCACCGATGGCCTGCGCGGCGAGCTCACCCTGATCCGCGCCGCACGCGCCCTGGCGGCGCTGGAGGGCGACGCACAGGTGGGCGTGCCCCATCTGCGCCGTCTTGCTGCACCGGCACTGCGCCACCGCCTGCGCCGGGATCCGCTTGACGAGTCCGGCTCCACCGCCCGGGTCGAGCGTGCGGTGCAGGAGCTCTTCCCCGCATGATCGCGGACCCAAGCGGAAACCGACTCGGCCCGGCCGACGGCCAGACCACTGGTCCAGGCCCTGAGCCGGGCCCCGCGCCGGACCCCTGGGAGCTGGCCGCGCTGGCCGCGGCCCTGTTCGCGGTGGACCCCGTCGGCACCGGCGGCGTGGCCGTGCGCGCCCGGCCCGGCCCGGTGCGCGAGCAATGGCTGGCCGACACCCGGGAGCTGCTGCCTCCCGGTACCCCCAGGCGAAAGATTCCCCTGCACGTGTCGGACGGGCGCCTGCTCGGCGGTCTCGACCTGGCCGCGACGCTCCGCACCGGCCGGCCGGTAGCCGAGCACGGACTCCTTTGCGAGGCCGACGGCGGGATGGTGGAGCTGGCCATGGCCGAGCGGGTCAAGGGCTCGCCGATTTCCTATCTGTGCGCGGCACTGGACGCGGGCGAGGTGGTGCTGGAGCGCGACGGGCTGGCCCTGCGCTCCCCCGCCCGACTGGGCGTCATTGCCCTGGACGAGGGCAGCGAGGAGGACGAGCGGGTGGCCGATGCCCTGGTCGACCGCCTTACCTTCCTGCTGGACCTGAGCCCCATCGGCGTCCGTGAGATGGGTGACATCCCCTACACGCCCGGGGAGATCGCCGCCGCCCGGCGGCGCCTGCCCGCCGTGACCATCGGTGCCGAGCAGGTGGATGCCTTGTGCGGTACCGCCCTGGCGCTTGGCATTCATTCCATCCGGGCCTCCATCCAGGCGGTTCGGGCGGCGCGCATCGCGGCCGCTCTGGAGGGGAAGGACCGAGTCGAGGACGAGCAGGTCACACTGGCCGCCCGGCTGGTCCTGGCGCCCCGGGCCACGGTTATTCCCTACCGGCAGCCGCAGGACGACGAGCCCCCGCCGCCCAAGCCGGAGCCCCCGCCCCCGGATCAGGAGGGAGAGTCCGAGAACGAACCGGAACCGGAGAAGCGGGATAATCCACTCGCCGACCAGGTCCTCGAGGCCACGAAGGCGGCCATCCCGCGGGATCTGCTGGACCGGCTGAGACTCGGCCAGCTTCGCCCGTCCAAGGTCCGCAGCACGGGTAAGGCCGGGCAGGTCCAGCAATCCAATATGCGGGGCCGGCCCGCCGGGGTGCGCCGGGGGGATCGACGCCCCGGGGACCGGCTCAATGTCATCGAGACGCTGCGCGCCGCGGCGCCCTGGCAACGGGTGCGCCGGGAGGAGCGGGGCCACCCCGCGCTCCCGGCCCAAGGTTCGGGGCAGATCGCGCGGATCGAGGTGCGCAAGGACGACTTTCGGATTCAGCGCTTCAGGCACCGTTCCGAGACCACTGCCATCTTCCTGGTTGACGCCTCGGGCTCCTCCGCCCTGCACCGGCTCAGCGAAGCCAAGGGGGCGGTCGAGCTCCTGCTCGCGGATTGCTACGTCCGGCGCGACCGGGTCGCGCTGGTCGCCTTCCGCGGTAACGGCGCCGAGCTGCTGCTCCCGCCCACCCGCTCCCTGGTGCGCACCAAGCGCAGTCTCGCGGACCTGCCGGGCGGGGGCGGAACCCCCTTGGCGGCCGGGATCGAGGCCGGACTTGCCCTCGCGGACGGCGTCAAGCGCCGCGGCGGAACCCCGCTCCTGGTCCTGCTGACCGACGGCCGGGCCAACGTGGCTCGAGACGGATCAGGCGGCCGAGCCAGGGCCGGGGAGGAGGCGCTCGCCTCTGCCCGGCTGGTTCAAACAGCCGGCGTGGCGGCTCTCCTAGTGGACATCTCGCCCCACCCCCAACCCCAGGCCCGGGAGCTGGCCCAAGCGATGGGTGGGGTCTACCTGCCCCTCCCTCACGCTGACGCGGGACGCCTTAGCGCCGCGGTCAAGGCGACCGCCGGGATCTGACCCCCGTGAGTCTCCGTAGCCCGAGCTGGGAGCTGGAGGGCCGAGACTGGCCCAACCGAGCTTTCAGCCGGTTCGTCTCGGCCGGGGGCCTGCGCTGGCATGTCCAGCGGATGGGACAGGGCCCCGTCCTGCTGCTCATCCACGGAACCGGGGCGGCCACCCACTCCTGGCGGGATCTGGCGACCTTGCTGGCAAGTCATTTCACCCTGGTGGCCCCGGACCTGCCCGGGCATGGCTTCACTCAGACCCCATCGGCCCGTGGCCTCTCCCTCCCCGGTATGGCACGCTCCCTGGAGGCTCTCCTCGAGGAACTCGAGACGCCGCCGGACCTGGTCCTTGGCCATTCCGCTGGGGCTGCCATCCTGGCCCGGATGTGTCTCGACGCCGCGATCGCCCCCCGCGCGCTGATCAGCATCAACGGCGCCCTGCTCCCCTTGCGCGGGCTGGCCGGCCACTGGTTCTCCCCCGCCGCCAAGCTCCTCGCTGCAAATCCCCTGATCCCGCGACTTTTTTCCTGGCAGGCCCAGTCGCCCCGGGCGGTGGAGCGCCTCGTGGACAGCACCGGCTCCCGCCTGGACCCACGCGGCGTCGAACTCTACCGGCGCCTCATTTCCACGCCGGGACACGTGTCCGCAACCATTGGGATGATGGCCAATTGGGACCTGGAGCTCATGGCGCGGGAACTGCCCCGACTCCAAATCCCCTTGGTCCTTGTGGCGGCAGAGGGCGATCTGACCGTCCGTCCGGCAGAGGCAGAGCGGGTACGGGGGCTTCTTCCGGACGCCGAGACCATCCTCCTCGCGGGCCTGGGTCATCTGGCCCACGAGGAGCGGCCGTCTCTGGTGGCGAGCCTGGTCCTGTCGATCGCCGCGCGCTATGGGGTACCGGTCTTCAACGCGGACACCGACGGGCTCTCCGGCATCCAGGAGCTGGCAGGTAACGCCACCGCCCTCTACTACACCACCGCGGAGGCCCAGGAGGGCCGAGATGCCTTCCTGGAGCGCCGCGCCCCGGACTTCGGCAAGTTTCCCCGCCGACCATGAACGACCACGCGGGTCCGGGCGAGAGGGTAGCGGGCGGAGCAATCGAGGCCTCTCGGTCCATGGCGCCCCTGGTCCCTGGCCCGTCCCGGATCGCCCGCTGGATTTCGGCCGTCCGACCCAAGACCCTGTTACTCGCGGTGACCCCGGTGGTCGCCGGAATCGGGCTGGCGGTCGCCCAAACCGGTCGGCTGGCATTTCCCACCGCCGTGGCCACCCTGCTTGCCGCGGTCGCCATCCAGGTCGGAACCAATCTGCACAACGACGCGGCGGATTTCGAGCGCGGCACCGACACCGTCGATCGGGTCGGGCCGCCCCGGGCCACGGCTCAGGGCTGGTTCAGCGCCCGGGAGGTGCGAACCGCCGCCCATCTCGCCTTTGGGTTGGCTTTCCTGCTCGGTTGCCTGCTGGTGGCCCGGGGCGGCTGGCCGATCTTCGCCATCGGTCTGGCCTCCCTGGTCTGCGGCTATGCCTACACCAGCGGCCCACGGCCCATCGCGTTTGGCCCCTTCGGTGAACTTTACGTGCTGACCTTTTTCGGCGTCGCCTCCGTGGTCGGCAGCCATTACCTGCAGACCCTGGCCTTCGGCCGCGCCGCGCTGCTGCTCGGGATTGCGCTCGGCCTGCCGGCGGCCGCCGTGCTGCTGCTCAACAATTACCGGGATCTGGAGACAGACCGCGTCGCCGGGCGCAGGACCCTGTGCCACTACCTGGGGCGGCCGGGAACCCGGTGGCTTTACGGCGCCCTGCTGCTCCTGCCTTTTCCCGTCCTGCTTGCCGCCGATCTGCCGGCCGCGACCTGGCTCAGCCTCGGCAGCCTTCCGCTCGCCGTGGCGCTGATCGCCCGCCTGTTCGGCGGTGCCGAGGGCCCAGAGATCAATCCGATGCTCGCGCGCACCGCACTGTACCAGGCGGCGCTGGTGCTCTTGCCGCTGTTCGGCTTCGTGGTCGGGGTTCCCGCGTGATCGAGCCGGCGTGCTCTAACGGGCCGCAAACTCGAATAGAGTCCCTTTCCGGTAACTACTCGCCCCCTTGCCGCTGCCCCTACCCGAGACTGGGCTTGAGCGCTTGACAGCATAGAGGGCGGAGCCTATGGTGTTGATCCAAGATTTTGGCGCGGATCGACACCGATGGGCAGCTACTTTGGATCGAAGGCGACTTCGGGCTTGTGTCAGGCGATCATCGCCCTGATGCCGCCGCACGACACCTATATCGAGACCCACCTGGGGGGCGGGGCGATCATGCAGCGCAAGCCGCCGGCGCTGCGCAACATCGGCATCGACCTCGATGCCCGGGCCCTGGAGCGGTTGCGCTGCGACTATCCGGTCGAGAAAGTCCACGGCTGTGCCCACCGGTTCCTGGCCGAGTATCCGTTCACGGGCCGTGAGCTGCTCTACTGCGACCCGCCCTACCTGTTGCACACCCGCACCTCGGGGCGGCGCTACCGCTACGACTACGAGGGGCAGGACCACGTCGAGCTGTTGGCGTTGCTCAAGGCGGTGCCCTGTCCGGTCATCCTCTCCGGCTACCCCTCGGCCCTGTATGACGAGCAGCTGGCCGACTGGCGCACGCTGGAGGTCCAGGTGATGAACCAGGCGGGGGTGCGTACCGAGAAGCTGTGGTTGAACTTCACCCCCGATCGGCTGCACTGGGCACGCTATGCGGGCAAGAACTTCACCGACCGCCAGCGCATCAAGCGCAAGGCCGAGAGCTGGGCCAGTCGCTACCAGGCCATGCCTCGGACGGAGCGGCTCGCGGTGCTGGCGGGGCTGATGGCCGTCGAGGCCGAGGACGCCTAGGCAACGCGGCCGCACCGACCATGGCCAGCGTCAACAAGGCCTCCCTGCGCGAGGAATTCGCCACCCTGAAGGGCCAGTTCGAGCGTCTGTGCGCCGAGGGTAAGGTGACGGGGGAGACCCACGCCCTGTTCCAGGCCCTGTTGATGTTGTTCGAGCTGCTCATGGCGGTGTTCATGGAAAAGCACACCCCGAAGAGCAGCCGTAACTCCAGCCTGCCGCCCTCGCAGACGGGCAAGGAAGACGACACCGCAACCCGACCCGGCACCCAGGCCAAGGGCCAGGGGCACGCGCACAGCCGCAGCGGCAACACCCGCACGGTCGAGACCGTCACGATCCTGCCGGTCGATGCCTGCGCCCACTGTGGCGCCGAGCTCAGCGACCTGCCCCCCAAGGGCCACGAGCGGCGCACCCGCATCGACATCATCTTCGAGACGGTGCTCAGCCACCTCGACGCCGAGATCAAAGACTGCCCCCACTGCCACACGCAGACCAAGGCGGCGTTCCCTCCCGAGTTCTCCGGTCCGGTGCAATACGGCCCCGGCATCCGCGCCTATGTGCTGAACCTGCTGGTGGCGCAGATGGTCTCGCTCAAGCGGGTGCAGCAATCCATCCACACCCTGATCGGTCGGCTCCTGTCCGAGGCCACCCTGCTCAACTACCTCATGCAGCTCCATCTTGCCTTGGAGGCCTGGGAGCAGGCGGCCATCGCGCAGTTGCTCTGCCAGCCCGCCCTGCATGTGGACGAGACCTCCCTGCGGGTCGATCGCAAAAACTACTGGATTCACGTCTACTCGGCCGGGGACATCACCCTCAAACGCCTCCATCCCAAGCGGGGGCGCCAAGCCATTGAGGCCATCGGCATCATCCCCCGCTATAAAGGCACGGCCATCCATGACTGCTGGGCCTCCTATCTCGCCTACGATCACTTCGACCACGGCCTGTGCGGCTCGCATCTGCTGCGTGAGCTGACCTTCGTGGTCGAGACCAACGCTTACCGCTGGGCGGCGAACATGAAACGCCTGCTCAAGCAGACCTGTGCGCGCGTGGCCAAAAGCCCCGGCAAGTGCCTGTCCGATCCCGATTACAAGAACCTGCGCAAGCGCTACCGCAATGTCCTGACCCGGGGCGAGAAGGAACTCCCGCCCATCCCCGCCCGCCAAAACGGCAAGCGTGGCCGGGTCGCCAAGTCCGACGCCCACAACCTCTGGGAGCGGTTCAAGCGCTACGAGCACTCAATCCTGCTGTTCGCCAAGCTGCCCCACGTGCCCTTCACCAACAACCGCGCCGAGCGCGACCTGCGCATGAGCAAGGTCAAGCAGAAGGTCTCCGGCTGCTTCCGCACCCGTCAGTACGCCGAGGCCTACTGCCGCATCTCCAGCTACCTTCAGACCATGGCATACCGCGGCTACAACCCCTTGGTCGCCATCCAGATGGCCCTCTCCGGTGAGCTCTATTCCCAGGGGGGCTTCGTTGCGGTCGAATCCCCCTACACCGGCCCTGGCAGAGCGCCAGGGGATCTCGGCGAGCGGCGGGGTTGGCTGGTCAGGGCGGACTGTAACGGGGTCGTGGCGGCGGCAACTGCGCCCCCAAGTGACGACGCGCGGCACCGGTTGTTAGGCGCGAGCTGCCCTCCGCACTTGGACCCTTTCGATCACGCGTCGCGCGGCGTTCAACGTCAAACCCGCGAGGATCACGAGGCAGGCCGAAGCCCAACACCCAAGGAGAGCGTGATCTTCAATTGCTGGCCCCTGTCGTGCTACCAAACGGGGCAGAGACACAGACAAGCATCGCTCAAGGTAGCGACCGCCCGCATCCCCCGGCACGCATCAGGCGGCCCTAACGCCGCGGGTGCGGGCCACGGCGCCGACGCGAACACGAAGCCGCCGGAACAGAGACAGGTGATCGATGAAGAGCCTGCCGGCGAGGTGATCCATCTCGTGCTGCAGGCAGACGGCGCGCATGCCGTCGAGATCGCGCTCGAATGCCTCGCCGAAGCGGTCTCGGGCGCGCACCCGCAGCTGCGTCGCCCGTACCACGTTGTCGACGATGCCTGGTACCGAGAGGCAGCTCTCCTCCACGAGGGCGGGAACTGCGCTCGTCAGGATCTCGGGATTGACGTACTCCTCCGGCTGTGACGCGTTGCCCGACAGGTCCATCACCAGGACTTGGCGGCGATCGCCCGTTTGCGGCGCGGCGAGCCCGATGCCTGTCGTCGCATAGAGTGTCTCGAGCAGGTCATCGATCAGTCCAGATAGGCTGGCGTCAAACGCTGTCACCGGTGCAGAACGCAGACGCAGCCGCGGATCGGGGTATTCGAGGATTGCGAGTCGGTTCATGCGCTTCCCCTTAGGAAGCAGAGCCGCCGCGTGATTCGACCGGCTGGGGCCCGGTCGGCACCGCATCCAGGGCGAGCCCGAGGTCTGCCTGCGACTCACCCGTTCGCGGCGCCGATGCGCGGCGGATCAGGGGAACCGCGGCGGCGATGGTGACCAGCAGCAGTGCGATCTCAAGCCCGTACACGGCCATGTAGCCGCTGGCCGCCCCGGCAACGCCCCACGGTCCCTGCGTAGCTTCTCCGAGCGCGGCGTTAACGAGATCGCGGATCGTACCGCTGAGCGCCATGGCGAGACCTGCTCCGGTGGCCTGCACGGCGCCCCAGGCGCCTAGTGCAAGGCCGGCCTGATGCTTCGGGGCCTGGTTCATCGTTGCGGTCAGGGTGCCGTGACCGAAAAGGGCGCCGCCGAAGCCGATCAGGAAGTTGCCCATCAGAAACAGCCCGGGTTTGCCAAGAGGAGCAGCCACCATCACCAGGGCGAACGCCGGCAACCCGATGAGTGCGCCCCTCTGGATCATGCGGTACGGGTCCGCACCGCGACTGAGGACGCGGGAGGCATAGCCGAAACCGAGCAGGCCGCCCGCCGCGAGTAAAGCGGTGAGCTTTGTGGTTGCCCCGACGGTGAAATGGAGCACTTGGCCGCCGAAGGGCTCGAGCAGGATATCTGCCATGCCGAAGGCCATCGTGCCGATGCCGACCACAACGAGCCGGCGAACGGCATGCTCGCCCTCGCAGAAACTTGCCCAAGATTCTGCGAAGGTCGGGTCGGAAGCGGGTGCCGCAGCGCTGCGGGCGGGTCGTCGGACTTCCTGCTTCCACATCGCGACGACGTTCAGCAGCATGGTCGCGACGGCGACGCCCTGGATAACCTGCACCAGTCGCCCGGGCGAGAAGTTCGCCAGCGCGGCACCGAAGGCCAACGCGCTTGCGATCATCCCGGCGAGCAGCATCACGTACATCAGGCCGACGACCCTGGGATGGGATTCCACGGGGGTAAGGTCTGTCGCCAACGCCAGTCCGGCGGTCTGCACGGTGTGCACGCCCGCGCCGACGAGCAGGAAGGCAAGTGCCGCGGAGACCTGGCCAATCCAGATCGGGGCGTCGGCCGCCTGCAACTTGCCTGCGAGCACCAGCAGTGCGAACGGCATGATCGCGAAGCCGCCAAACTGCAGCAGTGTGCCGTTCCAGATGTAGGGAACGCGCCGCCAGCCAAGCTCGCAGCGGTGCGTGTCGGACCGGTAGCCGATCAGGGCGCGGAAGGGCGCGAATACGAGGGGCAACGCGACCATGATGCCGACCAGCGAGGCAGGCACGCCCAGCTCGACGATCATCACCCGATTGAGAGTTCCGACCAGCAGCACCAACGCCATGCCGACGGAGACCTGGAAAAGCGAAAGCCGCAGCAGGCGGCCGAGCGGCAGGTCCGGCGTGGCGACGTCAGCGAACGGAAGATAGCGCGGGCCGAGTGAAACCCACGCCGCCGTCAGCCTGTGCCCGAGTCGGTTCATGTCGAATTCGAGGCCGAATCGCTAAACAGGGGCCGGGACTGATCGTTCCCGACCCCCCATACACCCCCCGACTAGGGATTACCCGACTTGCGCTCGGAAACAACGGTGTCGGCAGCGCTGGGGGCTCCCACTACCAGCCCCCGGGATCACCCGCCCCAGTACGCGGAGAACCAGGTCGTGTGGGTGAGGACTGCATAGTGCACGAGCAGCGCGATGACCGTAACCGCGCCCAGGAACAACGGCAGGCCCACAGTCGGCTTTACGACACACCAGATTCTACCTTGGTTCATGGTTTTCTCCTCATCCCAGCCACGGGGTCAAGATTGCCGCAAGGAGGTGCGCGATCAGCGCAATCGCGAAGAAGACACGCGCGCCGTCAATGATGTGCTTGTGGAGCTCCTCCGACTCCCTGATGGTCAGTCCGGTCGGCCATATCCGGTCCGGATCGTCCAAATCGGTTCCCATAAGCGTCTCCGGAGAAAACAGGGGGCTCAGCCCAACCCTGCCTCGTGCGAACCGCGCACGCGGAGTTGTTTCTTGCCGCGCCAGGGGGGCACACAAGAGATCATTCCCGGACCCACGCGCAACACAGATGACACCTGGCTGCACCAAATGTCGGGAGCGGCTGGTGGCTTCTCGGAATGCGGGAAACCTTAACCAGCCCGTAAACGAGTTTAAGGTACTGTGCAGCTGGTTGTCAACGCTGCCTGTCGCCTTATAGTGTCATGCCGACATGACATCCGGTGCGGCCGGGCGATCGGGCTGGCTTGCATCAAGACGTGGGCTGACGCCTGGAGGGCAAGCCGCTACAGCGGGCTTGACCTCCAGATGCCGAGATCACTGGTGCCTGCTCAGGGTGGGAAGGCAGAGCAAGGACGACAGCGGTGCCGGGCGTGGCGAGAGCAGTGGAAGGCCGAGCTTCGACGAGAACAGTTCCCGACCGTCCGACAGCGGCGGCTGGCCGATCTTGGACGACAGCGGCGCTGGCTCCTGCGACAGCAGCGGCTTGCCGATGAGGGAAGACAGTGGAGCCGCGTTGCGGCTAAGCGGGCTTCGACCGAACAGTGCGAAGTTCGAGCTTGCCAGTTCCCCGAACATCCGGAACAGACGTTCGCCGGCGCGACAGCGTCGGGAAACCAAGGCGGTCCGAGAAGGGCGCTGGATGATTGCGCGGCAATGGCCCTGTCAGTAGGCGAAGGCCGAGTCTGGAGGACAATGGTGCCGGATTTCGCGACAGCAACGGCAGCCCCAAGCTCCTGGTCCAGGACGGGCCCGCCTTACCCGATAAGGAGGCCCGAGGCGCCTGGTTCCGGCTGAGCAGGCGGAGACCGAGCCGCGATGAGAGCGTCCAGGTCGGGCTCGTCAGCTCCGCATACCTGGCTTGGAAGGTGCGACTGCGTGAAAGCGTCGAGCGTCCTGCGAGATTGGAGAGCGGCGCCGGCTGATTACGCCACAACACCGGTAGCCTGAAGCCTGACGACAAGGGCGCGGCCACGTCCCAGGTAACCGTGGGCTCCCGGCGCTCGAGGCCGGTATCGACCGGGACGAACTTGTCCAGGATGCGGGTTGCGAGCACGCCGTGACCGAAAGGCGCGCGGATCGCCACGAGCGAGCGACCCTGCCGAACGCTTGCCGTATAGACGCCGACTCTGTCCTGCGGCACGAAGCCCGCCGCGACCGCCCGCGAGACCGCCTCCAGCGACCCCGGGTCCTTCTTGAACGCCGGCGTCACCACAAAAATCGTGTCCTCGGGGAAGCCGCGCTCCCGAAGCTTTTCAACGGCGTCGTGCGCCTGCTGTTCCGCTTTGTATATCCGTACAATCGGGTTGATCATGATGGCTCTCCAGACAATTCGCGGGGAGTTTTCGCCATGGCGGCAACGCGTACCCGCACCGCGCGGTCGCGCATCCATGCAAGGAAGCGTCGGCCGAGCGAGGCCCCGACCACTATGAGCTTGTTCCCACGAAGGTCAGCCCGGCGTCGAAACCCGATGACTCAATGGGGTCGGGATGGCTTCTCCCGACCCCGAACCACGGACAGCCTCCCGTCCGCGGGACTCACCCGCCCCAGTAGGCGGAGAACCACGTCGTGTGGGTGAGGACTGCATAGTGCACGAGCAGCGCGATGACCGTAACCGCGCCCAGGAACAACGGCAGGCCCACGGTCGGCTTTACGACACACCAGATTCTACCTTGGTTCATGGTTTTCTCCTCATCCCAGCCACGGGGTCAAGATTGCCGCGAGGAGGTGCGCGATCAGCGCAATCGCGAAGAAGACACGCGCGCCGTCAATGACGTGCTTGTGGAGCTCCTCCGACTCTCGGATGGTCAGTCCGGTCGGCCATACGCGGTCCGGATCGTCCAAATCGGTTGCCATAAGCTTTCTCCCAAGAGATACAGAGGTGGAAACGTACCTCGGCGTCGTGCGAACCCCGCACGCGGGGTCGCTCCTTGCCGCGCCCGGGTAACCAAAGAACAGCGCTGGCCACCCGGTCTTACCATGGGCGCGGCTGACCCCTGGATTGCGCCAGACGTCAGGAGCGTTCGGACGGAGTGTCTCCCAAGCGAGAAACCTCGTCCGGCCTGTGGAGAAGCTTAGAAACGCCAGCCCAGAATGTCAATATTGGATGACTATAAGAAATGTCAATCTCACTTGACACTCGCTAGCGGTTTGGCGTCCGAAACGGCACGCGTGAACATCGGCCGTGTGGCCGGGCGTAGTGGAAGGGTGGTCGGGGGACGCGGTGGGCAGGCCGCTTCCGGCCTGCCCGTCACGCGGCTGGAATCACTGGTACCTGCTCAACACGCGAAGGCCGAACAAGGACGATAGCGGTGCCGGATTCCGTGACAGGAGGGGAAGACCGAGCGACTGCGGTCTCGGACGAGACAACAGTGGGAGGCCGAAGCTCGACGTCCACGAGGGACCCGTCTTACCCGAGAGGGTCTTGAGACCGAAGAGCGACGAGAGGGGGGCCGCGTTGCGGCTCAGGGGATCGCGGCCGAACAGCGCGAAATTCGAGCTCGCCAGCTCCCCAACGATTCTGGACAGGAAGCTGCGGCCGCGCGAAAGCGCCGGTAGACCGAGGGT
This sequence comes from uncultured Gammaproteobacteria bacterium, assembly GCA_963698355.1. GTDB lineage: Bacteria > Pseudomonadota > Gammaproteobacteria > Chromatiales > Chromatiaceae > Thiodictyon. Next base: position 27,101 of record CAVOQO010000098.1, on the reverse strand, counting down.
CGCGGACAAGGGTGCCGGTTGATTCCGAAGCGGCCCTTCTGTCAGCAGGAGGAGGCCGAGCCTGGACGACAGCGGTGCCGGATCTTGTGACAGCAACGGCAGGCCGAAGCTCGATCTCCGCGGGCCCTCGCTCTCAGAGACGGTCTTGAGCCCGAAGAGGGACGACAGGGGGGCCGGGTTGGGGCTCAGCTCGCTGCGGCCGAACAGCGCGAAGTCCGACCTCGCCAGTTCCCTAAACAACGAGGACAGGAAGCTCCGGCCCCGGGAAAGCGTGGGGAGACTCACGGTCGCGGAGAACGGCGCCGGCCGATCGCGGAGAATCGACCGCAGCTGCAAGGCCGAGGACAGCGGTGCGGCCTCATCCCAGGCAGGGGAGCGCCTCTCCGGCAGCCGGATGCCGGTGTCCACGGGGCCGAAACTATCCATGGTGCGGGTCGCCAGCACGCCGGAGCCGAAGGGCGCGTGGACCACCACGAGCGAACGCCCGCCTTGTATGCCCTGTGCATAGACCTGGGCGTGGCTGCGCAGCACGTGCCCGGCCATGATCGCCCTCGAGATAGCCTCCGACGGTCCCTCGTCAATGCCGGCGCCTGGCGTAACCAGGAAGATCCTGTCTTCGGGGAAACCCTCCTCCCTGAGCTCGCTGACGGCGTCGCGCGCCTGCTGTTCGGTTTCGTACATCCGTACGATCGGGTCTGTCATGACGTCTCTCCAGAAGAGTTCGCGCGGAGATTTCGCTGTGTCGCCGGGGCGCACCTCCGCCCCACAGTCGCACGCCCCTAAGATGATAGTCCTGAATGGTCTTCGCGACCGACTTGGAGCAGCGACAGACCGGGGATAGTTTCCAGATCACCAAGCGCCGACTCGGCGAAGGTGATCCTGGCGACAGCGCGAGCTGGAGGAGCAGGTCGGTGCCAAGCTGTTCGCCAAGGCCGGGGTGCGGCGCCGAGACCCGTGAGCCCGTCTGGGAACAGCACCACGAGCGGCTCGCCTGTGGCCGCCTGGCGGCCGTCCTCCGTCGAGCATGTGCTGTCGCTCGACGGGCAGCGGTGCCGCTTCGTCGATCTGGGGCTGCGGTGCGTCCCGGTACCGGCTGCATCTCACTAACGGCGGACCCGAGACGAAGCCTGGTCAAGCCCAGGCCACTTCGTCTTGCCCGGGTCCAAGGCCTCCTTGGCACCCGCAAACCGGATCGACCAGTTCAGGTCTGTCGGGCGCTGCGCCAGCGCCTTCTTCGGGGGCGAGCGCCGCTGATCCAGGCTAGGACCCCCCTTGCGCGTGACCGGGTTCCATTCGTTCCTGGCTCCCGGGTGTGTCCTTGCTCTGCCCGCTCCCCTCCGCCATCGTACGTTCCAGCTTGGCGTGCTGACGAAAGGCCATCCGCACGCGCGAGACGCTGCGCGCGGTCCGCCGGATTTCGGCAAAGCGGTCCTCCAACGCCTCGGCGAGCGCAAGCTCCCAGGGCTGGGCGACGCTGGCCAGGGCCCAGCGGGGGTAGCGGTCGGCGGTTCCGCGGCGGAGGTAGGTCGTAAAGGTCTGCGCCCCGGTCCCGGTGTTGTTGCCCCAGCGTCGCGTGAACCACTCGATGGCGAACGCACCGGGGGCGGCGCGTGCCGCGCGCTGCGGCCGCACGCGCACCCCCGAGCCCGCCCCATTCGCTGCGCGCGCGGTTGGCGCGTTCCCGAGCCGCGCGCAGATAGAACTGGGAGGCCACCTCCCCGGCCTCCGCGGCCAGCGCTTCCAGGCGCGCCTGCGCCCATGCCTCGACGATTTCCTCGATGCGATGCGTCTCTTCCGACATGCTCCCCGCCCCGCGTGTTTCCACATACCTATCTAGCGAGGCTTCGCCTCAGACCGACGAGCCGTGACAAATGCCGCGATGCAACAACTTGACGCATCTGCAAAGATTTTGGCCCCTCAAGGAATCTAGGTGAAACACGACCGCTGTTTCCGCCCGCGCTCCCCCGCCCTGCCGCAAGGGCATTTCGGGTGCTTGTTCTTACCTGTTCGAGCAACGGTGGGTGTGTTTTCGGCCGCCGGTAGTTGCCCATCCGATCATGCACTTGCGTGGGTTTACGGCCTGCCTGCATGCGCCCGCAGGTTTGTCGGAGCTGCTGTTTCCGCCCGCACCCCGGCGGCGGCGACTGCTGCGGCGTGTTTTACCCCGCACGCGAGCGGGCCGGTGTGTTTTCGCCCGCTCCGTTTCCCTACACCGATCCTTCAGTGACGTGGATTCAGCGCCACGGTGCATCCGCCCGCGCGCGCCCTGTGCCCCTGTTTTTGCCCGCACCCTGATCCCGTCCCGCACTACAGCACAACCGTCCTCCGGACACTGCGGCGAAAGGGCACGGTTTTGCGGCGCCTTTCCCGGCGGTCGTGAGGGGGGATCTCGGGCATGCTCCTTCCACCCTTGTGTACCGCTAGTGTACCTGGCGTGTACTTCCTGTCGTAGCAGGGCCAAGGCGAAGCGGTTTCGTGACCGCTTGTGTACCTGCAGTGAACGTGAAGACCGGATGACCGTCATTGGCCTGGATGTGGGCTACTCGAACCTGAAGATCGCCGTCGGCGCAGCCGGGGAATCGCCGCGGCTGATCGTCCGGCCCGCCGGTGCGCAGCGCACGGCGGGAGCGACTTCTGCAAGGGCTTCTGCGCGCGACCGACTGACGGAACCTGTTGATGTGTCTCTTGATGTTGGCTAAACCACGATCTGCTCGGGCCGCCGCGATCCTGCTCCTGGCGGCATCGCTACGGGCCCACGCGGTGGACTTGACCGGGACGTTCTGGGAGGCGACCGCCCAACCGCAGGGACTCGATCCCACCTTGCTCTACGCCGTGGCCGTTCAGGAGACCCAGCGGCCGAGCGGCCCGGGTGCGGTCTCCCCGTGGCCGTGGACGCTGCGCACGAAGGCAGTTCGCGTTTCTATGCGACCCGAGAGGCCGCTGTCGCCGACCTCCAGGCGATGACCCGGGATACCCGTTCTCCGGGTCGCCAGTCCCGCGGGATGGGAGTCGCCCTCCTCCCGCGATCGATTGTTGGTTTTGGGCGGTGCGCCGTGTCGTCGCCACACACTGACGGTTCTATGACGGTTCGGGGGGTCTGACGCCGCTAGATCTGGGGGTGTCACGCCCCTACTCTGTGGGTCTCTCGCCCCTACGGGTGCTACACCCCTAGGGGCTTCACACCCCTCGTGCAGGGGAATCGCGCCCCTCGCGGGAAAGGACGTACCGCCAAATTCCCGCAACCACGCCGCCACTTGGCGCACATGTAGTATTTCTGCAGCGAGGATGGGGCGAATGCCCTTCGCATTTACGGTCACCACGGCGATTGTGGTTCCGTCACCCCGCACGAATTCGACTTCGAAGGCATCCGAAGCCTGATACCTGTGGACTACGGCCCCCCAATTCGGCACTTGGAGTGACTTCTCCATGTAAGGGCCGGCAAAGGGGTCCACCGATGGCGCCTATCAGTGCGTCAGGTACCGAGACCGCTGGGAATACCGGCACGACAGGGCACGGTAGCCGCCGCGGGATTGGGCGTTAGACCGCCCAGGTGTCCGCTCCTGTCTGACCGGGTGATATCGAGCGCCCACCATGGCGGCCAGCTGGCCTACGGGGAGATCTCGTCCGCCTGAGCAGATCCAAGGGTGTCCGGTATTGCGCCGCTGGCTTCGGAGTCTCCGTGCGCGCTGAGCTTCAGCGCGATCCACGAGCTCAGCGGAAGCAGCAGCGACCATCCCCCGGCGACCACCGCGAGGCTGGCAACCGCATCCGGAAAGCTGACGCCCCCGAGCTTCATGCCCGCGTAGAAGGCGAGCGGACCGCCGATTGCCCCCAACAGGGTGGCCAGATACCAGCGCCCGCGCAGCCAGCCCAAGGAGACGTTCAGGGTCGTGGCGAAGCCGACCCACATTGCGATGATCCAAACGGGCGCGAGCCAGGGGAGGATCATGCCCGACGGGTACTCGAGGAATCCGAGCCGCATGACCAACCCGTCCCAGAGTGCCCCGATGGTGCCGACGATAACGAGGAGCAACGCCTCGCGCCACGGCGCCCCCGACAGCGACAGGTGCAGGGCAACGATGAGCCCGGTGACCGCGACGCCGATCCAGGGCAGGCCCTTGGCGCCTCCGATGACGCACGCGAACCAGCCGATCTGGAATGCCAGGACGTTGAAAAGGACTCGGACCATAACACCTCCGTGCTGGGTACCGCCGACACGTGCCCAGGAGTTGAAGCCAGACCTAAGCCAAGGCAAGGCCGATGTCCATTGGATACCCGGGTGATTTCCCGCCCTCACCCCTGCCCCCGAAAGGAAGAACGCGGCCTGAAGGCCGCGTCCGCGAGGCGATCGGATACGCTGTTCCCTCAGCCCTCGGTGATCGGAATGATGGTGATGTCGACCCGGCGGTTCAGCCGGCGTCCCTCTTCGGTGTCGTTGGAAGCGATGGGCCGGTTCTTGCCGTAACCCGCGGCGGAGATCCGCTCGGGAACGACCCCGTCCCCTTCAAGATAGCCCTCAACCGATGCGGCGCGGCGCTCGGAAAGCCACTGGTTGTGCTGGGCCGAGCCGGTAATGTCGGTGTGGCCGGCCACCCGCAGCTCGGTCTTGCCGTACTTGTTGACGATGCCAGAGATGGTGTCCATGGTGGGGTAGAAACCCGGGTTGATCTGGTCCGAGTCGATCTCGAAGGTGGTCTCACCCGTCATGCCCACCAGCAGCTGGTCGTTGGGCAGCTTCTCGACCCGGATGGCGCCCGCGGCGATCTGGTCCGCCAGGGCCTTCTCGAAGTCCTTGCGCTGCTGCTCCATGTAGGCGCCGACCATGCCGCCCGCCAGGGCGCCGCCGATGGCGCCGATCAGTGCGCCGCGGCCCGCATTACCGCCGAATGAACCAATGGCCGCACCAAGCGCCGCGCCGCTAGCGGTGCCGATGGCCGCGCCCATGCCGGTCTCCCTCATGGTTCCGTCGGAGGCACAGCCGGTGATCAGGACGCTGACGGTCGCCGCGATGGCGACACCTTGGAGAAGGCGATTCTTCATCGAGATTCCTCGAAATTGATGATGATGGGTTTGGAGAGAGGCCCGGTCGATGCCGCCGGACCTGGCGCTGGCGCGCGATCATACCAGAGGCATGCTGGAAGCGATCCAACCGAGACTGTGCGGCAACGCCGGCGATGCCAGAGGGCTCAGCCGGGGTGAGGTGCCCCCGCGCCGCTTAGCCTTGGGGCCGGAACGCCGGGTGCTCACCCACCTTCCAACGCTGGGGGGCAAAGTCCTCGTCGTCTACGAAGCGCAGCTTTGACCAGGCGGAGACCGCGACGATGAGGACGAGGATGGTGGCGACGGCCATCGACTTGTGATTAATCATTGGTCGAAAAAACTTGTATTCGGAGAGCGAAGCGCCGGTCCCCGTGCCCGTCGAGCCCCGGGACCGGCGGTCGTTAGACGACGGTCAGTCCTGGGGAACCAGGTCCCGGTAGGCATGCCAGGTGGCGTGGCCCACTAGCGGCATCGCGACAATGAGGCCGATGTAATAGGTCAGGATTCCGATCCCCACAAACATGACGATCAGGGCGGCCCAAAGGGTCATGGCCTGCCAGTTCCTCTTGACGGCCTCGACGCTGGTGCGCATGGCGGTCATCACATCCACCTGGCGATCCATGAGCATCGGTACCGTGATTGCGCTAATGCAGTAGGTGAAGGCGGCGATGAGTCCGCCGACGATGATGCCGGCGGCCACGAAGGTGTTGTTCTCACCGGACAGGAAGACCTGGGGGACGAAGTTCTCCCAGGTCGGCACCGGGTTGTCGAAAAAGAGTGCAAACACCACCAGGGAAGAGAGCATCCACATCAGCAGCACCAGTACCAGCACCACGGCCATGGCACCGAGCTGGACCTCGTTGCGCTTCCAGGCCTTGAGAGCCTGGCAGTACTCAACCTGATGGCCCTCCTCGAGATTCTCACTGATCTGATAGAGTCCGATGCCGAGCATGGGGGCCACCAGGAAGAAGCCGGCGGCGAGCGGCGGGACGATGAAAAACAGCCCCTCGGCGAACAGCCCCAAGGTCATGAGCACACTAATCAAGGCAAAGACGGCGCCGTAGGTCAGGCTGAACTTGGGCGCCCGCTTGAGATCCGCCCAGCCCTTGGAAAGCCACTCCCAAGGGCTTTCCAGGCTGACCTCGTTGACTCGAGGGGTATCGGGATGGGCGTGATGGGTCACTGCGGCGGTAGCCATAGGGGTTCCTCCAAGATCGTTGTCGTCAAGTTTGGTGGTTAGTTACGAGAGCAAGGTAGTCCGCCGCCATGAGCCTGGCGTCATGGGGCGTGCTGAAGATGGCGGTGAGGCGGCCCTCCGGGTCCACCAGCAGGATGGACGCGGAGTGATCCATCAGGTAGCCCATGGCGGTGTCCTGTCCCTCCACCTTGGCATAGAGCAGTCCGAGCTGGGCGGCCAAGGCCCGAAGCTGCACCTCATCCCCGGTGGCGCCGAGGAAGCGTGGATTGAAGTAGCGCACGTACTGGGCCAGGCGCTCCGGGGTGTCGCGACCGGGGTCCACTGAGATGAACAGGAACTGGACCGGAGTCTTGCCGCCCTCGCCGGAGGCCGCCTTGGCAATCTCTCCCTCGATGGCGTCGTAGGTCGCCAAGGTCATAGGGCAGATGTCCGGGCAGTGGGTGTAGCCAATCGCGAGGAAGGTCCAGTGACCGCGGAGGTTGGCGAGCGAGAAGGGTCGGCCGTCCTGGTCCGTCAGGGAGAAATCGGCGAGCGGTCGCGGCTGGGGGAGCAGGGTGCCTTCCTGCAGGACTAGCGGCGACGCACCCGATAAGCCGCGAAAGACGGTCGTGCCGAACCAAAGCCCGGCCGCGACGGCGACGCCCGCGATCAGAACGAAGAGAAGGAAGGTGAAACGGCCAGCTCCTCCAGGGGCGCTCTTGACGGCGTTTTCGACGGTCACGACAGGGTTTCCAGGGAAGGGCGGCCGGGCTCGGTCGAATGGGCCCCGAAGGACCTCGGTGCATTGGAAGTCTGCGCCGCGGGGACCGGATTCAATCGATGGATCACCACAAGCAGGGTAAGCAGGAGCAACGCGGCACCGCCGTTATGGGCCACCGCGACCCACAGCGGCAGATGGCCGACGACGTTGGTGATGCCGAGTCCGACCTGAACCAAGAGCACCGCCCAAAGGGCGAGCCCCAGGTGCCGCTCGCCGGCACCACGCGCACGGCGCAGGATGAGGGTCGCCAGGGCGCCCAGGTAGAGCAGCACCGCCAGGGCACCGAGCCGGTGGGTCAGATGGATGGCGGTGCGGGCTGCGCTGTCCAGGCGGCCGAACTCATAGTTCGGGCCGATCGGTCTCCAGATGGCGAAGCCCTCGCCAAAGTCCGTCTGCGGCCACCATTGGCCGCCGTAGCAGGTCGGGAACTCGATGCATGCGACCGCCGCATAGTGGGTGCTGGTCCAGCCGCCGAGAAGGATCTGGATGGCCAGCAACACCAGCCCACCCCAGGCCCATGGACGCAGCCTCGCAACTGCCGGCGAGGGGACAACCTGCGGCTGCGCGGGAGACAGCCCCGTGCGCAGGGCAAGCCACCACGCCAGGGCCAGAGTCGCCATGCCCCCCGCCAGATGGGCGGTGACGATCGTCGGGTTCACCAGCAGGGTCACGGTCCACATGCCCAGGAGCCCCTGGAAGACCACGAGCCCCACCAGCAAAAGCGGCAGCATCAACGGAAGCCCTCGGTCGCGCCCCCGCCAAGCCACCGCCGCCAGGACCAGGATGGCCAGCCCCAGGCCGCTCGCCAGATACCGGTGGACCATCTCCTTCCATGCCTTGTGCGATTCCACCGGCCATTCAGGAAAGGCGGCGTTGGCCTCGGCGACCGCCTGAGGATGGCTGGGGGCGACGACACGGCCATAGCAGCCTGGCCAGTCCGGGCAGCCGAGTCCGGCGTCGTTCAGGCGGACATAGGCGCCGAGCATGATTACCGCCATGGCCAGGACGGCGATGGCGGCGGCGAGCTTGGAAAAGGCGGTTCGCTTCACGGGGCGCGGGTCCCTAGAATTGCGCGTTCAAGCGAGGGGCGGCGGCAAATGAGGTGACCTGAGTGGCGCGAGCAATGGAAACGGTGGGACCGGACTGGGATCTGGACCGAGGCGGCAACCGGCGCCGCCTGGTGACGGCCTGGCTCATCCTTGGCGTCAGCGCCCTGGCGCTCGCTGGCGTCTTCGCCCTGCTCCTGGTAGCCGCCCGGGCACCGGGGACCGGGGCCCTGTTTCCCACCCAGGACTTCTTCCGCGTTGCACTGATCGTGCACGTGGACCAGTCGGTGCTGATCTGGTTCCTGGCCTTCGGCGGCGTGCTCTGGGGCCTGGCGGCACCCCCGGTTCCGGGCCTGTCCTGGGCCGCACTGGCCGTCGCCGCGACGGGCTGTCTGTTGGTCGCCGCCTCGCCGTTCCTTGGCGCCATTGAGCCGTATCTCAACAACTATGTCCCGGTGCTGGACCATCCCTTGTTCGTCACCGGCCTCGGACTCTTTGCACTCGGCGTCTTGATGCACCTCGCAGGCTACCTGCGTGGCGCCTGGGGTGAGCTGCGCTGGGGCGACCCACTGGCGGTTGGCACGTTGACCGCCGCCATCGCCGCGCTGGTCGCCGCCCTGTCCCTGGCCTGGACCTGGTCCGAGATGTCGCCCAACTGGGAGGGCAAGTCCTTCTTCGAGTACCTGTTTTGGGGGCCGGGGCACGTCCTTCAGTTCGCATACACCCAGATCCTGCTGGTGGCGTGGATCTGGCTGGCGGGCGCGACGGGCCACCGCCTGCCCGTTGGCGACCGGACCTTGTCGGCACTCCTGGTACTCGGCGTGCTTCCGCTGGTCTCGGTGCCCGTGATCCACGGACTCTACGCACCCGAATCGGCCGAGACGAGGATCGCCTTCATTCGCCTGATGCAATGGGGCAACGGGCTCGCGGCGGTGCCGATCGGACTTGCCCTGCTGATCGCCCTGGCACGTGGGGCCGATTCTGTGACGGGGCTGGCACGTCTGCCGGTCCGCCGCGCCCTGGCGGCGTCGCTCACCCTGTTCGCGGCGGGCGGTCTCCTGGCCGTGCTGATCGCGGGCTCCAACACCATCGTGCCCGCGCATTACCACGGCTCCATCGTCGGCATCACCCTGGCGCTTATGGGCCTCACCTATCACCTGCTTCCCCGGCTCGGCTTCGGCCGGCCCGGGGGACGCACGGCGCGGGTACAGCCCTGGATCTACGGCGTCGGACAACTGCTGCACATCGGGGGACTCGCTGCCTCCGGCGCCATGGGAATCCAGCGCAAGACCGCGGGTGCCGCCCAAGGGCTGGACAGCCTGGCGGCCAAGGCCGCCATGGGGGTCATGGGCATCGGCGGACTGCTGGCGGTGATCGGCGGCATCCTGTTCGTTCTGGTGGTGATCGGCGCCCTTCGGCGCCGCTCCGCCTGAGCGAGCCGACACGGGTTGGCGGAGATAAGCTGCCAAGTCCCGATCCAATCGTTCAGCCCGCCAGCCCAAGGAGCCGCAAAGCCGGCACCAGGTAATGGTCCGCCAGCAGGAAGGCGAACAGCAGCGTCAGATACAAGATGGAATAGCCGAAGGTGCGCATGGCATGGGCGTCGCCCTCGCTTCGATACAGCCGCCATGCGTGGTGGAGAAAGGTCGATCCGAGCCACAGGGCGCCCGCCAGGTAAAGATAGCCGCTCATGTGGGTCTTGACCGGCATCAGCGAGACCACGAAGAGCAGCAGCGTGTAGATCAGGATCTGGCTCTTGGTAAAGGCGACGCCATGGGTGACAGGGAGCATTGGGATGCCGGCCCGGGCGTATTCCTCTCGCCGCTTGATGGCGAGCGACCAAAAGTGGGGGGGGGTCCAGACGAAAATCAGGAGCACCAGAATCAGCGGGTCCAGGCTCACCTCGCCGGTCACCGCAGTCCAACCGAGGAGTGGGGGCAGGGCCCCGGCCAGGCCGCCCCAGACGATGTTCTGGGGGGTGCTGCGTTTGAGGTAAACGGTGTAGATGACCGCATAACCGACAAAGGCGAAGAAGGTGAGCCCCGCGGTGAGCACGTTGACCAATGGAACCAGGATCAGCATTGAGATCGCGAGCAACCCCAAGGCGAAAAGCAGTGCGTTCGGGGCCTCTAAGTCTCCCGTGGGCAGGGGTCGGTTCTTGGTCCGTTCCATGATCCCATCAATCCGCTGGTCCACCACGTGATTGAGCGCCGCCCCGGCGGCCGCGGCAAGCCCGATACCCGTCAGGCCGAAGATCAGGGTGGGCAGAGGCACCAGCCCCGGGGTGGAGAGCAGCATGCCCACCAAGGCGGTGAACAGGATCAGCACCACCACCTTTGGCTTGGTGAGGTCATAGTAGCGACGCCAGTGGACCCCCAGGACGAGGTCCCGCGACAAGCTGGGGGCCGGGGCTCGGGCCGACGCCCGGGTCTTGGCGAGGCTCAGGTCAGTCGTGGCCATAATTCGCACCCTTGATCCAATTCTTGGAGCCCTTGAGCAGGCGCTCCATGTCTTTCAGTGTGTCTTTCGGTGGGGCATCCGCCGCATAGCGCATCATCAGGCGCCCCTGGGGGTCCAGGATATAGACGCGACCCAGTCCCTCCGGTCCGGAACCCAGTGCGGCAAGCAGGCTCGCCAGCCCGTCCCGGTCCGTCCCCGCCACCCGCATCCCCTCGAATGCGCGCCCCATGAGCCCCTGATCCAGGGGGCCGGCTGGGTCGGCGACCAGCAACAGGCGCTCCACCAAGTTGCGATTGTCGCCCAGCCCAAGGCGGATCTGCCGGAGCTCCACCAGGCGTTGGACGCAGTCCTCAGCACAGGTCCCATCGGCCAGATAGGCCAGCGTCCAGGCACCCTCCAGGGACGCCAGGTCAAATGGCTCTCCCGCCGGGGTAGTGAGCTCGAGTCCGTCTGGGAGCGCAATCGCCGGGCTGATGATCTCGCCCCGGTTGCTGTGGGCCTCCGGCAGATACTCCGGGAAAAAGAAATAGAACCAGGCCGCGACAACGGGCGCGGCGAATACAGCGATCATGGCCCATAGGGGCCACAGGTTCCGCCGGTGCGGGGGCGCTGCGGGCGCGGTGGTCGGCGCGCTCATGCCTCGAGCCCCCGCCGCGGGGCGCGCTCGAAGCTCAGGCGCAGATAGAGCACCAATGCGATCAAGGCGAAGCCGAACCATTGGCCGGCGTAGCCGAGATGCATACCCACGTTGGGTACCTGTCGGGTCCAGTGACGCACGAATCCACCCGGATCCTCCGAGCTGAGCAGCATCACCACGGGCTGGACCGGCAGGTCCACCGTGGCCGCGAACAGATCGACGGTCAGGTATGGCCAACGCGCACCCCAGGCCTTCGCCGCGTCCCCACCGCCGTCAAGCACCAGGGCCGGGTGAGAGGGAACATCCGCCTCCCCCGCAACCCTCAGCACACCCTCGGGTACCGGTGCCGGGGTCGGCTCGCCGTTCGGCTGCGACGGGATCCAGCCCCGGTTGACCAGGAGCAGGTCGCCGAATCCCTCCAGCCGAAGGGGCGTGATGACGTGAAAGCCGGTCTTGCTGCCCTCGCGGCGCCCTTCGATCAGTACTTGATGCTCTGGAACATACCGACCCACCGCCTCGATTGCGCGGTAGCGCAGCGCATCCGCATCCGCCACCAACCCTTCGAGCCGCACCGGCGGCAGCTCGGCCCGAGCCGCCAGGGTCTCGGTGAGCGCACGCTTCTGATCGGCGCGGTCGAGTTGCCAGAGTCCGAGCGCGACGAACAGGGGGATGGGCGCAGCGAGCAGGAGTGTCGGCACCCATCGAAATCGAAAGACCAGATCGCCAAACTGCATGCGACTGCTATAGTCCTGTCTATGTTGCGCTGGGATGACGTCAGCGGCGCACATCGCGACCCCGTTCAACCCAATTTGGAGACCGCTATGGATCTCATGTTCAAGCTGCCTGTGCTGGTGGTGCTTGGCTTCATTGTCTTCTCGCTCGCGCAGGGCATGTACTACCTGGCCAAGGATGACGGAGAGACCGACAAGACCCGTGTCGTGCGCGCACTGACGATCCGAATCGTCCTGTCACTCACCCTTTTCGGCCTGCTCATTCTCGGCTACGTTTTCGGGCTCATCGAGCCCCACGGCGTGGCTTGACCTCCCCGCTCGTCGCCGCCCACATCCCCGAACAAGGTGCGGCCCGTTCGACCGTCCGGTCGAGCGGGCCACCGCTTCCGATTGACGGCTAAGACCCCAGCGCCCGACGGCAACGGGGCGATCAGAGCCAGTAGACGAAGACAAAGAGCCCAAGCCACACCACGTCCACGAAGTGCCAGTACCAGGCCACGGCCTCGAAGGCGAAGTGGTTATGGGGTGTGAAGTGGCCCTTCATCGCCCGAACCGCGATCACCGAGAGCATGACCGCTCCCATGGTCACGTGAAAGCCGTGGAAGCCGGTCAGCATGTAGAAGGTCGAGCCGTAGACACCGGAGCCCAGCGTCAGGTTGAGCTCGTGGTAGGCGTGGCTGTACTCCCAGGCCTGCAGGATCACGAACAGGAAGCCGAGTGCGATCGTCGCCCATAGCCCGCGCGCCAGGGTGGTATTGTTCCCCTGCTTCAGCCCCCAATGGGCCCAGGTGACTGTGGCGCCGGATGTGAGCAGGATCAGGGTATTCATCGCCGGCACGCCCCAGGGGGACATGGGCTCGAACTCGCCGCCCAGCTCCTTCGGACCGGCCGAGGGCCAGACCGCGTCGAACTGGCTCCACAGCAGGTCATGGGTCTCGCCAAGATAACCACCGCCGCCCAGCCACAGCATGGCCACATTGCGGATGTACCAAAGCGCACCAAAGAAGCTCAGGAAGAAGAAGACCTCGGAGGCGATGAACCAGAACATGCCCTGGCGAAAAGAGCGGTCGACCTGGGCGTTGTACCGGTCGGCCATGCTCTCCGCGATCACGTCCCCAAACCAGCCGTGGAACATGAATGCCAGAAGCGCGAAGCCAGCGACGATCATCCATGGGCCGAAGTGGACACCGTTGATGGTCAGCGCCGTCCCGGCAAGCATGGTGAGAATCGAGATCATGGCCGTCAGGGGCCATGGACTGGGGTCCGGGATGAAATAGTCCTTCTGTCCGTGGGCGGCGCTGCTCATGGGGTCAGTTTCCTCTCTCTCTCGATTGTTGGGTTCTTGTTACGCCCCGATCCCTTGGCGGCATCAGTTGGCGGCAAGGGGTTGGGCATCGGAGACACGCATCACGCTGTAGGACAGGGTCAGGGAACCAATGTCCGAAGGTAGGTCGGGCGAAACGGTGAACACAAGCGGCATGGTCCGGCTTTCATCCCCCTTCAATGTCTGACGGGTAAAGCAGAAGCACTCCAGCTTGCTGAAGAAGGCCCCCGCCTGGAATGGCGCGATACTTGGCAGGGCCTGACCGGTGATGACGGCCCCGGAGCGGTTTTCCGCCAGGAAGTCAACGCGCCGTGTCTCGCCCGGGTGGACCCGTACCTTGCGCTCGGCCGGGGTGATTCGCCACGGCAGGTCAGGCTGGATGGTCGTATCGAACTTCACCGTCACCCACCGCGACTCGTCCACGGCCCCCCGCGGCAGGGCCGCAGCATTGGCGGCGACCTTGGCCTGCTCCCCCAGGGATTGGGTCCCGGTCACTTCGCACAGCAGGCCATAGAGCGGCACCAAGGCAAAGCCGAATCCAAACATGCCAAGCGCCAGGCCGCCGAGCAGCATCAGCGTACGCCGCTTCTTGCGCTCGACCTCAGGGGCCTGGGTCGATGGGTGCGTCATTGGCCGCTGCTCACGGCCATCTGGTAGAGGCCCCTCCAGAACGGGACCGAGCTCACCGCGACAAACAGCGCGAAGCCGGCCAACAACCAGGCAGTGCGCACGTTCTTGCGGCGTTGCTCCTCGCTAAAGGTTTCAAATTGCATGGAAGAATCTCTGCTCGACGGAAGGCGGCCAGGGCCCTGGCCCGGCCGCCGCACATGGTTGTTTATTTGAGTGAATACGCGGCCAGGTCGGGGGCGTTGGTCCAGCTGTGGAACGGAGGCGGCGACGGGAGCTCCCACTCCAGTCCCTTGGCGCCCTCCCACACCCGGTTCTCCGCCTTCTTACCGCGGCGCACCGTGTCGATGACGATATAGAGCAGCAGCAGGTGGCTAAGCCCGAAGACGAAGGCCGCAATGCTGGAGATCATGTTGAACTCGGCGAACATGACGTTGTAGTCGGCGATGCGCCGGGGCATCCCGGCCAGGCCGATGAAGTGCTGGGGAAAGAAGGTAACGTTGAAGCTGATCACGTTCACCCAGAAGAAGATCTTCCCGAGCTTCTCGTTGTACATGTGCCCGGTCCACTTTGGGAGCCAGTAGAAGACACCCGCGAACAGACCGAAGACGGCACCCGGCAGCAGCACGTAGTGGAAATGGGCCACCACGAACATGCTGTCCTGGTACTGCATGTCAGCCGGCACCACCGCCAGCATGATGCCGGTGAGTCCGCCGAAGGAGAACATGAGCAGGATGGCCACGGCGAACAGCATGGGGGTCTCAAAGGTCATGGAGCCCTTCCACATGGTCGCCATGTAATTGAAGACCATCAGACCCACCGGAATCGAGATGATGATGGTGCCGATCATGAAGTAGCTGACGGCACCCAGGGACATGCCGACGGTGTACTGGTGATGGGCCCAAACCACCATGCCGATGACCATGATGGCGATCATGCCGCCGACCAGGGAGTTGTAGCCGAACAGGGGCTTGCGGGAGAAGGTGGGCACGATGGCCGCCAGGATCCCGAAGGAGGGCAGTATCAGGATGTAGACCTCCGGATGCCCGAAGAACCAGAACAGGTGCTGGAACAGCACCGGGTCGCCACCGCCCGCCGCGTTGAAGAAGCTGGTGCCGAAGTGACGGTCGAACAGCAACATGGTGACGCCGCCGGCCAGCACCGGCACCACCAGGATTAGCAGGAAGGCCGTGACCAGCCAGGTCCAGACGAAGATCGGCATGTCGAAAAACCGCATGCCCGGGGCGCGCATGTTAAAGATGGTGACGATGATGTTGATGGACGCCAGCACCGAGGAGATGCCGAGCAGGTGGATACCGAAGATCAGGAAGTCCATCGACATGCCCACCTGCAGCGAAAGGGGCGGGTAGAGCGTCCATCCCGTGTTGATCTGGGTACCGCCGCCGGGGAGGAAGGGCACCACAAAGGACAGGACCAACATGGTCGCCGCCGCGGGGAGGATCCAGAAGCTCAGGTTGTTCATGCGCGGCAGGGCCATGTCCGGCGCGCCGATCATGAGCGGGATCATCCAGTTGGCCATGCCAGCCGCCGCCGGCATCACGGCGCCGAAGATCATCAGCAGGGCGTGGTTGGTCACCAGGTTGTTGTAGAGGTCGGGCTCCAGAAGCTGCAGCCCCGGCATGAACAGCTCCATGCGGATCAGCATGGCGCTCGCCCCGCCCGCGAACAGCATGATCAGGGCGAAGACCAGGTACATGGTCCCGATGTCTTTATGGTTCGTGGAGAACAGCCAGCGCTTCAGCCCCCGTGGCGGGCCGTGGTGCTCGTGCGCGTGGGCATGTCCGTGATCGTGATCCAGTGTGGTCGTCGTCATGGCTGTCTACCTGTCGTGACGGGTGTTCGTTAGGGCGGGTGGCCGGCGTGGCCGAGTCAGTTCATTTCACGGCCAGCGAGCGTGCGGCCTTGATATCGCGGGGCTGAATCACATCGCCCGTGTCGTTGCCCCAGGCATTGCGCTCGTAGGTGATGATGGCGGCGAGCTCAAGGTCGCTCAGGGCGTTCCACGCGACCATAGCGGTGCCCGGGCGGCCGTTCAGCACCGTCTCCAGGTGGCCGGCGATGGGGCCCGTGGCGACCTTGCTTCCCGCCAGGGGCGGGAACGCGGGCGGCAGACCCTTGCCGGTGATCTGGTGACAGGCCCCGCACTTGGTGTTGTAAGCTGACTGCCCCTTGTCCATTAGGTCCTCCTTGGTCCAGGTCTTGTCCATGGACGCCTCCGAGGCAGACGCGACCATGGCCTTCTTCTGCCCATCCATCCAGGCGTTGAACTTGTCCTCGGACACGGACTCCACCACGATCGGCATGCGGGAGTGCCAGGTCCCGCACAGCTCCGCGCACTGGCCCCGGAAGGTCCCCTCTCGATTGAGGTCCACCCAGGTCTCGGTGACATAGCCGGGGATGGCATCCTTCTTGACGGCCAACTCGGGCACCCAGAAGGCATGGTTCACGTCAGCGGAGGTGTGGAGAAAACGAATCTTCTTGCCGACCGGCAGCACCAGCGGGTTGTCCACGTCCCGCAGGTACAGGTCCCCCGCTTTGTCCTGTGGCGTGTAGCGGCTCTCGATGCGGACGTTCTGCGGCTTGCCGTCGATCTGCACCGAGTGATCCAGATACTGAAATTCCCACCACCACTGGTGGCCCACCACCTTGACATCCAGCATGTCTTCGCCCTTGGGGACGTCCCAGACCTTCTCCAGGGTCTTCTGGGCGGAGTGGGCGATGGTCATGTCCACCCCAAGCACCAGCACCGGGACGATGACCCAGGACCAATGGCCGAACCAGCTCTCATGGAAGTGCTGGTCCGCGACATAGCCGCGGCTCTTGCGGTGGTGGATCAGCGAGTAAATCACAAAGCTGAAGATGATCACCAAGAGCACCGTGGCGATGGTCGTGGTGAGCATGTGGATGTTGTAGATCTCCTGGGCCACGCCGGCTGCGGGCTCGGGAAAGTTGATCCCCAGCTCGGCCGAGGCCCCGCCAGCCCACAGGGCGGTCAGGGCGCCGACGGCCCCCAAGGTGATCCGGACGGAACGGGCGGTTCTGATACTGGTTACGGCCATGTGCTCTCTCGTTGTGCCTGCGGGGCGGGTGCGACCGCCCCTGTGACCGCCGGCTCAGACCGACGATGAAAAACCGAAGGGCCAAGTCCAAGCTGACGGGTCAGCTCGGCGGCCAATTCGAGGCGCTCCTGCTCCACCAGTGCCGAGGCCACCCGCACTCGGCGACCGTGCGACACCAGCCAGAGACGGCTCGGGTACCAGCCGGTCGGGTCCTTGCTCAGCACCACCCGCGCCCAATAGCGGGGGAGATGCTCCACCTGGTCCGGCCGGCGACCGCCGCGCAACACGCGCAGATCGGCCCCCGCAATCTCGATCACCTCGCGGCGGCTGCCCGTCAAGGCGCTGAGGTACATCCCCAGGCCAAGCACGCCCAGTTCCAGCCCGAAGAAAGGCAGGACCAGCCAGGCCCCTTGGGCGACCCAGTAGGCGCCAAAGAGCACCATGCAGGCGGCGAACCCGAAAAAGACCCGCTTGGTCGTCCGCCAATCCAGGGACTGGTTTGGGCGCAGGGTGTAACTCTGCGTCACGCAATCCTGTTCGCCAAGTATCGACATGGGCACACCCCGCGCCGTTGGGATTCAAAACGGTTTGGTCCGGGGCCAGCCGGTGGCTCCCTAACGCCGACGAATTCCGGTTTGCCGTCCGTCGAGTTGACGTCGACAAAGTCGGAGGGACGGTCGGGTTGGAATGCGGGACCGAGGAAGGTCAAGCGCCTTCGGGAGTTGAGAATGCGGAAAATCAACTCAGAAGGCAAGAAGAATTGATTTGTATCAGTAAATCGTGATTTAGCGTCATTTGACCCGCTGATACGCACATCAGGAGAATCGGCGGATGGCCCCCGAGCATCGTGGGTCTCGGAAAGACCCGCAGCGCCCCAACCATCGCCGGGGACCCATCGGAGAGATCACGAACCGACCATGGCACCCATCCGCTATCAAGAGATCGCAGACCAGACTTACTGCATCGAGACCGGCCTCTACCGCCCCGGTCTCGCCGCCTGCTACCTGGTCCGCTCGTCCGACCGGCTGGCCTTCGTGGACACCGGCACGGCCCTCGCCGTCCCCGGGCTGCTCGACGTGATCGACGACCTGAGTCTGACGCCGGGGCACGTGGACTACGTGATCCCCACCCATGTCCATCTGGACCACGCGGGCGGCTCCGGCCAACTCATGGCCGCCTGCCCGAATGCGCGGCTGTTGGTCCACCCGAAGGGCGCCCCGCACCTGATCGACCCGTCCAGGCTCGTTGCAGGGGCCACCGAGGTCTACGGCCCCGCCGCCTTCGCCCGTAACTTCGGCACCCTGGTCCCGGTGCCCGAAGAGCGGGTGATCGTGGCCGAGGATCTGCAGGAGATCGACCTCGCCGGGCGCACCCTGACCTTCATCGACACCCCCGGCCACGCCAACCACCACGGCTGCATCCATGACGGGCTCACCCGCGGCTGCTTCACCGGCGACACCTTTGGCATCTCCTACAGGGAGTTCGACACCGCCGCCGGACCCTGGATCTTCGCCCCCACGACACCCGTCGCCTTCGATCCCGACGCCTGGCAGCGCAGCCTGGACCGGCTCATGGACCTGGAGCCGAGCGCCATGTATCTCACCCACTATTGCAAGGTGGATCGGCCCGAGACCCTGGTGGAAGGACTGCGCCAAAGCATCCGCGACCTGGCCGCCATCGCGCTCCACGAGGAGGGCCGCGACGACCCCGAGCGTGGGTCGCGGCTCAAGTCAGCGGTGGGTTCCTATCTGGTCGGCGAGGCGAAAGACCACGGCGTCGCCCTGGACGACGCCGTGATCACCGACCTGCTCGCGGTGGATACCGACCTGAACGCTCAGGGGCTGGAGGTATGGTTGAAGCGGCGGGAGAAGCGGGCCGCGCAGGCTCGCTGAGGCGTGAATACCAGCGGGCGCCCTGGGTGGCACGTGCCTCATACCGTAGCGCCATCGAGAGGAGGGTATGAGCCGCTTTCCGGCCGCATCCCGGTTGCCATTTGGCTGACGGTCTCGCCCCCCAGGATCGCCCCAGCGTCAAATTTCGGCGGGGCGTCGGACTCCTCGCGCACAGTCAGCGCAAAAATCCGTGCTCGGCGAGGAGCTCCAGGGTGAGGCCCCGGGCGCTGGGCTCGGCGGCCTTCTCTCCCAACAGCAACCGCTCCAGGTAGCGGGCGATGAGGTCCACCTCCAGATTGACCCGCGTGCCCGCCTGGTAGTGGACGGTGATCGTCTCGTCGAGGGTGTGGGGGACGATATTGAGCTCGAAGACGGCGCCGTCCACGGCGTTGACCGTGAGACTGGTCCCGTCCACGCAGATGGATCCCTTGTGGGCGATGTAGCGCGCCAGCTCCGCCGGGGCCTCGATACGCAGGCGCCAGGAGCGGGCGTCTTCGCTGCGCTCCAGCACCCGGCCCACCCCGTCCACGTGGCCGCTGACCAGGTGACCGCCCAGTGGTGTGGAAAGCGTCAGTGCCTTCTCCAGGTTGACCGGGCTCCCCGGAGCCAGGTCTCCCAGGGTGGTCAGGGATAGAGTCTCTCGGGAACAGTCCGCCGCGAAGGCGTCCGAAGACAGCACCACGGAGGTGAGACAAACTCCGTTGACGGCGATGCTGTCGCCCAGGGCCACGTCGGCCATGGGGAGCTTGCCGGTGGCGATGGTGAGGCGCACGTCCCCACCACGGGGCTCAAGCCGGCGGATGGCACCGACGGCTTGGATGATGCCTGTGAACATAGTGGGTCACCGGTTGGGGAAACGGTCCGTTTGGTTGGCCAAATCAACGCAGGAACCGGGACTACGCACTGGCCGGTCGCAACCGTAGCCGCAGGTCCGGACCGATCCGCCGAACCTCGTCGATGACCAGCGGGATACGGTGCTCCATGCGCTCGAGCCCAGGGAGATGAAAGAGCCCGCGGCCGCCGTCCCCCATCAGGTGGGGGGCAATATACAGCACCAGTTCGTCCACCAGCCCGGCGGTCAGCGCGGAGCCCGCCAGCATCGGGCCGGCCTCCAGCAACACCTCGTTGATCTCCTGCTCGGCGAGCCAGCGCATCACCGCCGCCGGATCCACGCGGCCGTGTGCCTCGGGGAGCCGCACCACCCGGGCGCCGGCCGCCTCCAGCTCCGTGACCCGCGCCGGGTTGGGGATTTCGCAACAGGCGATGACTGCGCCCCCTGGCAGGGCCAGCATGCGCGCGGCCGAGGGGGTGCGGAGCTGGCTGTCCATCACGACCCGCAGGGGCTGCGGTGGGGACTCCCCCGGTTCGAGTCCGCACAG
Organism: uncultured Gammaproteobacteria bacterium; assembly: GCA_963698355.1. Classification (GTDB taxonomy): domain Bacteria; phylum Pseudomonadota; class Gammaproteobacteria; order Chromatiales; family Chromatiaceae; genus Thiodictyon. The sequence goes on along the minus strand of CAVOQO010000098.1, from coordinate 6,927 downwards.
GTCGGCGGGGTTGAGCCGCACGTTCATGGAGGGGTCATCCGCCAGCACGGTCGCGACCCCGGTGATGATGGCGCCACTGCGGGCCCGCAGCCGGTGCACGTCGCGCCGGGACGCCTCGGAGCTGATCCATATGCTCTCCCCACTCGACATCGAGGTCCGCCCATCCAGGCTGGCGGCGAGCTTGCAGCGGCAATGGGGCAGGCCCTGACGCATGCGCTTGACGAACCCGGGATTGAGCGCCTCCGCCTCGGCCTCCAGCAGGCCCGCATCGGTCTGGACGCCCGCCTCCTGGAGCCGGGCAAGACCTCGGCCCGCCACCAGCGGGTTGGGATCGACCATGGCGGCCACCACCCGGGCGACCCCGGACGCGATCAGTGCATCGGTGCAGGGAGGCGTACGACCTTGGTGGCAGCAAGGCTCCAGGGTCACGTAGGCAACCGCGCCGCGGGCACGGTCGCCGGCCGCGGCGAGGGCGATTCGCTCGGCGTGGGGCTCGCCGGCGCGCCGGTGCCAGCCCTCACCCACCACGTGGCCATCCCGCACCAGCACGCAACCAACCCGCGGGTTGGGCCCGGTCGTGCAGATCCCAAGTCGCGCGAGCCGCAGGGCCCGCGCCATGTGGATCCTGTCCTCGGGGCTCATTTGGGCTCCGGCTCAAGATCGGCCAGCAGGTCGAGCTGCTGCCGCTTGACCTCGGGAGTTGGCTGGCGCTCCAGTCGCTCGATCTCCTCGCGGAAGGCGGCGACGTCCTCGAACTTGCGGTAGACGCTGGCGAAGCGCACGTAGGCCACCTGGTCGAGCTGGCGCAACTCGTCCATCATCAGCTCACCGAGGCGTCGGGAGGGCACCTCACCGTCACCGCTCTGCATCAGCTTGCGCTGGATACGCGCCAGGGCGGCATCCACCTGCTCGGTGCTCACGGGGCGCTTCTCGAGTGCCCGCGCCATGCCGTTGCGCAGCTTGCGGCCGTCAAAGGGCACCCGGCTGCCGTCGCGCTTGACGATCCGGGGCAGGTTGAGCTCCGCGCTCTCGAAGGTCGTGAAGCGCTCGCGGCACACCACGCACTTGCGCCGCCGGCGCACCTGATCCCCGTCCCCCGCCAGGCGGGAGTCGATGACCTTGGTGTCCTCCGCACCGCAGAATGGGCAACGCATGGCTGTGGGTCGGGTTAGGCGCGCACCGCGGCGCCCGCGGTCAGGCCGCCAGTCATCAACGCGCCGTAATCCGACGCAGGGGTCAACGTTCGTACACGGGGAACCGGGCGCACAGCTCAAGCACCTTCGCCTTCACGGCCTCGATCACGGCCACGTCGCCCCGCGCGTCGATCACGTCGCACATCCAACCCGCCAGGTCCTGGGCCTCGGCGATGCCGCAGCCGCGAGTCGTCATAGCTGGGGTGCCGATGCGAATGCCGCTGGTCACGAATGGTGACTGCGGATCATTGGGGACGGCGTTCATGTTCACCGTGATATTGGCGGCCCCCAGCCAGCCGTCCACCGCCTTGCCGGTGAGCCCCTGGCTGATGAAGCTCACCAGGAAGAGGTGGTCGTCGGTGCCGCCTGAGACCACGTCGTAACCGCGGGACAGAAAGACCTCTGACATGGTCTGGGCGTTCTGCACGACCTGACGCTGGTAGTCCTTGAAAGCGGGCTCCAGGGCCTCCTTGAAGGCCACCGCCTTGGCGGCGATGACATGCATCAGGGGACCGCCCTGAGTGCCCGGGAAGACAAGCGAGTTGAGCTTTTTCTCGATATCGGGGTTGGACTTGGCCAGGATCAGGCCACCGCGCGGCCCGCGCAGGGTCTTGTGGGTGGTGGTGGTGGTGACGTCGGCGATCTGCACCGGGCTGGGGTAGATCCCGGCCGCCACCAGACCCGCCACATGGGCCATATCCACGAACAGATAGGCGCCCACCGCATCCGCGATGCTGCGAAAACGCTTCCAATCCACCACACGCGAGTAGGCGGAGAAGCCGGCGATGATCATGCGGGGATTGTTCTCCCGGGCGAGCCGATCGACCTCCTCGTAGTCGATCTCGCCGGTCGCCGGATCCAAACCGTACTGGACGGCGTGATAGATCTTGCCCGAGAAGTTGGGCTTGGCGCCGTGGGTCAGGTGGCCGCCATGGGCCAGGCTCATGCCGATGACAGTATCTCCCGGGTTGCACAAGGCCATGTAGACGGCGGCATTGGCCTGGGAGCCGGAATGGGGCTGAACATTGGCGTAATCGGCCGCGAAGAGTTGCTTGGCCCGGTCGATGGCCAGTTGCTCGGCGACGTCGACATACTCGCAGCCGCCGTAATAACGCTTGCCGGGGTATCCCTCGGCGTATTTGTTGGTCATGACGCCACCCTGGGCCTCCATGACCCGGGGACTCGTGTAGTTCTCCGAGGCGATCAGCTCGATGTGCTCTTCTTGGCGGCGCTCCTCGTTCTGGATTGCGGCCCAGAGCTCCGGATCGTAGTCGCGGATCTGCATGGTCTTGGCGAACATCTGGATTCCCCTGCAGGCTGAAAATCAAGAAAGTCTAATCGGTTTGGGCTTGGGGTGCTTGTTTGGTCGCCGTCCCCGGGGCGTCCCCGCATGCGCCCGACACGACGCGCCACTTCCGCCGGACCGCCAATCCGAGCCGATGCCGGGCCCATGGGATCGAGGTCCCAGTGCGGCAGGGGCAGCCCTTAGGAGCGCCTGCGGCGACCGTCGGTATAGAATGCGGTCGCCCTCAGAATCTTCACCACGTCAATGCACGCGCCTCGAGCCATGACCCATCAGATTCACAGTCCCCATCCTGCCGGCCATGGCCACGAGACCAACGTGGACCCGCGGGAGATCAGCAAGTTTGAGGAGCTGGCGGCCCGCTGGTGGGACCCGGAGAGCGAGTTCAAGCCGCTGCACGACATCAACCCGCTGCGGCTCGACTATGTCGACCGGGCAGCCGGGCTCGCTGGCAAGCAGGTGTTGGACGTGGGCTGCGGCGGGGGCATCCTGTCGGAGGGCATGGCGACGCGCGGTGCCACCGTGATGGGAATCGACATGGGCGAAATGCCCCTGCGGATCGCCGAGCTCCACACCCTGGAGAGCGGGGTGTCCGTCGAGTACCGGCGTGTACCCGTGGAGACCCTCGCCGCGGAGCGCCCGGAGAGCTTCGACGTCGTCACCTGCATGGAGATGCTGGAGCACGTGCCGAACCCGGCCTCGGTGGTGGCGGCCTGCGCCCAGCTCGTGCGCCCCGGGGGGCAGATCTTCTTCTCCACCCTCAACCGCAACCCCAAGTCCTATCTGTTCGCCATCGTCGGGGCCGAGTACGTGCTCCGGCTCCTGCCCAAGGGGACCCACGACTTCGCGCGCTTCATCCGCCCCTCCGAGCTGGACTACTGGATCCGCTCCGCGGGCCTGCGCAGCACCGACATGACGGGCATGACCTACAACCCGCTCACCCGGGAATACCGACTGGACCGGGACGACCTGGACGTCAACTACCTGGTCACCGCGGTACGTGACCCCGATGACTGAAGGGACCGCCCCATCAGCCGCGGTCCCCTGCAAGGGCCGCTAACCCGCCGCCCCCCATGCAGGACCCTTGGGGTTTCCCCAACCCATCGACACCAGCGGGGTCAGCCAGCTATTACAGCCTGCGCTTCGCCCCTGGAACCCTGCGCGATGACCTGGCGGCGCTCTGCGCCTGGCGCCGTCAGGTCCGGAGTATCCTGGACCAGGTGTCAGACCCCGGTGTGGCGGCGGCGAAGCTCGCCTGGTGGCGTCAGGACCTGCAGCGCACCTTCGACGGCTCACCCACGCATCCGCTCGGGCTTCGTCTTGCGCCGTTGATCGAGCGTCTCGCGCTGCATCCAAAGCCCTTCCTAGATATGGCCTGGAGCACCGAAGCGGCGCTGACACACCATTGGCCCAAGGACTTCAACGAGCTCTCGGCCTGCGCCGCCCAGGACCTGGGGGCCCTGTTCGAGCTCCTCCTACGGGTGCATTCAGTTGCGGACGGATCCCCGGACCCCACCCAAATTGCCGCCGCGCGCCGACTGGGCGCCTATGCGACCCTGGTCTACCAGATCCGGGACAGCGGCTGGCTGCTGCGCCGCGGGCGCTTCGCGTTCGTGCCGGCGGATCGGCTCCGGCCCTTGGATCTGAGTCCCGAAGACTTGGCGCTGCCCGCCAGCCGCCACCACCTGCCGCGCCTGCTGGCCGAGCTCGCCAGCCAGGCACTTGGACTGCGCGCAAACGGCGACCTGACGGGCCTGCCGTCGGTCATCCGCATTCGGGTGCGCCTTGTGGATCTGCTACTCGCGGAGATGGAATCCGCCGGGTTCGACCTGGCGGACCGGCGCATCGGGCTCACCCCAGTGCGCAAGCTCTGGCATGCCTGGCGCGAGAGCCGGCGACACTGAGCCTTTACAACCGATGATCGAACGAGAACCGCCAATGGACGTCGAATCCATCGACCAACCACTCAAAGACCGCATCGTCCTGGTCACGGGGGCCGCCGAGGGCATAGGCCGCGCGGTGGCCCTGGCCGCCGCCGCCCAGGGGGCGACTCTGATCCTGAGCGACCTGGACCAAGCCAGCCTGGAGACCGTCTACGACGCGATCGAGGCCGCAGACCACAGCCAGCCAGCCATCCTCCCCCTAAACCCGGACAAGGCCGATGAGACGGGATGCCGAGACGCCGCCGATCTGGTGGGGGACAGCTTCGGACGACTCGACGGCCTGATTCACTGCGCCGCCTTCGCACCCTTCCTGAGCCGGATCGACGACTACGAGCCCAGCGAGTGGGAGCGGGTGCTGCGCATCAATCTGACCTTTCCGTTCCTGCTGACTCAGGCTTGCCTGCCCCTGCTGCGTGCATCGAAGGCGGCGAGCGTGATCTTCACCTCCGACCGGGTGGGCCGCACGGGCAAGGCCTATTGGGGGGCCTTCGCCGCCGCCAAGTTCGGCATCGAGGGGCTGGCCCAGGTGCTCGCCGACGAGCTCAGCGGCAGCAGTGCCATCCGGGTAAGCTGCATCGACCCGGGCATCGTGCGCACCGGCCTGCGGGCCCGACTCTACCCCGGCGAGAACCCCTTCAGTCTGCCCGCTCCGGAGACGGTGGCACCGCACTACCTGGACCTTTTGAATCCCAGGGGCTAATCGCTCGTGAAACCGGCGCCCTTGTGGCTGCCGTCGCAGAAGGGTTTGTTCTTGGACTCGCCGCACCGGCACAGGGCCACTTGAGTGCCCTGCCAGCCAAGGCGCCCACTGCTTGCGCGGAGACTCAAGTTGCCGGTGAGCAGCAAGGGGCCGTCCGGCAGGGGCTTGATGGTCAGGGCGCCGCCCTGGGCGCTCGGCCCGGGGCCGCGCTCACCGACTGAGCCGTAGTCCTCGAAGCGCGCCTCCAGGTGGCTGTTGTCACAGAATGGCTTGTTCTTGGACTGGCCGCAGCGGCACAGGGCCGCGCGGAACCGCACCCCGGGCATGTCCTCGGGTGCGCCCTCGATGGCTAGATCCCCGTGGGCGAACAGGGGCCCGTTGTAGGAGACGGTGACGGTGTTCTCCGCCGGTACGGATTCGGGGCTTCCTCCCTTGTCGCTGTAGGTCAGGGCGCCGCTCGGGCAGCGCTCGCAGATCTCGCGCACCTCCGCCTTGGCGCTCGTGTCGGGGACGCACCAGGGCTCACGCCCGCCGACGAACAGCTCGCCGGCGGCGTTGCCGCACTCGCCAATGTGGATGCACAACCGCCCGTCCCACTGGACGTCGATCTCGCTCCCGGGAAAGTCGAACACCTGTTTGTCACTCATCTGTTTGTCCTCGATTGATGTGGTTTCGCTTGGAGCATACCGGCCCGGCGTTTTTCCCCCGGCGCCGATTCAATCATGTGCCCGCCCCTGGACGACGGGCCGGAACCGCCCCCCTCGGCCCTCGCTACTCGCGACTCCCTGCCAGGTCGAACAGCAGTATCTCGGCCTCCCCAACAGCCTGGATACGGACCTCCGGCTCACCCTGGACCCGGACTGCATCTCCAGCCCCAAGGGTCTTGCCGTTGATCTCCGCCTCGCCCCGGGCGACGTGCACATAGGCCTGGCGCCCGCCAGTGAGCACATGGCTGACGGACTCGCCTACTGCCAGCAACGTGGCATAGAGCAGTCCATCCTGGTGGGTCGCGATGGAGCCCTCACGCCCGTCGGGGGAGACGACCAGGGCCAAGCGGCCGCGGCGCTCCTCGACGCTGAAGTGCCGCTGATCGTAGCCGGGCGTGACCCCCAGCCGATTCGGCATCAGCCAGATCTGGAGCAGATGGACCGGCTCGGAGTGGGAGGCGTTGTACTCGCTGTGGCGCACCCCGGTTCCGGCGCTCATGTACTGGACGTCGCCCGGGCGGATCACCGAGCCGTTGCCCATGCTGTCTTTGTGCTCCAGCGCACCGTCCAACACATAGGTGACGATCTCCATGTCCTTGTGACCGTGGGTGGGGAAGCCCCCGCCCGGGGCGATGCGGTCCTCGTTGATCACCCGCAGGTCGGACACGCCCATATGCTGCGGGTCGTAGTAATCGCCAAAGGAAAAGGTGTGATAGCTGTCGAGCCAGTCGAAACGGGCGTGGCTGCGGTCACCGGCGGGTCTCAGGTTCATCATGGGTTTCTCCCGAGTGGTTTCGAATGGGACTACACCTAGCGGCGCACTCGACAAAAAACCATCTCCGGTGCCGTCGAAACACCCTTGAGCCCGGCGCAAGGATGGGGAGCGGCCTGGCGGATCCAAAGACGAAACGAACTCGGTCCCTACAGCGGACCAGGGGCGGTATCGGCTCGGGAAAGATTCGAACGATCGGGTTAACGATCGCCGCGCCGGCCGACGAGGCGACGCGGTGAGAGAACCGTTCTTTCGGTCACTAAAGCGACCGAGAGAGCTGGCACATCCTTAGCCCATCTTTACTCTAAC
>CAVOQO010000097.1:0-66305 GCA_963698355.1 uncultured Gammaproteobacteria bacterium | reverse complement strand
CGCGTCCTGTGGGCCTTCAATGACGCCAATGGCGCTCATCGTCCAAGTAACCTCACGGGTTGAGCCTTTCCGTACCTTTCTCGTGATTCAAGACCAGTCGGAAGTCAGCCCCCTTTCGGGGTAGGGCAAAGCTTGAACCCCTATCCGATCCATTACAGATCGGCATTCGCTTTCTCCGACCTCCTGTACCCACTCGCCCATCGGTGGACCCTTGCGGGTCACTTTCCACAGTCCCTGTGGGAACGGTTGGGCTTACCACGTTGCACACGCGTACCACTCCTGAAGGACTTAGGCCCCGCCTTTCCGCCGGCAGTGCACCATCTGCGCGGAGAGAACTTCGGACTCCCCGACCTGACTGCATCATGCCTGTCAGCCTCTTTGGCATGTCGCCAATCACGACGGCTCAACGGCGGTTCACCTGAGTTGACCTTATCCTCCAACCCCAGCTCCCGACCGCCCCGAGGCTGGCAGTCGCAACCTTTCCTCGCGGATCGATTGCCCGCTTATCAGGCGGAGGCTACAGTGTCCCGAGCGCTTCGCACCTCGGGGTTGCCCCCGACGCACGGCCCGGTAGGGTACCGGTGGCAGAACACCGGATCTTTGATATCCCTGATAAATACGCGTGCGACCTCGTGTCGCACCGAAACAATTCGCATAGGTCTGCACCGGACTGGCGAGCTCGATCAACTTGCCCGCGTGACAGACCTGTACCGGGCGCTGCGGCGGTGCCCCAGGATCAAAGCGCAGCGTCACCTTCTCGCCAACCAATGCGCCATCGACCTCGTAGACCACACCGTTGAGGCTCACGGTGCGATCCTTCTGCACCTTGCGCTCGGCCTCGAACAGGAAGACATCGGCCAAGTCCAGCCCCGGCTCCGGGAAGCGCACCTGCGCCCCGGTCTGCGCCCACTGCTCCAACGGCGTGGCGCCGTCCAGGCCGCGGTGGGGCGTGTGGTGATACTCGCCTTCGAGCCAGACCGCCAGACGGCGGTTGAGCGCCTCCAGGCTGGCCGTGTCCTCGGCTGTGAGGCGCGTGAGGACTTGCGCGCGCACGGTCTTGAACCAGCGCTCGATCTTGCCCTTGCCCTGCGGGCGATAGGGGCGCGCATGGATCAGCGCGATGCCCAGTTTGGCGCACACCAGCGCCAAGTGGCGGGAACGGTAATTGGCGCCGTTGTCGACGTACAGGCGCTGCGGCAGACCACGCTTCTCGATCGCCAGTTTCAGCACTGGCAAAAAGCTGCGCGTATTCTCCGACAGGGCAAAGGCCGCCTGCGCGATCACCCGCGTGGCATCGTCGATAAAGGCGATCAAATAGGTCTTGCGCTTGACGCGCTCACCCACTACCACGCTCGGGCCGTGCATGACATCGCTCATCCACAGCTCGCCGGCAGCGGCGAAGGCGAAGCGGCGCCGGTCCTGGTCCCCCGCCTCGCCGGCGGGCTTGTCCATCAAGCCATGGCGGGCCAGCAGTCGATGCACGGTGGAGGGCGGCAGCGGCAGCTCGTCGGGCACCTCGGGCAGCGCCCGTGCCTCGCGAATGACCAGCTGCACCGACAGCGCGGGATTGCCCTCCTTGGTCGCCAGCAGCGCCTCGGCCACCGCCGCCGGCAGCTTGCGCACCTGACCACGGTCGGCGCGCGGTTTCGGCAACAGCGCCGCGAAGCCGCCCTGGCGGTACGCCTGCAGCCAGTCGCGCATGGTCTCCTCGGCCACCCGCGTGCGGCTGCTGAAGGGGATGGTGTAGTCCAGGGCAGCCTTCTGCGCGAGCTGTGCATAGAGCCCTGTGCGCTCCTTGGGCCAGTGCACCAGCTCGGCGATCACCCCGTAACGAAACAGGGCAATGGCGTGGCGGCGGTCGTCATCGGTATCGGTCATCGGCGGGGTCTCCACGTGGCGCAGGCCGATTGCCTGCCCGCACGACCCTACGCCGGACACCCCGGCGGGTCCGCCCCCACCAAGTGTTGGCGCCCGCTCGAGCGGGCGCCACCCGGCTGGCGCCGGGGAACGAATCCGAGCGGTTTCGGCAACATCGGGAGAAACGCTTCGGCCATCCCGCGCAACGCCACCAGGACTTCGGCAACACCCAGGCGCTCGCCGAACGCCGTCAGCGTCGGTGCACAGCCCACGAAGACCTCCGGCAACAGACCTCTGATCAGCGCCAAGGCGCTGTGCACGCCCTGCACGCGCCGCGCGCCCCAGCGCAGCGCCCCCGGCAAGTCGATGTCCAGGCGCAACACCCCGCAGGCCGCCTCGCGACTCGGCGGCTGCTCGAATGCCAGCACCACCGCCTCCACCTCGCTGAGCTGACCACTCAAGCGCGCCGCAAAACAGTCCGGCAGCAGGCTGAAGGTGCGATGTCCGTCAGGGCAGTACCAGCGGGCAATCAAGGTGCCGGGCGGGGAGACGCGCTCATAGGTGCCGTGACGGGCAAACCCGCAGCCACCCTGGGAATGCAGCGGGCAGCGCGGCAGACTTGCGCTCAACCAGCCCTGTTGGCTAACGTACTCCTCGCCGGTGTGTTCATAAGCGTAGCGAAGTTGCACCGGTCACTGGCCCGCACGGCGCCTACCGTGGCGGGCCTTCTTTTGTCTGAACGTCCCGTCATTGTGCCCTGGACGTTGCGCCGATGCCTACCGGTGAACGCTCCGGGAAATCCCCGTCCAACCCCGGCCCAATTTCAGCCACCGCCATCAGCAAATCACCGGTGGAACAGCCCTGCCCAGATTGGCCGGTGGTTCGCGGATCAAGGAGAGCAACAACAATTGGTGTGCCGAACGTCTTAGTCCTTACGTGAGGCCGTTGTCTGCCGGGAAGAAATGAGCATGTGCACCGGCAGAACATCACGGGGTAGGGGTCCAGGCACCTGGGTAAGGATTGCAGAGATAACGTCGGGAAAGGCCATCTCCCAGCAGGGACTGGTGACAACCTGCAAAGACCCGCCGGAGGAGGTTGATCCGAAGCCGGGGGGAGGGATTTGGTCTGGCGCATGAGCCCATAGGAGCGATGAAGGAGGGGTAATGCCCTCCGATGTGGTGCTGGACGCCATACCGCAGGAGGTAACACCTTGCTGCGGGCAAAGGGGCTCTGGGCACCTGGCGGTCTGGTTGAGCCAACCAGCAATGGGAGGAGTTCGGTAGCCAGGACTGGACCTGCATGTAAACCGGCGTCGAGAGGGGTGCATATGCGCCAGCATTTAAGCTTCCTCGGCGTCGGGAAGGCAGCAGGAGGATATGCCAGGGTCAGAACCGCACTCGGGAAAACCGACCGTGTGGGATCGTAGGGGGGCTTGCGGAAACGTGGGCTATAGTTTGGGCTAAACGGGCACATACCGTGGAAAGACTGAAACAGCCAAGTCCGGACCTAAGGTTGCGCGCGCGGCATTTCTATCCCGACCCGGCCTTCGCGTTCGCTCTCCCTGGCCGGCAGCGGGGGAGCAGACCGCTGTCTGGGAAGGTGCCGGGCGAGCTTGCGGCATCGCTTGACGGGGGCGCGGGCGCGGCGGATGCAGGGGATGACGGGTCGCCTGCGTGGCCAGGCGACGAGAGGAGGCTACCACTGCGCCCACTGGTCGAAGACGTACTCCGTGGCGGTTGCGCCAGGGCGTCCCAGTCCGGTACGGCCTCGACGGGCGGATCGTCCCGCGCGGGCGGCCCGCGAGCCGGGCTGATCCGCGGCGGCTCGGCGGACTCGCGATGTGGTGGTGGGATCGGGTCGTTCCTATTGCCCATAAGGCAAGACGAACCGGAAACTGGTGTCTGCTGACCTCGCTACAGCGGACGTTCGCGTGGCGAGCGCGGCTGACCGCTCTGGGTCGAGATGAGTCCCTATGCCGGGTCGCCGCGACCGTCCCCTATGCGCAGCGTATTGCCGTCGCTCGCGGTCAACCCAGTGAGTGGTTTAGTTCGGCCAAGTTGCGGCCATTCCGTGCCCTCTGCACGGTGACCGCACAGGAACAGTGAGCGGACGCTGTGTCTGTCCCCCAGGGAACTCGGAACCCGGTGGCGCCAAAGTATCGGCTCACCGGGACGTGCGTCCCGTTACGCCGCAGGCAGTGACGGCAGCGAGTTGCGCGCGAGAACGCCGTGGTAGTGATGGCGGTGCAACCTCGGCGGCGGGATTCGGGCCGCGAGCTGATCCATAAGCTCCAGCGGCGTGAGGGACAGCGCCAGGGTGGCAGTGCGCTGGGGTTTCGATAGGCGGTGGATAACCCGCTCTTGGTCGAGCAGCGCGAGACGCTCAAGCGCGAACGGCGGGCGAGCGCAGTCGCGCAGGAGGCGCTCCAGGCCCGTGCGATCCTGGGCGGCGGCCTGGTTCAGGGATTGGGCGCCGAGGCGTCGAGGGAGAAGCCGGTGGTCTCCCAGGGGAGCACCTCGCGGACGTCATCGCGTTCGATCGGACCGCGACGGGCGAACCAGCGCAGCACCCGGCCGCGCACCGGCGCCGCGACGGCCGCGCGCGCCCTGAGACCGCAGGCGCTCGCGGGTCGGAACTGGACCAGCCCATCGGAGCCGGAGCCGCCCTCAAACACCCCGTCGAGGACGCCGCAGTGGAAATGGACGTGGCGGTTCAGTGATGCGCCAAACCGGTGCACAAAGCTGAGCCGCCCCGAACCGTGCGCCCGGGGCGACCCCCGCACTGGTCTGTTGCAGGTGGCGCTCGATCACCCGCAAGACGATGTGGAGCACCGCACTGAGGGCCTTGGGTTCGCGCTCCAAGCACTAGCGCAGCCGTTTGGCTCCATCTGTACGGCGCTGAAGAGTTCCGCACGTAGCGGTGGCTCGTCCCCGATGAACTTCCTGTTCACGCCGTCGCCGCGGAGTCGGGCCTTCAACTGGATCCAGGTTTCACGAATGGCCGGATTGCTCACGTCCCAACTCCGTTCGTCGGTCCGCGATGACCAGGCAGGCGTATTCCCCTGGCGCGGGGCCCGGGGTCACTTCACCTGAATATCGTTGGTCACGGATTTCGCACCCTGGACGGTATTGGCGAACTGGACCGCCGTGAGGACCTGCTCAGGGGTGACGGCGGTGCCGCTCAAGTGCACCACGCCGTCCGTGATCTGGACATTGATGGTTGCCCCTTTCAGCGAGGGCTCTCCGGTCAGTTGCTCTGTCAAGCGGGCCGTCATCGCCGCGTCGCCCCCCATGCTGATGTCCCCTTGCTCGGTGGTTGCCCGGTATTGCACTCCCTCTTCGCCGGCCGCCGCGGTACCGACGAAGTTCGAGGCGAGCACGGTGGCGAAGAAGGCGATAGCGAAGCGAGTGGATGATGTCATGACGATACTCCCGGTGGATGTTGAACCTTGAGATTGCGGTTGTCGGGATAGAGCCAGGTGACAGGGAAACCCGAGCCTGGCTCCGGTCTTGTTCCCGCAGAGTGTCATCGGTATCCCGGCGCGGGCGCTTGCCGATACCCTACAGGAATGAAATCACTGGAAATGCGACTGGAACGTCTGGACCCCATCCTTAGGTTTACGGGGCCGCTCCCGCTTCGCCGTCAAGTGATCGGCTGCCCAAACACTTTCCACCCGAGTAGCACGAACAGGATGAAGAGCAGCACTGAGTTCACAGCCGGTCCGTACTGGCCGATGACACCGCCACCGAAGGCCGAGACCAGACTGAGCACGAACCAGAGCAGCATGAGAACCCAAAACATCAGTCCCATAGACATAGCGATCTCCGTTGGTTGCAATGTTGGCTTACTTCTCGGCCCGATAGGTCTCGGGGGCGGTTTCCGCGACGCGCGATACGCACGCGAGGCGCTGAGCAGGCTCTGGTGCAGCGCTTATCGATGGCGGCTAGCCGAGCGTGGTTGGCAGGATAAGACTCTGCGACCGGGGAAGTCGTATCGCTGTTGCTCTGATGCAATTAAGGATATACCGAGTCGTGAGCGGGGTATGGGCGCTAGCGTACATAGCGCGGTGTATTTTTTCGCCGCGCACCGCAAGGTAGACCCAGGGTCGTGTCTCTCTTCTTCGCGGGCGGGGTGGCGGTCGCGCCACCCCGCTAGCCGAGGCTTCGCAAGCCCGTCCCGAACCCTTTGGAGGTCGGCGCCACCGGTCTCACCCGCTTCAGCGCCCGCCCGCGGGTTCCGTCATCCCGGCGGCTGCGGCGGCCTCGGCCTCCGCCTCCGCGCGTGAGGGGAGGGTGGGGCTGTGGCGAGATTCCGAGCCGGTGGCGCCGTGGGAGTGGCGGAGGCGGTGAGGGTAGGGCGGGGGTGAAGCGGTAACGACCGCCGTCATCGCAGCTACACTGAGTCGAGCCCCAATGCTCCCGTTCGGCGTACGAGCGGTAGGCCAGCTCACCGGAGGTCAGCTGTTATGCAGCAAGACGATGTCTTCATAGGCGCCTACCGCGAGGCGCAGGAGCATTTGCAGTCGGCGCGGCCAGGCCAGCTTTCGGAAGCACTTCGGTTGCTTGCTTACGAGGTTGCGTACCTGAAGCGCTATCACGAGGCGCTGTCCCTCGAAGAGCTCACGGCGCGGATCGCTGCCGCGCCAGAGGACGTGGCGAGTATGGAGCTGTTCACCGAAGGTATGGCACACCTTGTTGAGGTCTTGCGTCGACTGAGCGTCACACGGGCGGAACCGACGTCGTTCAACACCGCCACACTCGGGTGGGGCGACTGACGCGATGCGCGACTCATTCCACGTCGGATGGGACGCCTACAAAGAGGGAGGGCGATACCCAGAGTCGCTGCCGCACCTCAACGAAATGGAGGCGCAGCGGGCGTGGCTCGGGGGATTCGGGGCGGCGTGGATGGAGGCCTCCGAGGAGGATGCATCGATCGACGAGGCCCTGGTGCGAGCGCTCGATGGCAGGGCGGAGCTGCTGCGGCAGTTACGGAGTCACCGCGAAGGGTGGGGGAACCGGACGGTGCAGTAGGAGGGATGGTATGGCACGCAAGAATATCGCACTGGGGTCGGCGGTTGCGGTGCTCCTCACGCCACGGGAACGGGATCTCGTCCTGGAGCACACGTTCGCTGGGCCGAACCTGACCGAACGGTTGCGGCTGGCACCGGTCTCAGGCGCGCACCTCGTTGTCGAATATACGCTGGATGATCTCGACGAGCTCATCGGCTACATCGCGGCGGAGGCGAATCACACCGGGGACGTGGCACTGCAGGGCGATCTCGACGCGCTCTTCGAGCGCCTCAAGGAGGAGATGGAGTCGTACGCCGACGGCGGGTGGTAGGAGGGCTTCTGAGTGGTCAGGGAGAGGGAGGCGAGGTGCCGTAGTGGAAGCCGCCGACACCGGTGTAGACGATCCGGATCGACGCTTCGCGCGCGCCGCACGATGAGCAGCGGAGCGCCTTCACGAGCCCCTGGACGCGCAGGTGCTTCGGCACCTTTGATCGGACGGTTCCCGGGAGACGGTGGAGCGATCCAGGAGTGTCCGCACCTTCCATAGGAGGGGAGATTACCCAGCGTGCAAGGACGCCAATCGGTGGGAGACCGGTAGGTCCCCTCTACCGAGGCAATCCCTCGACTATCCCTTCGGCCTCCGCCAGGCACCCGCGAGGACGTTATGGAACTCCGCTTCCCGTCACAGCGTGGGAACAGGGTGGGTGGACCCTGATGTTGTGCCCAGGGCCGGCGCATAAGCCGTGGGTATCCTCAAGAAGCGGCTAATGGACACTGCTCTTCGAACAAGGAGTAGACCCAGTGGAGCTTGACGACGACCAGCACCGCGAGAAGTCACCAGGCCCACAGCCTGATCGCTGCTCCCCCGATGTGCGCGGGGTGCGCTCACACCACCGTCTCAAAATTGGTGGGAGATTCTGGGTTTCGAGTAGGTGAACGCTAAAGACCGGCAACCTGACCGGCCGCTACCGCTACGACCAGTCGCCCTTCCTACGCGCCAGCGCTAAGCCGGGCCAGCTACTTGTCCTTCGTCCGGTTTGGCAAACGGTTGCAGGGCAATGACGCGGCTGCGGCGTGGCTGGAGATCACGGTGACCGGTCCGGTCCTGGGCTTTCGTACCACCGTCCGGATTTGCCTGACCGGGGTACGGAAGACCGCTTAGTGCGGGGGGATTTCACCCAACCGTTATCTTCTCCCCATACCCGGTCATCTCCAGGTAGCCCCGGCCGATCTCCCGACCGCCTTCGGCGACCCGCACCGCACCTTCCCAGTACACGGCGCCCGTGGAACGGCGACTATCCAGTTCCTGGTCGTCGATCAGGGGTTGGAGCATGAAGATCCGCGTGCCGATGAGCAGTTGCCACTCGACCGGGTAGCTGATGCCGGTCCGCGCCGAGCGCCACTGGCGCAGGGGTTGAAAGGCGATCGCATCCGGCGGCAACGCCTGTGCACTGCCCCCGTCCGGTCGGAGCGTGGCGGCTGACCAGATGGTCTGGGCGTCCTTACCGCGCATGCGAAAGGCCATCAGGGCACCGCCGTCATCGAGATTCAGGCCGATCCAGTCCCAGCCCTGGGCTCCCGCGGGCAGATACTCGCTCGACCATTCGTGATCCAGCCAGGCCTGCCCGGTCACTGCTTGCGGCTGGCCGTCCAGCGTCACGCTGCCGCTGACCTGGAGGTGCGGCCGGCTGTAGTAATAGCTGGCGTGGTGCGGGTCCGAAGCCTTGGCGCTGAATCCCGCGACGCCGTTCAGCATGGGCGCTCCGTCCGGGATCAGGGTCAGGTCGTAAGCGAACCCATCGCCCCGGATCTCCGCCCGATATTGGTCGTCGTCGGTCTGCTCAAGGCGCCAGTCGCCGATCCAGGCCTCGGTCCGCTCAGTGGCGAAGCCAGCGCGCCCGAAGCCGGCCCGGGCGGCCCTTTGGTCGTGACGCAGGCGGCCCAGGCGCGGGTCGGCGATGGCCGCGTGGGCGAGCACCAACTGGCGGGGCGCGAAGGCGCTGGAGTTGTTCTCCCCAAGGCCGGTGCGCACCCGGAAAAAGGTGGTCTGGAAACCCAGCGGGCTGCCGTCCGGCAGGGTCAGCCAGCCGGTGGCGTACCACCACTCGGTGCGAAATCCAGGGTGGGCGCCGTGGTCCGCCGGGAACTCCAGTTTCAGCCCGGGGACCACCGGCGCAAAGGTCACCGCCTGGGCGGCCACCCTGCTCAGCACCGGCAGGACCGCAAAGCCGAGCAGCAGGGTGCGTCGTTTCATCACCAGTCCTCCCGTACCGCGAGCACTGCGTCCTGGCGCATCGCCTGGCGACCGGCGAGCACCGCTGCCAGTGCCGCCAGGGCGACCAGGCCGGAGGCGAACAGCGTCAGTGATCCCCAGGGGACGTGCAGGTCCATGCTCCAGTGGAAGCTCTGGCGGTTGACCACCTCGATCAGCACCAGCCCGATGGCCCCGCCGGCGAGCAGTCCGCCCAGCACGCCGACGCCCGCGGCCAGGGCCCCCTCCTGGGCGAGCATCCAGCCGATCTGGCCGCGCGTCAGGCCAAGATGGCGGAGCATCCCGAATTCCGGTCGGCGCGCCGCCGCCAGGGCCGCGAAACTCGCCGCCACCCCCGCCAGTCCAATCATCACCGCGACCGCCTCCAACAGATAAGTCACCGCAAAGGTGCGGTCGAAGATCCCCAGGCTAATGGCGCGGATCTCCCCCGGGTAGGCGATGGACAGGGCGCCCGGACCGCCGGTAGCGGTGAGGGCGGCGGCCACCCCGCTCGCCGGGGCGCCGGGGGCGAGCTGTATGGCCGCATCGTTGGCCAGCGGGTCACCGCTCAGGCGGCGGTAGTCGGCCAGGTCCATCATCACCGCACCGCTCTGGCGCGCATAGTCCCGCCAGACGCCGGCCACATGCACGGCCACGGGTCGTCCGGCGATTGGGATTTCCACCCGCTTTCCGGGTCGCCAGCCATAGAGATCCTGCATGGCCTCGGAGATCCAGATGGCCGGCCCATTGCCGTCAGAGCCCGGTTGTGCCGCGCCAACCAGGGGCAACTCACCCCCGTTCGGCGACACCGGCCGGGCAATCAGGGCCACTGGCGCCTGCCCGGCGACCATCCGCAGGTTGTCGTGGCGGGTGAAGCGCACGCGCCCAACGCCGGGCACGGCGGCGATCTTGGTTTGCATGTCCGCATCCAGATAGCCGCTGGTCTGGGCCGCGCCAGCGCGTAGGTAGAGGTCTGCAGGGAGCAGCTGATTCAGCCACTCGTCGACCGAATCCCGGAAGGAGGCGACCATAATGGCCATGGCCGCGGCCAGCGCAACGCTGGTGAGCACCCCGGCCGCCGCTACCACCACGTGCCCCGGGGCGGCGCCGAGCCGCGCCGCGGCGAGACGGGCCGCCACCGGCCCCCGATCCGGCAGCAGTCGGGCGAGCCCGACAGCGAGGGCCGGCAACAGCATCACACTGCCCGCCAGCAGGCAGGCAATCGCCAGATAGCCGCCCACCGGCAGGTCGTTCACGGGCGGAATCCAGCAGGCCGCCAGGCTGGTCGCCAGCAGGCCCAACCCCAACCGCACATGCCCATGGCCTGCGAGCAGCGCTACCTCGTTGCCGGCCTTCAGTGCCTGCGCGGGAGACACCCGGGCGGCCTGCCGCGCCGGCAGCCAGGCACCCGCCACGCCGGCCAGCACCCCGAGCGTGACATAGATGGCCCCAACCTCCGGTTGGAAACTCAACTGGGGCTTCAGACCGACAAAGTAGCCGGCACCCAGATCGCCGCCCAGCACGCCCAGCATCGCCCAGGCCAAGCCATGGCCCAGGGCGACACCCACCAGCCCCCCTGCCAAGCCCACGACAGCGCCTTCCGCGATCAGCCAGGCGAACAGGCTGTGGCGGGCCAGTCCAATGGCCCGCAGAAACGCAAACTCCGTGCTTCGGCGGACCACCGATAGGGCCTGGGCGGAAAAGACGAGAAAGCCACCGGTCAGAAGGGCCATGGCCGCCAGCAGGGTCAAATTCACCCGGTAGGCCCGGGACAGGTTGGCCGCCTGGTTCTCGGCGGCCTGGGGCGCCTCGATCAAGACCCCGGCAGGCAACAGGGTCTGCAAGCGTGCCCGCACCGCCTCGGGCGCGGCGCCCTCGGCCAGGCGCAGATCGATCCGCGTCAGGCGCCCGAGCCTGGCGAAGCGGTCCTGTACCGCAGCGATGTCCATGACCCCAACGGGGGGGCTATCGGCAGCACCTGGCAGATCGCCGGCCATGCGTAATTGCAGGCCCTGGGTGCCCACCTGAACCTGAACGCTGTCGTCGGTCTTCACGCCGAGGGCGGTTCGCGCCGCGGCATTGAGGAAGAGGGCGTCTTCGTCCAGGACGGCGAAGCGATCCGACCCTTGCGCCCCGTCCGGCACCGTCGCCGGCCGTCCCAGCAGGGCCGGCGTGACCCGGGCCACCACGAAGGGGTCAACCCCCAGCAATTGGAGCGTTTCTTCCCGCTCCGCGAGCTTGGCCTCCACCTCCACCACGGGACTGGCCTCCGCAACCTCCGGGCGGGCAGCAAGCAGTCCATAGACGCCTTCGTCGAAACCCGCGCGCGGCCCCACCACTTGCAGGTCCGCCTCACCGGCCATGGCGCGCAGGCCCCGGCTGAACTCGGACAGGGCCGCTTCGTGGACCGCCTGGACCGCCATGCCCAGGGCCACCCCGAGGACAACGGCGGCGAACGAGAACAGGGTCGCTACTCGTCGTCGGGCGAGGGACCCGAGAAACACCGGCGCCAGCCTCACCCGTGCAGTCCCTCAGGTGTCAGGCGCAGGATTCGGTCCGCGCGCGCGGCGGCCTCCAGGGAATGGGTGACCAAGATGCCGATGGCACCGGCGCTACGGATACGCTCGGCGAGCAGGGCCAGTACCTTGGCGCCATTGGCCGGATCCAGGTTGCCGGTGGGCTCGTCCGCCAACACCAGGCGCGGGTCGTGGACCAGCGCACGGGCAATCGCCACCCGCTGCATCTCGCCGCCGGACAGTTCCCGCGGCCAGCTCCCGGCGCGCTCCCCCAGTCCTACCGCATCCAGGAGTTGCTGCGCCGGCCCATCCGCTGCCACGCCGCTGTGGCCCTGCAGCCATAGTGGCAGTGCGACGTTCTGGAGCACGCTCAGATGAGGCAGGACGTGGAAGGCCTGGAAGACGAAACCCAGCTTGTTCCGGCGCAGGCGGGTCAGCGCGTCCTCGTCCAGTCTGGCGTAGTCCGTGCCGTCAAGGGCCAACCGACCGCCGTCGGGCCGATCCAGCCCGGCGATCAGGTTGAGCAGGGTGGACTTGCCGACGCCGGACTCGCCGATGATGGCCGCGTATTCCCCGGGCTTCAGGTGCAGGGAGATGTCCCGCAGCACGCTGCGGCCGTTGAAGCGGCGGGAGAGATTCTCGATTTCCAGCATAGGGAGTCAGAGGCGCCGGCCTCCCGCGGGTTTCGGCCAGGGCACAGGATAGTCCCCGTCGCCGGCGGTGGGCTGGCGAAAGGCGATAGGGATCGGACGGGCTATGACTGACGCTGGGATCCCCGGAAGACTGATTCCGCTGATCGCACTGGCGTTCAGGGTCGGAAAACTTCCGCTGGGGCGGGCTGGGACTAGGGAGTGCGGGGCAGCGTAGGGGCGGGGACGGTCAGTGTCAGGAGGCCGGCGGCTGCCGGCCTCCGCGGGGAGCGACTAACCCTCGTCGATGCCCTCGGTGACGGGGTTGTTGATCAGAGCGTGCACGCGGCTGTCGGTGCAGTAGGACTCCAGGATCTCGTCGGCAACTGGGTTATTCATGGATGTTCTCCGGTAGTGGACGACTGAATTGGGTGGAACGTCTGTGACTGGGATGCGGCGACGCGCTAACCCTCGTCGATGCCTTCGGTGACGGGGTTGTGAATTTTTTGGTGGAGCTTGCTGCCCGGAACCACGGACGACAGGACCTCACGACCTCCCTGCTCGATCTCGCGCATGCCTTGGTTGTAGTACTGGCCGGTCGCCTGAATCTGCTTCTCGTAGCTGCTCATCGTCGCATCTCCTGACTGGAAGTTTGTTGGAACTGCTTCGGCGGTACGCTGCCGATCGCTCTACTATAGGCATAAAATTACGTTTGTCTAGGACAAATAACGAGTATAGAATTTGTGGAAAATGAACACGCCGAACTTGTCGAAGACATCCGAGAACGCGGACCGGTTCGCCATCGGTACCGTGGAGCGCGACACGGGCATCGGTCGGGATACCTTGCGGATCTGGGAGCGGCGCTACGGCTTCCCGACTCCGGAGCGCAATGCCAAGGGCGAGCGGGTCTACAGCAGCGCGCAGATTCGCCGCCTGCAAGCGATCCGGCGCCTGCTGGACCAGGGTCTGCGCCCGGGCAAGGTGGTGCCGTTGGGCGAGGAGGCGCTCGGTGAGCTGGCCGGTACGTTGCCCCAGACCGCCGCGCGTCCGCACGTTGTCAATTCCGTCCAGGAGCGACTGATCGCGCTGGCATCAGCGGGCGACTTGAAGGCTGTTCAATGCCGCGCTGGAGCAGGCTTTGGCCCGCGACGGGCTACGTTCTTTTGTCATAGACACCTTTGCGCCACTGACTGGACTCGTCGGCGAGCTGTGGGCCGGCGGCAGGCTGCAGATCTTCGAGGAGCACCTGCTAACCAGGCATCTGGTGCAGTTCCTGGATGTGGCCATGAGCCGTATCGGACGCCCACCGGGAGCCCCGCAGGTCCTGCTCGCAACCCTGCCCGGGGAACAGCATGCCTTGGGGTTGCTGATGGCCGAGGCCCTGTTGTGGCAGGCGGGAAACGCGACGCTGAATCTGGGTGCGGACGTGCCGATGGACCAGATCGTTGCCGCGGCGAAGCGCGCGGGGGTGACAACGGTGGCGCTGTCGTTCAGTGCTTGTTATCCGCGCGGATCCATTCGGGGCGACCTCGAGGAGCTTGCCACTCGTATTCCCGAGGGGATAGCCATTTGGATCGGGGGGGCCGGGGTATGGCGGTTGTCGCGGCTACCCCCGTCGGTGCAGAGGATGTCGCTCGATGCACTTGGATGGGCGAGCGGAGCGACTTGAGCAGAACGCGGGGCGGGCATCCACGGCCCGTGGTTGCAGAAGGTAGGGTTAGCGGTGTGACAACCACTCCTGCAGTCGGGGGGCTGACATTCGTCTGAAAATAATTTGGGGCGGTCGATCTCCCGGATCCGGAAGCGCCCCTGTCCGTCGTTTTCCAGTAGTTGGAGTCGAAGGAGGGGCCCTTTGTGCTCACCGACGACGAGATCGATGTCGCCGTCGTGGTCGATGTCGGCGGCATCCAGGCTGTTGAGTGAGTACTCCGTGATCAGTCGCTGGCGCGGCCACCGACTTGAGGTCGCGGAGCGTGGCTGCCGAAACCAGTACAGACTCGCATCGGGCTCTTCCCCAGGGACGCGCTCCTGCGTCGCCACGATTTCGGTTCTTCCGTCCCCGTCGATATCGGCCGCCTTGATCCGGTCCGCCATCGATCTACATGCTGAGAATCGGTCTTCTGCGGCCCGCGGGCTGGCGATCGGCGCCCGGCTTTCTCGTCAGGCGAGCGGCCCAGTTGGGTCGCGACACGTTCCATGCTTTTGGTGAATTCTATGTCCCAACCAGTCGCTATCGCCGCCCTGCCCTGCGGCTGCTCTACGCGCATTGCGGACTCCCACGATTGGCTACAGCAACGGCCGCGCTACGCTGATATGTGAAGCTTCACATATCAGCGTCTATGTGAAGTTCCAAACTATGTGAAGTTTGAAATCGTCCGGAGTACGAAGTCGGCTTGGCTACTGGGTTACGGCCCAGCGGAAAGCGCGGAAGCTTCACATATTATCCCGGTCATAGAAGATGCCTTGGGCTTCCAAGCGGTCCAGGATGGAGCGGACAGTGCGATCGTCCCCGAGCCCAGCGATTGGCGTTGCAAGAGCTTGTGCGGGAACACGCTTCCGCGGTTGAGTACGCGCGATCTGATGAGCGCCGTCGACCGGTCCCCTGGCGTGCTTGAGTGGTTCCCGCAAGCCATCAGACTATGTGAAGTAACTGGCGTCTTCAACCCATGGCAGCCTTGGCGTCGCCATCGAATCTTCACATAGTTTGGAACTTCACATAGACGCTGTTTGCTGACGCTGGCCATGAGCCGGCTCGGCGGTCGCTTAGGACCGATTCGAAGACCTCGAGGTCACTGGAGTGGCGGGGGCTGACGATGATGGCGCCGTACTCGACCACCACCGCGCCGGCAGCGGCGAAGCTCGCCAGGCCGTCGGTTACCGGGTGAACCGCCTCATGCAGCGCTGTGTGCGCCCAGTTCGCCAGCGTCGACCCCTTGAGATCCGCGATCGGGTCGAAACGCCGTCGAGCTCAACAGCGGCCATGAACGGCACCTTGTTCGGCGATCCCCGCCCCGGCTTGCCGGCCTGCACACCGCCGAGGTAGGCGTCGTCAGCCACAACGACCCCGGTGAGCAGGCGGCGCGGTAACACACGCCCAGATACCGCTTGAGCGAGAGCGCGGAGATGTTGCTCGTGTTCTGCGTGACCAGGTAGATGGCCTGAAACCACTTGGCCAAGGGTAGCTTGGAGGCGTGAAACAGGGTGCCGGAGCGCACCGTCGTCTGTGCGCGACAGTACGCGCACTGCCGATACTTGCACCCGTCGGCCAGGAACGTGGAGTGCGCCGTTTCCCCGCACTCCGAGCAGCAGAATCCCGACGGCCAGCGTGCCCACTCCAGGGTGGCCTCGCACTGCGCCTCGGTTCCGATTCGCTCGATGAGCTAACTCAATGGCATACCAGGCTGAAACTGAATCTTGATCTGGGGCATCGGCGGATCCTCGCTTGCGGGTGACACGAGGATTCTGCTCCCGGGGCAGGCTCAGACCGTGAGCCTGCCAGCTGCTTTGTAGCGCAAATCGGCAACCTCTATGCGTCAGAGGTATCCAATCCTTTTTTGCCCCTTAATCCGCTGGACCGTAGCGCCAGACGTCGTTTTCCACCCGGAAGAAATTGACTTCAGGCGGGAAGAAGAAGGTTTCGCGGTCGCCCCCGAAGGTGAAGATCGAGGGTTTCATTCCGCCTTTGCCACCGCTGACCGTGAGCATGTCGAAATCGTAACGAATGTCATCTGGAGACACCGCGTCCCAGGGTGAAGAGCTGACCTGCTCCCAGTCGGCGCCGTCCTTGCTGACCCAGATGTCCATCGGGTTGACCGGAAAGCCAAAGCCGCCCATACAGACAAAATAGTTGGCCAGCACCGAACATTTATGACCCGGTCGCGGTGACCAGCCCGCATCGGCCGTCACCAGTTCCCAGTTCGCGCCATCCTTGGTGCGCCAGACGTCGTTGAAATAATCGGCCGGATCCTCGAAGCCCTTCTCTCCACCTAGCAGGTACAGCCAGCCGCCTTTGGGCAGGACCACGCCGCCGGCCCGTGCCTCCCAGGGAGCCTGGGCGGTGGCTTGATGCCAGTCACGACCGTCTTTGGAATACCAGACGTCGTTGAAGAATTTGCGCTCAAGGCCGCCGATCGACTGGTCGTCGTTCTGCGAGCCGGCCAGCACCCAGAGCCTGCCCTTGAAGCTGGCAGCACTCAGCCCGGCGCGTGCTTCCCAAGGGGCTTCATCGGTCATTTCCTCCCAGTTCACGCCATCAGTGCTGCGCCACACGTCATTGAAGAAATCCGATACGGTGATGAATTCCGGGCAGGGCCCAAGTGCCGGCGGCCAAGCGGCACACGGGAACGGTCTCGGAATGGCCACGAAATTCTGCCCGCCCAGGATGTACATGTAATTGGCCTGCGTGACGGCCTCGAAATAGGCGCGGTTGCGCCACAGCCCCGCGCTTTCGGCGTCCTCGAGTAGCTCCGTCCAAGTCGCGCCGAGGTCATCGCTGACCCAGACGTCGCCATGAATGAAGCTATCGCGCGGGATTTCGCTGACCACGGGCGAGCGCCCGGCAATCACGTACAGCCGGTTGTGCAGTTCTACGGCCTGCAGGCCGGCTCGCGGCTCCCAGTGGTTAGGGTCAAAAAAGTCGGTGGGCCGGATCTCGGTCCATTCATAGTATGGAAAAGAAGGGCCGCCCTTCGGCCCTTTAGCTTCGGCGGAACCGATCGAAAAGAGCAACAATGCGCTGAGGAGGTAGACAAACTTGAGAAGTCTCATGACGTTCCCTCTTCATTGCGTGAAAGGTTGACGGAAAAAAATTAGAGGACCTATGTGCGTTTTCCGCACCCGCGAACCAAAGGAATTCCCGCGATGGCGAGACCAAACAGGGAAAGGGTTGCGGGCTCAGGCACTGTCGTCGCTACAATCCATCCACCGCTGGGGGACCATCCTCAGCCTGCAATAAATGCAATGGCTACATTTAGATGCCTCGCATTCATCACCCTTGCCTCGATGCTGACTCAGCTTACGCAGAATTCTCGGTGGATCGCGACATTTTGACACGCATATTGCGTACCGCGCCTGCGTAAGAGACAGAAGCGATTGATTTCGCAACGAAAAAAGTCGACGAAGGAAGCGAGAAATTCATTTTCTGTAAAAAAACCTGACTTATTGCAACCCTGGGTCTTCCCCATGCCGGGTGTGCGACTCTCCGCTCATCAGCGCAGGCGTGGCCCGGATGCCCAGGGTCACCGACGAACGCGGTGTCCGCGGCAACGTCATGATTCCGTGGCCAACGATCGAAAGCGCGACCAACGATCAACCGCCGCGGTGTTGCCGTCAAGGCGATCCGATACGACCAGCTTCAGAACCCCGACCAGGCAACCACCGCCCCGAGGATCGCTGCCAACGCGCCCCAGGCACGGAGCATCCCATCGGTCTGCCGCAGCCACCACGCGGCCATGCGGTCCACGCGCGCTTCTCCCAGGAGCGGAATCGACACGCCGGCCGCGATGAGCAGCACACCAAGGCCCCGAACGAAGGCAGGTAGTCGTGTCGCGGGCGCGGCGACGACCAGGATGCCTCCGACCAGCACGCGAAGCCCGCTAATCCAATGGACCCACCGGAACTCCAGAAACTGATGGAGAAGACTCCGAAGCACAGCCGGAGACAGCATCACGCCCAGGCCGATGCCAAGCAGCAGGACGCCGATCAGGACAACGAGACTGGACATGTTTATGCCGGAAGCTAGGGCGGCCGCGCCAACGCTTTAACTGCGAGTCTAGCCGCTTAAGCCTCGGGGGGGTGCCGAACGGAGCTTGTGATGCTTCAGGCAGTCCGACGAAACCTGTGCTGCGCTGCGCGAGTGGCGGCTCTGTCCCAAGTCTTAACCACTGCCGAGGGAGACGGCGAGCGTCGCCTGAACGCGCAAAGCGAACCTCTGCCCGTCCAGAGAACCCTTGGGAAAAGCAGAACGCCGGAGTCCGCGACCGATCTGAGACGGCGGACTCCCCCGATCAGCAGACGGACTTAAAATCTTTTCAAACACTGTGCATTGAGCCCTCGCTGGCTTCGCCCAACGGAGGAGCATCCTCGCCATAGAGTCACCAACCAATTGATATAATGGCGAAAGAATGGAACATCGCCTGAAACTTCACGCTTCCATCTTCAGTAATGACCATGTGCTGTCCATGGCAAACACTTGATGTCTGTCAAAAGCCCCGCACTCTCCCTCAGCGCATGCCCTCGAAAGTGGGCATCGCACCAACATTCACTTGCTCTAGGAGATGCCAGATGAACATGCACAGCATTGGAGCCTACCTCATCGCCGGAGCCCTGGTGGGCGCCGGAGCGGCCGCCGTCCCGGGTGTCGCGGACGCGAAGGGGAAAAATAGCCCGGTCCCGGGTAAGCCGGGCGACCAGAACATCGTCGAGATCGCCAGCGCCGTTAACCAGCAAACCGGTGAGTTCGAGTATCTGCTCGCCGCAGTGGGCTGCCTGACCGATCCGGTCACCGGAGACAATCCGGTCGTCGATGTGCTCACCGGAGAGGACAAAGTGACCCTCTTTGCGCCGACGGACGAGGCATTCGAAAATCTGCAGCTGCGCCCTCGGAATTACCGACTCCTAATCCCGACGCAACCTGTCGACTTGGTCCCGAAACCGTCGCGGACGTCCTGACCTATCACGTCACCGACGGGCGGCGATTCTCGAACAGTGTCTTCAACAAGAACCGCCAGAAGGACATCGAGATGCTTAATGGGGAATGGATCACCACCAACCCCGACCTCACCATCAACGACGTTGCCGGGCAGACGATTGCGCCGTCGTTACCTGACTTCGTGAATATCAACGCCTCTAACGGCGTCATCCACGTGATCGACACGGTGATGCTGCCATTCGAGCTCTGAACGGGCGGCTCTGGGGCCGCGCGAATTGCGTGGCCCGCCCTCCAAAGCCGGCGACGAGGTTCGACACCCTGACAGTCCTAGCTCCTTGGCTCTCGTTCAGTCGATCGCCGATGGAACGGAATCGAGCACCAACAATTGTCCCGCTCGGACGCTGTTCTGCACCGTGCTGGATCGGGAGCCAGATTGCGCCCTGGGGGCATAGGCCGAGGCAGGAAGGCCGCGAGGCCGGCGAGTCCCGAAGTCCGAGTCGGCGGGTCCTCTGGGACGGTCGCGGGATCAGTCAGGGGCTCGCCCGGACCCGAGGAATCCTCGGCAAAGGGCTGGCCGTCGCCGCTGCGCCCACCGGTGTCGAAGTTCGCCCCAGCCATCGTCAATCCAGGAAGATCGCCTTGACCGAAACGGCTCGCTCTCGGGGTCGCGACCGCCTTTTGGGTCGCCGAGCCGGGGTACGGCAAGGTGCCCAAGAGCGAGTAGCAGGCCATGTACGCGCTCTTCCATGATGGCGACTGTTATGGCCCGCTGTGAGGATGCCACACGGATAACAAGGTCGACTCGGGCAGGCGGGCGGTGGAGATGACGGACAGGCGACCCATTTCGTGGGCCGGAATCTGTCACGACGGGCGGGGCAGGTTGGCAACAGCGATGGGGCGACGTGATGGACAAGATCTCATTGATAACGGGCGCGGCGGGCGGCCTTGGGCGAGCCGTCGCGGAGCGCCTTGCGGACCGCGGTTATCAGCTGGCACTGGTAAGTCGCGACGCGGGACGTCTCGGTGACGTCCCCGCTGGGGCGCTGACCATTGCCGCGGATTGCTCGACCGCCGAAGGCGCCGCCCGGGCGGTCGCGGACTGCGCAGCGCATTTCGGTCGACCGCCGGATGCCCTCGCCCATTGTGCCGGCTCGATACTTCTGGCCCCATTGCACCGCACACCCGCCGAGCAATATCAGGAGGTGGTTCGAGCCAACCTCGACTCCGCCTTCTTTACCCTCGGCGCCTTCGTCACGGGTTGCCTCGAGGCCCGGCAGCCCGGGGCAGCCGTTCTGGTGAGCTCGGTGGTCGCGCGTGTCGGCGTGCTCAATCACGAGGCCATCGCCGCAGCCAAGGCCGGCGTCGAGGGACTGGTCCGGTCCGCGGCCGCGACTTACGCTGCCAAAGGTTTGCGGGTCAATGGCATTGCCCCCGGCCTCATGCGCACGCCCGCCACCGAACGCCTGTTCGCGGCTCCTGGCGCGGAGCCGGGGATCGCGGCCCAGTACCCGCTGGGTCGCTGGGGATCGGCGGAAGATGGGGCGGGTGCGATCGTCTGGCTGCTCTCGGACGAGGCTCAGTGGATCACCGGACAGGTCCTGGGGGTGGACGGCGGGTTCACCGCGGTGCGGCCGATGGTAAAGGCGGGGGCGGCGCGGTAGGGACTGGAATTGCCATTTGGAACCCCGATGGGCCAATTGGCTCGAACCTCGGAACTGGAATTCGCATGACTCCCCAACGCCTGTTCCTCGCTGTGGTCGCGCTGACGGTCCCGTCGCTGGTCGGTGCCGGCGATGCTCGAACTGACCAACAGGACGCCTGGGCAGCCCTGGCCGCCGGCGGTCACGTCGCGCTGATGCGCCACGCCCTGGCGCCGGGCACGGGCGACCCGCTGGACTTCGATGTCGATGACTGCGAGAGCCAGCGCAACCTGTCCGACGAGGGGCGCGTCCAAGCCAAGGCCATCGGCGCGCGCTTCAGGGCCAACGGCATCGACACCGCTCGCGTCTACTCCAGCCGCTGGTGTCGCTGCCTGGAGACGGCACGCCTGCTGGGCCTCGGGGACGTGACACCCGTTGATGCGCTGAACTCGTTCTTCCGCGACCTGCAACAGGAGCCGGAGCGCACCGCCGCCGCGCTCGCTCTGATCGGCTCCGAGGGCGCCTCCGCTGGCGAACAGCCGCTGGTGCTGGTCACCCATCAAGTCAATATCACCGCGCTGACTGGCGTATTCCCTGCCTCCGGCGAGATCGTCGTGGTCAAACCCATTGCCAACGGAATCGAGGTGGTGGGGCGAATTCGGTGAGCCGCACGGATTGACGATCAAAGGCAAACGGGCCAGGCCAAACACGGATGTCGTCGTCGACTGCAAAGCAAACCCGCGCGCGGTCTCATCCCAAAGGAAGTCCAGGACCAGGTTCGGAATTCCATGGCCCGCTGGCGGGCGTGAGGGTACAGCGATGAGCGACGAGATGCGCACGACCATGTTCTACGACGGCGGCTGCCCACTCTGCCGGCGGGAGATCGCTCATTACCGCCGCCTCGACCGCGCGGGTCGCGTGCGCTGGCTCGACATCGCACGTGACGCGCACGAGATCGAAGGCCTTGGTGTTCCGTTGCACGACGCAATGGCTCGCCTGCACGTGCGCGACCGCTCAGGCCGGCTTGTCTCTGGCGCCTGGGCCTTCGCCGCTGTCTGGGAGGAACTGCCCCACTACCGCTGGCTTTCGCGGCTGCTCCGCGGGCTCCGGCTGCTTCCCCTGGTCGACATCGCCTATCGCCGATTCGCCGGGTGGCGATTCCACCGCCGGTGCGCCGAAGGCGCGTGTGCAGCAGCTGGCTCCTCATCCGATACCGCCGCAAGCGGCGCCGGCGGCCGCACATAGCCTGGTGATGGTCCTCGGCGACCTACCCGGCCCCGAGTCTGCCGCTGCCAACGGCCGAAGTTGCTGGAGAGTGCCTGCGGTTCCCGGAAACGTCTTCGAGAATTCGCGGTCTCATCGCGAGCACTGCAAGGAACAATAAAAGCAAGCTCAGGTGGTCCTCACCCGACCACGACGAAGAAGCGTCATCACCGCGCCGGCAAAGCCGGCGTGCCATCCACCAATCCTGGAGCCGACTTGTGAGAACCCTGACCACGACCGCCGTCCCTGCCCGACCCGCCGCCTTCCTGCTTCTTAGCGTCATCGCTCTTGCGCTCTACGGCGGTGTCGCCGAGGCGCGTAATTGCGGAATGATGAAACCGCCGATGTTCATGGGCATGCCCATGTCTCCCATGCCCTTCCCGATGCAGCATGGAATGCCGACGGGTGCCGCGTACGGTCCAGCGGCTAAGGCGGGCCCCAGCGTGGTCGCCGTGTTGAAACGGTCCGGCGAGTTTTCCACCCTGCTCGCGGCAATCGATGCTGCGGGCCTGGCCGGTCTGCTCGAAGGCGATGGCCCCTTCACCCTGTTCGCCCCGACCGATGCGGCGTTCAAGAAGCTGCCGGAGGGGGCCCTCGAAGAACTGCTGGCTGACAAGGCGAAGCTGACCGCGCTTCTCAAATACCACTTGGTGCCGAAGCGCGTTACCGCCGTGGAGATCCTGTCGAGCCGAACCCTCGAGACCGCCACAGGCCAGGAGCTGCCGACGGTGGATCTGAGCGTCATTCGCGCCGATATTGCCGCCCGCAACGGTGTCGTCGATATCGTGGACACGGTCCTCCTACCCACAGGTTGAGCCGAGACCGAGGAGCCCCCTACCGTCCGGCGGAGCGTCAGCAATACCGCTCGCGCGGCGGGGAGCCCCGAGCCGATTCCACGGTGCCAATGATCTACCCGCTGCCGAATACAGGTTTCGCGCCGATGAAACCCTGGCAATGGGCGGTCGCTGCTTCGCTTTTGGCGTTTTTTGTTCCTGGGGTTGGTCTGGCGGAGATACCGCTTGCCTCTGGAGGACACTACAGCTACCAGGAAGCCTCCCGCGATGGCACCGGCAAGCACTATTTCGGCCGCGAGATCGCTCAAGTCATGGGTCACCAGGGAGCCGCCTGGCTCGAGCGAAAGAGCCGAGCGACTGAGGAGCTACCGGACAAGGTGGTGAGGGGCATGGGGCTGGCGCCCGATGCCAGCGTTGCCGACATCGGCGCAGGCACCGGCTACTTGACCTTTCGAATCGCATCCGAGGTCCCTGCCGGGCGAGTCTTCGCGGTCGATGTTCAGCCGGAGATGCTGGAGATTCTGCACAAACGCATCCAACGGCGCTCGATTGGGAATGTCCTTCCCGTCCTGGGACAGCCGGATGATCCTCGGCTCCCGGATGGCACAATCGACGCCGTCCTCCTGGTCGATGCCTATCACGAATTCGCCTACCCGTTCGAGATGATGCGCGCCGTCGTCCAGGCACTGCGACCGGGCGGACGCGTGTTCCTGGTCGAGTACCGGGGAGAGAATCCGCGCATACCGATCAAGCCGCTGCACAAGATGACGCAGCAGCAGGCAATAACCGAGCTGGAAGCGGCAGGCCTCCGCTGGTTGGAGACCAAAGACTTCTTGCCCACGCAGCACTTCATGGTGTTCGAGAAGCCGGTAGGACGCTAAACGAGACCGAAGCCAGTCGACAGGTCTCGTGTTCGAAGGACAGCTGGAGCGGCCGCGCCGGCCAAATCCGGGTGGATGTATCCGTTAAACGCCAGTGACGCCCCTTTGGGACATCACAGCCGCCCAGAGGGGGTTTGCTGCGCGAGGCTGCTATGCGTTTGCGGTCACCCCGCTGTGGTTTTCGACGGGTCAGCCGAGGGTATGGCTGGCGGCGGCTGCTCTACGCGCAGAGCGGTCGCCGGGTTCCCGTCCGCGCTGGGGGGCCCCATCGCATGCTGGTGAACGGTCAGCGGCCCGAGATGGGTCCCATCCTGGTCCACCGGCGCCACCTGCGGCGTGGGCGCCATGGCCTTGCCATCTTCGCCTGGTGCTGATGAGGTGGTCGGCTGGGCTGCTTCTGGACCCCGGCGTTAGGTTCTAGAGAGATAAGGTCACCCGGCATCGGCTTACCTATGCGGGCTTTGCGTACTTGCCAAACCCCGTGACGTCGATCAGCACGCAGCGCTCGTCGCCCACAATCCAGGCATCGTGTCCGGGTGGCATATAAAAGGCATCCCCCGGGCCGAACTCCACTTCCGAGCCGTCGTCCATCTTGACGACCATACGGCCTTCCACGACATAACCGGTGTGCCCTGACTGACACGATGGGGTTCCGGCGATGGGCTTGACGTGATCGCTCCAGACCCAGCCAGGCTCGAAAATGCCCCGTCCCAGAATGGTCTCGCCCACGGTCACAATCTCCGCCCGCCCTTTGCCGTCCTTGAAGGGACGAACCTCGTCGGGACTGTCTAAAGACTTTCGTTCGAGTTGTTGGGTCATGATGCTGTCCTCCTCTTGGTTGGCGGGTCTGTTTGTACGATTCCGCGCGTCTGCGATGCGCTTCGAGATTTGTGAAGACATATCAGAGGCGGACGCCTTTGCCGGGCGTTGGTCAGGAGCGCGCGGGCTCGCCAAGCGCTGGACGCCGCGGGTCCGCCGCCAACAAAAAGTCACCCCGACGGTAACCGTCCAACGGCCCTTGGCCCGTCAACGCCAGACGTGTCGTCAACACCCGTCGTCTTGGTAGTAGGTGGGCGCGGGAGCGCCGCTTGCGTCCTCTTGAGGAGGCGCCGGGGTGGGCTTCACGCGGATGAACATCATGGAGGTGAGCCGCGAATACTGCTCGCGCATGGCTCGTTCGATGTCCGCCTCCTTCAGCCCGTCGTAGATGTAGACGCGGCCTTGCCGCTCCTGCCGAAGCTCTGCGCGCGTCGGCTCGAACAGCCGCCGAAGCTCGATGTCGCGCAGGTCCTTGGCCTGCGCCGTGGCGCAGAGGAAAACAATCCCGATGGCCATCGCGGCGATGAGAATGGAATGCTCCATGGCCGACTTCTTCCTGTTTCAATGTTTGGACAATCCAAACCACCGTACCCGGATCTGAGATGAGAAAGGGAGTTCCGAGCGAACGGAGGATGAGATCGTATTACCAGGTCCAAAGCCATCCCTGGCCCGCGCCGGGTCACTCGGCCTCAGTTGGGATACTCTGCCTTGAAATCTTCTGCGTAGTTTGCAAGGCCATCGGGCTTGTTGAGAGCGGGGTCGTGAACCACCGCGTACAACTGGGCACCTGACAGCGGAGCAGGTTGAGCGCCTACTACGACTGAGGGCGTCTGGGCCTGCGCCGCATGTGGATTGGTCGCGTTCGCCGCTGCAGCATCCTCCGGGCACGACCAGACCGCGCTCGCGGTGACAAGGCCAGTGCACAGCAAGGTCGTTTGGGCAGCTCGTTTGATGATGGTGGTCGGGGTCATTAGGAAGCCTCGCGCAGAGACCGGGAATGACGGAGACGGTGACTGGAGGGGCTGCGTCATCGACAGCAGCCCTAGCAGCTTCTCGGCACGTCCCGGTTACCGGCCGATCGGTTCGTCTCGATGCTTGCCTAAACTCCCACCGACACCAGAGGGAGACATCTAGGTACCCTCACACTATCACAGAAATCCGAGCGCACCAGTAAGGTTTCTACGGAGTGCGGTCAGGGTAACTACGGAGTCGGCGGGGGGCTAAACCACACAAGCCAGGACGTTGCATGTGGGGTGTTTTCTTGGTCCGATAACCTATCAGCGGGCTCAGAAATAACCGCCATCGTCGAGGAGGTTCCCCATGGCCGAGTACCTTCACCGAGGCGTTGACGAGCGCCTTCACGTCAGACGCTTCCTGCGCACCTCCGCGCAGTACTTTGGGTTGTCCATGCCCGAGGATCAGGTTCCCAGTCAGGTAGGCGTCAGCCGCAAACCTTGGCACCCGGTCTACCTGCCGACGTATCGGCGTGCTTCTGGGATGCCGTTGACCCGCCCGTAAGCGCCCCGGTTAGACGTTGGCGGCAACCCGGAGCAGTAGCTAGCCACTGGCTTCGTTGGGACGCTGCGGATTGACACGCCGCGGCATCACAGGGTTGAGCAACAGAAGCACTGGGCGCGACGGTCACCCAAATAGATGCGCATCACGCGAGGGCTTACCGACTCGAACCTAAGCGCTTGGGGGTTGTTCTCGGGTCGCCTCAGGGCTAGTCTTTCGGACCAATGGCCGTGAGTGGCCGACGAAACAACACTTGACACGAGACAACGGCCGTCGGCCGGGGATTTCAGAATGGAGGCAAGGCGAGTCGGTTTGGATGTGTCCAAGAGCCTTTTCGAGCTTCACGGCGTCGATCAGCATGGTCGTGTGGTGCTGCGAAAGACTGTCCGGAGCGCGCAGCTTCACGAGACCTTTGCGCAGCTACCTCGGTGTGTGGTCGGCTTGGAATCGTGCGGAACGGCGCATCGATGGGGGCGAGCGTTGGCGGGTCTTGGTCACGAGGTGCGACTGATCGCTCCGCATGTGGTCGCGCCCTACCGTGAGCGCCTCGCACTGGGCGGGAGCAACGCCCAAGTGATCTGCGAGACGCTTGGCCGCGCCGAGCCTACCCTTCACCCGGGTTAAGGCTGACAAGCGCCTTGGGCGGCTCGGACCGCTTTGGACCCCCGCACAACTTCTGGCGGAGCTTGGTTTGGCTGCGCGACCGCAGAAGGGAACGTCGCCGCGCAAGAGCGCCAGCTAACCCCGCCCGCTTGAGCCCTCTTGGGGGACTGCAAACCTCAGTCTCACAACCAGGGCCGCTGGAACAAGGACCAATGCCACGACCAGCGCTGACCCCTGTGAGGCGTTGACAAAGGCGGTCATGCGAAGAATCTCCGCAACTTGAGCGCGATCAACGCTTCGTTAGAAAGGCACCAAGTCAGCGTCCCCACAAGCCCGCTCTAGAACGCCCCAGACGCCCTGTACGCGGTCCACGAGCCATTCCAGTGAGTACGTAGTATCGAGGCTCATGAAAGGCGCGCAGGGGCTCCTATAGCCCGGTAGAGCGATTGAATACACCTGCAGCTGAGTTGCGATTCATCGCGCATTGATTGGCCATTGCAGAGACAAACTCAACCGTCTCACCCGTTTCTGCGTGCCAGCGTCGGCGGTCGTGTAGTCCCTGGGCAGACACTTCTTTAGAGGTTAAGGCCGGGTCAAGGAGACCAGAACAACGTCAAGCTAACGTCAAGCCAAGGTCAACGAAAATGGCGGAAATTAGTTTTGGCCTTTCCTGGAATTGTTATTGAAACAAATGGTTGCACGAAATCGTATCGTCAATCTGGGAATTTCTATAAGAACCCAGATAACCACGCCCCGATAGGGGGTTAGATCGCCAGGGAAGTAATCGGCGCGATCAAGAAAATTCCCATCGAAGGCCCTTAATGCCGCCTAGTATTTTCGTCAACAACCAGAACATAGGACCTCAGGCGCAGCGCCTCCGTAGCCGCGCCAGGGCTCCCCGGGCCGACCGGCACGCGAGGGGCTTCATCGCCTCCGCTGTTTGATATCCCGACAATCCAGGCCGGAAGAGCAAAGAAGATTGTGGATAGCCACGCAATGAGTGGGCCTGAAGCCCGCCAGATTCGCTGATCACACCGACAGTCAATGAACTCTTAGGCCGCTTCTTCGCCCCGAGTGGCCTGGCAATTCTTTGGGGCGCAATCTGCCTTAAACAGAGGAGGCAGCCATGTACGCTGTGATACGGAAGTACCAATTCGCTCCGAGTGATGGTGAGGAAGTGGATCGCAAGGTCCGAGAGGTGTTCGTACCACTCGTCAAGAAGGCGCCGGGGTTTGTGGCGTACTATTGGCTGGACACCGGTGAGGGTACGGGAGCCTCGCTCACCGTTTTTGAGGACCAAGCAGGCGCCGAGGAATCGGTGCGCATCGCCGCCGACTTTGTGCAACAGCACTTGGCTGGTATGAGCTTCAGCAGTCCTGAGATCACACAAGGCGAGGTTCAGGCGCACGGCTAACACCTCAAGTGGCGGGCCGCCGTACCGCCCGCGTCCCTTCACACAGCAGCCATCGCGGGACCCAGTCTCGGTGACCGCTTCGCCTTCCCAAACTTCCGGTCAATCTGGGCCTGTCGAGTGACGGGTCAACGCGCATTGCTGACGCTGGCCGGGGGTTGAGCCGGAGATCCCTTAGGACCCTTTGTGGTCACTGGCATCGCCGCGGCGCACGGCACGGAAAGTCCCTCACACCGCGCGATTCCATCGGGAACGGACGGCAGAGGGGTGCTTTCCGATCGGTAGTGGATTACATCGTGGCAGAGAGGCGCACCATGGCGAAGGCGAGTACCCTCAGTCAGGAGTCGGTAGCCAGAGGAGTCCGGACCGGGTGATCAGCCCCCTCCGCAGCGTTGAATAGGCCGAATGAACTCCTCCATGAATTTGTCCGCTTCCTCCTCGCTGTAATCGATGAACTTCAGCGTGATCTCTTCCATCGGCAGATCCAGCGATCCGAGATGCCGGATCGGTTCGTCCCGTATCTTGATCTGGACCTCTCGGCCATCGTCATGGACGATGACCCGCTCGCCGATGATCTCGTAGGGTCGCTTTGCACAGGCGATCGGTAACTCTCTGAGAAATTCTGCGTGTGTACACTGCATCTCGAGTGTGCGAACCGGGCTCATCAGACGTTCTCCTCGTAGCAGATTGGTGGGTAGATAGAGCATTGCCCTGACGACGGGCTGTGTCCCTTTTGTAGCCGTTGGCTCCCCTGGTACCCCCGTGTATGCCGCCGATCGGTTGCGGACGAGTCGGTCAGAGACGGGGCGCGTCCCGGCAGGGCGGTTTTCGAGTGAATTCGGCTATATTGCCAGTGTAGACGGGCAACTCCCGAAGATAGCGCCATCCCCGAGGAGTCCCCGGCGGCGCAGCCACGCACCGCTTCACCCTTCCTGTGTGCAGTCCTTTCCAATCCAGAAATGAGCCTGTAGGGGGGAGGGTGAGCGCCTAGTTCAAGCGGCAGGTTGTTGGGCCTGGTTGATGGAACGGAACAGTATGGCCCGAGCTGCGTTGAGGCGTTGGGCAGCATCATTGTCGCTGATGGCGTAGGCGATGGCATCGAGCTGATCGAAGGTCACGCCGGGCTTGAGGTATTGGGCGGCCTCGGGCAGGGACTTGAGCTTCTCGTAGGGGGTCGTCATCGTCTCGTAGCGGTAGCGCTTGCGCAGTCGGCCCTTGGCGTCGATCTCCTCGGTGGGGAAGAAACACGGGCGGTGGAAGTTGAGGT
Organism: uncultured Gammaproteobacteria bacterium; assembly: GCA_963698355.1. GTDB lineage: Bacteria > Pseudomonadota > Gammaproteobacteria > Chromatiales > Chromatiaceae > Thiodictyon. Next base: position 37,201 of record CAVOQO010000097.1, on the reverse strand, counting down.
AGGGAGACAGGACCCCTTGGGCAAAGTCGTTGACCTGCTCGGCAAAGCGCCCGGGGATGTGGCTGTAGCCGAAGTGCTTGCGCACCACCGAGCCGTTCTTGCTCTCGGCCAGGGCGTTGTCGTTGGTGCGCCGGGAGCGGGACTTGGTGAACTCCACGCGCAGCTTCTCCAGTAGAGCGGCGATGCGGTGATTGACGTACTCCGAGCCGTTGTCGCTGTGGAAGCCGAGGATGGCGAAGGGGAAGGCGTCCAGGAGGGCAGCCAGGACCGGCAGGAGGAAGTGCTCGCTGATGCGCTCCACACTGCCGACGAACTGGAACTGGGTGACCTCGTCGACCAGGTTGATGTGGTAGAGCCCCTTGATGCCGTCGAGGTCGCCTTGGTGGACGGAGTCCACGCGCAGGAAGCCGGGACGGCCCTCGGGGCGTGGGCGGCGTCGCTCGCCGATGCGGATCTGTACCGCCCGGGTCTTGTCCACCCGCCCGCAGCATCGCTGGTAGGTCTTGGAGCCTCTGAGGTTGTACAGGTGGCCGTTGGAGATCCCCGCCAGGCGTTCATACGGAGCATCGCCAAAGACCCGCCAGGCGCGCTCACAGAGCTTGCGCGTGGCCGGCCCCGAGAGGTGGCCGTGCAAGGCATCGACCTCGGCGAGCAGACGCACGTCCTCGGGCGTGTAGCGCCGCGCAAAGGGCCGCGCTGGTGGCCCCCGACGGTCGTCCAACCGCTCCCCGCCCTGGTGACGCGCCACCAGACGCGTGAGCTGCGCCCGCGACAACCCCGTCATCTTGGCCAGATAGGCTCGCATCAGCCCTTTGTCGGCTTTGCCCAGGCGGCGATAGCTAAAGCGGCTCAGGCTCTGAGCGATGAAGGCGTAGGCCGCCTCGCGGTTCGGCGTCTGAATCTCGACCGCCTGGTTGCCCGCCAGGAAGCCACGAACGTCGTCAAGGGTCTTAAGCCCCTGGGTCTGAAGCATCACGATCATCCTCGCATGATGCCCTCTCCCCCGCCTTCAGGCTCACCTCACGTTGGAAACGCCGCCCCTCCTTCAGGCTCATCTGTCATTGGACAAGGCTTGTGCTCGTGACCTCGCGAGTGACTTGATACAATTGGCCGACCACGCCGAGCGGCCGGGAAGCCGCGGTAGCCGGGAAGCCGCGGTAGCCTATCTGCCACCCCCAAACATCGGTGTCGGGATTCCGCGTTCAGCCGTCGCCGGACGAGAGCACGTTGACCGCCAGCGTTGGGTCGACCAGAGTCGCTCTGACGGTTGACTGCCAGAGGCTGCAATGCCTTTGCGGTCGCCCAGCTGCCCTCGTTGCCGGCTCAACACCCAGCTAAACCAGCAGCGACTGCTCTACGCGCAAAGGGGACGGTCAGGACCCTTTAGACCAGCAGCTGCTGCACATCACCCGCGGGCACGGCAGGCATCCCACGACCAAGAGGTAATCGCCTTTCTTCTCGACGGCAATCCCGTTCATTCCTTGACGCGGTCCGGGAGAGCCGGCACGCTTCGACGCCACGAGGAAGGCGAGTAGGCGCCGCATGTAGAACCCGGCTTGCTCGTTCCTATGCAGAGAAAAATCTCCGATGCCAACCCGACCGCTAGCAGCTCCCACGGAGGATCCGGTTCTGTCCATCGTCGGTCTGTGCCACGCATTGGACAACCTCGCTGCCGACATCTACACGACCATCGCAGCGGCCTGCGATGCCGAAGACCTCAGGGCCTTTTGGCTCGAAATGGCGGAAGAAGAGCGGGCGCATGCGCACTTGTGGGAGCGGGTCCAGAGCGCCGGTCGGAGACAACGGCTACCGCCCATTTTCGACGATCCCGAGGCGGTGCGAGCGAGTCTGCAGCGCGTCATGGCGCGTGCTCAGACCACCTGTGAGCAGTGGGCGTCCAACGGGACTGTCTCTCATCCCTTCGTGTTGGCCTGCCGGCTCGAGCTCTCCATGCTCCATCCGGCCTTCGCCGTCCTGTTCTATTTTGCCCGAGCCATGTTGGGCACCGATTTTTACGCGACGTACGAAACGCACATCGATCGCTTCATCCAGGCGCTGAATGCCCATTGCGACATCACGCCAGAGCTCGAGCTGCTCGGCGAGACGCTACAGCGGCTCTGGAACGACAACCGGCTCCTCACACAGCACGCCACGCATGATGAACTGACGGGGCTGCTGAACCGGCGGGGCTTCTGGATGCTGGCGCGCCAGCTCGCCTTTTTTTCACAGCGCAACAGAACCAACGTCGGGGTCTTGATGCTCGACATCGATGACTTTCGGGTAGTTAACGAACGCCATGGTCATCTGGCGGGCGACCGCGTGCTGAAAAATGTCTCCGCTACGATGCAAGCGCGGTTGCGCCGCTCCGACATCCTGGGGCGCTATGGCGGCGAGGAGTTCGTCATCTTCTTCCCTGCGGTACGCCCGGACGGCTTGGTGCGTGTGGCAGAAGCGCTGCGACAGAGCATCGAGCAGCTCGACACCGACGGAATCCGCGTCACCGTTAGCATCGGAGCAGCACAGGGCGTGATGCAAGCGGAGCCCGAGGGGGAGCTAACTGCCCTCATCGCCCAGGCAGATAGCCTACTGTATGCGGCGAAAGGCGCCGGAAAGAACCAACTGATGCTCGAGGTCGCGGCCGGTCCGACCGAGCCGCCAATGGATATGCCCTGAGCGAACCTATCCCCGCAACCTCGTCGGTAGGTTCCCAAACGATATCGACCTGAGCGACCGAAATGCCGTCGATTGGGAGCGTATTGCCGACGTCCTGTTGAGCATGGCCGCGCATTTGCCGCGGGTGCTTCAAGATCGTCTGCCAAGAGAGGGACTAGGGTGTCGCGATGAGACGGGGTAGCTGGTGGAGGTTGCGGTGCCGAACGAGAAGCGAAGAATTCAGTGAGCAGCGTTCTTAATTAAGCAGCTCTAACCCCTTACGGCCTCCCCCGTCTGCAACGATCTCGCCGGACTACTCCTCCTTCCGTTTGGCGAAAAGCGTAGCCCGGTGAAAAGACGCATTGCTGCCTCTCGCAGCGAACCCTGTGAGCGACTCAGCTCGGCCAGGACCTGCCACTAAAGGTGGCTCGGTCGAGTGACGGGTCAACGCGGCGGATTCAATGGGTTGGCTGCAGCAGAGACGGCTCCACGCTGATTCCGGACATCGAAGCCGGCAGGGTCAAGAGGCCGAAATCGACAACCCTTAGCGGTCCTTCTATCCGGCCCGACCTTGGTCGCAAGGCACAAAGAGGCTCTCTTACGTTTGGTGTGGGCAAGGGTCCTGACCCGTTTGATTTACGCGGAGGCCTTTGCGGCCGCTTGGAGTTTGAACGGGGAGGCCGGCAGGTGGGTGAGCTTGCCAGCGACCAGGTAAGCGACGGTGATCAGATGTTTGGTGGTGCCGTAGCCGCGCGCCTTCGCCTTGGCGGCCTGGATGAGCGAGTTGGCGGCTTCGACACGGCCGTTGGTCAATTTCGAGTCGAAAGCATTGAGGATGCCCTCCCAGTGATCCTTGAGCGTCTTGGCGACCCGCTTGATGGGTTCGAGGCGGCAGCGGCGCGCCCACTGGTACCAACGCATGAGCAGCGGCTGCGCTGTCTCACGATCGGGTGCGCTGCGGAAGATCTCCCGCAACGCCTCCTTGATGCGGAACGCCCGGTGCGTTTTAAGGTTCAGGCGCTTGAGATCGGTGTACTGGAGGATCTGGCGGCGGCTCCAGGCGTGCTTGTCCTTGAGCCACAGGTAGCGGCTGCGCTTGAGGCTGGGGGTGGACTTGACCTCCTGGCGGCGGACCTCATCGACGGCGCTGTTGACCAGTTGGATCACATGGAACTCATCGAAGGTGACCTCCGCCCAGGGCAGGTGCTGATCGACCCCGGCGCGGTAGCTGGCGGACATGTCGATACAGACCGCGCGGACATTCTCCGCACAGCCCCCGTGGGCTTCGAGATCGTCGGCGAACTGCGCCACCACCTCGGACTTGCGACCTTCACAGCCAAACAGCAGGCGCCCCGCGTCCAGATCGTGAAAGAGACTGATGTAGTCGTGCCCGCGCCGTGCCGCGGTCTCATCCAGACCGACGGCGGTGACGGCCGAGAAGTCCTCCCAGGCGCGCGCCTGCTCGACGTAGTGATCCAGGGTGCGCCACAGGCGCATGTCGCTGACCGCCAACAGCTGGGCCACCTGGTGCACCGTCATCGCCTGGCACAGGGTGACGATCAAGGCTTCCATCAACTGCGTGAAACCGCTGCCGGGGCGCGCCCAGGGCAGCGGAACCTGCGTGGTCTTGCCGCAGACGCCACAGCGCACCCGCGGCACCTTGGCGTGGAGGTAGGCCTGGAACTGGAAGAAGTTCAGATGCCGCCACTCGCGCTCCAGGGTGTCATGCACCGGCTGGTGTTCGCCCCCGCAGTGGGGGCAGGCAAAGCGCGCCCCCGGCGTGAAGGCGACCTGGAAATCGATGCGCCCCGCCTTGGGGTCGAAGCGCACATCGACCACCTGCCAGGGCGCCGCCAAGCCCAGCGCAGCGCTGAACAACGACAACTGATTCATCCCGAGAACCTCCCACGATCTGAGCCTCAGCGCAGGTGCCGCAAACTCCGCGCCGGCGGACTCCGTGGGGACAAAGCGTGCATGTCGCAAGCGAGCGTGGGGACAAGCCGGGGACCACGCGCTCCCGGCACGTGGCCCCCACCTTGCCCCCACTCATGCACCCTTTGCCCCCACTGCGCCGCACCACCCCCGCGGCTGCCTGAGAGCGCCTGCGGCGCAATCACAACAGGTTTTTATCAAAAGGGCCGGGAGGTGGATACCCCCTACCCACAGGAAACGTAACAGAGGCAGGAATGTACGACCATCTGCGAGAGGTGCTCACGTGCGACGACATCGGTTCGGGTGGCTATGCGCGGGTGCGTCGTGACCTCGACCGCTGCCGCGACGTGCTGCGAATGCTGGGATACGATCGGGACGAGTGGGCCGCATGACCAAAGAGCGCAAGACGAGCGACGCGCGGGACAAGGACTTGCGGCTGGCGATCAGCCGCATCGAACGCGGTCGCGCCGATACCGAGACGACCAAGCTGACGATCGCTTCCGTGGCGCGCGAAGCGGGCGTCAGCACGGCTTTGATCCACAACTGCCACCCCGATATCGCCGAGATCATCCGCGAGGCCCAGGGACGTTCGAGTCGAGCCCAATGCGATGCCAAGCACCAGGAATTGAAGGCCGAGCGCGAGAAGGCCCGCGCCTTGCGGGACGAGATTGCGACGCTTCGTTCCCAGGTCGCGAAGTTGGCCTCGGTCAACGAGGTCTTGCTGGCGGAAAACCGCACGCTGAAAGTCCGGCCGAACGATCCGAAAGTGGTCGATCTGGCCTCGAAAAGTTTACGAAAGAGTTATGACTCGTAACATCCTGATGTGACAAACAAACATCGTTCATAACCATTATAAACGCCCCGGAACGATGGGGACACCCTGGTTGTTCTGGACGCGAGCAGCACCCAACACAAGATCCGCCTCTCCGGGATCGACTGCCCGGAGCGCAAGCAGCCGTGGAGCATCAAGGCCAAGCAGACCCTTTCGGACACGGTTTTTAACCAGCAGGTCACGGTGGAATGGGACAAGCGGGACCGCTACAAGCGGATCGTGGGCAAGGTCATCCAGGGAGCGGGGACGTGAACCTGAAGCTGGTAAGCGACGGCCTGTGCTGGTGGTACAGCAAGTACGCCAAGGAGCAGAACGCCGTAGACCGGGTGCTCTACGCGGAGGCGGAGGAAGAAGCCAGGGGAAAGCGGAGGGGGCTGTGGTCTGACCCCGAGCCGGTGCCGCCGTGGGAGTGGCGGAGGCGTTGACGCCGCCTCACGAGCGTCCGCTGAGGACGCTTTGCGGACCGCCGTGGCTGCTCAAACCAGCGATCGCTTCACGCTGCAAGCGGTCACGCAGCTTGCTCCGGCTGACGAGGGTTACAACCCATTGCGGACATTGAAGGGCCGGTGAGCGAGTGGCTGCCGCATACGGGAAGCGGTCGTCGGCGGGACGTTGGAAGGATGGGACGGTGTCACGATTGGTATTCTCGATCCGGGACTCATGAGTCCGCCCTCGGACCGAAGGAGTAGATCCGGGCGCCAAGACCTACTCGACCTCGGGTATCCCCAACAGATAGTCAAAGTTGCCTGAACCGCAGCGCTGTTCGAGCCGCTTGAGGATTCGCCGCTGAACCGCCGGTGTGTCGTTGGGACCGCTCACGTAGAACGGCTTGCCTTCTCTGCCGAAGGTGAAGCTCACCGGGCAGACAGCGGCATCCACATCCCCGAATATGAGTTTCGCCAGCTTGTAATCCGGGTGCGGGTCCAACCCGAAGTCGCCGGCATAAGCCACGGCCTGCTCAACCAGTTTGCGGGAACAGGCGGGGTGCATCCTCTCCACTGGCTCGTTGGCCAGGGTGCGCTCGATCGCCTCATGGTAATTCTCGGCGCTCAGGATGTTCGCCATGGCGTTCTTAACGCCTAGACAGAACGTGTCCACCAAGAATCCTGCGAGGGCGAAGCGCCCGGCCGGCAGTTGACGGCTAAACCAGACGGTGCCCATACCGCGCTCGAAGAGGGTCTCGGGTGCCAAGACATCCGCGACCGGTGCTTGGGCGGCGGCCGCCCATTCTCGGGCGAAGGTCCACATCCCGGCCTGCCTTGCAGCAGCTTTGTTCGCCTCCTTACGCTTCGCAGCCTTCTTCTCGCGCTTCTTCTGCTGTGCCTTCTGGCTCAGGGTCATGCTCGGTCACCTGCGGAATGTGGTCTTGGATGCATGAACGATAGAACCGACGACAGGGCGAGCACAAGGACACTGGACTGTTCGCGGCGGCCAGTCTTGCCCCGGTCGGCTCTCGGGAGTTGGGACATACTCGCCTGTCCGCCAAGGCGCCGTGCGGCCACGCGGCAGGGTGTCCAGGTCTCCAGGGGGCTGTGCGGCTGAGATCCGACGGCAAGGTCTGGAACTCATATCTTCTGGCTGGTTCCAGGCGGTCTGGCGTGCGTCGTTCGGCGACGGCTGTTTGGACATCACTGCCGCTCAGAGGGGTTACGGCGAGGGGCGACAATGCGTCCCAGGGAGGACGTCCGAACGGTATCAGGAGGGGCAGACTTGTTGTATGCCGAGCAGACGACCGACACGAGCTTCCTGCGGCTCCGCAATCCGCCTCCGCCGGGGGTAGTGTTCGGCGGCTGGTCGTCAGCGCTACCCACCGTGGGGACCGGGATCACGGGGCTCCACCACCCGCGTGGGGGGATGCAGAAGATCGCCTTCGGGAGCGTCACCGCGTACCTGAACTGCGAGGATGTTGCCTACTGCGGCGAGCAGGCAGATCCCGATGAGCTGCACTACCTCCGCGTCCGCTGGTCGAGCGGCGCGACCTCGGCAGGGAGCAGCGGCTCCGGACTCTTCCTGGAGACAGGCCAGCTCGTCGGTGTCCTGTCTGGAGGCTTCAGCCGCTGCGACAGCCCAGGCGGGAGCGATGACTACGGCCGGTTCGACCTCGCTTACCGAGAGGCGCTCCATCGCTGGCTCGGGCCTCCCGCTGCTGCGATCGAGCCCAGTCCGGACGCCGGGTGGAGATCACGCTGAGTGCGTAGTCCGAAGCGGCGGCGGGCGTGGCGCCTAGAACATCGAACATCGAACGTTGACGCGGGGGTCCCGGCAGGGGATGGCGAGGGTCTCTTAAACGCGCATAGCGGACTCTGAAGGTTGGCTAATGCAGAGTCGGCTCCACGCGCGTAGCGGTCACCCACCCGCGCCAAGGTCGGAGGGCCGGCGCCGTGAGAAGCGGACACTCGACCCACCGCCGCAATCGCAGCTGCCATGTTTGACGGGAGCGCCGAGCCGCAGGGGTCTCAAGGGGTCGGGTCGGACTTGCCCAAGCCGAGACGGAACCGCTCATCTAAGGGACGGCGCTTCACTTTTGCTCCGTCACAGCAGTTCCCTCTAGACCCGCTGGAGACGTTTGTTGCGCGGGTAACGCCTTGAATCGCGGACGGCTACAAGTACGGCTAGGCGCGAGCAGCCCTTTATGGGGTCCAAGTGTAATATCTTTCGTACGCTGGATCGGTGACTTTGGATTTCGAATGCCTGCAAGCGAATGGCCATTAGCGCTCTGAGCGGCCATGGTACGTTATTATCGCCTGAAACATGAAGGCCCTAGTGATCATCCCAAAGAACAGGCAATAGCAACATAACATCACAATATCAACAATAAATTTAACGATTGGCTTAAGATTGAGCAACCGGCTGGGGTCGATTGCAGGCGTAAAGGATCCAACATCGACATGCCTCAGACCAAAATACCCCAATAACCCCACGAGGCCCCAGGAAAAAGAGACCACGCTTCTTTTGATGAACTCAGGCTGTATTGTTGGATACTTTAGATGCTCACGCCGGTTGAAAATAAGCAAGATGTTAAATGCACAAAAGAGCGAGGCTAACGCGGGAATAATTTCTGGCGGGAAATTATAGAAAGGAAAACTCGTATCACCTCTAAACGGTGTAGTAGGGATAACACCGAGAAATGTGCCCGCGAAAGGGAAAAATGAAGAGGTTGTAGCGAGTATTGCCCACAGGCTTCTAATAAAGTCCACGAAGTCTTTAATGCTCAACTGAGAAACCATATGTCGCGGATACACTTGGAACCACACATTCCCAATTTGGGCGAAGCAGGTATGTCCGAATACCCTGTCACCGATACGCCTAAAAGGTTCCGCCCAAAGTTGAGAAGGACTAACATCTACGCTGAACGCTCCGGATGGATGTCGGTCTATAGCGATTTGGTGCGCTCGATCGCTTCGACAGCCCGCCGGTTCAAACGGCACCTTCGAAAGTATAATTGTCTTCTCGGCGAGCCGTCCTGACCAGTCCCTGGTCCGGTTTTGGCACAACCCGGCTGTCGCCCCAGCGCGTCGACGAGTGTCAGAGCACGTTTCACCCGCCCGCTGCTCATGGCATCGGCGATGTCCGAACTTGGCAGAACCGAGCCCCTCTCAGGGTGACATGCGAGGGTCTCCAAAGCGTGCTGACCTGCCGCTCACCCTCGGCGCATCGAGGGGCGGCACTACGCGCTTTGCGGTCACCGATCGGCGCTGGAGTCGCACGACCGGCGGGGCGAAAAGCGGACATTCAACGAGCGTGAGCGAGCCGGGCTACCATGCGTCGGGGGGCGAGCCGTTTGAGTCGCATGGGACCGGACCCGGCCAAAAGACATCCGCCTTTCGGCTGTCACCGGCATCAATATCCTCATAGCCGACATTCCGCTCGGCCGAATGGCGTCGCACCGAAATGTCCTGCGAGAACGGGCCCTTGTCTCTGGGAGCGTGTCGCGGGCCTTTTCGCCGGCGAACATGCCGGTAGTGATTGGGCGATGCTGATAAATGTGGGGGTTGCGAGAAGGCCCAAAGCGGTGGATAAAGCTCACCGCCCCCAAGGCGTGCGTGCGCCGAGGTAACGCCGCTGGCCTGGCACGGATACCCTTCGATGAGACGGTGGAAGATGTGTAGCACGGCGCTGACGGCCTTGCGCTTCCGCTCCAGGTACCAGTGCAAGCGTTTCGGGACCGACAACACCCACTGGCGTACTGGCAGGGGGGAAGGGGGATAGCCCGGAAATCTCACCGGGGGATTGAAGGAGGGCGACGTTCTCTGGCATAAGGGTTGTGCGATCAACTGCTTAAGCCACCAAGGGAGCGCCGCCCTCCGATGACAGAGTGTAACTGCGAACAGCTTGAGTTTCACGACCTTGGTCGCCGCGCAGTGATTGCCCGTTTCGACGGCGGCGCCATCAGCACCGATGGGGGCGCGTTGTTGCTGCGTGCGGTCGAGGAGAAGACCGGGTTGCTGGCGGCGATCGCCGATCACTTCACTGATCATCGCGATCCGGAGTTGATCGAGCATCAGGTCGGTGAACTCGTCTCGCAGCGGATCATCGCGCTGGCGCTCGGCTATGCGGACCTGAACGATCACGACCGACTGCGTGTCGATCCGCTGTTGGCCGTGGCGGCCGGCAAGCCGGACCCGACGGGCGAGAAGCGTCGCCGCGAGCAAGACCGGGGCAAGGCACTGGCCAGTTCCAGCACGCTGAACCGCTTGGAGCTGACGCCGGCGGACGCCAACAGCGATGCGCGCTACAAGAAAATCGTCGCCGACCAGGCGGGACTGGATCGCGAGCTGGTGGAGCACTTCATCCGTTCCCACGACACGCCACCCGCGACACTCTGGCTGGATCTGGACGCCACCGACGATCCGCTGCATGGCCATCAGGAAGGACGCTTCTTCCACGGCTACTACGGCCACTATTGCTATCTGCCGCTGTACATCACCAGTGGCGAGCATGTGCTCTGCGCGCGGCTGCGCAAATCCGACATCGATGCCGCCGAGGGCAGCGTGGAGGAGCTCAAGCGCATCGTCACCATGCTCTGCGCAGCCTGGCCGAAGGTGCGCCTCATCATCCGCGGCGACAGCGGCTTCTGCCGTGAGGACATCATGGCCTGGTGTGAGGCCGAAGGCGTCGATTTCGTGCTCGGCCTGGCCAAGAACGACCGGCTCAATGCCTTGAGTCTGCGTTGGCGCCTCGACGCACAGCAGGCGTTCCTCGACACCTGCGAGCCGAGCCGGGTATTCGGCGAGCTCCAGTACCGCACGCGCAAGACCTGGAGCCGCGCGCGGCGCGTCGTGGTCAAGGCCGAGCATCTGGCCAAGGGCGCCAACCCGCGCTACGTCGTCACCTCCCTGAGTCCGCAAGAGGCCGACGCCCGCAGCCTGTACGAGGATCTGTACTGCGCGCGCGGCGACATGGAGATATCCCATTGAGGGGACCGCTGTAGAGGAGTTTTTGACAAACCAACAATCGCCGCCAATACTTGGCTGCAAGGCATTGTTGGTGCTTGCGAAATGGCTGGAAGGCCGGCATGAAGCGCAATCCCCCGGTGGACTGGGGCCGGCTGCCTTCCGTGAAACGCCAACGCCTGATCGTTCTGCTCGCCGAACTGGTTCAGCGCCATCTCGATCCACCGCACCCGGGGGAGGAGAAGGCCGATGAGAACCCGCAGCTTGCCATCGCCCCCGAGGGATGGGGACAGCTTGGGCTCAAAGGTCCAAAGCGCTCACCTCGATCGGCTCGCCGTGGTCTATGTCCGCCAATCGACGATGCAGCAAGTCGACCGGCACCAGGAGTCGACCCGCCTACAATATGCACTGGTGGATCGCGCGATCGCCCTGGGGTGGCCCCGGTCGCAGGTGATCGTTATCGATGAGGATCTCGGACGCTCCGGAAGCACCGCGGAAGGACGGCCGGGATTTCAGCGCTTGGTGGCTGAGGTCGGACTGGATCATGTCGGATTGGTGCTTGGCATCGAGATCTCGCGGCTGGCCCGCTCCTCGCGGGACTGGTACCAGTTGCTGGAGGTCTGCGCGGTGTTCTCCACCCTCATCGCCGATGCCGATGGACTCTACGATCCGACCACCTACAACGACCGCTTGCTGTTGGGCCTGAAGGGGACGATGTCGGAAGCGGAGCTGCACATCCTCAAGCAGCGCATGCTCGAAGGCAAGCGCGCCAAGGCCCGGCGCGGAGAGCTGGCGCTGCGACTGCCGATGGGCTATGTGCGCCACCCCTCGGGCGAGATTATGAAGGACCCCGATGAGCAGGCCCGCGGGGTGATCGCGAGGGTGTTTGCGCAATTCGAGCGTCGGGGGACGCTCAACGCGGTGCTGCGCTATCTGGTCGAGCAGGATCTTCGCCTGCCGTATCGTCTGCCCGGCGGCCCGCGCAAAGGCGAGATCGACTGGCGCCGTCCCGTGCGGGCGACGCTGAGCAATCTGCTGCGCAACCCCACCTATGCCGGCGCCTACGTCTATGGACGGCGCCCCATCGATCCGCGCCGTCAGAAGCCGGGGCGCCCATCGACGGGGCGCACCGTGACAGAGCCGCAGCAGTGGGAGGTCCTGATCAAAGACCGCTTGCCCGCCTACATCACCTGGCAGCAGTACGAACGCAATCTCCACCAGCTGCAAAGCAATACCGCCCAGGGGTGGGGCTTCGTACGCAAGGGTCCCTCCCTGTTATCGGGATTGCTCGTCTGCGGGCGCTGTGGTCTGCACATGGCGACCCAGTACAACAACAATTGCCGGGGGCTGCGCTACACCTGCTCGCGCATGGCGGTGGACTACGGCGAACCTCTGTGTCAATCCCTGGCCGGTGAGGTCCTGGATGAGGAGATTCGCCGGCTCGTCTTCGCGGCCCTGCAACCGGCGGCCCTGGAGATCAGCTTGCAGGTCGCCGAGGACCTCGAAGCCGAGCGCGCCCGGCATCGCCAACAGTGGGAGCAACGCCTGCAGCGGGCCAGCTACGAGGCGCAGCGCGCCGAACGCCAGTACCAAGCCGTGGAACCGGAGAATCGCCTGGTGGCGCGCACGTTGGAGCGGCAGTGGGAAGCGGCGCTTCAGGCACAGGCCGCGCTGCAGAACAACTACGAGCGCTTCCTCGTCGCCGAGCCCAGCCCCTTATCAGCCGAAGAGCGAGCGTGCATCCGCCGCCTCGCCGCCGACGTTCCCGCCCTGTGGCAAGCCGCAACCACCACGGATGCAGACCGTCAGGCGATCGTGCGCCAACTCGTCGAGCGGGTGATCGTCACCGTGCTCGACGACAGCGAAAAGGTGACCGTCGAGGTGCACTGGGCAGGCGGCCACCGCACCCGCGCCCGCCTCAGCCGCCCGGTCGCTCGGCTCGAGCAACTCAGCTATTACCCGCAGCTGCTCGCCCGGGTGATTTCCCTGCACGAAGCGGGCACGGCCTGCACCGAGATCGCCCGCCAGCTCAATGCCGAGGGATGGCGCCCGGCGAAGCGGCGCGAGACCTTCACAGGCCCCATGGTCGCAACGCTTCTGACACGCCAAGGACGCCACAGCGGTACCCCAAAACAGCGGCACACTGCCGATCTCCACCGCGATCCCGGCGAATGGCTTCTCAACGACCTTGCGCTCGAGCTCGAAATGCCGCCGGTCACCCTTTTCAGCTGGATCAGAAAAGGTTGGGTGCGGGCCCGCCAAGTCGAGCATAACGGTCGCAATGTCTGGCTGGTCTGGGCCGATGCGGCCGAGTACGAGCGTTTACACGCCCGGCGCGAGGAACCTCGCCGATGGTGCCGGCACATCCGGGTCAGCGATGCGAATCCACCTCCCCCTGCCGCCTAACACTCTTACGGAGGCATCATGACTGGCAGATCGAAAATCGGATCAAGGAGCAACAGCTGGAGCTGTTCGCTGACCGCACCAGCACGCAGACGATGCGCGCCAATCAGCTGCGGCTCACCCTCTCCACCTTCGCCTATACGCTGCTCGTCGCGCTGCGCCGTCTCGGGCTTCAGGACACCGAACTCGAACGCGCCACCCCGGGCAACATCCGCACCCGCCTGCTGAAGGTCGGCGCGCAGGTGCGCGTGAGCGTGCGCCGGGTCGTGGTGGCGCTCTCCGAAGCCTTCCCCGCACAGGACATCTTTATGCAGGCGGCGCGAAACCTCGCCGCCATACCGGCGTACCCCCGCCCCGGCTGATCTGCGGGTGCCTGCGAACCGCCGCAGCACTCCAACACCGCCCGATCTTGAGTGCCGCGCCCCGCCCGGCGCCGACGGGCGGCTTTGGCCTGCGGCGGCCGATCGCCCGCTGAAACACCGGAAAATACCGCTGTGAGCGCCGTGGCGCCGACCTGGTGCCGCCCGAGCAGCGACCGAAGCCCGCTGTGCGCCGGACTCAGTGCCCCCACGGCCGCGCAGCTCTTCTGCCCCCATCGATAGGCCAGCGTGGTGAGCGATGCGGGATAGCCCGCAATCTGCGGGTTGTCCTCCAGGATGTCATTCAGCTCCCATACTCGGGGATTCGAGGTTGAGACCGCCCGGCTGAACACGGCTACGGCAATACAGGCCAAAATATCAGGTAGTTCCGGGTAAAGCGCTCCATCTGTTTCGCACCTCTCGAAAAGCGCCAGCGGCACCGGAAACCTCTATGGCGTCGGTAGATGTTGACCATTTATATCTGGAATCCCCATGCCAAGGCATTGAGAGTGATCAAGGGACCGGGTCCGGGCAAGTAGGTCGGGAAATCTACCAAGGCTCTTTGGGTGCCCCGAGGCAGGGCGACCCGTCGGCTGCCATACTACAAAAGTGGAAATCTTAGAGCGGGTCGCCCGGACAGCCCGGCCTTGTGGGTGTGGCAACGCGATATCCGAGCCCCGCCGCAACGGAGGCATCCTTATGTCGAAGAAAAGAATCGTCAGCGCGGAAGGCGGGGAGCGGGACATCAGGCAAGAGCTGGCCGAGGCCCGCTGCGCACTCCACGAGGCCGCAAAGAAGCAGCCGCTGCTAAAGCTCCTGCTGCTGGCCAATCCCATTCGCGCCTTCGCCGAGATCGGCATCCGGCTCAGCGAACAGGCCTGCGAGCGACTGCGGGAGGAGCACCCGGAGATCTCCTGGGACAACGATGAGCTTTACGACCGGGTGTCTGCCGGCGAGTTGGAGCCAGTCGCCATCGATGAGGGCGGAGATTGGAGCTATGCGGCGGAGCTGGAGGCAGCCAGCCGCGCCTTTTATCAGGCCGCCAGGGAGCGGCCGCAGCTCAAGGTGCTGTTTCTCGTCAACCCCATCCGCGCCTTTGCCGATGCCGACATCGAACTCAGCAGGCGAGCGCGCAAGCGCCTGCGGGAGGCTCACCCCGAGATCGCTTGGGACAATCACGAGCTTTTCGACCAGGTGCGCACCGGCGAGGTCGTACTGGACTTCATCGCCGACGTGCGACTGGGTGAGCCCAAGCGGCTCGCCTCGGCGGTCGCCGGGGAAGAGGTGTCGTCATGACCCGCGCCCTCTCGTTCGGCTATAACGCAGCCGCATCCGTCGCCGAGCTCGTGGTGCGGCGCCTGGTGGGCGCCCTGTTCGAGGACGGCACCATCGACAGCACCCTGACCAGCATCATCAACCTTTCCGCCAGCCAGACGGCTACGGCCCAAGTGCACATCAGCAGCCCCGCGGTGGAGCTGGTGGTCCCCAACAAGCCCGATCGCGCGGGCCTGAGCCTGCAGCTTCACGCCGTGCTGGACCTCCCCGGGAGCGGCGGGCTCGGCATCAACGACGGCGACTGGATCAAGGCGCGCGTCATCCTGGCCCCCCGCCTCACGATGAAGGGCGACAAGCTGTGTCCCGACCTCGCCTCGCTGACGTCGGCTGATGTTTCCCTGGAGAACGTCAGCTCCAACAACCCCATATTGCAGGGTCTGGTGCCGTTTTTCCTGAAGTCCGAGCTCAACCGCATCCTCGGCGCGAGCTCCCTCGCCAAGCTGGCCGTGCCTTTCGCCCTCGACAAGGCGGGGCTGCTGTCGGACAGCTTCGATATCCGTGTGGCTGACGGTCCGCCGCCCGCCGATCGGGACGAGCTGGTCTTCGCCGCCTACGACTCCAAACAGGCCGCTGCGACCCGCGGCAAACCGGCCGCCATCACACCGTTTCTGGGCGCCGGCAAGTCGCTGCGGGTCCGCGTCGCCGAGCCCACCTTCAGCGCGCTGCTCAAGGAGCAGATCGACACGGCCTACATGCGATACGACCTCAAGCTGGGGGACAAGCAGGCGCAGCAGAAGCGCGGGATCTCCTGGGGGAAACCCTTCCTGGATCTGTTCGGCGCCGGTTATTACGTGTGGGTCTCCGCCGACACGCGGCGGGCGAATCTGCGCAATGTCACGGTGACTAATTTGCGGACTGGTGAGAAACGCTCGTTCTCCACCGACAAGACCGGTGTCGGACGCTTTTCGGTGCTGGAAAGCGGCATCCCCGTTGCCGATCTCAAGACCGGTGACACCCTGCGTTTCCACGGCGAGTACCGCTACGAGCAGGGGACGGACATCCACTACCCGACCTTCACTCTGGGGGACGGCTACATCGAGCTCGCCGTCCGAGCCGTGCGCGATGTCGCCTGCTACGACAACGTGGACGTCGACCTCAAGGTCAAGCTCTACATCAGCATCGATCCGGCGACCGGTGCGATACAGGTCACCACCGGCAGCCCGGACATCGACATGCCCTGGTATGTCGAGGCCGGGGTGTTCTTCATCAAATTCTTCGTCTCAATGTTCATCGGCCCCTTCTCGGGCATCCTGTTCGGCGACATCGAATCCGAGATTACAGAGGCGGTCTCCACTCAGGCCCAGAAGCAGACGGGGGCATTGCTGCCGAGCCTCCCCGCCAACAAGTACATGCGGGCGTTCTGGGAATCCATAGACCTCAAGAGCAGCGGCCTGATTATCGGTGGACAGATCGAGGCGGGGTGGCTGGCCGGTGGCGGCCGGCAAAAGGGCCTGATCCTCAAGGTGGACAGCAAAGACAAGGAATACCAGCAACTGGTGCTCAACACCCAGCAGGCGTCGGCCTGGCTGGTCCGCTTCGATCCCCAGAAACAAGTCAGCGATTGGGAGTCGCGGTTGGCCTTGGTGACCAAGACATCTACCTTCGAGGCTTTGGACTCGAGCGCTCTGCGCAAGCTGACGGCCAACGCCACCGACAGCTCGGTCAAGCTCCCCGTCGAGAAGGGGCTGCCCGGCACCGTGCTGGCGCTACGCACCGCCTGGGGGCGCCTGGTGAAGGTGCGGGTCGACCGCAGCGAGGACGGGATATGGGTGTTGCGCTGGATCAGCTATTACCGCGGCGAGGCCGACGCCGGGGTCGAGATCGTCGGCGCCTGGAAGAGCGACGCCAAGGTCATCAAATCGCAGATGTTGATCTTTACCGAGGTGCACAAGTACGCCGGCAGCTTCGACCTCAAGCTCACCAACCTGCACGCTGCCAGCGGGCTGAAGGTCAAGTGGACCTACAGCGGCCCCGGCAGCTTCAAGATCGTGAGCGCTGACAAGCGCAAGGTCTATGTCGCCGTGGACGTAGACGAGCTGCCCGGCCAAACCTTTAGCGGTACCCTCGCGGTGGAGGTGGAGGACATCTTCGGCCGCAAGGCAAAGGCAACGCGAGTCCTGTCCGGCAACAAGAGCTGGGGGACACCCGGACCGGGCGCCGAAATCGCCGTGAGCCCCGCCGATGTCATCGGTGACATGCACGGGCCGCACCCCGTGGCTCTGCCTGGGGACCCCAACGACCTCATCAAGCAGATCGATTCCCGGATCGCACGCCTAGAGGAGGTGCTGCACACGATCGTGGAGGGAAAATAGGAGGGAGGGCGCGCTAGACACCCGTTTCCCTCGGGCCGCTGCACCTGCGCGTCCGCGTCTGGGTGACTGCTTGACCGACGGATAGGAAATCCAAGCGACCCTGCGAGTCCGGGGCGGTCTGAGATGTGAGGCTCGCGGTGGCTGGGGGGTCTGCCAAGGGTCAACCGAGGGGCTCGCGGACTTCTCGGGGGTGTAAGAGCGGGCTTTGGGAGGAGATTCCGAGGCCCACTAAGCAAGCGGGAGATCGGGTGCGGCGGCGCCATCTCTTTCAGCAGACGGCAGTTACCACGCGATGCGCTGGTCGAATTCGAACTCGGGTGTGGGCCGGCCGGGGAGGTCCCAGTCTGGCACCGGTTCGGAAGCATCTTCATGGGCGGGTGGCCCCCAGGCTGGGGCAGCCATGAGGGCTCATCGATGTGGGTGAAAAATGCTGGGCTGGGAATGCCTCGATGACCATGCGGGTCAGGTCCGTTACTGAGGACTGTGCAGTTGTCGCTAATCCGAGGCCCGATGTCTCTTCAGGGTCGGGAACGGCCTGTTGCCCAGCGGGAGTTTCTGAGACCCGAGAGGGTGAAACCTTCGTCGGGAGATCGCCGCGCAACGTCCGCTTTGTGGAACATGTTCCGGATCGTCGCTTCGGCGGTCAGTGACGGCAACGCGCGTGGACCCGTCACTGAACAGGACGAGTTGGAGCGACCGCTCCTGACACAGGCGGCAGGCGCGCGGAGCCACGGAGCCTCGGATCACCGCCCCCTTGTCCCCGGCTTCGGTCCGCGGCGACCCTGCGCCTGCGCAGGTTGCCTTGCGCGTATCCATCCGCCTGAGGGTGTTGGGCAGCGCTCACCGCTCCCGCCTCCATCATCGCCGGGAGTTCGCGATAGTCCTCCCGCTCAGGCTCTGCGCGCAGGACCTCGAGCGCACGCGCGCACAGTGCGGCATCGTCGAGCGGAGGTGATTCGCCGCCCGCCAGCGTATTGTCCCGTTGCCGATCGAGGCCCTGGCTCACCCCGCCCGCACTTGGACCAGGGAAAATACCCGGCGGGTCCCGGCGCGCGTGTGGGGCGGGAGCCCGAGGAGATGGTCTTGATGGCGATGACCCGGCTGCCCGGTCCTACGACGAGGCTCTGACGATGCTCTACCTGCCGGCCGCGGTGCGGGTGTGGCAGCCGCAAGACGACAAGGACGAAGGGTTCGAGGTGGACACTACGACAATCCCTACGCAGACGGGTGTTATCCAGGACCGATAAGACGGCACAGCTCAATCGTCCCAGCTCAACGCTCCGCCGGTGCGGTACTCGGTCGGGCGCGTCTCGAAGAAATTCTTCTCCTTGCGGATCGAGACCTGCTCCGACATCCACGGGAAGCAATGCTCGGCGCCCTCGTACACGGGTGGCAGCCCGATGCTGCTCGAACGCTGATTGGCGTACCACTTGGCGGTCTCGATGTGGTCGTCGGCGTTGTACCCCACGATCGGTGCGGGCAGGCAGTAACGGATGTAGTCGGCTTCTAACCGGATCGTCTCCTCGAAGAGTCGTCCGATGGCCATCACGAAGCTCTGCGACATGCACTGCGGGTATTGCTCGATGTAGGTGTTGATGAGGCGCACCCCGAAGCGGATGTGCTGGAACTCGTCGCGCAGGATGTACTG
Source organism: uncultured Gammaproteobacteria bacterium (assembly GCA_963698355.1). Classification (GTDB taxonomy): domain Bacteria; phylum Pseudomonadota; class Gammaproteobacteria; order Chromatiales; family Chromatiaceae; genus Thiodictyon. Next base: position 18,335 of record CAVOQO010000097.1, on the reverse strand, counting down.
AAACTGCTCGGCGGCGCCCGTGAATTTGCCGTTGCGCGCGAGGTTCTGAATCGGCCCGGCAAGGCCCATGACGAACCAGATGCCTTCGAAGCAGAGAAACCAGAAGATCGTCGCAAACAGGATTTCCTGCTTCTCGCGCAGCGTCAGCGCGGACTCCGGGGCGAAGACGCGTTTCGCCCATGCTCGCTTGGCCCGGCTGGAGAGCTCGTTGGCCAGATCGACCCGTGCCTTCATCTGCGGGACACGCGCATAGCGGGAGTAGATGTCCTGCGGATCGAGGCCCAAGTTTTCGATGATGAACTGGTAGGCCCAGGTGTGCAGGGCCTCCTCGTCGGCCAACCGCTTGAGGTAATGCTTGATCTCCGGCGGGTCGATGATCCCCTGCAACGATTCGGCCGTCTCGTCGCCGCGCTGCACGTCGAAGGTGGTGAGCTGCGCCATGACGGAGAGGAACAGGTGCCGCTCCGCCTCGGAAAGCCTGTCCGAGCGCCACAGGGCGACATCGGGTGCCACCGGGATCTCCCGCGGGGTCCAGTGGTTGTCCATGTTTTCAAGATACATGTCCCACGCCCAGGGGTAGGACAGCGGAAACAGCTGCAGCGAATCGGTATTGCCAAGGAGTTGCTTCATCGAGATCCCATGATTTGGAAGTGGGCAGAAGTCGGTTCGGTGCGACGGCAATGGCGACAGGGCGACGCGGCCGACGGGATCGAGGCGAGGCGCCGGAGGGGGCGCTTTATGGGATGAGCGTGTGCGCAGCCGCCACCCTCCCGTCCTCCGGGTGATTTGATAGGGTCGGCTTCTCCCGAAAGGCGGCCGGATTGAAACTCCACGCCCCGGCCGACATGAGAGCGGGGAGGCAGGTCCGGAGGAGACGACCATGACCGATCGCGTACGCAGCCGTCTTTTGGCGGCCGGGGCCAGCGCCGCCTTTCTCGCCCCTTTAGGCAGCCTCGCCAGGCTGCTGGAGCCCACGCCGCCCCAGCCTGCCGGTCCTTTATACCATCGGAACTGCCTCTGGACGACGACAGCGACCTCACCCGGGTAGCCGGACAGGCGGGACGCGCCAAAGGAATCATCTGCGACCTGAGCGGCAGGGTAGTCGACGTCAACGGAGGCCCGCTGGCCAATCACCGGGTCGAGATTTGGCAATGCGACGCCAACGGGCGCTACCGCCATCCCCGGGACCCGGGTGACGCGCCCCTTGACCTGGCCTTCCAGGGCCATGGCCATACCGTCATGGATGGCGAAGGGCAGTATCGCTTCCGCACCATCCGTCCGGTGCCTATTCCGGGCGCAACCCGCATATCCACACCGCCGTGCTCCCATCCGGCGGCCCTCCCTTCGTCACCCAGCTCTACGTCGCCGGCGATCCGGGGAACGCTGAGGACTTCCTGTACCGGCACCTGCCCGCCGACCGCCGCCATCTCGTCACTATTCCCTTCGAGAGGACCGCAGGCCGCGAGGCGGAGCTGGCCGCGCGCTTCGAGATCGTGCTCGGCGCCTCCCGAGGGCTGAAACGCCGTCGAGCCGCCCGGTGCCGGATGTCGTGTCGAATTGGTGAGCCAGCCGCCGCCGGGAGAGCGCAGCATCGAAGACTTTTCGGCGACCTTTGGCCCTGAGAGTCGACTTGTCTGCGCAGTCCTGCAAGGACCAACGCACTGACGTAGCCCGGCTACTGGCGCTCTACATCCTGTACAGATCGGGCGGGGGATGCGGGGGCGGGTCGACCCAGACGACACCTCGGTGATGGCCCTGCGCGCTCGGTCGGCGCACTTTCGCCACTGAGCCCATGTCCAAGCCAGGATCACCCCGCGCCGGTTGTCCCCGGCCAAGGACGGGCTTCGGGCGGTCCAAATCATCCGTGAGCCGGTGGTGACGAGCGATACGCGGCCATTGCTCGGGAAATCCTCGTCCCTGTCGCCCACCTGTGCGGTGGCTGCGTGCCGGGGGGAAAACGCAGCAGGAGGTCCCTCTCGCTGGGCGCCTCAGGGCTTGATATCCAATACCGGGGTGTCGGGCAGGGCGTCGATCTCATCGATCTCCATCACCGAACCTCGGACCGACAGGACCCGACACCGGCTAATTGCGATCAGGTTTGGACGCACCGGGGCGCGGGTCGCAAAGACACCCCGCAGTGGGTTAACGGGATCGCCGTGCGGGTGGACCTGCAGAATCGCGCGTTGGGCCGGCGTGTCGTTACGGTCGAACCAATACAGGACCCAGATCGATTCCAAGACGTCGACTCCGAGCAACCCCGGACGGTACTGGTCGTCCAGAACGATGGTGGTCCGGCCGTCCGCCTTGCGGACCCAGCCGATGGGGCGGACTTTATACACGGGCGATGGAGACGGTGCGGGCGGACCGGCGACGGCAGCGGCGAGAGCAAAACCCAGCGCCAGCGTCAGAACGGACCGGGCGTTGCTCAGGCACGGCGTTGCGCATCTTTTGGCCGTCATGGGCAACGGGATTCTTGATGAGTAAGCAGATGCCGATGAGTTTGGCACATGCAACTGTTCGCGGGCGCCCTCGGGTGACGGACGCGACCGGGCGAGGCGGGCGCAGATAGTCCCGCACGGCTCCGGGGCAGGGGCCGGGCTTGACCGCGAGGGCGGGGCGCCGCGCATCTTTGATGCTCCCATCGCATGCTGTGAGTCTTCTCGAGCCGATGGAACTAGGCACCCTATCCCTCAGCAGCACGAGCACTTGCCGCTCGCCGGTGCCCCGCCTGCCCGACTCGCTGCTGTTGGGGGCCGCTCAGGTGATCGGGCCCTGCTCGAAGAACGGCCCGTCGTGTGGGAGCGGCGGGTTCGAGGCGAAGGAGATCATCAGCGCCCAGACAGGGCGTAGGTGACGGCGGCCGCTCGGTCGGCCGGCGTGCGCGTGTTCGGACCAAGCAGGTCTCGCGTTTGGGGGGGGCCGCGACGATCAGGAGATCCAAAGCCCCCCGATTCTCGCCCGCGTCACTACGCAGCCGCCAGCGACCACCGCGGCGTAAGCCAATCCCGAGGACGAGTTTGCGAATGACCTCCGAGCCAAACTAACCTCGGAATCCGAGCGTTTCGCCGCTTACACGCGTGATACCTGGGCTGGGGTGTGTTCGCGCTGATGCCGCGGTGAAGCGCGATGACGAGTAGTTTGTGCACTGATTGCCGCCTTGGCCTAATCGGGTCGCCGGGGGTTTTTCTCCCCCGGCTCCCACAGCACCCCGCATGCGGGTCCGCACGGGGCGCGTCCTTCGGATTTGAAAGGAACACCACCCGAAGATGGCGACCTCCAACGCTGGCTACGTAGCGCATCGCCAAGGCCGTTTCACCCGGTCGGGTGCGGTACAGCCGTTGAGACACGCATGGCTCACTCGTTGCCGAAGGTTCAGGCCTTCACCGTGTCCCACCCATTACGGTGGGCGTTTGGCTACTATGCCGTCTGCTGACTTCTGTCTCGTCACGCCGGACGTTGCCGCCCGGCGCGCTGTCCGAGTCACGGTAGGGGCCGGTGGTGCTTCCAGCGCTTTCGCGCTGGCCCTCAGTCCGGCTCCCCTGGCGACCACAGCACCCGTAGGGTTCGATGGCGTCTCCAGCCCTTTCGGACTGGGCCTCAGTGCGACTCCCCTAGGCACACGGACCGCTCGCAAGACAGATCTCCCCGGATAAGAACGTGAACTTTCGGTGCACAACCGCCGCATTTACCCTATCCCCTGCACCTGATGGGTTTCGTCACCTTGTGCTGACTCACCCGGGGACTGAGCCTTCTATGCGATTTCTGTCCGTCGGCTCGCACCTTTGCGCTCGGGCTTCCTCCAGACAGACCCTCACGGGGCTGCCCTTGCCGTCGGCTAGTAGTTGCAGTCCACTTCGTGGACACAGGTACTCCTACAGGGGACTTCCACCCCATAAGTTCACGCCCGTGCCGGGCGTACACCGTCGCTTCGAGGGGACCGCCGAGAAGCTGCGCTTCTCGGTTCTCCGTCGGCTTAGCCGCCGGACGGCCCCTCAAGCTGAACGCCATCCCCGGGCGCACGTTGTCCGACGCGGCCGCAACCGGCGTATGCGGAGCCTGACCCCGGCGTCCGCAAAGCGGGTATAGGCGTCACTCGCCAGGTCGAGTTTGAGCGGCAGCTCCAAGGACAATGGGGCCGCCCAACCCGTCGCGTCGTGTACTCGCGCCGAGTCGATCCACACCCTTGGCAGTCCCAGACGGCCACTCACGCCTTCTGTTCGGCGACTGTCCTCGGTGCCATGGAGCTACGCGTCGCGCCGTGCCGCTGGCTGACTAGACCCTGACCCCCCATAGCAGGGGCCAAGGCTCAGTCGCGCACTCCGGGAAGGGTGCAGCCCCGCCTTGCGGCCACAGACGCCTGAGACGTGACTTCGGGGTCTGACGCTCCACGTCTTGAGGTAGACACTCCGCCCGGACCGGACCGTCGACATGGAGACTGGGCGCACGGCGCTCGGCCAAGCGGTCGCATAAATTGCAGGCCTCTTGGATCGCGCCTGGCCTAGCAAAGTGATGATGAGGTTTCTGCTGATTGCCGCCGCCATCACCGCCGGCTGGTACGGGGTCCGCTGGTACGACGCGGACCGAAACGAGCCGATGCTCACCGTGGCGCAGGTGCCGCGGTCGGCGGAACCCGACGCTGGCTCCTTTGCGTGCGATGGCAGAACCTACTGTTCCGAAATGAGGTCCTGCGAAGAAGCGGTGTACTTCATCCGTCATTGCCCAGGTACCAAGATGGACGGGGACGGCGATGGCATCCCGTGTGAGCGCCAGTGGTGCAAGTCACCATCCCGCGGCGCTGCCGAGAGCGGGTGAGTCGGTGACCTTGCATCGCCGGGACGGGGTGCCGGGGCCATCACCCGCGACGATTCCCACTGAGGGGACCCGGGATCGCGCTGAATCAACAACGGCGGCAGGTTCCGGAGACCCGATCGTCAGTCACCGGCCTTCTCGTCCTCTTCCGTGAGCCCCTCATCCCCGTCCACGGTAACGACCGATCCCGCCTCCGCCTCGCTCGCAGCGATCTCCTCACCCTTACCCCTTCGCACCGCGAACTCCCGGGCGCGCGCTTCGATCTCGACCACGCGGCGGCCCACCGCGAGCAGCTCGTTTCGCCAGGTGTAGACCGCATCGGCGCGCTGGCGGTTACTGAAGACGCCGCTGAGCCAGAGGGTGTCGATTCCGATCATCAGCCGGTCGAGGGCCTGGATCAGGTTCGCGTATTGGGAGAGCTGGGGTGAGGAGATACGGAAGGTGACGCGACTCGGATTGGTGTAGCGGGGCGCCGTCTCGATGCCGTTGGAGGCCCTTACGGCGTCCAACCGGGCCATCTCCTCGTGCAGGCGTTTCGCGAAATCGCCGAGCAGGGCGTCCACCACCCCCTCCACCTCGTCGATCTTGTCCGCATTGCCGATGGCCTGCAGCACCACGTCGATGCCATAGAGGGCACGAGCGACACGGATCAGACTGCGGCCGACGACGCGGTGGGCGTGCGCCGACTGCAAGGTGACGGGGACGTGCAATTCCGGGCGGCTGAATCCGCGGGTCGCTGGCATGGCGGGCTGCTCTGGCGGGTGGCTGGCGAGGCCAACCTAGTGCTGCTCTGTGGAAGTTCTAATACCATTTCTGAAGAATAAGGCGTAACCTCATGCTTTGCATACCAGCACAGGTGTACGCCTATGCCCTTGATCGAAGCCGCGCCGGTTGTGGTGAGCGAGCGCGAGCGCAGCCAGCTCGAAACCTTGGTGCGCCAACACAGGTGCCCGCAGCAGGTGGCGCTGCGGGCGCGGATCGTGCTCGCTGCCGCAGCGGGGGAAGGGATCCGCGAGAGCGTTCGTCGGCTGGGCGCAGCGCGCTCGACGGTGCAGCACTGGCGGCGACGCTGGTCGCAGAGCAGCGGGCCGGTGGCCGAGCGCCTGGCCGACGCCCCGCGCCCGGGCACCCCGGCCACCTTCAGCGCCGAGCAGATCTGCGCCATCGTGGCGATGGCCTGCGAGCCCCCGGCGGACAGCGAGCGCCCGATCACGCACTGGACCCACCAAGAATTAGCCGACGAAGCGCTCAAGCGAGGCATCGTCGCCTCGATCTCGCCCGACTCGGTCGGGCGCTTTTTAAAAAAGAGGCGGACCTCAAGCCGCACCGCACGCGCGCCTGGCTGAACGCCAAGCGCGATGAGCGCTTCACCGAGCGCTGTCACGACGTGTGCGAGGTCTATCGCTTGGCGCCCGAGCGTGCCGAAGCCGGCATCGAGACTGTCTCGATCGATGAGAAGACGGGCATCCAGGCCCTCGAGCGCAAGGCGCCGACGCGACTGGCGGCGCCTGGTCATGTCGAACAGCGCGAGCCCGAGTACATCCGCCATGGTACCCGCGTGCTCGTCGCGGCCTTGCGCGTCGCCTGCGGCGCGGTGCTCGGACAGCTCGGCGCCACCCGCACCGAGACGGACTTCGCCGCCTTCCTGCGCTGGCTCCTCGCCCAGAATCCCGACGCCCGCGGCTGGCACTTGGTCATGGATAACCTCAACACCCACAGCTCCGAGGCGGTTGTGCGGCTCGTCGCCGAACAGATCGGCTTCGCCGGCGATCTCGGCGTCAAAGGCAAGTGCGGGATACTCGCATCCGTCGCGAGCCGCCAAGCCTTCCTCTGCGACCCAAGCCATCCGATCGTCTTTCACTTCACGCCCAAGCACTGCTCATGGCTCAATCAGATCGAGATCTGGTTTGGCGTCCTGACCCGTAAGGTCATTCGCCGCGGCGACTTTTCCTCGCTCGAGGACCTCGCCGCCAAGATCGAGCGGTTCATGGATTACTTCAACGCCACCATGGCCAGACCGTATCGCTGGACCTATGAGGGCAAACCACTGGCCGCATAAGCCCAAAGGGGTCCGAGTATTTCCACAGTCAGGCACTAGGCACCCCTACCAATTCGGATTCAATGGAACGGCGAGACTCAAATACTGGCCGTTCTCTTCAAGCATATAACCGAGCTCGCAAAACTGGGCGAGCGCCCACTTCACTTCATCGAAAGAGTATTGATAACGCTCGGGAGAGCTTTCCAATACGTCGCAAGTTTGTTCGACTGTTCGCATGGTGTCCCCGCACGCCTCGTAAATCAAAGCCATTGGCCCGGAAAACGACTGCCATCCTTGATCGCGGCCCACACGAGTGTCTTCAATGAAGAGACAATCCATCGTTCGCCGATATACTAAACTGTCCGTTTGCTCTCTCCACCGTCTCTGCCACTCCCTCACCCATTCCGCTGTCTCTTGAAAACACTCATCCGATAGCGCATCCCCCACCAACCCTTCAAAGAAATACGCAACATCTTCAAGCGCAACATGCTCGGGGTAAACAAACTGATAGCAAGCATGTGGCCGCACCTGACGCACATTGAAGCGCCCAGGATCACAAAAATACGGAGAGAATCTCTCCAACCAGAACCGACCGCAATTAAGCGGCGGCTCGAGGTGAGAAATAATCTTCATGACCTCGAGCTGGCGTCGATAATCTTCTTCCGTTTCCCCAGAAAAACCCCAAAGCAAATTCCAGCTTGCATTGATCTTGTAGTATCGGCACCATTTGAGCATGCGAATGTTCTGCAGCATACTGCAACCTTTGCGCATTAGCTGCAGCACATGGCTGTTCAAGCTTTCGATTCCGGGCTGCAGAAAACGCACACCACCCCGCCAAAGCACGCCAAGCTGTTGCCGAGTGAGATTCGCTTTTACCTCGTAGCAGAAATGGTAGTCCGACCGTGCTTCGCTGATCACTGGAAAGAAGTCTTTGATATAGGACATGCTTAAAATATTATCTGTCGCCTCGAAAAATGTTGCATTGTATTTTCGCGCAAGTTCCGATATTTCGCGAAGCGATTTTTGCGGACTCTTTAGCCGGTATGAATTCTCTTCTCCGTTCAGCCCGCAGAACGTGCATTGGTGCTTTTGCCCCCACCAGCACCCGCGAGAGCTCTCGAAGGGTACGATACGAGTGCTCGAGTCGCTCCTAGTTAGATCCAACTCCCGAACACGTTGAAAATACTCGTCGTACTTTGGCGTCGGCAACTGATCCAAATTGCACAGGTCACGTGGCCGCGAGGATTCGTAAAACCCCTCTGGTGTTCGCCCAAGTATGCCACCGATTTCCTTTGGTTCTCGCCCGACCGAAAGACACATTAACAGGTCTGGAAACGCAACATCTCCCTCTCCGACAACGACGAAATCTATGTAGGAAAACGCGCGCAGGTACTCGCGCCCCATCGGCCCCACCATATTGGCTCCGCCCATAACGATGGCGACCCCCTCATGTCGTTCTTTTATCCGTCGGGCAAGAGCAAGGGATGCTACATTTTGCTGAAACGTCGAAGTAAAACCCACCACGTCGTAGCGGGCCCAATCGATCCCACGTAAGCATTGCTCCAAGAAACACGGAAGCTTTTCGTGTCTTAGTTCCAGTAAAAACTTCTGGTCGAGACCTTGCTTACGAATCCACGTCAGCACCTCCGGAAACGACTCAAAGTATTCGTCATCGCGCTTATGTGCGCTTTCGCCGAAAGCAGCTACCGAGAACAGCCATTCCCCCAGAAGCGAGTAGTGATGACCACTAAGCTTGGAGTACAACGATTCCCCAAGCACTACAGCAAGCTCTAGGTTCAAATAGTGAGGCTCAGTCTGAAAGCCGGCTCCCTCAGCTATTGCAGTAAGGAGTCCTATCTGAATTGAGGGACGAGATGCCGCATAGAACGGCATGCAGACCAAGGCCACTCGAAACGGCTTATTGCTCGGCACGTGCGACTCAGCCGGTTGTTTCAATTTCATAAAGGGGGCGTCCATCTTAGTGCGGTCGGCACAAGATATAGGCATGGCCAACCTCCTGCCTTCAACCGCCCTCCAAGGCGGTCGTGACTACCAGCGCGATTACGCGGAAGTTTGTGTTTGGTTTCCCGACGATGCTGCCTGTCACGACTATCTTGATTGGCTGCGCTGGCCTGATGGCTTCGTATGCCTACACTGCGGAAGCAGTCAGGGTTGGTGACTCGGTGACGAGCGGTTCTCGTGTGAACCCTGCGGACGTCGGGTGTCAGTGACATCGGGAGCAATCTTCTATCGCACGCGGACTCCGATCACGGTCTGGTTCGCGGTTGCGTGGCACATGACCGCGGGGAAAAGCGGTGTTTCGGTAAAGACGCCTCGGCGTGTGATGGGCTTGGGTTCCTACCAGACCGCCTGGACGATGCCGCACCGCTATCGTACTGCAATGATTCGTCCGCACCGTGACCGCCTTGCCGGTCGGGTGGAAGTGGATGAAGTCCTGGTTGGCGGGGAAGCGTATGGCGGAAAGCGTGGACGTAGTGACGGTCGGAAGGCCTTTGTGCCCGTTGCGGTAGAGGTACTGTCGCCCAAGGGGTTTGGGCGCGTGCGCATGAAGTGTGTCCCTGATGCGTGGGGCGCGAGCTTAATCCCCTGCGTGTGTGATGTCGTTGAGCCTGGGCCAACGGTCTTCACCGATAGTTGGGGTGGGTTACATTGATCTTGCCAGTCATGGCTTTCTCCGTCACCGAACCGTCGTCTCCAACAGCCGCGATCCTGCGTAGGTCTTGCTGCCTGGGGTTCACAGGCTTGCTGCATTGCTGAAACGATGGCTTCTCGGCACGCACCAAGGCGCTGTCGAACCAGATCACTAACAGGGCTACGTGAACAAGCTTGCCCTTCGCTTCAACCGCCGCCGAGCCGGGTTCGCGCGGCCTTTTGTTCCGCAGACTGCTCGAACAGGCCGTGTAGACAAATCCCGTCACCTACCGCTCCCTCGTGGCAAACCCAGCACCGAAACCTACACCGCCACGAGCGCTCCCGCCGCATCAGGTGAACCCGCCATCCCTCGCTGGCACATCGCCACCAACTCACCCATGGCGAGACCACAGACGGTAGTGTCTACCGCACTAAGATGGACGCCCCTATTACAAAGAGCGCTTTCATTGCGACCGCAGGGAAAACTATTCACTTGCCTTTATCACTCAGTATTGCGAAGCGAGCTCTGAGGTTGTTCCTGAAAGCGAAGGAGTCTACGATGACCGGCTTTCCTTTTGCATAAAAGCGCACAACCGCTAGCAAATCACGAATCGAGCCACGATAGTATTCTTCTAGCTCAACATCGCCCGCTGCACCGTTAAATTCCACAGCGAATCGAAACGGCGCGTCGACGGACGTCGATGCGCCTATTCCATCATCCCCGGAACTGTTTTTTCGCTTTACATCATTAACAGACATCGTTTCCGCTCCACCGAATTATCTGATCGTAACAAAGGTTCTTAAGTTACCCTTCTGAAGGTCGGCTGACGCTAGGCTCCAACCTGTGGCACTTTGCAGAGCATCTGAACATCGAGCGAGTTGGTCGACAACCTCTGGCCCGGGATCGAGCGTCTCAAGTTGGCGTTTTGCCAGCTCTACGGCTCGACTCGCGTTAATTCTCCCGGCCCCGAGCATCCCATAATAAGTCCCGTTCATGCCAGAAATGTCGTCTACGCATTCTTTCAGAAGGCTCTTAATTGTTCTCGGCGAAAGACTTGGGTCCACGCTCAACATCAAACCAATAGTCCCGGCGACTAACGGAACCGCGATTGACGTTCCAGCAGCATATGAGATGCCGTTATTCTTGTCAGCACAAAGAATGTCGCCTGCGTCGAGAGGCAAACCGTCTCCTCCGGGAGCACAGAGGTCGATTGTAGGGGAGTAGTTCGAGTAAGGGGCTTTTCTATCGTTAACCATTGTTGCACCGACAGAAATTACACCATCTCCTAAAGTTCCTCCGCGGCCGCTATAGTCGGAAGGATAATGGGGAGCGTTACTATTGTCATTCCCCGCCGAGCATACGATGACCACGCCGGCACTTATGGCGTCCTCCATAGCCAAGCGGATCGAGGTTATATCCCCACTCGTTTTCCAACTACAAGAAAGAATTATCCTTGCGATACTTTCCGAACCTATCGCGCGGGCGCGCGAGAGATCGGCAACAGCCCTAATCGCTTCCGCGCGATCAACGTAAGCTTGCGCATAAAGGTTGACCACAATTGGTACCAAACGCAACTTCGGAGATACGCCAAAAAGTGCGGCGCTTTCGGCAGCGGCCACACTGCAAATAGATGTTGCGTGCGAAGAAACTGACAAGTCATTGCTGAAAACCAGATCGTCTGTGATCGCGCCTATGAACTTCCCAGCGAGCGCAGCATGCGAAGTGTCGGGCACACCATCAACGACGGCTATTACGACGTCGCTGCTGCCTTGCGATATCGTCCACGCCTCACTGGTTCTGATGACTTCGAGGTGCCAAGGTAGGCTCAGAACGCCGGTCGGCGGTGCCGGCTCCGTTGCGCCCGACCCCAGCGGGCCCCGTAGATCAAATCGGACGCTGATTTCCTGGTCGCCAACGCCAAAATATACCGGTTCCCCATAAACCACGTCATCCCTGAGATTCAGAAGGTCAATGAAGTGCTGGACGTCTAGTTCGCTCGGCACCTCTGCCTCATATAGCCCGAGGGAGCGAAGTTTGCGACGCACGCTTGACCCGACGCGATGAAGAGCTTCCGCGGCTTCTTGCTCATCTAGTCCTTTGAACTGGACAACAACAGTATTCGGCAACGTGAACCGCAGGAACCCTTCCGCGTCGATTACGGCCGGAGCCACTGCCTGAATATGGGGGTTGTCAGCGAGTTCCCGTAGGATGTTTTCGCCTTCATGCACTTTCTCCATTTCAGGTCGTGCCTGCAAGACATATACGTCGTCGGTTTCAGTGCTCTTGGTTACTGAGAATGATGGGTGCGAGAGCACGCTTTTAACAGCTTCGGAATCGTCAGGCTTAACGACGACAATGAAGTCCGTGCGCGATTCCGTCAGGTAAATCATGCGCCCCAGCGCTTTGTCGAAGTACTTCATTGTTGCGTCTCTGGTAAGCCGTTAAAAGCGACAGGGGGTAAATGACGCCGGGCAGCAGCGGTATTGCCAGTTAGTTACCCATCACTATTCGCTACACTTGAGCCTGTCAGCCCCAGGAAATCGTGATGGCGACCTGGTCCTTGGTGTTGATCATTTGTCCCAAATCCTCGTTTCCAAAATGGGTCACGAGTTGACCGGAAACGAACTTTCCCATATGCTCAGCAAGAGCGAGGTTGTTAACCACTCGTTCTGCGTCTGAGCGAACCCCGGCCCCTTGGGCGACCGTTTCTGCTTCGTTGGGAAAACGTACTGTTGGCATCGCCTACCTCCTGCCCATTGTGTGGGCGTCAGACTGCTGCCAGGCGTCATTTACCCTCTTCGCAAGCGCCTCTATCTTCGCACCTTTAAACGTCTCGACCGTATAGGATATGCCAATCTATAACCTCCACTGGAACTCCTGTTAGAATCTCGATTTCCGAGCAGGAAGCTCCCGAAAGGTCAACGCCCCAGGGCGTCCCGAAGGCATTAGGCAATAGAATTAGGTCAATGCGTAGTCCTAGATCCAACCGCATTTGAATAGTTGTCAAGTAGTCATCCACGAGCCTGCTGTCAACAAGATCGAAGTTGCCTTCAAAAGAGTTGTGCGACACGCTATCGATGTATAGAGTGACCGTTTCGAAGCGCTTCGAAAACTCTGGGATTCGGTCGATTAGCGTCTGGAGAACGGGGGCTACAAGAGGTGACGTGAATAGCAAGACGCTCTGCGCGTTGTACTCCTCGATTCGATCGAGTATGTCACGAACATATGCGAGTCGAAAGTCATCGACATGGAATATGCCGTAGCTTTCCCCTTTGTAGACGTGGCAGGGGTCGTAGGGATACGTTTCCTCGAAGTCCTCGGAGTCGCAGAGCCAAACGTCCTTGGATGTGCCCTCGCGTGAGATGGTTAGGCGAATGCGTTCGCCAGACTTGTGGTGCATGTACAGCAAGCCAGCAGCTTCTGTTCGAGTAAAAACACGTTCACCATTGATGCTTTCGATTATGTCGTTGACTCGTACTTCGGCTCGGTAAGCAGGGGAATTAAGGATTACCCCATCAACCCTCGGTAAGATCGGGTCAATCGAATATATTGGAGGTTCCACAATTAGTGGTACGCGGCAAATCGCGCGCAGTTTTTGACAGAACTCGCGAACCGTTTTCCAATGGTCATCAAAATCGACAGGCAACTGTTGCGTCACCCAGCGATGTGTTAGCGGCAGTCGCACTCTTATGGCGTATGCATCGAAACTTTCCAGGTACCTGACCGTTTCTTCTATGGAGGTCAAAGGTACTGTAGGCCATGCTACAATACTGCCAATAAATGGAATCCGGTGTTTGTTAAGCAACTGCGGCGCGGCAATGGCATTAGCGGTGTCCGCTTTGGTGCCCATCAGGTCCCGACGGATTGCGGGGTCAACGGCGTTAAGAGAAAGCTTGAGCATCAGAGGCTTCATGGAGGCCAAATGCTTGATAGTGGACTCGTCAAGTCGCGATCCGTTCGTCGTAAGCCAGAAGACCGCATCCGGGTCCTTTGCTCGGGCCATCTCAAGAAGCGTCAGAGCATTTGGGTGGACAAAAGGCTCCATATGCGGACGACTAGACGGGAACAAGCAGTCGCCTGTTGCTAGCGAGAAATGTTTCAGGCGCGTCGTGGCTTCACTAATTGAAATGAGAGATTGTTCTTTTGGAAAAGGCGTTCCGCGCTCAAAGCAAAAAACGCATTGGCTATCGCAAAGGCCCGAGATAGGAGTGATGGCATTCAGGGCGCTGTCTGTCTTATAGTTTTGCCACTGTGCCAATTGGCGCAGCCGGAACCCATCCACTACGACAGGCTGGCCGTCTTGTTCGAGATCGACCAGCGATGCCAGCCGCTCGATTTGCCGTTTCAGGTGGCGTATACGAGGTTCGACGACTGCGAATGCATCGGCATCCTTTGGCTTTGTCATCGTGTAAAAGCTGACATTTCAATCAAGTCGTGCCGAGCGCCAATATGACGCCACACGAAGATGCCGACGTTACGATACGTCACACCTCGCCTTCTTCCCCGTGCAGGTGAATGCACACGAAGAGGGTAGTAGCAATCAGAGCACCTAAAGGAGCAGCGCAGCCGTATCGTTGATCTAGGTCAACTATCTGCGTAAATTGCGGAGATTCGCAATAGCGATTAGCGCTATGCCTCAGCTAGGGGGCTCAGGGATTGAGCCTGGGGTGGGCGCAGACTTCTCGACACGACCAAGTGCGAGGAGCCGACCATGCCTCAGAACCCGATCCAGTTTCAACACGGGATGTCGATGAACGAGTTTATCGCGGCCTACGGCACCGAGGCGCAGTGCGCGGCAGCGCTGCAGCAGGCCCGCTGGCCGGACGGATTTGTCTGTCCCGAGTGCGGCGGGCGCGAGCACTCGCGTTTCCTCGCCGACGGGCGCCGGTACTGGCAGTGCTCGACGTGCCGCAGCCAGAGCAGCGTCTGCTCCGGCACCCTGTTTCATGCCTCGAAACTCCCGCTGACCAAGTGGTTCCAGGCCATCTATCTGGTCACGCAGAACAAGAGCAACATCTCTGCCCTCTCGCTCAAGCGATCCCTGGGCGTCTGCTACCGCACCGCCTGGCGCGTCAAGCACAAGCTCCTGGAGGCCATGGCCGCGCGTGAGTCCTACCGCCTGCTGACCGGGGTGGTCCCGGCCGATGACGCCTTCTCGGCGGGGTGCACCCGGGCAAACCGGGTCGTGGCTCGCAGAACAAAGCGCCCTTCATGGCGGCGGTCGAGCTCGACGACAACGGCTACCCAGGGCAAGTGCGCTTCGACCCGATCGACGACTACAAGGGGACCACCTTCTCGGCCTGGGCGAAGTCGGCACTTCACCCCAAGGCACATCTGGTCACCGATGGCTGTGCCAGTTTCAACGCCGCCGGCGCCGCGGTCGCTGCCCACGGCGCGATCATCGTCGGCAACCACAAATCCAGCGCGTTGGAGCCGGCTCCTCGACCCGGATCGAGGGCGGCAGGCCGCCGGACCACGCGGTCGAGCACCTGTTGTCGACCCTGAACAGCAAGTCCTCGGGATCCCGCGACACGCAGGAGTCGGCGGGCTACGGGAAGCGGATGCAAGCCGCCGTGCGCCCAGGTCCGGCGAGGCCACTCGGGCCAGCGGCCTGCATCCGCTGCTCGCCATCGGTATCTTCGTCGTCTTCCCCGCGATTCACCGGTTTCAGGACGTCAAGGGCGGTCTCAGCTGGGTTCGCAGCCTTCGGGCCGGCGTGACAGCCCGCTCCCGCTCAGCGGCCGACCGCCACACCAAAGGGCCGGCTCAGGTACTGGCGGACCAGGGGTCGGTCGCCTCGCTTGCGATCAGACCCTCGATCAGCGACCGGGTGGGCTCCAGGCGCCCGACCGCCTCGGCGGCGCGCAGGGCGTGGCTCTGGGCGTGCGAGACTTCCCCGGCCTTGAGCTCGTAGAAGCAGCCCTGGGCCATCCAGTGCAGGGCGGCGGTGGCGCAGTCCAGGGCGAAGGCCGGCTGCGAGTCGAGGTGATCCCGGGCCGCGCGCAGCAGGGCGCCGATGTCCACTGGGGAGCCTTGGGCGAGCTCCGCGGCCACGTCGAGGAACCCGAGGGTCTTGGCGGTGGCGAACCAGCGGCCCCTGTCTTCCGGGGTGGAAGTGATCAGGTCGTCCAGGATCGCGCGGGGGTCCTTCTGGGGGTACTTCTTGTGGATCGCGCGACAGGTGTCGAGATGGGTCCCCGCCTGGCTGGCCGCGATGGCGTAACGCCCATAGGCCTCCTCGCGCCGCCCGGCGGCGAGCGGGACCTCGTCGCAGGCCCGGGCGATGGCCGCGGGGCTGTCGTTGAGGCCGAGCGACGCCTCGGCGTAGCGGATCGCCTCGTCGGTGCGTCCCTGGGCCGCGAGCGCCCGCACGCCGAAGCGCCGGTAGTGCCACCAGAGGAAGGGGGCGGTCTCGATCAGGTCGAGGAGCTCATGGCTTTCCGGCGTCTCGCCTCTTTGCACCCCCCGGTGCTTGCGCCGGGAGTGCGCGCCGTTCGGCCTGACGGTCGGTGGCGGGGAGCCCGACCCGTCAACGCTAACCAGAAAGTCCCCACCCCCTGCTAACAAAAGGGCCCCCTCCCTGGTGGGGTAGAGGGCGGCGCTAAGTAAGCGTCCTGCGAATTACATCTATCGCGGCGCCGGCGGACTCGGGATGATCGCTCCCCGATGAACCGCAGTGGCAGGGGGCGAACGTGGGACCAGCAGAGAACGGGGAGCGTCGGACGCCACAGCAGTGGGCGGGGTTGGTGCAGGAGTACGGGGCAAGCGGGCAAAGCCAGCGGCAGTTTTGTGCCGAGCACGGGATCGGGCAGAGCAGCCTGCGTTATTGGAGGCGGCGCCTGGAGCAGGGATCGGGCGCTGAGGGCGCGCAAGGCGCGACGGGCGTGCGGTTGGTCGCGCTGAAGGTCGTCGATGAATCTCCGGCACTGGCCGACAGTGGCCTAGTGGTGGTCTCGACGCGTGGCGTACGCGTGCAGATTGCCCGGGGGTTCGATGCTGGGACCCTCGCTCGGGTGCTGGCGACCCTGGCGGCGGCGCCATGATGGTCCCGAGCGAGCAGACCCGGGTCTATCTGGCCGTGGGTGCCACCGACATGCGCAAGCAGATCGACGGCCTGGCGGCCTTGGTCGAGGACGTCCTCCAACAGGACCCGTTCGGCGAGAGCCTGTTCGTGTTCTGCAATCGCAGGCGCGACAAGCTCAAGATCCTGCTCTGGCAGCACAACGGGTTTTGGCTGTGGTACCGGCGCCTGGAACGTGAGCGTTTTCGCTGGCCGCAATCCGACGCAGTCGCCCTCGAGGTCTCCGCACGGGAGCTGCGCTGGCTGCTCGACGGGCTGGATATCCGCCAGGTGGAGGGCCATCGAAAGGCGGATTTCCGGCTCCTTTGAAGCGCATTATCTCCCTGAATCAATTGCTTAATTCAGGTAAAATGCGGCCTATGAAAAGTGCCGTTGCCCAGCTCCCGGAAGACCCCATCGAACTGCACGCCGAAGTGCTGCGGCTGCGCGATTGTGTGGCCGAATCCGAGCGCCAGATCCAGCAATTGCTCGACACCATTACGCTCCTCAAGCGCAAGCGCTTCGGCCCCAGTGCGGACCGCATCTCCCCAGACCAGCTCAACCTGTTCGACGAGGCCGAGCTCGAGGCGCTGATCGGTGAGGCCGACATCGCCGCCGAGCCGCCTGCCGCAGCGACGCCCCGCCAACCCGCCCCCGAGCAGCCCAAGGACAAGCCCGTACGCCGGCCCTTGCCGGAACACCTGCCGCGGGTGGAGCGCATCATCGACCTGCCCGAGGCCGAGAAGCAGGCCATGGGGTCGGATTGGAGCTTCATCGGCTACGACGAGTCTGCAGCAACTGGCGGTGATTCCCCGCCAGCCCTATGTGATCCTGTTCAAGCGTGCCAAGTACGTCCCCATCAACGCGGACGTCGCCGGTGCCGAGCAGGGGGTGGTGATCGCCCCACGGCCCAGCCAGATCCTGCCCAAGGCCATCGGCCACCGCTCCCTGATTGCCGACGTGGTGGTGGGCAAGTTCGTCGACGCCCTGCCGCTCTATCGCCAGGAGAAGATCTTTGCCCGCGAGGGCATCGAGCTGCCCCGCCAGACGATGGCCGGCTGGATGATCCAGCTCGACCAACGGCTCACCCCGCTGATGGCGGCGATGAAGGCGCTGCTTTACCAGGGTCCGGTCATCCACATCGACGAGACCCGCCTGCAGGTGCTCGATGAGCCCGGGCGCGAGGCCAGCCAACAGTCGTTCATGTGGGTCTATCGCGGCGGCCCGCCCGACCGACCAGTCGTGTGGTTCCAATACGCGCAGACTCGCAGCGGCACGGTCCCCAGGCAATTTCTCTTCCCCGGCGGGGTGCCCCCGGCAGGCTGCTATCCGCCGCCAGAGGGCCTGTACCTCCTGAGCGATGGCTACAGCGGCTATAGCGCCTTGGCCCTCGAGGTGGGTATCCGCGGGCATGCCGCCTGTTGGGCGCACGTGCGCAGGAAGTTCGTCGAGGCCGCGGAGGGGCGCCGCAACACCGCCGCCGCCCACCAGATGGTCGCCCTGATTGGCCAGCTCTATGCCGTGGAGCGGCGCCTGCGCGCCTGCTCCCCAGACGAACGCAAGGCCAAACGTCAGGCCCATAGCCGCCCCATCCTGGAGACGATCAAGGCTTGGCTCGACGAGAAGGTCGGCATGGTCCTGCCCAAGGGGCTGCTCGGCACGGCCATCGGCTACGCGCTGGGATTGTGGCCGCAGCTCACCACCTTTCTCGAAGATGGCCATATCCCCATCGACAACAACGTCACCGAAAATGCCATCCGACCCTTCGTGGTCGG
>CAVOQO010000096.1:0-52237 GCA_963698355.1 uncultured Gammaproteobacteria bacterium | reverse complement strand
ACGTTCCAGCAAGTCCGGCGCGACAGTCGTGTTGTTATTTAGAACAAGAACAAAGTCCGAGCCGTGCTCCAGCGCATAGCGCGTGCCTACATTATTGCCGCCGGCATACCCCAATTTCGCCCAGTCTCAAGCAGCGTGAAGCGGATAGGGCGCCATGTATGCCCGCAGGCACGCTACCGAATCGTCGGACGAGCCATTGTTACCGCGATCACGTTGAAATTCGGATATGTCAGCGCCGCCAGCGAATCCAGGCAGGCACGCGTGTCTTCGACCCCATTCCAGTTGAGAAGAACGATCGCGATGCTAAGCGACACTGGGAGGTTCACTGGGGGGGCAGCAGGTGTTTCAGATGCCACAGCATGGCCGCAACAATTTTGCGAATGCCCGAAAACCATTGATTCATGCGCCAATATAGTTGTGAGAAGTGCCTCGCTTTGTTGGAACTCTTCGCGGGGGCAGTGGCTACCTCCGTGTCGTGTGTTACCGAAAGCGCAGCATGTACTGCCTCCAGATAGCCGTGCCCCCATTTTTGATCGGGTTTCTAGATGGCAACCCTCTGCCCATTCATTCCATGCGTTGATAAACACAATCTGCTCATCCCCAAAAATACCTTTGCCGCGTTCGCGAGACAGATTACGTTTAGCCACTGCTTGAAACAACTGGCGTTGATCCAATGAATATCTCGGCATTAATGCGGCGCCGCGCACTATCTGTCCCACATTGGCGAGGCGCAGCGAAACCCGCAATAGCCTGGCTCGGCCTTTGACGAGCATTCCTTGCACGGTGGCCGGGTAGGAGTATACCCGGCTCGTTTGAAAAACAGCGGGCAACAAGTTGAGCTTCCCCAACAGAGTGGCGATGCGTCCGCGAAACAACATCCGCCCCCCTTTTGACGAGTCTGGGGCGAACTGCCGCGTCGAATCCGATGCTGCTGGGGTCAATATTTTTCAAAAAATTTTCGACACGGGCAAGATAGAGTCCGGGCAGACCCTGCCTTTATGGCCTCGTCCCGCAGAGTGCAGCGGTCTGGACGGGGTCGGGCAAAAGCTCCGTGCGGTATACTAAAAACAGAGGCTTGCCATTGATGCAGATGTAACGCGGATCTTGAACGCGGCATTAAGCTTCGGATGTGCGCGCGGTCGTCATCAAAACTGTATTGCTGTTGCAACAACACATTACGTGCGCCGCCGTCCCAGACTCGGGTCCAGTTCTCGTTTGCCCAACACAAAGCAAAACGGGAAATACGGGCTTGCCGCTCTCAGCACCTCATTGAACGGCCGCTCCAGAATACGCCGGCCACTGAACCAATAGTGGTAATAGCAGAAACCATGTATTCCGTATCGGCGCGCCAGTTCGGCCTGAGCCTCGCCGTACCTCGGGTAACCGCAGGTCGATAGAAGCCCAAATCGGCTGGTAGGTGCGGCTGGTAATGCCCCGGAAACAGGGGGTGGGCTTTGGTTACGCCGCGCCATTCAGTGAACCCGCGCCCCCACCACTCGTCGTTTTCTGGAATTGGATCGAATTGTGGCAGATCAAAAGCAAATGCTTCTTACATGGGTCTCTGACATGACCTTTCAGGTACTGCTTTTAACTTAGCGCGCAGGCGCAGGAACAGACTTGACATTGAGCCAAATCGGTGGTTTTCCAGCCAGCTTATTTGTGATTGCAAAGCCATATTCAACCTATTTCGCTTCTCCAATCTTTCCTTCAAGCTTCTTTTTATAGTGTCGAAGAGTCGAATTTTCGGTAGTCAGTTAAATGCCGATGGTAGAAACGGGAATCGCCTTGACAATAAATTGATAGGTTAATGCTTCCGAGTTGTTTTCCTGAATCCACTCTAAAAAAGACTGATCCTCCACAAAAACTCATGCACGCTCAACTCGGTTTCTTGAGGTCTTTTGGTCACCCGATCCCAAGAAACGATTCTGTAGCCCGCTTCCTGAACAATTTCGCGACATTCTTCTTCGTAAAAAAGCGAATATGAGTATTATCGAGTAGACCGAATATTTGATAATCGAATCGACCGTGCGCGAGTTCCAGCAGATCGCCGCATGAGCTATATTGGGTATGGATGCAACCAGGTAGCCATCTTTTTTTGAGGAAGGAGCGCACCTTTTTTAGCGCTTCAGCCGGCTCGTAAAGATGTTCTAGCACGTCTGCGAATGTGACTACATCGAAGCGCTTGTCTCCTAGCGCCTGTGACATATCGAGGTCCTCGATATTTCCGATGATAAGATGTTCGCAGTATGCACGGGCATCTTCTGCGGCCCGTTCATCGATTTCAACTCCAGTCACCTGACAGGCAAGATTTTCCTTGAGATAGCGAGTCTGGCTACCGCTCGCACACCCGACTTCAAGCACCTCTTGCCCACGCTCTAACAACGCCGAATAATCTTCGAAGCTGAGTGGTTTGGGTCGTTCGGGAGCTTATAGAAATACTTTTTTGAAGTCGTCATGCAGTTTCTCCTTGGGGTTTATTTTAGTTGGGAAGTTTTGTGCGACCATGTCCCGGAAAGTGCAACCAACCCCTCACTCCATGTTCTGTCTTTTATGTTGTCCGACACGACTTGTAGGTGCAGCAGGTTTTCAGCGTAAAAAATCGTCCTCGCGGCAGTACCTTCTGCCACACCAGAACGCACGGAATAAACCCCCGGCATGAAAGGGAACGATGGGATATCAAAACTCAGCACGTGCCGCCCAGGTGCCAGCCGGTCAAGTTTGAGTTGATCAATGCTGTGTTGTGTTGCCAGATATATAAAATCGGTCGTATGAATGCCAATCCCAAAAACGGGAGCACTAATTTCCTTTGTTACCTCGAAGGTAAGCTGCACTCTGACATCTTGCTTATGGGTGAGTTTGCTAATGGACCTTTCATGGGCATCGAAGAATCTCAATATCGCGCAGCAGAATTTCGCCTGATGCCCATTCGTTACTGTTGGCTGCATTCAGATTCGTAGAGCTTCTAGCGCTAATTTGTGAATCGCTGGCTTCGTAGAATTGCGTGCATACCGTGTTGGCTCTGCCATCACTTATAATGTGCCCCTTTTTGATTAATAGAACTCGATTACACAATCGTTCGACTTGCCTGATATTATGAAAAACCAGGAGCACGGTCTTTCCCTGCGTTTTATCAAGTCCTCCATGCGATCGAAGCATTTGCGCTGAAACGCCAGATCGCCCACCGCCAGCACTTCGTCCACGATCAGGATTTCCGATTCGACGCTGGTGGCCACGGCAAAAGCCAGCTTGACCTGCATGCCTGAGCTGTAGCGCTTGACCGGTGTGTCGATGAACTCGGCCATCTCGGCAAAGTCGACGATCTCGTCGAACTTCCTGTCGATCTCCTTGCCGCGACATGCCGAGGATGGCGCCATTGAGATAGACGTTTTCGCGCCCGGTGAAGTCGGGCACGAAGCCGGCGCCGACCTCGATCAGTGGGGCGATGCGGCCATTGACCTTGACAGAGCCGCGGGTGGGGGTGCTGATCTTTGCCAGCATCTTCAGCAGGGTGGATTTGCCTGCGCCGTTGTGGCCGATGATGCCGACCACCTCGCCTTGCTCGATGGAGAAGCTGACATCGTCCAGCGCCTTGAACAGCGGGCGATCTTCAACTTTCTTGCCTGTCAGGCGTGCAGCCGTGTTGAGCAGGGTCTGCTTGAGCCCCTGCATGGCGCCGAGGCGGTATTCCTTGGTGAGGTGGTCTAACTTCGATGACGGGCATGGGTTTCAGGAAACCGTGTATCCAGTTGAGGTTACGCCTAGTTAAGGTTCGGGAAACTTACCCATAACAGAGAGGCGATTGCAATCGCGCAGGGGTCAAGGCGTCGCGGTCTCGTGAATGGTTTAGGCCGTCAACGCCCTGCCGCGCGCTCGCTTTCGACCACTTCGTCACGTCCACGACCGCCCGCAATTGCTAGCTAGCCGACTGAGCCGGACGCTCATTAAGCAGAGGGGGCGGGCCTTATCGCCTTGCATGGTTGTGCGTAGCGGTAAAAGGCACGCAGGGGTAGAGGCAAGCGCCTGCCCGAAGTTGTCATGGTATAGCGGAAATTCTTTCAGAGGCGCAGCGGCAGCCGACTCGAAGACACGAAGTTGCCAGGGTGTCATTGCACTTTCCACTTGCCTTTGTTGTTTTTCTGTATGGGTTCTCGCAGCAACGGCGTTTTGCCTGCCTGGCCGGATCTTTTGTAATCCAACAGGGTCATCAGAATACACCTCACCGAGGAATGTACAAATAGTTTGCAAGGCAGTTTTCAGGTCATCTATTAGATCTTCGTAGCGCAGTTCGAGATATTGCGCTTTGGGTATTTCCAGACCTAAGGCATGTCCCGTCGAGACATACTGCTCCAAACTTTAGCAGCATGATACGTATTATAGGCGGCGAAGTCATGGCGACGGGCAAACAACGACAGCGCTACATCGCGCCCGTCTCGGACGATGTGGATGATCTGAGCATCCGGCCACCATTCCAGTAACTTCGGAATGTGCAAAACATAATAGGGCGTTTTGTCTCCCCAGCGCAACTTGCCGTCGCCCACGGCGTTCTTTTGGAACAACCGGGTGATGATGTCACGCATGCTCCTGCAGTTTTCCGCGACAAGCTCACGCGTCAATGCTTCTACGTCGAACTTCATGCCATGTAAGTCAGTGTGGAGAAACTCTGCGCTTTGGCGGTTTCCAGTCGCCTGCAATACACGCCTGACGTTACTGGGCTGGGACAGATCGCCATATTTCGGAGCGTCGCGAAACAAAGGAATGATGAAATGCGATTCACCCGTTGGCAACGACAACGCCGGATGCGAGCGCAGGACATATTGCAGCAAGGTGGTGCCCGATCGAGTGGTGCACCCACGATGAATACTGGGCCGCGCGGTGAATTCATGACTGGTAAAACCTTAGTATTAAATCGCGAATGAGATACGGCCAGCCCTTGGTGGTCAGGCCATGCTTGCTACGGCAGCTAAATTTTTGTACACCGACGCATACCGAGTGTAAGCATTCGCACGCTTGGCTGCTCAGCCAGCCTCTGCACTGCCGCTCGGGACTGGCAAAATGGTTTAATCAAGGGACCCGATACTGTCGGCGCCGAACTGGGACTGGAAGGGACCTAGCGGTCGCGCGTAAGTAAAAGCCCGGCATGGTAACCCTTTCAGCGGCGCTCATAGTGCTGGTCGAGCTCAAGCCAGAAACACCACCAATGCCCAGATTCGAAATCCCAAGCGGACATCGCCAGCCTGAAAGGCGCTGACGTAACGAGCAACTTGATCGGGATCAACGAGTGCGGTAGCGTGCGAGGCGTGTCGGATCAATGTAGCGTCGCACCAGTTCATAGTTGTCGCGCCGGAGCAGAGCTCGAAGAAGGGAAAATCCAAGCCCGTGTTTCGGCAAGTCCCAGAGATTTCGCGGCACATAGCGCGCCAGCAGCGCCCGAAGCAGGCGTTTGTGCTCGGCTTCCGTGTAGCGGTAGGCGAGCGGAAGCCCGTGCGCCGCGCGCTCGACGCGGTGGTCGCGGAACGGAAATCGCACCCGCAGCGACGTCAGCTCGGCGGCCTGGTGGACACGGTCATCGGGCATGGCGGCGATCAGTGCCGTGTTGCGTTCGAAGTGATCGGCAGCGGGAGAAACGGCGATAGGTTTGGAAAAAGTGGGTGTGCTCGAACGAAACGGGGCTGCCGCAAAGCGCCTCGATCTCGGCCCGCGTCCAACCCTTCCAGCGGATCAACAGCTCTTCGGGGTCGTCGAAGTCGAGTATCGGCGTGTAGCGCGCAATTCGTGGCAACCGGCGCAGCAGAGCAACACCGGCCCGACGCAAGGGTCGCGGCAGCACGGCCGCGTACTGGGTGGCGATGCGGATGTAGCGGGCGGGCATCTCGCCGGCCAGCTCATCACCGCCCGTACCGTCCAGCACCGTGTCGACCACGCGGCGACAGTCCTGGGCCATCAGCAGTGTCGGCACGCCCGCCGGGTCGGCGAAGGGCAGATCGCTGCCCGCGATCAACGTATCGAAGGCTTCGCGGTATTGGTCGCATTGAGTAGGCCAGTCGATGGTGGCGTATGCCCAGATGCGCCGCGATGCGCGCTGCGACTGGGGTCTCGTCGAGGACGGCATCGTCGAAGCCGACGGTGAATGCATCGATGGCATCGCGGTTGAGGTCGGCCGCGATGGCGCAGAGCAGCGCCGAGTCGACGCCGCCGCTCAGAAATATGCCGGTGGATCCCTCGCGGTTGAGTCGGGCGGCTACCGCGGCGCGCAGGGCCTCGTCCAATCGGTCGACGCATGTTTCGAAGGGTGGCGGATGTGCACGGAGTGGCCTTGGGCGCCTGTTCTTGCGCAACGGGGCTGAGCCTGCCCTGTCTCTCATCCTGTCCCATTGAGAGACCGTGCTACGGACGGGGTTCTCCCCTGGCGAGAGGGAACTCTCGGCTGACTGAACGACGGTACTCGCTACTTCCGTCAACACGCCTGCCTCCACCGCCTGGATGTCGGCATAGATCGTGTTCGGCGCCGCCACGTCCAGGAACCGCAGGTATTCATGCAACCCAGTCGGTGCAATCTCTTTGGGCACGCCTGGCATGCTCACCAGGATATCCAGACGCGTCGCTGCCGCCGCCCAGCCATCACCCCGATACCAGTAAAGCGCCCTGCTCCCGGCGCGGTCGCGGTACATAAGCAGGTTCTCGCGCACCTTGTCCCAGAGAATCAGACAGAAGGCACCCTCCAAGCCGCTCGAACAACCCCGCCCCCCAGGTTTCATAAGCCGCTGGAATCAGTGCCTTCGCTTCTGCCTCCACCGCGATCGCCGGCAGCCGCAAGCTGCGACTGGAGGCGATCCAACTCGTAGAACTCGCCGAACCAAACCCCACTGCTCGCATCAACCGACCAGACCTCCGGCGCCGTAGATCCCGCCGGTGAAACCGAAGACGCGAATCGGATCGCGCGCCAACAACTCCTCGCCGCCATGCCGCGCCGCCCACGCACGGCAATCATTCGTCATACTGCCTTCCGGGGCCCAGACCAACGCGAAGCCGGCCTGATGCCTGACGTTCGTCACCGTGCCTTGGCCCTGATCAGAACCACGCCACCCGCGTGCTCCGTGCGGTGCGGTGTAAAGTCAGCGTCCGGTGCCGGTGATGCTGGGTCGCAGGCAAAAGAGCGCAGCGAGAAATTAGAGATTGAGGGGGACGGAATACCAACATCGTTCTGTGGTCGCTGCATGTGGATGACATCAATGCCAAACGCATCGGCCGGAGCTGCTCAGCCGTCGGGTGCCGCGAGTTTTCTCGAAGGTGCTGCCTGTGCGCAACGAAAGCCAGGCGATTCAGTTCAGCGGTGACCGGCAGCCGACGAAGGAATCTCTCGGGCTTACAAATGCCGGCGGCTGATGTCTTCGAGCAGGCCGCGGGCGGCGGCCTCCACCATGTCGAAGACCTGGTCGAATCCCTGCTGGCCCCCGTAGTAGGGGTCCGGCACCTCGCGGCGCCGTAGATCGGGGGCGTAATCCATCAGAAGCAGCAGCTTGCGCTCCATGCCGCGGGGGCAGATGCGCGACAGGCTGTGGTAGTTGTCCTGGTCCATGGCCAGGATGTAGTCGTAATAGAGGAAGTCCTCCGGCTCGGCCCGGCGGGCGCGCAGGTCGCCGATGTCGACGCCGCGAGACAGGGCCGTCTCGCGCGCCCGGTCGTCCGGAGGCTCTCCCACGTGGTAACCATGGGTCCCGGCGGAATCGATCTCGATCAGGGGCTCGAGCCCGGCCTCCATGACCAGGTGCCGAAAGACGCCGTGGGCCGTGGGTGATCGGCAGATATTTCCCATGCACACGAAAAGGACCTTGACCTTTGGGAGCTCGCTCATTGCGGTGAGTGGACGTCTGGATTCGGGATGGCTGGATGATACCAAGCGGGGCGGTCGAGACTGCACCCAAGAGGGGCGGGCCACGCCGGTGTGACAGTCAATCTAGCGGGCGCCGATGCCGCTCGGCAAGCCCCGGGTTTGCCGATCCATCTGCATACGAAGCCGGAGGGACTCCTGGGCCCGCTGCTGATCCATCAGCCGGCTCTTCAAACGGGCCTCCGCGCCCGGCTGGGCGCCGGCCAGCCCGGGGGTTTGCCGTTCGCGTCGACGCTCTGCATTGAGCTCCCGACGCTCGGCCTGGAGCGTTTCGCTGTAGCGGGCCCGCTCCTGTTGCTCCTGGAGGCGCAGGCGCTGGGATTCGACCAAGTCGCCGGGTGCGGTCGCTGCGCGGGCCTCGCGCTGGTCCCGCTCGAGCGTCAGCCAACCCGCGGCTGCCCGCTGGCGCTGCGTCGCGGCGGCGCGCGCCGTGGCCTGGGCCCCCTCCGCTCGAGTGATCATTGGGGCGGCGAGCGAGAGAAATGTTGCACAAAGGATACAACTCGTCGCGCTCGCTATCCGAAAGCGCACAAATGCGGTGCAAAATGGAGACGATGGAACCTTCTTCGTGCGTGCGCCGCCGCGCCTAACCCCAAAGGGCAATGGGAAAAATATTCGCAACCCTCTGATTATCATTGCATGACGGCATTTGATCGAAGTTGGCACCGAAGCTGCAGTGGGAGTAGCGAGACGGACACTTTCTCTGCCGTTTCCGTTCTCTGACCTCCTCAGTGGTGATTCGCCCCGCGCCTGCGGGGTTTTTTTTGGCTATGTGTGGGGTAAGTGTTGATTTGCGATGGGCGGGTCGCCCGTCTGCGGATGGTGGATCCCTCGCACGCGCCATCCCTTCCACAGAATTTGGTCTTCGGTCAAATGCGGGCTCGGATGGAGTTGCTGAGACCGGCCAGGGGGGAGAGGCCGCGATCACTCCCGGCCGCAATGCATGGCCTGAGCTTTCGACCCCCACCCCGGCCCTCCCCCTGCCCGGGGGAGGGAGAGCCAGGTGGCCGCGCTGAGGTCCGGTTCGTGCCTTCTTCCCGCTGCATGGTGCTTGATGGGCGGGACAGAATCTCGTGATCGACGGGAAAGCGGCGCTTGGTGATCGGACTGTACCAAATTTCGTGATCCCCCTTGCCAGGCCGCTCGAAGGTGCAGCCCGCTGCGGCGAGGAGCCGCTTCAGCTCGGGCGTCAGGCTCCCGCCCATCAGGCCGCCGCGCGCTGGACGGTGTCAAAGCGACGGAGCAAGACTTCGAATGCAACCTCACCATGCCCCGGAACCCCGTTCAGCTCTAGCAATTCAGGAATCATCTGCTTGAGCTTGGCGAACAGGGCCTCGACCGTCTCGGCCTCGGTCACGAGACCCGGGATCTCGTCGCTGTCGGCAACCCAGACCCCAGCTTCGTCATCCCAGTCGGCGCGGACCAGCAGCGGCTTCCGCATGGCGGCATCCCCCTTGGGCAGTTCGGATTCACCCTTCCCTTGTTGGGGAACGGCAAGTTGGGTGGTCAGTATAAGCCGCGCCGGCCTGGCTCGGCCGATTCCCTGAGAGCGGACATCTTCGCCATTGCTTGCGGAGGACCCGCCTGCCTTCCTCCCCCCTGGCCGGGGGGAGGCTTGGTGGGGGGTCGGAGCGCCAGTCACTGCCGGGCTCAATGCCTCGCGCGGCGTTCGACCCCCACCCCGGCCCTCCCCCTGCCCGGGGGAGGGAGATGATCGGCATGGACCACTACCGGGTTACTCGGGGGTCGTGGCAATCTCGGTGACGAAGCGCGGTGGGTTCTGGATGGTGCGTTTGACGGCGCAAAGCTCCATGGCCTTGACGATGCCGTCCCGGTATTTGTCCGGGAAGCCTTGGGGCAGGGTGAGCCCTAGGGTCGCTTGCGCGGCGGACGGGTCGGTCTTGTTGCCCTGCCAGTCCAGGGTGAGCGACAGTCCCTCGGTGGAAAGGTTGCGGGCCTGGCAGAACTTGAGGGCGAAGATCCCGGCACAGGTCGCGATGGAGGCGAGGAAGAGGTCGAACGGCTGGGGTGCGCTCCCTTCACCGCCATGCTCGACGGCCTGGTCGGTCGTGACCCTGAACTCCCGGAACCGGGCATCGACCCGCTGCCCGCCGGGAAAGTCGACCTCGATGCGCTCCACCATGCCCATGTCACTGCTCTTCAGGCTCCAAACCGAGCGGCTGGCCCCCAAGGGACATGACCCTCAGGGACCGGGCTCGTCAGTCCTTGCCGCCGCCGAACATCTTCATGGGGTTCGGCATCATCTTCATGGGGTTCATGCTGCCCCCTCGGTCACCATCGCGCCCCCGACCGCCGCGCTCCTCCGGGTAATCGCCGTAGGGCACGGGACCGTTGCCCGAGTACCCCGGGGGCGCGTAGCCGCCGGGTGCCCCTGCGCCGTAGCCAGGACCGTAGACTCCGGGTGCACCGTATCCATAACCGCCACCCTGTGGGCCAGCGCCCGCTGGGGGATAGCCGCCTGGCCCGCCGTAACCGCTGGATTGGGGCAGGTTCGGCCCACTGCCATAGGCGGGGCCCTGATAGTCGGGGACCTGAAAACCGGGTGCAGGCTGTCCGTAGCCGGGCCCCGAGTAGCCGGGGACCTGATAGCCAGGGCCTTGGTAGCCTTGACCCTGATAGCCTTGACCCTGATAGCCGGGGCCTTGGTAGCCGCCCGGGCCGCCGCCGAAGCCGGCCGCGAGCGCGCCCGTGGTAATCGATGCGAGTAAGGCCAGCAGGGCGCCGGCGGTGATCGGATGTCTGTACATGATTCCTCTGTCTCTCTTCAAGTGGCCCGCAAAGGACACGCTGACCAAATGCCATCCTGGCATCTGGTCCGCTCGCACTCCAAGAGGCGGGACTCTCGGAGTGCTCCATGCCCCGCAACGGAAACGCCATCAATCGGCGTTTCGCGCGTGGACGATCTGCGGCGGCCGACCCGCGGACAACAAACCGGCCTCTTATGGACGCATGGATCCCGCATCATGGTACCCGCAATCGCACTGACGGGCACAGATGTGGCCCGGTTACAATTCCGGCCCGCGGCGCCATTGACCTGGGTCGACGCCGTCGACCCCGGCAGGCAGGCGGCCGACGACCCGCAGATCTTGAGAACGACTGACCCATGATCGACCCCAGCCTACTGGAGCGGCTGCACGCCCTGCTCGGGCATCAGTGCCTGCATGAGGGTCAGAGCTGCCGGGTCATCGATGTGCTTCCGGTTGAGGGGATCCTGGTGCTGGAGTCCGGCTCCGTCCAGCCGGGGATCCAGCTCGATCAGTTCGGCCGCGCCTCCCATCGCGCCCCCGAGATCCGTCAGATCCGGATCCTGGGGGCGGACGGCAAGGGACTGTCCGAGGAGCTGCAGGCGCTGCTCGACTGTCTCGGGGACTGCCGGCCGACCTGAGCTTCAGCCCGCCAGCAACGCCGCCGCCCGCACCAGGTCATTGGCGGTGTCTACGCCCGGACCCGGCGCCTCCGCCGCCAGACCCACGTGGATGCGCTCGCCGTGCCACAGCACCCGCAACTGCTCCAGGGACTCCGCCAGCTCCAGTGGTGACGGCTCCCAGCGGACGTAACGCTGGAGGAAGCCGGCCCGATAGGCATAGAGCCCGATGTGACGCAGGAAGGGGACGGACTTCGGCAGCTCCGAGCGCTTGGCCATGAACTCGTCGCGGTGCCAGGGCAGCGGGGCCCGGGAAAAATACAGGGCGAACCCCTCGGCGTCGGTGACCACCTTGACCGCGTGCGGGTCGAACAGGGTGTCCCAGTCGCCGATCGGGTGGGCCAGGGTGGCCATGCCCAGGTTTGGACGCCCTTCCAGATCCGCCGCCACCTGGTCGATCAGCGACGGGCGGCATCACTGGCTCGTCGCCCTGCAGATTGACCACGACCGTGTCGTCGGCCCAGCCGCGGGCCTCGATCACCTCGGCGATTCGGTCGGAGCCGCTGCGGTGCTGCGGCCCGGTCATCTGCGCATCCGCTCCGAATGCGGCGCAGGCGTCACGAATGCGCTGGTCGTCCGTGGCCACCACCACCTCGCCCGCCCCGCTGGCGCGGGCGCGCTCCACCACGTGCTGGATCATGGGCTTGCCGGCAATCTCCTGGAGCGGCTTGCCGGGCAGCCGGGTGGAGCCGTAGCGGGCCGGGATCACCACCTTGAAGCCCGGTCCAGCCGGGGGCGGCGGTACCGCCGGTGCGCGCCTGGACCGTCTCACCGACTTGGCGCCTCTTCGTCGGGCGCCAGCTCACGCGCCTCGTCCTCGAGCATCACCGGGATGCCGTCGCGGATGGGGTAGGCCAGGCGATCCCCGCGACAGATGAGCTCCTGGGCTCCCTTGTCGTAGACGAGCGGACCCTTGCACAGGGGGCAGACCAGGATATCCAGCAATTTCTTGTCCATCGATCAGACCTTTTGGGTGGGAATCGAAGCGAGCTTGGCGAACAGCGCGTCCACGAAGGCGGGGTCGGGCTCGGCCCGGACCGGGCAGACCCAATGATCCGCGCCCGCAAAGGTAGCGCACTTCACGGCGTCTTTCTCGGTCATCATCACCGGGCCCGGCGGCCACCCCGCCGCCTCCTCGGCGGTGAAGACGTGGTGGTCGGGGTACGGCCACTCTTCCACCAGGATGCCGCGACCACGGAGCATCTCGAAGAATCGTTCCGGGTTGCCGATGCCGGCGACGGCCGCGGCCCGCAGGCCGCGGAATGCCGAGAGCGGCCGGGTCCATCCGGGGTCGCGCAGGTTCACGGCGAGGCCGGGAACCAATCGGAAGCGGTGACCGTCCGAGGGGCCGCCGTTGCGGATGACGAGATCCACCGAGGACAGACGCCCCCGCGGCTCCCGCAAAGGCCCGGCGGGCAGGCAGCGGCCGTTGCCGAGCTCCCGCTCGCCGTCGATCACGGCAATCTCCAGGTCGCGTCCGAGCCGATAGTGCTGGAGCCCGTCGTCACACAGGAGCAGATCGCAGCCGTGGCTGCCGATGGCGAGCTCGGCGTCCGCCACCCGGTCGGGCCCCGCGATCACCGGGCAGACGCCGCGCCGGGCGAGCAGCAGGGGCTCGTCGCCCACCAGAGCCGGATCGTCGTCGGGGCTGCACGGTGCGGGGCCAGTCGGTGGCGTGGCCTCCATAGCCCCGGGTGAGGATGCCGGGCCGAAAGCCGCGTTCCGCGGCCAACTCCGCGAGCCGCAGCACCAGCGGTGTCTTGCCCGTTCCGCCCACGGTGATATTACCGACCACGACGACTGGTCGAGCGACACGCCGGGTCTCGAAGCGCCCCGTCCGATACAGCCAGCGACGCGCCATGGCCGCACCGCAATAGAGCCAGGAGATGGGAAGCAGGGCGAGCGACAGTGGATGACGGCCGTACCAGATGGGGGTCGGGTCCATTGCAGGGGCTGGGGCCGCGCGGCGTGCCGGATGTTCAGGCGGCGCTCGCCGCCTCCGTGGTCTCGTGGAACTGCAGCCGGTGCAGCCGGGCATAATAGCCGCCCAAGGCCAACAGCTCCGCGTGGCGGCCCTGCTCCACGATGCGCCCTTCCTGGAGCACCAGGATGCGGTCCGCGTTCTCGATGGTCGACAGGCGATGGGCGATGACCAGGGTGGTGCAGCGCTCCATCAGTACGCTCAGCGCCGCCTGGATGTGGCGCTCGGCCTCCGTGTCCAGGGCGGAGGTCGCCTCGTCCAGGATCAGGATGGGGGCGTCCTTGAGCATGGCCCGGGCGATGGCGAGCCGCTGGCGCTGGCCGCCCGAGAGCAGCACCCCGCGATCGCCGACCCGGGTGTCGAATCCCTGGGGCAGCTCGCGGATGAACGCCAGGGCATGGGCCGCCTCCGCCACCCGCTCCAGCTCCGCCTGGCTCGGGGGCCGCGGGCGGCCGTAGGCGATATTGTTCGCGATGCTGTCGTTGAACAGCACCACGTCCTGACTCACGAGGGCGATCTGCTCGCGCAGGTTGGAGAGGGTCAGGTCGCGGATGGGCACGCCGTCGATCAGGATCTCCCCGGCCGTCGGGTCGTAGAAGCGCGGCAGCAGGCTCGCCACCGTGGTCTTGCCACTGCCCGAGCGCCCGACCAGGGCGACCTTTTCCCCCGGGGTGATGACCAGGTCCAGGTCGCGGACGGCCGGGGCCTTGTCCTCCGAGTAGACATGGGTGACCCCTCGGTACTCGATGCGGCCCTCCGCCCGGACCAGCGTTCGGGTGCCGGTGTCGATCTCGTGCTCTGAATCCAGGAGCTCGAACAGGCTCTCCGCCGCGATGATGCCCCGCTGCAGGTGGGCGTTGACGCCGGTGAGCCGCTTCACCGGCGGCAGCAGGAGACCCATGGCCACGACGAACGACATGAAGGTGCCCACCGAGATGTCCTCCTTGAGCCCCTGCATGGTGGAGAGATAGACGATCAACGCGATGGCCAGCGCCGAGATCAGCTGCACCAGTGGCACGCTGGCGGCCTCGGTGCCGATCATCTTCATCTGCAGGGAGCGGGTCTTCTCGTTGATGAAGCGGAAGTGGGTCGCCTCGTAGTGCTGACCACCGAATGCCTTGACGACCCGATGGGCGTCGATCGCCTCCTGGGCCACGTGGGTGAGCTCCCCCACCCGGTCCTGGATGCGCCGGCCGTAGCGGCGGAAGCGCTTGGTGGCGTACTTGACCGCGCCCGCCATCACCGGACCGATGACCAGAAAGATCGCCGACAGGGCGGCGTTGATGTAGAGCATGTAGGCCATCAGACCGATGACCGTGAAGCCGTCCCGCACCAAGGTGGTGATGGCCGAGGTGGCGGCCGTGGCCACGTTCTCCACGTTGTAGGTGAGCTTGGCCAGGATGTGGCCGGAGCCGTGATTGTCGTAATAGCGGGTGGGGGCGCGCAGCAGGTGCTCGAACATGGCCTGGCGCAGGTCCGCCACCACCCGGCGGCCCACCCAGCTCAGGAAGTAGTCGTTGACGAAGCCGGCGACGCCGCGCACCAGGAAGATGCCCACGAGGATCAGGGGCATCACCCGCACCACCTCCTCGTTCTTCTCCACGAAGCTGCCGTCGATCAGGGGCCGCATCATGGCGGCGAAGAAGGGCTCGGTGGCCGCGTAGATCAGCATCCCCAGGATGGACACCGCGAACATCCGCCAGTAGGGCTTCGCATAGCCCAACAGACGCCCGTACACCAGGCGATACTGGGTCTTGGGAACCAGGGGCTCGCGGCTCACGGGCGCCGGTCCGGGGTGCCGGTGGACGGCCGGCCGGCAGTACCGCCGTTACCGCCGCGGGTGGCGGCGAAGGCGATCCGCGTGAGACCGACCTCCGCGGCGGCGTCCAGTGCGGTCATCACCGCCTGATGGGGCGTGTTGGCGTCGGCCTGGATCAGCACCGGCAGATTCTTGCGCTCTCCCAGGGCACCGGTCAGGGCACGGACCAGGGTGAGTTGATTTCGATCTACCAGGGCGCGGTCGTCCACGTAGTAGCTCCCGGACTGGTCGATGACGAGACGGATGTGCTCCGGCTCCTTGTCCGGGGCCTCCTCGCCCTGGGCCTGCGGCAGTTGCACGCGCAGCCGGGCCTCGTCCTTGAAGGTGGTCGAGACCATGAAGAAGATGAGGAGCAGGAACACCACATCGATCAGCGGCGTCAGGTTGATGTCCACGCCCTGGCGGCGGTGGGGCCGCAGATTCACGGGGCATCCTCCCGGTCCTCCCGCTCGCCCTTCATCACCTCCACGAGCCGCAGGGCCTGCTCCTCCATGTCGATGGCGAGCTTGCCCACCTTGCTGTCGAAGAAGCGGTGAAACATCAGGGCGGGGATCGCCACGGAGAGACCGGCCGCCGTCGTAATCAGCGCCTTGGAGATGCCTCCCGCAAGCACCGCCGCGTTGCCGGTCCCGGCATTCATGATGACCCCGAAGACGTCGATCATGCCGAACACGGTGCCGAGCAGCCCCAGCAGCGGCGCCACCGAGGCGACGGTCCCCAGGGTGTTCAGATAACGCTCGAGCTGCGCCACCACGTGCCGGCCGGTGTCGCCGATGGCCTCCTTCATCACCTCCCGGGAGTGGCGTCGGTTGATGAGCCCGGCCGCGAGCATGCGCCCCAGGGGCGAGCCATCCCGGATCTCCTGGATGCGGTCGTCGGTGAGCTGGCCCTGGCGATGGAGTTGCCAGATCCGCGTGACCAGGTTCGGCGGCATGATGCGCGCCCGCCGAAGCGTGAATGCGCGCTCGATAATGATCGCCGTGGCGATCACGGAACAGGCGACGATTGGCCACATCAGCCAGCCGCCCGCTTGCATCAGCTCAAGCAAGGGGGGTTACCTCGGGATTCGCGCTCCGGCACCATGCACCCGCCGGGGACAGAGACGGCCCCATGATACCTTGCCTGGTACCTCAAAGGGCATGGCGTGGGGTCGCGTTGCTTTTGCCAGGGCCAAGGTCCGAGGGCCACAGTCCGCCGTGGCGCACGCTTACCATCCCTGGACCGGGGGCGGCGGCGACGAGTCCGGGGCCCGCACCTTGTGGGTCCAGATCCGCCCAGCGCGCTCTCGCCAGGTCCAGGGGCCCCGCATGACTCCGTCCGCGCCGAGCCGCAGCTCCACCGCCCCGGTGCTGCCGGTGTTCAGTGCGGCGATGCCCCGCCGCTCCACCCGCTCCCGGACCTCCCGCGCCGGGAAGCCGAAGGGGTTCCCGTAGCCCGCGGCATAGAGCACCAGGCGCGGTGCGACGGCGTCCAGAAAGACCGCGCTGGTCGAGGTCGCACTGCCGTGGTGCCCCGCCACCAGGACGTCACTGCGCAGGGCCTTCGGTCGCTCCCGAGAGAGCCTCGCCTCAATCCCTTTGGTGATGTCGCCCGTGAGCAGGATGGAGCGCCCGCCGGCCTCCACCCGAAGCACGCAGGAGGCGTCGTTGCCGCGCTCCCCGGCGCCGCTCGGGTGGAGCAGCCGAAAACCCACCCCGGACCACTCCCATCCCTGGCCCCCCCTGCAGGGTTGGGCCCCAGGGATTCCCAACTCCTCCGGCTCGCCGCTCAGGATGCGATCGACCGGGATCCGTTCCATCAACCCTGCGGCCCCGCCCGTGTGGTCCCGGTCCGAATGGCTCAGGATCAGCACATCCAGTCGCTCGACCCCCTGGGAGGCGAGGAAGGGCGCGAGGACCGTGCTACCGGTGTTGAATCCGCTTCCGAAGCCCGGGCCGGCGTCAAAGACCAGGGTCCCGTCGCGGGTGCGAATCACTGCGGATAGACCCTGCCCGACGTCCAGCAGGGTGAACCAGGCCTCGCCGGGCGCGGGCGCGACGGGCCGCAGCAGCACGACCGGCAGCACCAGCGGGAGTCCAAGCCCGCGCCCGGGCAGCCCGCGGGGTGCGAGGAGCAGCGCCACCCCCAGCCCTGCGGCGCCCCAGGCCCAGTCCGGCCGATCGGAGAGGGTCGCGGCGGCCCAGGGCCAGGCGGCCACCTGCTCCAGACCCTGCAGACACCAGCCGAGCAGCTCCGCGGTCCAGACCAGGGGCAGGTCAAGCCCGGGGATCAGCGACAGCAGGCCGGAGACCAGCACCAGAGGCAGCAGCAAGAGGCTGAACAGGGGCACCGCCACCAGATTCACCAGGGGCGCGATCAGGGACGCCCGCCCGAAGAGCGCCAGCAGAAGTGGCAGCAGCCCCAGGCCCACCGCCCATTGGGCCCGTCCCCAGCGGAACCAGAGGCTCCGGCTGGGCAATCGACCGCCGAGGTTAAAGAGGAGCAGGGCCACCGCGCCAAAGGACAGCCAGGTGCCGTAGGAGAGAACCGCCCCGGGGTCCAGGATCAACACCCCCGCCAGGGCCAGGGAGAAGGCGTGCCAGGGTCTCAGGGTACGCTCCCAAACGAGTGCCGCAAGCACCACGGCGAGCATGATGATCGCCCGCTGGGTGGAGACCGCGAAACCGGCCAGGCCGGCATAGACCACGGCGGCGGCCATGGCCGCGAGGGCCCCTGCGCGGGGTGCCGCCATGGCCAGTGCGAGCCGGGGTTGGCGGGCCCAGAGACGGCGCACCAGGAAGAACACGCCCGCCGCGATCAGGCCGACGTGCAGTCCCGAGATGGCCACCAGATGGTTGGTGCCGGTGCGTGTCAGCACCTCCCAGTCGTCCGGCTCGAATCCAGACCGATCCCCGATAGCGAGTGCCTGGACCAGCCCGAGTGCCGGCGAGTCCCCGAGCACCCGCGCCAGGTGGTCGGCGAGGCGCTGGCGGACTCGCGTGAGCCACTCGGGTCCGGGACCCGCGTCCAGCCGCTCCGGTGCGGGCCCCTTGCGCAGGTTGCCGGTGGCCAGGATGCCCTGCTCGAACAGCCAGCGCTCGTAGTCGAAGCCGCCCGGGTTGGCGAAGCCGTGGCGGGGCTTGAGGCGCACCGGCAGGCGCCAACGCTCCCCGGCGCGCAGCTCGGGTGCCTGGTCATACCAGGACAGGCGCACCAGACCGCGGAACGGCAGCGGCTCCAGACCGTCCAAGCTGGCGCCTGGGGTCGCGCTCGATGTGGGTCCGCTCGACCCGAAACAGAAAGCGTCGGGCGAACCCGGCGTCCGCCGGGATCGAGACGATCCTCCCCTCGATCACCAGGGGCTCGCGGGCCAATGCGTCCGGAAACGGCGCCCATAGGAGCACGCCCGCACGCAACATGGCCCACACCACTCCAATGAGCAGGGCGGAGAGCAATCGCGCGAGACGAGGGTTAGGCAGACAGGCAAGGACGAGCGCCACACCCGCGAGCAGAAGGCCCGCACCCGGAGACGGCATCTCAGGGAAGAGATAAAAGACCCCGACACCTGCCGCGAAGGCCAGCGCGAAGGCCGCGAACCGCGGGCGGACACTGACTGCGGTCTCGGGCAGCCCCCCGGTCCTGACCCCCCCTGGCAGAACGGGCGGGCTCGACAGTGCATGATCGACGCGGTGGGTCGGCTGGGCGTCCGCCGTTGCAGGTCGCGGCGCTGCGCGCATGAGGCACGGTCCCTGTCCTTCGATGGATGTCCCAGATTCTAGCCGTCCAGACGCTTTGGAATCGCCGCTCACGTATACTTTCGCGCCAGGTTCACTAGGGCGGCTCCATCCTTAGGTTAGCGGCGTGAAAAAATGGCTGAGGCGCTTCATGCCGCACCCCGGGACTATCCTGGAGAGCCCGCATTTCTCAGTCTTCGGCAAGCGGCTTCACGACCCCAATCTCTGGTACCTCAACCGCCGCTCGGCGGCCGGCGCATTCGGGGTCGGACTCTTCATGATGTACATGCCACCGGTGGGCCAGATGTTCATGGCCGCCGCCGCCGCCATCGCATTTCGAGTGAACCTGCCCATCTCGGTCGCGCTCGTCTGGATCACCAACCCGGTGACCATCCCGCCCATGTACTACTTCGCCTATCTGGTCGGCTGCCGATTCGTCGGCTCGCCCTCGTCGGGCTTCAGCATGGAATTCTGGATGGACTGGCACAACTGGGTGGAGGTGCTGGAACCTCTGGGACTGGGCATGCTGGTATGCGCATCCGCCTGCTCGGCGGCGGGTTATTTCGGCATCCAGGCCCTCTGGCGCTGGAACCTGATCCGCCAGATCCGGCACCGTAAGGAGCGTTATCGGGCCATGGCCGGGACCGGCTCGTCGTCGAGCGCCGGGCTCAGCACCCCATCCTCCAAGCGCCAGATGTGATCCATTCGAGCCGCCAGACCCATGTCGTGGGTGACGATGACCAGACTGGTCCCGATGTCCGCGTTGAGCTCCAGCATCAGCTCGTAGACCTGGGCGGCGGTGCGGCTGTCGAGGTTGCCGGTGGGCTCGTCCGCCAGCAGACAGGCCGGACGCGTGACCAGGGCACGGGCCACGGCCGCGCGCTGGCGCTCGCCCCCGGAGAGCTCTGAGGGCTTGTGGGCGCCCCGGTGCCCCAGCCCGACCCGATCCAGGATGGCCTCGGACTTGGCGCGCGCCACGGCCGGCGTCTCCCCCCCGATCAGGAGCGGCATGGCCACGTTCTCCACGGCCGTGAATTCGGGCAGCAGGTGGTGGAACTGGTAGACGAAACCGAGGTGGCGGTTGCGTAGCTGGCCGCGACGGACCTCTGAGAGCCGGCCCACGTCTTGATCCAGCCAGGTCAGCTTGCCGGCGCTCGGCCGCTCCAGCCCCCCCAGACAATGCAGCAGGGTGCTCTTTCCGGAGCCCGAGGCGCCCACGATGGCCACGCGCTGCCCCGCGTCGATCCGCAGGTCCACGCCCCGCAGCACCTCGACCTCGACGGGCCCCTGGCGGAAGGTCTTGGAGAGTCCATTCGCCTGCAGCACGGCCGCGGAGCCTGCCGCATCGACGCCGCTCATCTCATTCATAACGGAGCGCCTCGGCCGGCTGGGTGTTGGCGGCCCGCCACGCGGGATAGAGGGTCGCCATCACGGACATCAGGAACGCCGACCCGGCGATGGTCACCACGTCCCTGAGATGGACGTCCGAGGGCAGCTCGTTGATGTAGTAGATGCTGGGATCGAGGAAATGGATGCCGAAGAGACCCTCGATGCCGGCGATGATGGGCTCCAGATTGAGTGCCAGCAGCACCCCGGCCACCACCCCGAGCAGGGTCCCCACGAAGCCGATGGCCGTGCCCTGGACCATGAAGATGCCCATCACCCGGCCCGGCGACAGGCCCAGGGTGCGCAGCACGGCGATGTCCGACTGCTTGTCCGTCACCACCATCACCAGGGCGGAGACGATATTGAAGGCGGCCACCGCCACGATCAGGAACAGGATGATGCTCATCATCCGCTTCTCGACCGCGAGCGCCCGGAAGAAGTTGGCATGGACCTGGGTCCAGTCGACCACCCGGTAGACGCCGCCCAGGTCATAGGCGATCTCCCGCGCGAGCTTGGGCGCCTCCCACAGGTCCGCAACCTTGATCCGGATGCCGGATACCGCGTCACCCAGACTCATGAGCTTGGCTGCATCGTGCATCTGGATGAAGGCCGCGTTGCGGTCGTAGTCCGCCATGCCGACCGAGAAGATCCCGCTCACCGTGAAGCGCTTGAGGCGCGGCATGATGCCCACCGGGGTGGCGCTCACCTGGGGGGTGACCACGGTCACCTTGTCGCCGACTCCAACCCCGAGATACATGGCCAGATCCTGGCCCAGGATAATGTGGAAGGCACCGTCCTCCAGGTCGTCCACCGAGCCCGTGACCATATCCCCGCGCAGCCCCGCCACCTGGTCCTCTTCCTTGGGCAGGATGCCCCGCACCAGTGCGCCGCTCACGTTCGAGGGGCCCACCAGCATGGCCTGGACCTCGACGAAGGGCGCGGCACCGACCACGTCCGGATGGGCACGCACCTGCCCGAGCAGGGGCTGCCACTCCTTCATCCCGCCGTAGGGGTCCGTCAGGGTGGCGTGGGAGGCCATCGAGAGGATCCGTTCCCGGATCTCCTTGTGGAATCCGTTCATGACCGAGAGCACCACGATGAGCGCGACGATCCCGAGCATGATCCCCAGCATGGAGATCAGTGAGATGAAGGAGATGAAGTGGTTTCGGCGCTTGGCGCGGGTGTAGCGCAGGCCGACGTACAGCGGGAGGGGGTGAAACATGGCGCGGCATTTAACCACAAAGGGGGGACAGCCGCCGGGAAACCGCAGGTCGGTCGGATCGCCGAGGACAGCGCCCCGGCCGCCGATTTGTCACTCGGCGCCAGTCCCCTCCTCGCCCCAGAGGATGAGCTCGCGCAGAACGG
The DNA here is from genome assembly GCA_963698355.1 of uncultured Gammaproteobacteria bacterium. Lineage (GTDB taxonomy): Bacteria > Pseudomonadota > Gammaproteobacteria > Chromatiales > Chromatiaceae > Thiodictyon. The sequence continues at coordinate 30,640 of CAVOQO010000096.1, read as the reverse complement.
CGGTCGCGTAGGCCCCGGCCGGAAGGGCGAAGGTCAGCTCGATGCCCGAGTCGACCGGGCACCAGTCGAGCGAAGGGACCGGCAGGCGCAGTGCCCGGCGCTCCTGCCGGAGATCGAACCGGGCAAGGCCCTCGGGCCAGCCCGGAAAGCGGGCGGCGATCCCCTCCTCCAAGGCCCGCACCTCGGTCCCGCTGGGCGGTTCGCCGGCGCCCCACAGAGGACCGGTGGGGTGCAGATCCATGTCAGCGCAGCGCTGGAGCAGCTCCGCATCGACCGCATCCGCCCGAAAGAAGGAATGGCTGCCTGCGAGGTTGAGACAGTCCCCGGGCAGCGGGCTCGCCCAGTCGCCGCGCCGCACCCGTTCCGCCAGGACCTCGTTGAACAGTTGGGAGCGGGCCGCGGATAGCCATAGCCCACGCTGGTGATGCGAAGTCCTGCGCCCACCACCGCTGATGCCGCCACGAAACAGTGCATCCGCGCGGGCCAGGTTAGCCCCCCCACGCCCGAAACGCTGCTCGCCGAAGTAGTTGGGCACGCCCAAGCGTCGGATCGCGTCGATCCGCGCCGCGAGGGAGTCCGGCGGGAGCGCCAGGTCCCGAATCCGGATGCGAAAGCGGTTACCCGCGAGACTGCCCCGACGGAGCTTGCGGCGGTGGGGATGGACCTCCAGCACCTCGATGCCCTCACCCGCCAGCAAGGACCAATCCGGCTCACCGCCGCGAGACCGCGGCATGGAAAACCATTGGGTCGTGACCGCCCGCCGGTCCTTGAGTCCCGCATAGCCGAGGTCCGCTTGCCGCACGCCCCCGACCTCCGCCAGCCGGCGGGCGACCCATTCGGTATTCGCATCGGTCTTGCGCACCCGAAGGAGCCAATGATCGCCCTCCCCGTCGGGCGCAAAACCGAGCGACTCATCGACCTCGAAATCCGCGGGCGTGGCACGCAACCGACCCTGACCCAGTGGCTCTCCGTGGGCCCGGGGCAGGTCGCGGAAGGCGGTCGGCGGGGGCGGGTCGCCCGCGGTCATGGCGAGAGCAGAACGACGGCGAAGGCGGCGATGCCCTCGCCACGTCCGGTGAACCCCATGTGCTCAGTGGTGGTGGCCTTCACGTTGACCCGGGCGGGATCGCAGGCGAGGTCCGCGGCCAGGATCCCCCGCATGGCAGGGATATGCGGCGCAAGCCGTGGCGCTTGGGCCACGATGGTGAGGTCCGCGTTGTGGACCGCGAGGCCCCGCTCGCGGAGTGTCTCGATCACGCGGCGCAGCAGGATACGGCTGTCGATTCCGGCATAGGCCGCGTCCGTGTCCGGGAAGTGGCGCCCGATGTCCCCCAGGCCCGCGGCCCCGAGCAGTGCGTCGCACAGCGCATGGATCGCCACGTCGCCGTCGGAGTGTGCGGCCAGGCCCTGATCGTGGGGGATGCTGATCCCGCCGAGGACCAGTGGCCGATCCGGCGCGAAGCGATGGGCGTCGAAGCCTTGACCGATCAGCACAGGCGCCTCGTCAGTGGGCCATCAGCCAACCCGCCCCTGCTGCTCCAAGTAGAAGCGTGCCAGGGCGAGATCCTCGGCCCGGGTGATCTTGATGTTGTCACCGTGGCCCTCCACCAGCCGCGGGGCGAGCCCGATGCGCTCGATGGCAGCCGCCTCGTCCGTGACGAGATCCCCGCTTGCGATGGCCGCCGCCAGGGCCTCGCTCAGGGTTCCGAGGCGGAACATCTGTGGCGTGTAGGCATGCCACAGCGCGCTGCGGTCCAGGGTGGCGGCGATGCGCCCGTTCCCATCGGCGCGCTTCATGGTGTCACGCACGGGAACGGCGAGGATGCCGCCCACCGGGTCGTCGATCAGGGTCTCGATCAGCCGTTCCAGGTCCGCTTGGCGCAGGCAGGGGCGGGCTGCGTCGTGGACCAGCACCCAGTCGTCCGGGGCCGCCCGGCGGCCCAAGTCCTCCAGGGCCTGAAGCACCGAGTGGCAGCGCTCGGCACCCCCCACCACCCGCCGCACCCGGGGATGGGCGGCATAGGCCGTCCGACCCCAGAGGGAATCGGCCGGGTCCAGGGCCACCCAGACGCCGCCAATACGCGCCTCCGGCACCAGGAGATCCAGGGTGCGGTCGATGACTGACCGGCCCCCAAGGTCCAGATACTGCTTGGGTATGGTCGCGCCCAAGCGCCGGCCGGCGCCGGCCGCGGGCACCACCGCCCAAAGGCGCGGGGCGCCGCTCACGGCTGGGCGGCCGCTTTAGGGGACGGTATGACCTGGATGAAGATCTCGCCCGGCTTGATCATGCCGAGCTCGCCCCGCGCCCGTTCCTCCAACGCCTCCAGTCCGGTGCGCAGGTCGTTCACCTCCGCCTGAAGCTCACCGTTGCGGGCGCGCAGCCGCTCCAGCTCCGCCTCCTGAACCGCGATCTCCTGCTTGAGGCCGTGGACCTCCGCCAGGCTCCCCTCGCCCACCCAGAGCCGGTATTGAAGCACCGCAAGCAGGGCGACGAGGGCGACGATCAGCAGCCGCATGGAGTGGACGTTGTGGTCGCCCCGAAGCCGGGACCGAAGGGATCCGGCCCCAGCCACGGTCTCATCCCAGCCACTTGTACGCGGAACGACCGGCATAGACCGCCTCGTCGCCAAGCTGGTCCTCGATGCGCATCAGCTGGTTATACTTCGCCACCCGGTCCGAACGCGAGAGGGAGCCGGTCTTGATCTGACCGGTGGCCGCGGCTACGACCAGATCGGCGATGGTGGTGTCCTCCGTCTCGCCCGAGCGGTGGGAGACCACCGCCGTATAGCCGGCATTGTGGGCCATGCCGATGGCCTGAAGCGTCTCGGTCAGGGTCCCGATCTGGTTGACCTTGATCAGGATGGAGTTGGCGATGCCCTTGGCGATGCCTTCCTGGAGGATCCGGGTGTTGGTCACGAAGAGGTCGTCACCGACGATCTGGACCTTGCCCCCCAGCCGCTCGGTATGCGCCTTCCAGCCGTCCCAATCCCCCTCCGCCAGGCCGTCCTCGATGCTGAGGATGGGGTACTTGGCGACCCAGTCGAGCAACAGATCGGTCATGCCGGTGGAGTCCAGCCTGCGGCCCTCCCCCGCCAGGTTGTAGAGACCGTCCTCGTAGAACTCGGAGGCGGCCACGTCCATGCCGAGATAGATGTCTGAGCCCGCCTTGAAGCCGGCCTTCTCGATCGCCTCCAGGATCACCTCGATGGCCGACTCGTTGGACGGCAGGTCGGGGGCGAATCCGCCCTCGTCGCCGACGCTGGTCGCCAAGCCGCGGGCCTTCAGCACCGACTTCAGCGCGTGGAACACCTCGGCCCCGTAGCGCACCGCCTCGCGCATGCTCGAGGCGCCCACCGGCAGGATCATGAATTCCTGGAAGTCCACGCTGTTGTCCGCGTGCTGGCCGCCGTTGATGATGTTCATCATGGGAACGGGCAGCCTGTAGGGACCGCCGGAGAGCGAACGGTACAGGGGCAGGGCCTTCTCTTGTGCGGCCGCATGCGCGGCGGCGAGCGATACGCCCAGCAGCGCGTTGGCACCCAGACGGGCTTTGTTGTCGGTGCCGTCGAGGACGATCATGCGCTGGTCGAGCGCGGCCTGGTCCTGGACCTCCATTCCCCTGACGGCGTCGCGGAGCTCTCCACGGATGTTCGCCACGGCCGTGAGGACACCCTTGCCGCCGTAGCGGGACTTGTCGCCGTCGCGCAGCTCGAGCGCCTCGCGGGAGCCCGTCGAGGCACCCGAAGGGACGATGGCTCGGCCAATGGAGCCGTTGGCGGTGATCACATCCGCCTCGACTGTCGGATTACCGCGGGAATCCAGGACCTCTCTGGCTCGGACATCGACGATCTCGGACATGGCGTTTAACTCCAGTTAACAGATTTAGTAAGGAGGACTCGTTCCAGCCACAGAGAACACACAGGGCACAGAGAAGGGAGCACCGGGCAGGGCCAGCCCCGCAACTGGGCCCCGCGGATCGGGGCTGACGCGGGCTTCCCCAGGCAGACACCTCAGGCAGACCTTCCGCCCACGGGGCTCCCACTGCACCTCAGGCCGTCGTCATGGTCGAAGGTTAGTCGGATTCGCAAAAAACCGACTCCGGTATCGCTCCACGCCCTCTGTGGCCTCTGGGTCCTCTATGGCAAAGATCCTAGAGGGACTCTTCGGCGAAGCCCGCGGACTTCACCAATCGATCGATCTCCACCAGGGTCGCGAGCAGCTCGCGCATGCGCCCCAGGGGCCATGCGTTGGGTCCATCGCTCAGGGCCTGGTCGGGGTTGGGGTGCGTCTCCATGAAGACCCCGGCCACGCCCGCCGCCACCGCCGCCCGAGCCAACACCGGCACGAACTCCCGCTGACCGCCGGATCGATCCCCTTGGCCGCCGGGGAGCTGGACCGAGTGGGTGGCATCGAAGACCACCGGGCAGCCGGTCCCCCGCATCACGGACAGGGCGCGCATGTCGGAGACGAGGTTGTTGTAACCGAACGAGACCCCCCGCTCACACACCATGATCCGCTCGTTGCCGGTGGCGCGCGCCTTGTCCACCACGTTCTTCATGTCCCAGGGGGCGAGGAACTGGCCCTTCTTGATGTTGACCGGCAGGCCCTGCTCCGCCACCGAGCGGATGAAGTTGGTCTGGCGGCACAGGAAGGCGGGGGTCTGGAGCACGTCCACCACGGCGGCCACCTCGGAGAGCGGCGTGTCCTCGTGGACGTCCGTCAGCACCGGCACGCCGAAGCGCGCCCGCACCGACTCCAGGATCTGGAGCCCCTTCTCCATGCCAAGCCCGCGGAAGCTCGACGCCGAGGAGCGGTTGGCCTTGTCGAACGACGACTTGTAGACGAACGGAACCCCGAGCTCCGCGGTGATCTCCTTGAGCGCCCCGGCGGTCTCCTCCGCCAGGGTCTCGCCCTCGACCACGCAGGGGCCGGCGATCAGGAACAGGGGCCGATCGATCCCGACCTCGTATCCGGCGAGGTTCATGCGGCCTTGCCGCCCAACTGGGCCTGGCGCGCGAGCGCGGCGCGGATGAAGCCCAGGAACAGGGGGTGGCCATCTCGGGGCGTCGACGTGAATTCGGGATGGAACTGGCAGGCGATGAACCAGGGATGGTCAGGGATCTCCACGATCTCCACCAGCTGATTGTCGAGCGACCAGCCGGAGAAGCGCATGCCCGCGTCTTTCATGAGATTGATGTAGCGGTTGTTGAACTCGTACCGGTGGCGGTGGCGCTCCCGGATCTGGGGCTTGCCGTAGACCGCGCGCGCCAGGCTGCCCGGCTCAAGGCGGCAGTTCTGCCCCCCCAACCGCATGGAACCCCCGAGGTCCGAGCTCTCGTCACGAGTCTCCACAAGGCCACGCTCGTCGCGCCACTCGGTGATGAGCGCGATCACCGGATGCGGGGTCTGGCGGTCGAACTCGGTGCTATGGGCCCCTTCGAGTCCCGCCACGTCACGGGCGTACTCGATCACCGCCACCTGCATCCCGAGACAGATGCCCAGATAAGGCACCCGCCGCTCCCGCGCGTAGCGGGCGGCCGCGATCTTGCCCTCGATTCCACGCTCGCCGAAGCCCCCGGGCACCAGCACGGCATCGACGGAATCCAGGGCGGCAGGGCCGTCCCGCTCGAGCTCCTGAGAGTCGATATAGACGACCTCGACCTTGGTTCCAGAATGGACGCCGGCGTGACCCAGGGCCTCGGACAGCGATTTATAGGCCTCGGTCAGGTGCATGTACTTGCCGACCATGCCCACCCGGACCTGCCCCCGGGGATTGTCGAAGCCGTCGAGCACCCGGTCCCACTCGGAGAGATCGGCCTCACCGACATCGAGATCGAACTGGCGCACCACCAGGTCATCCAGGCCCTGTGCATGCAGGAGCCGGGGGATGCGGTAAATGTTGTCCGAGTCGACCGCGGAGATGACGGCGTCCTCCGGGACATTGGTGAAGAGCGCGATCTTGCGCCGCTCCTCGTCCGGAATGTTGGTCTCGGCTCGGCACAGCAGGATGTCGGGCTGGATGCCGATGGAGCGCAGCTCCTTGACCGAGTGCTGGGTGGGCTTGGTCTTGATCTCGCCCGCGGTGCGGATATAGGGCACCAGGGTCAGATGCATGAAGAGCGCGTTCTCGCGCCCCACCTCCACGCGCATCTGGCGGATGGCCTCGAGGAAGGGCAGTGACTCGATGTCGCCCACGGTGCCACCGATCTCGACCATGGCCACATCGGCCTCGTTGGCACCCAGGCGGATACTGTTCTTGATCTCGTCGGTGATGTGGGGGATGACCTGGACCGTGCGGCCGAGATAGTCGCCCCGACGCTCCTTGCGGATCACGCTGTCGTAAATCTGGCCCGTGGTGAAGTTGTTGTTGCGCCCCATTCGGGTGCGCAGAAAGCGCTCGTAGTGGCCCAGATCCAGATCGGTCTCGGCACCGTCGTCGGTGACATAGACCTCGCCGTGCTGGAATGGGCTCATGGTGCCTGGATCCACGTTGATATAGGGATCCAGCTTGATCATGGTGACCTTGAGCCCGCGCGCCTCCAGCAGCGCACCGAGCGAGGCCGAGGCAATACCCTTACCGAGGGATGAGACCACGCCCCCGGTGATGAAGATGTACTTGGTTCCAGGCGAGGTCCGGCTCGGCGTCTTGGGGGAGGTCATGGGCAGCGATCATCGGCTGGGGGCTTGGCCCGACTGCCGCGACACGCTACCAAATTCCCGGGGCCCCCTCAATCGGCGTGCGAGTCCCCGATACGCGCCAACTCGTTACTCCGTCGGGCGGCGTCCGTGGCTTACCTTCACAAAGGTGGTGGTGGCGCGTATAGTTCAGAGGCGTTTCGCCAGACGAAACGCCGCCCCGAGGCCGCCCACTGCGGTTCGGGTGCGGCCAGCACATCCCTAATGACCTTTGAGAATTCAGGAGCGTCAGAACGATGCAAAAGCTTGCCAAAGTAATCAGTGTCGCCGCCATCGCCGGCGCCGCCGCCTTCTCCATGAGCTCCGCCCAGGCCTGGTGGGGTGGCGGTCCTTGGGGCGGAGGTCCCGGCTACGGCTCCGGTTGGGGCGACGGTATGGGCGACTGGATGAACGACTGGGCCGGTGACGGCTACGGCGACATGGACTTCAGCATGAGCGCTGGCGGTGGCGGGCACGGCTACGGCCGCGGGCGCGGCTACGGGCGCGGCTACGGCCGCGGCTACGGCTACGGCTACGGTGGCTACCCAGGCTACGGCTGGGGCGGCTATCCGGGCGGTTGGGGCGGCGGCTATCCGGGCTACGGCTACGGTGTCCCGCCGGTGGTGGCCCCTGTCCTGCCCTATGCGGCTCCGGTCGCTCCGGCCGCTCCGGCCGCTGGCGAGTCGAAGTAAGGCCCCCGGTCTCAACGGCCGCAAAGGCCGCGCCTTCCAGGGCGCGGCCTTTTTTTTGACCGGCAGGGCCTGCCGGCAGGGACGCAACGGGCCCACGTCGACCTAAGGACTTCTCCAGAGAAAGATTCATCTCTTGATCCAGGTCACAAAGTCGGCCCAAAATAACGTTGCCGTAACCCAAGTGGGGCCAGACCTTGACCCAGCGCAAAGTCATTTCGTTCGACACGATCCGGGTAGCGTGCAAGAACTGCTCGCTCACGGCCTTGTGCCTGCCCATGGGGCTGACGCCGGAGGATGTCGAGCGGCTTGATGACATCGTCAAGCGCGCACGGCCCCTGCACCGCGGCGACTTCCTGTTCCGCACCGGGGACCGTTTCCGCTCCCTTTACGTGGTCAAGACCGGTTCGCTGAAGACCTTTGCCCCCAGCCCCGAGGGCGGAGAGCAGGTGCTCGGCTTCCACCTCCCTGGCGAGATCATCGGCCTGGATGCCATCGACCAGGACGCCCACGCCTGCTCGGCCAAGGTACTCGAGACCTCCGCCATCTGTGAGATCCCGTTCTCACGGCTGGAGGAGCTGACGGCCTCCATCCCCAGTCTTCAGCATCAGATGTTTCGCCTGCTGAGCAAGGAGATCTCGCAGGACACGGACATGCTGCTCCTGCTCGGAAAGAAGAATGCCGAGGAGCGCCTTGCGGCCTTCCTGGTCAGTATGTCCCGGCGCCTGCAGAAAAGGGGGCTGTCTCCCACGGACTTCCATCTCAGCATGTCGCGTCACGAGATCGGAAACTATCTCGGGCTCGCGGTCGAGACCGTGAGCCGCCTGTTCACCCGCTTCCAGGAAGACGGACTGCTGCGGGTAGACCGCAAGCACATTGAGCTTCTGGACATGGACGGGCTGGATGCACTGGTCAACGGCGTCGGCCCGACGCGCCAGCACCAACAGCAGACCTGAGTCGAAAGCGCGGTGGTCGGGCCGCGACGCAAGGAACCGGCTCGGGGCCGTCTGACCGCTCGGCAACCGCACCCCTGAAGCCGCACCCCTGAAGGAGGTTCGATGCATCCCACCACGTCGCGCGGCCTCATACTCATCGCCCTTGCCCTGCTGCCGACGCTGAGCCTCGCGAGCGACGCCCCGCCCACTCGACTGGATCTCACCGCGCACTGGGTGGGCTACACCGCCATCCTGCTGTTCACGCTGGCCTACGGCCTCGTCATGGCCGAGGAATTCACCCACCTGCGCAAGTCCAAGCCGGTGATTCTAGCGGCTGGCCTGATGTGGCTGCTGGTGGCCGCGGTCTACATGGAGCACGACCTGCCCCATGAGACCGGGCAAGCAGTGCGCCACAACATCATGGAGTTTGCAGAGCTCTTCCTGTTCCTGCTGGCGGCGATGACTTACATCAACGCGCTGGAGGAGCGGCAGGTCTTCGAGGCGTTGCGTTCCTGGCTGCTGCGCCGGGGGTTCGGCTACCGCAAGCTGTTCTGGATGACCGGAATACTCGCCTTCTTTATCTCACCGGTGGCGGACAATCTGACCACTGCGCTGTTGATGTGCGCCGTGGTGATGGCCGTGGGCGCCGACAACCCGCGCTTCGTGGGGCTGGCCTGCATCAATATCGTGGTGGCCGCCAACGCCGGGGGCGCCTTCAGTCCGTTCGGCGACATCACCACCCTCATGGTCTGGCAGAAGGGCATCATCCCGTTTCAGACCTTCTTTTTGCTGTTCGTCCCGTCGGTTGTGAATTTCGTCGTCCCCGCCGCATTCATGCACTTCGCGGTCCCGGACGTCACCCCCGCGCCTTCCAACGAGGTCATCCCGATGAAACGGGGGGCCAAGCGCATCATCGTCCTGTTCCTCGCCACCATCGCCACCGCCGTGGCCTTCCACAATTTCTTCCACCTGCCGCCGGTACTGGGGATGATGACCGGTCTCTCGTATCTGAAGTTCTTCGGGTACTACCTGAAGAAGACGGGCGAGAGGACGGTGGTCAACCGGACCGGCGAAGTGGAAGACACCCTGCCCTTCGACATCTTCCAAAAGGTGGCGCGGGCGGAATGGGACACCCTGATGTTCTTCTACGGGGTCATCCTGTGCGTGGGCGCGCTGGGATACATCGGCTATCTGGAGCTCCTATCCCAGGTCGCCTACGGGGACCTGGGGGCCACCACGGCGAATATCCTGGTGGGCGTCCTGTCGGCCATCGTCGACAACATTCCCGTGATGTTCGCGGTGCTCACCATGAATCCGGACATGTCCACCGGCCAGTGGCTGCTGGTGACCCTGACCGCGGGCGTGGGTGGAAGCCTGCTCTCCATCGGCTCGGCCGCCGGCGTGGCCCTGATGGGCCAGTCCAAGGGCATGTACACCTTCTTCGGGCATCTGCGCTGGACGCCGGCCATCGCGGTCGGTTACGCAGCGAGCATCCTCGCCCACACGGCCATCAACCAAGGCACCTTCTAACCCGGCGCGGCAAGCGCGTTGGGGACACCGGCACGGCCGTCTCACTCGGCCTCCGCGGACTCCTGGCTCGACTTGAGCCAGACGCAGGCGCCCCCGCTGGCCCGATCGATCGCCGCCAGGCGCGCCGCATGGGCGGCCTCGGCGGCCGCGTCCGCACGCACTACCCGCAGGGGAGGCCGGCCCGGGTCGATGCGACCGCGATGGGTCGATGCCGAGCGGCCCGATTCCGCGGCCGTTTCGCCGCCGAGGAGCAGGGCCACCTGGCCGCCGGTCATGGCCAGATAGACGTCCGCCAGGATCTCCGCGTCGAGCAGGGCTCCGTGCAGATCCCGGTGTGAGTTGTCCACGCCGTAGCGCTTGCACAGGGCGTCCAGGCTGTTGCGCTGGCCGGGATGGAGCCGCCGCGCCATGCCCAGGGTGTCCGTGATCTCGCACAGATCCGCGATGCTGGGGGCATCGGACTTCCAGCGCTTGAGCTCGAAGTCGATGAAGCCGGTGTCGAAGGCGGCATTGTGGATGATCAGCTCGCTGCCCTCGACATAGCGCAGAAAATCGTCCGCGATCTCCGCAAAGCGCGGCTTGTCCGCGAGCAGGGCGTCGGTGATGCCGTGCACGGCCACCGCACCCTCGTCCACCGGCCGATCCGGCTGGATGTACTGGTGGAAGTTGTTTCGGGTGAGTCGGCGATCGGCCAGCTCCACGCAGCCGATCTCGATCAGGCGGTGACCGTCCTGGGGATCCAGGCCGGTGGTCTCGGTGTCGAGCACGATCTGACGCATGGCATTCAGGCCCCGCGGGCGCGGCGGATCGGCGCCGGTATTCCTTGGTTGGCGAGCCGGTCGGCCCGCTCGTTCTCGGGATGGCCGGCGTGGCCCTTGACCCAGTGCCAGCGGACCTGATGGGCGCCGAGCGCCTCGTCCAGCCGCCCCCACAGATCGCGATTCTTGACCGGCTGTTTGTCCGCCGTCAGCCAGCCGTTACGCTTCCAGCGGACCATCCATTCCGTGACCCCGCGCTTGACGTACTGCGAGTCGGTGGTGATCCCGATACAGGTCGCACGCTTGAGCGCCTCCAGTGCGGCAATGACCGCCATGAGCTCCATGCGGTTATTGGTGGTGACCGGCTCCCCACCGCAAATTTCCTTCTCCACGTCTCCCCAGCGCAGCAGCACGCCCCAACCCCCGGGCCCCGGATTGCCTTTGCAGGCCCCGTCCGTGTAGGCCTCCACGCAGTCAGCCATCACCGCCCTCCGGCAGGCCCGCTCGCTGGGCCCCGTTGGAGTAGCCGTTCCGCGTGGTCGGCTCGATGGCACCCGGCAGCAAGGCCCGGCGAGCGGTCCATGAGGGCTTGAGCGGCGTCAGGGTCGCGACCCGCTTCACCGCGCGGATGACATAGACCGCGCCCAGGCCAGGCCAAATCCGGCGCCCGAGCGAATCCAGCGCCGATGACCGCGCCCCACGGGTCCGACCGAAAGGCGGTCGAAACACCACATGCTCACAAATCTCGACGTCGAATCCGAGCAGGGACAGCCAGTCCTGCACCCGATAGCTCGTGAGAAAACGGCCGCACCAGGGCACACGCCCGCGACGCCGATCAACGAGTCCGCGCAGGCCCCAGGTGCTCAAGGCATTGAAACCCAAAACGAATACCCGGCCCTCGGGGATCAGCACCCGCTCCGCCTCCCGCAACACCTGTCTTGGGTCCGGAACGAAGTCGAGTGTGTGGGGCAGCAGCAGTGCATCCACCCCGTCGGACGCCAAGGGCAGTCGGATGGGGTCGCCTACAACCTCGATGCCCGGCTGCCCGGAGGGGACCTCGCAGGGCATCAGGATCCGGTGCCTGATGCGGCTCGCGGCCAATGCCTCGCGGAACCGCTCGGTCACGCCCACCTGAACCAGGTAATACCCGAAGACGTCGCCCAGCATGGCCTCCACGCAGGCGGTCTCGCGGTCCGCCACTTCCATGCCGAGTGGCGACCGATACCAGTCTTCGAGCCGGGCGAGCGGGGATCCCGCGCCATTGCAAGCGGACATTTGAACCTAAGCGACACCAGTTGAACGGCCCCGGGGCTCGATCCGTGACGCCTGCCAAGGCGGTCGAGCTTCGCGGCAGGAATTTCCGTCGCCCACTCCAGGCTTCCGTAGGACACCGAAATCGGCCCGCTGCCGCTTCCAGGTTGCAGCGCTCGGGAATTGACCGCCGACGGGGCGGGGATTCATCGCGCCATCCAGGCTCCGCGAGCCTCGCGCATGTTACCCGCTCGGCGGTGCCCTGTCCCGGCCCGAGGGCCGGGCAAAACCGGACGCCGGGTCTGGCAATGGCCGAGCCGTTTGCGTATGATGCAGTCGCAACCCTAAGAATCTTATAGTAATACAAACGGTTAGCTTGCTCTCCGGGGGGTTAGATGCCTGCTGATACCCGCCTGGCGCGTCGATTCGGCGCGCCCGTCGTGCTCGTTACCGTCACCATGTTCGGCTTGTTCCTGACCTCAGGCTGCGCCACCAAGAAGACCCAATACGCGGATTACGACGACTACGACGGGGCGGTTTCCGCGCGCGAATACGGGTATGTGCGACCCGCCTCGGACGTTTGGGTCCTCGGCGAGGCGGGCAAGTCCCGCCGACGCGGGCGGACCGCCGCTGGCGGGGACCTGTGGGACCGGGTGCGCACCGGGATGCAGCTTGACCTGCACGCCAGCCCGCGCATCGACAGCAAGTTGAACGCCTTTCGCCGCGATCCTCAATACCTGGCCAGGCTCTCCCAGCGCGCCAGGCCCTATCTGCACGTCATCGTCGGTGAGATCGAGCGACGCGGCCTGCCCGCTGAGCTGGCCCTCCTGCCCCATGTGGAGAGCGGGTACAACCCGGCCGCCACGTCCCCCAAGGCGGCGGCGGGCATGTGGCAGTTTATCCCGTCCACCGGCCGAATCATGGGCCTGCGCCAGGACAACTGGTATGACGGCCGACGCGATGTGCTGGCCTCCACCCGAGCGGCGATGGACTATCTCGAGCAGCTTAATCGGCGCCTGGGAGGCGACTGGGAACTGGCGATGGCCGCCTACAACTGCGGTCCCGCGCGCGTCGAGTCGGCCCAAGCGGCCAATCGCCGCCGCGGCAAGCCCACCGATTTCTGGTCTCTGGACCTGCCGACCGAGACCGAAAACTACGTGCCCCAGATCCTGGCGGCGGCGCGTCTGGTGTCGGAGCCGGCAAAGTACGGCATGCGCCTTCCCCCCGTCCCCAATGCACCGCAGCTGGAGTTGGTGCGCACCGATCGGCCGGTGGACCTGGCCCGGGTGGCCCAGGCCAGCGGAGTCGGCCTCACGGAGCTCAAGCGGCTCAACCCGGGCCTCAAGCGCGGCCAGACCGCGCCGGGAGGACCCAGTAACTTGCTGGTGCCGGCCGGCGCGGGCAAGCAGGTCAGCGCCAAGCTGGCCTCCGCCCGGGTACTGCCCGCCGCCGCACAGGCGGGGCGGCTGAGCGCGCCAGCCCTGGCGGCGACCTCCGCCCGCAGGTCAGCGGCACCCGCACGCCCCGCCTATGGGGAGGGCAAGGTCCATGTGGTCAAGGGTGGTGAGAGCCTGCGCTCCATCGCCAGTGCCCAGGGAATGGACCCGCAGGACCTGGCGGACTTCAACGGCATGCTGGTCAGCGAGCCACTGCTCCCGGGTCAAAGTCTGCGTCTCCCCGGCGCCGCCGGCGGCAGCCTGGTCACCCACCGGGTGCGTAAAGGCGACTCGTTGGCAGCGATCGCGCGCCGCTACGGCGTGACGGTCAGAGACATCAAACGCTGGAACGAGATCGCCGCCAACGACCTGCGTGCCGGCTCCCTCATCCGCATCTACCGCCGCTCTGGCGAAACCGCTTCCTGACGCCGCCGGGGGTGCTGCGGCGAAATCCGCTGGCACCTCCCGGCCCCCCGGCACGGCATCTCCGGGCTTCCGCTAGGTCGGTGCGAGCCACTCGCCGACCCCGGGGCCCGCGGTCGCTTGATCCAGCATCGCGGTGCACCAACCTCTGGGGCTCAGTGAAACCGTCCGCGCCCGAGCCGTCTCATGGATCCATCCGCCCTCAGCCTGGACAGGCACCCCGATGCCGCCGATCCCAAGTATGAACCGGGGTCGCGCCTCGATCGAACCAACAGTCGCGCGATGGCGCGCATGCGGCTCGATCTGACCTGGGAGAGCGCCGTCGCCCGCCACCGCGACAGCTTCGTCGCCACCAATCTGAACCTTTGGCGCGACCTGTTCCCCCCGGAGCTCGAAGGGGACCTGCTCGACAGGCCGCGGGGCCACGTCGCGGCACATCGCTTCGGCCCCGGCGAGCTGGTTGCATCCTGGCGCGAGCGGCTCCACCCCAAGCTCCCAAGCCGCCAATTCAACCGCGCCTACACGGGCCGCGGCTACGTGCAGCCGAGGGCCGGCCGCTTCTATCCACGCGCCATCTTCCGGGAGCTCGACGGGTTCTTTCCGGGGGATCGTCACCCTTGCCGCCTGACGCAGGTCGACTTCGGGCACATCCGGGCAGACTTCAACCACCCGTTGGCCGACCGCCCCCTGGAGCTTGCGGTCACCATCGAGGACATCTGGTCCCACGGGGAGGAGCGCGGCGGGCGCTGCAACGAGATTGGCACCCTGGTGACCGCCGACGGACCGGGCATGCAGGCGCGGTGGCGCGAACTGCCCACGGACTTTTGGTCCGATCAGCCGTTCCTGCGCCGCGACCCGCGCCCGGATCCCGAGTTCTATCGTGAGCCGCGCCTCGTCGATCACATCGACCGCACCGCCATCTCCCAGATTCAGGCCCTTTACGGCCGCCTGATCCCCCCCGGCGCCCGCATCCTGGACCTGATGTCGAGCTGGCACTCGCACCTGCCGGAGTCCCTGGCCGGCGGCGTCGTGGTGGGGCTGGGACTCAATGGGGCGGAGCTTGCGAAGAATCCGGCGCTGACGGAGCGAGTGGTTCAGGACCTCAATGCGGATCCCGCGCTTCCCTTTGCGGATCAGTCGTTCGACGCGGTCGTCTGCACCGTCTCCGTGGAATACCTGACGGATCCCTTCGCCGTCTTCCGCGAGGTGGCGCGCGTACTCAGCCCCGGCGGCGTCTTCGCCGTCACCTTCTCGAACCGCTGGTTCCCCCCCAAGGCGATACAACTCTGGGAAGGCATCCACGAGTTTGAGCGCCCGGGGCTGGTACTCGAATACTTCCTGGAGTCGGGCCTGTTTCGGGACCTGGAGACCTGGTCCCTGCGCGGGCTGCCGCGGCCGGCGGACGACAAGTACGCGGACCGGCTGGCCCATGCGGATCCAGTCTACGCGGTCTGGGGCTATCGGGACTGACGCATGGACGGCATCGATCCGTACGCCTTCATGCAATCGGCGGCGGGCCGCGTGGACGCGCTCACCGATCCCGCCGACCTGAATCGCATGCTCGACGATCTCGAGTATCTCTACGAGGCCATGGATCCGGAGCTCCAGTCCCTCGCGGAGGGCCTGATGGACCGGGTGCGCGAGCGCTTGGCCGGGCTGCGGCGCAGCTGAGCGCGCACACCGAGACTGCTTCTATCCCCGACGAACCCATCAGGACTTAGAACCCCATGGATCAACCGAAGAACGTACTCGGCGAGCCCCTCGAGCCCTGCTCCCTGTCCCCGCGAACGGGCTTCACCCGCAGCGGCAGCTGCGAGACCGGCCCCCAGGACCTCGGCTCCCACACCGTCTGCACCCAGGTCACGCGCGAGTTCCTGGAGTTCAGCCGCGATCGGGGCAATGATCTCACCACGCCGATGCCCGAGCACGGCTTTCCTGGACTCAAGCCCGGCGACCGCTGGTGCCTGTGCGCCGCCCGCTGGCAGGAGGCCTTCGATGCGGGTGCGGCGCCCCGCGTGGCGCTTCGGGCCACCCACGAGCGGGCACTGGAGACCGTCAGCCTGGCCGACCTCAAGGTCCACGCACTGGACCTGTCCTGAGCGCGCACTCCCAATGACCTGGGTCAGCCTCCGGCACCAGCGTCGACGGTGACGGCCGGATCTCAAAACCGGTAAAATCCGTCCGGTTACTGCGAGTTGTACCCTGAGGCGTCGACCCGATGTCATACCGTGCCGGCCTGTTTTCCCTGCTCATCCTCCTGGCCGTGAGCCAGACCGTATCCGCATTCCACTTTCCCTGGTCCTCGAAGACAGCCGAGGCGGTCAAGGCCAGCGTCCATCAGCCCGATTCCGCCCTTCGCCTGACGTCCCCCGGTCTCGCCGACCGGATCGTGGTCAAGAAGTCCGAGCGGCGCCTCTATCTGATGCGGGGCGAGGAGCCCCTTCGCACCTATAAGATTGCGCTGGGTTATCAGCCCGCCGGACACAAGCGGCGCAAAGGCGACGGCCGTACGCCCGAGGGGATCTACTATTTGGATTGGCGCAGCGCCAACAGCGGCTACCGCAAAGCCCTGCACATCTCCTACCCAAACGCCCAGGACCGTTTCCGGGCCTTGCGCAAGGGCGACGATCCAGGCGGCATGATCATGATCCACGGCCAGCCCGGCCGTCGGGGAGAAATGAAGTCGGGCGACTGGACCTTCGGCTGTATCGCCGTCTCCAACATGGCCATCGACGAGATCTGGTCGTTGGCGTCCGATGGGACTCCTGTAGAGATCCTGCCCTGAAGGGACTCGTCCGCGACTCAATGCCGGCACACTTGCCTGCAGGTGCCGGGACCTCATCTTGGCGGGACGCTGTCACCGAGTCCCGACCATGGCATCCGATCCCAAACCAGTCCCCGCCCCATCCTGGCACGGCCCGCGCGGCGAATGGCTGGTGGTCATCCAGTTCGCGCTCTTTTTCGCCTTCGTCCTGGCCCCGCGCTGGAACCCCTGGCTGACCCCTGACCTGTGGGGCGCGAGCGACACCCTGCGTCTCGCCTGGCTGACCCTGTTTGGATCCGTGGCCCTGGCCTTCGGCGCCCTCGGGGTCCTGCACATCCGCCGGTATCTGACGCCGCTGCCCTACCCCGTGGATCACAGCCGGCTGGTGACCCACGGGGTCTACGGGATCGTCCGCCACCCGCTCTACAGCAGCCAGCTCTTCGCCGCACTGGGTTGGACCGGTTACACACTCAGTCTTAGCCATCTCACCCTGCTCATCGTCGGATTCCTGTTCTTCGACTACAAGGCCGCCAAGGAGGAGCGCTGGCTGACCGAGCGGCACCCGGAGTATTCGCAATACGCCCGCCGAGTGCAGAAACTCGTCCCCTGGATCTACTGAACGAGCACGCTTCCGCTCGGCGGTCCGGCGAATGGCTCTGAGAATCGCTCGCTCCTGTTCAGCGCCTGCCTGACGACTCGCGTTGTCGCAGACCAAGTACGACCGGCGGCTTTTTTCCCGACACGCCACCCCCAGGTTCGGCCGACAGACAGCCCTTGGAGTCCAAGCCATGCCCACCGAACGCCGAATCCCCGAGTCGCGCCTGGAGCGCCTGATGCATCTGGGCCGGCTCGCCGGCGGCATTGCCGGCGGCGCCCTCGGGGAGGGGGCTCGCCAGCTCGCACAAGGCCGCCGGCCGTCCGTGGCTGACCTGCTCCTCACCCCCGCCAACGCCCATCGGCTCGCCGAGCGACTCTCGGAGATGCGTGGCGCGGCCATGAAGGTGGGCCAGCTCCTGTCCATGGAGGCCGGAGAGCTCTTACCCCCCGAGCTGAGCCGGGTCCTGGATCGCCTGCGCGAGGACGCCCACACCATGCCCCTCGGTCAGGTCGCAGAGGTTCTGGAAGGGGCCTGGGGGAACGGCTGGGAGCGTCGCTTCCAGCGTTTCTCCTTCACCCCCCTTGCCGCCGCCTCCATCGGACAGGTACACGAGGCGGTCACCCGCGAGGGCCGGCACGTGGCAATCAAGGTGCAGTACCCCGGGATACGCCGCAGCATCGACAGCGACGTGGACAACGTGGCCGCCCTGCTGGGCCTGTTGCGCCTCATCCCCAGGGAGATCGATTTCGCCCCGCTCCTGGCAGAGGCCAAGCGCCAGCTCCACCAGGAGGCGGACTACGAGCAGGAGGCCGCGCTCTTGGGCCGCTTCGCCGGATACCTGGGCGATCACCCGGGGTTCGAGGTGCCTCGCGTCCTGTCCGAGCTGACCACCCCGCAGGTGCTGACCATGACCTTTCTTGAGGGCCGCCCCATCGAGACCCTCGTGGACGCACCGGCGGCCGAGCGCAACCGAGTCGCCACCATCCTGCTGGAGCTGACCTTACGCGAGGTCCTGGAGTGGGGCCTGGTCCAGACCGATCCCAACTTCGCCAATTATCGGTATGCGGCCGGGGATGGGCAGGGGGAGGGGCGCGTCCAGCTCCTGGACTTCGGCGCCACCAGGGACTACCCGCACGCCGCGCGGACCGCCTTCCGGGATCTGCTCCGGGCGGCCCTGTGCGCGGACTCCGCGGCAATCGAGCAAGCCGCGATCACCCTCGGCTATCTCGCCGCGGACGACCCACCCGGCTACCGCGCCGGTATGGTCGAGATGGTCCGTGATGCCACCGAGCCGGCCCGCGCCGAGGGCGGCTACCGATTCGGTGGGTCTGACCTCGCCCGGCGCATCGGTGAGAAGGCCATCGACCTGAGGCTCAGGGAAAAGTACGGTCGCCTGCCGCCCCCGGCAATGCTATTCCTCCACCGCAAGCTCGGCGGGCTCTACCTGCTGTTCAGCCACCTGCGCGCGGAGATCCGGGTGAGGGACCTGATAGCTCCGCTGCTGGCAGGACCACTCACAGGCGCGGGCGAGGCGCCCCTGAACCAATCCGCATGACAGGAGAGCCAGACGCACCCTGACCCGCCAGAGCCGCTTGGCGCGCTGCTTCAGTGCTCGCCCGGCAAGGGGCCTGGTCCCCGCCGCTTGTTGCGGCCCTCCTCCCTCTTGCCTCAAGATTAGAAGCGTAAATCCGGCATCCACCGGGAGGCTCCGGTCATGCGAACCCTTTCCGCTCTTACGCTGCTAACCGCCTTCCTATCGGGCACGGTCGCCGCCCAGGACTGCTCGATCGAGAACACCACCGAGACCGAGGTTGGCCCCAGCAAGGGCGTCGCTGGAACCTGCTCGAACAACTGCGAGCCGATCGAGTGCAACTACGCATTAGACGGCACGATCTCGTGCACCGGCCCCAACGGGACCGTCAGCAACGACGACCTGGACGCGCTGATCGCCTCCGCGTGCGGCTGCGGGTCATGACGCGACGGAGCAAGGGGCGGAACCGCTTCGTGTCTGAGCTGAGCCGGGAACTGCCCCACCCCTGGTCAGAGCCCACCGGCTACTGTCAGACCATTGCGCGAGTGGCCGGTGTCATCGCCTCGTCGACGCATCCCTAACAGGCGCCAAGAGGATCAATGATCGACTTCGTCGCGACATTTACCTTCTTTTTTGCCGTGATCGATCCTATTGGAACAGTCCCGGGAGCCAATTACAAAATTGTGGGTAACGGTGGAATCGAAGCCAGGCAAGGGCCAAGAATTACTGTTTCTTGGCCCTTTCAGCGGCCCCGAGGTCATATTCCACTAAGGCGGCATGGCTTTATCCAGTTTCCAAGCAAAAGGACGTCCTCGCCAGATGGCGTCTACCGCTTCGCCCAGGGAGCGAGACGGTTAATTGAGCAGGCGCAGGATCTGCTCTGCCGCGATCACCAGGATGCCGAACATCAGGTGGGTGTACACCTTGGCATGGCCACGCACGCGCACCTGACGCCCGCCGTGGTGGTCCTTCAGTTGACTGTTGGTCCGCTCGACTTGGCTGCGCGCCTTGTAGCGCTCGGCCTCATGCGGCGCGAAGTCGATTTTCTCGCCCCGTCGTGGGTTGTGATCGATCAGCGGGACATGCCCTAACCGGCGGGACTCCGCGCGGAGGATCGGACTGCAATAGGCTGCGTCCGCCAGGTCGTAGAGGTAGGTGACCCGTTGACTGGTCTGGCGCATCAAGGGGATGGCCACCTGGCTGTCATGGATCGAGGCGGAGGTCAGGATCGCGTGGACCGGGATGTCGCCATCGGCGGTGTCGATGTGCAGCTTGTAGCCGATCCAGGTCTCCTTGTACCCCTTGCTGTTCGTCTTGCTCCCCACGTCGCAGGCGGTGGGCAGCTCCGCGCGGCTGTGCTCCGCCGTCTGGGCCACTTGGCGTTCGATGCGCGTCGGCTCCTTGGGGCGCTCCTCGCCCTTCTTGGGACGTCCGCGCTTCTTGGGCGCGGCAGGCGCCTCGCCAGACGCTACCGGCTGCGCCTTGGGAGTCGGCTTCTCGCGTGCCTCGATCTCGGTGGCATCCCGTGCGATGTGGCCGATGAGCTGATCCCCCAACTGGCTGCGGATCAGCGCCTCATGCACCCGCGCCGGCAACTCCAGGGCGGTGAATTCCGCAAAAGCGCGCGAGAAGCGCGCGGCGTCGGGGATCGCGCGAAACCGCTCGAAGCCGCAGATCCGCCGCAGCGCCTGATCCGCCTTGAGGCGGTCGATCAATGCCTCGGTGGTCGGCAGGTTCAGCACCGCCTTGGCGACGAAGGCCCGCGCCAGGGCCACCCGATCCTTCGGTGGACGCCCGACCAACCCGCGGCTGGACGGGATGAAGCGATCCACCTGCGTGAACTCCAATACCCGGATCACCTTCTCCAGAGCCGGACTCAACTCCACGTGGTCCTCTTCCCGCAGAAAGGGAAACAGCTCGTGCTGGAGGTGATTCCAGAATTGCGACAGGCGGGACTTGCAGGTCGTATCCATGTTGGGTATCGGAATGAATCGTTGCTAACCGATTCATTTTACCAGTGTTTCGCTGGCGATACCCCTCTTCTGCCCCCTCTTTTATTGCCCCCTGCGGGACGCAAAATCCCTGCACCGGTCAATTTTGCAATTGGCTCTAAGGGACTAGGCTTTTTCCGAGCCTGCGCTCGGAAAAAGAGGTTCTCCTCCGGAGAACAGCCACGAGCACAGCATCGAATATTAGCAAACCCTTTTCTTACCAACATGTTGTCGCTTACGCTGCGTTAAGCGCCTAACGCACACCAGCAGCACATCGGCCCCAACGGTCCTGCAAATCGCTGTCAATAACGAAGTAAAGGAACCTCGATTACCCCGTCCCTGACGAAGCCGGACAGCCGGCCAAGTTCATCGTAGCGAACACAAACGCCGTGCTCGATGGTGAAATCGCCAATGTAACGGTGGGAGACCTTGCGTTTGAGATTGGATTCGAAATCGAGCCCGAGAAAATGGCAGATAAGGCCGCGAATAACACCGGCATGCGCGACGAGCAGCAGCGTGTGCCGGGCATGTTGCGCCTCTAGGTCCAGCACGCCAGCCGCGCTACGCTGCTGCATCTGATGGAAGCTTTCGCCGCCGGGGAAAACGAAGTCGGCATCCGTCTTGTACTCGGGACAGGATTGCTCTACCGACTCCTTGGGCAGGCCGAAGAACCCGCCATAGTTCACCTCGTTGAGTGCGGACCGATTAGCGACCTTCTCCGCGCCGCGCCTCTGGGCGTAGTAGTGCGCAGTCACCCGCGCGCGCCCTAGGGCACTGGCATAATAGGCATCAAAGTTCAGTCCCGCGGCATCCAGCGTCCTGTCCACAACTTCGAGATCGTCCTCCCAATTCGCGGCGGGCGGCGCATCTCCCCAGCCCATGATGAGTCGGCGCTCATTGTTCAGGGTGCGGAAATGGCGTACGACGATCACACGCATAATCGCTCTCGTGTGAACGGGGTCAAGCGGAACTCGTTCGACTACCGAGGACGTCGCCGATCACCGTCTTGATAGCGGCGGCAAACTCATCGAAGGAGTGGGGCTTGACAATGTAGTCCTCGACCTCATAGCGGAACGCCGCCGCACGATCGTTTGGCTCGTTGGATGATGTCAAGACGATCACCATCAGGTCTCGCAGGTCGGGGTCTTCTCGCAAGGTCTTGAGGAATTCGATGCCGCTCATGCGCGGCAAGTTGAGGTCCAATAGGATCAACCCTGGCGGCGGTTCCAATCGCGGTCTCCCCTCCCCGCGTAGCATAGCCAGGGCATCCGTCGCGGTGCGCGCTACATGCAGCGGGTTGGCAATGGCATGGCGCCTGAGCGCCCGCTGCACCGTCATCACGTCGACGCGGTCATCCTCCACGAGCAGAATGCTGGGGGGTCGGTCAGTCATCTTCGCTCTCAGCAAACAATGATGGCGGCTTTTCGCCAGCTCCGATAATGAAAGCGCGCCGTGGCGTTGCAAGTGCTAGCACAGCGTATTTGGCCGCAGGGGACGCAGCAGCCATGAAAGGCTATCGCCTCTCGCGCCCTTCGCGATTATCGCAAGTCGTCGTGCTTGCCAATATCAGTTTGCACCTCACGCGTCGGCCAAGTAAAAATGAACCGGCAGCCCCGATCCTCGCCGCACTCCAAGAGAATGCTGCCGCCATGCTCCTCCACCAACTTTTTCACCAGGGCCAAGCCAATGCCTGTATTGCTACCAAAGTCCTTGACCGTCAGAGTCTGAAACATCATGAATACTCTGTCCCGATATTCGGGGGGAATGCCGGGGCCGTCATCCTCGACGCACAACTCGTAGCGTTCGCCGAGATCCCTTGCAGAGACCCGAATCAGGCCCTGTGGACGGTCATGGTGGCTAATCGCGTTGCCGATCAGGTTGGCGAAGACCTGCCCGAGGTGCAACCGATCGGTCATTAGGTGAGGCATGCCGGGGGCGATCTCGATCCGGAAGCCTTCAGGTGGGGCGATCGAATCCACGGTGTCGACGACCAGAGCGCCGACGTCCACGTCTTCCACGGAGCCGCTCGTACGGCCGATGCGCGAATATTCCAGCAGCCCTTCGATCAGGGCACTCATGCGCGCCACGCGGTCGCGCAGAAGATCGAACTGTTCTTGAGTCTCCGCGGTTAGCTTGCCCTGTAGGTCCTCTTTAAGCCACTCCGCCAAGTTGGCGATGGCGCGCAGGGGGGCCTTGAGATCATGGGAGGCCACGTAAGCGAACTGCTCCAGATCTCGCGCACGACGCTCGGATTCGGTGGTGCGGCGCGCGACGCGGTGTTCTAGGGTCACATTGAGCACCTGTAAGGCACGCTCCGCGCGGCGGCGCTCGACAATCTCCGCATTCAGTGCGGTGTTGGAACGGGAAAGCTCCAAAGTGCGTTGGGCCACCAAGCGTCGCACTTCCTGTGCGCGACCAATAAGCGCAAACAGGTAGATGCACGACAGTAAGGTAAATACGACACCTGAGCCGAGGACCAGTTGAGAGCTCCAGCTACCGTACTGGAAGAAACCGGGCACTGGCTTAAAGAGCAGGGTCCAGGTCTGGCCCCCAACCTGAATCTCGCCCTCGTAGGTGGTGCTCGACGGTGGAAGATCGTCGGTGACGGCGGCCCGTTTGGCGTCGGCAGGGGTGCGCCCGCGGTGGACATGAAAGGCTTGGCGCTCGTCGTCCCCACGCGGAGCGCGAAAAAAAAGAATTTCCACACCACTCGGACTCAGGCCGGAAAGGGCCTTGTCGACGAGCCCACCCATATGAAACACGCCGACGGCGAACCCGCGCAGAGCGCCACGTTCAGTGCTTGTCGCCTCTCCCTCCTGATCGCCAACGTCCACCGCCTCGATTTCATCGTCGCGGGAAAAGACCGGCAGGTAGGCTTTAAGAATGCCGTCACTTGCCTCGCGGTCGGCAGAATGCGGCTCGGAGACTAGGATGCCGCCACGCTCGGCGGCCGCCTCGAGGATCTCAAGTACCGCAGGATCGGCCGCCAAATCCAGGCCGAGCAGGTCGGCATTGTCCCGGTAGGGCTGTACCATCAGCACGGGGTAATGCACCGGCCGATCGGCCGCTGGCACCCTGCCGCCATCGGCAGACGGTTCGAGGATATCAAAGCGACTGAATCCCCGGCGGGCCGTGACTACAAAATCCTTGCGCTCCTCCCGCGTGACCTTTGGTACCCATTGCAGTGCCTGAACCTCGGGATTTCGCTTCAAGGTCGGACCGACAAACTCGCGAAACTGACGTCGGGTCACACTTGCGGAGGCGTCAAAAAAGCCCCCGATGTCCTGCACCAAGCCCAGTGCGTAGTCAAGCTCCCGCTGCACCACCAGCAACCGGTCGCGCGCCGCCTCGGAGAAGGCACCGTCACGGCGCTGCTGCTCCAGGTCGGCGATGCGCGCATGTACCATCCAGGTGGCCCATGCGCCAAGCAGGGCAACGATGATAATGGGACTATAGCTCCACCAGACGGAGGTTTCCGACGACTCGGAAGCTACCCCGCTGTTTGGGCGCTTAATGAAGAACAGGCTCATTCCAGGGCCTTGGGATCGGGAGGAAAGCGCTCGCCGATGCGGTGCATGATCACATCCATGACTTGGCGGACGGTTTCGTTCAGTTCCCAATTGACGATTACGGGGATGTCGGCCTTCTGTGCCTGATCCACCAGGAAGGTCTGCAGTGTCCAGATCCGTGACACCGTTTTCCGATGGAGGTCGGAATCCCTATCCGGTTGCTCGCGACTGCGGCGCAGTAAATGATCATCCAGCTTGTCACGGGTCGTCACGGCCAGCATCAAAGGTACCAGCACCGCCTTTTCGGACACCTCCTCCAGATTCAAATACGTGGGCAGCACGTGAACGCCGTCCACGATCAGGTCGTGGCGCTCCTTCACCGCCCGCGCAATGGTCGCCTCCAACGCCACCCGTACCGTGCCGAACTGAGCAAGGAATCCTGAGACCACCGGATCTTCCGCTGGCGAACTGTCCTCGGCGCTGTCGACCTGCGGCAAGCCCCGCCAAGCGTCGAAGCTGGAAAACCCTAGGGTCGGGGCAACGTGCGGCACCAGGTAGCAGCGGATGATCTCCCGCATCATGTCCGTGGACTGGGTACGCACGATGTCGAGCAGATAGGCCAGACGGGCCACTAGGGTGCTCTTGCCGGCACCGGTGGCACCCCCGATGAGGATGATGAGCGGCGCCCCACTGTCGCTTAAGCGGCAGCGCGAGAGGAAACGCTCCGCCGAGCCCGGGCAGCAGTTGCTCTTAAGGGTCTCGTAGATAACGCGACGCAGGTCCCGATCCTCCACCAAGCTCTCACCGCGCTCGCGCAGGCTGGCTTGAATCTGTCCCGCGCCCCGCGCCGCCTCCTCGTGGTGAATCCCACACCCCTCCAGATGACGAGTGAGCACACCCACCGAGAAAGGATCGACGCGGCCCCCAGAACGCACCAGGATCGGCTGGGCTGCGCCGCCGGCGTCATAGGCGAGGCGAGTCTGTTCATCGTGACGGCGGCCGAGTTCCTCGCTGACCAGACGACGTAACTCGCTGGTGGTTACCGCATCCTGGACGTCGCTCAGCAGGGTACGGATCTTCTGTGCAACCCCGTAGGCGTCGGAGAAAGAGAGCCCGGCATCCACGAGCGATTGAACGAGGATGCCGCGCAGAAAGGGAACCCTTCGCCCGCCAAGCGTCTCGACCACGAATGGCTTACCGGCCATGAACCGAACCCCCGCTAGCGCGCATGTCTACTCCCCCATTTTCGAGCAAGCAAACCGGCAACTGCGACATACAGGCGGCACTGCCATGGACGGTGACGACGGCAGTGTAAACACCCTCTTCTGCGGCGAAGATATCACTCTTGTCGTAACTGATCATGACTGACTCTTTCTTGATCGGCGGGCACTCGATCAAGCTTGCTTACCTTTGCACTAGCCTCGGACTTGATGGGCAGCTGCCAATACGCGCATGATCTCCGGAAAGCGTTATTGCAGGCATGGAGTTCGAGATGGAGAAGATCGGGAAGGGGCACTGAGCCTACACCAAGGTACTTGGGAACCACGTCAAGGCACAGATTCCGCGGGATACTCACAACCAGACGTGCACACCGGCACGCTCAATACATCCGCCACAGCGGCCGCGTGGTGGGCCCCCGTGCAACGGCCGGACGGTCGCCCCATGCGGCCTTCCTTGACTGGCGCCCGACCCACGCCTCCCCTCTCGCCCGATTCCCGCCCTATCCTCCCGTGGGACGGTTCAATTTCCTATTTGTTACCGTAACATGTCGGCCCGTACAACGACCGAATCCCTGACCAGCCGCGCCGCCTGAGCACCGGCCGGTCGAGCATCACTTGACCAAAGGCGGAGATAGCCATGACAAAGACGCGGACGACTGCGACGGGCCGCAAGGCGCCGAAGCCGGACGAAGACACCAGCGACGACACCAGCGACGATATGCTGCTGGAACGTGAGGCGCTGGGCGCGG
The DNA here is from genome assembly GCA_963698355.1 of uncultured Gammaproteobacteria bacterium. Taxonomy (GTDB): domain Bacteria; phylum Pseudomonadota; class Gammaproteobacteria; order Chromatiales; family Chromatiaceae; genus Thiodictyon. Next base: position 4,581 of record CAVOQO010000096.1, on the reverse strand, counting down.
ATACCGACGATGCCCCGACTCCTCGGCGCCCGGCGCATGCCGGCAAGGGCGACGACGCGGACGCGTCCTCGGCCGACGCCGAGCAGGGAAGCGCCGAAACCGAGGTCCCGGACGGACAAGCGGAGAAGAAGGAAGCGAAGGGCGCCAAAGAGACCAAGGAGGCGAAGAGCCTCGAAATAGGCCCCGGGCTTCCGATGGATCACGCCGAGCCGATTAAGAAGCTCGGCAACGACGATTACCTGGACCTGATCCTGCCTTTGCACGTAGAACTGCTGAAGATGCAGAACTGGGTCAAGGAGGAGGGGTTGCGGCTACTGGTCATCAACGAGGGGCGCGACGCGGCCGGCAAGGGTGGCACCATAAAGCGCTTCGTCGAGCACATGAACCCCCGCGGTGCGCGTGTGGTCGCCCTGGACAAGCCCAGCGATCGGGAGCGCGCCCAGTGGTATTTCCAGCGTTACCTCGCCCACCTGCCCTCGGGAGGTGAAGTCGTGTTCTTCGACCGCAGCTGGTACAACCGGGCGATGGTCGAACGCGTCATGGGCTTCTGCAGCGGGGCGGAGGTCAAGGAGTTCCTGCGGTCCGTGCCGGAGCTCGAGCGTATGCTGATCCGATCCGGGATACACCTGCTCAAGTTCTACTACTCGGTAAGCAAGGACGAGCAGGCTCGCCGTTTCGGTAAGCGGATCCATGACCCTCTCAAGCAGTGGAAGCTGAGTCCGGTCGACCAGGAATCGCAGGACAAATGGGATGACTACACCCGTGCGAAGGAGGATATGTTCTTCTTCACTTCGACGGCGGACAGCCCCTGGACCATCATCAAGTCCGACGACAAGAAGCGCGCCCGCATCAATGCCGTCCGTTACCTGCTGAGCAAGATCGACTACCCGGACAAGCGGCAGGAGTTGCTGCCGATCGACTCACGCATCGTGCGAACCGTCCAGGAGGAGACGGGCGTGGAAGACTAGCACCGAGGCCGCGGGACGGATTGTCCCGCCTCGCTGCGACCCCACACACGACGCCTCCGCATATAGGGTTCCAACGTTCAGCATAGCCTTCGGGCTCTCTGCGTCCTCGTTGTCGAGATCGAGCCAGGCATCGAACTCCGCCCGGGCATCCGCACATGGATCCCGCGCACCACGGCATTGGCATCCGTCACGATGCGCCCACCCGAGAATTTAGGTGATACCTCATGCCTCAAGACGAGCTGATCCAGCTCTTTTCCCAGTTCGGCCTCGCCGCACTGTTGGGCTTTCTCATTGGTCTTGAGCGCGAGCTTCGCGACCAGGACAGTGTCACCGTCGGTATCCGTGACTTCGTGCTGTTCTCCGTGCTCGGCGCCGTCTCGAGCTACGCCGCGCTGCAATACGGGAATTCCTGGCTGATCCTAGCCGGCTTCGCCGGGTTCCTGGCGATGCTGCTGTCCAGCTACTGGGCTCAACGCGACCACGGTCCGGGAATCACGACCGAGCTTGCGGCGGTGCTCACCTTCTTCCTGGGTGTTGTCATCATGCACGGGGCCAACGTGCTGGCTATCGCGCTGGCCATCCTGGCCCTCGGGGTCCTGTTCCCGAAGGAGTCCATCAAACGCTTCCGCTCCCATGTACAGATGCATGAGATGCGCGCGGTGCTGCTGTTCCTGACCATTACCTTCATCATTCTGCCCGTGCTGCCGCGCCAATCTCTCGAGAGCTTCTTGACCTATCCGGTCGGTGCGGTCACCGAGGTGGACCAGACCACAGGAAGCGTCGACATCGCGCTCGCAGCGGGCAAGCGACTCAGTCCGGGGGAGGACGTATTGCTGTACGAGTCGAACTGGGACCTTCTAGGCATCGTCAAGATCGACACCGCCGACCGCTCTGTCGCAACTGGCGCCTACCAGGGGGATCATCTGGCGGATGTTCATCCCGAGATCGGCGTGCGCAGCGGCCTGGGCATCGAGTTCCTCGAGGTGATGGCGTCGGCCGTGCACCCCTACAAACTGTGGCTGATCGTGGTGCTGGTGTCCTTCGTCAGCTTCGCTGGCTACGTGCTGATCAAGATCATCGGCAACGGCGCCGGTATTGGTTTGACCGGGTTGATCGGTGGCCTGGTCTCCAGCACGGTGACCACCCTGAGCTTTGCCCGCCGCAGTATTGAGTCTCCCGGCGCCAACCGCCTGTTCGCCATGGCCATCATCCTGGCCAGCTCCGTGATGTTTCCGCGCCTGATCTTGGAGATCGCCGTGGTCAACCCGACGCTGATGAAGAACATCGTCTTGCCATTGGGAGTCATGGGGATTACCGGTGCCCTGATGGCCGCTCTGCTCTACCTGAGGTCGCGGCAGTCCACCGTGGCCTCAGCCCAGGTGGAGTTCAACAACCCGTTCAGCCTCAAGTCGGCTGTCAGTTTTGGGTTGGTGTTTGCCGGGATACTCATGTTCACCCGTCTGGCCACGTTCTATCTGGGCGATGCCTGGCTACCCGTTGTCGCGGTCGTCAGCGGCCTGACCGATGCCGACGCCATCGCCTTCTCCCTCAGCAGCCTCCAGGTATCGGGCGTCATTCACATCGATTGGGCCAGTTTCAATTTGGTGCTGGGCGCCATTTCAAACACCTTTATGAAGCTCTTCCTGGTGCTCGGGCTCGGGGACCGGGACCTGTTCAAGAAGCTGCTCGGTCCATTCGTGGTCGTCGGTGTCGTCGGAATGGCTACGACACTCATGTATTACGATCTTGGCGCCGCCTCGCCGGCGGTCGGAGGTTAGCGGGCGGGGTTCGCAACGACCGAACCGACGTCGTCGGAGGCGGGCCGGGACAGCTCGTCGGAAACCCGGGGGCTGTCGGTTGGGTGCCGGCTGCCCCCTCGGTGACCGGTTTATCGAACACTGCGGCCTCTGCTTCTGCGTGGCCGCGCGCCCGGTTATGGCCGACTCCGGGCGGTCGGGGTGCCCCGCTCACTGACCGCGTCTGGAACTGAACGGCCGCTCGGCGCCGACGTAGCCGGTCGAATCAGGGCTCGGGCACGCCGTCTGGGCAGGTGTAGTGGAACCCGCCGGCCCCGGTGTAGGCGATGCGGACCGATGCCTAATCTGGAGCGCACTCGCCGCCCTGATCCCGCGGGTCGTGATGCCGAAAAAGGGCAAGCTGTCGCAGACCCAGCGCGAGCGCGAGAGCGACCCCGAATTCCTGCACCTGCGCCGCCAGCACTCGGCGGTGGAATCCGCCATCAATGCCCTGGAGGTCCATGGCCTGGACCGCTGTCTGGATCATGGCCTCGACGGCTTCGAGCGCTATGTGGCACTGGCCGTGGTCGCACGCAACATCCAGCGCCTGGGCGCCCTGTTGCGCCAGCAGGACGCGGAGCGACAGCGCGGGCCCTATCGCCGCGCGGCCTGAACGCACGCGACGGGGTCTGAATACGCTAGCTGCAGGATCGGTGCGCCTGCCGATCGCCAATAACGAGAGCGGCTCTCATTGATTGACGCCAACTGCAGCCAATCGCCCCACGATGAATGAAGTCGCCCCCAATGCCCCAGCCCAGCAGAATGAACGTGGCGATGAAATCGGAGTTTTCTGTCAGGCACTAACTACATGCCGAAGCGATGAATTTCAGTTAGGATCGAGTCAGAAACAAGTAATACATGGCATTAGCCGACGCCTCGTGCATCGACAAAATAGTTCCACTGCCCAAGCACAGCATCGTGGCGAATGAAGTTATCCTTGATTTCGCGGAATTTATCAGAGCACTTTCGGCCGATGTCATAGACTCTGTCGAGGATGCGAGCGGTGACGTGTAGCCCGGTCTTCGTGCGGGTACGCTGGACGGCGTCGAGAGCGGTCTCGTGGCAATCGAGGATGACGCCGCGCAGGGAGCGCTCGACGTGGCTGAATAAGCGGTGTTCAATGGGGTGCCACTTGGAGGTATAGGGGGGATAGTGGGCGATCCGCAACGGCAGGCCCAAACGGGCGCTCAGCTCGACCACATCCTCCTTGAAGCGCAAAGAACGGGCAGCGTTGGCACCGCCGCAATCGAACGTGAGGAGGATTTCCGTGGCGTTGGGGTAGCGGGTCTGACGGTCTTCTTCCCAAGCCAGTGCGATGGCGTCGCACACGAAGGCGCTGGTCTCGCGTGAGGTACCCAAGGTCATGAAGCCGGCGTTACCGAAGTAGTCGTAAACGCCGTGCGGCACCAGCAGGGCGTTGGCCAGGTGGCGAAAATCGTGGTCTTAGACGCACTGAGTGTCGGTGCTGTAACACTGCCCGAGGCGATGCAGATGCCCGAGCAGCTCCTTCTTCTCGGTATCGACGCACAGCACCGGATTGCCGTTGGCCTGTGGCTGGCGCCGCAGGGCGTCGATGTGGCGGAACTGTTGGTCGCGCTCCTGTGCATCCACCGCCCCGGTGATGAGTTCCTTACGCAGCGAGCGGCGGCGATAGCCGGCCTGTTCCAAAAGCTTCGCCGCGGTGTTGCGGCTGATCTCGTAGCCGCTCTCAACCAGTTCGTCGGCCAATTGCATCGGCTTGAGATCGGTCCAGCGAATGTCGGGGTCTGTCGGACTGCCGGCGCTGTGCGCCTCAAGGATGTCCTCGAAGGCTTCCC
>CAVOQO010000095.1:0-9833 GCA_963698355.1 uncultured Gammaproteobacteria bacterium | reverse complement strand
AGAAGGAAACACGCGCGGCCTCACCTGCGGCGCCCTTTTCACCCTGACCGGTTATCAGCGGGAAGACCAGAACCACGAGTACCTGATCGTTGCCGCGGACTATGAACTGCAATCGGACGAATTCGAGACCCGCGCCTCACCGCGAGAAGGACTCGGCTATCGATGCAGCCTAAGCGCCATTAACGCCCAAGTCCCCTACCGTCCGCCGCGGGTAACGCCAAAGCCCTTTGTCCAAGGCCCCCAGACCGCGACGGTTGTAGGCAAAGCAGGGGAAGAGATTTGGACCGACAAATACGGCCGGGTCAAGATCCAGTTCCATTGGGACCGCTACGGCAAGCGTGACGAGAACAGCTCCTGCTGGGTGCGGGTCTCCCACCCTTGGGCGGGCAAGGGCTGGGGAGCAGTGGCCATCCCCCGTATCGGTCAGGAGGTGATCGTCGATTTTCTGGAGGGAGATCCGGATCAGCCGATAATTACGGGGCGCGTCTATAACAACGATACGATGCCACCGTACGGACTTCCAGCCGGTGCGGTCGTTAGCGGAATCAAGTCAAATAGCACAAAGGGAGGCGGCGGTTACAACGAAATATCCATGGATGATACGAAGAGCAAGGAGAAGATCACCATCCATGCCCAATACGATATGGGAACCACCGTCGAGCATGATGATTCACAAACGGTACACAACAACCGGACCATCACTGTCGACGGAACGCACACGGAAACGATCAAAAAGGATACGACGATCAAGATCACCGAGGGTGTGCTGGTGCACGACGTCGTCGCCGGTACGGCAAAGTACCACGTGAAGGGCGCCGTCGCCGAAACCTTCGACGACACCCAGACGACAACCGTCAAGAATAAGATCGACATCCAATCCACTGCCGCGGAGATACATGTCACCGCCGCCAACGCCATCGTCCTCACGACGGGAGAAAGCCAGATATCGATGAAGTCGGACGGCACCATTACCGTTACCGGAACCAAGATTACGATTTCCGGCACCGAGAACGTGAAGGTTACGAGCGGGGCCAAGACCGAGGTCGGAGTCGGCAACCAGCAGGTCACCTGCGATACTGCCAAGGTCAACGTGTCCGGAGCGGCTATCAATTCCTCGGCCGTCGGTATGCATGAAATAGTCGGGGCACTGGTGAAGATCAATTGACGCGGCACGACTTCAGCAACGCGTCACGGTTCGGCGGCGGGAATTCGGGCGGTCGGATTCCCAGTCCCTTCTCCGTAAGACAATGCAGCGGAAACGATGCAGAGGCTCCTCGATAAGGTCACCGCGCGCCTGAAGGCGTTCGTCGACCAGCGCGACCGGGTCGCGCTGGTCGTGCGCTGCCGCGACGAGGAGTGCTCCGTGATCCTTAAGGCCCTTGAGGGGATCGACGAGGGAGCGGTGTCGGAGATGTTCTGGATCGTCGGCGAGGCCTTCGCCGATTCCGCCGGATGGGTGTCGAGCGCGGTATCCGGCTTCGCGGTCAAGCACGGGGCGGTGCGCATGTCCATGGAGAAAGAGGGCTTCGCCCCCTGGCCCGAGCTGCCCGAACCGCTGCTCGACGAATCGCGCCCACCGGCGGTGCGCCTGCGCGAGCTCATGCAGTTTTCGCGGGAGTTGCGACCCTATCCGGACGGCATGCTCACCGTCTGGTGCCTGATGCCGCTGGAGATCGCCGATCCGAGCGCGTGGGCCGCGTTGATGGGGGAGCTGCTCCAGCACGAATTTCCGAATCCTTGGTGCCACCACATGCGCGCCTATGTTCGGGGCATACCGGCAGAGCCCCATCTGGAGGCGGCGCTGGGCCGCATCCCGCGCGTCGACTGGTACGATCCGGACCTCAGCCAGGAGGCGATCCAGCGCGCACTGGAGGAGGAGGCGGCGGATCGGAGCCTCCCGCTCGAGCAGCGCCTACAGAACCTCCTTATGTTCGCGGGCGTGGACCACGGGCACCAGCGGTTCGGCGACGCGCTCGCTAAGTACGGCGTGCTGCTGAAGTTCTACGCAGGGACCCGCAACCCCGGGATGACGGCGATCGTGCTCAACGCCATCGGGGAGACCCACGCTCGCACGGGCAACCCGGACGCGGCCATCCACTGCTTCGAGCAGGCGCTGGTGCCCGCGCTCTCGATCTCGCCGCTGCCGGTGCCGATCCTGCTGAACGTCACCCTGAATCTCGCCAACCAGCACCTATCTTTCCAGCACTGGGAGGAGGCCGAGGCGTACTACGACTCGGCGCAGAAGCTCGCGATGGCTGGCACGCGACGCCTACACCCGACTGGGGGCGATCGAGAACCTGGGGGTGTGCCTTTACGCCCAGGGAAAGGTCGAGGACGCGGTGGAGAAGTGGAGCGCCGGCGCCGCCGTGGCCGAGGAGCTCGAGATCCTCGAGCCCCGCCGCTCGATGCTGCTGCATCTCGCGGAGCACTATCGGCGGGTGCAGGACCCCGCGGCACAGGCCGAGATGCAGCGTCGGGCGGACCAACCGCCAGCGGGGTCCTAATGGGCAACGGGCTCTCGGACATCGACGCCGACGTCGATCAACACCTCGCCTCGCAGCCACCGTCGTCGACGACGTCGTCTCCCGGAGCGGCCCCGACACCAGCCACCGCATCCCCTTCCGGGTCGGGCACCGGCGTCTCCACTCCGTCAGTGCCCGCGGGTTCATCTGGCGCCCAGGGGGCGCCTCCAGCGGCGCCACCGCCGGCGGCACCTCCTGCTCCGGCAGCACCCGCCGCCGATCTCGGCGTGAGCTCGAATTGGTGGAATGGGATGAGCCGGTCCGTGAACGACCTCGTTAACCCGCCACCGCCGCAACCGAACGCGCAGACCGGCCGCATGCCCACACAGGCGCAGCAGGCGGTCGCCACGGCGCGCCGCGTCCAGACGGTCGTGAGCGGCGCCCTCGGCGCAATTGGAATGGTGGGGGACGTCATCAACGCGGGTTTCGCGAACCTCACCAACCCGATCGCGAACATGCTGCCCGAGTTCCCTGCGGCCACCATCACAGCGTTGTACCTCGGGCTGCCGCACACCCACAATCACCCGCCAAGCCTCGTACCGCCGGCACCGCCCGTGCCCCTGCCATCGATCGGTGCGGTGACGCTCGGCACGAGCGTGAAAGTGCTGATCAACAGCATGCCGGCGGCGCGCTGCGGTGACATCGGGCTCGCGCCCACCTGCTGCGGCTTCACGCCCTTCTTCCAGATCAAGACCGGCTCATCCAACACCTTCATCGGCGGCAACCGCGCCGCGCGCATGCTCGACATCTGCCAGGCCTGCGCGACGGCAGACAAGCGCGAGAAGGGGATCGACGCCGGTAAGGTGATGGGCGCGATCGGCGCCGCTGCCCGTGGCATCCAGACGGCGCAGAAGGCCATGGGATACGCCGCCATCGCCATGGACGCGGCGGAAGCAGCCGTTGAGGACGACGCGGCAATGCAGTCGGCGAAGGCAATGGCTGCGGCGATGGGTGCCGCACAGATGGCGGCGGACGCAGCGGCCGCGGCGCTGACGAAGGCGATGGGAAAGGATCCCGCGGGCGTACCCCCGAAGGTGATCGGTGCGATCACGCTGGGCCACCCCAACGTGCTGATCGGCGGGTTCCCGATGATCAACATCCCGAACCCGGCGGAGTTGCTTCTGAAGCGATTGGCACAGTACAAGCGCAAGCGCCCCCCCGCGGAGGGCGAGGGCGAGGGTACCGGCTCATGCCCAGGCTGACGCACCGGGGAATGACGGCATGAACACCGTTTTCGTCGGCGATCCGGTCGACGTCATCACCGGGAAGCAATACGACGTCGCGCTGGACTTCCGGATCGCATGGACGTTCCCGTTCGAGTGGCGTCGCTATTACAGCAGCGCGCGCGCCGGGGAGCTTCTGGCTCTGGGCTGGGGCCACACGCATTCCTATGACCACCGCCTGCGCTTCAGCGTCAATGGCGTCTATTACGTCGACCCAGCCGGTGAGGCACACGAGTTTGCATATCCGAAGGCCGATGGTCAGGCAACGGTCTCGGCGAACGGTACGATACGGCGGGTGAACGAGCGCACGTTTCGCGTCAAGGCGGCCGGCCAACCGGAGTGCGAGTTCGAGTTTTTCGATCCCGCAAGCCCAGCACGGCTGTGCAAGGTCTTTCGCGGCGCGAGCTTCCATGAACTGCGCTATATCAAAGACGGGCCCTGGGCCGAGCTGCGCTACGAGTCGGAGCCGCCCGTGCTTGTCGACGCCGACGAGCAGGGGCGCGTGGTTGCGTTGCACTGGATTGATCGCGAGACCGGACAGGATCGCGTGCTCTGGGAGGGCCGCTACGACAATTCCGGGAACCTCGTCAGCGTAGTTGATCCCTATCGAACGACGCAGACCTTCGTCTACGACGCCGCCCACCGAATGACCGGCCGCCGAGACCGAAACGGCTACGGCTTCGTGGCAACCTACGACACGATCCGGCGCTGCGATTACTCCGCCGGAGAGGATGGCGTGCAGGAGGTGCACCTGCGCTATCCGGCCGAGGGGGCAACGATCGCAACGCGTGCGGATGGAGGCATCTGGCAGTATTTCTACGGCCCCGAGGGCGTAACCCAAGTCGTCGATCCGTACGCGGGCGTGACCCAGCGCGTCTATGCGGCCGACGGACGGCTGGAGCGGGAGCTCGGACCGGAGGGCGAGGTGCTGCAGCAGGTCGTCGACCCGGAATCGGGCCTGCTGCGCGATCCGTTCGGCGCTGCCTCCGGCATGACCCTGCCGCTCGGCGATCCCTGGTTCGAACCGGCAAGGAGCCTCGAGGTACCCGGCGATGCGCTTGGATGGGAAGGGTACGGCTCATCCCAGTCTCGCCACGCGATCCGTTTCCCAGCGCGCGGCAGCCCGTGGCTGCGCGACCTGCCGCCGAGTGTCGAGGGCGCGCTCCGAGTGGCAGGGAGTAAGGAGGGCGCCGCGAGCCCGTCGAGCCCGTACCCCGGGCCCACCTTCGCGTATTCCGCCCCGGCACCGAAGAAGTCGATGCGGCTGCCCAAGCGTCCCGGCGTCCTGCACCACGATGCGTTCGGGACACTCGCCGCTTACACCCTGCCCACGGGCGAGACCGCCCGCTGGCACTACGACGCCAATGGCAATGTCGTCCGGCACCTGGACCATGCCGGGTCGGAGTGGCAATTCGAGTACGCGTCCTGGAACCTGCCGGTGCGGGAGATCGATCCCCTTGGCCAGGCGGTCTCCTACCAGTACGACCGCCTGGAACGGCGTACGAGGGTGACGGACGCGGGCGGAACGGCCACCGAGCAGGAATTCGACCTCAAAGACCGGTTGATCGAGCGCCGCCGTCACGCCCAGAGCTACGACACACTCGGCTACGACCGCTCACGCGGATTGGTGCGAGCCGCAACGAACGGTCACGAGCGGGTGGCGCTGAAGGTTGGGCCCCAGCGGCGCCCGGTCGAGATCGCCCCCGCCGGCCAGCCCCCCCGCACGTGCGCCTACGACCAGCGGGGGAGGCTCCTCGCGGTCTCCGCGGCGGATGGAAAGTCCGTCGCCTTCGCCTACACCGACACCGGCAACCGCACCCTGGACCTTCAGAACGGCCGGGGCGTCGAGCGGAAGTGCTCCGGCGGCCAGATCGTCTCGTGCACGGTCCTCGGCAGGTTTGTCAGCCGATACGTCTACGATCCGGACGGCGACAGGGTCACGACCGTCGATCCGATGGGTGGGCGCCACCTAGTGCAGCAACTCGATTCCGGCGTCTTCCTGCGCCGGCACGCCAATGGCACCGAGGAGTTGTCGCAGTTCGACTGGAACGGGCGCTGCCTGGCCAAGGTTCGCTTCCAGCGCAGCAAGCCCCACCAGAATTGGTCGCGCGTCTTCCGCTACTCGCCGGTCGGCGCACTACTGTCGGCAGCCGATTCGGCGCGAGGGACCGCGAGCTATCGCTACGATGCGGCCCATCGCCTCGTCGGGGCCATGGAATTCGATGGCAGCCGGCACACGTTCGCGCACGACGTCGCGGGCAACCTTGTCCAAGGGCCGGGGCTCGAGGGCACCTCCTTCGCCGAGAACCGCATCCTCGGCGCCAATGGGCGGCGCTTCGAATACGACTGCAGGCAGAACCTGGTCCGCGAGCTCGGGTCGGGGTTGGATCGACAATATGCATACGACGCCGAGGACCGCCTGGTCTCGTGCCGTGCGGGCGGCGCTGAGGTGAGCTTTCGCTACGACGCCCTCGGCCGCCGGATCGCCAAGGTCGCCCCCGGGGGTACCACCCACTTCGTCTGGGACGGTGAGCGACTCGCCGCCGAGATCTCCCCGGCGAATGCCCTGCGGGTCTACGTCTATCCCGATGGCATGGGCCTCACGCCGTTCGCGTTCATCGACTATGACAACGTCGAGTCCCCCCCCGGGAGCGGTCGGCGCTACTACGTCTATTCCAACCAGATCGCCTGCCCGGTCCGCGTCGAGAACGATGCCGGGTTCGCCGTATGGCAAGCGGACATTGATGCGTACGGACGCACGATCATCCGGCCGAACAGCGAAATCGAGTTCAATCTGCGCTGGCCGGGTCACTACCTCGATACCGAGACCGGACTCCACTACAACCGCTTCCGCTACTACAGCCCCGAGCTCGGGCGCTACATTCAGGTCGACCCACGAGACATCGAGGGCGGCATCAATGTCTACACCTATCCGTCGCGGCCCCTGGATACGGTGGACGTCGACGGTCTCGCGCCTTGCCCTAAGAAGGCGATGGTCCAGCCGAACGAAGACGATCCGGCGTTCCAGCGGGCCAAGAGGAGGGCAGACGAGATCGCCGAAGACATGCGAGCTGCGGTTGCCCGAGAAATCAAGAGAAGGCGCAGCAGGGGCGAGGACGCACGCGACCTTGAGAACACGACCTGCGCCGCGATGGTGGTGCAGCGCAAGAATGGCCAGTACAAGGTCGTCGTGACCGCCAACCGCAATCCGGACGGGCTGCCGACCAGCGTTCACAACGCCGCGGACGGCGCTCGCTGGGTCGGGCATGGAGACGACCGCCCACCGCCCGTGCGGCAGTCGGACGAATCGCACCGCTATCCCCGGACGCGTCCGAACGGGACCGAGGACGCCTCCACCCACCAGCACGCCGAGCAACGAGGGCTGCGCGCGGTCGACTGCGACAACGACGCCCAAGGGGTGGCCTACGTCGCACCCACGCGACCCTGTTGTCCGGGGTGCACCAGCGCCATCACCACGCCCCATAACTCGAGCGATCCGGCCAGCAGTACCCAAGGCGGCTGGGGGGGCAATGGGGATAACGTCTCCGACTTCGGACGTGAGAACTGGTAACGCCACCGCGTCACACACTCTTCGGGAGGCCGCGATGAAATACAAAGAACGGGAGCGCATCGTTGAGGGATTGCCGTACGAGTCGCGTATCGGATACGTGGCGTTCTGCGTGGATCGCTGTCTCAAGGAGGCACGCCGGCACAGTGCCGCGAGCATGCAGCTCGACGGTCTGCCGCTGCTAGCGGAGGGGCTCGACATGCTGTGGGCACGGGCCGAGCAGGGAGTGGAGCCCGATCCGCAGCGCATCGCGGCGATTCGGGCACATCTGAAGACATTCAAGAAGCCCGACCCCGATGGAGAAAATGTGCTCTACAAGCAGGACGTCGCGCTGGTAAAGGCCGCAGGGGAGCTCCTGGGGGGCCTGCTGTTGCTGGAAGACCCCGATGCGGTCGATGCCTACGACGTCGCGGCCGCTCTCGAAGGACCCGCCACGACTGCCAGCAAGATCTACATCGACTGGGAGCATGCATCGGACGCCGAGGTCGGCGTCATCGACATCGCACTCAAGCGCCTTGAGGCGTCGGCGGGCAAGCCCTTCTCGCGGGACGTCTTCGCGAACATCCCCGAATGGCAACGGGGCGCCGTGAAGCCGGAATATACCGGGGGGCGCATCACTGGCACCGACGTGAACCGTGAAGACTGATCTCCGCCCATCGGCTTGCAGGCGGAACGCTCGGAGGCACCCGTGGACCCAATGATCCTCAAGCTCGGTGGCGCTGTCGCCCTGGCTGCCTTCGCGGGCTTCATGTGGCTCGCGTTCCTGCGCGACGTTCCCGTGCACACGGCACTGGGCACCATTCTGAGCAAGGGCGAGATGGCAGGCCGCACCTACATGCAGCAGCGCACCGGCCCGGGCGGGGTACCCACCGCGCCAAACACCATCGCGATGGCCCCGGCCTCCACCTTCGAGATCAAGCTCGACAACCGGTCCGAACCGGTGTACGCGTCTCTGAATACCGTGCGGGGCCGCGCCTTCGAGCCTGGCCAGCGGGTACGGGTGAGCTATACGATTCGGGGAATCCCGATGTTCTGGCAGCGGGTTACCGTCACGGACATGGTCCCCGCCGACAAACCCTAGGGAAACGGCGATTGAAGCGTTTCCCGCGCGGTGCATGGATGCCCCGCCATTTTTCAGTCGCCTAAGCGATTGAAAACTCAGCCCCCCGAGAGTCGCGCCTCCCAAGAGGCAAGCCGATCGAATGCCAGGAAGGCATTCGATCGGCGTTTCCCTGATTGTCGGTGACCCGATCACTGCACGGCAGAGATCCCCAGGTCAGCTCGCCAGCTGGGTAGTTCTAGCGAGCGAGGAAAGTGCTTCGTCTATTGCGGCCGCTGCGATAAAGAGAATTCGGCAACTGCAGAAGGACCCGGCCTTCGGCTGCTCGCAGTTCAAGGAGCTGGTGGCTGGACTTGCTTGGGGGCCGCGTAATCGGGACGAGAAGGAGCGGCTGTTGGACCTTTAGGTGAGACTGTCGCAGGTCATTGCGCCAATAGGGCGCAGCGGGCCAGGGAGTGGAGTGCCTCGTCTATGGCCACCCCCAGGGCTTCGGCATCTGGGGCCGGCATAGCGGCCGCGCCGTGGCTCTGCTGCGATGTGGCCCGGTCCTCGAGTGGGTGCCGGATTAACTCTTCCAGTAAACCCCGATGCTCGCGCTGCCCGTCAAGCAGGGCCACCAGGGCCCTGCCGAGCAGGTCCAACGCAACCGTCTCGTGTCTCGCGTTGACAACCAGGGCGCCCAGGGAGGCCTGCCGTGACGTGATCGCATGGACCTTGGGGCGAGGCGAGGGCTCCGTGACGAAGTCCCCGCTCCAACTGTGTAGCTCCACCGCACCAGAAAGTGCGCATTGGAAGAGGTCTTCCGCCAACGAGCGCCGTGCCGCCTCGGCTGGCACGTCCAGATGGGTCGCCGCCCGCTCCAGGGCCAGGGCCGCGAGATCGCTCCTGGGAACGGCCGCCGGCCAGCGCGCGCCGAGTATGGCCAGCGCCGCCTTGGTGACAGGACGCTCGCTCTCCAGACGCTGACCTGCGCCTGCTTGAAAGCCCGCCCTGAGCCCGAGGGAAAGGCTCGGCGGACCGCCTTCACGCTGGATGGGGGCGGCAAGCCATGGCCCTGATCAACTGGAGGAGTGCGCGCCCGAGGCGATGGCCGGCTGCAGGCGCACCGCCGGTATGGCGGAAGCGCCAGGGTTTGCGGCAGATCGGGTCAGCCTCCAGGATGGACAGGTGCCGGGCTGATCCGCTCCAGGGTCTCGGCGACGGGGCGGCGGGGAAGCGGCAGGCGAGCATGGAGGCGAGCTCCGCCTCCGCTAGGAACTGCAGGCCGTGGCGCGCGGCGCGCTCGACGAACTGGTGGAAATAGAGCGGGCTGTTGGTCCGCTCCAGGTGCTCGTGATAGACGTACCAGTCGGCGCAACGGCGAAGCAGATCCAGTTCCTCCTGCAGGAGTTGGCCGTAGGCCCCACTCTCTTTGGGCACGGCCCCGGCCAGGAAATCGAGCAGGGCGCGGGCTTGAGCGA
>CAVOQO010000094.1:0-14548 GCA_963698355.1 uncultured Gammaproteobacteria bacterium | reverse complement strand
CTACACCCCAACCCCTCGTCGCTTGCGATCGAGGGGTTTTTTTTGCCCGGCACTGGGAGCAGGATAGCCGCGTAATCGTGCCGATTCTCCGACCGGCGCGGCAACATCCTTCGAAAGCAGGCGTAATCATGCAATTCATCGATTTGAAGGCCCAGTACCAGCGCATCGAGGCGAACGTTCGCTCACGTATCGATCGCGTCCTGGCCCACGGCCAGTACGTCATGGGACCCGAGATCGCGGAGCTTGAGGAGGCGCTCGCGAGCTTCGTTGGTGTGAAGCACTGTATCGGCCTCTCGAGCGGTACCGACGCCCTGCTCGCCGCCATGATGGCCCTGGAGATTGGCCCGGGCGACGAGGTGATCACGAGTCCCTTCACCTTCATAGCCACCGGCGAGATGATCGCATTGCTCGGGGCGCGCCCGGTCTTCATCGACATCGACCCCGCCACCTATAACCTGGATCCATCACTGATCGAGGCGGCGATTACGGAGCGAACCCGGGCGATCATGCCGGTGTCGCTCTACGGTCAGTGCGCGGACATGGACGCCATCAATGCCATTGGCGCCCGTCACCGCATCCCGGTCATCGAGGACGGTGCCCAAAGCTTCGGTGCGACCTACCGGGGCCGCAGGTCGTGCGGCCTCACCCTGATCGGCTGTACCTCTTTCTTTCCGGCGAAACCGCTCGGGGCCTACGGCGACGCCGGCGCCTGCTTTACGGACGACGATGGATTGGCAAAGCGGATCAGCGAGATCCGCAATCACGGGCAGGACCGCCGCTACCACCATCCCCGACTCGGGCTCAACGGACGGCTGGACACCCTGCAGGCGGCGATCCTGTTGGCAAAGCTCGCGATCTTTCCCCAGGAGGTCGAGCAGCGCGCTGCGCTCGGGGCCACGTACAGCGAGCTGTTTCAGGCCCGGGGCGCCCAATCCTCCAGGGATGGTGGGACCGCGGTGCTGACGCCCTATGTGGCGGACGGGAACCAGTCGGTCTATGCCCAATACACCCTACAGGTGGTGGATCGCGATTCGGTCGCATCGGCCTTGCAGGCGGTTGGAGTTCCCACGGCGATCCACTACCCCATCCCGCTCAATCAACAGCCGGTTTTTGCGGATCGGGACACCGGGATGCCGACCCCGGTGAGCAAGGCCATTGCCGCCAGGGTTCTGAGCCTCCCCATGCACCCGTACTTGTCCCAAGCGCAGGTCAGCGAGGTGGTGGAAAAGGTCGCCACGGCCTCGGGCCTGCGCTGGTAACCTTCCGCCATTCACGAGGTCTGGCGCGCGGCGGCGGGCCCGCGAAGCACCTGGGGCAGGGGCTAGTCGGCCGCTGCACCCGAGGTCAGACGGTTGCGTACGGGCCGCGCTCCGTAGACACGCCACGAGGAGCGCCGGGAGCGGCGCACTGGTACCCTTGCGGCAACCTCGTCACAGTCTGCGGAGGAACCACATGCAGATCCGTCTCGGCTACGAGTTAGTCTACGGGTGCCCCCAGCGCACGCCCATGATCCTGACCTTGAACGTGCACTACAGCCGCGTCTCAGATCTGGTCCACCCCGATCACATCGTCTTTCACCCCGCCGTGCCGAGCACCGCCTATCGCGACGGCTTCGGTAACTGGTGCACCCGCATCGTGGCACCGCCAGGCGACATCACCATCTCGAGCGATGCGCTCATCAACGACAGCGGCCGACCCGACCCGACCGACTTCCTGGCCATCCAGCATGCCGTGGAGGATCTGCCGAGCGAGACCCTGGTGTATCTGCAGGGCAGCCGCTACTGCGAGACCGACCGGCTGTCTGAGATCGCATGGTCCCTGTTTGGCCAATCTCCACCCGGGTGGTGGCGCGTCCAGGCGATCAGCGACTTCGTCCACCACCACATCAGCTTCGGCTATCAGCACGCCCGCGCCACCAAGACGGCGCTGGAGGCCTTTCATGAGAAGACGGGGGTGTGCCGCGACTACACCCACCTCGCCATCGCCTTCTGCCGCTGTATGAACATCCCCGCGCGCTACTGCACCGGGTATCTGGGAGACATCGGCGTTCCGCCATCCGCCGACCCGATGGACTTCTCGGCCTGGTTCGAGGCCTATCTCGGCGGACACTGGCACACCTTCGATCCGCGCAACCGGGTGCCCCGAATCGGCCGCGTGCTGATCGCCCAGGGGCGAGACGCCGCGGACGTGCCGCTGAGCAACTCCTTTGGCCCCAACACGCTGAAGGGCTTCAAGGTGTGGACCGACGAGGTGCCGGCCGCAGGTCCATGACTCGGCGCACGCCCCCTGGCGGTGCCACGATCCCGGCACCAGAGACGGGCCACGGGGACCGGCTCCTCGACCCCGGCGACCCACCCCCCTACGAGCTGGTGAATCCCGCGGGCTCGGCTTGCGCGCTCCTCGTCTGCGACCACGCATCCAATCGCATCCCGCGACGACTCGGTAGCCTTGGGCTCGCGCCCCATGAGCTCGCCCAACACATCGCCTGGGACCCAGGAGCGGCCGGGGTCGCCCGGGGACTGGCGGCCCGGCTCGACGCACCGCTGCTCCTGGGCGGCTATTCGCGCCTGGTGATCGACCTGAACCGCCCGCTGGGGAGCCCCGAGTCGATTGCGGAGCAGAGTGCCCGGATTGCCGTTCCTGGCAATCGTGGTCTCAACAGGGAGGCCCGTGCGCAGCGCGTCACCGAGTTCTTTGAGCCCTATCACCGGGCCCTGGCTGCGCTGCTCGATGAGCGAATGGAGCAGTTGCCCCTGCTGATCAGCATCCACAGCTTCACCCCCGAGCTCCATGGGGAGCCTCGCCCCTGGCACGCCGGGGTCGCCTATGGGCGCGACCCCCGCCTCGCCCACCGCCTGTTCCGCGCGCTGGGCCTGGACGGGGACCTGACGCTCGGACTCAACCAACCCTACGGGGTGGACGACGAGCACGACTACACCCTGCCCAGCCACGGGGAGTCGCGCGGCATCCTTCACGTCATGATCGAGATGCGCCAGGACTGCATCGCCTTGCCCGCGGGCGTCGACGCCTGGAGCGAGCGCCTCGCCCGGGCCTATAAGCGTCTGTAAGTAGGACCGGCCTCGTCGTCTCCGACTAAGGACGCGCTCCTGACCCGCCGCCGGCTGGTTCGGCCGCCCTGCCCTTGCGCGGGCTTGAGCGGCGCGCCGACCGGGACGGCCGCCGTCTTGCCCCATCCCGGGAACCAGGCCCCTGCGTAAGCTGCGGCCGCGTGGGCGCCGCCGCCGGTATCCCGTCCGACATCGCCAGCAGCAGTCCCAGCGCCACGAAGGCGGTCAGCAGGCTAGCCCCGCCGTGACTGATCAGCGGCAGGGTGATGCCCGTGAGCGGGATCAGCTTGGTCACGCCCCCCAGGTTGAGGAAGGCCTGGGCGGCGAGCACCGCCGTGAGCCCCGTCGCCAGCAGCCGACCGAAGGATGACCGGCAGCGCCGGGCGATCTCGATGCAGCGCTGAAACAGGATGAGGAAGAAAAGGATCACCACGACGCAGCCCACGAAGCCCAGCTCCTCGCCGATCACCGAATAGATGAAGTCCGACTCGGCGATGGGCGTGTAACCGGGGCTCCCCTGACCGAATCCCTCGCCCCAGAGCCCACCGGCGTACATGCCCGACAAACCCTGCAGGATCTGCCAGCCGTCTCCCGTGGGGTCCTGGAAGGGGTCCAGCCAGGCGTCGATGCGGCGACGCCCATGCTGGAACACCTCGAGCATCAGGTAGGCGAGGCCCCCGGCGCCGGCCAGACCGTATCCCAGATAGCCCCAACGGCCGCTGCCGGTCACCAGGACGGCCATCAGGGCGACACCGAGCATGACCAGCATGCCCAGATCGCGCTGGAGCGACAGCAGGATCGCCAGCACCAGCCAGAAAGCGAGCAGCCGCCACAGGGGCTCCAGGCTCGGGACCATAGGGTAGCGGGGATGCCACCGAGCCAGCGCCCGGGCGTGCTGATCCACGAAGCCGGCAAGAAAGAGCACCACCGAGACCTTGAGCAATTCGGTCGGCGTGATGAGTCCGGCCCCATAGACGGCACCGCGAAAGCGCTGTCCCGTGGCTAGCAGCAGGACCACCAGCGCGAGCGACAGCCCCCCCCAAACCCAGTAGCCGGAGGCCAGCACCCGATAGCGTCCGCCCATAAAGGCCGCGGCCGCTGCAAACATCATGAGCAGGCCCGTCGGGAAGACGGCATATCCGGGGAGCAGGGGACCGGCGCCATCCAAGGCCCCCATCCGGGTCTGGGCAAGCAGGCCCAATCCCCCCAGGAAGGCGACCGCGGCGACCAGCGCCTGATCCCCCCGGTGCCCCAGCGCCACCAACCCCAGATGCAGCCCGGCGAGCCCGGCCCCATAGCCCAGGAGCGGAAGCAGATCCGCCGCCGAGAGCGGCCGACCGGCGGCGTGACCCGAACCCCACACCAGCAGGAAGCCGATCGCGACGCAGCCGAGGCTCGCGAGCAGCAGGTGACGCTCCGGGCGGCGCTGACCCCAGCCGGCCGCGAAACCCGTTGACCTGGCGGCGCTCAGGGTCCCGTCCCCAGTGCGATGCCCATCAGCAGCAGGTCGCGGGCGATCGGTGCAGCGGCGCTCGAGCCGTATCCGCCGTGCTCCACCAGCACCGCGACCGCCAGCTCCGGCGACTGGGCCGGCGCGAATCCGATGAACCAGCTGTGGGCCTTGCCGCGCGGGTTCTCGGCGGTACCGGTCTTGCCGGCGATGGTGAGATCCGGGGACTCAATGCCCCGGCCCGTTCCCTCCGTGACCACCCGGCGCATCATCGAGGCCAGGCGCCCCGCCGTGGCCGCGGACATGAACTGACCCAGCGGCTCGGCGGGCTCGCCGGCGATCAGTCGCGGGCGCATCGCAAGGCCGCCATTGGCCACCGCCGCGGCGATGGTCGCCATATGGGCGGGGGTCGCCAGCACCCGGCCCTGGCCGATCGAGGCCTGGGCGAGACCGTAGAGGTCGCGCTCCTTGAGGCGGGGTATCTGTCCGGTGCTCATGCTCCCGGAGCGGCCCGCAATCGGAAAGAGTCGGATCTGGCGATCGAAGCCGAAGCGCTCGCCGGCCTCAAACAGGGCGTCGCGACCCAACCGGACCCCAAGCTGGGCGAAGAAGACATTGGAGGACTCCACGAAGGCGGCGGTCAGCCCCAGGCTCCCGTGCCCCGCCCAGTGTCGACCGCCAGCCCGAGCGCTGTAGTAATCGTGATCGCGGATGCGCGGATAGTAACGGGAGGTGGTGTAGCCCTCTGCCGGGCAGTCGATGGTCCCGCTGAACCCTTGCTCGATCGCCGACGCGGCGACCACCACCTTGAAGGTGGACCCCGGCGGGTAGAGTCCCTGGGTGGCGCGATTGAGCAAGGGCGTATCCGGTGGCGGGACCGCAAAGAGTTCGGGGCCGACACGGTTGGGGTCGAAGGATGGGCTGTTGACCAGCACCAGCACGGCACCATCCTGGGGCCGCAACACCACCGCCGCCCCGTGCCGGTCGCCGAGCCCCGCCAGGCCCGCCTGCTGGAGCCGCGCATCCAGGGTCAGCACCAGATCCTGGCCGCGCGGGCGCTTGTCGCGGGTCACGAGCTGGCGACCCAGCTCACCCCAGGACGCGAGGTGCTCCGGCGCCGCCCCGTTCAGGCGGGCGTTGGCCGCCGCCTCGGCACCGGTGGCACCGTAGCGCGGATCGCTGTAACCGACGGCATGGGCGAACGCGGGGCCGAAGGGATAGACGCGAAACACCTGACCAGCCAGCTCCTGGCTGTAGGCCAGCACCTCGCCGTTGCGGTCCAGGATGCGCCCGCGCTGGATGCGATGGGCCGGGTTGAACTCGCGCCGGTCGTGGGACTGCATGAAGGCGACGAACTCGGGCCTGAACAGGCCCGTGAGCTGCCAGCTCCCCTGATAGACCAGCACAGCGCCAAACAGCAGGGCAATTCCGATGAGCGGGGCGGAAAGGGTCAGGCTGGGGCCTCGACGCGCCCGGCCCCTGGACGCACCGCCGCGGCCCAACACCAACTCCAGCACCCCCTTGAGGACCAGGAGCGCCGCCAGAAATAGCCCGAGATGCAAGGCGATCCGCAGGGCCGGCCAGGCAGCGGAGTCCACGAGTGCACCATACAGATGAAACGGGGTGGCAGAGGTCAAGCTTGGCTCGGGTCCTGGGCGGGGTCGGGCTTGCCATTATCGCCCAGGCGGGCATCCGGACGCCGCGGCCCAGCCCGCTCTTTGATCCTCGAGTCGGGCAGGACGGGGGTCCCGGCAGTATGGGCCTGAGCCCAACGGCCTTTGGCGGCTATGGAATGTAAAGGCGGCGCCGGGCGACGACCCTTGAAGTGCGGACCCTGCTCAGGGAGCCGTCAACCAGTCGCGGGCCGCGTCCATCTGATCCCCGGAGAAGTGCTTGATCTCCGCAGAGACGAAGTGCCCCGCTACCCGCTCAGCGAGGTCACCGAGTCTGGAATTGGTCACCAGGGCTACCCGCGCGATCTCGCGGTTGTGCTCGCGCACAAGCGTCAGGTGCCGGAGCAAGGCCCCCAGGTTCTCCCAGCCGGGAAAGGTGGGGGCCTCGATCAGCAGTCCCTTGAGTCCGCCGGCGTGCTCGATATAGGGGTCAACCTCAGCCGCCAGACTCTCGAAATCCGCCGCCTCGAGCGGCCCATTCGGGCGGACCTGAAGGATACCCGCGGCGCGGTCCAGGGTATGGTCGAGCATGGCAGCTTCTCCGACATTGGCACCAATCGATAGCGTAGCAGCCGCTCCGGGGGTCAACGCTGATGGACGTCATCTGGTACGGCCGATCGGAAGTCGGATAAGGCCGGAGATCATCTACGCCGAGGCCGCCGATACCCCAGGACGCCTTCGCAACCCCGTGGTGAGGCGGGGCCAACCGGCCAAGTCGTGACCGCAGTGGCGGGGCCGACTCCTCCGGAGTGTGCCGAAGGAGACCGGCCGCGCGTGGTCAGTAGCGGGTCTTGTTGGTCGAGATGCCGAAGGGCAGATAGGCGGGGCACCAGCCGATGGCCGCGGTCGCCAACAGAATGGCGCCAATGACCCCCAGCCAGTTGGAGGCCATGATGCCCCAGGCGAGTATGGCGACGCCCAGGACGGCGCGAATGATGCGGTCGGTCTGGCCCATGTTCTTGGTCATGTGGAGAGACTCCTGATGGGAGATCAAGTAATTGAGTACCCGGGATCATTGCACTCTAAGGGGCAGTGCCCTGCCCCGTCGGTGACAATCATCAGCCCGAGTATGGCAATGGCGGCGGCGGGTCCGGCTTCCAAGGGTCGCGGGCAGCGGCGGGCGAATCCTAGTCTGGGCCTGTGACAGCCGCCGGTGCGGGTTGACCTCCACGCCTTGGCTCCCTATCCGCGGCTCGGCACTGCCCTCAGAATCGTCAACATAACCATCGGAGTGGAATGCAATGAAAAGCAAGCACATCGACCTCACGGAGCTCATGGAGAGCGAAAAGTCGGAGCGCGTCGCCGAGCGTCTGAGCGGCGCGCTCAGCGAGACCGAGGAACGGGTCTGGGGCGACGACTTCGCCGCGTCTGGCAGTCCCAAGGGGCCTCCACCGGCTCCGCCAACACCCCCGGCGCCTGGAGTCTAAGCGGTCGCGAGCGGTCGGTGTTCCTGGTGGCGGGTGTCACGCTTCGTTTGGCCCATCCGCGATTAGAGAGATCAGAACTCAGATCGCCACCCAAGCTGCCGTGATATGGGGTTGGGCTCGATCCCCGGGGCATCCCCCCGGGGATCCTTCCTACATCCCAGTATTGACCCTGACTTAAGCCAGCCGTGTCCCCGATACGCCAAGTCCCTGACACGTCTGCACCGCTGCTCGATGCCATCGCCGAAGGCGGGGTCGTCCACGAGGTAGCGCACCTTGGACGGGCTCCACATTCTGGCCCATGCCGTCACGGAGAACCCGCCCCCGTTGCGCCGGGCCGCGCGCGAGCGCGACTGGATGAGCGAAACCCCTGATCGCTTCGCTTACCGTTGCCTGCCACTGGTCATCGCGAACCAGTCTGGCTGGGACCTTCTGAACACCACCCCGCTGCGCGCCCGCTGGAACGGGGGGAGACCGGCCCTCCGACGTCATCGTGGAAGCGCTCGGCATGCAATCCGTCGCCAGACCGCTGGCGGGAACCCACTTCGGCGCCGGCGTCCTCACGTTCTCCGTGGGCTACCTCTTCCGTACGCCACCCGGTGTCGGGCTGCTCGTCTGCGGCCCCCCGAACACTCCAAAGGATGGCCTCTTCGCGCTCACTGGAATGGTCGAGACCGATTGGAGCCACGCCACCTTCACGATGAATTACCGCTTCACCCGTCGCGGTCATTGGGTGGAGTTTGCGGAGGGCGAGCCCTTCTGCCGCATCATTCCGATCGATCGCCGATTGCTCGATCAGGCATCTGGCGACATCCTGGCGATCGACGACAATCCCGAGCTCGGCGCCCATTACCGCAACTGGATGCAGACACGCCAGGACTTCAACGAGGCGCTGAAGAACCCGTTTAGCGAGGAGGCGGCAAGGGGCTGGCAGCGGGATTATTTCCAGGGACTCGCCGCCTCCGGTGAGCGGGTCGCGCACCACCAGACTCAGCTCCACCATAAAGATTTCACCGATCTGCGCCCTGGCGCCCGACCGGCGGGCGCCGCCGCACGACCCAGGCCAGGTGCGACACGGCGAAGACCTGCCCGGGAGAGCGCATCCGATTTCCTCTGGAAGAATACCGACCTCTATGACCGTCGGCGCCAGAAGACCGCCACCGTGCTCGCCGGCATCGCCCGCTTGCTGCGCTCGAAGCGGCCGCTCGCGGACGCAGCCGAGGCCCGCTTCCTGAGCACCTTCGAGCGCCTCCAGCAATTGCCCCCGGCGCAGTTCACCCATCTCTGGGGCGAGCCGCGCGCGTTCCACTGGACGCGCACGGCATTCGATCTGCTCGACCAGCTCGTCAGCGGTGCCACGCCCGGAACGGCAACCCGGAGCTACCTTGCGCAGCTCGGGACAGCGGATCGGGCGACGGCGCTCGCGCTGCACCTCGATGGGTTGAGGCTCTTCGAGCTGGGCGCGGCGGCCGCCTTCGCCCGCCAGTTCCGCTGGGATGAGCCGCTGGTCCTCGCCCTCCCCTGCGCGATCCCAGGCACCCGTTGGACGCTTCAGGGCGAGGGCAGCGCGGCGATCATCGGCCTTGATGGAAGTGGGCTGCGTCTACAGGTGAATGCAGGCGAGCAGGAGCTTGCCCTGGTGTCGGGTGCGGTCGCGGATTCCGGTCTATCCGTCACCGAATGCAACACCGCCGGTCATGCGGACGCGCGGCTGCGCCTCCAGCCGGAAGCGATCGCTGGCCTGGGGCTCGCCGAGGTGAAGCCTGCCCTGGAGGTGGCGCCGGATTTTCACCAACAAGCGGCCCCGATCCTGAGCCAGGCGCTCGCGGCGACTGCCCGGTTCGCCCCCGAGTCGTTTCGCCTGCTCGCCGACGAGTATCGGGTCGTCGCCCCCAAGACCCCGACGGGCAGTTACTCAAATACGACCTTCTCGACCCTGCCCGGTGCCATGGTGCTCAGCGTCGTCGCGAATCCACTCGAGATGGCGGACCGGATCGTCCACGAGCTCCACCACGACCGTCTCTTCTGTATCGAGGACCTCCACCCCCTGTTGGAACAAGAGGGCGAAGACCCCGGGAACGGCGAGCGCTATTACTCACCCTGGCGCGAGGATCCGCGACCACTGCGCGGCATCCTACATGGGCTCTATGTCTACCTCGCGGTCGGAAGATTCTGGCTCGGTATCTTTCAGGACAAGGACATGCCTGATGTCCCCGATGACTACCCGGTGGTTGCGTCAGAGCGCCTGCGTCGGATCCTCGGTCAGCTCGACTGCGCGGCCTCTCAGCTGGAGTCGCATGCGCACTTCACGCCGTTCGGCACCGGAATCTTCGATCAGCTGCGCAAAGACCTGGGCACCCTCCGTGCCAAGGTTGACGCGAGCGGAGTGGCTGTCGATCCGCAGGCACTCATCGTCAGCGATGACGGACAATTCGCACCGCAGATCGGCCCGACGGGGCGTCCGTTGACGGTGAGCCAGGCGCTGAAAGAGCACCGGGCAACGGCGAGTGCGCTGCAGAATCCACAGGCCGGCAATTTGAGTGCCGGCCTCGGGATCCGCAGCTAACCGCACCCATCGCCACTGCTTCAACCTTGCCGATCCCGACTCGCCGCCACCTCAGCGCGAGCCTTCCGTGATACGTACAGCCATCTCCAGGGCCTACTTCGGTCGAAACCTGTTCGCGAGCGGGGCCGCGGCCTATCTGACGATCGATCTCGACGGCGACGCGGTCCGATCCGGCGAGTTGCCATCCCTGTTCTGGAGTCGCCTCGATGACCTGGCGGCGGCCCTTGAGCTGCATCCGGACGACGACTTGCGGGGTCATTCCCTGGACCTCCCGTCCGCGATCGAGCGGGCGGCCGAATGGGCCTGCCGCAGGGTTGGGGCTAGGCTCAGCGGCATGCGCCGGATTGACCACCCGGAGGGCAACCGGATCGAGCTCATTCTCTGTAGTGATGACGCCGAGACGGCAAGGCGCGCGGGCCTATGGGGCGTCAGTCTGATCCGATTGCTGCTGGAGGCTCCGAGAGACGCAGACGGCTTCAGGGTGGGAACGGGGGAACTGCTGACGCAGCTCCACGCGCTCGGTGAATTCGCCGCCAGCCGCCGCCCGTCGCCGACCGGCGCCGCCATGATCGCCGCCGCCCGGGAGCTCAATATCCCGGTCATTCATCTCGACCGGGCCCCACTGGTCGATGAAAGTGCCGAGCCACCCTTGGCACGCCGGGGGCTGATCCAACTTGGCTGGGGTATCCACGGAAGACAGGTTCGGGAAACGGCGACCGATGCGGTCCCGGAGCAGATCTACGCCTTGCTCAACGATCGCGAATGGGCACAGGAGCACCTGGCGCGGTCGGGCGTCGCGGTCCCGCGCCGCGGGGCTGAGCTCCAGAACACCAACAGCGCCCGCCGCGCCGCCCGTCACGCATTGCGGATCGGTTATCCGGTAACGATCAGGCCGAGGTACCGAGCCGAGGGCCGCTCTGCCCCTACGGCGCTAGCAGATGAAAACGGGGTCATCCACGCCTTTGATGAACTGCGCAGCCAGGGCGTTCGCCAGGTTCTGGTGGAGCCTCAGTTGCCGGGGTCGAGATTCCGGGTTCTGGTCATCGGTGATCAGGCGGTGGGTTCAATGTGCGTCCCGACGGCGGCGGAAGCGAACCCGGCGGCTGCACCTGAGCCGGTCGAGCTCCCCATGGCACTGCAAAGGACCGCAGTCAGGGCGGCGGAGTCCCTTCGACTGCCCATCGCGGAGGTCGAGATCATTGGCGACCCTTCCCGTGGGGGAGACGAAGGCGTCGTGGTCGACCTTGATCCGGCGCCCAGCCTGACGCCTTTCGGGCTCGACGGCGAGGAGCTTCCCCTGACTGTCGCCCATCGTTTCCTGGCCCAGATCCTTCCGGGCAACGGGACGGGACGCATCCCGACGTGCGCCATCACGGGCACCAACGGCAAGACGACCACCTCGCGGATGGTCGCCAGGATCCTCGCTCAGGCCGGCCGACGCGTGGGGCTCGCCTGCACGGACGGCATCTACATCGACGGAAAGGCGGTGCGGACGGCCACGGCCAGCGGCATCTCCGGTGCCGTCATGGTCTTCCTTCAGCGCAACGTCGATTTCGCGGTCCTCGAGACATCGCGTGGAACCCTCGCTCAACGCGGGTTGGCGTTCGAGCGCTGCGACGTGGCGGCATGCATCAATATCGCCTCCGACCACTTGGGGGAAGATGGAATCGAGACGCTTGAAGAGCTCGCACGCCTCAAGCGCGTCGTTGTCGAGACGGCCAGCCGATGCGCCGTACTCAATGCCGAGGACCCGCTGTGTGTGGCCATGCTGCCTTTCGTGACGGCAAACGAGGTGGTGCTGGTGTCGACCACAGCGGGGTCAGCGGGCCTCGATGCCCATCTTGCGCGTGGCGGACGAGCGGTCGTTGTGCACACCCGCCCGGGAGGTCGCACCATCACGCTGCAAGAGCGCGGTGGCACGACCGCGATCGTTGCGGTCGACGAGATCCCCGCCACCTGGAAGGGCGCGGCGGCACACAACGTCGAAAACGCGACGTTCGCGACGGCCCTTGCGCTGGGCCTCGGGATAGAGCCACCGATCATCCGCGAGGCCTTGAGCGGGTTCGCTTCATCCATCGATGAGTCTCCTGGCCGCATCAACGTCTATACCAAGCTGCCGTTCACCGTAATTCTGGACTTTGCTCACAACCCCCATGGATTCGGGGCCTTGTGCGACTTCGTGGCGACCTTCCCGGGGGCGCGGCGCAAGCACCTAGTCGTCTACTGGACCCGGGACCCGCCACGGCAGGCCGATCTGCGCGACGCCATGTCACTGGCCGCACGGGCATTCGACCGGTTCATCTGCCGCGAGGCGGCGGGTTGGGACGCGGGCTCGCCGGTGCGGGTCGCCCATGAGGTCGAATCCGCGCTTCTGAGCGCGGGCGCACCGGTGGATGCGATCCGCGTCATCCCCAGGCTGGAGGACGCGATCGAGAGTGCCCTTCGCGATGCCGAGCCGGGAGACCTGGTAACCATCATCACCGGCTCGAAGGCGCGGCAGATCTGGGGACAGGTCGACAGTTATCGCGTACGCCTCGAGGAGCAGCAGCGCCGGTCCTGCTAGCCCGGAAATCTCACCGGGGGATTGAAGGAGGGCGACGTTCTCTGGCATAAGGGTTGTGCGATCAACTGCTTAAGCCACCAAGGGAGCGCCGCCCTCCGATGACAGAGTGTAACTGCGAACAGCTTGAGTTTCACGACCTTGGTCGCCGCGCAGTGATTGCCCGTTTCGACGGCGGTGCCATCAGCACCGATGGGGGCGCGTTGTTGCTGCGTGCGGTCGAGGAGAAGACCGGGTTGCTGGCGGCGATCGCCGATCACTTCACTGATCATCGCGATCCGGAGTTGATCGAGCATCAGGTCGGTGAACTCGTCTCGCAGCGGATCATCGCGCTGGCGCTCGGCTATGCGGACCTGAACGATCACGACCGACTGCGTGTCGATCCGCTGTTGGCCGTGGCGGCCGGCAAGCCGGACCCGACGGGCGAGAAGCGTCGCCGCGAGCAAGACCGGGGCAAGGCACTGGCCAGTTCCAGCACGCT
This sequence comes from uncultured Gammaproteobacteria bacterium, assembly GCA_963698355.1. GTDB lineage: Bacteria > Pseudomonadota > Gammaproteobacteria > Chromatiales > Chromatiaceae > Thiodictyon. The sequence goes on along the minus strand of CAVOQO010000094.1, from coordinate 1,326 downwards.
GAACCGCTTGGAGCTGACGCCGGCGGACGCCAACAGCGATGCGCGCTACAAGAAAATCGTCGCCGACCAGGCGGGACTGGATCGCGAGCTGGTGGAGCACTTCATCCGTTCCCACGACACGCCACCCGCGACACTCTGGCTGGATCTGGACGCCACCGACGATCCGCTGCATGGCCATCAGGAAGGACGCTTCTTCCACGGCTACTACGGCCACTATTGCTATCTGCCGCTGTACATCACCAGTGGCGAGCATGTGCTCTGCGCGCGGCTGCGCAAATCCGACATCGATGCCGCCGAGGGCAGCGTGGAGGAGCTCAAGCGCATCGTCACCATGCTCTGCGCAGCCTGGCCGAAGGTGCGCCTCATCATCCGCGGCGACAGCGGCTTCTGCCGTGAGGACATCATGGCCTGGTGTGAGGCCGAAGGCGTCGATTTCGTGCTCGGCCTGGCCAAGAACGACCGGCTCAATGCCTTGAGTCTGCGTTGGCGCCTCGACGCACAGCAGGCGTTCCTCGACACCTGCGAGCCGAGCCGGGTATTCGGCGAGCTCCAGTACCGCACGCGCAAGACCTGGAGCCGCGCGCGGCGCGTCGTGGTCAAGGCCGAGCATCTGGCCAAGGGCGCCAACCCGCGCTACGTCGTCACCTCCCTGAGTCCGCAAGAGGCCGACGCCCGCAGCCTGTACGAGGATCTGTACTGCGCGCGCGGCGACATGGAAAATCGGATCAAGGAGCAACAGCTGGAGCTGTTCGCTGACCGCACCAGCACGCAGACGATGCGCGCCAATCAGCTGCGGCTCACCCTCTCCACCTTCGCCTATACGCTGCTCGTCGCGCTGCGCCGTCTCGGGCTTCAGGACACCGAACTCGAACGCGCCACCCCGGGCAACATCCGCACCCGCCTGCTGAAGGTCGGCGCGCAGGTGCGCGTGAGCGTGCGCCGGGTCGTGGTGGCGCTCTCCGAAGCCTTCCCCGCACAGGACATCTTTATGCAGGCGGCGCGAAACCTCGCCGCCATACCGGCGTACCCCCGCCCCGGCTGATCTGCGGGTGCCTGCGAACCGCCGCAGCACTCCAACACCGCCCGATCTTGAGTGCCGCGCCCCGCCCGGCGCCGACGGGCGGCTTTGGCCTGCGGCGGCCGATCGCCCGCTGAAACACCGGAAAATACCGCTGTGAGCGCCGTGGCGCCGACCTGGTGCCGCCCGAGCAGCGACCGAAGCCCGCTGTGCGCCGGACTCAGTGCCCCCACGGCCGCGCAGCTCTTCTGCCCCCATCGATAGGCCAGCGTGGTGAGCGATGCGGGCTAGCCGAGCTCCACAGCGCC
>CAVOQO010000093.1:0-10274 GCA_963698355.1 uncultured Gammaproteobacteria bacterium | reverse complement strand
TCTCGGGGTGATCTCGATCATGGACGGCTCCCTGGCCGGCTCCCAGAGACCCCGCCATGGTAACCGACCGCTGGACGCCGCATCGGACCCCCGGGCCAGCCAGCCCAGCCCGGCTGGCGACAGCTTAGGCGATTTCCTCTGCATTTTATACAACTGTATTAGATAGTTAAGACACTCTCTTACGCGATGACGTGATCCTCATGAACTCAGGCCGATTTCCTGCGGACGAGCCCCCTCCACACGAGTCATGTCGAAGATCTGAAACTGGCCGCGCCGAAGCTTTCGGGAGGAAAAACATTGGAACGGCGCCAAGCAGACCGATTGCGAGACGATTCTGGCCTGGGCGAAAAGCATGACCTGGAAGGGCATCCATCGGGTCGTGGAGCTGAGCCGGGGGGTCTACGAAAAGGTGTCTCCTCTCCAAACAAGCGATGCAGTCGGTCGAGGCTCGCTTGTAACGTAACCCCTTGCTGCCCAAGTGGGAAATCCTGATCCGTCACACTGCTCATGTGGCAGGAGTGTCGCGTGTCGCTCGTGAATCCGTCCGGGGGCTCCTGCCGCCGGACGGACTCGCTCCTTGGCGACAGCCTTTGTCGCCCCGGTACGCCCCGCTCCGGGAGCGGCTTCGCCACGAGCTCGCTGCGACGCAGCTGCTCGGGCTTCGCCACTCCCTTCGCGAATAATGGGATGGTCCGCCCCGCTTCTCCAAACCCGTCTGTTGCGGGCACACTGACGGGGTGAGCAACCACCGTCGAACCGAGATAGCGGAGCAGACCAATGAAAGAGCTTAGCAAAGAGAGCGTGATCAAGTTCGTGGGCATCGACCTGGCCAAGCGCAGCTTCCATCTGTACGCGGTCGATGGGGAGGGTCGGGCGGTGCTGAGCCGGAAGGTGACCCGAGCGCGTCTGAGTGCGGTGGTGGCCCAGCTGCCGGCGTGCACGATTGCGATGGAGGCGTGCGGCAGTGCGCATCACTGGGCTCGGCTGTTTCGCACCTTTGGCCACGAGGTGCGCCTGATCGCCCCGCAGTTCGTCAAGCCGTATGTCAAATCCAACAAGAACGACGCCGCCGATGCCGAGGCCATCTGCGAAGCCGCCCAGCGCCCGGGGATGCGCTTCGTGGCGGTCAAGACGGTCGAGCAGCAGGACATCCAGGCCATCCACCGCATGCGCAGCCTGGCGGTGCAGCAGCGCACCGCGCAGATCAACCAGATCCGCGGCCTGTTGCTGGAATACGGCCTTGAGGTCGCGCAAGGACGTGCGGCGATCCAGCGGCGCCTGCCGGAGATCCTGGAGGATGCTGACAACGGCCTGAGCCCACGCTTCCGCGCCGAGTTGCACGGCCTTGCCGAGGAGCTGCGTCACCTCAACGAACGCGTGGCCCACTATGACACGCAGATCGATGCCATCGCCCACGGCGACCGCCAGGCACGCGACCTGATGACGATCCCCGGCATCGGCTCCAAGGGTGCCACCGCTCTGCTCGCCGCCGTCGGCGAGGATCCGAGCCTGTTCCACAACGGCCGCGGGCTCGCTGCGTGGATCGGACTGGTGCCGCGTCAGCATTCCACTGGCGGGCGCGATCGGCTGCTTGGCATCAGCAAGCGCGGCGATGTCTATCTGCGCAACCTGCTCATCCACGGCGCGCGCGCTGTCTTGCGCACGCTCGAGCACAAAGAGGACCGCACCAGTCTCTGGGCCAAGGCGCTGAAGGCGCGCCGCCATACCAACGTCGCCATCGTGGGCATGGCCAACAAGATGGCGCGGGTCGCCTATGCGGTGATGACCACAGGCAAGCCTTACGATCCCGCCATCGGGACCGTGGCGACGGACTGACCCGGAAGACAGGGTCGGCGACCAGGCATTGAGCCGTCCACCAGGTCGCGAGCGGATCCTCCACTCACAGCGTACAGACCACAACCAGTTGCGAAGAGTGAACATCAAAGTGATGGCATGAAAGGCAAGTCCTGCATTCCCGAAAACCTGTTCAAGCCAACAGCCGACTTTGCCGAGACTGAGCGAATGATGAGGACGGGGATGCTCGCGGATTCCATCAGGGCACGAGGGCCGTTGACGGCTACTCAACACGATGCCGGATATATGACCGCAACTCCTCTTTCAGCCAAACAGCGATTTCCTCTTGCATCGCGGGGCGGACCATATATGGCTTGACGGCGTGTCGGATGCGCTCTGCATGTTGCCTCCGCCGGCTTCGGGTCTCTCGCCCCTTCGCCACTCCGGCAACACGCCCGCGCCGACGCCTACCGGGGACTACGCGCCTTCGCTTCGCTCTCCATGGCGCGCAGCGAATGAGTGGATTAAGCAACGCCGCGCCGGCGCACTCCAGTGTCTGCCTACCGCTTGTTTCGATAGCCGGGTGGCCGCGGGCGATTGCGCACCCGCGGCTCCCACAATGCCGTGGACCACACGCGGCGCGGGTGTTGCGTGGTGTGGGGGTGACCCCGCCTGCGAAGCGTACACAGGAGGCGGCTAGGCCGTGTGATTGAGCCCCGAAAGAACCTTTGCGGAGCCGACGCTGTGTAAAAGGCGGAAGGCCACAGGTAGTGGCAAGCAACATTCAGCGCCTCGGCGCCATCCTGCGTCAGCAGGAGGTTCCGGTGGATGGCCAATCCTTCCCGGCTCGGGACTTGCACCCGGATGGCTCAACCGCCGCTCCCGAGCGGTGCGTCTGCCCTGGGGGGCCTTTGCCCGTCTCGCGCAGCGCTGCGCTCCGACGGACCTGGACAGCTTCTACCGCGGCGCCCGCACCGCGTTACCGATAAGGAACGAATGAGCCCTCCCAGGTTCCTGGGCGACCCCTTGCGACCATGCCCTGCTCTTCGACCCCGGCGGAGTGTTCGCATCAGGCCAGTTTCGATGCGCCCACTGCGCCCAATCAAAAAAGCCGCACCGCCTCGCGCGACCATCACGCGGGTCGCCCTCGGCAGTCCGGTTCTCCTGCGGTTCCCATCGGGAACCCCAGCACCCGTGACGTTCCGTCCCTACCTTGCGATAGGTTTCCTCGTGTCGCGATGAACTCCGCGCCATCCCGCGCCGCGAGATCGCGCTCCTCATGCGTCGCCCCCCTTGTGCCTTGGCGCCGTTGTTCTCTGCGAATGGACCCCCGCCCGCAGGCGAGGGCGCGCAAAGAAACCCTAGTCGGCGCAGGGCGACCTCCCCAGCCGCGGGGACCCCAAACACTGAACTGGGTCAACACCGCCGACAACGAACGGTGGGAAGGGAGGCCGAGATCCCTGCCACAAAACCGCGCACCGCGCTTGCCGTTCGGCGGTCAGCCCCGCGGCTCGGGGGGCGAAGGTCTTCTGCTTGTCGGCGGGTCGCCGAGCGCGCTCGCTCGCCCGCGGCGACCCACGGGCACGGCTCCTTCGCCGTGCCTTGGGTCTGTTCCTGATCCGCGGTGAGGGGTGCCCCTGTGGGTGGGTGAGCCGGCAGTGGACCCCGCCTAGGGCACGAGCGCCGAGGGCCCCGGTGGTTTGCCGTACAGCGCCTTCAGGATGGACACGTCGAAGGCGTTGACCTTGTTGTCGCTGTTGAGGTCGCTCTCCAGGTCCCCGGTCTTGCCGTAGTCAGCCTTGAGGATGGACACGTCGAAGGCGTTGGTCAAGAGATCATTGTTGAAGTCGCCGTCGCAGCGGTTGCCGTAGCCGTCGCTGTCGGTGTCGCGCTGGTCGGGGTTGGCTGCCAGCGTGCAGTTGTCGATGCCGTCCGGAATGCCATCGCCGTCAGTATCCGAAACGTATTCGTCAGCCCCGATATCATACCCCGCACCTTCTGGCCTCGCCTGGCTATCGATGTCATCTGCAGGAAGTCCTGAATACGCGTCCGTACCCATGTCAATTAGCGGAGAAAAAGGATCCAAATGTACGTCAAACCCTAGAGCTGAAGGGTCAGGATTTACGAAAAGTGGGTTTAGGTTGAGGTTACCCGTACCCACGATGCCTCCCTGAATATCGCTAAAAGTGACATCGGCCGCCCCCGCGATCTGTGCGATGGAATTGCCCCAGAATATCGAATTGACAACGTCTAACGCTGCACCCGTAGTATAGAGACCTTGAGCAATATTCTCTGCAACAGTAGAGTTTATTACCTCGCCGCCCCCCCCAAGGTAAATGCCACCTCCAACCGCGCTGCCTAAAGCGCTATTTCGAGTGACAAATGCGTTTGTTATTGTTGATGACCCCAACGCGTAAATTCCCCCGCCTTGACTGTTGCTGGAGAGGTGAGCCCCTGAGGAGACAATGTTGGAGTCAATCGTGCTCCGGTTGATCAGCAATAGACCCGCAACATAGAGTCCGCCGCCATGTGCAATCGCATGGCTATATGTCGCCGGTGTGTGGGCACTTGCAGTGTTGTGTGTAATCCGTGTGTCGATGAGATTTAAGTCTGATTCGCTATAAATCCCGCCACCATACGCTGAGGCCGTGCCAAACGCCGCGGAACCCGTCACGACCACGCCGTTGTCCTCAATTGTACAAGCCGTCACCGTCAGCGGTGCATTTGTGTAAATGCCGCCGCCCCCGGTACCGTTGGTGGCCCGGACATTATTCCGGATAACACAATCTCTTAGCGTCGGTGAACTGTCCTGGATCTCGATGCCGGTATCGTTCGACCCCTCTACGATGACGTTAACGAGTTCCGAGCCCGGTAGACTCCAGTTGAAAAAGATGCCGCGCCAGCCTGTCAGGTTGTTTGATTCCGCGGTGAACACAATTGGGCTCTCTTGTGTGCCATTTGCCTTCAAGATTCCTGCAATTTCGAATTCATAGGGTCCGGTGAATTCAATTCTAACGCCCGGTTGAATAATTAGGCTATTGACGAGCACGTCGCCATCGACGCAATAAGGTGATCCAGCTGGGACCCACGTCTGTCCAGAGATGATTGAACCAGGTACAACAGTGGTACACTGAGCATAGGCATCCGGCGAAAGCCACGTAGCATAAGTCGACAATAGCGTAAGGATATATGCTTTCCATTCAACGTTCATGCGCTAATCTCCGACGGTCAAGAATTTTGAGCAAGGATGAAGATAATGCCGTGCGCTGGGACACCAACCACCAATTGGCTCAACGCAGACGAACCTGCGGCTGTGGTGTATTCCTAGTCTCCCGTGATTCGTCCTCCCTGGGTTTCAGCTTCCCGTGTAGTGGAGCGACGCCAGCTCCGCCTCCGCTTCGGGCGCGTTGACGAGCTCGAAATTGATGCGTCCCACCAGGACCCCGAAAGACGGCGAGGTGCGGATGTACTTGGTCTCCCCCGCCGCCAAGGTAAAGCTCACCATGCGGTCGACTTCGGTGGAGGCATGGGCCTCGTAGCGGCCGGCGGGACGGTCGACGTAGAAGAAGCCGCCCGGTTTCGAGCCGCCCACGGACGTGCCGTTGATCCGGATGTCCGGCTGCACCGCGGCCCCGAAGGGCGAGGATGCGCGGTAGAAGTAGATGCGGCCCTCGCCTGCTTTGGGCGGGGCCAGCGAGGTCTTCAGCTCGGCGTGGCGCATGCCCGAGGTGGCGCAGCCCGCGAGCAGGGCGACGGCGGCAGCGAGGAAGGTGCGTCTTCTCATCGGATTCTCCTTATCGGATGGGCAGCGGGACGGATTGCGCGAGTGGGGCGAACGCCCCCTCGCCGGGCAGGTAGAAGCCGACGATCTTGGGCCCGGAGACGACGAGATAGGCCTCGTGGCGGTTGGCGCCCCCCACGCTGAAGACATCGCCGCTGGGGCGGTAGACCTCGCCCTGGGGAGTCGCGCCGACGCGCTGCCAGGCAGAGCCGGCCTTGAGGGTCTCCGAGTATCCGCTGATTGGCGTCAGGGTCACCGTACCGAGGATGCGCAGCGTCGTCGGCTCTGCCGCTTGGGGAAGGGGTGTGTAGCTGATCGGGGAGCGGTCAAGCTCGGAGGCGCAGCCCACCACGGCCGTGGCGAGCAATAGCGGCAGACGGTGCGGGAACGCGTCCATTTCCGCGTCTACCTGTTGTCATCCCCCTCGCTCGTCACTGAGTTGGAGACCTCGCGGGGCGATCGCAGCGAGGAGCCCGCCGCCGTCTGCCATCCCCTGCGGTCCCCGGCCTCGCCGGGATAACCGCACCTACAGCGTGCTTCTAACCATAGGCGACGGCGCGCCGGATGGTGGTCGCTCGCGAGCGCGGCCATGATCTGGATCAAGCGAATGTAGCCCCCGCTGGCCAGCCGTCGGTGGACCCTCTCGCGAGCCTGCGACCAGGGGCAGGAACTTAGGCCGCCGCTCCAATCCGGTGTGATTTCGACGCATGCGGACGTGCCGCCGCCATACGCCTTCCCCGGCACCGCGACGGCGGATCAGCAGCAGGTCCGAATCAAGAGTGCGGCGGCGCGCACCGCACACCCAGTGCGCGGTGCGCGCCGCCACCTGAGAAGCGCTCAGGCCTCCGCCTTCTCGCGCCGGCGCACACCGAACGCCCCGACCGCGCCCACGGCCGAGAGCAGCAGCCAGGCGGCCGCCGGGAGGGGCACAGGGCTGACGCTGCCATCGACGTAGGTGACATCGATCGCAACGCCCCCGGGTGCGGCCCAAGGATCGCCTTCGAGGTCGAGCGCACTGAGCCCGAGACCGATGGCGTTGAAGGTGACCGTGGCGATGGGGAAGTCGGGGCCGCGGTCGCTGAAGCTGGCGACGCTGAAGCTGATCAGCCCGGGGATGATGGTGCCGCTCGGGTTGCCGAACTCCCACACCGCGGTGTCCACCGGGGCAGCGGTGGCCTGTAGGATGGCGGGGTCGAAGGCGAGGGTGAAGTCCCCGCCGTTGGTTAAGCTGTCGAAGCCGCTGCCGATGATGGAGACGTCGAAGGTGTCTCCGAGCTGCTGGGTATAGGAGCCGACGGACACGGTGGCGGCGCTGGCCGCCCCGGTCCCCAGCACCAGTAAGGCGGCGAGACCCAGGGACAGGGTTGTTTTCATGGGGTGTTCTCCTCTTGCTCTCTCTTTTGCTCAGCGCAGGCGCGCCTGCGGTTGTGTCTGTGGTTTGTTGCGATCTCCCGTGCTGGGTCTTCCGTTGGTGGGTTGAGTCTTCACTGGGCTAGGGCAGCAGCGCGGAGGGTCCGGGCGGTTGGCCAAACAGCGCCTTGAGAATCGACACGTCGAAGGCGTTGACCTTGTCGTCGCTGTTGAGGTCGGTCTCGAGATCTCCGGTCTTGCCGTAGTCGGCCTTGAGGATGGCGACATCGAAGGCGTTGACCTTGAGGTCGTCGTTGAAGTCGCCGTCGCATCGGTTGCCGTAGCCGTCGCCATCGGTGTCGCGCTGGTCGGGGTTGGCGGCCAGCGTGCAGTTGTCGCTGGAATCGGGCACGCCGTCCGCGTCCGTATCAAGCAGCGCGCATTTGCCGGCAGATCCGGCATCGGCAATAGCCTGAAGTTCAGCTTGCGTGAGCGCCTTATTATAGATCGAGACCTCGTCCAAGAGTCCGTTCACGGGACCAAGTCCCTCGGACTGCCCGATCGTCAACGGCGCATCTGGATTGGAGAGGATCGCCGTATCGATCAAAGATGAGCCGAGTTGCACGCCGTCGACGAACGCCCTCCACTCGCTGCCAGTTCTCGTTACAGCCAAGTGATGCCACTGGTTCGGATTCGGCGAGAAATCCCCGAATACGAGAAAATGGTCAACACTGTCGAAGACAAATTCCAATTTACCCTCTCCAAGGGCAAAAAACCATTTCGGTATATCGCCTGAACCTTCATCGTTACCGATAAAAATGTGGCTGGGATTATAGATAGTCCCGCCTCCCGGCTCGCTGAGGTTTGCCCATAACTCGATTGTGAAGTCATTCGCACCGAACGCCCATAGATCGCTATCAGGGACTTCCACGAAATCGTCGACCCCATCAAAAATGAAGGCTCGGCCGACTTTCCCCTCCGCGAATGCTGCACCATTTTCCAGCGTGCCATCGCTATAACCCGCCGAATCGGTGGCGGTATCTTCCCCACGCCACCAGCCCACTAAACCCGCTGGCGGTTCAGTGCAATCCTGCATACCGGGGTTGAAAGCGGTCAGCTCCGAGACCCAGTCATCGGCGCTGCCCGGATCGGACCAGCCCTTTACCAGGCCGATGCCGTTGGCAAGCCAGGACTCGTCGAGGGAGGGTTCGCCTTCCCAGCCTTCTTGTACGTGCAGGGCGTCCGAGTACGTCCCAGCAGGGACCGTGACCGACTCCTTGGCCACAACGGTCCAGACAAAGGTCCGAAGCGTCTGAACGCCAACGGGATCGGTTACCGTGGTTTCGGCGGTAAAGGTCTCGCCGACGGCCATCTGGCGCGTGATGCAAATCGCGGGGCTAAAGCGCGTGTCGCCCTCGGGTCTGCGATCGCCGTAATAGCACAGGTGCTCCGCGTCGGCGTTCAGAAACTCGATGAGGTAGGGTGCAGGTTCACCCGCATCGAACCATTTCAGCTGGAGGGCTTGAACCCCGTGAAAGTCGACGTACCCCCCAACCTCTGCGCGTTCCTCGATGTAGGTCGTGCTAACGGTCTTCTTACTGCGGTAGGTCAAGTTGTTTCCAATGGTAAGCCCGAGGTAGGCGACGATGTCCTCTGTGGCGGCGGCCGCCAATCCGGGGGCGATGCCGGCGAGCAGGGTCGTCGCCCAGAGGGCGACCGAGAGGGACATTGCTATCGAGCTTGATCGAGCCGCCCCGCCGCGTGGGCCCGAGGGGGATGTGGATCGCTCGGGGCGAACCTGTCGCATCCAACGGCTCCAAGGCCGGTTGGACCCGTTGCTGGCGTGGTATGCAAGACCGTTCATGGTGTCTCTCCTTGTTTATTTCCGCCCACCCCAGCGCGCGCGGGCGCTGCCCGAAGACATCGCGGCGGACCGCCGGGAGCAGAGTCGGCTCCGAACATACGCTACGCCGGCTTCGCTGTGACGGGTATCGCAATCCGGGGCCTGCACCTGATCGCGATCAACCTAACCACTGGAATGTTGTGGTGATGGACCTGGGTGCCGTGCACATCCCATGGGTATTGCTGGGCGCCCCGACATTCATAGACGCATGGAGAAGGCGTAACTCCAGCACATAGCGCATGGGCACGCCGGTGCGCTGCTCGTAGCCGCCGGCGCCGTTGATCGCGAGGAGAAGTCCTGGCGGCCAGACGGCGCCGGCGATGACGCCGAACATGCGGACCTCGTCATCGAGGTCGTCGGCTTAGGGGGGAGCGGCGGCTCTCCCAGTCGGCGGGCACCTGGAGCAGGGTGGCCTCATGTTCTCGGCGCTGGGGGTCTGCTTGGTCTTTAGCGCCTTGGAGCTGGCGGCGAGCAGGCAGTTGTCGAGGCTGGGGTCGAAGCGGTCGCTCTCGCGCAGCACTGGGCGGCGATGTAGGCGCCCAGAGCTGCTATCCTCCAAAACGAGGTTTCTCACCGGGGCCTGGATCTTCGCAGGCCAAGGCTCGGGGAGCTGGCGGGCCCGGTTCGCCGAACGCACTCTCTCACCTGCCGCTACCCGAAAAGCAGCGCCCCCGCGGTGACTGTGGTCCCTATTCTGTCCCCCTGATGGATCCTCCCTGGGCTGAGCCTTTAGGGAAACGCTGATTAATCCCAGATTCGGGCGACACTGGCCGAGTAACGTGTTGATTTTGCTTCGGCCGCCCCGGCGGGATCTGAATAAATCAGCGTTTTGTATGGACTCCCCCCGGTTTGCAAGCTGATCGGCGATGGCGTACTGGGTCTGACTGCTGACTTGTATTCGGCCTGTCGATGCGTCGGTTTCTTCGACGCTGGCCCTGATGGCAATCCGCGCACCGGTTCCTGATTTCCCTACCGGCCTCGAAGGCCCACGCTGATTTCAGGGTCTCCCGGCGCCGGTCTGACCGGTTGCGCCATCACGCGATCGGCTTCGCAATCGAGGATCGTGTCGATCCGTTGTTTCTCTTAACCTGTTGTTGTTGCGCCGCAGGCGTTCTCAGTCTGCGCTGTGGCCGCTGCGGCGCAGTGTGGGCACAGGGTGCATGAGTGTGGGCAAGTTGGGGGCAGCTCGCCTCAGCGCGCTGTCCCCGGCTTGTCCACACGTTCGCTCGCGACATGCAGGCTTTGTCCACACGGAGTCCGCCGGCACGCCCCCTCAGGCAGCCACCGGCTGGTAGTCGCCGCCCCGGCTGAGCAGCGCCCAGAGAATCCGTGCATGCTTGGCGGCCAGCGCCACCAGCGCCTTGTTGACCCCACGGCGTGCGGCCAGCTGGCGCAGCCATTGACTCTTTCGGTCCGCGCGCTCGCCCAGGTGGCGGTAGACCACCG
>CAVOQO010000092.1:0-8505 GCA_963698355.1 uncultured Gammaproteobacteria bacterium | reverse complement strand
ACTGGTCCGGATCATAGGCCTGAAGCCCCTTGACCTGCTCGACGGACAGACCCGCCGGAAGGGCCAGGCCATCGTCCCGACGTTCCATGCGCTCGAGCTCCATCGGCACCAGGCGCTCGCCCAGGCCCATGAACCCCCCGAGGGAGACGATCGCATAGAGCCTGTCGGAGCGTGGATTGCTGACCACCCACTCGACGGTTCCGAGGCCCTTGCCCTGGACGTCGAAGACCTTCATTCCCCTGATGGCCTTGACCGGCATGGCCATCAGGGGTGTCTGGGCGCTCGGCGCCCGGGTGATCTCGAGCTTGGCCCTGGGCGCCGGCTCCTCCCCCTCGGCAGACCCGGACTGGCCGACGTCACGCTGTTGGGCGCCTGCGGCAGGCGGGTGGGGAAGGAGCACGAGCGCCGCGAGGAGGGGGGACAGTCGAAAAGGGCTTTTCATCAATCGGTTCTCCTGGTCTGAGCTGCCGCCCGTCCGCAAGAGCGATGCCACCGGCCCCGCGCCGGTCTGCACGGCGTGGGTTGCCTCTTCGGCTGGTACAGGACTTGCGACCTCGGCCTCGATGGACGTCGTGAAAAAATCGTCGCTCGAGCAGCAGGTCGACCGGGTGCGGGCGCAGCTCAACCGCTTCCTGGGTGCTCAAACCCTCTCCGGCGCCATCCTCCTGGTGGCCCTGGGGGCGGCGCTGCTGATGGTCAACGGTGGCTGGGAGGAGCGCTTCCGGCAGATCCAGGAGGCGGCGGTGGCGGTCCAGGTCGGTCCCTGGCAGCTCTCCGGCAACCTCCTGGGTTGGGTGAACGACGGTCTGATCGCGATCTTTTTCTTTCTGGTCGGCCTGGAGATCAAGCGTGAATTCCTCGCCGGAGAGCTGCAGGGGCAACAGCGACGGCGCCTGGTCATCGTCGCGGCCATCGGGGGCATGCTGCTGCCGGCGATCCTCTATGCCGGGATCAACCTGGTTTCCGAGCAGGGCGTCTCCAGGGGCTGGGGAATCCCCATGGCCACGGACACGGCACTGACCATCGGCCTGCTGGCGGCGCTGGGGGGGCGTATCCCCCGGGTGCTGATGGCATTGCTGGTGGGCCTGGCGATCGTGGACGACATCGGCGCCATCCTGGTGGTCGCGCTCTTCTACACCGAGAGCCTGATCTGGTCGGGCATTGGGGTGGCGGCGGTCACCTTCGCGCTCTTGCTGGGCGCGAACTATGCCGGCCTGCGCCACCCGCTGATCTACCTCGGAGGCGCCGTCGTGCTTTGGCTCAGCATTCACCACGGTGGCATCCATTCGAGTGTGGCCGGAGTGGTGGCCGCGATCACGGTGCCGGCGCGGCCCCGTCTGGAGATGGGGCGCTTCGCCCAGTCCTTGCTGGGGCTCTACCGACACGTCCGGCGCCGCGTCGGGCACAGCGATGTCCTGGCGGATCAGGAGGAGCACGAAGAACTGCGGGAGATCGAGGCCCAGGCGCTGCGGGCCACCACCCCCTTGCGCCGTTGGGAGGACTCGCTGGGTCTGCCGGTCGCACTGGTGGTTCTGCCGGCCTTCGTGTTTCTCAACGGGGGTATCCGGATCGATCGGGAGGCACTCGCGGCGCTCTGGAGTGACCCGGTGGCGATCGGTGTCATGGTCGGTCTGGTGCTCGGCAAGCCCTTGGGCATCCTGGGTGCGGCCTACGCGGCGAGCCGCGCCGGCTTTGCCGCCCTTCCGAGCGAACTGGGTTGGAGACAGCTGCTGGGCCTCGGGATGGTGGCCGGGATCGGCTTCACCATGTCCACCTTCATCGCCGGCCTCGCCCTGTCCGACGCCGAGCTCGCGACGGCAAAGCTCGCCATCCTGATTGGCTCGCTGATCGCCGCAACAGGGGGGCTCCTCGTCCTGCTCAGGACCCCGAACCCCGAAACCGGCGGGTTGAGTCGCGAAGCTGGTGAAATGCAATGAACGTCGATCGAAGAAACGGCGCCTCGCGTGCCCGGTCGGCAGGCTGGCAGGGCCCGGGCCGGCGGGAGCCGGCCCCGGTTGTTCCCCTAGGAGGAACCCTCCCGCCATCGCATCTCATCGACCTGGCGCTCCGCCTCGTCCTTGGCGATTCCGTAGCGCTCCTGAATCTTGCCCACCAGCTTGTCACGCTCCCCTTGGATTTGAGTCAGGTCATCGTCCGTGAGCTTGCCCCAGCGGCTCTTCACCTCGCCGGTCATCTGTTTCCAATTCCCCTTGACGGTATCCCAATTCATAAATCACCTCGTCATGTTCATCGTCTTGGCACGGCGGCGCCGTGCCACCGGATCTCCAGCAGAATATGTGCCAGCGACCCTCGCGGTCCGATCGGTTGCTATTTCCCCACAGCGCCGGCGAAAAGGGGGCGGTGAAAAAATGACTGGTGCTAGAGGAAGGGATCCGGTTGAAATGGGCCGGCAGGGGGCGGTCGCTTGACGGCTGGCATTCATCATGATTGTTGCATAAGCGGCCCTGGGCCGGACTGGAGCTCTTGAATCGGGGCCAACAAAATGAACAGCAAGCTAGCCTATCTGCGGGAGCGAGCCGCCAGCAGTATCTGGATTATACCGCTCGGTCTCTGCGCGATCTGCGCCCTGCTGGGGGTGCTGATGCTCTGGCTGGATCGGCAACTGGGGACCCACTTTTCCTATTTTAAGACCTATGCGATGCCGCTCGACTCCGCGCGCCAGGTGCTGGGTGTGGTCGCGGGATCGGTCATCAACGTCGGCGGGGTCGCCTTTTCCGTGACCATGGTTGCGCTCACCCTGACCTCCGGTCAATACGGGCCCAAGGTGCTGCGCGCCTTCCTGCAGGACAACGCCAGCAAGCTCAGCCTCGGACTCTTTCTCGGCACCTTTGTCTATACCCTGGTCATATTGACGACCTTCGCGGATACCGACCGCCCGCGGCTGACCGTCTTCGCCGCCCTGGTGCTCGCCTTTGCGGCTCTGATCGCCTTCGTGCGCTTCATTCACCGAACCTCGACCAATCTGCAGGCCGACAAGATCATCAATCGCATCGGCAAGCAATTGCAGGGTGGTCTAGCGGATCTGGTCAAGGACGGGGATGAAACCGACCGTGTCCGACAGACGCTGCCGTGGCGCCGCGCCGCGAGATCGCGCGACGCCGCCCTTATCGCCACCGGTGACCAGGGCTATGTTCAAACCATCGATTATCAGGGGCTGGTGAGCTGGTGCGAACAAAACGATTGTATGCTGCAGGTTCGCCTGCGCGCCGGCGACCTGGTGCTCAAGGGCATGGCCCTGTTCAAGCTCTATGGTCAGCTCGACCAGGACCCGGAACGGGTGGTCGATACCTTGAACAAGTACGTCATCATCGGCGCGATGCGAACGCCCTTCGAGGACGTGGAGCACAGCGTCGCCCAGCTCAATCAGATTGCGGCCCGTGCCTTGTCACCCGGCATCAATGATCCAGGCACCGCCATCACCTGCATCGACTGGTTCGGGGTTGCGGTGGCGCAGGTCATCGACCTGGAATTTCCGGGATGCGTCATGGTCGATGCCGAACGGCGGCCGCGTCTGCTCATCCGCACGCCCACCTTCGCCGGCATCATGAAGGCGATCTATGCGCCGCTGCGCCAGTACGGCAGGGGCGACATGCCGGTGATCGTTCGTCTGCTCGAGTCGTTCTGTCAGCTTGCGGAGCTGACCTACCGCAGGGATCGTCTCGAGCTCCTGGCCACGCACGGCGACCTGGTGCGCGGCGAGGCGCTGGAAGATGTGCAGTCGAGCTATGACTTTCGCGACGTTCGCCAGCGCCACCGGAAGCTCATCGCGCTGACCCGCGGGTCGAGGTGATGGAGAAACGGAAATGCGCAGAAACAAGCCAACCTGTCGAACCGACAGGGCGCTGGGGAGAGGATGCACATGAAACTGACACGGGCCCTGCGGGCCTGGGGGCAACCCGGGTTTCGCGCCGAGCTGAAGGCGGAGCTCGAGCAATGGCAGCTCTCGGACCTGCCGCTCCAACAGGCATTGAGGTCGGGCAACCGGGTGATGGATGAGCGGCCCACCGTCATGATCAATGGGTATGACGAGGGCGAGGAGGCCATTGTCGCCCGCGTCGGGCTGATCTTTGCCGGCCTGGATGCAGGATCTTGTTGCGCCGATGATCCCACGCCGGTCGAGCCCCACTGCGAATACTGCGAGATCCAGTTGGTCATCGACCGGACCGATGGGGAAACGCGGGTCACCTTGATGGAGTCCTGACCTGCGTGGCTCGGGCAAAGCCGATGTTCATCGAGTCCATCGAAGCCCTTCGCTCCCTCTACGGGGCCCCGCGGGGCCGCGCCCGCGAGAAGCAGCTCGACCGCTTCGAGACCCATAGCGGGAACTTCGTCCGCCATTCCCCATTCGTCGTCATCGCGACCTATGACCGGCGCGGGCGACTGGACGCCTCTCCCCGGGGCGGGGCCGCAGGTTTCGTTCAAGTGCTGGGGCCGAAGGTGTTGGTCATTCCGGACGCAAAAGGCAACAACCGCATCGACAGTCTGATCAATATCATCGAAACCAGGCCGCCTGGGGGCGCTGTTTCTGATCCCCGGTGTGGACGAGACCCTGAGGGTGAACGGCAGCGCCCGGGTCACCACCGACCCTGACCTGCTATCCCGCTTCTCCACGGGGCACAAGCCGCCGAAGACCTGTATCCGGGTGGAGGTGGAGGAGATCTTCCTGCATTGCGCCAAGTCGCTGATGCGCTCCCAACTCTGGTCGGCGGCGGCGCAGATCGATCGCGGCACCTTTCCCAGCATGGGGCAGATGCTCGGCGATCAGATGGGGGAGGAGGGCACGCCTGAAACCCAGGAAGCCATGGTCGAGCGCTATCGATCGGATCTGTAGCGGTGTCGGATCAGCGGTATTGACCGAGCTAGGCCGCAGTCCACTCTTCGCTTATCGCGCGCCTGCACGATCGCGGACAGCCCCAGGGGCTCTCCGCGAAGGGCGAGCAGGCGTTGGAAGCGGGCGATCCAGCTCGCCCGTCAGACCCGCGGTCGTCGACCCATGATAAAGAGCACGACCGCGATGATCAGACCCACCACGAACAGGAATCCAGGCGATTTGGGTCGCCGTGCCTGCAATCCCGGTGAAGCCGAATAACGCGGCGATGATTGCAATAACGAGAAATGTAACTGCCCAACCAATCATAAGTGTTGCCTCCAGGTGTCGAGCCAAGATGTCGGCTGCAGGGCATACGCAATTGGAATGCCAGTGCCTTCGGTGGATGCGCTTCGGTTATCCGCCATGTCCATCCGCGCCGTATCTACCGGCTTGCCTTTGGTGGATGCGCTTCGCTTATCCACCAAGGCTGTTGGAGGACTTGTGTGCGGGCGGACTTGCCGCTGGTGGACTTGGCGCCGTGCGGGTGGATTACAACCAACACCCGCTCGGATTCACACCCTTCGTAACTCGGCAGGTTCGCGCAAACCTGGAGTGGAGTCGCCTTGTTCCCGCCGAATGAAAGGGGGCGACGCGCTACGTCGCCCCCTGGCACGACTTTCGCTGGTTACGACTGTCTCTATCAGCGGCCGCCGACCACGGCAGGCAGTTTTTCGTCCAAGCATGATCGAGGAGCTGTTCATGTCCAGAGTTAATCCGATCGCGGGCGCGACGCTGATCGCGCTCACCTTGGTGTTGGCCTCGTGCGGCGACAAGGCCGAGCTACCCGTCTCCGCCGGTACGGGTCCGGACCCGGCGCTTCCGCCACCCACCGAGTCGTTCATCCCGACCGTCAATATCGCACCGGCCAAGGGTTGGCCCGCTGACGCGGCGCCCACGGCGGTGGAGGGCACGGCCGTGAACGCCTACGCGAGCGGCTTCGATCATCCGCGCTGGCTCTACGTGCTTCCAAATGGCGACGTGCTGGTCGCCGAGACCAACGGGCCGACGCGGCCCGAGGACAGAACCGGCATCAAGGGCTGGGTGACGAAACAGGTGAAGAAGAAGGCCGGCGCGGCTGTGCCGAGCGCGGATCGGATCACCCTCTTGCGTGACTCCAATGGGGACGGTGTCGCCGACACCAGGACCGTCTTCCTGGAAGGGCTGCATTCTCCCTTCGGGATGGAGCTAATCGGCAACGACCTCTATGTCGCCAATACCGATGCGATCCTGCGCTTCCCCTACAGTGAGGGCGAGACCAGGATCAGCGCGCCCGGGGTCAAGTTGGTGAACCTGCCGGCGGGCCCCATCAACCATCACTGGACCAAGAACATCATCGCCTCCCCCGACGGCAGCACCCTCTACGCGACCGTCGGCTCCAACAGCAACGTGGCGGAAAACGGCATCGACAAGGAGGAGGGGCGCGCGGCGATCTGGAAGATCGACCTCAAGAGCGGCGAGCACCGAGTCTTCGCCTTCGGCCTGCGCAACCCCAACGGGATGGCCTGGGAGCCGGAGGCGGGGGAGCTGTGGACCGTCGTCAACGAGCGTGACGAGCTGGGAAGCGACCTGGTGCCCGACTATCTGACTTCGGTGCGCGATGGCGGCTTCTACGGCTGGCCCTACAGCTACTTCGGCCAGCACGTGGACGAGCGCGTCAGCCCCCAAAGGCCGGATCTGGTGGCCGAGGCCCTGGTTCCCGACTATGCACTCGGCCCCCACACCGCCTCCCTCGGGCTTACCTCCGCCCGCGGCAACCGCTTGCCCCCGCGCTTCCAGAACGGCGTCTTCATCGGGCAGCACGGGTCCTGGAACCGCAAGCCCTTGAGCGGCTACAATGTGATCTTCGTTCCCTTCAGCAACGGCAAGCCCTCCGGTCCCCCGGAGGACATCCTGACCGGATTCGTCAGCAAGGACGGCGATGCCTACGGACGCCCGGTCGGCGTGGCCATCGACAAGCAGGGCGACCTGCTGGTCGCCGACGACGTGGGCAATGTGGTCTGGCGCGTCAGCCCGGCATCCCGGTCAGACCCCGGACAGCAGGCGGGCGGGTAGGTCGGGCTTCAGCCCGACAGCGGTGCCCGGGAGCGCCCCGAGAGGTCGTTGTCGGGTTGTAGGTCGGGCTTCAGCCCGACGCCCGTACCGAAAGCGGTAAGGCAGATATCCATGGCGGAGACAGAACGACAGCCCGTTCTCGGGCGCGCCTTCAACGACGTCCTGACCGAGCTCCACGCGCATGTATTCACCGGGGTTCCCGGCGAGTCCGACCCCTTCGTGCTCAGCATGCTCGACCGGGAGTATGTCGCCTACGTCTTGAGCTGCTACTACCAGTGCGAGCATTGCCAGCACTACCACGCCCGGGCCATCGAGCGGGAGCGCGAAAAGCTCGCGGCCGCGGCCTGGGACTGGAAGAAGGAGCTGGTGCGGGCGACCCTGTTCATGCGCACCTGCCGCAGCGAGGTCTCGAACCTGGAATGGCGGGAGTGGGAGCAGTCCTGGCGCAGCTTCGCCAAGCGCATCAATGTGCGCCACCCCAATGCCGCCTGCTACATGGCCTACGCTATCGGCATCGCGCGCAACGACCAGGCCCTGATGGACCTCGCGTTCGGCTCGATCAGCGCCGCCGTGCCGGATGACGAGCGCCTCAAGGGCATCATCCGCGACATTGACCGGGTGGTGATCTTCATGAAGGCGGCGACGTCGAAGAACCGCACCGATCCCCACATCATCCGCCACCTCAAGTCCCGCGCGATCGGCCCGTCCTGATCCGGCGCCGGGCCGTCGCCTGCACCGATTGAAGGTAGCCACGGTCGAGCTCCAGCCGGACAGCGGGGCCTGGAGCCGCCCGAGGGGTGGTCGTCGGACTGAAGTCCGACCCACACGGACCGTAGGTCGGGCTTCAGCCCGACGGGGTGTCTGGGATTGGCCCGAGAGGTCGTTGTCGGACTGAGGTCCGGACCTACACGGATTGTCGGTCTGGCTTCAGCCCGACGGGACGTCGCGGCCGCTCAGGAACTCGCTCTGGGCCGAGAGGCCGTCGACGCGATCGGCGATGACCTTGACCATGGCGAGCATGGGCACCGCCATCAGGGCCCCCGACACACCCCACAGCCAACCCCAGAGGATCACGGCCAGAAAGACGACCACCGCGTTGAGCGTCAGCCGCTGGCTGAGCAGCATCGGGGTGATGAAATTGGCCTCGACCGCGTTGCAGCCGATATAGATCGCCGGTGCGATGAGCGCGTCGGTCAAGGCATCGAAGGTCATCAGCCCGACGACGAAGACCGCGGTCGAGCCGATCGCGAGCCCGATATCGGGAAGGAAATTGAGCAGGGCCGCCATCATGCCCCAGAGCACCGGATTGGGCACCCCAGCGGCCCAGAGGCCGAGCCCGATCGCCACCCCCAGCCCGGTGTTGATGAGGGTGACGGTTCCCAGATAGACGGCGATATCCTTCTGGATCTGATTGGTGATTTCCACCGCCTGCTTCTTGTGCCGGAACGTCGAGAGTGAATGGACCAGCTTGAGCTGGAACATGGTTCCGGAGGCGGTGCAGCTCGCCACCCTTGCCGATCGCGGGGTCGTGGGTGAATTTCTCGGTCATGGTGTTACCTGTT
>CAVOQO010000091.1:0-76625 GCA_963698355.1 uncultured Gammaproteobacteria bacterium | reverse complement strand
GGCAAGCGTACTGCAACGCTCGTTGAAGGCGTCGAAGTCGACCTGCGCTCCGGCCACAGCCAGCGCCGTGTACCCGCCGTAGGAATGACCCACTACTGCCACGTTCTCCATGTCAATCTGCCCTGCCAGTTCGCCGTCCGGCGCAGTGAGTTGCTCGGCGTAGTCCAGTGTCTGTTTGATGTCGAGCGGGCGGTCGACTGTCGCCGTCATACTTTCGAACCAATCCTCTTCCATGTGCTCAGGAGCGAGAACAATGAACCCATGAGAGGCATAGTGTTCGAGTAGGGTGTGGTACGACGCCGCGTTGAGACCAAACCCATGTGAGAAGACCACCAGCGGATACGGTCCCTCTGGCATCGTCGATGGGCGCGTCCTGACAGGGCGGAGCCATAGACAACGATGGCATGTCGCTTCTGCAGTTCGGGCATTTTCATCGTGATCTCATAGGTCACTGCTTCTTCTTTTCCCGACGGATTGAGCGCAGGATACCAGAGGCCGGCATCAAGTTGGCGCTCGGTTCCTTCGCCGATGACGAGCGGCGTGTAGCCGACCCAATACGGTCCGCGTTTTGCATATTCCGGCGCATCAGAGCGCAGCCCGACCGGCTCGAGCTCCTCAACTTGAGGCTGGATCGGCATACATGCACTGACCAATACTGCAATCATGACCAAGAGCGGAAGAAATCGAACTGTACGCATGGCAAATCTCCTTATGTGTGGGGCGTCGCTGACCCCGAATCGACGAAAAATGGGTGGACAGGAAGTAGCAGCCTGGGTATTCAGGCGAAATCGACCTCTGCCGACGTTCGATAGGCCAGATTCTGCTGCGTCTGCTCACCGTGTACGCCTTTGATCAGGAGCCACAGACAGAGCGACAACTCCGCAATAATGGCAGGCACAAACACAACCAGGGCGAATATTGTCTTCGTAGTCGCCGTAGTTGGGCAGCAGGACTTGGGCGAAACTGTCGATCAGGTAGCCGAATGCTGCGAACAGCAACCCGACGCCCAGAATTCTGGGAATGTAGCCCGACTTGAATATCAAGTAACCGAGGACCAAGATGCTGACGCCGAAGAAGGTCAGGCCGATGGTATATCCGATGCCGTGGGCATCGAGAAACAGAGAGCCTGCGCATTCAACAGGTCTGCGCCTGCCACGGCCAGGTAATTCGGCGCCGCTCAGTAGCTGCAGAGCGATGAACAGATTGAGCAAATTGATGCCCAGAACGGCGGCCTGCGCCAGCCGGAAGAACGCTGCAAGCAGGGCAAGCGCCTGGCTCACCGGTTTGAGCAAGACATAGAAAACCAGCGCCAATGCCACATCAGACAGTATCATGATGAGGTCGGCGGCAATGCTGGCACGGAACAGCCCTTCGGAAGCCAGAATGCTATCGGCGGTGGCTGCGGCGTCTCCGGGCACGATGAGGCTGGAGCGGACGACGAACTAAGGCGAAGATGCCCGATATGATGATGATCAGGTACAGGACGCCTGCGATTCTGGCAGTTTGTCCAGTGATGGTGTGGCGATACGGTTTGTCATTTCAGTTTCTCCTTGAGGACATACGTGTTTGCACTCATTCTTGTACTCCTCTCCTGAACGAACTTGATGACTCTTATCGACAGACGGCTTGCCTAACATCATTGGCCGGCGTCTGGCGCATCTGCCTCATCGGGATACGACGCGATTGACCGAGAGCAATGTCATTCCCAAATCGCGCACTTTCCTGAGCAAGCCGTGCAATGCGGCCTGATCGACCACCGGGCCGGTCAAGAGCGTATCGCCATTGTCTTGCAGCGTGATCGTTGCGTCCCCAAACCAGTCTGTCCATTGCGGACCCAGATGGCCCTTGATCCTGATCTGATAGACCAGCGGTTGATTTGGATCTGCGGTCTGGTTGCGTTTGTTCGACATTGCCCTGCACCTGTTGCGGCTGGTCCTACTGGGTGGCACACGCTGCTCGAAGGCTGTGCGACTCAGTGTGTGCCACTTGCTCAACGTACAGCCAGCATATCGGCAATACGGTATTGCCGTGTAGATACTAAAGTACTGTTTGGGGTACTGTTGTGGGGTTACTGAGAGGGTAGAGGCGCTGAAGCTTCGGCGGGCAGGGAGGATCGCGACATGTTATACCCGAATGATGGTAGCGGGCATCCAGCGAGTCGCCCCAGCGTGGATTCCCGCTAAGAGCGTGCGGGAATGACATTCTCTGGGATGCGGTCTCATTCTGTTTCAGTAGGACTCAACAGTCCCAACTCGCGGGCGCGTGCCACCGCCTCGGTGCGTCTTTGTACCTGCAGCTTGCCGTAGATATTCTGATTGTGCCCCTTGACAGTACTCAGGGCGAGGAAAAGCCGTTCGCCGATCTCACGATTCGAGAGACCATCGGCAATGAGTTGAAGCACTTCCAACTCGCGTTCGCTCAATGGCTCGACCAAAGGCTGAAGGGTGACGGCTTGCTTCACAAGGGGTGGAGGATGAATATCCTCTTTTGTTGCACAGGCCGCAAGCAATTTGTGGCAATACTCCTTCATCCTTCCGCCTGCCAGTAGCAATGCGGCTTCATCCTTCATCCTTGTCAACAAGTCCGCCATCGGCGGACCTTCATCCACAAAGATGCCAACGTAGCCCTCCGGCTCAGCCAACATCAAGGCGCGCTCCAACGGCGCAAGCGCAGAAGAGATGTCGCCCTGCGCCTCGTGAGCGAGCGCCTGCAGCACCAGGATCTCGATCATGCTGCCCATCCTGCCACCCGCCTCCGCTGCCTTCAGAAGGCGCTCCAGCAGTCCAATTGCCTCGTGAATGGAGCGATCTTCGCGGTCGCGCCTGTACTCGGCGATGAGCAGCCTCGCCAGCGTGACGTGCTCGAACTCGCGCAAATAGCTCAGGTCGTCGTCAACGGACAACCCTTGTTCACGCGCCCAGCTTTGTGCATGGCCAGGTTTCCTTGCGCAATCCACACCCTTGTCTTCATCGCCGCAATGGGTCGCACGTCCGGGACGGGAGTCCTGACATATTGGCGTACCGCTTTGTCGAGCAGGTCGATGGCGCCATCCAGATCTCCTTGGGCCTCCTTGATGCGAGCTTGAGCAAGACACAAGCGATACTGCCAATGCGGTATCGTAGCTTGCTCGCCCAGTTCCTCTCCGCTCAGCAGGTGCTGTGCGGCAGCCTCCAGATTGCCCTGCTCATGGTATAGCTCGCTCAACCTCAAGTACAGGTCCGCCGTTCCCCGCAGCACAGACTTACCCTGCTCTGTCGCAAGCTGTAATGACTGCTCGTATGTGCGTATTGCCTCACGGAGACGCCCTTGCGCCAGCCTGATATCGGCCAGGGAATATGTGCCACGGATGGCGAAAAGGATGTTGCCGGCCATACGCATATTCGCCATGCCATCGGCTAATGTGCGTTCGGCTGTCTCCAGGTCTCCACTCGCCCAGTATGCGAGTCCCAGGAGCGCGGCCGCTACGCCGCGTTGGAGATGGTCTTCTTCAGGTAAGAGGTCAAGGGTCAGCCGGCCGTACTTCACGGCACCGCGTATGTCACCGAGTGCCTGGGCATGATAGGTACGGGCAGAGGCCAACGTTGCCGGCAGAGACCGAAATTGTTCCTTGTCCACAACGACCATTTCAGACGATGGAGCATCTGGACGCTCGCTCATATCTGTCGTGCTTTCAAGCCAACGTTCAGCGTTGCGAAGGTAGACCTCAGCCTCATCAAACTCTCCGACTTGCAGTAGCGACCAGGCATAACCAGCGCTGAGTACAGGCCTGACGCAGATCAACTCTTTGGGCAGCGTCTTTGCCAGGCCAAGCCATATCGTATACTGGATACGCTTGTCCATTGCTTGCCACGCCAGCTCGACCAGATCGGCCGCTCGCTCGAAATCCTTGGCGGAAAACGCATGACAGATCGCATCGATACGCAGACCGTTCTGCTCGTACCACTCGCTCGCCCGTCGATGCAGAGTAGGCACTCGAAGCGGGTGGTGTTGGCCTACGCCATCCGATACTCGTCCATCAGGTGTGCGCGGAGAACATCGGCAAAGAGGTGATGGTATCGATACCAGTGGCGCTTATCATCCAGCGGAACGACAAACAGATTGTTCCGCTCGAGAATCTCCAGGATAGCCTGGCTACTATCCTGCTCAGTGACGGCAGCTCCATCGGAACCGTCTGACGATTTGGATGTGCCAAAACGTACGGCATCGCACAGCGGGCCGCTCAGCCGGTCGAGAATGGAAGTCTCGAGTAAGAAGTTTCGCACATGTTCGGGCTGACGCTGCAAGACCTCTTCGACTAGATAGTCCACGATGTACCGATTATCTCCAGCGAAAGCCCTGATGAACCCGGTAACGTCCTCTCGCCCCTGCAAGGAGAGCGCGGCCAGTTGCAGTCCTGCAATCCAGCCTTCAGTGCGGGTCTCCAGCGAGGTAACGTCCTCGGCCGATAGCTCTAGGCCCATCACCTGGTTGAGGAAAGCGGCCGCTTCGTCGGGAGTGAAGCGCAGGTCGGCGGCGCGCAGTTCGGTCAATTGATCCCTGGCGCGGTACCGGGCCAGGGGCAGCTGCGGATCCTCACGGGTGGTGATGAGCAGGTGCATCTGCGGCGGCAGGTGATCGAGCAGAAAGGTGAGGGCTCGTCAACCGGTTGTGGAATCAACAACGTGGTAGTCGTCAAGGACGAGGATGAAATCGTCCGGGATGGAGACGATCTCATTGAGCAGAGCCGTCAGAATCGATTCGGTTGGCGGCGGCTGCGGGGAGTGGAGCAGCATCCAGCGATCCCTTCGCCAGTTCCCGCCGCAACCGTCTGCAAAGCGGCCATCACGTAGGTCAGAAAGCGTGTCGGGTGCCCGGTGGCGACGGCTCCCCTTCGTCCAGCGATAGCCAGGCGGCGCGAGTGGCTCCCGAGCCGGCGACCCACTCGCTGACCAGCGTGGTCTTGCCAAAGCCGGCGGGGGCGGAGATGAGGGTTAGTTTGCGGCCAAAGCCCTGGTCTTGGCGTAGACCCTCGTTCATTTTTTCAAACAGACGGGGGCGGGGGACGGTGTCGGGGCGAGGCGGGGGAATATATAGTTTGGTGGCTAGGATTGGATCTGCCATGGATTCATTCTGTGGCAAGGAGTCCATCACTCCAAGCTGACGCAATGGCTTGATCCCGACTGCGGACGCCTAGTTTCCGATAGATGTGACGCACATGCGTGCGTACCGTGTTGATGCTGATGACCAGTTCCTCCGCAATTTGTTGATAGGTGTGGTCCCTTGCCAGCAGTTCCAGCACCTTCAGTTCCTGCTGGGTTAACACGTTATCCCCGCTATCCGCCGAACGTTCGCCAGGTTCCCGCAACGGCGCAGACTCGACGCAGAGGTCCAGCTTCCGCACAATAGACGCCAGATCGGGCACGTCGAGGAGCACGCGTATGTACCCTGTCTCCCTCGCTAGGTGCGCGGCTTGATCCAAGGTTCTGGCAGCGGCTTGCTCACCAAGCAGTTGCAGTTCTTGCCATGCAGTGAGAACCAACATGTGCAATTGGCCGAAGCGATTTCCTTGCGCCGTTCGGTGCGCCAGCGCGTCCGCCAACAGGGGGGTGATGGCCGCAAGATCAACCCCGTGCGCAAGATACGCCAGGCAGCACGGAACCAGTACTCGATCCGGTTGGTCCGGCGCTGCATTCGCAATGGTGAGACCGAACTCCTGCGCTGCTTGCCAGCCCTCCTCATGGCGCCGCATTGCGATCAGCCGCCGGATCGTCAGATCGCAATAGTAACTGCGCAGGGAGTCATCTGCGGAGTTCTTCCTCGCGCATCGTATACTCATGTGGTTGTTGCGTTGCGGGACATTTCGCTGGCGGCATAGGTTTGCGCCGCAGCGTTTGCGAAGTAGATGAGCTGATCGTCCTGCAGCAGCTCTGCCAAGGCCAACAGCGACCCTTGATGTTCTCGCGCCCGCTCGAGGTCATTCTGCCAGTAGCGGTTTTCCGCGGCGCAGAAATGTGCGAAAGCGAGCTCGCGGACGACCATTGGTCCCTCAATGGTGTGACCGTCGAGAAGTGTCTGAAACCGATCTGTAGCTATACGGGCATGGCCGCTGTGCATAGCCCGCCTTGCCAGTTCTCTGCGTACGGCAACGGTACCCGCGACAAAACCCGCGCGGCGATAGGCTGCCAGCGCCTGCTCGGCGTATTGCACGGCAGCTTCTGATGGTCTCTCGACGTCCTCGAGGCGCATTTGAAGGAAATTCAAAGTGCCACGGGTGAAATCGTCCATCAGACCTGTATCGGAGCGCACTTTGTCGACTGCGCCGGCAGCAGCCTCAAAGTCATGCAGTAGATAGCACCTCGCCGCGCGATAGACGCGAAACTCAGTTCGATACTCCGGCGACTTCGCGCATGACCGCAGTAGTTCTTTGAACGCTGCCTCCATCTCCTGCAGATAGCGGCCGAAGAGCACATTGACCGTTACGAGCGCCAGTCGCAGGCGATCAAGCATGAGGCGCGGTCGCTGAAGTACGACAGCGTCCGGCAGCAGATCGAGCAGGGCGTGCGCCTTGTACGGATCCACCAACACGATTTCACGCAGATCGGATTCGATTAGCGTGGCCGCCTCTTCGATGTCACCGGCGGCAAACAGATGGCGCACGGCGGCACTGGTATGTCCTGCGTCGGCGAGCCAGGCTGCAGCCCGGCGGTGCAGTTCGGCAACCTCCGCATCATCCGTCTGCGCTCTTAGCCGGTGTTGGAGCAGTTCCTGGAAGAGATGATGGTAGCGAAACCAACCTCCGCCGCTGCCCAGTTGAAGCAAGAATAGATCCACGCGGGCGATCGCAGCGAGCATTGCGTAGCTGTCCGTCGCGCCTGAGACCGCACCGCACAACTCCGCATTGAATTCGCCAAGGATTGATGTCTGCAGCAGAAAGTGACGCAGTTCGGGTGACTGCTGCTTCAATACTTCGTCCGTCAGGAATTCCGCCAGCCACTCGCGATCCCCTTGAAGTGCAGTGATCAGTTCTGACACACTGTCGCGCCGGCGAGACGACAGCACCGACAGCTTGAGCGCCGTTACCCAACCCTCGCTGCGCTGCGCCAACTGCGCCAACTCGGACGCACTAGGCGGCGGAAAACCTTGCCGCTGAATATACTCGCCCACTTCACCTTCGGTGAATCGTAGGTCCTCTTTGGTCAGTGCGACAACCTGTTCGTGCGCAACGAGCCGTGCCAACGGGAGTTCGGTGCGCCAGCGCGCCAGAAGCAGCAGATGGAGATTCTCCGGTCCCAGTTCCAGCACCTTGCGCAGCATCGCATCTATCTCCGGAGACTGGACCTGATGCAGATCGTCCAGCACCAGGAGCAGGTCTTGGCTGGACCACTCCGGAGACATCAATCTATGTTCCAACGCAGTAAGTAGTCGTTCGAGCACCCGCTCGGCACTGCTCTGAGTATCCTCAAGGATCGGTTCGACCGCCTCCTGCACGCCTGGACAGACCTTGTTCAGCGCGCAAGCAACTTGATAGACAAACTGATGTGGATCGGCTTCACTCTCTTCGAGTGAAAGCCATGCCGCCCTGTCGCCAAGGTTCGAGACATCGATCCATCGGCTGACAAGCGAGGACTTGCCATACCCGGCCGGCGCGTGAATCGCGATGCCGCGTCCTTCCTGCCAGCGGCTCAAACGCCGGTACAGGCGCGGGCGGTCGACGACTGCGTCCGGATACTTGGGCTTAGTGATTCTGGAATTCGATAGCATGATATTGCGAACGCTGGCCACAGGAGCAGACGAACGCGCCCGCCCGTCTATCACATCCTTCGAGCAAGGAATATCACATCAAATGCGATAGCGCTGTGCCGATGCACCCATTATACTAGAATATTTGGAGCAGCGTGCTGTCCCATGGTTCGCGCGCTCCGAACGCGGATATGGGAGCATTGCGTCCTGCGCCATCGTTGAGCCCGCGCAGACATAGGAGTCCATCGGATGAAGCGTCCTCGGTCATATACTCTGCCGTTCGTTTTGCTGCTGGTGACCGTGCTGCTCACTGGCTGCGGGCAGATCTGGAACGCCGGCGACCTCGTTGAGTGGGTCGAACAGCAGGCTGTACTTGGCGGCTGCGATGCCGATTCTATCGAGCTCGCGGATTGGTATGTTGAGAAAGACGGAGCGAACGTCTGGCAGGGGACCTGCGTAAACGAAGAGTCCGGCGCGACCATGAAGCTCGAAATCGGCATCGACAGCGTGTGGACGCCCTCCGCAGACACCGGCGCTTCGCAGGCAGCCACGACCGAAGACAGCGCGCCGGATGAGGCGACCATGCTCAAGCCGGACCAGCTAATGAATGCCACGTACAGCGGCATCTACGACGAGCCGGTTCCCCTGATCGACGGGCGCTACGAAGGCAATGCGTTCGACGAGGACAACCCCTCCATATTCACCGTAGAGTACATCAGCGGCACAGAGGTGATACGGCGACCTCGACGGCGACAGCGTGGACGACGCCATTGTCTTTCTGGTGGAACGGGGCGGCGGCAGCGGCGCCTTCGTCTATGTGGCGGCGCAACTCAATCAGAATGGCCAGCCGATTGATGCCGGCGCCGTGTGGATTGAAGACCGCATCGGCGTGAAGGCGGCGACCATCCAAGAGGGTCAGATTGTGCTGGAGGTTATCACCCAGGGGCCGGGCGATGCGGCCTGCTGCTCCACGCACAAAGCACGCAAGATATACGCACTGCAGGAGGGCAAGCTGGCCGAGATTCCGCAAGAAGCGGCCGAGATGGAGAGAATATCGGGCGCGGACCTGGACGGAACCAGCTGGACATTGACCGAATCAACTACGACCAACCGGTGCTGGCGGAGCCAGCAGTCACCATCAGCTTCGACGGGCGACCAGCTCAGCGGTTTCGGCGGCTGCAACAACTACAACAGCAGCTTCACCCTGGGCGACGACAATCCGTTCGTGATGACCGTCGGCCCCATCGCGTCCACGATGATGGCCTGTCCTGACCCGATTGCGGGCCAGGAGACCGCCTACTTCACTGCGCTGGAGAATGTGAGCCGCTGGGCCTATTGGTATGGCAATCTGGTGCTCTACTATGCGGGTGACGGCGAGGGGCCGAGCCGGATGCTTTTTGTTCCGGGGGACGTATCCGAATGACAGCCGGCCCGAACGCAGTGGCGAACCTGGAAGCCGTCTACGGCGCGCCGAGCCAGGCGGCATTCGGCAGCGCCGTATTCAGCGAGAAGCTTACGGCAACCGACAACCTCGCACAGGCGGCGCTGGCGAAGTACCGCTACTTCGTGGGCGACCTGTGGGAACGGTACGGCGAACAAGCCTGGATGGGGCCCTGGAGGGAGGTCTACACCCGCAAGGCTGGCGCCGATCGTGATATTGCGGCTGAGCTGCGTGCCATCGACGATGCGGACGGCAGCTCTGTCCGCGCCCATGATCCTGGATATCGACAATGGTGCGCTGTCGGCGGTCTTCGACGATCCGGCGTTGACGGAGTTGCGGGTTTTCAACCTGGGCGACGGTGCAGCGATGTCCGGCCTTCTGGTTGCCGGTCGATATGCAGCAACGAACGAGGCGATATATCTGGTGTTCTTGATGGATTGACATAAGGCTCGCTTTTTGCGGCGTGCCCGAATGGACGACAGACGGTATCTCATAGTTTCTATGCCATGCGCAAGGGCCGCCTAGACGGCGGCATGAAAAACAAGGGGTCCAAAATGCACAGCTACATCACAAACAAACCAATCAGTTCGGCCGGAGCAGCGTGGCGCCGGCTCATTCTTGCGGTCGCGTTCCTGGCCTTGCTCCTGGTCTTCGCCAGCCCGGCGCAGCCGGCAGCAGCCTCCTGTGGCGGCACTACCACCGTTAGCAACGAGACCGAACTCAACACTGCGATTACTAACTTCAATGCGGCGTCGTCTCCCTGCGTTTTTACTATTGAGTTGAGTGGAGACATCGCTCTTGGCAGCAGCACGACAGGAATATCTAACGCCACGTCCGGTGTAGAATTGATCATTGAAGGCGGCGGATACACCGTTGACGGACAGAACATAGCCGGCGTGCGCGCGTTTCTGATCGAAGACGACACCACCGTGACCATCCAGAATATTGTGATCACGGGAAGTAACAATGTTAGCGGCGGAGGCTCAGACACAGGCGGCGCGATCGTTGTTTTACGCGGCACGCTGACCTTAAGGGGCAGCACCTTGAGCGGCAACCAAGGCGCTCTAGGAGGCGCCATCAGTAATGTGGTTGGCGAGGTGACGGTGATCAGCAGCACGTTGAGCAACAATCAAGCGACTGGTGTGATCGGTCTAGGTGGCGCAATTTTCAACTCCGGTAGCACCACTGAGACAACCACATTGACGGTGATAAACAGCACCTTGAGCGGTAATCAGGCATCAGGACGAGGCGGCGGCATCTACAATTCACCTGATGCCACGCTCAACCTGATTGACAGTACCCTGAGCGGCAACCAGGCGACCGACGGTGGCGGTGGTATCGTGAATACGCCCGATGCTACAGTGACCTTGAGCAACACAATCGTCGCCAACAGTGTGAACGGTGATTGTCTGCTCGCTGGAGGCACGATCAACGCGGAGTACAGCCTCATCGAGGACGGACTGACCTGCGTTAACGGCACGAACAGCAATAGCCTGAGCGGCGATCCCAATCTGGGTCCTCTAGCCGACAACGGCGGCCCAACGCAAACCCACGCACTCCTTGCTGGCAGTTCGGCCCTCGATACCGGTGACACAACCAATACCACCGATCAGCGCGGCGTGACACGTCCCCAGGGAACGGCCGACGACATCGGCGCTTTCGAGGCTGAAACCGACAACATATTGAAGCTCTACATACCGCGAATCTCGAACTAATGGCAATATTGTCTCTCGTAGAGGCCAAGTGCCGGATCTAGCATACAAGGAGAGCTACCATGTCGAACCGTACACATCGTCTATCATCCACCGCTTCTGTGGGGAGCGTGCTGGTTGCGCTTCTCATAGGCGTACTGCTGGTTTTCGCGAGTCCTGCAGAGCCGGCATCGGCTTCCTGTGGCGGCACTACTACCGTTAGCAACGAGACGGAACTCAATGCCGCTATCACTGCCTTCAACGCAGTGGCGACGGCAGCGTCGCCTTGCGTTTTCACAATCCAGTTGAGCGCAGACATCAACCTGACTACCTTCACGGACGCCATCAGACAACGCCACCAGCGGCGTTTCGCTGGTGATCGAAGGCGGCGGCTTTGCTGTGGATGGGCAGGGCACGGCCGGCGTGCGCGTGTTTTTTGTTGACCCCAACACCACGGTGACGATGAACCGAGCTGACGGTGACCGGTGGCAACATCCCGTCTGACGACGGCGGAGGTATATACAACGGCGGCGACGCTGACCATCAGCAACAGCACCATCTCCGACAACTCCGCCTTAACTGGCGGCGGTATTGAAAATCGTCGGCACGATTGACCGTTTTCGAATAAGCACCATCTCCGGCAACTCCACGTCGGAGAAGTGGTCGCGGCGTCATCGGTGGATTCGGCACCTGGCCATTGTAACATGCGCGATTTGGCAGCGCCCTGCTTACGCTCGACAGCGTGATCCATGTGTCCGCCAATTCACGATCGACCTCAGGCATCCGGAACAGCCCGGGCGGCGCTTTATAGTGACTGGTGGCACCGCTGCCACGCTGCGCAACAGCATCCTCGCCGGTTCAACTCAGCGCAGCGGATTGTGATGCCAGATACCGGTACCCCTGTTACCGATGGCGGGCATAATCTGGTGATCACACACTGCTGACTGTGGTCCTTTGACCAATGGGGCGAATGGCAACATCGTCGGCGTGACCGCACAGCTTGGTCCGCTGGCCAACAACGGCGGCCCCACCTTTACCCACGCCCTGCTGGCCGGCAGCCCGGCCATCGACGCCGGCGACACGCTCGAGGCCACCGACCAGCGCGGCGAACCCCGTCCGTTCGGTCTCGCCGATGACATTGGCGCCTTTGAATTGCAGACTTGTTATGTCGATAGCTGGTCTGTGAGCAACGAGGCCGAGCTGAACGCGGCCATCGCCTGCTACAACACCAAGACGGTCGCCGGCAGCTATCACCATCACACTGACGCAGAACATCAGCCTGACGACGACAGCACGACCACCATCGACAACAGCAACAGCGGCGTTGAGTTGGTGATTGAGGGCAGCGGCTTTGCGGTGGACGGTCAGGATAACTTCGATGTGCGGCCGTTCAATGTCCAGGCCAACACCACGGTGACGATGAATGATCTCACCGTCACCGGCGGCAACGAGATCGGCGGCGGTGTTGACAATAGAGGCGGCGGCATACTCAACCGAGGGAATCTCACCCTCAACCGCAGTACTGTGATCAGCAATACAGCCGAAACCCGGGGCGGTGGTCTTGCCAACCAGGGCGGCACGGTGGAGATCAGCGAAAGCACCATTGCCTACAATATTTCCGGCACTTCCTCTAGCCCCGGCTTCGGCGGCGGCATCTATAATGAAAACGGCCAGATGACGATACGTAACAGCACCATTTCGGGCAACGAATCTGTTGGCGGTTTGTCGAACAATCCCTCTTATGGTGGCGGTATTGCCAGCAACGACAATATTACGCTGGATAGTGTGACCGTCGCTGACAATTACGCGTTCACCGGCGGTGGACTCTACTTTATAAACAATACTACCTCGCAAGTAACCGTCTCAGTCAAGAACACGATTCTGGCTACCAACGGGTCTGACGATTGTCACTTCGAAACGATTGCCGGTGGCGCCACCTTCAACGATTTGGGGCACAACCTTATACTGCAAGACAGTACGAGTAAACCGTGCGGCATTGTAAACGGCGTAAACAACAACATCGTGGCGGATCCCCAACTATTGCCGCTGGCCGACAACGGTGGAGCGCTGACCCACGCTTTTCGGTTGGACAGCCCGGCCATCGACGCCGGCGACACCAGCCTGCCTACCGACCAGCGCGGCGTGGCCCGTCCCCAGGATCTCGCCGATGATATCGGCGCCCTGGAAAGCACGGCCTGTGGCAACGATTCCTGGGGCGTGAGCCGCATCACTGAACTCAACGCGGCGATCGAGTGCTTCAATGCCAAGACCACTCCGGGCATCTATACCATCTCGATACTGGACGGCGGCTGGCCTGCCAATTTGAGCACGACGGCCATCGACAACAGCACCCCCGGGGTGAGCCTGGTGATCGAAGGCAACGGATCGACGATAGATTGGAATGGTGATCTCTTCCCCGGCACGCGGCCCTTCCTCATCGAAGCCGACACCACGGTGACCATCAACGACCTGTTCATATCCAACGGCAATGTACTCGGTTCTGAGCGGGGCGGCGCGATTCGCAACCTTGGCAACCTGACGATCAACCGCAGCACCATCGCCGGCAGTAGGGCCGAGAACAGTGGCGGCGGGATCAGCAATCTGGGTGTGATGGAGATCAACGACAGTACGATCTTCGCAAATCAGATCCAGGGCGGTTCCGCTGGTGTGTCGGGCGGCGGTATCGACAATGAGGGAAGCCTGACCATCAGGAACAGCACGATTTCCGGCAACACGAGCAGCAATGACGGCGGCGGCATCAGCAGTTCCGGCACGCTCAACCTCGATAGTGTGACCGTGACCGCCAATTCCGCTGCAGGGGCTGTTGATGGCGCCGAAGGCGCCGGACTGCTGTTGATCGGCTTTAGCACGGCCACCATCCGAAACAGCATTCTTGCCGGCAACTCGGGTGCAGAGGATTGTATGTAATCTTTTCAGCACGATTACGGACGGCGGTCATAACCTGGTGCAAACCCAGGATGAATTGCGGATTTGTCGATGGCGTCAACGGCAACATTGTCGGCCAGAGCGCAAATCTGGGGCCACTGCGCAATAACGGCGGTCCGACTCGAACCCATGCCCTGTTGCCCCGCAGCCCGGCCATCAACGCCGGCGACACGACGCTGACCACCGATCAGCGCGGCGAGCCGCGCCCTGCGGGTGGCGCTGACGACATCGGCGCCTACGAGTACCAGCGCGCCAGCATAACCATCATCAAGAACGCCGCGCCGGAGAGCGATGATTCGTTCAATTTCCTTACGAACATCGGTGGACCTGGCAGTTCATTCGCTCTCAAGGACAATGGCAGCGATCCAAACTTCATCACGTACAGCGATCTGCCACCCCTTTGAGTACGATGTAACAGAACAGATCTTCCAACTACCCGCAGGCTGGGTATTCGACAGTATTCGTCTGTAGTGGTGGAAATGATATCGTCATCGTTGAAGCATCCGGCAACGTTACAGATTACCCTGTCCGCCGGGGAGGACGTCACCTGCACCTTCAGCAACGTAAAGCTGGGCACGGTCATCATCAAGAAGTCGACGGCGCCCGACGGCGGCAGCGGCTTCAGCTTCGGCGGTGACCTCGGCGACTTCACCCTCAATGATGGCGGCAGCAAGACCGTCGCCGAACTGGCGCCTGGCACGTACGTCGTGACGGAGAACGACCCGTCGGGCTTGGGCTTCGAACTCAGTGGCCTTATCCTGTGTTGATTCGGATCAAGGACGGCAAGGCCTCGACGGCGATGTGGCCAGCCGCACCGCGACCATCCAGCTGGACCCGGGCGAGACGGTGCACCTGTACCTTCACCAACACCGAAGAGGACACGATGACCGTGGAGAAGGTGACCATTCCCGCCAACAGCCGACGAGCTTCGGCTTCGACGGCGACTCGCTGGGCACCTTCACCTGGCGACGGCGGATCCAGGACTTCACCAATGTGGCGCCGGCGCGTACACCATCAGCGAGGACGACCCGGCTCCGGCGGGCTATGCGCTGACGGACATCTCCTGTGTGGACAGCGCCACCGGCCAGACCTTCCTCGGCGACCTGAACAGTCGCAGCGTGGACCTCAACCTGACGGCGGGCGAGCGCGTTCACTGCATCTTCACCAACACCAAGTTGGGCACGGTCATCATCAAGAAGGCGACGGCGCCGGACGGCGGCAGCGGCTTCAGCTTCGGCGGCGACCTGGGGGACTTCAGCGCTCAATGACAACGGCAAGCAGATCGTCGCCAACGTGCACGCCGGCACCTACACGGTGACCGAGAACGACCCACGGCCACCGGCTACGAGCTGAGCGGCCTCAGCTGTGTGGATTCGGTCAAGGGCGGCAAGCGCTCGACTGGCGATGTGGCGTCGACGCACGGCCTCATCCGACTGGATCCGGGCGAGACGGTGACCTGCACCTTCACCAACAGCCGAGGACGACACCATCACCGTGGAGAAGGTGACCGTGCCGGAGAGCACCGACAGCTTCGGCTTCGACGGCGGCACGCTGGGGACATTCAGCGTGGCCGGCGGCAGCGTCAAGGACTTCACCGGGCTGAGTGCCGGGCAGTACACCATCACCGAGGACGACCCGGCGCCGGCAGGCTACGCGCTGACCGGCATCTCCTGTGTGGACAGCGCCACCGGCCAGACCTTCCCCGGCGACCTGACCACACGCTCCGTCGACCTTGACCTGGTTCCTGGCGAACGCATTCACTGCATCTTCACCAACACTGCTCAGGGTAGCATAGTCATCCGCAAGGCTACAGACCCGGTCGGCGGCACTGACTTCACCTTCAGCCAGGATGTCGATGGCTCCGGAGACTTCTCCCTGGACGACGGCGGCGCCAGGACATTCACTACCCTGCCTGCTGGTGTCTACACAGTGGTCGAGGCGGACAAGACTGGCTACGATCTGCAAACCATCGTCTGTGAAGATAGTAACACGGCAGGTACGCCGTCTACAGGAGATCTGAACACGAGCACGGCTACGGTCAACCTGGACCCAGGTGAAACTGTCACGTGTACATTCACCAACAAGCAGGATGCCACTGCGTTGGATGACGACGATCTGCCGCAGCGTTCGAAGCTCTATGTGCCGCAAGTCTCGAAGTAGCGGCTAGTAAGCAAGAGTAACAAGGGGGACCGTGCCTGGTTGTGTACAGGTACGGTCCCCCTTGTTATTTGTGCGCAGGAATTGTCTCGGTTCGGTGGCCGGGCTAGAACAGTCCCACGACCCGTCCCGTCTCCACATCGATATCCACATCCTCTGCCGCCGGATGGCTGGGCAGCCCCGGCATGGTGCGCATCTCGCCCACCAGCGGATAGATGAAGCCGGCGCCGACGCTGGCCCGCACCTCACGAATCGGCAAGACGAAACCGGTGGGCGCACCCTTCAGCTTGGGGTCGGCCGACAGGCTCAGGTGGGTCTTGGCCATGCAGATGGGCAGATTGCCAAAGCCGTTCTTCTCATAGGTGCGAATCTGTCGTGCGGCGAGCGCCTCGTAGCTGACCTCAGCGGCTCCGTAGATCTCGCGCGCGATCGTCTCGATTTTGTCACTGATGGGCTGGTCCAGCTCGTACAGGAAATGGAAGTCGGACGGCTCTTCGGCTGCCTCGACCACCATGCGCGCCAGGTCCATTGCGCCGGCGCCGCCATGCGCCCAGTGCGTGGACTCGGCGCAGCGAACGCCAGCGTCCTTCGCCACCTCGAAGACTGCCGCGACCTCGCTATCGTAGTCGGTGGGGAAACGATTGATGCAGACCACCGGGCTGACGCCGTGCTTCTTCACATTCTCGATGTGCTTGCGCAGGTTGGCCGCGCCCACGATAGATATCGTCTGGATTCTCACGCAGCATCTCGTCCGGCAGCGGGCGGCCCGGCACGACGCTGTACTTGCCGCGTGTGCAACTTGAGCGCGCGAATGGTGGCGACGATGCACCACCGCATCCGGCTTCAGTCCGCTGTAGCGGCATTTGATGTTGAAGAATTTCTCCGCGCCGATGTCGGCGCCGAAGCCGGCCTCGGTGAGCAGGTAGTCGCCGGTCTTGATGCCGATTCTGGTCGGCCAGGATCGAGCTGTTGCCGTGCGCGATGTTGGCAAAGGGGCCGGCGTGTACCAGCGCGGGCGTGTTCTCCAGCGTCTGGAACAGGTTGGGCTTGATGGCCTCCTTCATCAGCACGGTCATAGCGCCGGCGGCTCTCAGGTCCTCGGCGGTGACCGGCTCGCGCTTGCGGTTCTGGCCGATGACGATGCGGCCGAAGCGCTCGCGCATGTCGCGCAGGCTGGTGGTCAGCGCCAGGATCGCCATCACTTCGCTGGCAACGCTGATGTCGAAGCCGGTCTGCGCGCGGGCGACCGTCGCTGCGGCTGCCCAGTCCGGCCACGATGTTGCGCAGGTCGCGGTCGTTCACATCCAGCACGCGCCGCCAGGTGATGCTGTACGGGTCGATATCCAGCGCGTTGCCCTGGTAGATGTGGTTGTCGATCATGGCCGCCAGCAGGTTGTTGGCCGCGGTGACGGCGTGGATGTCGCCGGTCATGTGGAGGTTGAACTCCTCCATAGGCACGACCTGGCTGTAGCCGCCGCCGGCCGCGCCGCCCTTGATGCCGAAGGTGGGCCCCTGCGACGGCTGGCGGATGGCGATGGTGGCGGTCTTGCCGATGTGGCTGCATGCCCTGGCCGAGACCGACTGTGGTGGTGGACTTGCCTTCGCCCAGCGGCGTGGGCGTGATGGCAGTGACAAGGATGTACTTGGCGTTTGGCCGGTCCTTGAGCTTGTCGATGGACTCAAGCTTTACCTTGGCCATGTTCTTGCCGTACAGCTCGATATCGTCGCGCGTCAGCCCCATCTTCTCGGCGATGGCCTCGATAGGTTCCATCGTTGCGGCTTGTGCGATATCAATGTCGCTGGGCACGGGTTTGGATGAAGTCATGGACGCTCTCCCTTGAGCGTGAAGTCGTCTCTATTGCGTTGTTCGAATCAGGCGGTCGCGTACTCGATGCAAGGGCTGATGCGCAGGCTTGGTCCCGAGGCTGCGCCTTAAGCTTGTAGCAGCTCCAATTCGGCGAAGAACACGTTTGCCTCGACTATGGCGCTTCGAGCGGATCATCTGCGAAAATCAGCTACTTCAAGCTGGTTGATTCGCTGTCAAGCTTGTGAT
This sequence comes from uncultured Gammaproteobacteria bacterium, assembly GCA_963698355.1. Classification (GTDB taxonomy): domain Bacteria; phylum Pseudomonadota; class Gammaproteobacteria; order Chromatiales; family Chromatiaceae; genus Thiodictyon. The sequence goes on along the minus strand of CAVOQO010000091.1, from coordinate 58,618 downwards.
GGACTTGACTCAGCCGAGGTTCGGCCACCGCATAACCGGCGAATGGGCTGTCGGGGCAACAGCTTGGCCCGCTCCACGATCTCGCTGACGGTCTCCTCCTGGCGATAGGCCATGAGATGGACGCCGTGGATTCCTTCGATCCCCTGCATCTGTTCGATGATTTCGATGCAGATACGTTTACCCTCCTCTTCTTGTTGCTTCTTTGGCGTCTTGGACAGACGATCCAGTACCTCGTCTGGAATGTGAACGCCCGGCACCTTGTCGCGGATGAACGAAGCGGCGCGTGCGGAACGCAGCGGCCCGACGCCAGCCAGTATATAGGCCCGCTGGTGTAGGCCCATATCGCGCACCTGTTGCATAAACTGTTTCATGCGTTCAACGTCGAAACAATACTGCGTCTGGAAGAAGTCAGCGCCAGCCTGGATCTTCTTGGCCATGCGCTGTGGACGCCAATCGTAGGGCTGAGCGAAGGGATTTACGGCGGCGCCCAGGAACAGCCGCGGTCTCGTGCTTATCTTGCGCCCGCTGAGAAAGACGCCCATATCGCGGATGATGCGCGCCGTGCGCAGAAGTTGGATGGAATCGAGATCAAAGACGCGTTTGGCCTGCGGTTGGTCGCCGGCGCTCACGTCGTCGCCGGTCAGGCAGAGCACATTGTGGACGCCTAGCGCAGCCGCACCCAGGATATCGCCCTGTATGGCGATTCGATTGCGGTCGCGGCAGCCGATCTGCAGCACCGGTTCATAGCCGGCGCGGGTGAGCAGCGCGCAACAGCCCAGACTGCTCATGTGGCAATTGGCGCCCGAACCGTCCGTGGCGTTGATGGCATCGCAGACCTGCGAGAGTACCAACGCATTGCGATAGACGTCTTCGGGGTCGGCGCTGTCCGGCGCGTTCGAGTTCGGCCGTGACCGCGAAGCGACCGGAACGCAGCACCCGCTCCAGTCGTCCATCCGTTCGCGCTGGGCAGGGCGCTGGCGAGTACCTCTGGTGGCGACGGTTCGGATTTGGACTGGCTGTCATCTTCGGGCTCCTACTGGAATATGTTACTGTATGGTTAACGGCATAAGTAATGGCGTTACGTTGCGCTCGTGCCGCTTTGCGCATAGCGATGACATAATTCATGCAATCCTGGTCATGGCCCATCAGTACGTCAGCCGCATAGATTGTCTGGCGTATGCTCTGCTCCAATGGGTTCGTGATGGCGCACGTCATGCCGGCTGTGATCGCCATGGCCATGAATGCGCTATTAACCGCCTGGCGATTGGGCAGGCCGAAGCTGATGTTGCTGGCCCCGCACACGGTGTTGCAGCCCAGTTCTTCGTTCACCAAACGTGTGATCTCGAACACGTCGTGGCCTGCGGACGGCACGGAACTGACGGGCATCGCCAGCGGGTCGATCAACACATCTTCGGGCTTGATGCCGTATTTGCCGGCGCGTTCGACGATCTTCTTGGCAATGCCGAAGCGCTCCTCGCGCGTCGAACAGGATGCCGCGCTCGTCGCTGGTGATGGCGATCACGGCAAGGCCGTACTCGGCAACGACCGGCAGAATCTTCTCCATGCGCTCTTCTTCGCCGGTCACGCTGTTGACCAGCGGGCGACCCTTGGCGGCCTTGATGCCGGCCACGAGCGCGGAGACCACGCTGCTGTCGATGGCGAGCGGCACGTCCACCACGGACTGCACCAGCTCTACGGCGCGTACCATCATTTCCGGCTCGGTTGTCTCCGGGTCCACGCTGGAGACGCCCACGTTGACGTCCAGAATGTGTGCGCCTGCCTCAATCTGGGCTTTGGCGTCGCGGACCACGCGGTCGAAGTTGCCCTCTTGCATTTCCGCAGCCAGCATCTTGCGGCCGGTGGGGTTAATGCGTTCCCCGATGATGACAAACGGCTGGTCGGGGCCGATGGCTACGGTCTGGCTTTGGGACTTGACGAGTGTGTTCATGGGTTTGCCTATCGGTTCGGTTTGCGTTCGAAATAGAGGCGGAGCCGGTCACTGGGGACGACCTGCAACGTACTTCACGGCGCCGGCAGGGATTATCGCCCGTGCCCCGTTATCTCACCTTCCAATTCAGCCACCGCGATCCAGCCGGGCGGATAGTCGAAGTCGACGCCTTCCATCATGTTGGCCCAAGCGGAGCTTCCCTGCAGGGTTCGATTCACCGGCGGCATCACCCAGCACAGCTCGTCGCCATATTTGGGCATGTCCTGGGATCGTTCCCACGCCTGCACCCACACGCACATGCGTTCCGGGATCACTTCGCAATGGCCGTTGGCGCGCACGCCGCCGCAGGGCCCGTTGCGTAGATTCTTGGGGCAGTTCATGGGGCACGTCATGCCGGTGCTGTGCAGAATGCACTGCCCGCACATCTGGCAGTTGTACAGATATCCCTTGAAGAGTCTTCTCGTTGAAGATCAGCAGAGACTCCGTGGCGCTGGGGCTGACCCGTTTCATGACCGGATAGAGCCGGTTCAGCGCGGCCACCGTGCCGTCGTAGAAGGCTTCCATCCAGCGCGGGCGGTTCTTCAGCCATTCGCTGCCCGGCCAGCGCTTTGCTTCCTTCATATAGGTGTCGCTCATACTGGGTTTCTACTCCTGGTGCGGACCATCCCGCGGCGAGCGGGCCTGCCGTCCATGCACAGTGACTGGGCCCAGGGGAAGAGGCGCCTGAGGAATTGCCTTTGCTGCTATGACGTCGCCATGTCTGCTGGCATTGAGTTCGTATGGCCGAAAACAGACTCATGCACACGGGAAGCGATTTCCGTCGTTTCACCGTGTGCATGAAATATAAGCAAATGCCGTTCAGAAGTCAACGTTATGAGGTTGGCGCGATCTGGCGCCTGCCGACTACGGCGTTATGTTCATGGCGTCGCTCATGATGCGGCCTTCCTCCACCACAAATGCCACGCCGCCCCCGGTCAGGGGACTCTCGCCGTCCTCAATGTCGAACAGAGTCATGTCGTCAATGTTTGCCGTCAGGCGATTGCCCTCCACGCGCAGGCTGAATCGCTTGGTAGCGCCGAACGACCAGTCGTACTCTGTCTCGGCTAGGATCGTGTCGCCGTCTAGGGCCTTGATCAGCCGCGCCTTGCCGTCGCTGCACAACAGCAGTGCATAGAAGCGGCGCATACCCTGTACGCGTGCGGCAATTCCTCCGGCCTTGACCATGTGCAGCGTGACGTCCGCCGAAACTTCATAGTCCGTCCAGTCCCGGCCGCCCTGCATCAGCAGGCCTCGTCCTTCGTTCTGCACCAGTCGGAACGGTTCGGGCCAGCGCAGGTCATATTGGTCCAGTCCATTCACCCAGGCGCGACGCCACATGCGCGTGGTTGCGGGAAAGCGGCGATGCGCCGGCTTGTCGCCGGGCGTACGCGTGAAGACAACGTTAGGCGCGCCGTCCCAGGTGAGGTAATCCAGATACAGCGTTCCTGCCGCGGGCCGATCGCTGCTGATCTCCACGCCGGCCTTGGCGATGGGCGAGCTCCGCGTGTCGGGAACGCGCCAGGTGAACGTGTGACAAGCGCCTGCAGCAAGCTCAACGCTCGGGGACCGCACGATCTCCAGATGATCATCCGGGTCTTGATAAACCTGGATGAAGAGGTTGGCGCGCACCGGCAGCCCGTTGGCCGCGTCGCAACGGACCTCGGCGCGCATCGTTTGCCCAGGATAAAGCGACGGCGAGGCGAGCAGAGCATAGCCGCGCTGCTCAAAATATTCAGCCACCTCGCGTGAGGGGATGAAGGTGGGCGTGCCCACGCGTGCCGTGCGCCCCTTGGTGACGCCGCCATACCGGATCGCCAAGCTGCGGCTGCCCGTGTCACTGTAGCCTGCCACGTTTTCCAGAGCGGCTGTGCCGCTTGAGTCCGGGCTGTCCTCCACCTGGAATCCCTGTACCGCACCCGGCAGGTCGAAGTGGAAACGGGCGCCGTTCTTGGGCGCCATGGGTTCTTCGCCCGCCAGGCGGCGGCCTGCGTTGACCAGATGATAGGTCTCGGTGACGGCGTCGGTGATGGCGCGCCCGCCGTCCGCCGTCGCCAGATACATGCGGTCCGCCACCGGCGTGCGGAAATCGGCCCCGGAGTCGATTCCGGCCAGCCCGCCGCGGATACCGAGCAAACAGCCCACATTGCCGGAGTTGCAGTCCGTGTCCCAGCCGCAGGTGTTGACGATCATCAGCGACTTCTGGAAGTCGCCGGCTCCGTGCAGCAGGCGAGTGGATAATCAGCGCGTGGTTAGGCACCATGTGGCAGTTGCCGCCGTACTTGTCATAGCCGTAGTTGGCCGCGATCTGGGCGCGCGTGGCCTCCCAGTCGTCAGGCTCCGCTGCATGCCACTCGCGAATCTGGCCGATCATGCGGTAGATAATGGAGTTGTTGGGGATCACGGAGACGCCGACATCGATGAGCTTGTTGATGTCGCTCTCGACAAACGCCTGCGCTTCCATGGCCGCCATCACCTGCGCGCCGTAGATGGCTTCGCCGTCGTGGCTGACGCTGCCGGCGCGGCGCGCGAGGTCAGCGGCGAATTCGGGGTTGCCGGGAGCGACCATCGCCCAGCCGTCGATGAAGATCTGCGCGCCGATCTGTTCGGCCACGACCTTACCGTTCAGCGCAATGGAGCCGCTCTGGGGCGCTGGATAGCCGTGCTTTAGGCGCATGTACGCGGTGTGCTCGGTGGAGTTGCCCATGCCGCCCCACCACAGCACCGTGCGCCGCTCGATGAGGTAATTGAGCCAGGTCTGCCCGATCTGTGCGGGCGTCAGATCGCGAGTGAAGTTGTAGTCTTCGAGCGCGCGCACAAAGGTGAACGTACCGGAGATGTCGTCGTCGGTGACGATCAGCGGCACGTCCAGCCGCTCATGCACGTAGTACCAGATCTCGCCGAGATGGGCCAGGATGTCGTCATAGGACCAACCCTTGCAAGCCGTCGGGACGGGCGCGACCCTACCGCAAGCCGGCCCTCTCATCCGTTCCGTGAAGGGAACCCCAATCGCCATCGCCGCCTATACCTTTCGACCCAACTCCTATCCGGACAAGACGGCAAGCTTGCCTATTGGGGTCGCGCCTGGCCGATATACGAGTTGAACTTCTTTGACTGGACGGATGAGTATCGCGACGAGGGGCTACGCGTCTTTTCGGGAACACGTCGAGCTCGCGCGCCGAGAGGGCGCTCGGATCCTGGTGGCCTTTGTGCACTGGGGCGAAGAGTGGCATTTCCAGCCGACCGACGATCAGAGGCTCGCCGCCCGGGATATGATCGACGCCGGTTTCGATTTGGTCATCGGATCGCACGTGCATGTCCTGAACCCGGCGGAGATCTACCAAGGCAAGCTCATCGCCTATTCGCTAGGAAACGTCCTCTCCGCCTTTGAACCGCTTGAAGTCAGGACGTCTGCCGTCCTGGATGTGGACCTGGGCGTACCCAGCACGGGGTCACCAACGCTGCGTGACTTTCGTTACCGCCCGACTCTGGCGCTAACGAACAGCAGACACCGACTCCAAGTACCAAGTCACACCCGTGTTCGAGAGCGGCGGAAAAGAACATGCCAAGGCATTGGCCCTTGCCCGGCGGATACTCGGCGTGCGTGCCGTGGCACCTGACTGAACCGAGCGCCATTGGTTGGCGAAAGCCACGACAACCGGCACAAGCGCCTGTATCACTGCGCGCGCAACTCGGACCGATTGACGACAAACATTCGCATGTCACCGTCCACCGGAACACGTCTAGTTTAGCCGGTATATCACCGGATCACGGTGAGCAAACGCGGCGTTCCCGTCACGGTCGCCGGACCTCGCCGGCACTTCCTGTTGGCAGACCAGTACCACATCGACCCCCCGCCGCGTTACGATCTCCCTGGCGCTTGCCGCATCGCCATCAAGGAATCGATGGATGTCCCTCAGGCCCTCGGTGTTCCGGTGATAGGGGGCGGCCAGGACTTCATGGGGCGTCAGGAACAGCAACGGGGGACCAAGATCGATCGGGGCCGCGACCAGCAGCGGTTTGGCGCCACCGCCGAGCTGGTTCAGCGCGGCTGCCGCGGGGCCCAGTTCGGCTTCTTCGCCTTGTCGCCGTTCAGCTCCTGGCCTGCAACAGCGGCGGCGAGCAGCCCGGCCATGATCGGCAGGACGGCCACCGCCAATGCCGGCAGGGGGTCTGCCACCCGCCCCAACCGCCAAGTCGCTCGCTGGGCCCGCTCGCCCACCTTTGCCGCCAGCCACGCGAGTGGAAGACCGGCCCACGCGTTGGCAAGAAAGGCCCCTCGAAGCTGCCAGAACTGCACGGCCATTCCACCGCCCGCCATTAACGCGAGGCACAGCCACAGCGTTCGCTGTTTGCCGCGCTCGCCGGTCGCTTCCGCAAGCGCAATGACCACCGCGAGCACGGGCAGAACAAGCACCATCGCGGCGAGGCTGGGATCGTGCACAACCGTGGTCATCAACGGCTGGGCTTCCCTCACGTTCTCCAGCCAAAACCGGATCTCGGGCGCCACTTGCGAGTACGGGCCGCCGACGCACCCCGGGGAACAGCAGGTAGAGCGCGGCGACCGTGACCGCTCCCAGCGCCAAGGAAGCCCGGCGCGACTCTGCCATCGATGCAGTGTCCAGGCCCGTTCGGCGAACGTGATGGCGACTCCAAAGGACGCCACCGCCCCTCCGATGCCCAGGCTCACGATCGAAAAGGCGTCGCAGGCGGGCACCATCAGACGCGGACCCGGCACCACCAGCGGAAGCAACAGCAGCATGCCTCCGGCGACGGCCAGTCAAAACCGTGCGATCGCGAGTCGACCGAGGCCCATGTCGAATCCAGTTCAGGGTGAGCGCGGCCGACGCCAGGCCGACCCAGGGAATCGCCTCGGCCCCGACCCAGAGGCCTAAGCCGCCGGCCGCCCCGCCGACGATTGCAGAAGAGGTGGATCTGGCATCGAGAGCCAACCGAATACGGCGCCCGCGGTCACCATAGCCAGCAGGAGCTGCCAACCGTGGTGGTCGACCCGACCCGTAGCGAACTGGGTGAGGGGCACCAGCCGCGCGACACCGATCAGGCCTGACGCGAGAAGGCCCTTGCCACCGGCCAGCGGGAAGGCCGCCCACACGAAGGCGAAAAAGAAGCTGACGCCGAGCAACGGCGGCACCAGCCTTACCTGGATGCCACCAGCACGGCGTCGTTTCGGTTCCATGAACCGCTCGGCCGCAAGCCCAGCGGCGGCCGAGAGGGAGGTCCGGGAGCCGCGACCAGTGCATCTCCAGACCGGCCAGGGGGTTCACGCGTCCAGACCGGCCGGGGGGTTCACGCGCTCCTGGTTCAGGTCATGCCAACCCGCCCCGTCCATCCAATCCCCAACTTGCACCAGGCGCATCACATCGTCGCTGTCCTTGAGCGCCGTGCCCGCGATCAGGGGGCCCTCGCGCTTTGCGACGCCGACGAAAACGGCGAGGGCCATCAGGGTCAGGATGACCATGGAAAGCGCCAACGCTCCCGGGGATCCGAGGCACCCGTAGGCGTTGCATTGCGCAACGGACCCTTGCCGAAACATTACAGGCTCCATGAATGCACGCAGCATTCTGTCCCGCGCCACGCAAATCGATTCTTGGAACCAATGGATCTATTTTTCGCCATGCTAGCGAGCGACTCGCGGTGTCTGCCTGTCAAGATCCAACCAGGTACCGGTCCGGAGCATTGTGACACTTCCTCCAATTGCTTGGAGGTCCGAGCGCTCTCGCTGACATCGGCGCCATTTTCGGCTGACGATGAAGCTTTCACCAAGATGGCGCTCGCACAACTGCGGCGATCCTTTCGAATACACCATTTTTCGAACCCGGCAGCATGAGAATTGTTGCGCGTGCCTCGTATCTTCGAAAACACGACGCCAGATGACCAAGGTCGGTTAAGTCCAGGGGTCTTCCTTGCCCAAGTCGCGTCTCGTTGTCCGACCGCGGTGGAGAAGACCTGCTAACGCGTTTGAGCCCGCTCACGGATACTCGGCCTGCAACCTTTGCGCCCTTTCCGCAGATCCCAATAGGGTCTTTACGGGGCGGTCCTGCCCGAACAAGGCAGGGGTTAAGCCGCAACAATGGGGATCAACACTTGCGCATCGCGCTCGTTTACGACGCCGTCTACCCGTGGTCCATCGCGGGTGGCGAGTTTCACGTGCACGAGCTCTCGCAACAGCTCGCCGCCCGGGGACACGATGTCCACGTCGTCGGAATGCGGTGGTGGAAGCGGGACGCGGTCCAGTGGCAAGGGGACGTCGTGGTGCATGGGCTCGTGCCGACGACCGGACTTTACGCGAACGGGGCGAAACGCAGTGTCGTCCCACCGCTAAAGTTCGCGGTCGCCTGCGCGCGCTTCTTCGCTCGCGAACGTTTTGACGTCGTGGACTGTTGCGCAATGCCCTACCTGCCGGCGCTGGCCATTGCTCCAGTGCTGCGGGCGCGGCGAATTCCAATGGTCGTGACCTGGTTCGAGGTGTGGGGCAACTATTGGCGCAGCTACGCTCGGGCGGGTGCGGGCGAATCGGGCAGGCGATGGAACGTGGCCACTGCTCGTGTGGGACGAGCGCATGTCGCCATCTCGCCGCTGACCGCGGAGCGGGTTCGCGGCCTCAACCGCAACGCGAGAGTGCATATGGTGCCCTCAGGGGTTGAGGTGCCCAAGGTTGAGCGCCAGCCGGAGGCGGGCCGCATCGGGTGGTTCGGCAGAGCCATTGCGCACAAGAACCTCCCCCTCCTGCTGGATGCGCTCGCCTTGCTGCGGGACCTTCCATGGAGGCTCGCCGCGATCGCGCGTGGCCCTGCCCTCGACGGATGGAAGCGCCATGCAGCAAAGCTCGGTCTCGCTGATCGCGTGGAGTGGCAGGACCCTCTGCCCGAGCGCGCCGATTTGTTCCGGGAGCTGACATCGATGCGAGGTCGTCGTGCAGACCTCGCTGCGCGAGGGCCAAGGCAAGGCCGCGCTCGAGACGGTGCTCCTTGGGATCCCACTGGTGTGCGTCGAGCATCCCGAGGTTGCGACCACCGGGTTTCTGGACCAGGGGAAGAACGCATTGCTCGTTCCCCGTACCCAGGGCCGGTCGGAGACGCGCTGCGGCAGGTGCTCTGTGACCCGGACCTCGCGGGTCGCTTGTCCAAATCGGGGACCCTTCTCGCACGACGCTTCGCGTGGCAGCACGCGACGGACGAGGTCGAGGCCGTATATCGAAGCACTGGCACATCCCGTTGGCGCTTCACCAACTGAAAGACCGCGAGAGTGCGCGCGCGCTAGCCTTGCCACTGCGAGAGCAGGGTCGAAGTCCAATATACCGTCCAGCGAAGGGACACCTAGCCCCCTGCGTGCCTATCGTCGCTGTTGCAAACCGGCATTTTCGTTCTGGGAAAACACCACACAAGGACAGGCTTGCCACGGACTCCGGGTTCCGCACAAGCTTCGATGCTGGAAGATCGGCTGCCGATGCCCGCCCCACAGTCGAGCCGTCTAGAGGATGTTCAGCGCCAGGCCCAGTTCCGAAACACCTTCCGTTATCTTGAACGCGGAGTCCGGGCAGTGATCGAAGACGCATCGGCCGATAACCTCCCGTCCAGTCGAGAGGTTGGCCGGCGAAGTGTGGTCCTGATCGCCACGGAGTTTCTGCTCCGCGGACTCTTAGGCTTGGTCCTGTTGTGCGCGACCCAGACTCTCCCACCGACGACATTTGGTCAACTCGTTTACCTCATCAGCCTGCTGCTGCTCGTGACGGTAATCGGCGATTTCGGGTTGACCACATACCTGCTGCGCGCCGCTGGCTCCGCGTCCGTATCGCGTGCAATGCTGATCCGAGCATCAGGGCTTCGTGTGGTTTTCACACTCGCGGCGACCGCAGGCGCGGCTTTGCTCCTCCATGAGCGCGATGCCGCGAGCGACCTCTGGATAGCGTTCGGATTGGGCTCGATCGGCGTAATTTTACGCTCCCCGGCGGAAATGGCCTGGAGCGTGCTTCGCGGGCAGGGCAAGGTTCGCCTCGACGCACGGGTGCGGCTGGTCTCCATGGCGCTATTCTTGACCGCGCTCGGCCTCGCGGTCATCTGGGCACGGAACCTGGTTCCTTTTGGTGCTGCCTGGATTGTATGGGGTCTCGCCTCGCTCGTCGTCACCGCAACGGTAATGCCGGCCATGAAACTTGGTCAGGCGCCAACGTATTCCGAGTTGGCACGCGGTTCGTGGCCGTACGCAACCCTGGCACTACTGGTCACGGTTTACTTCCGTATCGATCAACTGATGCTCGGAAATCTTTCCACCGATTCCGAAGCCGGCGCATACGGAGCCGCCTTTTTCGTCATGGAAGCGCTCTTCCTTGTGCCAGTCGCCACGACCTACGCCCTTGTGCCGGCGTTTGCGGCTGCCTGGGCACACGGGGACGACAGGGCGCTGATCGAGCTCACCACGCGGACTCGGCGTCCGCTGGCGATGCTCGGGTTAGGATTAGTTACCCTAAGCGCAGGTGTTGCACCTGCCGCAATCCCGCAGCTGCTGGGGCCGGACTACCTGCGAACGGTTGATGTTTGGGCTGTTCTTGCCTGGACCATTCCCGTTGTCTATGTCTCGTCCGTACACGCAGCACTCATCAGCGCCGGCCCGCGGCCACAGCTCAACACCGGCATCGCGGCTTTCATGACAGTCGAGAACGTGTTTCTGAACTTGTGGGCTATTCCCGCATTCGGTGCGGTAGGCGCAGCCTGGACGACGCTGGCGACGGAACTGACCGGACTGTGTCTGAACACGCTGGCGATGCGGCGCCTCATTGGTCGCGCAAACCCAGTTCTTGCGATCGCGATCGTTGGCGCCGTCATCGGGCTGCTTGTTCTCGACTTGCGATTGGGCATATTCATCGGATTGCTTATTCTGGCTGCAGGGTCGATAGATACTGCTCGATTACTCAGGGGACGCTGAAGCATGGGTCCGATAACAGGCGTTGCGTGGGTCGGCCCTTTGCTTGACCGTGGCGGCTACGGCAATGTCGCGCGGGGTTTTGTATTTGGACTCGACGACATCGGCACCCCGGTGCGCGCTGTCCCTATTGGCCCGCGCCACCAGGAAATTCCCGCTGCGGTCGCGGGGCGTGTGGGTCGGCTGAATTCCACAGACCTCGGCGCGCGGCCCATGCTCGTGATACACGCCACGCCGGATGCGATCTGGCGTCTGCGCTGGCAAGGCTTCTCCCGAACGGCCTGCAACACGATTTTCGAGACCGACCGAATTCCCACGGGCTGGATTCGACCCCTCCGAACGGTTGACGAAGTGTGGGTCCCAAGCCGGTTCAATGAGGGCACCTTCGGCGCCAGCGGTGTCGAAGCCTCAAGAATCCACCGATTTCCATACGGTCTCGACACGCGTTACTGGTCACCCGAGACACGCGAGGCCCTTCGATCGCTACTGCCCGACGATCGACCATTCCGTTTTCTATACTGCTTTGCATTTGGGTGGCGAAAAGGATTCGATCTGTTGCTGCGAGCTTATCGTGATGCCTTCACCGCGCGGGATCGCGTTGAACTCGTTATCAAAGTATATGGCAACGCTCGGGCGCGTCAGCAGATCACGCGTATCTTCGAGGAAGACTTGTCGAGACCAAAGTCTTCCCTGCCGCGACTGGCCATCCTCGACCAGCCTGTCAGCGCAGAGGAACTGCGAGCGCTCTACGCCTCAGCCGATTGTTATGTCTCAACGGATCGGGCCAATGGCTGGGGGATGCCAGCGATGGAAAGTATGAGTATGGGGATACCCTGCGCAACGATCGACTGGAGCGGCAGCACGGAATTCATGACCGAGAAAACCGCGCTGCTCATCCCGCCCGAAGACACAATGGTTCCGGTTCACCTCTCCCTTTCCCAAGCTCTGCCGCATCAATACAAAGGCCACGCCTGGCCGGATGTTCGCGTCGAGTCAGTGCGCGACATCCTGCTCAAGGCGTTTAGCATGCGCGCGGAAGAACGAAAGTCCTTGGGAAATCGTGCTTCGGCCGACATTCAGTGCCGGTTCTCGCTGCAAGCGGCCGCCGAGCGGGTAAGCGATCACATCAAACGTATCAACGTAGCTGAGGCAACGGCGCCCGTCGAGATACGTGAACGACCACTGGACCTCAGGTCACTTATTCACATTTACGGCACGCGACCTGTTGTAAGGAGGCTGGCAGGGGATATTATGTCGAGGGTCCGCCGTGCGGGCTAACCGAAACCTTCCTAACCGAAACCTTCAAAGAGGCGCGAGTATGGTGCATCGCCGTTCAATTGGTGTAGGCGGACTCGAAATCAGCGGTCGCGCGAAAGACTATGTACGGCAAGTGCTCGACAGCAACCGCCTGAGCTACGGCCCCTTCTCCGAAGGCGCTTCGAAGAGTTGTTTGCCGCGATTCACGGATGCCGGCACGCCATTTTTTGCAGCAGCGGCACGGCCGCCCTACATATGGCGTTGGCCGCACTGAAAGAACGTGAAGGCTGGCTCGACGGCGACGAGGTCATCGTGCCCGCCACCACCTTCATTGCTACGCACAACATCGTGCGTCACTGTCGGATGGCTGCGCGGTTCGTCGACGTCGAGCGAGACACGTACAACATGGATCCGACCGGGCTCGACTCTGTCGTCGGCCCGCGCACACGGGCGATCATCCCGGTGCACCTGATGGGTTTGCCCGCGACGATGAAACCGATCCAAGAGATCGCTGGTCGCCATTCCCTTCGGATAATCGAGGACAGCTGTGAAACGATGTTTGCTCACTACCAGGGCCGGCCGGTCGGCTCACTGGGCGACATAGGAACCTTTTCGACCTACGTGGCTCACTTTATCGTCGCGGGCATCGGCGGCTTCGCCACCACCAATGACGATGATCTCGCGGTCCGAATGCGCAGCTACATGAATCACGGCCGTGACCCGATCTACCTGCGCATCGATGCTGACCAGGGACTCGAGGGTGAAGCGCTCCATGAGATCGCCAAGCGCCGGTTTAGCTTTGTTACGGTTGGACACAACTTTCGGTGCACCGAACTGGAAGCTGCCATCGGCCTGGCGCAACTGGAGGAGCGTGATGCGATCGTGGCGCGCCGCCGTTCCATTGCTGATCGACTGACGGCGGGCCTCTCCAGCCTCGGCGAGCGTCTGCAACTTCCGTCTATCCCTGAAGGGCGCGACCACGTCTTCATGCTCTATCCTCTCGTGCTCAGGAAGGAGAACAAGCGGTCATTCGTGAATTTTCTTGAGGATCGCGGTATTGAGACGCGTGACCTGATGCCGCTGGTTGATCAACCCATTATTCAATCGATGTATGGGGACCGCGAGCAATTCTACCCAGTCGCTGGATGGCTGAATCGAAGCGGCTTGTACATCGGTTGCCACCAATATTTGGGCGACGATGATGTCGATTTCATGATTGAGACAATCCGTGAGTACTTTGGAGCGTAGGGTGTGGTACCGCCGCTGGAGCGTTCTTCGCGCATTCGTTATCACGGGTGCTTGTTTCGTGCTGCGGATCCGAATCACGGTCACAGCTCTTCGTGTGCAGGCAAAAAGCTGGCTTTCTCGCCTAGTCCGTTCGAACCGCGGCCAACGCGAGCACTGGTGCAAATAAGCGATTGCCCGGACAGGATCGCTCTACGCCAAAGCGATGGCGGCTGGGGACTGACGAATTAAATGGCTTCCCTGCACGTCGCTCTGAACGCCCTCTTCCTCGACCCCTGTGCCACAGGGGGCGCGGAGTTCGTGTTCCGCCGGCTGGTACCTGCCTTGCTCGATGCGGAGCCTTCGCTGCGGCTGACTGTGTTCGCGGCCCGTGATGCGGCACTAGGGCTTCGCGAGCACTTCGCGGGGCCCCGCTGCGACATCACCGCGTTGCCGGTTTCGGGGGCGTCGCGTGTTTCGCGCTCTGCCGCCGAGCAAGTACTGCTTCCGATCCGGGTGCGTGCCAAAGGGGCGCAGCTACTGCACAACCTGGCCACGACGGCCCCTGCCTGGAGTCCGGTGCCGCAAGTCACCACCGTCCTTGATTTGAACTTCCGTCATGCGCGGGCGCACACAGCGGCACGAAAGCTTGGCATCGCGCTTCTCGCGCGGCTCGCGGTCCGGGCGTCGGATCGGATCATCACCATCTCTCACTTTGTCGCCGACGACGTCGCGCAGACATACGGGGTCTCCCATAGGCGGATCGATGTCACTGGCTCGGGCCAGGGCTCGATCCCGCCGAGCTCGCCGCGCCTGCGCGCGTGCTACGGGAGCGCTTCGGGATATCCGACGCCCCTTTGCTGCTTTGTCCGGCGTCTGCCCGGCCGCACAAGAACGTCCCGCGGCTGGTCGAGGCCTTCGCGCACCTGGAACGCCCCGCGCAGCTGGTCATCACCGGGGTATCAACGGGATTCGAGGACGAAGTGGAGCGTGCGGTGGCAGGTCACGGCGTCTCACCGCTGGTGCGCCGGGTAGGGTGGGTCGACGACTCGATCCTGGCGGGACTCACGCGATTGCGGATCTGGTCGTCTTCCCGGCTCTGGCAGAAGGCTTTGGCCTGCCGCTGGTCGAGGCCATGGGGCGAAGGGGTGCCGGTGGCCGTGCTCCGACCGGACCTCCCTGCCGGAGGTCGGGGGCGACGCCGTGGCCTACTTCGACCCCCAATCCGTTTCAAGCATCGCCTCGGTCCTCGACGGGCTGCTCGCCGACCCCGAGCGCATGGCGGCCCTAGCCTCCGCGGGTCGACGCCGCGCGCGCCAATTCACCTGGGAGAGATCGGCAAACGCGACACTCGCCGCCTACCGCCGCACCCTGGCGGACGCGATGCCGGTCTCGCCGCCACGTTCGCCCAACTAGGATCAAAGACTCAGGAGAATATCCATGCTCAAAGCCGTTATCACCGGAGTCGCGGGACAAGACGGGTCCTATCTCGCCGAGTTGCTCATCGAGAAGGGATACGAGGTCTACGGTGTGACCCGCCGCAAGAGCGTGAACCCGGGCGAAGAGAACTTGGAAAAGCTGGCTGGCAACGAGCGCTTCCACCTGATCTATGGGGACATTACCGACGGCACATTCGTCACGCGGTTGCTGTATGACGTCAGGCCGCACGAATATTACAATCTCGCGGCGATGTCTCAGGTGGGCCAGTCGTTTCGCGAGCCGGTCGCCACCTTCACGTCCAACGCGACTGCGGTAGCGCTCCAACTTGAGGCCATCCGTTCCGTTTCTCCATCCACGCGCTTCTATCAAGCCTCTACCAGCGAATTGTTTGGACTGACGCCATGCCCAGAAAGTGGCCTGACAGAAGACGCTCCCTTCCACCCGCGCTCGCCTTATGCCGTAGCGAAACTTGCCGGGTACTTTGCGACCGTCAATGCGCGGGAGGCTTGGGGATTGCACGCGAGCAACGGAATTCTCTTCAACCACAGCTCGCCGCGGCGCGGTCTCGACTTCGCCACGCGTAAGATCACCCGCGGCCTAGCCGCGGTGAAGCTAGGGCTGGCGACGAATCTTAAGATGGGCGATCTTAGTGCGTTACGTGACGAGGGACTGTCCTCTGACTACATGGATGCCGCATGGCGCATGTTGCAGCAGCCCGAGCCGGACGACTATGTGGTAGGCACCGGCACCGGCGCCACAATTGAGCAGATGTTTCGCTTCGTCTGCGGACTGGCTGGACTTGAATTCGACAAGGTGTACGAGCGCGACGAGCGATATCTCCGCCCGTCGGACGTGCCCTATCTTGTCGCGAATCCCACGAAGGCGCGTACAGTGCTGGGTTGGCAGGCCCGGCATGACTGGAAGAATGTGTTGGCGCTAATGTTCCAGTCAGACCTATCCGAGCTCTCTGATCGGTCAACTCGGCCCTGATTCGCGCTGCCGAGAGACATTTCGTCTCAAAGTGTGAGCGGGCCCATCGCCCCCGGCCTATCAAGATCACCGCACTGTGCCATTGCCCAGTAGCTTCTCCTCATTTGCAGCGAGATTATCTTGCAGCGAACGCGCGCGGATCAACCCATTTCGCTTTTCCATTTTCGTCACCGTCCGACCCCGAGGCGCTCTAAATTCACCAATGACTTCCTTCTTCCCGAAACAATAGATTAATAAGGAAGGCACTGAACATCACATTTAGCCCAAGCACAATGGCAGTCGATGCGGCGAAGGCAGGATGGACGGTTTGCTCCAATGGCTGCCCTATTTTTCCAAGCCACTGCCAGATGATCGCAGCATCCACAGCCACACCCCCGAATACGAGCAGACCTCCAAGCATTAGGCTGCCTTCAAGGCTAAACCTTCGCCTGACCCAGTTCAGGAGCGTGCTGCGCATCTGCGGATGCTTGCGGCTCACGATTGCTTTTCCGATCAGGCCGAAACTCAGGACGTTATAGCCTGCTAAGGTCAGAAGGCCTCCCAACGCCAGGAAATGAATACCCAGACTCACCCCGAACACACGAATGGGGCCAGTAGATAGCAACCCCAGCAAAACGAGGCCTAGCGTCAAAAATGCCGCGCCTGGCCAAAGAAACAGTTGGTCGGGAGCGTAGGTCATGATCAGACGCAGGTGCCGCCAGCCGTCCCGAAACGATCGTAGGTGGGGTTGGTGAGATCGCTTATCGGGATAGAGCCGGATCGGGATCTCTGTAATCCGAAGCCCACTACGCGTCGCGTTGATCACCATCTCGGAGGCGAACTCCATCCCTGTCGTTTCCACCTTCATTTTGCGGTATGCGGATTTCCTGAATGCGCGCATGCCGCAATGAAAATCGCCAACCGGCGCCTCACAAACGATTCGCGCCAGAAGCGACAGAACGGGATTTCCAAGATACCGATGCAGAGCCGGCATGGCCCCGGCTTCGATCCCGCCTTTGAAGCGATTGCCCAACACGAGGTCGTACCCTTCCTGAATCTTCGATATGAATGGACCGATGCTGCCCCAGTCATACGAATCATCCGCATCCCCCATGACAACGATGTCAGCATCAGCCCCATCGATTCCCGCTGCCAAGGCGGCTCCATAACCCCGCACCGGCTGATGAACGACCTTGGCCCCCAGGTCCTTCGCGATCGATACAGAGCGATCAGTCGAACCGTTGTCCGCGACTACAACCTGCCCCTCAATATCCAACACCTGGAAAGCCTGAAGGGCTTTTGCAATGCAAATACCGACCGTCTCCTCCTCGTTGAGGCAAGGCATCACAGCCGATACGGCCGGGGTTTTCGGATCGGAGTCGTTCATCGCATTTCGACCTGGTATTGCTGACCCATTTCCGCGGAGAAATAGGTGCTCTGTCCAAGGTGTGCAGCCGGAGATTTGTCGCGCTCACCGCGTGGTAAGGGGGCGGAGTCAGCGAGCCATAATCACGGACCTGACCGGGCGCCACGGTGGGCAAGATCCGCCTGCCCTTGGGCGTGTCGAGCAACGAGCAGCCATTTTCCATCAGATGTTGCCTGAGCAAGGGGTACCTCGCTTCCCGATCGGCGGGCGGCCGAGGCCGCTGATGCATGCCAAGATGGGCGACTGCCGGATAGTCGATCAGCACCGCCGATTTCCCCGGGCAGACCCGCTGGAGCGCCGCAGCTGGCGTGAGTCTTGCGGTCATCACCTTCGGTCTATTGCGCAGCATCGGATCGTTTCGCGTTAGGTCCACACCACAGGAGATATCCTCCGTATCGATGAACACGAGGTCCGCGTTCACGCTCTTGACATAGCGGTCCCCAAGGGCAAAGGGACGTACGAACGATTCGGTCTGGACCATGCGGAGCGGCAAAGCCACGAGCACCGCGGCCAGCACGAGAACCGTTCCCATTCGGACTAGCGCCGTCTGTCCGGCGACATCGAGTGTCTCCCGCGTCCGCAGCCAACCCCAGACGGCAACCAGAGCCACAGAGCCCAAATGAACATGCAGATAGCGGTAACCCCACCCGTGACCCTGGCTCGGCGTCAGGAGCGCATGGACGATGGTGGTAAGCAACATGCTCCAGAGAAGCAAGCGTACAAGAGGCGGGGCCTGGCGTAGGCCGGCAAGGGCTGGGATGAATAGCAGCACGGCCAGCGGACTCTGCCAGGCGATGAATCGCGCCAGGTTAAGGGGTAAGAGCAGCAGCGAACCAGCATTGAATTTCCCCAGGGCCGCTGCGATCCCAGACAAGAAGCTGCTTCCGGTTCCCTCCCTACCAGCTTCAGCGATTACCGCGCCGTCCGTCACCAACCAGGTTGCAATATCACGCCAAAAGATCCACAACACGAGCACGGTCGCGTACCAAAGGGCATAGGCGAATGCCAAGCGCCACCGCCGCTGCCACAACAGGGAGGTCATAAACGGCAGGATAAACAGCGGATGGATGTGCGGCTGGTGGAGACCACAGGCCACAAAGCCGACCAACGCGGCGAGGAGATGCCCTCGCCTGGTGTCAGCCAGGAAAAGCCACAGCCAAAGCAGATTAAGGAACAGATGCCCGGTCATGGCATAAGGGGTCATAGCCATGACGAGCAACTGCGGAGAGGTCGCCAGGAACAGCGCTGCCAGGGCGGGGACCTGCTTCTCCTCCGGCCAGGCGCGGCGGGCGATAGCCGCAGTGAGGACGACGCTCCCGCCCGGCAAGGACCGTATTGGACCAAGGTCCCAGCGACACGAGGTCAAACAGCGCATACAACGCCGAGGAAAGCGGGCCATAGCCAGTGATCCAAAACCCATTGACCAGGTCGAGGATCGTGAACATGGGTTGCAGCGCCGGACTCAAGTCCACCCAACCATCCGCGATTGGGGCCAGCATGTGCCCGGCAAGAAACACCTGGGCCTGCCATACCAGCATGAACTCATCGTAGGAAAGCGCGAACCTGTGGTAGACACCGTCCACGCCAAGCGCCGACACGGCGGCGACAAAGACCGCCAGCCACGGAACCGGGTTCCTTATGGCCGCGGCCCAGGACCTGACCTTGTCGATGACCACGGCTAGACTCGGGACGGAACCGACCCGGCCGCCCAGGACCACGAAGCCGGCCGCCAACCCCAGCCACAACGGATCGTGGTGAGCCGCCAGCCACAAGGTCGCGTCGCCATAGAGGGAGGCGGCCGCGGGCACGAAGGCGCGGAAGACCAACAAGAGCACGGTGCAGGCCAGTAGCAACCTGAGCAACCGGAACATGAGACGGTCTTGGAGACTGGATGGAATGTGTACGCGATTCCGGTGGACCCGAAAGATCAAACAAGGCGCAGTCTATATCGACGCTGGTTCGACTTAGTTGACCCAGTCCTCGTACTCGATTCCGGCGGCGGATCCGCCCCCGCACCGGCGGCGAGCTTAGGGCTGCGGCTTCGAGCCGGCGGCTTACCGTTGGAACGAGCGACCGATGGGCCTCCGACGACCGAAACCGAACCCAGCCCTGCGCCGCCGACCCCCGACGCTTTTGCCATCTCGAACCTCGGGGCCGGTTCTGGACCCCATGCCGTCAGCGACCCCTAGTGTCGAGAACCGAGGAAAT
This sequence comes from uncultured Gammaproteobacteria bacterium, assembly GCA_963698355.1. Taxonomy (GTDB): domain Bacteria; phylum Pseudomonadota; class Gammaproteobacteria; order Chromatiales; family Chromatiaceae; genus Thiodictyon. The sequence continues at coordinate 39,170 of CAVOQO010000091.1, read as the reverse complement.
TCAATGGGCCACCCACCGCCCCCTGTAGACCGAGTGCCATCAGTCTTGGAACTTACCACCCGCCAAACCTGGGCCTGCGTCCACTTTCCGAACGTTCGCCGCTTCGACTCAGGTACCCCTTTCACGAGGGTCACCTACCTTGACGCACACTTTGACGGCACGCACGGACTTCCTGTCAATGCGGTCGATACAATCGCTACGTCGGCTTTCGGCGACGCGGTCCCAACCACCTACGCGCTTTTCCGCGGGCCGCCCGTCACCAGCCTACCCAACTCTCCGCTCGCATCGACGCGTCACGAGTAGAGCAGCGACCCGACACGGAACCTCGCCAGAAGGCCCACCGTATGCCCACCCCTACCATGACCGATGCGCGTATCCGAAGGATCACCGCGGCCCTGGCATTAGGCATGTTGTTTGGCCTCGCCTTCTACCTTGCATTCGGAGAGCGCAAAGACTCCTCGTTTCAACGTGGAGACTTTCCAGCGTTCTATGCAGCGGCAGAGATCGTATGGACCGGGCGGGGAGGCGATCTTTATGACTTTGCGTTGCAGAAGGAAATCGAGAATCGGCATTGGCCCGACTTGACTGGGCGCTATTACATCTTTCCCTATCCGCCCTATTTCGCCCTGATCATTTCTCCCCTCGCCGCGCTGCCACCGCTCACGGCTAAGGCTGTCGCCTCCGGACTTCTTTTCGTGTGCGTCCTGGGAGCCTTCGCCACTTCCCGCGCCGTCAGTCCCTTTTTCCAGCGGCATCTCTCGTTCTCCGTCTTCTATCTCCTGACCCTCGTTCCGCTCGGGGGATCTATCGTTGGCGTCCAGAATACGACCATCAGCCTCCTCATATTCTGTCTCTTCTACTGGAGTGTCCGCACCCGCAACCACGTGCTCACAGGCATCGCATCTTCCACGCTCCTGTACAAGCCGCAATTTGGAGCACCGCTCTCCCTCTTCTTGATCGGGCGCGGCAAACATGCAGAGCTGGCCGGCCTCCTATTGGGTGCCTTGACGTTTTACCTCTTGGGTAGCCTTGTACTCGGTTGGTCATGGCCGCTGACCTGGGCCAATGCCGCAATGGGCTTCGGAAGCCTGAACTTTTCCACCAACGGCCACAACATGATCTCGTTCTCAGGACTCTGCTATTGGACCTTCGAGCATTTTTTCTCCCGCGGGTCCCAGGCGCTGCTCTGGGCCTACCTCTCGTCTGCAACCCTGCTTGTCTACTTTATCTCCTATGTCAGAAATCGGGAGGACCGACTCATTCTCATCCCGTACTTGATCCTCTTTCTTTCCCCCCAGACGTTGTTCTATGACCTCGGCATCGCTGCCTTCTTCTTCACCCGAGATCTACGACCGTATCATGCGACGGATTTCTTGATCCTGGGCCTTCTCTGGTTCTATTGCGCCATCGCACTCTTGGCTCGGGACCAGGTCTCTTTCCCCTTGTTCACCCCTCCATTGCTGGCCCTCTTCATCATCCACGCGCGACGTCTGAACGCGGCGGCCTCGACCGAGGCGCCCACCATGTCGCACCGGCCCATGCAGTAAGACGACCGTCCTCTCATGCCCACCCTCACGACCGGCGCATTAGGCAGAGATCAGGCGAGCCAAGCCAGTCCCTCGCTGTTATTCATCCTTGGGGTATTTCTGTTATTCACGCTAGTGACCTTGGTCTTCTTCTGGCGGTGGCTACCCGAATTGCAGCCTCAGCGCTCGTTGGCCCGCCGGAAGACTAACATGCAGGATTTCTGGAACAGCTGGTACGTTGCGGTCGGCGGAGACCGGAGCCAATTCTTCTCGACGCGCTTGATCCGCTTTCCCGAGGGAACGCCGCTCTACTACCACTCGTTTGCCTATCCCAAGGTCTTCGCGATCGCCCTCTTGTCCAAAGTCTTTGGCACGGGCACGACCACTTTGCTGCTGCTGCAGAACCTTAGCCTGCTGATCTCCTTTCCCATCGCCGGCACCGGAGCCTACTTCCTGGTCCGCTATTTCACGCCGCACACTGGCCCGGTGCCCTCCTTGGCGGCTACGTCTTCGCGTTCAATCCCTCTCACGTCGAGCACGTGATGCATCACGCTCACGTATCGTCAATCGAATATATTCCGCTTTTTGTGCTTTCCTATCTATTGACCATTGAACGGAAAAGCCTGCCGCTGCTGCTAATAACCGTCGCCCTTTACGCGCTAAATGCATTGTCATGCTGGTATTACCTTTTTTATGTCGCCTATTTCATCCTATTCCATGCCGTATATGTTGCTATCCGAGACCGAGACCCTCCCGCGGGGGTGGCAGTCTCGTTACCCCAATCGCCTGTTTCACCGGCGTGGTTGCAGTGCTCTCACCGATACTGTTTCCGATGATAACGGCCGCGGTGGGCAGCGAGGCTGTCTACCTGGGCGGCGGAGACATATTCGTCGCTGACTTTTATGCCTATTTCGCACCGCCCCAGTTCCATCTTTTGGGTCACTTCGTGAAGCCGTTCTATGACCGTCTGAGTGGCAACCAGTGGGAGGCAACCGTCTATCTGGGCTTGGTCAATATTCTCGTTCTCCGCTGGCTTTGGCACGCCACCCGCGGCAAAGATACCCGACCGCTGACCTATGTGCTCTGGGGAATGGCGGTGTTCGCCATCCTTGCCAGCGGTGACTCGCTCCACTTCGTGGGGTTTCGGACGATTCCGATGCCGAATGCATTTCTGTCCGAATTGCCCTTCTTTCGCAATGTACGAACGCCGTCACGTGCAGTCGTCTTCGTCTACCTCTTCCTCTCGATCGGGATAGGACACGCCGTCAATCTCGCCTGGAGTCGGCGCAAGCAGGCATCCCTTCCGGGAGAATGGCCGCGATATCACGCTCATCGTTCTCGACTTCTTCCCTGTCCGGCGTCTCCCCATGACACAGTCGCCTGCTCCCCTGGCCTAGCGGTGATCCGCGACGATCCCGAGCCCGGTTTCGGTGTCCTCGACCTACCGAACGGAAATCCGCCAGGCTATATCGAGGGAAACTTTTATATGCTTCAACAGACTTGCCACGGGCGTCCCATCGCCCAGGGCAATACCTCGCGGAACATGGTCCGGTCTCTACGAGACGATCTCGAGAGCCAGGATCTAGACGCACAACGACGCCAACTCATCACCGCGAAGCTCAAATACATCGTCGTCCACCATCAATACGGCGGGTCTCCGGTTCCCCTGGCGCCCCGAAGATGGGGACGTCGATCGATATCGCTCGACCTACCGGGTCGTCTATGACGACCCCGAGCTGACGGTACTTCGGGTTTACTGAGCCGTTGTCAGAACGGCTTGGCGTCGCCCCGCACCGGTTGACCTGCTGTTCAGCGTTGGCCCCAACCGCCTCCGCAACATCCCTTGTGCGCTACAGCTTCGATGCGCCAAGACTCTCCCTCGCGTCTTTCGGGCTTGAAGGTCTGCGTTCCTGCCGTAAACGACATAGCGGGGATTTTCGAAGACGACAGACACCCGATGCTCGCTTGCCGCTTTACATTCACGAAAGGGGGTCTTCTCAGGGCGTCCTTATCGATCACGAAGTAGTCGCCGCCCGTTGATCGGAGCAACGAAGCGATGTGTTGCGGCGTATTGCGCTGCGCATAGGTTCTGTCCCATTCCGTCCATTGCTGGCCAACCAGCCGCCCGGAGTGCCAGAGCGTCCGGATTGGACACCACCTCGAGCCGGCGACGCCACTCTTTGACTTGGCTCGGCGCAGCTGGTGAAACGAGCTTAAAGTCCACATAGACACTGCGTCGCGACCGCAAGCGAAACTCCTCAAAACCTGGCGGTATAATAAACAGAGACCGATTGTGGCGTGCTGTCTCGAACCCATTCAAATAGTTGCTTGTCGTACACCTCGGGCATCGCTTCAAGCGACACCATCGCGACAAAGGCAAGAGCGGCCATCCCGCCGGCTGCCATCCAAGCCGCACCGACGACCCGGACAGCACTGCGCCACCGGTAAGCGATGATCGTCACGAGCGACAATGCCAGGGCTCCATGCATCCAAGCGTTGTGCCGCATGTTCACCAGGATCAGCAGTCCGCCGGACACAAGGGTGGCGATCCAGGTTGCCGTGCTGAAGAATGGCGCAGGGTCAGCTTTGGGTTCGGGCGTCAATTTTTTCTCGACCGCAACCGCAAAAAAGACAGCGGCCATGCCCATGAGGAGTGGCGAGCTGCGCGTCAAGCCCAGCATGTAAGCCACGAACTCATATTTGCCAAATAGATCTGCGGCCGTTGTTCCGTAGAGCAGGACGGAGGAAATAAAGATGAGCACCAGCCCGAGGTAGAGGCCGAGTGCGCGTCTGTCCTGCGATTTCCTTCCATCCGCAAAAGTTGCAAGACTGCTTGCACCGGTGATGACAAGCAACGACATCAGCGCGAGCGCATAAACGTCGACTCTCGTACTCTTGTGGGAGCCTGAACAGATAGCCATCCTGGATCAGGTTGATATCCAACACCGGCGCCGCCGCCCCTGTCTGCAGCATAGAACTCAGTACGACAAATAGTGGAATACTCACCAGCACTGCCGTTGCGGCGACTCGAGCAGTACTCAACCAACCGTCGCGTCCCTGCCAGATCCCCGCGAAACCGACCGCGAAAGCGCTGTGGAGCGCCAGCATCGGGTGAGCGTATGCCGCCAAACCCAGCATCAAACCCGAGATCAGGTCTTTGCCGCGTATCAATGCATCGAAGGCGAAGAGCGACAGGACGATTGCGATCCACTGGCCATGCACCCCATCTCCGATGACCCCGTCAAGGCCGCCTCGCCCCGTCCCGCGGATGACTACAGTCGCGCTCAGCCCAAGTACGACGGGCAAGAGCAGCCCGGTGGCCCCCAGTGCCCTCATCAGACGCGCCAGGCTAAGGATCGTCAACGCGGTGAGCACCAATGTCACGACAAAGAAGGTGATGGGTAGCCCCATTGTCGCTTCCCCCGCCGCCACGATTGCGCTGAAGGCAAGCTGATGATTAGGAAACATCTGCAGGATGTCATCACGCGGATATAGTGTTGGGTCCAGCCAATGCCAGGCGAGAGGGACATAGGCGAAATCGTCCACGGAAGGGAAGGGTCGATATCCGAGGTTCGCGCGAACCAAGAAGACCGATGAAAGTGCGACGATGAGCCACATCCCGTTCCATCCCGAAAATCGGCTCTTCAGCCCAGTCATAGTCGCCAAAACATTATGCTCTTGAGCACTTGGCTTAGTGGACGGGTATGAGTTGGAACTTAGCTGCGACCCGATCCCTATGTCGTCCGTCGCTACAGCTCAGATTTCGGTCCATTAGCACAAGGAGCGAATAGAACGGGCTCTTTCACCCGTATACACCCGAGCGCTATGATCGGTCGCTCAAGGGCTTGGAGAACCGGATCGATGTGCCTTGCTCCTCGGTCAGGCTACGCCGCAGCCATCTCCTCCATCAACTCTGGATGGCGCACGATGAGCCGCAGCAGGCAGAGTACCCCGCCCGGCGGCGCGAACCGGCCTTGCTCCCAATCCCGCAGGGTCGCTACCGGCGTGGCGATGCGCTCGGCGAATGCCTGTTGCGACAATCCCGTTTTCGCATGGGCCGAACGCACCAGAACTTGCTCCGCCGTCGTGACCCGGCCCATCCCGGCCTTGACCTCCTCCAGCGCTTGGCGCAGCTCCGGCAGGGCCTCGCCCGCATCCGCCTCGATAGCCTTGGCAATCGCCTCAATGTCCATGGCATACCTCGCGTTCGATGTCACCGGGCGCGATGTTGGCGCGGGCGGACTTGGCGTACAGCATCGTCAGCACCGCCGTGCCCTGCTCGGTCAGGTTGAAGTAGATCACGCGCACGCCGCCGCGCTTGCCTGCACCGGCGCGCGCGGCCCCAGCGCACTTTGCGCGCCCCGCCCGCGCCTGGGAGCTGGAAGGTCGGCGTTTCGATCACGGTGCGCATCGGTGATCATTGTACGGGATTCCCGTAAGGCCGTCGGGCTGAGACCCAACACCTACGTTCGCCCCTGACGTTGCTGTCGGGCTGAAGCCCGACCTGCGGCTCAATGCCTTGCGACTAGGACCGGTCGCCAATGGACTTGGCGAACCGCAATGTGGTCCCGTTGCCCTTGGTCGCATCGGGCGTGGCCGGTCTGCATGGAGCGGAGCGTGGACGGTCGTTCTGACGTGCGCTTGTAGCCCAGCTTCTTGGTGATGCGTTTGACGTAGCCTTGCGTCTCAGGGTACGGCGGGATTCCGCCGTGGTCGTGAACGGCCCCCTCCCCTGCGTTGTAACCGGCCAGCGCCAGCTCAACGTCGCCATCGAAGTGGTCGAGCAGCCAGCGCAGATAGGCCATGCCGCCGCGCAGGTTGTCCAATGGATCCCATACGTCGCGGACGCCGAACCGTGCGGCAGTGGCGGGAATGAGCTGCATCAGTCCTTGCGCATTCTTGTGGGAGCGCGCCTTTGGGTTGAAGTTGGACTCGACGGATACGAGGGCGAGCACGAGCTCGGGATCGAGGTTGTAGTCGGGCGCCAGCCGCTTGACCAGGCCCTTGATGTCGCTGCCATTCAGGTCCCGAACCTCGAATTCGGCTTTCGCGACTTGGGTCTCCACGGGCTCCTTCTGATCCGGACGCTTAGCCGGAATCTTGCGCGCGACCATGGCGCCCGTGAGGACGCACGCCGCCTCCTGGCCGAGGTCCATGTCGTCGGCGCCGAGGGTCTTGATCTGGGCCTTGGCCCGTTTGTGATTGCTGTCGGCCGCGGTCTTGAACCAGGCGGCGGCGAGGACCTCGTCGACCTTTCCTGCGCGACCGGTCGAGTAGATCCATCCCAGGTGATAGCGGGCCTCCGCATGACCCTGTGCGGCGGCTTCGCAGTAGCTCTGAATGGCGAGGTCCATGTCTTGGGTGGCGCCGACGCCGTACTCGTGGCGCCGGCCGGATTCCATCAGCTTTTCTGCTTGGCTGGAGGATTTGCTGACGCCTCGAAATGCGGGGTCGGCGGTGGCGTGGGCGGTGAGGGGCAGCAGGAGGAGGCACGACAGGATGAGGTGGTGAGGCCACGGCAGTTGCCGGTCGCAGGTTGGGGAAGGCCGGGACGGGACGACATCTGTTTGAGGCCGCGGCTGGGCGGGCCGCGGTCGGAGCATCCGCATCTGGGCGAAGCGTCAGATGGTGATGTGGCATGTGCGGTTTGCCCCCTTTGTTTTCACTTTCGCGAGAATGGTCGAAGCATTTTGTTGGGTTACGGCGCGCGTTAGCCCTTTGCTTGAAGATCGAGAAACCTGATGGGCGCGCCTAACGCAACCTACGCGGATTCGGATTGAAACCCCCTCACCCCAACCCTCTCCCCCTCTGGGGGCGAGGGAGGTAAATTGTTGCTCCGCCTCGCTTTGTTGGGTTACGGCGCGCGTTAGCTCTTTGCTTGTAATTGAGAGCCGTGCCGGGCGCGCCTAACGCAACCTACGCGGCTGAAGCCCGATCTCCGCTGCTGTCGGGCTGAAGCCCGACCTACGGGGCTGTCGGGCTGAAGACCGACCTACGCGCGTGGCGTGGTATTGGAACAGGTGCTTTATTCAGGTCCGGGTGCGTGTATGTTGGTGGCCGCGGGCTGCGATGCCTTGGGTGCTATTTATATCGCGTTGAGCCCGAGCTTTCCGGAATTCTGTTCCAGTTAAACATGATGGGCCTCAACTGGAGGGGAAAAACTGGTTGCGGGGGTCGGCGTTCGGCTCCGTCGACCTCGGGGGGCGGACTTGAGCGATCTTGACCGCTCCTCATGGTGGGCGCGGGTTGGGAGTAACGCCACGCGGCCCAGGGTTCACCTATCGGTTGACTCGTTGAACGAGTCTTACCGTTTCCTGGTAGATGTGCGTGCGGGGACCGATAGCGACTACCTCGATCACGCGGTCTTCCGTGGTTCGGTAGACGATTCTGAACCTACCCATGCGATAGCTGCGCAGACCGGAGAGCTCTTCCTTCAACGGTTTTCCGACTTTCGGCTGCTGGGAGATGGCTTGCAAGGCCGCGCGGACCTTCTTCTTTATTTCGGGGTGAAGGCTGCGAACGAGCTCAGCCACGCTGGCGGGAAGGCGGAGTTGGCAAAACTCACTGCAGTTCGCTCTACTCACTCTTGGAAGAGCTCCTCCAAGGTGTAAAGCGATGCCCGGCCTTGTTTCAGCGCCGCGAGCCCTTTCTGGATCTCGTCCATGCTTTCCCTGTCGAAGCGGATCGCGATGGTCTCGCGCCAGCTCTCGAATTCATCGGGGCTGACCAAGATGGCGGCCGGGACACCGTTTTTGGTGATGACGACCTCCTCGTCAGTTGCACTCACGTCATCGACGAGGGCACTCAGCTTCATCTTGGCCTCGGAGAGAGAAAGCGTTTTCATCTTCGTAGCCCGTAATTCTGGTTCACCTGGATTTTGGTCATCCTATGTCTGGGCCTCCTGGTCGGTCAACCTGCCGAACGGAGGTCCCGGGCGAGACCGCATCACCTTTTGCCCGAACACGAGCGTGAGCCGCCTGCACCCGCTGCAGGGTCGCTTGGCGGGGCTGCACTCGGCGTCCATCAACCTCTCGTACCGCATCACCCTGGAGCTTTTGATCCAGGAGGAGCAGATCGTCCCCGTCAATGTTGGCGACCATGACGCGGTGTACTGAGCCCTGAGGCATGAACCAGCCAGCCAGAGGTAGGCTGGGCACGCGCGCGAGGATTGACCAAGGACAGCGAATAGACGCGGACGGCCAGTCGCGCCTCCCTGGAGCGGGCTTAGAGGGGCCCACCGGGGCTCCAATCGGGATATGCTTTGCGCAAGGCACTGTCTGAGTTGGGTGTTGACTTGCCGTGGTCGCGTCGCGCGCGGGATCCGGTGTTACGCGAGCTGAGTATCGAGCCAGGCCCCTAACGGGAACCGGCCGCGCCCCTGGCCTGGCGTCCTACGCCGCAGCCATCTCCTCCATCAACTCTGGATGGCGCACGATGAGCCGCAGCAGGCAGAGTACCCCGCCCGGCGGCGCGAACCGGCCTTGCTCCCAATCCCGCAGGGTCGCTACCGGCGTGGCGATGCGCTCGGCGAATGCCTGTTGCGACAATCCCGTTTTCGCACGGGCCGAACGCACCAGAACTTGCTCCGCCGTCGTGACCCGGCCCATCCCGGCCTTGACCTCCTCCAGCGCTTGGCGCAGCTCCGGCAGGGCCTCGCCCGCATCCGCCTCGATGGCAGCAGACGGACGCGCGAGAGCCCGAGGCGTCGGCGGGTTCGGACCCGGACGACTAGCTGCCGACCCGAAGCCAGGCGCATCGGACAGGGGATCATGTCGCCATTTCTGACTATACTGTCTGCCATCTGGCAGACAGGAGAGATCGATCATGACCGCCACCGCACTTGCCGCCAACTCGGGCGTTTCCATCGACGACCTGCTCGGTGGCCGCCGGGTGCTGCCGGTCACGCCGCGGTCCGTCCTCGACTGGGTGGCCCTGATCCGCCGCGGCATCCCCTCCCCCGCAGTCGATTCGCTGACCCGCTTCACCCACCTGACGCAGGCCGAACTGGCGGGGGCCTTGGGCATCCCCGAGCGCACCCTGGCGCGGCGCAAGCGCGAGGGGCGGCTCAACAGCGAGGAGTCGGCGAAGCTGCTGCGCCTGGCGCGCGTGATCGAGCGCGGAGAGGCGGTCTTCGAGGACCTGGACACGGCGGTGGATTGGCTGAAATCCGCCAATGCCTCCCTCGGCGGGGCTACCCCGTTGAGTCTGCTCGACACCGACATCGGCGCCGAGAGCGTGATGGACACCCTGGGGCGCATCGAGCATGGCGTCTTTGCCTGATGCGCACCGTCTGGCGGCTGGTGACCGCGCGCTTTGCCGACAGCGCGTTCTCCGGTGAGGGCGCCAGACGCTACGGCGGGCGCTGGAACCGCAAGGGCGTTCCCCTGGTGTACACCGCCGGCAGCCAGTCGCTGGCGATGCTGGAGATGCTGGTGCAGGACCAGCCGCTGCGCGCCCGCTATGTGATGATCCCGGCGCAGATCCCGAGCGAGGTGGCGATCGAGCGTGTGGGCCTCGATCGCCTCCCCTCCAACTGGCGTGACCTGGCCGCGTTGGAGGAGCTGCGCGCCATCGGAGCGGCATGGGCAACGGGTCTGGCCACGGCGGTGCTGGCGGTGCCGAGCGCGGTGATCCCGGCGGAGACCAATTATCTGCTCAACCCGCGGCATCCGGCGTTCGCCGGGATCGTGATCGGTGCGCCCCAGGAGGTGGTCACCGATCTGCGGTTGAATCGGGTCAAGAAGCCGCCCGGTCACCCGTAAGCCAAGTTCCTGACTGCACCATGCCCCGCCTGATCATGCACGTGGACCTCGACGCCTTCTATGCCGCCGTCGAGCAGCGGGACCATCCCGAATGGCGTGGGCTGCCCGTGGTGGTCGGTGCCGAGCCGGGTCGGCGTGGCGTGGTGGCCACCTGCTCGTACGAGGCCCGTCGCTACGGGGTGCACTCGGCCATGCCGATCTCCGAGGCGGTGCGCCGGTTGCCGCCGGAGACCGTCTATGTGCGTCCGGACATGGCGCGCTATGCGCGGGTCTCGCGGGAGATCATGGGGGTGCTGGGGACCCTCTCCCCGGTGGTCGAGCCCGTCTCGATCGACGAGGCGTACCTGGATGTCTCGGGTCTGGAGCGCCTGATGGGTCCGCCCGAGGTGATCGCCGAGCGGGCCAAGGCGGCGATCCGGGAGGCCGTCGGTCTCACCGCCTCGGTTGGCGTCGGTCCGAACCGCCTGCATCGCCAAGCTTGCCTCCGACTTCCGCAAGCCCGACGGCCTCACCGTCGTTCCGGCCGATCGGGTGTGCGCCTTCCTGGACCCCATGCCGCTCGCGGTGCTGCGCGGTGTCGGGGTCAAGACGCGACCGCGGCTCGAGCGCCTGGGGGTGAAGACGGTGGGCGATGTGCGCCGTCTCCCCATCGACGTGCTGCGCCGACACCTCGGGGCGCAGGCCGGCACCCAGGTGCACCTGCAGGCCCGCGGGATTGCGGACGATCACGTCCATCGCGCCAGCGAGCGCAAGTCGATCTCCAAGGAGAGCACCTTCGCCGAGGATGTCACCGATCCGGAGCTGCTGCGCGACACCCTGCGCTGGGCGGCGCAGGAGGTCGGGTACCTGGCCCGCCATGAGGATCTGAAAGGGCTTGGTGGTCACCCTGAAGATCCGCCTTCACCCGTTCGAGACCCATACCCGCTCGCGCACGCTCGCCGTTCCCACCGCGAACGACCTGGAGATCTTCCGCTCGGCCTGGACACTCTTCCAGTCAGGTCCCTGGGCCGGCAAGCCGGTGCGGCTGATCGGCTTGGGGATCTCCGGCTGGGAGGCCGATGCGGGGCTGCAGGGGGATCTCTTCGGTGCGGAGGCGCCGCGGCCCCAGCCGGAACGAGATCGGCTCGACGCGACCCTCGATGCCATCCGGGAGAAGTTCGGCCGGGGGACCATTCAGCGCGGGCTGAATCGACGGAACGAGTGACTCCGACTCGACACGCATGCCCTGGGGCGTCCGCCGACCGTCGCTGTCTGCTGCTGTTGGGGGGCGCTGGAACGGGGCGATGGGTTGAGGCCGCGCCTACCGAGAGGGCCGGTCAACCCGGCGGGTGCTCATCCCAAAGCGCGTAGCAGCGCAGGAACTCATCGCTCGAACCGCGGGACTCGATCAGCGCGGCTCGGCTCTCGATCAGATGGGAGAGGAGGCTCGCAACGGCCGTGCGCTGGCGCTGGGTGCAGTCTCCGAGGCCACCGCACCGGCACCGCGCGCGCCCCCCGGCATAGAGAACCGGCGTCTGGAGGGCTGGGGAGCCAGCGTCGGCTTAGGAATGCATTGCGGCAGAGCGTACAAGCGCGTCTATGACCGCGGCCGTCCAGAGTCGCTCGCAGGTTGAGTGAAAGGCTCAGCCTTTGCGGTCAGCCGGAGGCCAGCCTCGGGTGACCGGATCGGTGTCATGGCAGAGCCGGTGCATCCGGGTCGTCTCGGTCATGTCGCTACACCCGACCGTCCGGGGCCGTAGGCCCGAATTCCCTTGGGCCCGCCTCGGCCTCGAGAGGTTGATCGTGCGTTTCCTCCGTCCTCTGCGTCGGCAGGTAAACAGGAGTTTGCGTGCTTGCCAGAGACGCGTTCGACCCCGAGCCGACGTTCAAGGTCGCCTGCTCGGTGTCGCAATGTCCAAGGTCTTGCCCCTTCCAGAGACACGTCGAGCGCTCCTGAACGCGCAGAGCCGGACTGTCAGGATCTTTACACCAAGGCCGCCTTACGCTGATATGTGAAGCTTCACATATCAGCGTACTGCTGACGGTGCGCCTCAGCTCAATCGATGCAGAAGCGTCGGATCAGGGCGCGCAGCAGCTCCAGGGTGGGAGGGATACGCTCCAGGGCCAGATACTCGTCGGGCTGGTGGGCCTGGGCGATGTCGCCGGGACCGAGCACCAGGGTCTGCATGCCGAGCTGGTCGAAGAAGGGCGCCTCGGTGCCGAAGCTCACCGACTCGGCGGCGTGGCCGGTAAGCTGCTCGCCGGCGCGCACGATCTCGGCGTCTGGCGGGGTTTCCACCGGCGGTATGGGGGTGAATAGGGGCTCCACGCTCCACGCCAGGCCGCGCCGCTCGGCGACTGCCGCCACCCGCCGTGCGAGCTCGGCGCGCAGGTCGTCGGGGTCGAGCCCCGGCAACACCCGAAGGTCCAGGTGCAGCTCGCATTCGCCGCAGATCCGGTTGGGATTGTCGCCACCATGGATGTGGCCCAGGTTGATGGTGGGGTAGGGGACCTTGAAGGCCGGGTGCCGATGGGTTCGCTGCAGCTCGTCGCGCCAGGCCAGAATGGCGGTCAGGGCCTCGTGCATCCCCTCCAGTGCGTTGTTGCCTAGACTGGGGTCGCTCGCGTGGCCGCTGCGCCCGACGAGCCGCACCGACTCGCCCATCACCCCCTTGTGCAGGCGCACGGGCCTCAAGCCCGTCGGCTCCCCGATCACCGCATAGCGCCCGAGGGGTCGCCCCGAGGCCACCAGGGCGCGCGCACCGGTCATGGCGGATTCCTCGTCGGCGGTGGCCAGGATCATCAGTGGACGCTTCAAGTCGGCGTGGGAGAGGCCGCGGGCGGCCTCGATGGCGAGCGCCAGGAAGGACTTCATGTCCGAGGTGCCGAGCCCGTAGTAGCGGCCGTCCGCCTCCGTGAGCTTGAGCGGGTCGCGGGACCATAGGGGCGCATCGAAGGGGACCGTATCCGTGTGGCCCGACAGCACCAGTCCGCCAGGGCCGCTCCCCAGCGTCGCGAGCAGGTTGGCCTTGTCCGGGTGGCCGGGGATCTCCAGGATCTCGACCCGAAAGCCGGCGGCCTCCAGCCAGGCCGCCAACAGGTCGATCACGGGTCTGTTGCTGTGGTCGAAGACGGGGGTGATGCTGCTCACCGATAGGGTGCCGATCAGCCCCTCGAGCATGGGAATCAACGCCGGTGCCTGGTGGCTCATAGGGTCTCTCTTGGGGGCGGGTCGCTGGAAACGGGGCCGGGGCGAGAATGGCGGTGCCAGGCCAGGGCCCTTGGTGTAGATTGCCGCGAGCTTAGCCCCCTGTGAAGGCCCGAGCCAGTGCCCACCCCAATCGAGACCAATCCGGCCGCCGATCCCGCAACGCCCCCGCGGGAGACCGCGCCCGCGATCCGCATCCGCGAGGCGGCCCTGTCGGACATCGCCTCGCTGGTGCGGCTGGAGGAGGCGAGCTTTGAGACCGACCGCCTCAGCCGCCGCCAGTTCCGCTACATGCTGACCCGCGCCCGTGCCCGCATCCTGTTGGCGGAGGACACGCAGGGGGGGCTGCTGGGTTACGTGCTTGTGCTTTTCAGCCGCGGTACCTCGGTGGCGCGGCTCTATTCCATCGCGGTTGCGCAGGCGGCCCGCGGCCAGGGCGTCGCCCGCGCTCTGGTAGCCGCCGCCGAGGCGGCCGCCTGGGAGCAGGACAGGGCCTATATGCGCCTGGAGATCCGGCGCGACAACCTGGCCTCCCAGACCCTCTTCGAAGGCACGGGTTACCGCCGCTTCGGGGTCCTCTCGGACTATTACGAAGACCACATGGAGGCCCTGCGCTACGAGAAGACCCTGGCCCCGGACCTCAAACCCGAGCTTCAGCGGGTCCCCTTCTACGAGCAGACCTTGGACTTCACCTGTGGTCCCTCGTCGCTGATGATGGCCATGCAGGCCCTGCGGCCCAACCTGGTTCTGGACCGTACGCTGGAGCTGCGCATCTGGCGCGAGGCCACCACCATCTTTATGACCTCGGGCCACGGCGGCTGCGGCCCCTTCGGACTGGCGCTGGCCGCGCGCCGCCGGGGCTTTGCGGTGGAGGTCTTCATCAACGACCCGGGGGTGCCACTGGTGGATTCGGTGCGCAGCCCGGAGAAGAAGGAGGTCATGCGTCTGGTGCACGAGGACATGCAGGATGAGGTGCGGCGGCTCGGCATCCCGGTCCGCTACGAGACTCTGGGACTGGACCACCTGGCGGAGCGCTTTGACGCCGGGGCCGTGCCGATCGTGCTGATCAGCTCCTACCGCATCTATAAGGAGAAGTTCCCCCACTGGGTGGTGGTCACCGGCTTCGACGTCCACTTCGTCTATGTGCACGACCCCTTCGTGGACTACGAGAACGGTGAGTCCACGCTGGACTCCATCAACATGCCCATCCAACGGGAGGAGTTCAGCCGCATGAGCCGCTACGGACGGGTCGGACTCCAGGCGGTGCTGTTGATTGCCCTGCCGGACGGAGGCTTGGTCCATGTCTGAGCACCTGCTCTTGGTGGAGCAAGAATCGGACTGGAAGCCGGGCTTCCCGCGCCTGCCCGTCGTCACCGCCCGCGACTACCTGGCTGGCGGCGAGCTGGCCGCCAAGAAGGACCTGCGGGTCATCAACCTGTGCCGCAGCTATCGCTATCTCTCGATTGGCTACTACTGCTCCCTGCTCGCCGAGGCCCGGGGCCACAAGGTCATCCCCACGGTACGCACCATCCAGGACCTCTCCAGCCGGGAGATCTACAGTCTGGCCACCGAGGAGCTGGACGCGCTGGCCCAGCGCCTGCTCGCCCGGCGCAAGGCGAGCGCGCTGGTCCCCACCGGATACGAGCTCACCATCTGCTTCGGTCACTGCGACGTGCCGAGCCTGGAGACCCTGGCCCGCCGGATCTTCGAGGCCTTCCGCTGCCCCGTGCTCAAGGTGGAGCTGCGGTTTCAGGGGAGCTGGCGTATCGGCGCCATCAAGGCACTGCCCCTCGGCGCCGTGGGCGGTGAGGGCAAGGGGCCCTTCTTCGACTCCCTGGAGGGTTATTTGTCGAGACGCTGGCGCCAGCCGCGGGCACGTCTGACCTATCGCTATGACCTCGCCATCCTGCACGACCCGGCGGAGGACCTGCCCCCCTCGGACAAGAGGGCCCTGACCCTGTTCGTGCGCGCGGGCCGCACCCTCGGGGTCAACGTGGAGCTGATCCAGCGCAAGGACTACAGCCGCTTGGCCGAGTTCGACGCGCTCTTTATCCGCGAGACCACGCGCATCGGCCACCACACCTTCCGCTTCGCCAAGAAGGCGGACAACGAGGGCATGGTGGTGATCGACGACCCGGACTCCATCCTGCGCTGCACCAACAAGGTGTACCTGGCCGAGCTGCTCGCCGCCCATAAGGTGCCGCGCCCCAAGACACTGATCCTGCGCAAGGAGAACCTCCTTGAGGCGGAGGCGCAGATCGGGTATCCGGTGGTGCTCAAGATCCCCGAGGGCTCCTTTTCCCGCGGTGTCTTCAAGGCGCAGGACCGGGAGAGCTCACCCGCATCGCCGCAAAGCTGTTCAAGGAGTCGGATCTGATCCTGGCCCAGGAGTATCTCTACACGCCCTTCGACTGGCGCATCGGGGTGCTCGGGGGCAAGCCCTTCTTCGCCTGCAAGTACCTGATGAGTCCCGAACACTGGCAGATCGTCAAGCACGAGCTCGACGGCGGTCACGAGCAGGGCGGATTCGAGACACTGGCGGTGGAGGATGCCCCGCGGGCCGTGGTGCGCGCGGCGCTCAAGGCCGCCGACCTGATCGGCGACGGGCTCTATGGGGTGGACCTCAAGGAGACCGCCAAGGGCCCGGTGGTCATCGAGGTCAACGATAACCCCAGTCTGGATTCGGACGTGGAGGACCTGGTCTTGGGGGACGCGCTCTATCAGCGGGTGATCGCCGAGTTCGTGGTCCGACTGGACCGCCGGCGGGCGGGTCGGCGATGAGCGGAGAGGGCCGAGGGCCGGGGACCGAGGGTCAAGGTGCGGGGCCGAGGCGGTTTGCGCGGGGCTCGGCGGGCGCGCTGCCGACCCCGGACGCCGTGGCGGCCTCGCCGCTCGGTCGCTACCGTGCCATCGTCGATGACTGGGACGCTTTCGCCGCCGCCCTTTGCCGCCCGCTGCCGTCCTGCGTCTGGGCCAACCCCAGCCGCCTCAGCCGCGACCAACTTCGGGCGCTGCTGGCGGACGAGGGCATCGATGCGAGTCCCATCCCCTGGCTTCCGGCTGCCCTGCGGCTGCCGCCGGAGATCCGCGCGGGTCAGCACTGGTGGTACTGCGCCGGCCTCGCTCACGGCCAGGAGGAAGTCTCCCAGCTGCCGGTCGGACTGATGGACCTGCGCCCCGGCCAGCGCGTGCTCGACATGTGCGCCGCCCCTGGTGGCAAGACCGCGCAGATCGCCTTTGCCTTGGGCAACCGCGGCACCCTGATCGCCAACGACATCTCCAACACCCGCATCAAGGCGCTCCAGGGGAACCTGGACCGATTGGGGGTCGTCAACGTCAGCACCACCTGCTCGGACGCGGCCAACTGGCCCTCGGCCTCGGGCCGCTTCGATCGCATCCTGGTGGACGCCCCCTGCTCCAGCGAGGGGACCCTGCGGCGCAATCCCTCCATGCTGGAGCGGCTCGATCCCAGGAGCCAGGAACGCCTAGCCCCGCGGCAGCGGGCCCTGCTGCGCAAGGCGGTGCAGCGGCTCGCCCCGGGCGGGCGGCTGGTCTACTCCACCTGCACCTTCGCCCCGGAGGAGAACGAGCTCGCCGTGGCGGACATCCTGGCCGAGTCCGGCGGCGTTCTGCGGTTGCTGCCCGCAGCGGTGCCGGACCTTGTCGCCGCGCCCGGTATCACCGAGTGGGAGGGGCGGGCGCTCCCGCCCGAGCTGGACCTGGCCCTACGCATCTGGCCCCAACACAACGACAGCGGCGGATTCTTTATCGCCGTGCTGGAAAAGGGCGCCGACGCCCCCGAGCCGTTCGATGACACCTCGGAGCTCGCCGCCCCGGAAGCGCCGGACGGCGTGGAATGGCTTGCCGGCCTCGCGGCCAAGTACGGCCTTCCGGACGGTGCTTGGGACGCCTATCGTGCCCGTCGCCAGACCCGCCGGGGACTGCATCTCGTGGCCGCCGATCACCGACCGCCGGCCCTGCCCAAGCCTGAGGGCAGCGGACTCTTCTTCCACCGGACCAATGTACGTCCGCCCAAGCCCACCACCGCCGGGGCCATGCTATTCGGGCGAGCCGCCACCCGCTCCCGGCTGGAGCTGACCCGCGACCAGCGCAACCGTTATATGCGCCGCGAAATTTTCGACCCGACTCCTGAGCAGCTGGACGCCAACCCGCCGGGTCAGGTGGTGGTGAGCTATCGGGGGCAGGTCCTTGGGGTGGCGGTGCTGCACCGCTCAGGCGTGATCGAAAGCCTGTTCCCCAGCCGCTGGAGTGGATGCACCGGCGGGGCCTGACGCCGCACGCGTTGAACGGGTCAAGGGCGCGGAGCTCAAGCGAGTGCGGTTGCAGCGACTCCTCCTGCTCCGCGAGACCGGCGTTGCAGGAAGACGCCTTGGCGCTTTCAATGTCGTCGCCGGCAAGGCTCCGCACACCACCACACCGTCCCCATCAAGAGGCATACGATGTCCCACACGTTTTTGTCCGTCGACGAGGCCCTCATGACCTTGGGGGACCCATCCGACCCGGCGTGGGGTGCCGCCTTCGCCTTCTTGTCCTCCCACGCCGAGACCGCCGCGCTCATGCTGGAGACCTTCCGGGAGACCCTGGAGTCGATGGGCGTCGAGCCCTCCGGCACTGATCCTGCGACGGGTGAGCCGGCCTATGGCCTCAGCGACATCGCCCGCGCCATGGGGGTGCCGGAATCGGATCTGGACGAGGCGATGAGCCGGGTGCCCGAAGGCAAGGGCTAGGCCGGTTCGGTATGTACGCGGGGCGTTCGGAGGGCGGCTGTCGAGGCGCCGGGTTTGCCCGGCATGGTATCTTTGCAGTTCCGAGCTTGACACTAACCCCCTGAATCCGGAAGATCCTCGCCCCTTTCACCGCCCTTCTGTCCATGTCGCGCAAGCTCTACATCCAGACCTACGGCTGCCAGATGAACGCGTACGACTCTGCCCGCATGGCGGACGTGCTGCGCGAATCGCACGGCCTGGAGCTTACTGAACGGCCCGAGGACGCGGATGTGCTGCTGCTCAACACCTGCTCCATCCGCGAGAAGGCGCAGGAAAAGGTGTTCTCCCAACTCGGGCGCTGGCGGCCCTGGAAGGAGCGCCGCCCGGGGCTGGTGATCGGGGTTGGCGGCTGCGTGGCGAGTCAGGAGGGGGAGGCGATCCGGGCCCGTGCTCCCTATGTGGACCTGGTCTTCGGACCCCAGACGCTGCACCGTCTGCCGCAGATGTTGGCGGAACTGGAGATTCGCCGTCAGCCCCAGGTCGACGTGTCTTTCCCCGAGATCGAGAAATTCGACTGTCTTCCCGCCCCCCGGGCCGAGGGGCCGAGCGCCTTCGTCTCGGTGATGGAGGGTTGCTCCAAATACTGCACCTACTGCGTGGTGCCCTACACCCGGGGCGAGGAGATCAGCCGGCCCTTCGACGACGTGATCGCGGAGGTGGCGGCGCTTGCGGAGCAGGGGGTGCGTGAGGTCAACCTGCTCGGCCAGAACGTCAATGCCTATCGGGGAACCATGCACGACGGGGAGGTGGCGGACCTGGCACTGCTGATCCGTTATGTGGCCGCCATCGACGGCATCGACCGCATCCGCTTCACCACCAGCCACCCGGTGGAGCTGGGCGACAGCCTGATCGACGCCTATCGCGACGTCCCGGAGCTGGTGAGCTTCCTGCACCTGCCGGTGCAATCCGGCTCCGACCGTATCCTGGCCGCCATGAAGCGCGGCCATACCGCACTGGAATATCGTGCCAAGATTGCTGCGCTGCGCCGCGCGCGGCCGGACATCCTGATCTCCTCCGACTTCATCGTCGGGTTTCCAGGAGAGACAGAGACCGACTTTGCGGCGACTCTGGCCCTGGTGGACGCGATTGGATTCGACCAGAGTTACAGCTTCATCTACAGCCGGCGGCCCGGCACGCCGGCGGCGGACTACCCGGACGACGTTCCGCCGGAGGTCAAGAAGGAGCGCCTTGCCCGCCTGCAACGGCGCATTGACGTCCATGCGCAGCGTTACAGCCGCCAGATGGTGGGTGTGGTTCAGCGCGTGTTGGTGGAAGGGCCCTCGAGGAAGGACCCCGCCCAGCTTGCCGGCCGGACAGAAAACAACCGGGTGGTCAACTTCGCCGGGGACCCCACCCTGATTGGCCGATTTGTGGACCTCACGATCGTCGAGGCCCTGCCCAATTCGCTGCGCGGGCGCCTTTTGGATGCCGTCGACCCGGCGCGCATTGCCTGACGGGCGTAGCGTCCGACCTCTCACTAGGCCCCTCTGCCCCGTTTGTCCACCCAACCCCAAACCCTGGACCTGGAACTCGAGCCCGAGGACAACGCGCGCCTCGCCAATCTCTGCGGACCGCTGGAGCAGCATCTGCGGCAGATCGAGCGGCGACTCGGGATCGAGATCAGCAACCGGGGGCCCTCCTTCCGCTTGATCGGGGACGGCGACGCGGTGCGTCTGGGGGAGCGTCTGTTGGCGGATCTCTTTCGGGACACCGCCGACGAGGTCCTGACCCCCGAGACCATCCATCTGGCCTTGCAGGAGGCGGGGGCCGATGCCCTCGCGGAAGCGGTCGAATCCAGGCTCCCGGAGTTCGTCATCCGCACCAAGCGGGGCCTGGTGAAGGCGCGTGGGCCGAATCAACAGGCCTATCTGCACGCCATCGCGGCGCACGACATCAACTTCGGTGTGGGCCCGGCGGGCACCGGCAAGACCTACCTCGCCGTGGCCAGCGCGGTCGAGGCCCTGGAGACCGACCGGGTGCGTCGCGTGCTTCTGGTGCGCCCGGCCGTGGAGGCAGGCGAGCGGCTCGGTTTCCTGCCCGGGGATCTGGCCCAGAAGATCGACCCCTATCTGCGGCCACTCTACGACGCCCTGTTCGAGATGCTGGGGTTCGAGAAGGTGGGCAAGCTCATCGAGCGCAACGTGATCGAGGTGGCTCCGCTCGCCTACATGCGCGGGCGCACGCTGAATGACGCCTTTATCATTCTCGACGAGGCGCAGAACACCACGCCCGAGCAGATGAAGATGTTCCTCACCCGGATCGGCTTCGGGTCCACCGCCGTCATCACCGGTGACGTGACCCAGGTGGATCTGCCGCGTGGTCAGCCATCGGGCCTGCGCCAGGCAATCGAGATCCTGGCAGACGTGGAGGGAATCAGCTTCACCTTTTTCAATGCCCGGGATGTGGTACGCCACGCACTGGTGGCGCGCATCGTCGACGCGTACGAGTCCTTCGAGGCGCCGGACCCTGCGGACGGCGTGCATTATTCCAGGGCGCGTTCCCGGTCCAAGACGGCGGGCTGAGGGGCATGTCCATGGACCTGGAGCTCGATTTGCAGTTGGTCGCCGATGGAGTCTGGACGCCCTCCCAAACGGATCTCGCGCGCTTCGGCGCCGCCGCCCTGGACGGCCGCCGGGAACGGGCGGAGCTGACGATCCGGGTCGTAGACGAGCAGGAGAGCCGGGCGCTCAACCTGCGCTTCCGGGGCCAGGACAAACCGACCAATGTGCTGTCATTCCCGTTCGATCCTCCCCCCGGCCTCGTGGAGGCGGACCCCGTGTTCGACCTGCTCGGAGACCTGGTGATCTGCGCTAGCCTGGTGCAGCGGGAGGCGCTGGAACAGGGCAAGGAGGAGCTCGCCCACTGGGCCCACCTGGTAGTCCACGGGGTTTTGCATCTCCTTGATTACGATCATCTTAACGAGGACGATGCCGCTGAGATGGAAGGGCTGGAAACGGCAATCCTGCAGGGATTGGGATTCCCGCCACCTTATGAGGAGATCTCCCTGAATTCATGACGAGCGATCGATCTAGTGACGGCTCGCGCCCGCGTGGCTGGTTTGAGCGACTGGGCCAGCTGTTCGGGGGCGAGCCGCAAGACAGGGAGCAGCTGATCGAGCTGCTCAAGGATGCCAAGCAGCGTGACCTGTTGGACACGGACGCCCTGGCCATGATCGAAGGGGTGTTGCAGGTATCGGACCTGCGGGTCCGAGACATCATGATCCCCCGGGCGGAGATGGTCTATATCCGCCGTGACGACCCGCTGGAGCGGGTCCTGGAGATTGCGGTCAAGTCCGCCCATTCCCGCTTCCCCGTCACGGGCGAGGACAAGGGGGAGGTGGTCGGCGTCCTCTTGGCCAAGGACCTGCTCAACTTCTGCGTCGTGGGCGGACGCCGGCCCTTCAATATCCGCGAGCTGTTGCGGCCCACCGTCTTCGTTCCCGAGAGCAAACGGCTCAACGTCCTGCTCAAGGAGTTCCGCGCGAGCCGCAACCACATGGCCGTGGTGGTGGACGAATACGGCAGCGCCGCGGGTCTGGTGACCATCGAAGACGTGCTCGAGCAGATCGTCGGCGAGATCGAGGATGAGCATGACTACGACGAGGGGACCGAGATCTTTCAGCGTGGCAGGAACGAGTGGAGCGCCAAGGCCCGCACGCCCATCGAGGACTTCAACGAGTATTTCGGCAGCGACTTCTCGGACGAGGAGTTCGATACCATCGGCGGCCTGGTGGTCAATGCCTTCGGTCATCTGCCGAAACGCGGAGAGTCGGTCGAGATCGGGCCCCTGCGCTTTACGATCCTCCGTGCTGACAGCCGGAGGCTGCACCTCCTGAACATCCAGCGCCTGGTGTCCGACTTGGCAGAGCAGCCCGGCGCCGAATCCTGAGCCCGCCCTTGGTCGAACGTCGGTCACCCGCCGCAGGTGTGGGCGCCGTGGGACGATCGCCCGGTAGAGTCCCAAGCGAAGCATGACCAAGTCTGACCTCTCGACGCCATTTCTCGCCCTGGTCCTCGGGCTGTGGTCTTCTGCGGTACTGTCGGGGTCTTTCGAGGCCTCCCTGGTGGCCGAGCGGGACTGCCCTGCGACCGTCTCCACCAAGCGGCCGGACAATCCCGGCAATGTCCGCCTCAAGCCCGGCGATACCTACCGGGTGATCGCGCGGAACAAGACCGACCCGAGCCATTACCAAGTGCGGATCGACGGCATTCGACCCAGTGACCGCTGGGTGTCGGTGGAATGTGGGCGCCTTAGTGGCGCGGGGGAGCTCTGCGCTGCCGAATTCGGCCGATCGACGGGGACCGGGGCCCAGCCGTGACCGAGTCCCAGCCTCAGCGCAGATCCAGGGACCGCTCCATGGAGGGTCAGTTCGTGCTGGCGGCGAGCTGGCAGCCGGCGTTCTGCGAGCGGCGGCAAGGGCGGCCCGAATGCCGCACCCAGACGCGGGATCGAGCGGATGCCCGCCGATTCTCTCTCCACGGGCTGTGGCCACAGCCCATTGGAAACAGTTTCTGTGGTGTGAGTCCTCGCGAACGCAGGCTTTCTGAGTCAGGGGACTGGCAGCGTCTCCCGGCCCTCCATCTCGACAGCTCCACCCGCCGCGCCCTGGAGGGGCGAATGCCTGGCACCGTCTCCTATCTTCACCGTTACGAGTGGACAACGCACGGTACCTGCTACGGTACCGACCCAGACACCTATTTTGACCACGCCATCGCGCTCCTGGATCAGCTGAACGGCTCGCCGGTTCAGCGGCTATTCGAGGGCAGCATCGGTCAGCGCCTGCGGGCCGGTCAGGTGCGGGAGGCATTCGACGGGGCATTCGGGGTTGGCGCCGGGGAACGGGTGCGTCTGGAGTGCGACGATGGGGGCCGGATCACGGAGCTGCGAATCGGGCTCAAGGGTGCGATCAGTGAAGATTCATCCCTCGGGGACCTGATCCGGGCGGCCCCCACGCGCACGGTTGGATGTCGTGGCGGCTGGGTTGACCGAGCGGGTAGAGGCCGCTAACCCGGGGGGTAGTGCTTTCGGTGTTGCCGAAACGGCTGCGCCCCGGGCTCTTGGGCCCCGGGGCGCGGGAGGGCGCGGGAGGGGCGGGACCGAGCGTGCCCTAGGCCTTACGGGCGGCCATCATATTCTCGATGATGGGCTGGAGTATGACCTCCATGGCCATCCCCATCTTTCCGCCAGGCACCACCATGCTGTTGCGCCGCGACATGAAGGAATCGTGGATCATGGACAGCAGGTTGGGGAAGTCGATGTCGAGCTTCTTCGGGTCCTTGAAGCGGATGATGACGAAGCTCTCGTCCGGGGTGGGGATGTCCCGCGCGATGAAGGGGTTGGACGTGTCCACCGTGGGTACGCGCTGGAAGTTTATGTCCGTCAGGGAGAACTGGGGCGTGATGTGACGGATGTAGTCAGGCATGCGTCTCATGATGGTGTCGACGATGGCCTCGGCGGAATAGCCGCGCTCGAGGTTGTCGCGGTGGATCTTCTGGATCCATTCCAGGTTGACGATGGGCACCACCGCCACGCCCAAGTCCACGTGCTGGGCGACATTGTTCTCCTCGGTGACGACCAGGCCGTGTAGACCCTCGTAGAACAGGAGGTCGGTGTTTTCGGGCACGTCCTCCAGGGGGGTGAACTGGCCGGGCTTCAGATTGGTGCCGAGACGGGCGTTGTGGTGAGCGGCCTCCTCCTCTGAGTGGAGGTAATAGCGCTTCTTGCCTCCTCCGGTCTCGCCGTAGGTGCGGAACAGCTCTTCCAGCAGGTCGAAGCGGTTGGCCTCGGGGCCGAAGTGGCTGAGGTTGCGGTGTTCCTCGACGGACTTGGCCATCTCCACCTTCATCTCGGCCCGATCGTAGCGGTGGAAGCTGTCGCCCTCGATCACCGCGGCGTTGAAGCCGTCGCGGAAGAAGATGTGCTCGAAGGCACGCTTGACGGTAGTGGTCCCGGCGCCGGATGACCCGGTGACGGCAACGATCGGATGCTTCTTGGACATGGCGTTCTCCCCTTAGATATCTCTCAGGTCCGGCGGCGGTTGCAGTGGCCGCACGCCCGGGAAGGCCCTTGGCTGGGGCGGACGGACCGCGTGCGGTTCCGGGTTTCGTCGTTCGAAATCATTCGAGCCTGCGGGCTCGTCCCAGCGAAACGCTGGCTTTGCCAGGAAACCAGGCGACCCAACAACCACGCGTTCTGGATCAAGCACCGATTGAAGCCTGGATGACCCAGATCAGGATCCCCCCAGTCGTGGCGGCGCTTCGACGCCGAAGCTTCGGGCGCAAAAGTAACGACTAATATACCATGACAATTCGGGCAGAATGCCACTGTAGATTCGCTCGCGGAGGGGCCTCCCTGTCAGGGGTGTGGACCTGGAAGTTTGATCTAGGGGATGAAAGGATGGCGGCGACCAAGTTTGCCCTCGGACTTCCGCAAGGCATTGGGTCCAATCCCGAGTTTCAGTCGTCACTCGTGCGCCTTGCGGTCTGGAGCTTCGGGGCCTGTTACATCTCCCTCGCGGCCCTGACCGGCTACCACAAGGTCGACGTCCCCTATTTCCTGATCCTTTTCGCCATCTTCACCCTGGTCTACCTGGGGCTCTTCATCAGCGTCTTGATGCGTCCCCGGCTGCCGGCGCGGCGCTATCTCGCCCTGTCGCTGGACATCGTTGCCATCAGTCTTGCGATCTTCATCACCCGGGAGGCGATCAGCCCTTTTTACCTGCTGTATATCTGGATCTTCATCTCAGCCGGGACCCGCTACGGGACTCGCCACCTCGTAACGGCCTCGGTGGAGGCGGTCATCGCCTATTCTCTGGTCCTGTTCGCTTTGAACCAGTGGCGTCAGCATCCCTACGAGGCGGTGTTCTTCCTGCTGCTCCTCGTCCTCCTGCCCCTCTACCAGTACTCTTTGCTGCGCCGTGTACAGCAGGCCAAGGACGAGGCGGAGCGTGCGAGCAAGGCGAAGGGCGACTTCCTGGCCTTCATGACCCACGAGCTGCGCACCCCCCTCACCGGGGTCATTGGCATGACGGAGCTGCTAAGGACAACGGAACTGGACGCGGACCAGCGCGACTATGTGGAGTCCATTTCCAATTCGGCCAACGTCCTGTCCGCCCTGATCGGCGACATCCTGGACTTCTCCAAGATCGACGCCGAACGGCTCAAGCTGGAGCAGGCGCCCTTCGATGTCCGCGTCCTGGTGCGCGAGGTGTGCGGCGTGTTGGAGAGCCTCACCCTCGCGGAGGGGGTAGAGATGATCTGCCGTGTCGCCCCGGAGGTGCCCCGAACGGTGACCGGCGACCAACTTCGGGTGCGCCAGATCCTCTTCAATTTGCTGGGCAACGCGGTCAAATTTACCGAAGAAGGCCAGGTGGAGGTCCGGGTTTCGGTACGGCCGGCCGAGGAGCGACTAGCCCGCCCGCACCTGCTCCTTGAGGTGGAGGATACGGGGATTGGCATACCCGTCGACAAGCTTTCCCAGATCTTCGAGAGCTTCAGTCAGGCCGACGATTCGACCACCCGCCGCTTTGGCGGCTCCGGGTTGGGGACCACCATCGCCCGAGAGTTGAGCCAGTTGATGCAGGGGGCCATCGGGGTGGATAGCGTCGAGGGGCGGGGCAGTCGATTTTGGGTGCGCCTACCCTTGATCGGTGACACCCTGCCGGTGGCTCCGCAGCCCGCCGCACGACTGCGCGGCCGCCGCGCCCTGGTGCTCGAGCCCAATCTCACGCAGCGGGAGTTGGCCTGCGCTGCGCTGCGCCGGGAGGGCGTGCGCTGCCAGGGGGCTGGCGAGGTGGTCGAGCTGGCGGCACGCCCGCCCGCCGCGGCGGACCTGGATTTCGTGGTGATCGCGGATTGTCCCCGGGGTCTGGACCTAGAGGCGACCCGCGCCCGCCTGGCGAACGTGATCGGCGGGGCGCGTCCCTGTCTCTTTCTGACGTACGCGGCGCGCCGCTCCACCGGCCGGGTCGACGGTGCCGGGTATCTCTCCAAGCCCTTCCTTGCAGAGGACCTGGTGACGGCGGCGGAGGAGTTGCTCGGGTTGATCACACGGACGGCCCGACCGGATCAGGGGCCGCGGGGATTGACCGGCGGTGCTGACCCGTCCGCCGCTAGGATTCGGGTGCTGGTGGCGGAGGACAACGCGATCGCGGCCAAGGTGATCACCACCTTCCTGTCCAAGATGGGCTTCGACTATACCCAGGTCGAGGACGGAGAGCAGGCCCTGCATGAGGCATTGGTCGGAAGCTACGGGATCGCGATCGTGGATCTGCGCATGCCTAAGCTCGACGGGATCGAGTTCACCAAGCGCTACCGCGCCATCGCCCCGGAGCGTCCCTTGCCCATCGTAGCCCTCACCGCCAACGCCGCCGAAGACGTCAAGCAGGCCTGCTTGGAGGCGGGGATGGACGACTTCCTCGCCAAGCCTGTAAACCCGGAGCTGTTGCGCCGGACCGTTGAGCGGCTGGCGCTGCGTGATCCGGAGATCTAGCCGCGATCTCCGCGATGCGGAGCAAGGCTTTGTTCCCCGCTCGGAGCAGCCGTGTCCGAGCGGCCTTTGCAGTCGGTCGAATCTGGACCTGATCTGCCGTCATGCGTGTGTCGGCTTGGGGCGCTGACGACGGCTGCGCGCGCCACCGGCGCCCAAGATGTGCAACGCCATCGACGCCGAAGGTCGCCAAGCCCACATCCTCGGCGTCGTCGGCCACCAAACCCAGACCTGCCACACCCAAAAAAAGTCGGCTCCCTGCCCGTAGGCGGCAGCGACGAGCTCAAGCAAACCAACGAGATCGGGATGGTCATCCCGCTACTGGAACCCCTCGACATCACCGGCAAGACGATCACCGCCGACGCCCTGCTGACCCAGCGCAAGTTGGCCACCGACCTGATCGAGCACAACGCCCACTCCGTCTTCACCGTCAAAGACAACCAGCCAACCCTGCGCGAGGATATCCGCCTGATCTTCGAGGGCCGCAGCCAACCGGACTTCAGCGAGCCACCCACCCTGGCCCAGGGTCGCATCCAACAGCGCTCAATCTGGACCACCACGCGCCTGAACCACTACCTCGACTTTCCCGGCGTCGGCCAGGTCTTCGTCATCGAGCGTCCCACCATCAACAAGGCCACCGGCGAGACCTCGACCGAAACCGTCTACGGCCTCACCAGCCATACCCCGGAAAGCGCCGACGCCGCAGCCGTACTGGCCTTCAACCGCCGCCACTGGACCGTCGAAAACGGCTGCCACTCCATCCTCGACTGGAACTGGGACGAGGATCGCTGCACCCTGCGTACCGGCCACGGCCCCGAGAACATCACCGCACTACGTCGCTTCGCCATCGGCGCTATCAGGTCGAAGTCCCGCGATACCGTCGCCGCGACCATCCAGCGGTTGGCGCGCAACGTTCGCCTGGTCTTCGATTATCTCCGCATGACCGAAAATTCTCGCCCTCGCCCGTTGCCCCTGTAAACCGGCAACGGCTAGAACGGATTTGCCGTGGATGGAACTCCTAATACCGTTTCTCAAGAGTACGTTGTAAAATATTATTTTTAAATGTTCCGGTCCTTCTTTCTTTTCGATGCCCTTGCTTCTTGCTGCCCCTGTCCCCGTCACCGATCGAGAGCGCCAGCAGTTGGAGTTCCTTGTCCGACAACAGACCTGCCCGCAGCAGCTTGCCGTGCGTGCCCGGATCATCTTGTTGGCGGGTCGGGGTGCGGGCGTCCGGCCGACGGCGGACGAACTCGGTATCGGCCGTTCCACCGTCCAGGAATGGCGACGGCGATGGGCGGAGACCCCCGGTACGAGCGTCGCGGCGCGGTTGTCCGATGCCCCGCGCCCAGGCGCCCCGGCGACCTTCACCGCGGAGCAGGTGTGCGCGATCATCGCCCTTGCCTGCGAGGCGCCGCAAGACAGCGGCCGGCCGATCACGCATTGGACCCAACAGGAGATCGCCGACGAGGTCTTGCCTTCTTGTGCAAGATTTTGGGAGCAAGGGACTTAGACTTCCTGCAATCGCAGCTTGACCGTATAGGCCAGGATCTTGCGCTCGACCCCCTCGACCTCGGCATCGACATCAAAGAGGGCGAGCACCAGGCGACCCCCGGCCATGATCTTCGTATGGTCGCCGTCGTCCACCAGCGTGACGTCCCGGGCGGGATAATCTGGTCGGCGGCGATGGCCCGGATCCGCTCGCTGATCTCGGTCGCTCGTCGCTGGGCCGGGAACGAGGCGAGCCCCCTTACCTTCAGGATCACCCGCCCGTCCACCATCACCTCCGCGGTGTCTGGCGCGATACCGTGGGTCCACGCGACCCCCCTCGCCCGCTGCGGCGACGTCGCCGGAACAACAGAACCCGAGCAATAGGACAGCGACCAGCGGGCTCGACTTGCTCCGAACCTTGAGCCCCTGAAAACCACCTTCGAATGCGGACACGGGCATGACCTCGAGTGCTCAGGTAACCCAATGGAAGAGAGGTAAATTACGGCCGCCACGTCCCGGAGTCGAGGGCCCTGCGCTGAGGAGATCGCGAGCACCTCGGACCCTGGGGGCCAGCGGTCGTCTAGGCGACAATCGCGGGCGCGATCGTCGGTGGCTAGTCAGCCGGCCGAGGCGGCGGTCGGTGGCATAGGGTGCGCGCGGATTCGAGCCAATGCCGCGCTTGCGCACGTTGCTGGGGCTCCCGATCCCCCGCCTTGTCGACCACAACAGATGCCGACCCGATCGCAGTGGCCGAAAGCCTCGTCAAAACCGCATCGAGAAACCGAGCGCGAGATTGTCCGTATCTGATCCGATCTCGGTCTGGGCGCGATTGGCGACATAGACGACTTGGACGCTCAGTTGCCGGTTGATCGCCAACCCAGAGGAGATGCCGTAAAGGAGGTCCTCGCGATAATCGCCCTTCACCACGCCATCGACCGTGGATCTCCCGCCCCAGTCGTAGGCGGCGCCGATGGATGCCCACCAGCCGCGCGGATCAGCGTAGACGGTATGCGCCTGGACGAGCAGGACCGGGTCCTGCTCGCGGGTTTGATTCACGAGGAAATCATTGTTGTCGGTGAAGAAGGAGACCGAGCCGGTCAGCTCGTAGGACCAGGGGCCGCGGGTGTGGACCACGCCCAGCTGCGGCTGGATGGCGAAACGGTTCTGTCCCAGGTTGAGCAGCTTGTCCTTCAGGTATTCCCCGAGCGGCAGGGTCACGGCCACCGCCGCCCCGACGACGGTGTTGACCGGATGGGCGGCCCGATAGGCGGCGAACTCCCTGCCTCTGAGCGCGGGCGCGCCGAGCAGATCCACTGCCAGCCTAAGGCGGGGGTCCGCCAGCCCTCGCCGATCCACGGTGCGCGGCTCCCCGTCCAGCAGGCCCTCCCATCGGGCGTGCTGTTGGGGAAGGCGGACATCAACACGGGCGCTTCGCCCGAGCAGGTCGAACGCATGGACGATCGACACCACGGTGGTCGTGACCTCTACCGTGGCGTCCTCGACCTTGAGCACCGGATCGAACCCGACATCTCCCTGACCCTGCACCACCCCGACGCCGGCCACGGTGGTCCCGACGGGCAGCGGCGTCCAGCGGCGGGGCTCAATGTCCTCTGCGGTCGCGCACCCCACGACGACAAGCATCGCGACCGCGCCGAGCCTGCGCTGGGTGCACATCGCTCCGACGCCAAGTTGCCCGCAATGCATGTATACGACCCAGACGCGAGGAAATCTGTCGGTCACCATCGGGGCGAGCACCGGCCCCGCGCAGTGAGCGCTGCGGACTATAGCGCCTTCGGTGTGCCCGGTGCTGTTGAGAAAGCGACCGGCCCCGGCCCCTACTCGCAGGTCTTGGCCAGTCGACAGGGCGGAGCGGACGGCTGCGCCTTGCGACGCAGGATCTCGGCGCGCAGCTCCTGACACAGCTTGCGCAGCTCCGCCTCCACGGAATCGGCGGTGATCGCCAGGCCCGACAGCGGGCCGGGCACAATTCTACCCTGCCAGGTGACCCGCATTTCGGCCCCCGCGTCGTGAGGCGGGTTGTGAAGTCGGAGACCTTGAGGAATCCGAAACACCCTTGTTACCCGAACACGCCGTGCAGGTACCAGCCACGCGGGCCCTTGAGCTCACGGTAGATCCAGAGACGCTCGCCGCTGGTGGTGGTGGCGACGAAGTAGTCCCGGGCCACCTCGAAATCGTCCCACCAGCCGGTCTCGATGCGCTCGCGCTCCCCGCCCAGGTCCAGTGGGCCGTCGAGCCAGGGGCGGCCGTCGCGGCCATCCAGCGGCAGGGCCTCGGGCAGCAGCCACAGTGGCCGGTCGGCGCGGGGAATTCCGGTGCTGGTCTCCCCGGGCTCGCACCAGCGCCAGGCGCGCTCCGGGCGATGGTCCGCCGCCAGGGCGAGGCCGCGGACCGCGTCGCTGCCCAGACGGGCGCGCAGCCGGTCGAGGATGGCCGGGTCCGGGGGGCGGCCGGGGCGGGCCGGGTCTGGGAAAAGGTCGGGGGAGATCTCCGGGGCGCTCAGATCCAGGGTGTCGATGTCCTGCACGCCGAGCCGCACCTCCCGTACCGGGGCCGGAAGCTCCAGCCGCTCGAGACGGCCGCGCAAGAGTGAGAGCCAGGCATCCGGGTCCCACTGGGGGCGGGCGGCACCGACGCTGAAGCGGGTATCCGCCAGGTCCGCGTGAGCCAGGCACCAATCCAGCCGCCGCGCGCCCCCCTGGCGCCCGATCAGATAGCCGGCCAGCTCCAGGAGCAGGCGCCGGCAGGGGAAGACGAGGGACTCGGTGAGCTCGATCTCCCCCGGCAGCTCGATGCGCCCGCTGTAGCTAGCCGGGGGCTCGAACCAGGGGCGGGGGTCGGGGGACTCGCCGAGCAGGCGCTCCAGCCAGTCGACCCGTCGGCGCCCCAGGCGCTCCCTCAGCCCCCGCCGGGGCAGACGCAGCAGGTCCAGCACCCGGCGAAGACCCATGCGGGTCAGGTCGTCCAGCTCCCGGGGCGTGAGGCCAAGGGCCATGAGCGGCAGACGACCCAGGGCCGCGCCCAGGGCGGCCCGATCGGCCACCACCGCCCGCTGGCCCCCAGCCGGCGCCCAACCCTGAATCGCCAGCGCCAGGGCGCCCAGGGGTGTGGGGGCTAGGGCCAGTCGGCACCGATAGCCGAGGTCACTGACCCCCTTCCCCACCTGGGTGATCAGGGTCTCGGCCCCGCCGAACAGGCGCAGGCTCGCCGCCACCTCCAGCAGTAGTGAACGGGGCGGGGCCAGACTCACCTGGGGGGTGAAGCGGATGGACCAGGCCGCGAGCCGCTCCAAGGCTTCCCGCTCGGCGGCCGGGCGGCGGGGCAGGACCTGAAGGCCCGCGCTCAGGGCGCGCGCGGCGCCGACCCCGAGTCCGGGGCAGATGCCGTGGGCGGCGGCTGCCGGGTTGCAGCGCAGGATGCGCTCGCCCTTGCGCTGAACGCTGACCGCCAGGGGAGTCTCCTCGGCGCAGGCGCGACCGAAAACCTCCAGTGACAGGGCAGGAAGATGGACAGCGAGCCAGCGCATTTTCGTTCAACAAGTTAAACCGATTTCTTCGGGAACGACGCAGGGTTGAATGGGCTATGCCAATCTCAACGTGCTCAAATGGGCCCCGGAGGCAGATCGGAGATAGAAAGGATCTGCGTAAGCAATCGCAACTTTATGATTGAGAGCCAATTGCAAAATTGAGCGGTGCAGGGATTTTGAGCCCCGCAGGGATGACAAAAGAGGCTCTCTTTTAGCCGCTGGCGAAAGGTGTTGCTGAGTGCCAGTCTTCGTTTGGAAAATCAGGCACTTATGGGTGCAAATGCTCCGGGAGATATTTTCCGGGCGATTTTGTATCGCAACAATCTGATTCCAAGGAAACATTCGTGCGTGTCGCAACACCTTTGT
Source organism: uncultured Gammaproteobacteria bacterium (assembly GCA_963698355.1). Classification (GTDB taxonomy): domain Bacteria; phylum Pseudomonadota; class Gammaproteobacteria; order Chromatiales; family Chromatiaceae; genus Thiodictyon. The sequence goes on along the minus strand of CAVOQO010000091.1, from coordinate 7,023 downwards.
CCAACGGCTGGGGCTCTCTTACCTTTGGTGTGGGTGACAGGGTCAGAGCGAGTTGGTCCAAGTCCCGAGTACCGGGGCCCGAGCAGCGTCAAAGGGTGAGGCGGGGAGATGGGTCAGCTTGCCAGCCACCAGATACGCGACGGTGATCATATGGCGGGTGGTGCCGTAGCCCCTGGCCTTAGCCTTTGCCGCTTGGATGAGGGAGTTGGCGGCCTCGACGCGACCGTTGGTGAGGCGGGAGTCGAAGGCGTTGAGGATGCCCTGCCAGTGGTGCTTGAGGGTGGCGGCAACGTGCTTGATTGGTTCGAGGCGGCAGCGCCGAGCCCAGCTGTACCAGCGCTCAAGCAGCGGCTCGGCCTGCGCAGCGGATTCGGCGGTGCGGAAAATCTCGCGCAGTGCCTCCTTGATGCGGAAGGCGCGATGGGTCTTGAGGTTGAGGCGTTTGAGATCGACGAAGTGGCTGATCTGGCGAGCGCTCCAGGCCCCTTTGTCCTTCAGCCACAGGTAGCGCGAGCGGCGCAATGCCGAGGCGCTCTTGACCTCGTGGCGACGCACCTCATCGACCGCCTTGTTGACGAGTTGGACGACATGGAACTCATCGAAGGTGACCGCCGCCCACGGCAGCTGCTCATCGATGCCGGCACGGTAGCTCGCCGACATGTCGATACAGACGTCATGGACGTTCTCGGCACACCCGCCATGGGCTTCGAGATCGTCAGCGAGCTGGGCGACCACCTCCGCCTTGCGTCCCTCGCAGGCGTAGAGCAGACGCGCCGCATCGAGATCGTGGAACAGACTGATGTAGTGGTGTCCACGCCGCGCCGCGGTCTCGTCGAGCCCGATGGCGGTCACGGCGGAGAAATCTTCCGCGCCACGGACCTGATCGACGTAGTGATCGAGAGTGCGCCACAGGCGCATGTCGCTCACCCCCAGCAGCTGCGCCACCTGGCGCACCGGCATCGCCCGACACAGGGTAACGAGCAGCGCCTCCATCAACAGCGTAAAGCCGCTTCCCGAACGCGCCCACGGCACCGGAATCTGGCTGGTCTTGGCGCACCCACCACAGCGCACCCGCGGCACCTGGGCATGCACATAGGCCTGGAACTGAAAGAAGTTCAGGTGCCGCCAGCTGCGCCCCCGGGTGTCATGCACCGGCTGCTCGGGCGCCCCGCACTGGGGGCAGGCGAACGTGCTGCCGCGTGCGAAGTCCACGTCGAAATCGATGCGCCCCTGCGCGGGATCGAAGCGCACATCGACCACCTGCCAGGGCGCCGGCAGACCAAGCGCGGCGCTAAACAACGACAACGGATCCAAACCCAACTCCTCGCATGTGGTGCACCCTGCCAGTGGGCTGAGCGGTTCGCGCGGCGGACTCCGTGGGGAGTCGGGTAGCGAGGTGGCGTTACCGCCACCCCGCCCCCTAAGAACCGGGCATGCGACTTTCACCGCACCCGGCTCAAGCCTCGGGAAGGCACCGTTAGGCACCCAGTGGTCACCCGCTTCACGGCCAAGAGCTTGGCGGCAAGCGAGTTGGCGAGCAGGCGTTGTAGACACCGCACACGGTGCCATTTGCCTGCTCTGACCGCCTTCACAATACGGGCTTGTAATCGGCTGACTTGATGCCGTACGTTGTCCCAATCGATCGAGGACCACGGCATTTCCGCGTCCTGGGTGCCTTCAATGACGCCAAGCGCGTTCATCGTCCAAGTAACCTCCCAGGTTGAGCCTTTCCTTACCTTTCTCGTGATTCGAGACCAGTCGGAAGTCTGCCCCCTTTCGGGGCGGGGCAAAGCTTGAACCCCTATCCGGACCGTTACAGGCCGGCTTTCGCTTTCTCCGACCTCCTTTACCCACTCGCTCTTCGGTGAGCCCTCGCGGGTCACTTTCCATCTTCCTTGTGGGAGCGGTTGGGCTTACCACGTTGCGCACATGTACCACTCCGGAGGAGCTTAGGCCCCGCCTTCCCGCCGGCAGCACACGATCTGCGCGGGGAGAGCTTTGGACTCCCCGACCTGGCTGCACACCCTTTTGGTTCATGCCTATCAGCCTCTTTGGCATGTTCATCCTAACGACGGCTCGACGGCGGTTCACCTGAGTTGGCCATACCCCTCAACCCCAGCTCCCGACCGCCATGAGGCTGGCAGTCGCAACTTCCCCTCGCGGTTTGGTTGCCCGCCGAATCGGCGGAGGCTACAGTGTCCCGGACACTTCGCACCCCAGGGTTATCCCCAACGCACGGCCCGGTAGGGTACCGATGGCAGAACATCGGATCTTCAATTTCCCTGATAAATACATGTGCGACCTCGTGTCGCACCAAAGCATGCATGTCGCAAGCGACCGTGTGGGCAAGCCGGGGACAACTCGCTTCAGGCGAGTTGCCCCCGGCTTGTCCCCACTCATGCACCCTTTGCCCCCACTGCGCCGCACAACCCCCGCGGGTGCCTGAGAACGCCTGCGGCGCAACAGCAACAGGATTATTCAATCAAAAGGGTCTGGGCGCTACCGGCCCCTACCCACACGAAACGTAACAGAGGCACAAAAAGAGGGGGGAGAAGAGCGGGTATCGCCAGCAAAACACGTGTAAAAGGAAGAGGTTATCAACGATTCATTCCGATACTCGACATGAATACTACCTGCAAGTCCCGCCTGTCGCAATTCTGGAATCACCTCCAGCACGAGCTGTTTCCCTTGTCTGCGGGAAGAAGACCACTTGGAGTTGAGTCCGGCGCTGGAGACGGTGATCCGGGTACTGGAGTTCACGCAGGTCGATCGCTTCATACCGTCCAGCCGAGGGTTCGTCGGACGTCCACCGAAGAATCGGGTGGCCCTGGCGCGGGCCTTCGTCGCCAAGGCGGTACTGAACCTGCCAACCACCGAGGCATTGATTGATCGGCTCGAGGCGGATCGGGCGCTGTGGCGGATCTGCGGCTTCGAGCGGTTTCGCAATATCCCCGACGCCTCGCGCTTCTCGCGCGCGTTCGCGGAATTCACCGCCCTGGAGTTGCCGGCGCGGGTGCATGAGGCGCTGATCCGCAGCCAGTTGGGGGATCAGATCATCGGACACATCGCACGGGACGCCACCGAGATCGCGGCGCGCGAGAAGCCCGCTCCCAAGGCGAAGCCGGTGCCGTCTTGCGAGGCGCCCCCGCCGAGCCCAAGAAGCGCGGACGTCCCGTCTCGCTCCCGCGGGCGAAGCGGTAGACGCCATCCGGCGGGGCGGTCCTTTTGCTTGGAGACTGGATAAATCCGTGCCGCCTTAGTGGAATATGACTTAGGCGGCGCTAAAAGGGGCAAGAAACAGTACGTCTTGCCCCTCGCCTGGCTTCGATTCAACCGCTACCGGCAATTTTGCAATTGGCTCTGGAGATTACGCTTTCCGCCGGCACCCACCGTGCGATGTCCGGCGACTGACCGGCCGGCCGGCCTCAGGCGAAGGTGGCCGTCTACGCGGCCGTGTCCGACCTGACCCGAGTGCGGCATGCCGGGAATCCACACAAAGGCGACTATGAAAGCTCCGAAGAGTCTCGAGATGCTGGTGCGCGACGGTCTTGTCGATGAAGTGATCCGCCCATTGAAGAGCGGCAAGGAGGCTTCGGTCTACGTTGTGCGCTCCGAAGGCGCGATTCGCTGCGCCAAAGTCTATAAGGAGGCGAACAAGCGTGGCTTTCACAAACAGGCCTTGTATCGCGAAGGCCGTAAGGTACGAAACAGCCGACAGGCACGTGCCATGTGAGAAAGGCACCCGCTATGGACGCAAAGAGCAGGAAGACGTCTGGCAAAATACCGAAGTGGATGCCCTATACCGCCTTGCGGCCGCTGGTGTGCGTGTTCCGCGGCCCTACAACTTCGTCGAAGGCGTGCTGCTCATGGAACTGGTCATGGATGAGCACGGCGCCGCCGCGCCCAGGCTCAACGATCTCGAGTTGACCGGCGCACAGGCGCTGGAGTACCACGGCCAACTGATTGCGGAAGTCGTTAAGATGCTCTGCGGCGGAATCATCCATGGCGACCTGTCCGAATTCAACGTTCTCGTTGACCCTCACGGCCCGGTCATTATCGATTTACCCCAGGCCGTCGATGCGGCGGCCAACAACAATGCCCCCAGGATGCTGGAGCGGGATGTCAACAATCTGGCTGCCTATTTTGGTCGCTTCGCGCCTGAATTGCTTTCCACCAGCTATGGCAAGGAGATCTGGTACATCTACGAGAGCGGGAACTTGACGCCTGAGGTCAAGCTCACCGGTCATTTCAAAGGCAAGAACAAAGAGGCGGATTTGGACAGCATCATGAGAGAGATCAATGATGCCAGAGAAGAGGCGATTCGGCGTAAGCACGAGCGAGAAAGCGATTGATCGTCAAGGCAATGAATCCGACCGTCTCCCGGCCCCTTCCCCCCGCGCCGTGGGTCAGCAGTTCTGCCGCCAAGTCGCGCACCTGACGCCAGTCCGGCTCCTCCGCGGCGACCAGTGTGTCGCCCATTTGGCGCTCCGGAGTCCCCTCGGCCGCACGGAAGGCGGCGAGGTAGGCTGGGCCATGCTCCAGATCCGGGCCGCCAGGGTCATCCTCGGCGATGGGTTGCAGAAGGGTGTCGGGGTCGATTGAAGCCATGGCGATGCACCAGTTCCTCGGAAAATTGCGCTGCCCAGAACTCCCGAGCCGGCCAACGCGGAAACTGGGTTCCGCTGTTGTTAGCGTGGAGCCGGGTCAAAGGCCCGATGAGGCGGCGGAGTGTGTCGCGACTTCCGGACGGACCCGAGTCGTAAACTCGCCGCCGGGTCTGACGGGGAGTGTCTTAAGACTCCGTTGCTCGAATAGTAGGCGTGACGTGCTCTGGCGGCAATGCTGGCTGCGGCTGATCTCCTGTGACAGTGGGAATGGGTTCGCGGAGCTGCGCCGAATTTGGAGTACCGGGTGGTGTCGCGGCAGATTCGGCCGACACGGTCTCGGGTCCTGTGCTCGGGTGTCGAGTACTCGCGTCTCGCGTTGATACTGATCAACGATCCCGGCGCGGATCCGCTCCAACATCTCGTCATGAGACACCTCGCCCTGACCGCTTACACTGACATCCTCGAATCGCTGCGGGCCAAGTGGTTCCTGGTCTACACGGGTGTCTTCGGCGGACTCCTGGTGCTGCTGTTCCTATTCGGCATCACCGAGTCGCGGATCATCGGCATCACCGGGCTCTCGCGCCTTCTGGTGACCTACATCCAGTTGTCCATGGCGATCCTGCCGGTCTTCGTGCTGGTGACTACGGTGCGCTCGGTGGCGGGGGACCGGGAGGCGGGGGTCTTCGAGTATCTGCTGGCCCTGCCGATCGGGCTGGTGCGCCTGGTACTGGGGCAAGCTCATCGGGCGCTTCGCCGTGGTCTTCCTGCCGGTGATGCTCGCCATGTTCGGCGGCGTCCTGTGGGGGCCATGCGCGGGCGGAGGTTCCCTGGGTCCTGCCGGTCTATTACACGGCGCTCCTCATGGCGCTCGCCTGGTGCTTCCTCGGGATCGGGATGCTGATCTCGACCCTGACGCGTAGCGCCGACGTTGCCCAGGGGGCGGCCTTCGTCATCTGGCTCACGCTGCTCCTGTTTCTGGACCTAGTGCTGCTTGGGGTCATGATCCGCGGCTCGCTGCCCCCGGAGGCGGCCGTGGGGATTGCGCTGGTGAACCCCATGCAGGTCTTCCGCACCGCCGCCATGATGCTTTTCGACCCCCAGCTGGTCCTGCTCGGTGCATCGGCCTACGTGATCCTGGACCATTTCGGCACCACGGGATTCATCTTCTACGCCCTGGCCTACCCGATCGCGCTGGGCACTCTGTGTGACTGGCTCGGTTACCGCTCGTTTCGAAGCTCCGATCTGCCGTAACAATGGGGACTGGATGGTGGCGGGCTTGAGCCCGACAGGAACCTTTGAGGCCGCTTCGAATGTCGCCGTCGGGCTGAAGCCCGACCTGCACCCCCTCAATCGTCCAGGGTTGAGACATAGGCAAGGATGTCGCGGATCTCATCCCGGGTGAAGGCCGCGAGCAGCTCGTCGTCGGGATCGTCCTTGTCGTGGATGCGCTGGCGGGCGAGATACTTGTCCACCTGCCGCCAGAGGTAGTTGGTGTACTGTCCGGCGACCATGGGCACCCCCTGATCTCTTTTCCCTTGCCGTCAGCCCCGTGGCAGGAGCCACACTCGCGCCGGTAGAGTCGCTCGCCCCGAGCCGGGTCGCCCTCCGCCTGCGGGATCTGGACCACACGCTTGGAATCGAGCAGGCGCTGATAGGAATCGAATCCCGGGGCCGTCTCGTCCGCCGGCGGCAGCCGGCTCGGCAGCTCGATCCCGGCCAGATAGACTGCGATGTGGGCGATGTCCTCGTCCGGCATCTGGCGGTGGTCAACGTACTCGACCATGGCCAGATTCTTACGCGTGCGGTCGCGAAAGAGCAGGAGCTGCTCGGCGACGAAGGTGGCCGGCAGTCCGGCCAGTCGAGGATACTCACCCTCCTTGCCGCCTTGGCCATACTCACCGTGACAGCCGGCGCAGGTTTCATTGATTTCCTCGCCCGCATCGAGATCTGCCGCCTGAAGTGGGATCCCCGCAAGTCGGTCTTTATCAGCTTCCGTCTCGCTGCCGCGGGCGGTTGTGGACGTCCCGACGGTGAGGACCACTAAGAAGGCGGCCGCCAAGGCGTCACGGTGCTGGTTCATCGATCATTTCCGCCGGTCGTATTTGGATGGCACACTTGGGCAGAGTCTGCGCTTTTGCGTTCCCGGAGCGCGGAGCATGTGGGGGAGCGCAGAAGGCCCGGGGACAACCTAACCTGTTTGAGGAATCGATCCGCCCATGACAACCGCCGGGCCCCGCATCAGTCAAGAGAAGCTGACCATGGATGCCATGCTCGCCGTCTACTGCCGGGACCTCCATGGCGGGCGCGTAGCCCTGTGCGAGTCCTGCGCCGAGTTGCGGGACTATGCCCACCGCCGCCTGGACAACTGCCCATTCCAGGAGGAAAAGCCGGTCTGCAACCGCTGCGAGGTCCACTG
>CAVOQO010000090.1:0-20687 GCA_963698355.1 uncultured Gammaproteobacteria bacterium | reverse complement strand
TGTGCGTGACGCCCTTCTCCTGCATGACGTTGTTCAGTGCCTCGACGCGCGGCTTGGCCCCTTTGACCCGCAACTCCATGAGGTCGTCGGTGAGCAGGCCGCCGCCGCCGCCGCAACAGAAGGTCCGGTCGCGGATCGTCTCCTCGTCCATGTCGTAGTAGTGGTTACACACTGACCGGATGATCGCCCGCGGGATCTCAAACTGGCCGCCGGGCGTATCACCCATGCGCGACGCACGCGCCACGTTGCCCAGGAGTCGTGATAGGTCAGGACCTTATCGTCGTTCTCGCTCTTGTCGAACTTGAGCTTGCCTTCCTGAATCAGGCCGTAGGTGAATTCGCAAATATGCTGGGGCACCGGATACCGCGGGTCGAGAAAGTCCCACGGGCCCGCCAGAGTGTTGAGGAAGCTGTACGCCACCCGCCACGCGTGACCGCACTCGCCCAATACGATGCGCTTGACGTTCAGCTCCCTCGCCGCCTCGCGGATGCGCTGGGAGATCTTGCGCATGTTGGCGTAAGAGCCGATGAACATGCCGAAGTTGGCGGCCTCGGAGGCATAGGAGCTCACGGTCCAGGACACGCCGGCCTCGTGGAACACCTTGCCGTAGCCAATCAGCCCGTCCACGTGTGGCTCGGCGAAGAAGTCCGCCGACGGCGTCACCAGCAGGATCTCCGCGCCCTCCTGTCCATCGGATACTTGACCTCGACACCCGTCTCGTCGAGCACGTCCTCTTCGAACCCTTCGAGCGTATCGCTCAAGCGCGGGTCCCGGCAGACCCAGATTGTTGCCGATCTTGTAGACCTTAGCGATGATCTCGTTGCAGTACTTCTGGCCGACGCCGATGTCGGCCATGATCTCCCGCGCCGCCATGGAGATCTCGGCGGTATCGATACCGTAGGGACAGAACACCGAGCAGCGGCGGCACTGGGAGCACTGATGGAAGTAGCTATACCAGTCATCCAGGACCTCTCGGGTGAAGTCCTCTGCGCCCACCAGCTTGGGGAACCACTTGCCGGCGAGGGTGAAATAGCGCCGATAGACCTTGCGCATCAGGTCCTGGCGCGCGACCGGCATGTTCTTCGGGTCCCGGGTCCCCAGGTAGTAGTGGCACTTGTCGGTGCAGGCGCCGCACTTGACGCAGGAGTCCAGATAGACACGCAGCGAACGATACCGGCCAAGCAGGTCACCCATGGCGTCGCCAGCGCCTTGCCTGCCAGTCGTCCGTAGCTCGCCCGGGAACCCCAGCGGCTCCTGGAACTCCGGCTTCGCGATAAAGGGCGCGCTGTGGGCCATAGTGCCCGCCTCGACTGGCGGCACCTCCGGGTAAGGCTTGAGCTCTGGGTACCTCGAAAACGGCCTTTGCCATCCTGTAACCTCGTGTTCGACCTCTCGATTCCCGCGGCGATCGACGCGCGTCTCACTGCCGCTCGAGTTGCTGCGCCCAAGCGGCGAGATGCCGGCGCTCGCGCGGGTTGTCGGCCTGATTGCGGGACGGGCTGAAGAATAGACCCGGGGCATGCAGCAGCTTGCTGAACGGGAAGATGATCATGAGCCCGGCGACCAACAGCAGATGCACCAGCAGCAACGGGTCCGCCGGCAAGGGCTTCGGGCTGAAGGTGAAGAGGCCGATGAAAAAGGACTTCACCGCCACCACGTCCGTATGCACCAGGAAGCTCATGGTGAGCCCGCTGAGGCCAATCAGGATCAGCAGCCCGAGAATCAGGTGATCGGAGGGCGCGGAGATGTAGCGAACCCGATCCACCAGGAAGCGCCGCGCCCAGAGTCCGGCGAGCCCGGCGACCATCGCAAATCCGGCGTAGATGCCGAAGGGCTGAATCATCTGGATCGGCAACGGGACCGGCTCCAGGAAATAGCGCAAGTGACGCAGGGTGACGAGGAAGAGACCGAAATGGAACATCCAGCCGAAGATCCAGGTCCACTTGTTGCCGCGAAACAGGCTCTCGAACAGCACCACCTCCCGCACCATGCGAAACGCGACGCCACTCTGGGTCGTCGGGGCCGGTGTGGTGGGGATCTTCAGTGGAGCGGGCGTGCGGGCGTACTGGACCACCTTGTAGGTGAGTCCGGCCAGCAGCACGAGAGCCGCGAAATAGAAGAGGAATGCGTAGAGACCCGTCAGAAACGACATGTTTCCGATACCTCGGTGGATCTTGTCGGGAACCCGGACGCCGGCCGCGCCTTCACGGCCGGTCCCCGGGGGGCTGCGTCACCGACGCAGCCAGGCTACCGGTGCGGCTGAACGATCAGACGCAGCCCGTCGGCTTGGGCAGGCCGGCGAAGCGGCACGCCTGCTTGGCCGGGCCGTAGGGAAACAGGCTGTACAGATACTTGCTGTTGCCCTTGTCCTTGCCCAGCTTCTTGCCGACCGCCTTGGTCAGAACACGGACCGCTGGAGCGATCTGATACTCCTCGTAGTACTCGCGCAGGAAGTTGATGATGTCCCAATGCTCGTCGGTCAGCTCCAGCCCGTCCTGGGCGGCCATGACGCCGGCGATGCCGGGGACCCAGTCGTTCAGGTTGGCGAGGTAGCCCTCTTCGTCCACTGCGTATTGCTTGCCATCGACTTCGATCGTGTCTGCCATTTGAATCTCCCGTTTTTCTCGAGTGAGTTGAGAACTACAACCAGGCCTGAACCTTGGCGTTTTCCGCCGCGAGGTCGACGAACCCCGCATAGTCCACGACGCTGATACCACTGATCACGCGCCCTTCCGCAAAGCCGCGGGCCTTGAGGTCCGGACCAAGCACGTAAAATTTCACCGTATCGAGTGCGCCCTTTACCTGGGCCTCGACGCTGGTGCCCGACAGGGCCGCATAAATGCCGTCCTCGATCAGCAGAACGGCCGCGCCCGGCTGGGCGTACTTCAGGCAGGACTCCAGTGAATCCCGCTCGAACGGAGACTTGTTGACGGTGTGCAGGATGCTCATGAGGTTCCCCTTAGAAGCTGAAGACCACGTCGGCGGCTTCCATGAGCTCGCGCACGCGCTCCGAATCGACCACCTCGACGATGTTCTCCACCTCTTCCTCGGTCTCGAAGTCCTCCCAGGCGATCTGCACCAGGTCGTCCTGGGTGAGGCCGCGCGCCTCCAGGGAGTCGCGGTCAACGAAGATGTTCTTGACCTCGTAGTCGCCCAGGGTCCGGTAGGTCGGGGAGAAGTTCTTCATCCCGATGGCCTTGGTGTCCTGGCCCTTGGTGAGCTGATAGACCCCATCGTCGAGGAACATCACAGTCACCTCCTGATCGAAGGCGGCGCCGATGAGGACGACCTCGAGGGACTCCCAGGCGTAGATGGTACCGTACGGAGCCTTCCGGTTCAGGTACATGAATTTCTTCACGATTTCTGACATGGCGAGACCCCTTAATCGCCGAACACGACGAGACGGTCGGCTTGGATGGCCGCCTCGACTAGCTGACCCAGACCCGAGATCCGGAACCGGGGATGGATGTTGGTGGCGTCCTTACCGTTGCGGCTCGCCTCGCCCTCGTCCACGATGCCGCGGCGCTGGGCCGCCGCCACGCACACCACCATGTCGAGATCGTGCTGCTCGGCGAGCTCCGCCCACCGATTAACGATGTGCCGGTCGTCCTGGGGCGGGGTGGTGAGACGGCTCGAGTTGTACACGCCGTCGTGGTAGAAAAAGATCCGGAAGATCTCGTGCCCCTTCTCCAGGGCCGCCTTGGCAAACATGTAGGCCGAGTCGGACGCCTGGTGCTGATAGGGTCCCTCGTTGATCTGGAGCGCGAACTTCATGTCGACCTCGAATGTTGTCTTGCGCCGACAGGGCGCTCATCGCCCGCCCTGCCCTTGCGCGCCAGCGCCGCCCTCCCCCGAAGGAGGGGCGGCGGCCTTCCGCATCAGAAGCGGATATAGGACGAGCTGTTGAAGCTCGCGCGGGCACCGCGCCACGTATCGATGTGATACTTGGTGAACGGCAGCTCGACCTCCTCGAAGAACCGCGGCCAGCCGATGCGCTCGATCCACTCGTTCACCCGCTCCCAATCCCGGGCACCCTCCTTGTAGGCCTTGAGGATGCGCTTGACGATGGCGGTCGCCTCGGGCCAGCGCGGCGGGTTGTTGGGGATACCGGCGGCGACCAGCTTCTGGAAGGTCGGCTTGCCGCGGGCGTTGGAATGGTTGCCCCCGACCCAGATCGCCAGCTTCGAGTGCTCGGCGTCGTTGATCTGCATGGGCGGGCAAGGCGGGAAGCAGGCACCGCAGCAGATGCACTTGCGCTCGTCGACCTCGAGGGACGGCTTGCCGTTGACCATGGCCGGGCGAATGGCCGCCACCGGGCAGCGGGCGACGACGGACGGACGCTCGCAGACGTTGGCCACCAGGTCGTGATTGATCTTCGGCGGCTTGGTGTGCTGGATGTTTATCGCGATATCACCCTGCCCGCCGCAGTTGATCTGGCAGCAGGAGGTGGTGATATGCACCCGGTTGGGCATGTTGGCGTTGCGAAACTCGTCGATGAGCTCGTCCATCATCGACTTCACCACGCCGGAGGCGTCGGTGCCGGGGATGTCGCAGTGCAGCCAGCCCTGGGTGTGGGAGATCATGGCCACCGAGTTTTGGGTGCCGCCGACGATGAAGCCGGCGCCCTCGAGGGCCTGGATCAGGGGCTCGACCTTGGAGCCGTCCTTGACCATGTACTCGATGTTGGAGCGCAGGGTGAAATGGACGAAGCCGTCGGCAAACTGATCGCCAATGTCGCACAGCTTGCGCAGGGTGAAGACGTCGAGGATGCGCTGGGTGCCAGCCTTGACGGTCCAGATTTCGTCACCACTATACGCAACGTGCCGGAGAACCCCCGGGCGGGGGTGATCGTGATACTTCCACTGCCCAAAATTCTTGCGCATCGTGGGATGCATGTACTGCCACGGGTCCGGGCAGCCGGATTCGATCGGCTCACGCATGTCTGCCATCGCCTTTCCTCCAACAAATAGGCAAATTAATCAAGTCGGGATTTGGCCGGGGCGGCAGCGCCGACCCGGTCGCAACAGTGACCTCAGGTTACTTGCCAGCCTCGGCCTGACGCTCGAACCAGGCCTCCGCCGCCTCGTCCCATCCATCCAGGCGGATGTAGGAGGACTGACGCGGGTGGCTCAGCATGTTCGGGTCGGGCTCGATACCGATACCGTCCAGGAAGTTCGCCAAGCCGATGCGCTCGATCATCTCGCCGCAGCGCTCGTGCTCCAGGCCGTTCTCGGCCCAGAATTCGATGATGGTCTCGGCCAGCTCCACCAGGGACTCGTAGTCCTCTTCGGTATCCAGCTTCTTGAATGGGACCAACACGGTACCCATCAGGTCGCCGATCTTCAGCGTACGCTTGCCCCCGATCAGGATGGTCACCCCCTTGTCGTCACCGGGGTGCAGGGCCTTCGGCATCACGTTCAGGCAGTGCATGCAGCGCACGCAGTCGCGGTTGTTCACGGCCAGGGTGTCGTCGTCGTTCAGCGACAGGGCCTGGGTCGGGCAGCGCGTGATGACGTTGTCGATGTAGTACTGACGGCCCTTGTCAGCGATGTAATTCTTGACCTCGGCCTGATCGACCTTCATGTCGTCGCGCCAGGTGCCGAGCACGGCGAAGTCGGCTCGCTCGATGGCATTCTGGCAGTCGTTGGCACAGCCGGAGACCTTGAACTTGAACTTGTAAGGCAGCGCCGGACGGTGCACGTCGTCGGTGAAGTTGTTCACCAGCAGGCGATGGGCCTTGAGCTCGTTGGTGCAGGACATCTCGCAGCGGGCCGCGCCGACACAGGACATGGCGGTGCGAACGCAGGGACCAGCACCACCCAGGTCCCAACCGTATTCGTTGATCTCGTCGAAGAAGTGCTGGACGTTGGCCGAGTCACTTCCGATAAACATGATGTTGCCGGTCTGACCGTGGAAGGTCACCAGCCCGGAGCCGAACTTCTCCCAACTATCGGCCATCTGTCGCAGCATCGCGGTGCTGTAATGGTTTCCGGCCGGGGGCTGCACCCGAAGGGTGTGGAACTCCTTGGATTCCGGGAAGGCGCTACCGACCTCGGAGAAGCGCGGGATGATGCCGCCGCCATAGCCAAAGACGGAAATGGTGCCGCCCTTCCAGTAGCCCTTGCGGGTCTCGTACGAGTGCTCCAACTGGCCGAGCAGGCTGTTGGTCACCTTATTGATGCGCTCGTCCGGGTGCTGATCACGCAGACGTTTGATGCCCGAGATGAAGCTCGGCCAGGGGCCGGTCTCCAGCTGATCGAGCATCGGGGTGCTGTATTTATCGATCGCCATGGCGCTGTATCTCCTATCTGGTAGCTCAGAATAAAGGGATCGGTTGACCCGCGTGACACCGCCTTTGTGGACGTTGCGACAAGCGCAAGCCGCTACGGTGACACAAGTTTCAAATCAGGGACGCAAGGCCCGGCAGCCGCTGTCGCTCGCGACCTGTCCCGGACCCGGCATCGCTCCTACTGTAGCGATCGGTCGGCGCGGGTCCATTCCACCTTCGGGAGGGACCCATTTTTGCATGCCTATCCCATCCGGGATATAGACTCATCGGCCTTCGCTTTGATTCTCCGCCGCGATGGGCCGCCGCGTGCGTTCTTCAAGTGGGCCGCGATGTTACGCATGGGTGACGCATCAGTCAACGGTTACTAATATAAGCAGTTCCTGAATTGTAGGATTCCATCGTGTCCCACCCCTTCGATCTTGACGATTCCTCGGCCTATCGGCGCTGGCGCGCCGGAAGACTGGCGGCCTATCCCGCGGATGCCCGCACCCTGAGTGTGGAGGTGGCCTCTCTGGCGGAGCCGACGGCGCCGGAGACGGCCCAGATCAGGCATCGTCTCCAGGCCTACAACCTGGCGCTGATCCAGGCACCACCCCATCAGGTCGAACCGGTGGCCATCCTGGCGTTCGGACGGGCGCTCGGACTCAAAACGGCGGACTCCAACCTCTTCGCCGATCATCGGGCGGTGAGCACCATTGCCCCGGGCGGCGCCGACGACCGCTCCGAATACATTCCATATACCGCCAAGCCGCTGAGCTGGCACACCGACGGCTACTACAACCCGGAGCACCGCCAGGTCGGGGCCTGGACCCTGTTTTGCGCCCGCCCCGCGCCCGCGGGAGGCACCAATGACCTGCTCGACCACGAGATCGCCTACATCCTGTTGCGGGATGAATCCATCGAGCACATCCGCGCCCTGTCCCACCCCCAGGCGCTCACCATTCCGGCGAATCTACAGGATGGCCGAACCCTGCGCCCGGAAAGCACCGGGCCTGTTTTTTCGGTGCGCAACGCGAGGCTGCACATGCGCTATACGGCGCGGAGACGCAACGTCGCGTGGCGCGACGCCCCCGAGACTGAAGCCGCGCGGGCGGCACTGAGTCGCTTGTTTTCGGCCCACCCCATCTACACATTTACCCACAGTCTGAAGTCCGGCGAGGGGTTGATCAGCAACAACGTCCTGCACAACCGCAGCGGCTTTGACCACGACCCCGCGGACGAGGGCGGACGGCTGCTCTACCGAGCGCGCTATCTGGAACGTGTGGAATAGGTGGCTCCCGGCCGGGTTCCTCGCGGCAACACCGTGTATCGGCGCCGGCGCAACCGTTGTCGAGGCCGCCCGGTTTTTAATCGAAACGTTACAATCAGCGGTTTCAGTGATCCATGCTCAAGCTCAGTGAAATTCTCGTAGGACATCAAGAGTTGGAATCATTCGATGAGCTCGTTCCCATCGTTCAGGCGGTGGCACGATCGGGCGAGCGCTTCTTCCGGATGGACGTCAAGCCCCCCTACCCGGACACACCGGAGAATTGGGAAGACCGGCTGGAGGCCGCCTTCAGCGGTCTGGTCCGCTAGCGGAGTCTGATTAAGGTAGCAATATGAAGCAGTTCGAGATGCTCGCGACGCGCCTGGCCGACACGGCGGCGGATTCGATCATGAACCGCGGAGTGGAAGAAGCGGCGCTGGAGTCCCACTTGCAGGCGCTGACCGATCGTCTCCGCGACGTCGAGGCAGGTTGCCGGAGGTCCCAAGGACCTCGCTGACACGCGTCTGCAGATGGCGCGCGCCCTGGTCGGACTGGGTCGCGGTGCCGAGGCGTGGCCGCTGGGCCGGGCGGCCTTGGACGACGTTTTTGCCAGGGACGAGTTCGAGTTGGCGGCGGACGCCTGCGACGTCTCTGTTCAAACCGAGCAGCCGCAGTCGATCTCGGCCTTGGGACAGGGCATCTGGCTGGCGGTGACCTGCCCGATCGACCCCGAGCTCACCATCGAACTCCTGAGCCATGTGATCGACGAGACGCCGGACGACGCGGACGGCGCCGCGGTCGCGGCCACCACGGCACTGTTCCTGGCCGACGTGCGCGCTCAGGGAAAACACCGCGACGACCTGATGTTCTTTGCGACCCAGCTTCTCGGCACCGTGGCGCGGCGCCACAGCGCCGTCGAGACGCCAGAGCAGCTGGATCTCTGGATGGATCGCCTCGAGCTGAAGGAGCCCGAGAAGTTTCTGGTGCGGCTGCGGAACGTGGTGGACGTGCTGGTCCAGGACGATTGGTGGTTCGATCGCGAGGCACTCCAGGACCGCCTGCCCTTCGCCTGATGGCGACAGCGCCGAGCCAGGACCGGTCCCCCCACTGCGAGATCCCGATGTACTGGAATCAAGACGAGAACCCCGACACCGTCATCGTCCCCGATGACATCGTCGACATCCTGTTCGCACTCGACTGCCGGCAGCTACCGGTTGACCATGCCTACGCATTGAGTGACGCGCTCTGTTGCGCACTGCCCTGGATGCGCGACGAGCCGCTGCTGGCCGTGCACACTGTGCATGTGGCCGGCTCTCAGAACGGCTGGGAGCGTCCGCCCCATGGCACCGACAGCCGCTTGCTACTCTCACACCGCACCAAGCTCACCATACGGGCACCCAAGGAGTGCGCCCATGAGCTACTGGAGACCCTGCCAGGGAAAAGGATCGAGGTCGACGGCTGCCCGCTGAGGGTTGGCGCCGGCAAGATCAAGCCACTGAGCAAGGAGACCACGCTCTTCGCCCGCTATGTGGTGGCCGACCCCGCCCAGGACGAGGAGGCGTTTATGGGCACCGCGGCCCAGGGCCTTGCCGAGATGGACATTCGGATTCGCAAGGCCCTGTGCGGCAAGGCGACGACCCTCGCCACCCCCGATGGCGCCATCCACACCCGTAGCCTGATGCTCGCCGACCTGACCACCGATGAGTCGGTTCGCCTGCAGCAGCTCGGCCTGGGACCCCAGCGCCGGCTCGGCTGCGGCGTCTTCATCCCCCACAAGGGCATAGACGCGGTCAGCAAGAACCGCTGACAGGCCGCCGGGTGGCGGTGCTTGCACCGACAAGGCGATCAGGCGCCTGTCCTGCCTCGGGCAAGGCCTGTCCCGCCGCCTCTGAAGCCGCCCAGTGCCACCTGCTCACGCCAGAGCACCTGCCGACCCGGGCCAGAGCGCCGGATGGATCTGCGTATCCGATGGATCGTGACGCGCGAATCATAAAATCATAAAATTCCCAAGCTGTGATCGGCGCCCGCGTCCTTGGCCGGCGCAAGCGGCCCCATCCACACCTTGGATTCAAACGATGAGGAGAACGACATGGCCATCGAAGTAAATGGCAAGAGCATCGAGACGACCGACCATGGCTACCTGGTCAATCACATGGACTGGAGCGAGGACGTGGCGCGCAAGCTCGCCGAGGGCGAGGGCATCGAGCTGACCGACAAGCACTGGGACGTCATCAACTATCTGCGTGACGAGTACATCAACAACGGTCAGAACCAACCCATGGAGCGCGTCGTGCTCAAGGATATGGGGAAAAAGTGGGGCTCCAAGCCTTCGAGCAAGGACCTCTACACCCTGTTCCCACTCGCCCCGACCAAACAGGGGACCAAGATCGCCGGGCTCCCCGAGGTACATCGCAAGGGCGGATACTGAGCCCAAGAGTCCGCACAGGTATGGAGGCCGGCACAAGTGCCGGCCTCTTAACTTTTGCGGTGCCGCTCCCACGGCGCGGACCCCCCTCCAGTTCCCCCCACAAACCGGCCGGGGCCAACCCCGGCTGGAGAGCAAGTTGCCCGGACCCGGTTTCGCAAATGCGCTATACCTTGCGCAGGCCCCCGAGCCGGGGGCTGGCTCGATCCCCACCTTTGGCGGCGCGAGCCTGAACGCGGTCCACGCCGGGTACTGCTTAGTCTTACGTCGCTGCGCCCACCGCCGCGACAGGATCCATTTGTCGGGGAAACTTTGGTATCGTTCGTCGGCGCTCGGGGTTGTTCTGTCGCACGAGCGCCCGCACTGACAGGATCAGAGGGGGTTTCGAGTCCTTCATCCAGGGCAACTCGGCCCCAGGTACAACCCAAGAGCCGCCGCAATTCAGTGATGACGAACTGCCACGCCAGTCGCTCGCTCCCCACCGAGACGAACGGATCGGGTGGCGTCGGATCCGGGCCCCAGGGTGCCCCGTTGACCCGCCGGCAGACACACCCATGGACGTGAAACCGAGTCACTGGGGACCGGCTGAACCCTCCGGACACCCCCCCCTTCGCTGGGGACGCCTCGCCCATCAGACGGTTCTCGGCGCCGCTGAGCAGCTCCTGAGCACCGACTCGCCCCGGCGGCTCTCGGTCATGATCTTTCATCGCATCCTGCCGGAGTCGGATCGCTTTCTGGCCGGCGATCCTACGGCGGACGAGTTCTCCGCGGTCATGGCGGTGGTGCGCGAGCGCTTTCATCCGATCCGACTCGCCGAGGGTGTGCGACGGCTGCAGGACGGCACCTTGCCGCAGAGGTCCGTGTGCGTCACTTTCGACGACGGTTATGCCGACAACCTCGAGGTCGCCGCTCCCATCCTCAAGGATCTGCAGATCCCGGCGACCGTGTTCGTCGCAACCGGCTACCTCGATGGCCGGTCCATGTGGAACGACCGCCTCTCCGCGGCCATCCGCCAGGCACCGGGCGAACACATCGATCTCAATGAATTCGACTGCGGGGAGCACCCGGTCGGCGACCTAGCGCAGCGCGCCCAGTTGGCGAGTTTTCTGATCCGCCAGCTCAAGTACCGCCCGTCCGAGGAGCGGGAGCAGATTGCCGGTGAGCTTGCCGCTCGCTACGCACCAAACATGCGCTCGCCCATGATGACCCGTGATCAGGTGCGTCAATTGCGTGCCGAGGGGATCGAGATCGGCGGCCATACCGTTACTCATCCCATCCTGGCGCGCACGGATGACGATCGCGCGTTCCAAGAGATCGCCGAGAACAAGGAAGACCTGGAGGGGCTCCTCGGGGAGCGGCTGCGATTCTTCGCCTATCCCAATGGCAAGCCGGGTCAGGACTTTGCGCCGATCCACTCCGACATGGTGAAGCGCGCTGGCTATCGCGGGGCGCTCACCACGCGGCCTGGTGTTTCCACGGCCGGCACCGACCCATTCCTGCTGCCTCGCTTCACCCCTTGGGACCGGACTCCGACCCGCTTCGCCGTGCGCCTGCTTCTGAACATGCGCCATATGGTTTAGGATTTCCCGGTCAGCGCGACAGCGTCCGCTCCGCGGCAGCCACCCGACCCGCATCCATCATGAAGAACATCAAGCTGGTGCACGAGCTCGTGCAGAGCACCGCTCGCACCCACCCCGACTCCCAGGCCCTGACCTGCAAGACAGAGACACTCGACTACGGGGCCCTTTGGGCGGTCATCGAGTCGGTCGCCCGGGGTCTTCTCGGTCTGGGTACAGAGGCGGGCGACCGGATCGGCGTCTACCTTCCCAAGACGATCCATACGGTCGCCGCGTTGTTCGGTGCCCCGGCCGCTGGAGGCGTCTTCGTCCCTCTGAACCCGCTCCTCAAGCCGTTTCAGATCGCCTATATCCTCAAGGACTGCAATGTCCGAACCCTGGTGACCTCCCTGGATCGGGCGAACCTGCTCGCCGATGAGTTGGTCCATTGCCCAGACCTGCACGGGGTCGTGGTCACAGACGGTGACCCGGCAGATGCCGACCCGCGAATCAGCACCCGATGCGTCTCCTGGACCCAACTGACGCAGGCGCCCTCGTCCTCTGTCCGACCCCATCGGCGCATCGACGCCGACATGGCGGCAATTCTCTACACCTCGGGGAGCACCGGGCAGCCCAAGGGGGTCGTGCTCTCTCACCGCAATCTGATTGCCGGCGCCCAGAGCGTTGCCGAGTATCTGGAAAACCACCCGGCGGACCGGATTCTCGCGGCGCTTCCATTCAGCTTCGATTACGGGTTGAGCCAGATGACCACGGCCTTTTCGGTCGGGGCCCAAGTCGTGCTGATGGACTACCTGCTGCCAAACGACGTCATCAATGCAGTCCAGAAGCATGGGATCACGGGCCTCGCCGCCGTGCCGCCTTTGTGGATTCAGCTGGCTAAGCTCGTCTGGCCGGATGCCGCGCGCGAGTCTCTACGCTACATCACCAATTCCGGAGGGGCCATGCCCCAGACCGTGACCCGGGCACTGCGCGAGCAGCTGCCAAAAACACGCGTCTATCTGATGTACGGCCTGACCGAGGCCTTCCGCTCGACTTACCTGGCCCCGGAGCAGGTCGACATCCGACCCGACTCCATGGGCAAGGCAATCCCCAACGCCGAGATTCTGGTCGTCCGTGAGGATGGCAGCCACTGTGGGCCGGGCGAGCCGGGGGAGCTGGTTCACCGTGGCGCCCTGGTCTCGCTCGGCTACTGGAACGACCCCGAGCGCACCCGGGCGCGCTTCCGCCCAGCGCCGGGTCAGCCTCAGGGGATTCCTAACCCCGAGCTCGCCGTCTGGTCCGGGGATCAGGTTCGCCAGGACGAAGAAGGCTTTCTCTACTTCATCAGCCGTAAGGACGAGATGATCAAGACCTCCGGCTACCGCGTGAGCCCCACGGAAGTGGAAGAGGTGCTCTATGCGAGCGGCCTGGTGAGCGAGGCAGCCGCCATCGGAGTCCCTCACGAGACCCTGGGACAGGCCATTATCGCGGTCGCGAAGGCCGCCGATGCGCAGCCGGATCTCGAGGGCCGGCTGCTCGAGCATTGCCGCGCCGCCCTTCCAGGTTTCATGGTCCCTCAACACGTCATCTTCGAGGACTCCCTTCCCCGCAACCCCAACGGCAAGATCGACCGCAAGCTGCTCGCCGCGCGCTTTGAGGATTTCTTCGGGGCGGTCCTGCCCTGATGGCGTCAAACCCGCAAGGAAGCGGAGCTGGAACAGCGGCGCGGGACGATCTCCCGAAGATCCGGCGGCGGTGCTCGCTCAGGCGGGTGATGAGGTTGTAGGCGGGCGACTGTTTGAGGCGCGTCGGCGCTGGGGGTGGCAAGGCGCGCCCTCGGCGAGCAGGGCCTCGTAGCGGGTGAAGAAGTCGTCGATCATCGGGCCCGGCAGGCCGGCGAGCCCGGCCGCACGGGCCATGCAGGTGGCGTCGTTGGCCTCACACAGCAGGGCGATCAGCTGAGTTGGCCAGGCCAGCCGGGGGTAGGTCTCGGCGACGGCGATCAACTCGCGCAGATGGTGGGCGTTGCAGAAGGCGTGTTGACAGGTGTAAGCCGCGTAGGCCGACCAGTGGTCGTGGACCAGGGTGCCGCGGAAGGAGGCGAGCAGGCCGATGGCCGCCAGGGCCTCCGCCCGCGCTTGGCATGCACCGCGTAGAAGGTCAGGGTGGCGGTGCACAGCACATGCAGCCACTGCAGGGCCCCGCCGACGCGCAGTCCGGTTTCATCGGCGTAACCGGCAACTACGCGACGTAGTTGCTCAGGGACCCAGGTTGTGCAGGTCGGAGCGCAGGGGAGAGTCGGCGAAGCGCTGCTTCCACAGCCTGGGGATGAGCTGCTCGACCTGGCTTGCCGGATGACGGTCGATGCGCTGCAGGACATCGACCAGGTAGGTGGAGGGATCGATGTCGTGCAGGCGGCAGGACACGATCAGGCTCTGGAAGGTGGCCACCGCCTCGGCGCCGACCTCGCTCCAGCAAAACAGCCAGGCCTTCCGACCCATGGGGATGGGGCGCAGGGCGCGCTCGAGGTGGTTGGTGTCGATGGGGACAGCGGGGTCCTCGAGGTAGACCCTCAGGCCCGCACGCCGCTCCAGGGCATAGTTCAGTGCCTTGGTGAGGGGATTGCTGGGCAGCAGTGCGGCCTGTTGGAGCTGCTGCTCGGCCCAGTCGAAGAAGGCATCGACCACCGGACGGGCCTGGGTGGCGCGATACTCGGCTTTGGCCTGGCCGCTGAGAGCCTCGGTACGGATGTGCTTCTCGCAGGTGTAGAGCGCGCCGATGTGCTCCAGGGCCACGGCGACCGCCTCGGGCTCGATGTCCTTGGCGTACTCGAAGTGGCGGCGGGCATGCGCCCAGCATTGGGCATGGGTAATGCCGGTCTGCTCGGCATAGCGGGCATAGGCACTGTAGCCGTCACTGATCAGCACCTGGTCGTCGCCTGCCTTCTCCCCGAGCCCCTCGCGCACATGAATGGCCGCACGCGAGGGCCGGTAGAGGAACACCAGATCGCCCCCGCCGCCGTCGTCGGTATCCCCCCAGATGGGCCAGAAGTAGCCAGTTTTGAGCTTGCCCTTGCCCTTGCGACCCGCCTTGATGGGCGTCTCGTCCATGGCCCGCACCCGGGCGGCGCGGATCCCCGCCCACTGGGCGGCGACGATCGGGGCGAGCAGCGCGGCACAGGCGAGCACCAGCTGGGTCAGCCATTGCCGGCTGACATCAATGCCGGCCGCCGTGAGACGCTGATGCTGGCGGTACAACGGCAGGTGGTACTGGAACTTCTCCACGATCAGCCCGGCGAGGAAGCTGACATCGGCGCGTGAGCCCTCCAGCACCGCGGGCGCTGGCGCTTGAACCACTCCAACTGGTGTTGCAACTCGGCGATTCGCGCCTCGTAGCGGGCCCGCTCGGCGGCCCAATCGGGCGGTGGATCGAGGTAGGCACCCGGTGACGGCATGGGCTGATTTTACCCCAGCTCGTTCGAGGGAGTCGCAGCGCTTTGATAGCGCAGGCGCCGGCGCGCCGGCTCGATCCCTTCGAGCAGCAGCTTCAACCCGGTGACATCGAGCTCGCGGTGGCGCCCGCCACGCCAGTCGCTCACGAACCGCCCGCGCTCCAGGCGCTTGGCCCAGATGCAGAAGCCGCTGCGGTCCCAGTAGAGCGCCTTGAGATAGTCACCGCGGCGGTTGACGAAGACGAACAGATGCCCGGACAAGGGATCCTGCCCCAGGGCCCGCTTGGTCAGGACGATCAGGCCATCGAAGGACTTGCGCATGTCCACGGGACAACCGTGCACGAACACCCGCACCCGCGCCTCGGGGAAGAACATCAGTCCCGCCTCAGGCGCAGCACCACGCCCGCGCCTAGTTCGAGCTCGATGTCCCAGCTGGGCGCCGGTGCGCCGCTGCTCTCCAGGATCCCAAGATCGAGGAACGCGGCCGCGGCGGGGGGCGCCGCGGATGCCGCCTCGATATCCTCGCGCAGGCGCCGACGCCACAGATGGAAGCTGGCCGTGCTGATGGACTCGGCACGGCAGAATGCGGCGGTACTGAGCGCGCTGCGCTCGGCGCGCTCGATCAGGCGCCGCCACTGCGCGCGGCTGCGCCGCACCCGCGCTCTCGGACTCGTGACCATGGGTGACTCCCGTCGTGATGCATGACGGGACCCATTCTCCGCACCTCGCGCGAGCCGGGAAGAACGTCGCTCAGTTGCCGGTTACTCATCGGCATGGGCCACCGCCTGCTCAACCAGCCCCTGGCCGATCGCTGCCACCGGCGCGGTCAAGCGCGCCGCGGCCTCCCGCACCATGGCGCAGAGCGTGGCGGGCGAGAGCGCGATTCCGGCCAATGCCTGGAGCAGCTCGGCGCTGCGCTGATAGGGCAGTTGCTGATACTGGGTGAGATACACCGCCAACGCCGCGACCCCTGGTCCGTACTGCACCGGCGCATCGACACCGGTGGGGAAGGCACTGCGATGCCGCTGGCCGCAGGCGCACACGCCCACCACGGTGCGATATTCGGTGACCTCGCGGCTAACCACCAGATCGGCGACCTGGCGACGTTCGGGCAGCTCCTCAACGGCGATGTCCGACAGGCCACGCCCGCAGGCGCAACGACCGGCGAGCGGAACAACGACGGTGTGCTCGGGATCGTCGACCAGCTCCCGGGTGGCCCCGGGATGCCCTTTCTGCCCGCCGGGCTTCTTGCCACTGGCCTGACGCAGCGTGCGCGGCGGGGGTTTCTTGAACGGCGCGTCCGAGGACGGCGGCTTGCTCGAGTTGTGGCTATCCTTGGCCAGGCGCGCTTCCAGCTCCCGTACCCGCCCAAGCAGTTGCTCCACCTGCGCCCGCAACCCCGCGTTCTCCGCGCTCAGACGCGCGACCTGGGCCTCTCGGCAGCTACGGTTGTGGGTGCATCCTCCGACATGGCGCAAACTTACGCCCCTAGGCCGCTCTCTTTCAAGGAGTACATGAACAGTTACGATCCCTGAAGCGCTGGGGCGCCGACGTCGACATCGCCGGGCACGTGGCGTCACCACTGTGCGCCCTCTCCAACTGCGTCGCATCCGTCCTGATCTCCCGGGCACCTTGCGGTTCTTCCCTTCCCTCTTGGCCCAACCGGCGCACCTCCACGATCACCCGGCGCTCCGCCTCGCCGGCGGTGCACAATTCGTCCCCGACATCCTCAACCAGGTCGACTAGGCACTCGACCCGACCCCGCAGATGTGGATGCTGTTCAACCGGGCCAACAGCCGCTCATCTTCGGGGAGCAGCGGAGTGCTAAAATGCGATCCTCTTCTTACAGATTGTTGCCTCTGTATCTTAAACCATCACATCAGTTTTGATCGCACCCCCGCGCGTTAGAAAGAGACCGAGGGGATAGCCCCGGGAATAGAGGTGAGAAGGCGGCGCACCGTTGCTGACAATGTGGTTGTCGAGGCGCAAAGCAGCAAAGAGAGTGGTGCGCCATGAGAACGATACGACAGGAGTGTCGCGTGTCGCTCGTGAATCCGTCCGGGGGCTCCTGCCGCCGGACGGACTCGCTCCTTGGCGACAGCCTTTGTTGCCCCGGTACGCCCCGCTCCGGGAGCGGCTTCGCCACGAGCTCGCTGCGACGCAGCTGCTCGGGCTTCGCCACTCCCTTCGCGAATGGCTTGAGTCGGGTAGCGGGGTGGCGTTACCGCCACCCCGCCCCCTAAGAACCGTGCTTGCGACTTTCACCGCACACGGCTCAAGCCTTGATAAGGCGCGGCGGAGCACCCGGCACTCAACGAGGTCGTGGCTGGTACGGTTCACACGATGAGCCATGTCGGTGCCGCCGTTGGTGTCTTTCCCCGTTGTCGCCGGCGACGCGCGACGAAATAATCGGCGTCCTGTGGGTCGTAGGGGTTAGCATCGCGGCGGATTTTGACATGACGCTGGATCGGGAGCGTGCCCATCCGAAATAACGTCGCCGATCCGTCTGTGAACACCCAGGCGAGACTGTCCCTGCACACGTAATAGCGGTCCTTGACCCAAGCTCGGCTCTTCCGGGGATGTCGTCTTGTGGCCCAATTCCATGTCAGGCGCCAGATCGCACTGTCGATGTCGTCAAAGACCTTCTTGCTTACGACATGGCGGTAATAGTTGGCCCAACCGCGGATCACCGGATTGAGCCGTTGGATGACCAGACCTTGCGACTGGCTAGTGCCCGTCTTCAGAATCTGGCGCACCTTGTCCTTGACCGCGGCGATACTGGATGCCGCCGGTTTGATGAGCAGTTTTCCGTGATACTTGCGTACATTGAACCCCAGGAAGTCGAAGCCCGTTTCGATATGGACGATTTGGGTCTTCTCCCGCGACAGGGTGAGTCCTCGCTCCATGAGGAACTGCTCGACCAGGGGTCGGACCTCATCGGCCAGTAGCGCCGCGGAGACGCCGGTGATGATGAAGTCATCCGCGTAGCGAACCAGATGGACTTTGTGATGACGCCGGAAGCGCGCTTTGAGGGCGCGTTCCAGGCCGTCCAACGCCATATTGGCCGCGGTGGGGGAGAGCACTCCACGGACGCAAAAGGTAACTTCGTGTTCGATCGGGAGGTTGCGCTCGATCGTTCGCGTCCTGTGCTTGACATGCGCCGTAAACGGTAATACTGATATGACGCATGGTGCGATCGACCGACTCGCAGAAGGCCGAACGCCTCAACGCCGCCCATGGGTTGCTCGCACGCGGGCTCAGCGTCGCGGAGACTTGTGTGTCGCTGGCAAATCAGTTCGCCATGTCCCGGCGTCAGGCCTACCGCTACGTCCAGGAGGCGCAGTCGCTAACGGTCCCGGTGCCACTGACGGAGCCTTCGGTGGCAGTGACGTTCAAGTTGCCGCCGAGCCTGGTGAATGGCGTGCGGGCGCGGGCCGCAGCCGACCGGACGACGCTCAGCGAGACGGTGGCGCGGGCGCTGTCCGCCTATCTTGCAGGCCATGGCGGCCATGGCCATGGCGCGTAGAGGCGCCACCCGCCCGGTCGTCGCGCTCGAATACGCCTTTGACCGTCTGCTCGGCTGCAAGCTGGAGCAGGCTTACAAGATCCTGGTGCCCGAGCAGGCGCGTGCCACCGGCGCCGGACCCCGGGTGAAGGAGGAACACGATGAAGACGGCCGCGATCTACGCCCGGGTGTCCTCGGACCAGCAGAAGGAGGACAACACGATTGCCAGCCAAACGGCGGCACTCAAAGAGTTCGCCGCCGCCCACGGGTTCGCGGTACCTGAGGACTGGGTCTTCGAGGATGCAGGCTACAGCGGCGCCAGCCTGGTGCGCCCAGGCCTGGAGCGGATCCGCGACCTGGCCGCCGAGGGGCACATCCAGGCGGTGCTGGTCCACGCGCCCGACCGGTTGAGCCGCAAGTATGCCTATCAGGTGCTGCTCACCGAGGAATTCTCCCGCCAGGGTGTGGAGACCGTATTCGTCAAGGCGCCACAGTCGGCCACGCCGGAGGACCAGCTCCTGGTGCAGTTCCAGGGGATGATCGCCGAGTACGAGCGGGCGCAGATCCTGGAGCGTTCTCGCCGGGGCAAGCGCCACCGCGCCAAGGCCGGCGAGGTGGCCGTGTTGAGCACCGCGCCCTACGGTTACCGCTATGTCAAGAAGACCGATGCGGCGCCGGCCCGTTTCGAGATCCTCCCCGCCGAGGCCGAGGTGGTGCGGCTGATCTTCGAGCAATACACCCGCGCGGGGCTGTCCATTGGCGCCGTCGCCCGGCTGCTCAACGACCAGGGGGTGCCGACTCGCCGCCAGGCGCCGCGCTGGGAGCGCTCCACCGTGTGGGGCATCCTGCGCAATCCCGCCTACCAGGGCAGCGCCTGCTTCGGCAAAACGCAAGCCGCGCCGCGCCAGCGGGTGACCCGGCCGCTACGCCTGGCGGGTCATGCACGCCGTGGTGAGACGACCGCGATCGCCCGGCCCCGCGCCGAGTGGATCGAGATCCCCATCACGCCGCTGGTATCCGAGGACACGTTCGCGCTGGCGGCAGAGCGGCTCGCGGACAACAAGCGCTTTGCGGCGCGGCGGACCATCGAGCCTAGCCTGGTCCAGGGGATGGTTGCCTGCAAGAAATGCGGTTACGCCTTGTCCCGGACATCGACGCGTAGTTCGGTCCGCAAGATCCACTACTATCGCTGCATCGGATCCGACGCCTGGCGCCGCTTGAGCGGGCCGCTCTGCGACAGCCGCCCCATCCGCCAGGACTTGCTCGATCAGGTTGTGTGGAGCGAGGTGGTGCGGCTCTTGGAGGACCCGACCTTGATCACCGCTGAGCTCGATCGACGCCTGGCCGCGGCCCACGCCGCAGAGCCCAGTCGGCGGCGACAGGAAACCCTGGAGCGCGAGCTGGTCCGCCTGAACAAGGCGATGGAGCGACTGGTGACCGCCTACCAGGAGGACCTGCTGTCGCTGGAGGAGCTGCGCGGCCGCCTGCCCGATCTGCGCCGTCGCGCGCAGGGGACCCAAGCGGAATTGCGCGCGATCGCCGACCAGACGGCCGAGCGCGCCGCCACCCTGCGCCTGGCTGAGAGTTTGTCTGCCTTCCTCACACGCCTGCGCACCAATGCCCAGACGCTGGATATCCAGGAACGCCAGCGCATCGTTCGCCTGCTGGTCAAGGAAGTCCTGGTGGCCGACAACACCATCGTCATCCGCCACTCGATCCCCGTCCATGCCCCCAGTCCAGCCGACAGCGACCCGCCGCCACCCCCGCCGGAGGATCGAAGTCCCGGCGGGGACCAAAATTACCTTTTGCGTCCGAGGCGTCAGAATGCCCCCTTGCGGTGTCCCTTCCGTCGTGAGTTGGAAGGCCCCCTTTTCCATGTACCCGGCATTCAGCCATGCCCGCAATTTCCCTGGGTGGGTGGGAATATGCTCGATAAGCCATCGATGCGACAGCGTGTCGAAGCACGCCCGGATGTCCCCTTCGAGAATCCATTCGGCACTGTCGTTGCGTCGGCTCAGCGCATTGAAGCAGGCCTCAATGGCGTCCTGTGTCGAGCGTCCTTGGCGGAAGCCGTACGAGCACGGGTCCGCCCGCGTTTCTGACACCGGATCCAGCGCCAACTGCTCCAGGGCCTGCTCGGCCCGGTCAGCTTGCGTTGGAACGGTCCCCGTTAACTGCACACACCAACAATCCCCCTTTGGGGTGGGCGACGATC
>CAVOQO010000089.1:0-14803 GCA_963698355.1 uncultured Gammaproteobacteria bacterium | reverse complement strand
CCGGAGCCTTTGCCTCCATGCCGCGGCCCAGCAATAGGGGATCCCACTGTGACCGCGTTTCCCGACAGCCGCCGCCTGGTCTTTTTGCTGGACACCGTCTATCGGGAGGCGCGACTAAGCCGTAGGTGCCCACAGATCGCCCAGGTCGATCGTGACCGCATCGAAGGGGACCACCGACACGCGGTCGGTGTCGGCAAAGCGACCGATCTCTCGCCAAACGCCGCCCTCCAGGGCGTAGGCCTCCAGCGTGTGGGCCTCCGGATCGATCAGCCACGCATAGGCAACCCCGAACTTCGCGTAGATCGGCATCTTGACTTCGCGGTCCAAGCTCGCCGTGGACTTGGAGAGGACTTCGCAAACCCAGTCTGGCACGACGCTGTATCGGTGCCCATCTGGCAGGAGCGGCATTCGTTCCTGCCGCCAGCCCGCAAGATCTGGGACATGGACCTCGGTATCACGCAGGAAGTGCAGTTCCGGTTCGTCGATAATCCACCAGCCCCCGGGACCGCCGCGACCCCGCTGAAATGGGCCGATCAACTCGTAACCAAGAGACGAGGCCGCAAGCCCATGAGGTGCATTCGGGCGTGGGTGCGCGTGAAGCTGGCCATCGATAATTTGGCCGGTCAACCCTTCCGGTAACGATTCCAGCTGCTCGTAGAGGCTCGGGCGGGTACGGGCGTGCATCGGCAGGTCTCGCTCAGGGGTGGTAATCCTAAGCATATCCGGACCTCGGCCAAGCAGTGGTTACTGAACGTCGCGCCTAACGCCTTTCTACTCGTTCTCGCGCCGGCGTGGAAAAAGCAAAACCAATCTGTGGGGTCGCGCGAGTCCGTGGCACGAATGCAAATCTGGTGGCACACCGTTGATGCAGTGACAGATCGGAGTTAGGGATGGCGAGACTGCAACCGCCGAATGAAGTGCGTCTGGGTGCCCAGGGGCGGCTGGTGATTCCGGCGCATTTGCGCAAAGCACGGGAGTTGGAGCCGGGGGAACGGCTGCTTGCTCGCAGGGAGGGCGAACGCATCGTCCTCGAGAGGCGTTCATCCCTGGTGAAGCGCCTGCAGGAGCGGTTTGCGCATATTTCGAAGGAGGTCTGCCTCGCGGATGAAGTGATCGCCGAGCGACGGGCGGAGGCGGAACGGGAGATGGGATCGTGACCTGTGTACTGGATGCCGCCGCATTGCTCGCGCTGCTCCACGACGAGCCTGGTGCGCAACGGGTGGAGGCGGCGCTTGAGGGGGCGCTCATGTGTACCGTGAATTGGTCAGAGGTCGTACAGAAATCGAGTGCCCGCGGGGCGAACGTCGAAGGCATGGGGGGAGAATTGGCGGAGGCGGGGTTGCGATTTGAAAGCTTCACCGAGCAGCAGGCCGAGCTCGCGGGAAGGCTATGGGCGGACACGAGGCATCTGGGGCTTGCCCTTGCGGACCGTGCATGCCTGGCGCTGGCCCTGGACAAGTCGCTGCCTCTCATGACCGCTGACCGTGCGTGGGAAATTCTGAACTTAAGCGTGCGCCTCGACCTGATCCGGTGACGTCGCACAGATTGGCCGGCCCTTATGCATCGAACGGACCTGGTGCAGGAAGCACGTGACAGGGTGAAGGACGATGCTTTCGCCGCCGGTCTGCCTGACGATGGCTGCGGGCTCGACGCGCGCGGTAGTGCTGGCACTACCTATGCCGACGCAGTAGCGACGTACCTGGGCTTTCTCGTAAGCAAGCTCGCTGACAAGGGGTCTACGCTCTGCACGTGGGATATTGGGCCGACGTCTTCAGTGACCGCATCCGGGCGGTCGGCACGCGTGGCGACTGTACGAGTGACATTCGCGCGCCAGGCGCTCTCCATGACCTGGGGCTTCGCCGAGGTGAACTTCTTTAGTGATTCGGTGGGAAGTTTGGAAATAGTGCTGCGGACCCTCACCGCACCGCTGGGCTACCTATCAACAGCCGCCAAGCCCGGACGGCGGGAACCCGCAGGCGCGTCCCGTCCGGAAGCACCAAGACGAGCTTGATTTCGCCTTGGTGACTGACGGCGCCACAGGCGCGCAGCGCCAAGGCTTGGGCGTCCGGTCGTTTCCAAGGCTCGAAGGGCATGCGCAGGGCCCTGTGATGCGTGTCGATGAGGCCTCTTCAGAAGCGTCCTACCCAGTTCTTCGCCTACCATCCAAGAATATGACCTCAGCCACGATCAAGCTTTTCTTGCCCCACGGAGACGCGAAGCGCCTTCGCGTTGGTGAGGTTTCAAACTGGACTGGAAAAGCGCTCGCAGCGCCGCGTACAGAGCTTGACGACCTTCTCTCTCGAGAAGAGCTTGAGAGTGCCGGGGTCTACTTCCTTCTCGGAACAAACCCCGACACCGGGAACCCGCAGGCGTACATCGGTGAAGCGGAAGTGATCAGAGATCGTCTGAAACAACACAAGGCGAAAGCGCTGGAATTCTGGAATTCAATCGTGGTCTTTGTTAGCAAGGATGAGAATCTCACCAAGGCCCATGTACGCTACTTAGAAAACAGGCTCTGGCAGGAATCGAAGATCGCGGGTCGCTACGAGCTTGAGAATGTCAATGGGAGCAATCCCAAGCTTCCCGAGTCTGACCGTGAAGACATGGAAGTCTTCCTCTCGCGCATTCGCCAGGTGTTGCCGGTGCTTGGCTCGGATCTCTTGACACCAATCGCCGGATCGACAAAGCCAACGAAGGGACAGCCGAATCTCGTCTGCAAGATCAAGAACGCGCTTGCGCACGGTAGGCGCACCGAGGCAGGCTTCGTCGTGTTCAAGGACTCCACGGCTGTGCTGGCGTTGCGGCCGTCGGCTGAAAGCCAGCACCCGTTTGTCGTCTCCTTGCGGCACAAACTCACTCAGGATGGCACTCTGGTAGAGAAGGATGGCGTCTATATATTTACCCAGAACGCTGAGTTTTCCAGTCCAAGTGCGGCAGCGGCGGTCGTCCATGGAGGAGGCGCAAACGGACTGACCGCGTGGCGCGATTCAACAGGCAAGACCCTCAAGGAACTGGAAGAGGCCTAACCCCTCATTTCACCGGACTTGCGCGAAATGCCGAGCGGTCCGCGTTATCGGAACGGCTACAGGACTTCGACCCGGCCGCCATCCCTCACCTTTGTTTCGCTACGCTGGGTAAGCCGCCACTCGACAGTCCGAGTTTGACCGGCGGGTCCAAGCCGTACTGACACAAACCCAGCCGTCGCGAACCGAAGGATTGCGTGGCTGCAGCGCAGCAGTCCTTTGACGCTCCCTCTCGCACGTCTTCCCATACCCGAAATCATGCAGCCGGTTCAGGAGAAATGAGGCGGCCTGGATTTACGTTTTGTGTTCACTGCAGACAACACTTCTTGTACTTCTTCCCGCTTCCGCACGGGCACGGATCATTACGCCCTACCTTTTTCTTCTTGCGGTCAGGTTGCGTCGGTGGTCTCGATATTGGCCAGAAATCGGGTGGTGGCGTAGTGCGCTGTTCTCGTAACCCCAGCTCGATTTCTACGTCTTCGATATCCCCGAACGCGAAAAGATCAACGTTTCCTCCTTGATATAACCGTCGAAGTGTTTCGATGGATTCTCGTGCTTCCAGCATGATGAGCGATTTCACCGCGCAGGCGTTCAAGGCGGATTTATCCGGGTCTGGGTCCTCCAGATAATCCGTGATGATCCTGACCACAGCGTCCCTGGACGATGGATGGCGCTTTGCCACCTCCTCTAAAGCGCCCGCGGCCATTGCCCGTGCGAATTCCGCGCGGGGTCGATTATTCAAGAAGTCAGTCAGCGGGCCTATTGCCTCTGGTCCGAGCATTCCCAGTACAACGGGCAGCTCGTCCAGCGCCCAATCATCCTCACAGAGCGTGTCGAACATGCCGATGAGTGGCTCAATCGCGCGTGGGTCTCCCAGTTGTCCGAGGGCACGCCAGGCATGGAGCGGCGCCCAGACTTCGTTGCTGTCCCCGTCCGCCGTGCGCAGCGACGAGTCAGTGACCAGCGCAACCAGGTCTTCGAGGTCTTGGGCGTTGAATCCATGCTGTGTGTAATCAGGCCAGTCCGTTAGATCCCTGCGGACTTCCCCGAGCTCGAACAGGACTCCCACTTTGCCTTTCGCGTGTGTCATGACGTTCTGCTTGTACCTGCGTGCCTCAGGCGATACCGCGTCGTCCGCCCGGGCGTTGATGGTGACGTTGCCGAAAGATTCGGGCTCTCGTGTGGAATGTGGATAAGCGCTGGTTGGTTCGACCCATGCCTATCCGGTTGGCTCCCACAGCCATCCGGCGTAGCCTGTGCGTATGCCAGCCGCTGTACCACCCGACTTGAGGACGCCGAAGTCCCTTCCCGACTTCCAGCGCATCTTCCCGAACGAAGCTGCCTGTATCGACTACCTGTACGCACACCGCTTTCCCAACGGCTTCGATTGCCCTCGCTGCGGCGTCACGGGCGAGCCTTTTCGCTTTGGTAATCGAGCTGGGGTTGTTCGCTGCCGGACCTGTAGGCGCGACACAAGCTTGACCGCGAACACCGTAATCCACCGTAGCAAGGTTCCCATATCCACCTGGTTTTGGGGCGCCTATCTTGTGACGCATGGTCCTCCCGGAATGAGCGCCCTCCAGTTCCAGAAGTGGCTGGGCCTGTCTCGCTATGAAACGGCCTTCCAAATGCTCCACAAGCTGCGCGCTGCGATGGTGCGCCCCAACCGGGACTTGATCGGCCGTGAGTACCCCGTTGAGGTGGACGAGACTCTGGTTGGCGGCGCGACGCAGGGTGAAGGGAAAGGCGTTCACCATAAGACGCTGGTCATCGGCGCCGTCGAAGTTCATCCACGTCAAGCCATTCCGTTCGCGGGCGAAGACCCGAACCTGATCAGAGGACAAGCGTGCGAGGAAGCGAAAGGCGCTGCGCGAAAGGGCATCCGGCGGAAGGCAAAACCGAAGTCCGCCAAAGGCGGGCATGGCCGGAGTGTTGTTGCGGGGCGGCTCAGGCTTCAGGTTGTCGCGAACCGGAAGCAGGAAACGCTGGTACCGTTTGTTCTGGCGACCGTGCAGCCCGGGGCGATTGTGCGTACTGACGGTTGGACTGGGTACGATCCACTCGAGGCCGCCGGCTATACCCACGACCGTGTCGCCGTTCGCGGCGACCACGCGATTACCGACGCGCACCTCCCGATGATCCACATTGTCTTTGGCAACCTGGATGCATGGCTCCTCGGAACTCATCATGGGGTCAGCTCCAAGCATCTTCAGGCTTACCTCAACGAGTTCGTCTTCCGGTTCAATCGTCGGTTCTGGCCGACGGCCGCGTTTGACGCAGTGCTGAGAATTGGAACGCGGACCGCCGGGCCGACCTATGCCGGAATCTACCAAGGCACCTGGGCCCACCCCGCCAGCTCGGTGCTAACGCAGGAGACGTCGTGGGAGACAACCGGATAGGCATGGTTCGACCTATAGCGCTTAGACCTCATAGGAGGCGTTTTGAGCGCACTACATTTAATGCGCTACCCATGTGGCCGGATGACGTGTCACGCGCTCATAGAGGCTTCTATCGGGCTCTAATGGCGTTCCTGCAATAGGCCGCTTCCCATGCTCTCGCCAGAGGCTCAATCGCGAGGACGACCCCCTGGGAATCGGAACGCGCTTTGCGGCTGCAGCACTTTCCTATATTGAATGGCAGCGGAAAGTCAATCGGCGTGCTGCTATTCCCGCATACCTCAAACAAAATGGCTTGCTCGGGTATGCGCCGAGCTTAGCGCGGGGAGTTGGCCGCCAATGGGACAGTTCCGACGGTCGCGGCTGCGTCTTCTCGGTTCGGGTTGCGTGCGGGGACGAGTCTACGCGCGCACTTTCTTCGGCGTGAGTAAAGTTCCGTGATCCGCTTGCGAGTGGGCCGTACGCTTCCCCAACTGCTCGCCCCTCAAGGGGCGGTCCAGGTGGCCGTCGGCAGGCGTATCATGGACCTTGGTGTGCGGTCATCCTCTCCGTTGCTCAGGTCGAGAACGCTCCGTTGCCTGAGCCTGCCTCCGCCGTCACGTCAGTACGTTATGACGCTCAATACTTGTGAGGATTCAACAAGATGAAGCTGCGCTGGTGCCTCCTGTCCTTGATCGTTCTGCCGCTTACCTGCGCGTCAGCGTGGAGCGGTAAAGACGAGTTGGCCCGCTGTTTGTCTTCCCGCGTCAAGGACTGCGACTATGCACTGATCGCGCGCGCCTACGACAACCTCGTTCCGGCAACCGTAGCAAAGCCAAACAGTGCGGCAGAGGGCGTCGAAATCTTTGTCACCTGCCTGATCCTCAAGGGGCCGGGTCGAAAGTCCTACAGCGATGACTATTCCCTTCTGATCGCTACGAAGGCCCTGCGCAGGGGCGTGTGCAAAGGCGACGTCAACAACTTCTATTACAAGTCGCCGGACTAACGTCGTTCGTGGGGCAGGACACCGCTGCCGCCCATCCGACTCCGGTCCGGTCTGGCGCTGCCTGCCCGTGCGGCCCCCTCAGACAGAAACAGCACAGTCGCCCGCGTTGCCCGGCCATGCACGATGCTCTGCTGCTGGGGTCACCGCGCACGGCTGAGCTTGGATGCGACCCAGGCAAATGCATTCGGTAGCCTTGGTGGTGCGGCCAGCCAACCGAGGACGACGCCCACCGTGTTCGCCGCCATGTCCGCGAAGGACAGGAAGCGATAGCCGGTCAGGCCCTGTGGGAATTCCAGCGCGCTTCCCATGGCGACAAGCAGCAGAGCGGTGATCCGCCGTTCGGCGCCACCCGTCTGCACCTGAGCTAACCACACCATGAGACTGGTATAGGCGACGCGGTGCTGCAGCTTATCGCTTTGTTCCAAGTCAAGCTTCGGCGGGTCGGGCGCCAGCGTGAAATAGGTGACGACGGCGACGCCGAGCCAGCCGCCGCCAAGCCACAGTGCGCGCAGGGAAATGCTAGCGGCCATGGCGGAACGACTGCGGGCGCCCGCGTGCGCCGCGTGTCCAGGCACGGCGAGGCGGTGCACTACCGCGTGTGAAAGCGACGCTCATGCGGGCGATTTCGGGCGGGCCGAGGTGATCACGCGCAGGATGTCGTCTCCAAGGTCCCGGGGTTGGGTGGCGCGCACGATCAGTTGGTCAGCGACTTGTGCGTCAGCGTTGATCTTGTCGGGATCTGCCATCGGACGGGGCCTCCCCTTGGCAAGCCACCACGGATCAAGCCTGACACTGACCGAGAGGTCAGATGCATCTGTATCTGCTAATATACTGTCAGACGGCCGCCTCTCGAACAGCCTGTGATGAGAGTGCACCGCCAAGCCAAGCAGTACATCAGCAGTTGCCGAGATACGGATATGAACGCAAGTTGTTCGCATTGGGAAGCCCTCAGGGAGGGCACGATTCGTCAGATCCGGCCTTCTGAGCGCTTGGATCTCGGCTCTAGAGCCCGTTCGGACCCCGCAGCAGACTTCGAGCACTGTCCACTCGATCTGGAACTGGCGACCCGTCCGGCAGACTTCGCCGACTACGACTTCGCGACATGCGCCCGTAAGCGGCACCCCAAAGCGGGGTAGCTGCCCGGGACTGTGCGCACCATGGACCTCTATGGGCGCAAGCTGATAGTTGGTTTGCTTACGCTGGCGACGAGGCGCAGTGCCGGGAGTAAGCGGCTGCGAACAGCAACTGCATTCCATCCCCAGCGCCCAGAACCTGGCCAACGAAAACGATTGAAGCGAAGCAAGCGATGTGTGGCACCGGCACGTCGGCTTACGAGGCCAATGCAGTGGTGTTCTCCTGGGGGTCGAAGGGCTGTTGTCCAGGCCGGGTGATTTCTCCCACCGCGATACTCGGTCCTTATACCAACGGTCGCCGTTTGAACGTGATGGCTCAGCGACAGCCACCCATCGTCCGAGAAGTAATCCGGCGTCTCGGCGCGGTGATCTTCGGTCTTGAAGATGCACGATCGGGAACGCTTGTGGCTCCCGGAGGCCGACTACATCGAAGCGGACCAAGTTCGCTGTCCGGGCGAGGCGTTACCCTGATATTGGCAAGTGGCACAGACGCGACCGAAGTCGGAAGGTGCTCGCCCAGAGGGCGACGCGTTGACCCGATCTGCACGGGGGAATGGTCGCCCCACAAGCGGGACTGAGATCCCAGGCATCTGATCGCCCGCGATGAGTCTCTGGGCGGGCGCGCTGTTAGACAGGATGGGCGGATACTTGGATGACGGCTTCGTTGCCTGACGACGTGAGTCCTGGGCTTGTCCTGACCGGTCTTACCCGGGAAGAGGCTGCCGAGGCGGTCAGATCACATCTGGACCAGCGCTATCGGGTCTGGTCAAACGTGGTGGGGCAGGGGGCTCGGGGCAAAGATTATTGATGCTGGACGACAAAAAAGCCCCTCGATTCGAGAGGCTTTCGTTCTGCGCAGAGTTTCTTGTATGCGCCCGAATCTTTTTGTTTGTCTGATTTCTTGGGCGAAAAGGCGGGGAGCCACCAAAATCAATGTTGTGGGTAAAAATGTTGGCGCTTTTCTTTTTTAGTAAATAAAAATATGTAGAAACAAAGATATACGTCATTTATATGGCGGAGAGGGTGGGATTCGAACCCACGGTACGCTCGCGCGTACACTTGATTTCTAGTCCATCGGCCCTTCAGCAGTGGCGCTGGCTGCAGGCGAGAAACCCACGGCAGGTGACACTACAGGTGACAGTGCGTAGAAATCTACGCTAGCATTACTGCACGCGCAGCGACGCAAGCTGACGCACAAACGAAACCCCAGGGGCGGGCACCCCTAGGGTTTCTAGTCACCACCTGCTGATAGGGGCAGCACAATGGCAACCATCGAGAAGTTACCCCGCGCAAGCGGCTACGTCTACAAGGCCAAGGTCCGCCGGACAGGGCATCCCGACGTTACCCGGACGTTCAAGTTTGAGTCGGATGCCAAGAAGTGGGCGCGGAAGTTTGAAGCCGAGCTAGACCGGGACGCGGCAGGGCTGACCGTTCCCGGTCAAAAGCACACCCTGTCCGAGATCATCACCCGCTACCGGGCCGAGCGGCTACCCGAGCTGCGGCCAGGCACCCAGGAAATCTACGACATTCACCTGCGGTACTGGGGTGAGCACCTGGGGCACCTGCGGCTGTCCGACATCAGCCCGGCGAAGATTGCAGAGCACCGGGACGCACTGCTGGCCGCGGGCCGCAAGCCCGCCGGGGTGAACCGGATGTTGGCGTGCCTGGGCGCCGTCTTCACCCGCTGCGTGAAGCACTGGCACTTGCTCGAATCGAGCCCCGTGCAGCGGGTGGCAAAGCTGGTGGAGAACAACGAGCGCACCCGGTTTCTTAGCGAGGGCGAATTGGCCCGGCTGCTGGAAGCGTGCCGGGAGTCCGACTCCCCGGACCTGCATCTGGCGGTAATGCTGGCAGTCACTACCGGGTGCCGCAAGTCCGAACTGATGACGCTTCGTTGGAGTCAGGTGGATCTGAACAGCGGGGTGATTCGGCTGCTGCACACCAAGAATGGCGATCAGCGAACCCTCGCCATTCCCCGGCAGATCCTGCCCCTATTGGAGCAGCGTAGGGCAGCCCAGCAGCAGGGCGCCGTGGTGGAGTTGCACCGCGATGGGCTGGTGTTCCCCAGCCGCGTGTCCGCCAACCAGCATGTGGACCTGCGCAGCGCCTGGCAGAAAGCCGTTGAGCGGGCAGAGCTGGGGGATTTCCACTGGCACGATTTGCGGCATTCCTGCGCGTCATTCCTGGCAGCAGAGGGGGCGAGCCTCCGCGAGATCGGGGAGGTCCTGGGACATCGCAGCGTCGAGGCCACCCGGCGATATTCGCACCTGACCGAGCAACACAGCCATGCCCTGGTCCGTGGGCTTGCGGATAAGCTGCTGGGGTAGGGCCGAGCCGTGGCCGATCACGATTGGGAGCAACTGCTGCGGTTCGTCAACAGTGTCTTGAACACGCCCGGCGACTCGGCCGACATCGATGCGGACGACGCTAGGACTGCTGCGAAAGCACTGCTGGCCGTGGCACGCGGGCAGGACATCCGCGACCCGACGCAAACGTTGAGTGTCCGATTTGGCCCGTTGCCGCCCGACACTCCACGGTATGCGCTGGTTTCGACAGTTCCCAAGGAGAAACGCAAGCCAGGGGAGCGCGGGAAAGAGTTCAACGCCGAACGCCTGTACCACACGGACTCCCATATTCGCCGAGCCGCTCGATGCTATTACGTTGGCTTCATCAAGTGCGGTCGAGCCGTGGTGGACATCCAGGATCGGCTCGGCGCGGACGACGTAAAAACGGCAAAACGGGTGCTCAGGGATCTTAAAGCGATCGTCGAGGGCGAACTTTACTGGTTTATGCTGGCCCCGCCCGATTCGTTCCGCGACCCGACGCTTCAGTTGTTCGCGGAGGCTGTTCAATCGGGTTCTACCCGATCGGAGCAGATCAACGAACTGGTCCGAAAAGCTGATCAAAGCTTCGCGAACTGATCTTTACAGCGTCTTTCTCTAGGCTTCTCCGCATCGATCACGCGCAATACCGCGACGTGGCAAAAAGCGGAGAAGCTGTAATGCCCGA
The DNA here is from genome assembly GCA_963698355.1 of uncultured Gammaproteobacteria bacterium. Classification (GTDB taxonomy): domain Bacteria; phylum Pseudomonadota; class Gammaproteobacteria; order Chromatiales; family Chromatiaceae; genus Thiodictyon. The sequence goes on along the minus strand of CAVOQO010000089.1, from coordinate 4,257 downwards.
GACCTGCCGCGCCACACCTTGGCGGTCCATCCCCGCGCTGGCGGAGCGTATAAACGCTGGCGCTACGCATCTCACCTTCACCACCCATTCCATCCGTCACTATGTCCGCAACGCGGACAAGAACGGACTGGCCCCGCATGTCCGCCGTCTGGGCCGCAAGGTCCTGATCAACGAAAGCGGATTCCTCCAGTGGCTGGATAGGGGGCTGCCCAATGACCGTCAACCCGTCCGAGCGGGCAACCATTGACGATTGCCTGCTCGCGCCGGACGAGGCCAAATCGGCGACCTAAGCCCCATGCAAAAAGCCCCTGCGCCGCGAAGCACCGGGGCTGATTCGGGTCTCCTTATCGCCGGTGGTTACGTCGAAGACCGAGAGAGCGAACGGTCTTCTCAATTAGGTGAACGCAATGCCAACCTTAACCACAGCAAAATCCCTTCACGAAATCCTGAAAGGGCTTATGACGAGTCGACTGGTTCCGGAAAAGTCTCGCAATACGTTCGAGAGCACCGCGAAAGAGTTGTTCTGGCGTTTCGACGTGATGATGTTATCCATGTTCCTTTCGGGCTCAAAAAGCGAACCGCAAGGTGTGTCTGGAAACGTTCAGATCCTTGTCGTCGACGCCGACACGACGGTTTCCGGAAACCATTTCGGGTCGACGACGTTTTGCTTTCCGCGCTTGTCCGGGGACGAACGTTATTTGCGCAAATGGGAATTATCCGAACAGTACGCGAATGTCTCGCGCGATCGGCTCCTGAACCGAGCCGCCAAGCAGCTGTTGGGGCAATGGACGTGCGAAGCTCCGGATGAGTCCGAAGAACCAACGAGCCCGTCCCAAGTCCTCACGCTGCTTTCAATCATCTATCTCGAGAGCAGGTTTGGCAAATTCGCGGATACGGCGACAGACGAGGATTCCGTGCCGTGCCTGATCGTCGTCGTGCGCGGTGATGATGATGTTCAAGCCGTGGGAGTTGCCCGGGATCCCGTTCTACCCGTCGCATCCATAGGAAACGCATAAAAAAGCCCCAGAGGCACATGACCTTGGGGCTTTGATCTCCGCGCCGCGTGGAGTACGAATCCGGCGGCGCGTTCTATTCCAGAAGTTCGAGAAGCAAGAGCTGACCGGCGGCCCCCGGCCAGGATTCGAATGCGCAAACCGCCCGCATAGGCAATTTACGATGACGAACAGTAACATCTTATTCGCTGATTCACAACAAAGCGCTACCTTTTCGGAGAATTTTCAGAAGTTTTTCGATGCCATCGCGCCGGTCGACGCGGATGGGGTGCGTATTCCGGATGAAACTGGACACCGATTCCACGTGAAAGTGGACACTGATTCCACGGCAAACTGGACACCCGTTCCAGCGCAAACTGGACACTGATTCCAGGGCAAACTGGACACCACAAAGAGGAGGCGGCGCGCGGGATAACCGTGGCACCCTGGGCGATTTGCCCGGAGGTGTCGTCTTTGAACAAGAGGTTATCCATGCGCAAGATTGAAGAAGTGCTGCGCCTGCATGGCGAGTGTGGGCGCACGAACCGGGAGATTGCCCGCGCGGTGCGGGCTTCCCCTACCACGGTGGCCGACTACCTACGGCGCGCCCAGTTAGCGGGGCTGTCCTGGCCGCTGGCGCAGGGGCTGAACGAACGGGCCTTAGAGGCGGCGCTGTTCCCGCCGCAGGCCCCCTCGCGGGTCAAGCGCCCGGAGCCCGACTGGGCGGCGGTGCATCGTCAAGTGGGCCGCTCGGGCGTGACCCTGGATCTCCTGTGGCAGGAGTATCGGGAGGGGTATCCTGAGGGCTACCAGTACAGCACCTTCTGCGAGCGTTACCGGGCCTTTGCCCAGGCCCTGCCGGTCACCCTGCGCCAGAGCCACGCCCCCGGGGAGCGGCTGTTCCTCGACTACAGTGGCCAGACGGTGGCGGTGATCGACGCCGCCACTGGCGAGGAGCGCCCGGCGCAGGTCTTCGTGGCCGTGCTCGGGGCCTCCAACTACACCTACGTCGAAGCCACCTGGACCCAGGGCTTAGCCGACTGGCTCGGCTCCCATGTGCGGTGTTTCGAGTTCCTCGGCGGGGTGCCCGAACTGCTGGTGCCCGACAACCTCAAGAGCGGCGTCACGCACCCCTCGCGCTACGAGCCCGACCTCAACCCCAGCTACCAGGAACTGGCCACCCACTACGGCACCGCGGTGCTACCGGCGCGGGTGCGCAAGCCGCGCGACAAGGCCAAGGTCGAGGCCGGGGTGCTGCTCGCCCAGCGCTGGATCCTGGCGCGTCTGCGCCACCAGCGCTTCTTCAGCCTCGCCGAGGTCAATGGCGCCATCCGCCCGCTCCTGAGGGACCTCAATGGCCGCCCCTTCAAGAAGCTTCCCGGCTCGCGGCAGAGCGTCTTCGAGGAGTTGGATCGCCCGGCCCTCAAGCCCCTGCCGCTGACCCGCTATGAGTTCGCCGCGTGGAAGGTGGCCACCGTGGGCATCGACTACCACGTCGAGCTCGAGCGGCACTACTACTCGGTGCCCTACCGCTACGCCCGGGAGAAGGTGGACGTGCGTTTCACCGCCACCAGCGTGGAGGTCTTCAAGGACCGCGAGCGCATCGCCAGCCATCCCCGTAGCCCGCTGAAAGGTCGGCATACGACGCTCGAGGCCCACCTGGCCCCCGCACACCAGGAGGTGGCGGGTTGGAGTGGCGCGCGCCTGCTGCGCTGGGCGGGGGCCATCGGCCCCCACACCGAGGCGGCCATTGCCCACCTGTTTCAGGCGCGCGCCCATCCTCAACAGGGCTACCGCGCCGCACTGGGCATCCTGCGTCTGGCCAAGGGGTATGGAAACACGCGCCTGGAGGCGGCCTGCCAGCGGGCCTGCCAGATCCAGTCGGTCAGCTACCGCAGCATCGCCTCGATCCTCAAGCAGGGGCTGGAACGTCAGCCCCGCACCCCGGCCCAGGCCAGCCTCCCGCTTGACCACGCCAATGTGCGCGGACCCAAGTACTACCACTGACAGGACACCCCATGCTCAACCATCCGACCTATGAACGTCTGATCCAACTGCGTCTGCATGGCATGGCCCAGGCGCTCGCCGAGCAGACCCAGACCCCCGAGGTCCAGGCCCTGAGCTTCGAGGAACGCCTCGGCCTCTTGGTCGAGCGCGAGGCCACCGAGCGGCACAACCGCCAGACCAGCAGCCGGCTGCGCCGCGCCCGGCTCAAGCAGGCCGCGGTGGCCGAGGACATCGATTACCGCCACCCGCGCGGTCTGGACCGCCCCCTGTTCCGCCGCCTGCTCACCGGGGAGTGGGTGCGGGGCCACCAGAATGTCCTGCTCACCGGGCCCACCGGGGTGGGCAAGACGTATCTCGCCTGCGCCCTGACCAATGCCGCCTGCCGCCAGGGCCACACGGCGCTCTATCAGCGCCTGCCGCGGCTGCTGGAGGAGCTGACCCTTGCCCACGCCGACGGGCGCTACCTCCAGCTCATGGCCGCGCTGAGCAAGGTCGATGTCTTGGTGCTCGACGACTGGGGGCTGGCGATCCTCGATGATGAGCGCCGCCGCGATCTGCTGGAGCTGCTCGATGAGCGCTACCAGACCCGCTCCACGGTGGTCACCAGCCAGCTGCCGGTGGCCCACTGGCATGAGGCACTGGGCGATGCGACCCTGGCGGACGCCATCCTGGACCGCCTGGTCCACTGCGCCCACCCGATCACCCTGAGCGGGGAGTCCCTGCGCAAGGTGAAGGGCGCGCTCACGCGCGCCGACAGCCTGGCGTCAGTCCCGATGGATCCCTCGCACCTGCAGCCGGCGCCGTAACGGCGCACTGAAGGGTCAACAGGGCCAGTGGGGGCGGACTCCGTGTGGACAACGCGTGACTGTCGCAAGCGAGCGTGGGGACAAGCTGGGGACAACGCCGCCAAGCGTCTGGGCCTCGGTGCGGCCCGTGCCCGGCGTTGTCCCCAGCTTGACCCCACTCAGTCACCCGTTGACCACACTGCGCCGCACCGACCACACCGCGGGCTGAGGATGCCTGCGGCGCAACAACAACAGGTCTTTCTATTTCAGGACGAAGATCAGGACGAAGATGAGCGCTGTCACCAGTGACAGCGCAACCCAACATTGACGGAGGTGACCCGCAGCGCGTAAACAGCATCAGCCCCCGCGCGTCGCTTCGCTCCGACTGTCCAGTTTGACCTGGAACAGCCGTCCAGTTTGCGGCGGATCAGGTGTCCAGTTTGCGCTGGAATGACTGTCCAGTTTCGGCGGAA
>CAVOQO010000088.1:0-39028 GCA_963698355.1 uncultured Gammaproteobacteria bacterium | reverse complement strand
GGCCGAGGTCGGGCAGCGCGCGCTTGCGCTTGGGTGCCTTGAGGGTCACCGCGGCGAAGCGCAGTTCCAGGGTGGCGGTGCGCGCCGGGCGGTGGTGGCGCCGCGGCACGGCGAGCGCCTGGGTGGCGGCGAGCGGCTGGGCGGCCATGAAGTCCCACAGGCTACCGTGGTCGCGGGTGATGCGCCGGGTGCGCTCGGCGCGCACCAGCAGGTGTGCGCCCTTGGGCTGCTCGGCGGCGGCGACGAACAGCTCGTAGACATCGGCCTCACGATCCCCGACGCTGACCACGAGGCTGTGCGGGCAGCGCTGGGCGAGGGCCGAGGCGGCCGCATAGCTTTTCAGCCACTTGGCGCTCTCCTTGTCCTCGATGGCGCGCGCGTAGCGGGTCGCGCGCTTGCCGTGGGTCTCGGCATCGCGGGCCCACAGCTGCACGTCGAGCAGCCCCAGGGGCAGCCCCGCGGGGGTGAAGGCCAGCGTGTCGTGCAGCCACAGCCCGAGGCTACCGTCGCGGGTGGTGTTGAGCGGACCGAGGCCCTCGGTGTCGGGGTGCGCGGTGTAGTTCAGGGAGCTGGAGTCCTGCACCGCCAGCACGACCGGCTGCTCGGCGGCGCGCTCGGCGGTGGCCTGGTAATGGGGGGCGAGCAGAGTGTCCATACGCACGCGCGCGTGGTCGAAGAAGCGGTAGGCGGCCTTGGTCTTGGCCCGCGTCCCGCATGCCTGGGGCAGCTGGGCCTGGGGGCGAGCATAGCAGTCACGCGTGAGCGTGAGCAGGCGCTCGGTGAGGCGGCGGTCGCCAAGTTCGGCGGCGCCGAGCTCCGCCTCGGCCCAGTCGGGGATAGGTGCCTCAGGCGCCTGGGCGCCCAGGCGCTCGCGCCACTGTCGGCACACGGGATAGACATAGACCGCCTTGGCAGTGGCCGCCGCGCTGTGGCTGCGATCATTGCGCCCGCGCCCCTGGGTGTCGCCGAGATAGCGCCAGTTGGCCGCCCGGTAGCAGGTGCCGGCGTGGCGGCTGGAATCGACGAAGGTCTCCACCAGCACCGGGGTGAGCCCATAGCGCCCCTGCCAGTCGCGCGGCAGGCGGCGCAGGCAGCGCCCGAGCACATGGGAGGCCAGATGCGGAACCGTGACCTGGGGCAGGATCAGAAAGCGCGTGTTGGCCACCACCTGATCGAGGTGCGCGCGCCGCGTCGCCTCGCTCCAGCCGATGAAGCGATCCCGCGCGCCAAGGCGCAGCGCCGGGGCGCTGAAGGCCAGGCCGCCGAGCCAGCCATAGCGAGGGCTGCGGATGAGATAGCGCAGCTGGGCCCCGCACAAGGGACCGGCGCCGAGCGGGTGATGGCGCTCGAACAGCCCCCGCCAGAGGCGACTGAGGTCACGCTCGCCCTCACCGATGAGCACCAGCTCCACCGTCCCCAGCTCAGCGAGCGACAGCGACAGCGCCGAAGGCTCGTTCACGGGCGCCTCCAGCGGCTCCGCCGCCGGTACCGCGCCCTGTGCCGCGGGCAGTTCGATGAGCCCCTGCTGCTCCAAGCGCCCCAGCGCCACCCGCGCGCTCATCTGCTTGAGGCGCCCGCGCGCATCGCGCCAGTCGAGCCACTCGCAGACCTTGCGCGAGAGCGCGCTGCGGCTCAACCCCGGCACACGCGCCACCGCCTCGCTGAGGCGCGCGAGGATGCTCGGGGTAAACACTTGGCCGCACACCTCCATGGCGGCGACACTCTAGCGCCCGCGCGGCGCGGTGTCCAGCAGAGATATGGGACAAGCTCAGCCTGCCAGGGGGGAGGAACCCTGGCCTCCGCGTTTCTCCCTCCCCCGGGCAGGGGGAGGGATGGGGTGGGGGTCGAACGCCCGCTCCATGCGCTGAGGGTGGCTGGTGGCTTCGACCCCCCACCTAACCTCCCCCCTGCCAGGGGGGAGGAAGGTGCTGGCCGGTCCGGCGTTTCCATCAGAGCACGGCCTCCGACCCGCGTCCCAGTGCCCACAGGCGCCGCAGCATCTCGCTCTCGAGCCGGTGCAGACTCTCCTGGATGGCCGCCAAGTCCTGCTCCTCGGCTGCCAGCTGCTTGACCAAAAGACCGCTGATCCTCTCGTAGCTTGGGTCCCGCAGGTAGCGCCGGGTGCTGAGAAAGAGCGCGTCATTGATGAAATAGACCAGGGCGCCGGGAACCGCCAGGTATTCCCAGTCGCCGCCGGCGGGTCGGAAACGGGCCAGGCCGAACACCAGGGCGGTCATGAAGCGCTCGTGGCCGGACAGCAGGCCGAAGGCACCGCTCGGGTCCCGCCCGACGAAGGACTCGACGCCGTCCACGCGCTCGTAATGGGTGGCGTCCTGAAGGTGCAGGATAAAGGTTCTCATGGGGCGCCCCCGGTCTCTGTTCCGACCTTGGCGCCGGCCACGTCGGTCATGGCGCCGCGCATGTAGCATGAGTCTTCCGGCGTTGCGTCGTGGTCTCCCCGCAGGAAGGCCTCGCAGTCCGCCAGGGTCCGATCCAAGGGGACCGAGACCCCGTCGATCCCCGTGTGCGCCGAGGTGACGTGGAAGGGCTGGGTGAGATAGCGCTGGAGCTTGCGGGCGCGCGTGACGATCTCCCGGTCCCGGGGGGAGAGCTCCGCCAGGCCGAGCATGGCGATCACGTCCTCCAGTTCCCGGTAGCGCGCCAGGTGCTCCCGCACCCCCTCCGCCACCGTGTAGTGACGGTCGCCGAGCACGTGCCGGTCCATCATCTTGCTGGTGGAGGCCAGCGGGTCCACCGCCGGGTAGATGCCCTTGCCGGCCTGACTGCGCGCCAAGACTACGGTGGTGTCCAGGTGCCCCAGGATGGCGATGACCGCCGGGTCCGTCATGTCGTCCGCCGGCACATAGACGGCCTGCACCGAGGTGATGGCCCCGCCGCGGGTGGAGTTGATGCGGTCCTCGATCTCGGCGACCTCGGTGTCGAGGGTGGGCTGGTAGCCCACCGCGGCGGGCAGGCGCCCGAGCAGGCTGGAGATCTCGCTCCCCGCCTGGATGAACCGGAACACGTTGTCCATCAGGAACAGGACCTCGGTGGCCAGGGTGTCGCGCAGGTACTCCGCGTAGGTGAGCGCCGTGTGTCCGATGCGGAAGCGCACCCCTGGGGACTCGTCCATCTCGCCGAAGACCAGCAGGGACTTCGGCATGACGCCGGTCGTCTTGAGCTCCTGCCAGAGCTCGTGGCCCTCGCGGATGCGCTCACCCACCCCCGCGAAGACCGAGACCCCTCGGTGGAGGGCCACGATGGCGTGCATGAGCTCCATCACCAGCACCGTCTTTCCGACCCCGGCCCCGCCGAAGAGCCCGGTCTTGCCGCCGCGCACGAAGGGGCAGAGCAGGTCGATGACCTTGATCCCGGTCTGGAGCACCTCGCTTGGGGCGACCGTCTCCATGAGCGGCAGTGGCTCGCCGCGGATGTTCCGGAAGGCGGCGGGCTCCAGGGCCGGCTCCCCGTCAAGTGGCTCGCCGAAGATGTTGAGCACCCGCCCTAGGCAGTCGGGACCCACCGGCACATGGACAGGCGCGCCGGTGTCGTAGACCGGGAGTGAGCGGGTGATGCCCGCGGTGCGGTGAAGGGTGATGGCGCGCACCCTCCGCCGGTCCAGGTGCTGGTGCACCTCGAACCAATAGGTCTCCGAATCCACCCGGGCGTACAGGGCCTGCCGCAGCGGCGGGAGCGAGTCGCAGTCGATCACGACCACCGGGCCCTGAACCTCCTCGATGTGGCCAATGGCGCCGTCGGGACGGACGACGCCTTCCCGCGTCGACAACTGGCTGGCAATCGGATCGGACATCACTGACGGCTTCACTTGGGGTGCGGACTCGTCGCACGGGGCTCCCATTCAGGCTAGTCCAAAGACATCGAATGGGTGGGGTTGAACCGGGCCTAATCATCATGGCGTTTCAGTTGACCATACTGTTGAATGGGAATGGGGCTGGGCGGAGGTCCCCGGGTCCCTGGCGAGCCAGGTCGTCAAGGCTTTAAGCCTTCGCGGTTGCGGGGTCCGGATGCGCGCCCTGACTCACTGGAACCAAACAGACTTGGACTTCGGGCATTGCACCCGGGAGGCTGGCATGAGATCGGGACGGAACGATGCACCAAGCGGCGGGGCGGAACCCGGGCTCGAGCGGCCGGGCGGGATCCGTCTGGGCAGGGTCGCGGGGGTGGAAATCGGCCTGGACTGGAGCCTGCTGATCATCTTCGCGCTGATCGCCATGGCGCTCTCGGGCGGCGTGCTTCCTCATTGGCACCCCGATTGGGGTCAGGCGAAGGTGCTCGTGACCGCCTTCGCCGCCGCCGCGCTCTTTCTGGTCTCGGTGCTGCTTCACGAGCTGGCCCATGCCCTGGTCGGACGGCGGTTCGGGGTCGAGATTCGGCGGATCACGCTGTTTGTCTTCGGCGGCATGGCCCACATGGAAGGCGAGCCAAAGACCTGGCGGGCGGAGCTGGGGATGGCCATCGCCGGACCCCTGGCCAGCCTGGCCCTTGGGGTCCTCTTTCTTATGCTGGCCGGTGTGATCGCGGGACCGATCGAGTTTGATCCCGAGGATCCGGGAAAGGGTCTGGCCCAGGTCGGGCCCGTCGCGACCCTGTTGCTGTGGCTCGGCCCCGTGAACATCGTCCTCGGTCTGTTCAACCTGGTCCCGGGATTTCCACTCGATGGCGGGCGGGTGCTCCGCGCCATCCTCTGGGGCCTGACAGGGGATCTGACTCGATCGACCCTGATGGCGGCGTCGGTCGGGCAGGCATTCGCCTGGGTGCTGATCGCCACGGGGTTCGCGATGATGCTCGGAATCAGCGTTCCCCTGTTCGGCTCGGGCCCGATTGGCGGTCTCTGGCTCGCACTGATCGGCTGGTTCCTCGGCAACGCGGCCAGGCAAAGCTACCGCGTGCGGCTGATCGAGGACCGCCTGGGATCCCTTCCGGTGAGGCGGGTCATGCACCACGACTACCAGGTCGTCGAGCCCGACACCAGGGTGCAGGACCTGGTGGACGACGGCTTTCTCGCGTTCAGCCAGCGCGCCTACCCGGTGGTTTCCGACGGCGAGCTACGCGGGATGGTTTGCCTGGAGGACGTGCGCCGGCTGGGGCGTGATCAATGGTCCTCGCAGCGCGTCGCCGACGTGATGACCCCGATCGAGCAGTTGCACACCGTGTCGCCCTCCCAGTCCGCGGCCGCCACCCTGGCCCTGCTGGCCGAGAAGGGCGTCAACCAGCTGCCGGTCGTCGAACACGGCCGGGTGCTGGGACTCGTGACCCGGGAAGACATCCTGAAGTGGATGGTCCTCAGTCCCGGTGGGTCCCCGGAGGCCTAAGGCGGCGGCCCTGCGCGAGAATAATCCGTCGTACGGACGGGAGCCGGATGCCCGGCGCATTGTCGGGCCCTTGACCGTTCACTATGCTTGGCGGGCAGGCGTATTGGACGCCGGCGTTGGAGGCACCGAGCGATGCAACCCCAAAAGACGACCAACTTCATTCCTGTCGACGCCTATCTTGAAGGGGAGTTGGAAAGCCAGATTCGTCACGAATACGTCGATGGCGAGACCTATGCGATGGTTGGGGCGAGCGACAGGCATGGGCTGATCGCTGGGAACCTGCACACGGCGCTCAACGTGCATCTCCCTGAGCGATGCCAGGTATTCATGGCGGACATGAAGGTTCGTGTCCAGACCGCAGAACGGGACATCTTTTACTATCCGGACGTCCTCGTCTCCTGCAATCCCCGCGACCGCGAACGCTACTACCGTCAATACCCCTGCCTCGTCGTCGAGGTCCTTTCGCCGCAAACGGAACGACTCGACCGGTTCGAGAAGTCCATGTTCTACCGGCAGCTGGATTCGCTCGAGGAATACGTGCTCGTGTCTCAGGACTACCGGCAGATCGAGGTCTTCCGCCGCGCCGACCAGTGGCAGGTGACCACTTACACGGAGGGCGAGGTCCCCCTTCGGTCCGTGGACCTGGCCGTCGCCATGGACGCCGTCTACCGCCGCACGGGCCGCTGAGTCAGGGAGGCGCTGCTGCCGGTCGCTCGAGTCAACGGAGACGCGACGCCGAGCGGCTCTCATTCAACGTGCCCAGCATACGGGAGGACAGACCCATATGGCGGCTGACACACTCAAGCCAGCGAGAGGTTGGCGGCGTACCAATGGTGTTGGACGAGAACCGACCGCAGCGTCACGGCTTGAATGTCCGACGCATTGTCGGGCCACCGGCCCTTGACTATGCTTGGCCGGTGTATCGGGCGCCCGCCTTAGAGGGTACCAGTCATGCAACCCCAAAACACGACCAACTTCATCCCTGTCGACGCCTATCTCGAAGGGGAGTTGGAAAGCCGGATTCGCCACGAATACGTCGATGGCGAGACCTACGCGATGGTCGGGGCAAGCGACAGGCATGGGTTGATCACACTGAACCTGGCAGGTCGTCCTCTCGCAGCGCCTTCCCGATCGTTGTCAGGTATTTAGCTCGGACATGAAGGTTCGCATCCAAACGGCGGAGCGAGACATCCTTTACTATCCCGACGTCGTCGTCTCCTGCGATCCCCGCGATCGTGAAAGGTACTACCGTCAATACCCCTGCCTCGTCGTCGAGGTCCTCTCGCCACAGACGGAACGACTGGACCGGTTCGAGAAGTCCATGTTCTACCGGCAGCTGGATTCACTCGAGGAATACGTGCTCGTGTCTCAGGACTACCGGCAGATCGAGGTCTTCCGCCGCGCCGACCAGTGGCACGTGACCGTTTACACGGAGGGCGAGGTCCCCCTTCGGTCCGTGGACCTCGCGGTCGCCATGGACGCGGTCTACCGCCGCACGGGGCGCTGACCCACGGGAGCCACTTGCGCCGGTCGCTCGAGATACCCGAAACGCGAGGACTCTGCCCTCCCGGACGGGTGCCTCCTCAGGCTGAACCGGAGGGCGGATTCTTGGGGCGTGCGCACATTGGCGCATTAGGCTCTGAATCGCATCCGCAGTAACAATCTCGTAACATTCCGAGGCAGGATGGGCACACCCGCCCCCGCGGACCCAGACCCGTCGCACGACTACAAGACGCATCAGACCGCCATCAAAGAGGAGGCCGAACACGTATGGCTGCCAATGACAAGTCACTGAAAACCCTGGCCGCGTTGGTCAAGGAGCTGGCCGAAACCGCCAAATCACAGATCGAGGTCGCCCAAGCGCAAGAGAAGGTGGCCCGGGCGCAGGCCGATGCCCAGGCGGAGACCGCGACAGCCAAGGCGCGCGCAGCGAAGGCAGAGGCCCTCGCCGCGCAGATGCAGGCCGAGGCACAGGCCAAGGAGGCGCAAGCCCAGGCCCAGGTCTCCGACGCCCTGAAACAAGCAGCCGATGCCAGGGATCAAGCCGAGTCCGCACGCAACGAGGCGCGCACCGTCGTCGAGCGCATGAAGCAGGAGACGCAGGCGGAGATTGCGGCGATCCGAAATGCCACGGCATCCGAGATCGAGAAGAGCCGCAAGGCCATCGTGGCGGAGGCCGCGCGCAGGATTTCCGACGCCCAGGCCCAGTTGGAGAAGGAGGCGCGGGCACAGGCCGAGACCGCCGCCGCACAGGCCGAGACCGCACGCGCCCAGGCCAAGACCGCCGAGGCCCAGGCGCGAACGGCCCAGGCCCTGGCGCACGCAAGCACGAAGGAGCAGGGCGAGGCGGCGCGCGCGCTCGAGGAGGCGAAAGCCGCGCAGGAGCGGCTTGCGGCAGCCGAGGAAAAGGCCAAACAGGCATTGGATCGAGCAAAGGAGCTGGCGGCGGCCGATGTCAGCGCGGGGCTCGACGAGGACCAGCCAGCCCAGGCCGCCGCGGCACCGTCGAAGAAGCCCCGCGCCAAGTCTGCGAAGGCGGGCGCAAAGCAGACTCCCGCCGCCAGCACGGCTAAAAAGGCCAGCTGCCACCAAGGCCGCGCCCAGTGCTGCCGCCGAGGGCAGCACCGAGGCGAAGTGACAGCATCCTGGTGACGACCTGATGAAAAGCGAACCCGAGTCCCTTGCATGACGGGGCACGGGATCGCGTCAAGTCTCGATCAGCCAACGAATGTCCGTCGCCTTCGCGCCGCCGGCGCCGCGTTGCTTGCCGCAAGTAACCGTGCCGCGAGTCTTTTCGACGTGGAGTCGTTGCCCCACCGGCCCGACCCGGCCAAACAGGGGATGCCGCTGCGGTGCCGATCGCTCCGCGCGGATGGGCTGTGATTCTTGGCTCGACTTCCGCAGGCAGCTCATGCACGTCCAACGCCCGGCCCGCCCGGGACCTCTACACCGCACCCAACCGGCCCACCCGGTAGTCCGCCGTGGCGTTCAGGGTATGCAACTTTGGGTAGCCCAGCTCCAGGATCTCGACATCGAGCCGGCGGTGCAGGGCGGCAACCCAGTTCAGGAAATCCATGAAGTCCAAGTCCAGGGTCTCCCGCAGGTCCGCATTGGCGGGGATGGTCTCGTCTGCCAGGTCGGGGGCCACGTTGGTCAGCTCCTCCAGGGCGGCGGTCCTTATCTCGGCGCGGGTCACAGGTTCTTGGGCTCCCGTAATCGTTGGCCTGACTGGGCCAGGAAGAGCGCGCCGAGGTGTCCGTCGCTATGGCGGTGGTCGGCGGCGAGGGTGGCGGTGACGAGGGTGCGTAGGCGGATCCAACTGGGCCGGTAACAGCCATGGCGAACGGTCATGCCAGTCTGGCATGGCCGTCATGCTCGCCGTTTCCATTCGGACGCGGCGGCGCCCCTGGGAACAGCCTCGTCTGGCCGCAGACAGGTCCCGCCACACAGGGAGAAGCCCTGGTGTTTCGCGGACTTGATTTTAACCTTCGCACGACCTTGGGGACATAGCGGCTGCGTTCGGCCAGCAGTCGCAGCCGCCAGCCTTAGAGCACTTAAGGATTTCTTAAGGTTCGATCGGTACCATCGGACCGTGGCTGTTCCCGGCGCTTTTCATGGGAGCCCACCGGGCCACAGGGAGCTTTCGTCGATGTCGAACCGCAAAGCCCACGGGAGACGGGTGCGCGGACACCACCGTTCCTGAGACACCAAAATTCCCGAGAGGAGAGATAACGATGAAACTTGATGCGTTGACGTCAAGAGGGCGCGACCATCGGTGGCGCGCGGTGAGATATGCGGCGTTGGCCGGCGTTGGGGCCCTGATGGCGATGGCCATGGCGCCGCAGCCTGCCGAGGCGTGGGAGACGTGGTCGGCAGAGGAGATTTCCGACCTAGCTGGGGACCCCAGATGCCGCGCATCGGACGTGAACGGGTGTGAGGAGCCGGTCGGCAATTGCCAGACCTGCCACGGGCAGTTTCGGGCAACCAACGAGGACAATTCACGTCCCTACTTGCGCGACGAGTATTTCTCGCTCGCCGATGGAGAAGCCCTGGAGCGTGCTCTATCAAAGGGTGACGCCGCCGCCACCCGGAGAGTATATCGGTCTCCATGAGGTCCATCGCCGCGTCATCTGGACGAGACGGGTGACGCAGTCAGCGCGTGCGACGTCTGTCATACGCGTGCCCGTGAGTCATTACCCGGTCTACCTGTCTGTACTCGGACTGCGATCGGTCCCTCGCTGGAGGGAATAAGCTGCGTGGGCTGCCATGGACGCCAGGAAGACTTGGGCCCGTAACAGATAACTGGCGCGGTCGTCAATGCGGGTTATGGTGCAGGGTTACGCCAGCACCACACGAAGGCCGGCGTAAACGTATGTAAGACCTGCCATCGGACGCGGACCCCGCCGAGATACACGCCGGTGGGCGAGGATGTGTTGCCACCGTACTATGTGGGCCGAATGTACCCGGACTTCTCGTCCACGGTTCGTGAACAAGCCACCGACTCCTGCAACCCGCTCGTGAAGAGGACTACGCGGCTACCAAGTTGGGGCTGGACAACGACGGCGACGGCTTGTACGACAAGAGGGACCCTGACTGTCGGCCGGTCGGACCCGGCAACAACAACGGTAAACGTGGTAAGTAAGGACGATCTGAGCTGCCGTATCGCCGGCCGGGCTCTTGAGCCCATTGACTCAAGAGTCCCGGCCGGTGTCCGTCCGACCCTCCAGGTGACCGGTTTGACACGCCGGCACCCACACCGCAAGTCCCGCCTTCACGGCTCCTTCCGTTGGTTCGCGAAGGCCGCTTATGGCCTAGCGGGCTCTATGGGCCAGTCAGCTTCCTCTCCAGGTAATCCGCCGTGGCGTTCAGGCTGCGCAGCTTCGGGTAGTCCAGCTCCGGGATCTCGACCCCCAGGCGGTGGTGCAGGGCGCTGACCCAGACAGTCGTCCTTCCCGGCCCTGGGCATCCAAGTCACTTCTCTGGTGACTTCACCGAGTTTCCGGGGTTTGTGCCCGCGACTCCAGGGTAAGGATGTGTTCAAGATCCCGCTGCAAGGCCGCGACCTTGTTGCGGACCGCGTCCCAGACGATCTCATAGTCCACGCCCAAGTAGTCGTGGATGACGCGGTCGCGCATACCGGCCATCGCGCGCCATGGAACTGATGGGTAGCGGGTGCGCAATGGCTCCGAGACGTGCTTGGCCGCCTCACCGATGATCTCCAGGCTTCGCACAAAGGCCCTTTGCAGGGTCGGATCGGCCAGAAACGCCCCGCGATTCAGTCCGACGGTTTGGCTTCGAGGTAGCGTGCCTCATCCAGCATGTGCCTGAGGTAGGCCAGCTCATCCAAGGACATACTCGACGTCCCTGAGAATACGGGGTCCTAAATGCGGGCTCAGGCTGTTGGGCGTGACGATCTCCACACGTCGCCTCAACATGGCTTCGCAGAAAAAGCTCAGGTCCATGAAGTGATCGAAGGTCGCTTGTCCCGGCGCGAACTCGACGTACAGGTCCACGTCGCTTTCGGGGGCGGGTTGGTCGCGTCGGAAGGACCCGAACAAACCCAGGCGCTGGACCCCGAAATCGCGAAGCGAGCGCTCGTTGACGCTGAGAAGGCGAACCAGCTCGCCCTTTGTGCTCACGGGCAGTTGAGTATTGGTGTTCATCGCTGGTTCTGCGCTTTGTTCGCCCGAAGGCTGACCACCGACCGCATGCAGTTCATCCCGTTTGATTGTCGATCGCTCTTTCAGTCGGCCTATTGGACTCTGCAAACAGCCAGTGCGGTCACGACCAGGAACAGAGACAGTCGTCCGAACGTTCCTGGCAAAGTGACCGGACATTGGGGCTGTAAGCCGTGCCCGGTCTATTCGCCGCAGTCTAGTCTCAGCGGGCACTATGGGACAGTCAGCTTCCCCTCCAGGTAATCCGCCGTGGCGTTCAGGCTGCGGAGCTTCGGGTAGTCCAGCTCCGGGATCTCGACCCCCAGCCGGCGGTGCAGGGCGGCGACCCAGTTCAGGAAGTCCATGGAGTCCAGATCCAGGGCCTCGCGCAGGTCGGCGTCGGGGGGGATGGTCTCGTCGGCCAGGTCGGGGGCCACGTTGGTCAGCTCTTCCAGGGCGGCGGCCTCGAATCTCGTCGCGGGTCATAGGTTCTCGGGCTCCTGTAGTCGTTGGCCTACCTGGGCAAGGAAGAGCGCGCCGCGGTGTCCGTCGCTGTGGCGGTGGTCGGCGGCGAGCGTGGCGGTGACGAGCGTGCGGGGGACGACCTGGCCGTCCAGGACCCAGGGCCGCTGGCTCGGGGTGCCGAATCCGACGATGGCGACCTGGGGCGGGTAGATGATGCCGTAGAGCCGGTCCACCCCGCGCTCGCCCAGGCTGGAGACGGTGATGGTGGGGTCCGCCAGCTCGGAGCTGCGCAGTGTGCCCGGCGCGCACGCGGGCCACCAGGTCGCGCAGCCGGTCCATCAGGGTGTCCAGGTCCAGCTTGTCCGCGTCGTGGATCGCCGGGGCCACCAGGCCGCCGCCGCGGATGGCGGTGGCGCTGCCGACGTGGATTCCGGTGGCGGGCTCGAAGCGTCCATCGCGGTCGAACCCGTTGAGCTCCGGGAAGTGCCGAAGCGTCAGGGCGACCGCCTTGATGAAGAGCACGCCCATCAGGATGCGTCGCTCCGGCGGCAGATCGGCGTTGCGCCTGGGCGAGCCAGTCGCTGGCCGGGGTCAGGTCGATGGCGTGGCTCAGGTAGTAGTGGGGGATCTCGCGCTTGGACCGGCTCATGGCGGCGGCGATGGCCTCGCGCATGGCGGCCAGGTCCAGTCCGCGGCGGGGGGCCGGTCCGCTCCGGAGGCGGCCGTGACTCAGCCGATTTCCCGGCGGTGCGGACATCTGCCAGGAGGACGGCCCCGTCCGGGCCGCTTCCAGTCAGACCGTCGAATGTCATGCCAAGCTCCTGGGCCAGCCGGCGGGCGGCGGGGGAGGCGCGGTGGCGTCCGGGGGTCGGGGTCCGAGCCCCGGCAGCCGGCTCGGCCGCGGGCGTTGCTGACTGGACCGGTCTGGATTGGCGCAGGCTTCTGTGTCTCGGGCGCCACCTGAGGCGCCTCGCCTACTTGCGCCGTTGCGGCCGCGAGCTGCACGCCAGCGATCTCCAGCTCCGCCATCGGGGTACCCACTGGGACCGTCTGCCCGATCTCGACCAGCGGCCGGCCCATAACGCCGTCGTGGAAGACCTCGACATCGATCGCCCCCTTCTGGGTCTCCACCACGGCAATGACGTCGCCCTTGGCGAAACGCTCGCCGGGCTGCTTCACCCACTCGATCAGGGTGCCGGCCTCCATGTCTGCACCCAGGGAGGGCATGCGGTAGAGGGAAACACTCATCGGCCAAGGGTCCCCTTGGCGGCGGCGACGATGTCCGGCACCTGGGGCAGGGCGGCGTCCTCGAGGTGCTTGGGGTAGGGGATGGGGACCTCGGCGCTGCACACCCGGCCCACCGGTGCGTCCAGGTCCCAGAAGGCCTGCTCCATGATGCGGGCGCTGACCTCGGCGGCGAGGCTGCCGGAGCGCCAACCCTCGTCCACGATGACGGCGCGGTGGGTCTTGGCCACCGAGGCCATGATGGTGGCGTCGTCCAGCGGCCGGAGGCTGCGCAGATCGATGACCTCGGCGGCGATGCCCTCGCCGGCCAGTGCCTCCGCGGCCTCCAGGGTCTTGTACAGCGAGCCGCCGTAGGTGATGAGTGTCAGGTCGGTGCCTTCGCGTCGCACGGCGGCCCCGTCGATGGGGACCGGACCTGCGTCGGCCGCAAGTTGACCCGTGCGGTTGTAGAGCATGACGTGCTCGAAGATCACCACCGGGTCGGGGTCCTCCAGTGCGGTCCACAGCATGCCGCGGGCGTCCTCAAGCGTCGCCGGTGCGACCACCTTGATCCCCGGGATGTGGGCATACCAGGCCTCCAGGCTGTGGGAGTGCTGGGCGGCGAGCTGCCGGCCGGCGCCGCTCGCCATGCGGATCACCACCGGCACGCTGAACTGGCCGCCGGACATGTGGCGGATGGTGGCGGCGTTGTTGACGATCTGATCCAGCGCCAGCAGGCTGAAGTTGACCGTCATGATCTCGACGATGGGTCGCATGCCGCCCATGGCGGCTCCAATGCCTGCCCCGGTGAAGCCGGATTCCGAGAGCGGGGTGTCGCGGATGCGCTCGGGTCCGAACTCGTCGTAGAGCCCCTTGCTCACCGCGTAGCAGCCGCCGTAGCGGCCCACGTCCTCGCCCATCAGAAAGACTCGGGGGTCGCGGTTGAGCGCATCGCGGATGGCCTCCTTGATGGCGTCCCGGTAGCTGGTTTTCACCATCTCGGCGCTCATGCCGGTTGCTCCGTGTAGACGTCCCGGGTCAGGTCCTCCAGCGGCTCCCAGGTGCCCTGCTCGGCGAAGGTCACCGCCGCCTTGAGCTCCTCCTCAATCTCCGCCTCGATGCGGGCCCGCTCGGCCGGCTCCAGCATCCCGGTCTCCTCCAGCCAGTGCCCGAAGCGCAGCACGGGCCCCTTCTGCTTCCAGGCCTCGACCTCTTCCTTGTCCCGGTAGAGCTGGGCGTCGAACATGGAGTGGGCCCGGAAGCGGTAAGTCTGGCATTCGAGAAAGCGCGGGCCCTCGCCGGCACGCACGGCCCCCGCGGCGCGGCGGGCGGCGACCTCGATGGCGATCACGTCCATGCCGTCCACGGCCTCCGACTCGATGTTGTAACTCTGAGCCTTGCGGAAGATGTGGGTCTCGGACTCTGAGCGCTCCAGCGCCGTGCCCATGGCGTACAGGTTGTTCTCGCAGACGAACAGCACCGGGAGCTTCCACAGTGCGGCCAGGTTCAGGCTCTCGTGGAACTCGCCCTCGGCCGCGGCCCCTTCGCCGAAGAAGCAGGCGGTGACGCGCGGCCGCCCCTGCAGCTTGTCCGCCAGCGCCAGGCCGACGGCGAGAGGCAGCAGGCCGCCGACGATGGCGTTCCCACCGTAGAACCGGGTGGCGGCATCGAAGACGTGCATGGAGCCGCCGCGTCCTCGGCTGCATCCCTCCTGCTTGCCGTACATCTCCGCCATCAGGGTGGTCATGGGCATGCCGCGGGCCAGGGCGTGACCGTGCTCCCGGTAGGTGGCGAGCACCGCGTCCTCCGGGGTCAGACACTGCATCACCCCCACGGCAACGGCCTCCTCGCCGATGTAGAGATGCAGGAAGCCGCGGATCTTCTCCTCCGTATAGAGCTCGGCGCAGCGCTCCTCGAAGCGCCGGATGCGCAGCATCTCCCGCAGCAGGTGCAGGGCGTGGTCGCGGTTGAGGTGCAGCTTGGCGTCGGCGGCGGTCATCGCTCGTTTGCTCTCCCAAAAGTGACGTTGGCGCCCTCCGGCAGTTCTAACTCCGGACCCTGCGTCGTCGGCGCACGAGGACGCCCCGGAAGGGAATCTCCCTGCCTTCGATCGGCCGGCGAAGACGCTATCGAGCCGAAATCAGCCGCGGATCGATGACAGCGGGCACCGGGTCCGATGCCCCGACGCCTACGAACTCCGGGTGCCGCTGGTTGATCAGCAGATTCGGCTCGAACGGGGACAGAACCGATGGGACGATGAGCACCGCGCTTTCGCCGCGATCATACCAGGCGTCCCCAAACTGCTGACTCGACCCGTATGGATAGGCATCCCAGCCCGGTAGCTCGGTGGCGTTTAGCGCCGTGCGCGACACGGCCCCTGGGATCGATACCTGCACATAGTGCATGCCGGGAGGCAGGTAGGCCATGCGCCAGTGGACAATGTTCTCCAGCACGGCGAGTGCGTAAGCGCTCGCCGCGTGCACGATATAGCGTCCCGGGCTGCACCAGCGGCTGCCGTATTTGAAGGCGCCGCCGCCATCGAAGATCGGATAATCGATATGGGCCAGGCGGTAGGCGGTCAGCTCACCGTCATACCGGAAGTCCATGCATCCCCCGCTCGATGATCTCCTCCACTTGCCGTCCGCCGATTTCGGTCAGGGCAGCATCGAGTGGTCTCTTGCCGTTGAGCTCGGGGTGCGGCGAGAGGAGGAATTCTCGCACCGCCTCATCGTCGCGCCAGAGGGCGCGGGCAATTGCAAAGATGCGGGCGAGGCGCTCAACCGTTTCGCTGTGTTGCTGGTTGAGCCGGCGGGCCCGCTGGTAGGTCGCCCGCGGGATGATGCGGTAGCGCAGACTCACCCGCGTGACCTCGTCGGAGCGCGCGGCCAGCTGGTCGATCAGCGCGTCGAAGGCGCTCCTTGGAATCCCTTGGGCAACGACCTCGTCCAGGTCCATCAGACTGTTTACGGGATGTCCCAGCGCCTCGGGTCCTCCGAGGATCGCGGCGATTTGCTGGGCAGGAATCATGTCGGCTTACCGGTCAAGATCGTGTGATGCGCAAAATGGTATCACGTGATGTTCGCCACGCGGTCGTCGTTTCCCTGTCGGCGGAGTCGCTCATCGCTCGTCGCTCTCCAGGGTGGAGATGTCGCCCTCGGGCAGCCCCAGCTCCCGGGCCTTGAGCAGCCGGCGCATGATCTTGCCGCTGCGGGTCTTGGGCAGATTGGAACGGAAGTCGATCTCCCTCGGGGCAACGGCGGGGCCGAGCCGCTTGCGGGCATGCGCCAGGAGCGACTTGCGCAGCGCCTCGTCCCAGCTGAAGCCAGGCTTGAGCGCGACCAACGCTTTCACGATCTCACCGGCGGTGGGCTCCGGGATGCCGATGACGGCGGCCTCCGCCACCGCCTCGTGCTCCATGAGCACGCTCTCCACCTCGAAGGGGCCGATCAGATGGCCCGAGGACTTGATCATGTCGTCGGCGCGACCGACGAACCAGAAATAGCCGTCCGGATCGCGCTGGGCCAGGTCGCCGGTCAGATACCAGCCATCGGCGAAGCACTTGGCGTAGCGCTCGGGCTCGTTGAGATAGCCGCGGAACATGGAGGGCCAGCCGGGCCGCAGCGCCAGCTCGCCGGGGGTATTGGGGCTGTCGATCACCTCGACCGACTGGACCTGGGGATGGCGCCGCACGATGGCGGCCTCGATGCCGGGCAGGGGTCGGCCCATGGAGCCCGGCTTCAGGTCCATGGTGCGGTAGTTGGCGATCATGATCCCGCCCGTCTCCGTCTGCCACCAGTTGTCGTGGAAGGGCAGACCGAGCACGTCCCGTCCCCAGACGACGCCCTCCGGATTCAGGGGCTCTCCCACGCTGGCCAGGAAGCGCAGCCGCGAGAGGTCGTAGTCCCGGGCGATCTCGCTGCCGACCTTCATCAGCATGCGGATGGCCGTGGGGGCCGTGTACCAAACCGTGACCCCTTGGTCCTGAAGGATGCCGAACCAGCGGGCGGGGTCCAGGTCACCCTCGTCCACGATTAGGGTGGCGCCGATGACCAGGGGCGCGATGATGCCGTAGCTGGTGCCGGTGACCCAGCCGGGGTCGGCGGTGCACCAGTAGATGTCCTCCGGGTGGAGGTCCAGGGCGTAGCGGCCGGTCGTGTGGTGGACGACCACTGCCTCATGGACATGGATGGCGCCCTTGGGCTTACCCGTGGTTCCGCTGGTGAAGTGCAGCAGGGCCATGTCTTCGGGTTGGGTGACCACTAGACCGCCGGTGTCGGGGCAGGCGTCCAGGGCGTCGGCAAGCGACAGGGTGCCTTCCGGCAGTTCGTCCCCGCGACGATCCACCAGCAGTACGTGACGCAGCCCGGGGAGATCCGCGCGCCAGGCGGCGACCTTGCGGTGGTAGTAGGCCTCGGTCGTCACCAGCACCCGGGCGTCGCCAATCTCCATGCGGGCCTTCACCGGCTCGGGGCCGAAGGCGGAGAACAGCGGCGAGAAGACGCGCCCGGCCTTCAAGGTCCCAAGTGCCGCGACATAGAGCTCGGGCACCCGCCCGAGCAGGCTGAAGACCCGCTCGCCCGGGGCGACCCCGAGACGCTCGAGCAGATGGGCGAAGCGGCTGGTGAGCGCAGCGAGATCCCGGTAGCTGAAGTCCCGGGTGGCTGGCACGCCGGCCGCGGTGTCACGGCCAAGCCAGCGGATCGCGACCTTGTCCGCGAGCCCCTCGTCGAGGTGCCGGTCCACTGCCTCGAATGCGATGTTGAGCGCACCATCCGGCAGACCGCGCAGGGCGGCCCGGGCCTGGTCCCAGGAGAAGTCCTCGCAGACCGCCGCATAGTCGTCGAGATTTGGAGCCGGCCAGCCGGGCCGCTCGTTCTTTTGGATCGTTTCCCAGGCCACCCTTGCCTCCCTCCGCGCCGGAGTCATTCGGCCCAATCGACAGCCTCAGGCTAGGTCAGCCGGCCGGAGGTGTCTACGGCAGCGGGGCCTGTCGGCAACCCGCCTCGCTAAGCGCCCCAAGCGCGTTACTCCATCGGTATCCTGCCTCGAGGCCGCGCCAGTTGTCTCAGCGCTGCCCGATGCTCGGGGCGCATTTGAGGGCCGGCTCAACGCCGGCGATGTAATCGAAGTCGCGGTCGTTGTGCACCAGCATCAAATCGTGCGCTGGCGAGGTTCGCGATCAGGCATTCCAGCGTGGAGCGCACCGTGATTCCTGCCGCGCGGCAGCGGCGATAGAGGTGCGCCGCCTCCGTGTAGGTCCCAACGGGATCGAGGGGGTGATAGAAGGTCACCGAGCCGAGATAGGTCCGCAGTTGCTCGTAATCCTCCTGCCCGCGCGCGCCTTGCAGCACCTCCTGATAGATCACCCCGGTGATACCGTTGGGCGCGCAGTCGGCGATCAGTGACTTGAAGAACCGCGATTCGGCGTTGTCGACCTGACGCAGGCTGTCGATCCAGACCGAGGTGTCGACCAGATACACCTCAGGCGTCCTCGCGACGCAGCGCCTTGTAGTCGTAATCCGGGTCGATTTGCACCCTGCCAAACAGCTCCGAGACATCGCGTCGGCGCCGCGCGGCGACGAACTCGCGCAGCGCAAGATCCACTAGCTCGCGCTTGGTCTTCAGATTGGCGTAGCGCATGGCCTCATCGACCAGCTCTTCGTCAAGGACGATATTGGTACGCATCCGATACACCTTCGAATGTGTCTACTCTTGTGCGGAGTCTATCGCCCTGCTGACGGCAAGTCAGGAGTCATAGACTTCATATCCCGCGACGACTCGAGCGTGGGCGAGCCGGTGCGGGAAGCGTCTTCCCCGTGGTCCAAAACCGCACCCCCCCCTCTCCCCGGTGGGCGCGGGAGGGGCGGGGGAGAGGGGTGAGCGAGAAGATGCCAGGCGCAACTGAGCCCAGCATCGCCCATGGCTATATTGCGCCTGTGTAACTGTGAACCGACTGATGAAGAACATCGCGCTGTCTGTGGACGAAGAAACCTACCGCTTGGCGCGCATCGCCGCCGCGGAGCGCAACACCACGGTGAGTGCCCTGGTGCGCGACTACCTACGCACCTTTGTTCGCCCTAGGGACGGCGGGAGCGACCCCGCCGAGG
This sequence comes from uncultured Gammaproteobacteria bacterium, assembly GCA_963698355.1. Lineage (GTDB taxonomy): Bacteria > Pseudomonadota > Gammaproteobacteria > Chromatiales > Chromatiaceae > Thiodictyon. Next base: position 20,242 of record CAVOQO010000088.1, on the reverse strand, counting down.
CGCTCTTCTTGGCGCTGGATCGCGCCCAAGGCTTCCGCGCCGCCGACCGTATGACCCGCGAGGAGGCCCAGGACCGCTGACGCCTTTGTCGATACCAATGTCCTGCTCTACTCCGTCTCCGCCGGCGAGGACGAGGCGGGGAAGCGGGCGACGGCACGGCAGGTGCTCGCCGCACCGGGCTGGGGGCTGTCCGTGCAGGTCCTCCAGGAGTTCTACGTCAACGTCGTACGGCCCCCACTCTGCGCCATGACCCACACCGACGCCGTCGCCGCGATCCACCAATTGCTGCGTCGCCCCACGGTTTTGACGGATGCGGCATTGGTCCTCGACGGGTTGCGCCTCAAGGAGCGCTACCAGCTCTCTTACAGGGATGCAGCGATCGTCGCCGCCGCCCGCGCGCTGGGTGCCGGGACTCTGTGTTCGGAGGACCTCAACCACGGTCAGGAGTATGACGGGGTGCGGGTGGTCAACCCGTTTCTGCCCCACTGATACACGGATGCGCCCTTGTCCTGCGACCAGCAACTCCGGCCGATGCAATGCTTTCCAGCGGCGCCGGGTTCTCGTTTCACATCGTCTTACGCAGCAGCGGCAGCAGCTCCTTGAGCGGCCGGGTGTTGAGCACGTCCCGCTTCTCCAGCCAGCCGCGACGGGCCTGGCCGACGCCGTAGCGCAGGTTGGCGAAGTCCAGGGTGCTGTGGGCGTCGGAGTCGATGCTGACCAGCACCCCCTCCTCGCGGGCCATCTGGCAGTGGACGTCTGTGAGGTCCAGACGCTTCGGGTTGGGCATCGAGCTCCAGGTAGCAGCCGCGGTCCCGGGCGTGGCGGATGACCCGCGCCATGTCCACATCGTAGGGCTCGCGCTCGTCGATCAGCCGGCCGGTCGGGTGGGCGAGGATGCTGAAGTGCGGGTGGTCCATGGCCTTGAGGATGCGCCGGGTCTGCTGGGCGCGGGTCAGGTGGAACTTGCTGTGCACCGCCCCGATCACCAGGTCCAGCCGGCCCAGCACCGGGTCCGGGAGGTCGAGTCCGCCGTCCTCGAGGATGTCCACCTCGATGCCCTTCAGTACCCGGAAGCCCTTCAGCCGGTCGTTCAGCCGGTCGATCTCCTCCATCTGCTCCAGCAGGCGCCGGCTGTCGAGCCCGTGGACCATGGTGAGCCGCTTGGAGTGATCGGTGACGGCGAGATACTCGAGTCCCTGCCGCCGCGCGGCCTCGACCATCTCCGCGAGGCTCCCGTGGCCGTCGCTGGCCGTGGTGTGGCAGTGCAGGTCGCCGCGCAGGTCCGAGAGCTGGACCAGGTCCGGCAACAGCCCGTTGCGCGCGGCCTCGATCTCGCCCCGGTTCTCCCTCAGCTCCGGCGGGATGTAGGGCAGGTCCACGGTGGCGAAGACGGACTCCTCGGTCTCGCCCGCCACCCGGTTTGCACCCTTGAAGACCCCGTACTCGTTGAGCTTGAGCCCGCGGCTGCGGGCCAGCGTCCGCACCGCGATGTTGTGCGCCTTGCTGCCGGTGAAGTAGTGCAGGGCGGCGCCGAAGCTCTCCTGCGCCACCACCCGCAGGTCCACCTGCAGGCCGCATTTGAGGAACGCCGTCGCCCGGGTGTCGCCCTGGGCCCGGACCTCCGCCACCTCGTCGTAGGCGAGGAAGCGCTGCATGGCGGCCGGCGGTTCCCTGCTGGTGACCAGGATGTCCAGGTCGCCGACGGTCTCCCGGCAGCGCCGATAGCTGCCGGCGACCACCACCCGGTCGACCCCCTGGGTCTGCTCCAACCAGGTGATGAGGGGCTCTGCATAGCGGGCGGCAGTGGCCAGCTTGAAGCGGCGCTCGGTGGAGAGGTGTGCCTCCAGGGCCGCGACGATCGCTTCCTCCGTCTTGGGTCCGAATCCCGGTAGGGTGTGCAGGCGCCCTTCCTTGGCGGTGCGATAGAGCTGCTCCGGTGTGTGGATGTCCAGCTCGTAGTGCAGGGCGTGGACGCGCTTGGGCCCGAGACCCGGCAGGCGCAGCAGCTCGGTGAGGTCCGCCGGTAGCTCGCCCTGCAGCTTCTTCAGGGCCTGGCAGGTCCCGGTGCGGACGATCTCCCCGATCTTTCCCGCCAGGGCCTCGCCGATGCCGGGCAGCTCCGTCAGATCGGCGCCCGACTGCACCATCTGGGCGAGCTCCTTCGGCAGTCCGCGAACCTCCCGTGAGGCGTTGCGGTAGGCGCGGATGCGGAAGTCGTTCTCGCCGCGGATCTCCAGCAGATCGGCGATCTCGTCGAAGACCTTGGCGATGTCCTCGTTGTGGATGGGCATGGGGAAGGGTCAAGTGGTGAGGGTCAAGGGGCATCGCACCCGGGTGTTCCGTCCCCGGCCGGGGCATTGCTGCTCACCCGCCGGGCTCGACTCAAGCGTAGACTCCGCCGTGTATCCGCGCCCGAGCGGCGGCATACGAAACTGGTCCACCCGCCGCCGCACCTCTCAGCCGGCGAGCTAGATTTAAGTTGAGAGGCTCCCCGACAGAACACGATGGGCAACGCATCGGTCCCCCGCCGCGGGAGCCAGGACAACGCAAAAGTAGGAGGTTTTCATGAAGACCTGGGTATTGGTGGCGAGCGCCGCGCGCGCCCGTTTTTTCGAGGTCAATGGCAGGAACGAGCCACTGCATGAGCTTAAGGACCTGGTGAACCCGGAGGACCGGCTCCAGGCCCAGGCGCTCAAGTCGGACAAGCCGGGACGCGCCTTCGACCGCATGGGCGGTCAGCGCCACGCCATGGGTACCGCGGTGGACCCGAAGGAGCAGGTGGCCATCCGGTTCGCCAAACAGGTGGCGGAGCAGTTGGACGCGGATCATCACAGCAAGCGCTTCGACGCGCTGTGCGTGGTGGCCCCGCCACACTTCCTGGGTCTGCTGCGGGGCCACATGGGTAATGACCTGGCCCGGACGGTGAAGGGTGAGGTGAACAACGACCTGACCCGGCAGGATCTCCAGTCCGTTCGGGACCACGTCGCCCACCTTCTCTGACGGCGTAAAGACCAGGGGCGGCGGCGCGAGGTGAATCGCGGCGGGCGCGCCCCGGCGCCGCTGACTGAGTCGGAGGTCGACTCCGATCCCCGAGGCGGAGGCTTGGTGCGTGCGACGCCGCCTCCACCGCGCTGCCGGCGCCCCGGCTGGGACGAGCGAGCATGAAGGCAATGGTCATCAACCGGATACTGTCCCTGGAGGACGGTGATTCACCGCTCGACGCCGTGGACCTGCCGGTTCCCGAGCCCGACGCCGGCGAGATCCGGATCAGGGTCTCCGTCTGCGGGGTCTGCCACACGGAGCTGGACGAGATCGAGGGGCGCACCGCGCCGCCGCGGCTCCCCGTGGTGCCGGGACACGAGCTGATCGGGCGCGTGGACAAGCTCGGCGCGGAGGCGGCCCGGTTCAACATCGACGATCGGGTTGGCGTCGGCTGGATCCACTCCTCGTCCGGCGCGGCGGACGAGAACCTGAGCCCGAGCTTCCGGGCCACGGGACGCGACGTCAACGGCGGCTACGCCGAATACATGACGGTGCCGGAGACCTACGCCTACCCGATCCCGGAGGCGTTCTCGGACATCGAGGCGGCGCCGCTGCTGTGCGCCGGGGCCGTGGGCTTCCGCTCGCTCAGGCTCACCGGGATCCGGGACGGTCAGAGGCTTGGGCTCACCGGGTTCGGCGGCTCGGCCCACCTGGTGCTTCAGCTCACCCGTCACCTGTTCCCGACCGCCGGCGTCTACGTGTTTGCCCGCGACCCGGAGGCGCGCGCATTCGCCCTCGAGCTGGGGGCGGTCTGGGCAGGCGGAACCACGGATCGCTCACCCGTTGCGCTGGATGCCATGATCGACACCACGCCCGCGTGGCGGCCGGTCGTGGAGGCCCTGGCCAACCTCAAGCCCGGCGGCCGTCTGGTGATCAACGCCATCCGCAAGGAAGACCGGGACAAGGACGCCCTGCTGGGGCTCAGCTACCACGACCACCTGTGGATGGAGAAAGAGATCAAGTCCGTGGCCAACGTGACACATCTGGACATCGCGGAGTTCCTCCCAATCGCGGCGCAGATCCCGCTGCGCCCTGCGGTGCAGACCTACCGTCTCGAAGAGGCCAATCGCGCCCTGTTGGAGCTCAAGCACGGGCCCGTCCGCGGCGCCAAGGTTTTGCTGATTGCTTGATCCCAATCGAAGGGGGTGGAACCGAACCATCCGAGGATGGACGTCCGTTACGTCCAGGAGCGAGGCTCGACCGCCGAATCCTGAGCGACGAGATCGCGTCGGCACCCTGGGCGCGGTCCCGCGCCGCCGCGGCATGCCGCCAACCGACTTGCCCCCGTTGATGCCAGGGTGCCAAGCCCCACACACTATCGCTTGCTCGCACTTCCTATCCTTGTCCCTCCGTTCCGGAACGCCATTCTCGCCGGCAACGGAACGGGCGGCCCCTGACGAGTCCAATTTCCGTGCCGAACTCAGGCATGTCCTGACCGATCGACGAGACGAACATTCACCGACATCATGCGAATCCTTATCGTTGAAGACGACGCGCAGCTCGGCGCGGGGTTGAAGACGGGCCTTGGTCAGGATGGTTATGCTGCGGACTGGGTGCAGGACGCCGAGGCAGCCGAGCATGCGCTTCGCATGGAGCACTTCGACCTGATGGTCCTGGACCTCGGGCTGCCGGGGCGCGACGGCCTCGCCTTGTTGCACGATCTGCGCCGCGACGGCTTCTGTCTCCCGGTGCTGATCCTCACCGCCCGTGACGCCGTCGCCGACCGGGTCGCGGGGCTGGACGCAGGCGGGGACGACTTCCTGGTCAAGCCCTTCGATCTGGACGAGCTCAACGCCCGCATCCGCGCCCTCACACGGCGCAGCCGTGGTCAGCCCGGGCCGATCATTCAGGTTGGTGACCTTGCGCTCGACGCGGCCAAACGCCAGGTGTCGCTGGCAGGCCGACTCCTGTGCCTGTCGCCCAAGGAGTACGCGTTGCTGGAGGCGCTCATCAACAGCGCGGATCAGGTGGTGCCGCGCAAGCAGCTGCAGTCCACCGCCTATGGATGGCAGGACGAAGTTGAGAGCAACACCCTGGACGTCCACATCCACCATCTGCGCCGCAAGCTCGGCAAGGATCGCATCCTTACGATCCGGGGATTGGGCTACCAGCTCGTCTCGGGCCAGCCAACGTGACCTCGATCCGCCATCGCCTGCTGATCCTGCTGCTCGGTTCCTGGACGACCGTCTGGATCGCGGTCGCCGTGATCGTGCTCCAGAGCTCGGGCCACGAGGTCGCCGAGTTGCTCGACGCCCAGCTGGCGCAGACTGCCCATGTGCTGTCGCAGTTCACCGGCGGCGTCAATTTGCCGAGCTCGGAGAGCCTCGAGAGCCTGGCGAGCCTGCCTCAGTTCGCGTCGCCGCTGGAACACCCCTACGAGAACAAGATCAGCTTCCAGCTCTGGCGTGGCGACCAGCTCGTCAGCGCCTTTGGCGGCGCTCCGCCGGGGCCCCTGGCGGATTCGATGGGCTTCTCCGATCGCGATGTCGGCGACACCAAATGGCGGGTCTATGGTCTGGCCTCGCGCCAGCCCGACGAGATGCTGTTCGTCGCCCAGAGCTACGCCATCCGTCAGGAGCTGATCCAGTTTCTCACCATCCATGCACTCCAACCCATCCTGTGGTCGCTGCCGCTGACGGTGCTGCTGATCTGGTTCTCCGTGACCGACGGCCTGCGGCCGCTGAGCCGCCTCGCCGGCGCCATCGGCAAGCGTTCCGCGGAGCGCCTGGCGCCCATCGACAAGACCACCGTCCCCGCCGAGATCCAGCCGCTGACCGACGCACTCAACCGCCTGATGGAGCAGCTCGATCACGCCTTGTTGGAGGAGCGGCGCTTTGCCTCCGACGCGTCCCACGAGCTGCGCACGCCGCTGGCGGTCATCCGCACCCACGCCCAGATCGCCAAGCGCAGCAAGGACCCGGCCGAGCGGGCCGAGGCCCTGGATGGGCTCATCGCCGGCGTGGACCGCGCGACCCATCTCTGCTCCCAGTTGCTCGTGCTCGCCCGACTGGACCCGGAGGCCGCCGAGTCGGTGCACCATGCGGCGCCGCTGGCCGACGCCGTGGCACAGGCGGTCGCGGAGAAAGAGGCACTGGCGCGCTCGAAGTCTCTCGCGATCAGCCAGACGCTGCCGGAGGGCGACCCCTGCGTGGTCGCGATGGACCCCTCGGCGTTGGGGATCCTGGTCGCCAATCTGCTCGACAACGCCATCAAGTACACCCCCGCGGGCGGCCGGGTGGGTATCTCGGTCCTGCCCCGCGGAGAGCGCGTCGTCCTTCAGATCGCGGACTCCGGGCCCGGAATCCCGGCGGCCGACCGGGGGCGGGTGTCTGGAGCGCTTCTATCGCCGCGACAGCAAATCCGCACCCGGCGCCGGCCTCGGGCTTGCCATCGTCCAGCGGATCAGCGAGCTCTACGGCGCCGAGATCGCGCTCCTGGACGGCGACAACGGCCAGGGGCTCCTCATCGAGGTGGTCTTTCAGTCCCCGTCCTGAGCCGTCCCGACCGTCGTCGGCTCCCTTCCCCAGGCAGGCAGTCCGGTCGCTTCCCCTGGAAGTGCCAGTGTGTCCAGTCCCTTCTCCCCGGCAGGGGGCCGGTCCCTTCCCTGCGCCAGTCTGTCCAGTCCCTTCCCCCTGGCAGGGGGAAGGCCAGGATGGGGGTTGAACAGCGCAGCCAGCACGGATCTCCTTGGTTAGCCGCCGAGGCAAGAAACGTTGCTGCCGCGATGGGGCTCGTTCTTTGCGGCCGGTTCCGACCCCCACCCCAGCCCTTCCCCCTGCCCGGGGGAGGGAAGGTTGGGTCCCTTCCCCCAAGCAGGGGGAAGGTCAGGATGGGGGTCGAACATCGGACCCGAAGCGCAGGGCGACTGACTAGCCGCTGTGGCAAGAAGCGGATCTATTGCAATGGACCTTGGTCTCGATTGCCGGTCACGCCCCCACCCCGTCCCTCGTGTTCGATCCGGCACCTTCCGGACGCACAATTCGGAATTGTCGGGTGGCCCCGTCTTCGAGACCCGCATCGCATTTCCGCAAAAAAAACACCCACCCCTTAAGGTTCTCTTAACGTCGGGTGGGTTAAGGTGCAAACCGCGAACGCTGCGACCAACGGTCGGTTCTGGCCGACGAACCGGCCACCGCCCGGGTCGACGGCGTAGCGGCGAGCCATCCGATCGGCTCGCCCTGTAGATGTCTCCACATGGATTGTCGCTAGCGTCAGCCGGTCGCGGCCTGTCGCTTCTCACGCTTGCGTCGACGGAAGGGCGGGTGTGGCGCACGGCTCTCGAACCAGTGCGCCCAACAAAAACCATCAAGAGGTGTGGATATGAGAAAGTCGAAGAACCGGAGCCCCCAGGGCTCACCGCCGTTGCCCGCACATGCGACGCGCAGCGAACGGGGACGGGGGCGCAGCCTAGCGGCCGCGTCTGCCGTGGGTTTGTTAGTGGTTGCGCAATCGGCTTTGGCTGCCGTGGCTATCGACTCTGCGCAGTGGGACGCGGGGAGAAACACACTGACCATTTCGGGTTCTGGCGACAGGAACGACACCGTCACTGCCGTGAACGCCTACGAGGCTGGCCAGATGATCGGCACTGTCGGAGTCGATCGGCGCGGAAACTGGCGGGTGCGGGTCTCCCGGCCGAATCCGGTTCCCTGCGCGGTCCGGGCACGGACCGAGACACGACCCGCTGACTGAGCCATTTGGCGTCGCGAACGCTCCGGCCAATTGCGCGCCCGAAGCCGACCGACCGTCAACCATCCGCCGGTCTGCACCATCGACACGCCGGCGAGCGACGTGACCATCCCAGTTGGTCAGAGCGTCGAATACGCGGATTCGTCACCGACCCCGACTCGGGCGATACGGTCACGATTAGCCTGGGCCTTTGGCGACGGTGATCCGGGCAGCTCGACTGTGGAAGCCCGGGTAACGTGACCTACGCAGCGGCGAACCTATATACCTCTACCCTCGCTGTCACCGATAGCCAGGGCGCAAGCTGCGTGCAGCAGACCCGCACCATCCTGTCGAGGCCCAGCAGGCCGGCGGTCAGCCCACCGCCCGCGGCGACACCTACGCGACCGCCGTCGGTAAGACGCTGACGGTCGATGCATCCCGTGTCTCGGGCGTGCTCTACAACGACTTCGATACCGACCCTGTCACCGGTGAAGATATCGGTAACGCCGGGTTGACGGCCGTGCTGGTCAGCGGACCGGCTAGCGGCACGCTGACGATGAATTCGGACGGCCTGGGCGGTTTCGAGTACACGCCAAACGCAACTTTGGCCGACAACTCCAACGACAGCTTCACGTATCAGAGCGTGGACGCCGACGGCAATCTGTCTGATGTGGCGACGGTGAACATCCATGTCCTCTCGGATCAGCCGGACTTCAAGATCATGATGAACTACGAGCTGGGCATGCACTGCACCGGCTTCGAGTTCTCCTACTGCTGCGTCCTGCCGCCCTACAACTCCATCGTGGCGCAGGTGGTGAAGCCGCAGACCCAGGGCAGCCCGCAGTCGAACGCGGATTTCCCGCGGATGCTGGAGGGCGATCCCAACAACGGCCTCGACGGTCTTGGCCGCGAGACGGTGCTGCGCGACTACGACGGCAGCGGCAACTTCCAGAAGTACTATCTCGAGTACTACCACGACGCCCAGCCCCGGCGCGAGGGCAACGTCCAGACCGGCCTTCTCCAGAGAAGCACCTTGATCAGCGACGTCGAGGGCAACTCGCTCCTCTACCACAACACCCCCTACGACTCAGCCGTGGTGGATACCGATGGGTCGATCACCGGGGTGCCCGGCAAGCTGGTGCGGGCCGCTGACCTCGGCACTCGATTACAACGGCCTCGGCGAGGTCGTGGTCGGTGACGGCGACTACCTGGATGCCACCGACAACTACGCCAACGGCTGGCTGAACCACTTCTACATCTTTAAGAACGCGGATGGAAATCCGAACCTGGAGGGTGAGAACGCCACCGCGGGTGTCAGCCTCGAAGCCGACAAGATCCGCCTCGGCGTGGCCGGCATGGTCGAGTACCCGGCGAATGTGGGCGCGGGCCTGCAGCCCATGGGTCCGATCTCGAATGGACAGCCGTCGAAGGACGAGGTGGGCTTCGACAACGTCCTGACCTTCTCCGGGGGGACCGGCACCGTCGTGTACACCCAGGCCAAGGTCCTGGAGAACCTGCCCATCACGCTCACCTCCCCACGCATCTGGGAGGCGCTCGGGCTGCCGCTGACGCCGTTCGAGGACACCATCAACTTCTTCGCCGAGCCGGGTGCGGTGGACGAGGATGCGGTGCGTCCCTTCGTGGCCATGAAGGCACAGCTGCACACCGCGACCTGCGACGAGACGCACGGGTGACTGCACCAAGGGGCCAGCGGTGATCGGCAGCAACGGCCAGCCAATCATTGGCTTCGGCACCGCGCCCATCGACATCCCCAACTGCGAGCGCTGCCACTCGGCGCCGGCCTTCCAGTCGGACGGGCACGCCGAACGTCAACAGCCCGAGCTACGTGCGCCAGGACTTCACGCAAGACGATCGACACCACAAGCTACACGCTGGAGGAGCTGACCAACCTCGAGATCGAGTACTGGAAGTCAATCTACCCGAGCCTGCAGACCGGCACCGACTGGTACGCCCGCCTCAAGGGTGCGGCCGTCAACATGCTGGCGCTGCACGACAATGACACTGGCACCGGCTTCCTCGACAACTATCCGGCCAACAGCGACCTGCTGGGCCTGCCGGCGGACAAGGCCGCGATCCCGCAGAACACCCGCATGGGCCACGAGTCGGTCATCTGCCAGAAGTGCCACGGGGACAACGTCATCGCGGCCGTCAACCCCCTGGGGCCGGGCGCCGGCTACTTCCTGCCGCCCATCTCCGAGGCGATCCACAACGCCCACAGGGCCAAGAGCGCGGGTGGAAACATCGCCTTCGGCGACAGCTTCGGACGCTTCGGCGGCTGCCAGGGCTGCCACCCGGCGCACCGCTCCGACGGTGTCATGGACAACTACCCGATCACGGTGGATGGCGACAACGCCAACGCCAACGGCGACAACCGTCTCGGCAAGGGCGGCTGCTTCGTCGGTCGCGACGTGCACTCCAACCCGCTGAAGGACGTGGACGGCGCGGAGACCCCCAGCCACCTGAACGCCGTGGGTGACTGGCTGGCCGACAACGTGGCGAATGATTCGGGCGAGTGGCGCGGCATCTGGTGCACCAACTGCCACAACCAGTTGAGCCAGGAGATCTGGAAGACCGAGAACTGCCCGGACCTGATCAACGGCGACTGCATCACCAACCCGCGGGCCGAGCCGACCCTGGCGGATGTCGCGGCGGCGGTTGGCGTATCCCTTGCGCAGGCCGAGATGTGGCTCGATCCCAAGGATCCGGCCGTGAGCCCGACCGTGCCGAGCGGCGCTGCCCGCACGGCGGACTACACCCACGCCGTCTGGGATCCGGACTGGCATCACCCCGGACGCCAACGTCGCGATCGTGGAGACCAACAGCGGAACCTGTAACGTGGCACCCTGGACCACCTGGGATCCGAATTCGACCGCCTGCGTGGCCCTGGACGGGGACGGCGACCCGAGCGTGCGCATCCTGCAGGGCTTCTGCACCACGGACGACTGCATCGCGGCCGCCCAGGCGACCCTGGACGCGGAAGGCAACGGCAGCACTGGCGGTGGCGGTGCCCTTCTCCGCGGCCACCGACGGCCGTGACCACTGGCTGGCGGCCGGCGAGCCCCACTGCGCCGACTGCCACGAGGCGCCGTACGTGGAGCAGAGCGGCAACATCAGTGCATTCCCGCCGTTCAACTACCCGCGCAAGGCGAGCCTGAGCCGCTACACCCGCGGCCATCAGGACATCAGCTGCCAGGGCTGCCACGAGTCGATCCATGGCCTGTATCCCGTAGGCCCGGCCATCGACAACACCAGCTACGCCCAGGCGGCGGCCCTGAACCACGACGGCTCCCACGGTCCGCTGAAGTGCGGCACCTGCCACCAGGTGCGTGCCAACGGTACCCCGACCTGGATCACCGGCGGCGGGGACGGTCGTGGGGCGGCCAGTACGTCAACGACTTCGACGCCGCGGTGGGCTGGGCGCACACCTACACGGACGAGGCCGACGTGCGCGACAGCACCTGCCAGAACTGTCATGAGCCCAAGGATTCGACATGCGAACGGGATCAAGGCCGACAGCTCCACGTACGTGCGCCACGCCGACGTGGGCCGGACCTCGCGCCTGATGATGGACAAGGCGGAGATCGAGCAGTTGGGGCACGTGTTGGAGACCCGGCGGTCAACACCGACCAGGAGATCCGCAACGGTGTCTGCGAGGGCTGCCACGGGGACGAGTGGAGCAACGTCTCCTGCAGCGGCGAGACGGCGAGAATGGAAGCAGCACCTGACCCGAGGACGGGTGGCCGAGGTCGTGTGGGAGCACGTCTCGACCGTTCGAACCGGGACACCTGCGGCTGGTAAGCAGGGAGAAGGGCCCGCCCCGGGATCCCCGGGGCGGGCCAACTCACAACAGGAACGGAGGGGAAGCCTGCTTCCCCTCCGTTTTCCCGCCTCTCACCCACTGAATTTGTCGCGAATTACTATGAACCGATTGTTTTTTCCGGTCGTGGCCTCGTGCGTCGCGCTGCTGGTCGCCGCCCCCGGAACGCCGCTAGCGAAGGCCGAGGAAGGCCCTGCCGCCGCGTCAGAGGGCGCGCAGCCACCGCAGGCTCCCAGCGATGTCGTTGCGCGTGTGGGTGATCAGACCGTCACATTCGGCGAGATCAACACCGCGCTCAACAGCTCGGCCGTCGTCGGGGTGTCCGTGCCTGCACTCGGGACACCCGATCGCGATACGGTGCGGGTCATGCTCCTCGACCGGCTCGTCAGCGCCAACCTACTCTATCTGGACGCGCGCAAGCAGGGACTCGACCAGGACCCCGCCTACCGGCGCGAGGTGGAGCGCTTCGAGGAGGCCATGCTCGCGGGGCTCTACCGGCAGCACAGCCTGCTGGGTGAGACCCCGGTGAGCGAGGAGGAGGTCCAGGCCAGCCTCGAGCAGAATTTCGCCGCGGGCACGGAGCTCACGCCCGATCTGCGCGCCAGCATCGAGTCCAAGCTGCGGCGCGACAAGGTCAAACAGAAGCTGGCCGCCGCCCGCATCCAGGTCCGCGACGGTGTCGATGTGGTAGTGCACGAGGACAACCTGGGCACCGCCGGCGACGCCAAGCGCGCAGACAGCGTCTGCCCTCGCCGAGATCGACGGCGAGCCGCTCACCTGGGGCGCCGTCAAGGACCGCATCGTGCGCGCCGGCAAGGGCGCGGTCGCCGCCGACCCGCTCGCCGACGACGAGAGCGCCCGCCAGCAAGCACTCCAGACCGAGATCGATCTCCGCATCATGGCCAACAAGGCGCGGTCCGCCGGGCTGGACCAGGACCGCCTCTACAAGGCGCGCACGAACGAGTTCCACAAGAACCGGCTCATCAACCTGCACCGGGAGCGTCTGATCGCGCAGCTGGAGCCCACAGACGAGGAGTTGAAGGCCTATTACGAGGCCAACAAGGCCAGCATCGTCGAGCCCGAGGCCCGCAAGGTCCAGATGGTCGTGCTCAAGACCAAGGAGGAGGCGGGCGCCGTCAAGTCCGAGCTCGAGGCCGGAACGCTGACCATGTACCAGGCCGCGCAGCAGCACTCCATCGCGGCAAAGGCCAAGGAGGACCTGGGCGAGGTCGGCTGGGTGTACCAGGGCGACACGGTGCCCGCGCTGGACGCGGCGATCTTCGCCCTCGGCCCCGGTGAGATCAGCGCCCCGGTGGAGACCCCCGCCGGCTGGCACCTGGTCACGGTGCAGGATGTCCAGGAGGCCAAGCACGACGACTTCGACGACGCGGCCACCCGCAAGCTGACCCGGCGCAGGTATCTGGACGACAAGCTCAACGCGTACGTGGTGAAGCTGCGCCAGGAGGAGTTCCCGGTCGAGGTGTACCAGGACGTGCTGGTCAAGCTCGCCCAGCAGGAGGCGGACATGGTGAAGGAGCTCGCCGAGAAGGCCAAGCAGCCCGGCTCCATCACCGAGCAGCGGGTCAAGGAGCTCGGCAAGATGCTGAAGCCTTAGAGTTGCAGGCGTCGGTGAGCTTTCGCGTGTCGGTAACCAAGCGAGTGCTGTTCTATGTTGGATCCTGTGAACCGAAAGCGTTTGAGCCTTGGTCTTTGCCTGACCCTCGCGGCGGGCGCTGCCCATGCCGAGATGGCGATCACGGCCTGGACGGCCCGGTACGACGGCCCGGGCAAGGGCAAGGACAATGCCCAGGCGCTGGCGGTGGACGCCGCCGGCAACGCCTACGTGACCGGCTTCAGCGACGGCGGCGCCGGCAACTACGACTTCGCCACGCTCAAGTACGCCCCCGAGGGAACCGAGGACGGCCTGGGCAAGCTGCTCTGGGCCGCCCGCTACGACGGCGAGGCCAAGGGCGCCGACTGGGCGCGGGATGTGGCGGTCGATGCCGAGGGCGGCGTGGTGGTCACCGGCTCCAGCGCCGGCGAGTCCACCGGCTTCGACTTCGCGACCGTCAAGTACGACACCGATGGCAACCAGCTGTGGGTGAGCCGCTACGACGGCCCCGGGCACGGCGACGACCGGGTGAAGGCGCTGGCGGTGGACGGTGGCGGCAATGTCTATGTCACGGGTGACAGCCCCGGCGAGGGGGGCGCGCGCCGAGTCCGTCACCATCAAGTACGGTCCCGACGGCGACCTGCTGTGGGCGGCGCGCTCCGGCGCCCCGACGGCGACCAGTCGCTCGCCGACATCGCCGTCGATGCCGAGGGCAACGTCTACGTGACGGGCGGGGAGGCCCGCAAGGCGGGAAATTCCGATTACGTCACCATCAAGTACGACCGCGCGGGCAAGGCGCTCTGGACCGCCTATCGCGACTGGTCGGCCAACGATGACGCGCGCTTCCTGGCCCTGGACGCCGAGGGCAACGCCTACGTGACGGGCGCCAGCCTTCGGCACACCGAAGGACCCGAGGAGACCGGGCACGAGGACATCGCGACCGTCAAGTACGGTCCCGACGGCAAGGAGCTCTGGACCGCCTCGTTCAACGTCGGGGGTGCGACCAACGAAGTCGCGTCGGCGCTGCGCCTTGACGGACGAGGGCCATGTCTACGTCGCTGGCACCGTCTACGGCGCCGTCGGTGACGACTCCATCGGCCCCGGCGTCGAATATGTCACGATCAAATACGGCGCGGACGGCGACCAGCTGTGGTCAGTGCGCCACCAGGGCCCGGAAGGGGCCGAGGCGGTCGCGCGCGACGCGGCCCTGGACGCGAGCGGCGGGGTCTACGTCTTGGGTACGGAGCGCGGCGGTGCCGACGGGAGGGCCCGGCTGGTCACGGTCAAGCTCGGGCCCGACGGCAGCGAGCGGTGGGTCGTGGGGCACGCCGGCACGGCGAGCGGCGCGGCGCGGGCGCTGGCGGTGGACGGGGCAGGTACGGTCTGGGCGACCGGCAGCGACGCCGCCGGTGAGGACTACCTGACCGTCAAGTACGTCCAGTCCGCGACCAAGTCGGAGGCGCCGGCCGAAGGCGGGGGTTGACCCGCAACGGATATGGGCTGCGAGCCGGCCTTCCGGATCGGCCGGGCGGGCAAGCGGGGTTCGCGCGGAACGTATTTTGGAGCGGTGACAGCCCGGACTGCCGGGACGGTGGGTTGCGGACGGAGTGACTCGCAAACGGCTCGGCAGGTCGGGTTGGAGCAAGGACGCCGAGGGTTAGGCGACAGCGGGGGGAGCCCGGAAACGCCTTGAAACAACGGTCGCGAATGGGCCGGCGGTAGTGGTCCAGGGACGCGCGACACTGTCAACAGCAAGCAATGGTCGGAGGAGTGAATGAGCACGAAGAAACCAACGAGGCGAAGGGCACGCGGGGTCGTGCTCTCGTCACTGGGGTCGCTGGGGCTGCTGCTGGCAGCGTCAGCCGCCCACGCGACCAGTGGCTATCTGTCCACCTGGAGCAGCCTCTATCCCGGCTCCGCGTCGGACAACAACGCCGGCTGTCAGCTGTGCCACGGGACCAGCACGCAGAACCTCAACCCTACGGCTTCGACATGTGCCCCAGTTGCAGCGGCCGCGGGTACCATCACCCAGCGCATCCAGGCGGCTGAGGGCGTGAACTCCGACGGCGATGCAGGGGGCTACACCAACCTGGAGGAGATCAACGCCAGCACCCAGCCCGGCTGGACCACCGGCGCAATACCGGTCTGGAACCGCACCAGCTGCGCCTCGGCGGGCACCAACACCGCACCCACCAGCATCGGCGCGCTGGACCCGACGCCTGCGGCCGAGATCTGCGACAACGGTATCGACGACAACGGCAACGGCCTCATCGACTGCGCGGACCCGCGAGTGCGACGGCTTCGTGGACGGCGCGACCGCCTGCGGCGTGGGTGAATGTGCCGCTACCGGCAACCTGGTCTGTCAGACCCCCGGCCAGATCGACACCTGTACACCGGGTGCTCCGCAAGCCGAAGGGCCTTTCATCGAGCCCACCTGTAGAGACGGCCTCGACAACGACTGCGACGGTCTGGTCGACGCTGAACGATCCCAGATTGCGCCGAGCCGCAGGAGACCTGCGACAACGGCATCGACGACAACCTCAACGGCCTCATCGACTGCGCTGACCCGCAATGTAACGGCTTCGTCTACGGCACGACCAGCTGCGGTGTGGGCGCCTGTGCGGCCAGCGGGCAGGAAGTCTGCCAGACCCCGGGCATCGTCGACACCTGTCATGCCGCTTCCCGAGCAGGCTGAAGGTCCGTTCGGTGACGCGAGCTGCGGAGACAGCATCGACAACGACTGCGACGGTCTGACCGACGCGGACGATCCGGACTGCGCCGCTGCAGCCGGAGATCTGCGACAACGGCGTCGACGACAACGGTAACGGACTCATCGACTGCGAAGACCCGCAGTGCGACGGTTTCATGGACGGCGCCTGCTGCCACCGGCCTGCCCGGTATCTGCGCCGACGGCACCAATGTCTGCCAGGACGGTGGTCAGGTCTGCGAGCAGAACCAGCCGGCCGGCACCGAGGGTCCGTTCGGTGACGCGACCTGCGGCGACGGTCTGGACAATGACTGCGACGGTTTGACCGACGCGGCCGATCCGGACTGTGATCCCGTGCCGGAGATCTGTGACGACGGCGTCGACAACAACGGCAACGGTCTGGTCGACTGCGCCGATCCAGACCTGCGACGGCTTCGTGGAGCGGTGCCTGCGACACCGGCAACCTGGGTATCTGTGCGGCTGGCACCACGGCCTGCCGTGAACTGCAGCAGTTCTGCGATCAGAACCAGCAGGCTGTGCACCGAGGGTCCGTTCGACAGCCCGACCTGCACCGACGGTTTGGACAACGACTGCGATGGCCTGACCGACGCGGCCGACCCGGACTGCGCCGTGCCGCCGGAGGTCTGTGACAACGGGACCGACGACAACGGCAACGGTCTGATCGACTGCCAGGATCCGCAGTGCGACGGCGTCACCTTCGGCGCCTGCGACACCGGCAACCCCGGTATCTGCGCGGCCGGAACCCTGACCTGCGACGGCTCGGCCAGTCGGCCCGGTCTGCACGCAGGACCAGGCGGCCGGTACCGAGGGTCCGTTCGGCAGCCCGACCTGCGGCGACGGTCTGGACAACGACTGCGACGGTCTGACCGACGCGGCCGATCCGGGCTGTGACGAGCCGGTGGTGGAGATCTGCGACAACGGGATCGACGACAACGGCAACGGTCTGATCGACTGCGCCGATCCCGAGTGCGACGGCTTCGTCGATGGGGCGTGCGACACCGGTGACCCCGGTATCTGCGCGGCGGGCACCTTCGTCTGCCAGAATGGCTCGGTCAGGTCTGCGTGCAGGATCAGCCGGCCGGTACCGAGGGTCCGTTCGGTAGCCCGACCTGCCAGGATGGTCTGGACAACGACTGCGACGGTCTGACCGACGCGGACGATCCGGACTGCGCGGCGCCGGTTGGCGACGTGTACCTGTCCAAGGTGAAGGTGCCGAACAAGGTGAACGGCAAGGTGGGCCAGGTGGTCAACAAGACGGTCGACGCGACCGGCGACGGCACCCTGCTCACCCAGGACGCCACCGTGACCCTGTCGGCCGTGGCCTCGCCGAGCATCGGGGTGGTCATCCAGCCGGCGAGCCTCACGGCTCAGGTCGTGCCGGGCAACCCGCAGACGCAGTTCCGCTGGTTCACCGTGTTCATCTCGTGCAACGCGGCGGGAACCGGGACCGTGGACTGGACGGCGACCATCAGTGCGCCGGGTAACGACGACCCGACCAACGACGTCCAGACGGGAACCACATCGGTCACCTGCCGCTAAGGCGGACTGACCGGTAGCTTGAAGGGGAGGGGGCAACTCCTCCCCTTTTTTTTTGCCCCTCGCTTTTTAGTGTCGCCGAGGTATAGTGCCGGGCCATGGCCGGATCCCGACCCCCGTTATCCATCAGGTAAAGCTCATGACGCAATCGATCGCGACTCTTTCCAACGCCGGACGCCGGCTGTCCCTTGGCGCTGCGATCCTGTTTCTGACGCTCACCAGCGTCGCCTGGGCGCCCCATGCGGTTGCCCAGCCGGCAGCCGGGGACCAGCCGGCGGCGATCACCAACGACCAGGCGGACGCCATCCTGGAGGAGCTCAAGGGCATCCGTAAGCTCCTGGAGAGCATCGACAAGAAGGGCGTCGCCCAGGCGCCCGCGCGGCCGCCCGTGCCCGCCGACCGCCAAGGTCTCGATCAAGGGCAGCGAGTCCCTGGGGTCGGCCGACGCCCCCGTGACCGTGGTGGAGTTCACCGACTACCAGTGCCCCTACTGCCTGAAGTTCATTCAGGACACCTTTCCCGAAGCTCAAGGAGCAGTTCGTCGACACCGGCAAGGTCCGCTGGGTGATCCGGGACATGCCGCTCGGCTTCCACAAGAACGCCCGCAAGGCCGCCCAGGCCGCGCATTGCGCGGGCGAGCAGGACAAGTTCTGGGAGATGCGCAACGTCCTGTTCGCCAACGCCAAGCAGCTCGAGGAAGAGAAGCTGCCAAGTACGCCCAGATCATCGGGCTGGACGCCGCGGCGTTTGGCAGCTGCCTGGCAAGCGACCGGCACCTCGCCGCCATCGACGCGAGCGCCCAGGACGCGGGCACCGTGCAGATCACCGGCACCCCGACCTTTGTCGTCGGCAAGGCCGCCAGCGACTACGGTCGAGGGTAACCGCGTCGTCGGCGCCCGCGATTCAAGATCTTCGAGGCAGGCAGATCCTCAAGGCGCTGGAGGAGAAACAGGCCAAAGCCAAGTGAGCCTGGCCGATGAGCCTGGTGACGGCGGGATGCCGTTCTGTCCTTTCAGCGAGGCGGGCCGAATGACCATGAAGCAGATGCATCGACACAAGTTGCTTTACGCGCCCTTCCCCGGCGTGGCCCTCCTGTTCGCGCTGGGGTGCGCGCCGGCCCACGCGGTGGAGACGGGCGTCTACCAAGCGCCCGATCTCGGCAAGTTCCTGCTCATCAGCGAGGAGGATGCCGACGGCGACGGCGACGGCACCAAGGAGACCCACGTCGTCCACTACCAGGACGCGGCCGGGGACAAGATCTTCAGCATGACCACCAAGGGCAAGCTGTGGGCGTGGAGCCTGAAGATGCAGGGTGTCGAGGCTGGCGAGGGTGCCGAGGGGGGCTGGAACTACGTCATCCGGGACAGCGACTGCGACGGGGTCTTCGACCAGCGATACCGTCTGGACGAGGAATTCCACGTGCCCGACTGTCTGAAGTGACCATAGGCGACGCGCCTGTCGCCCACCCATCCGGTCCCGCAATGAACACAAGTTCCGTGAGAGTCTTGAGTCCCCGCGCCCGTAGTCAAACGGGGCGTTTCGTTCGGCTAATCCGCGAGATTGGCTGTCTGCTGACCCTGCTGCCCGCACTTGCACTCGGCGACGAGTTTCAGACGCCCGCGATTACCGCCGAGGCCCTGGCCGCCCGGCAGGGGACCGCCGATGCGCCGCTGGTGGTCGACGTGCGGCCGCTCGGTGAATACAAGTCCGGGCACGTGGCCGGCGCGGTCAACATCCCCTACGACAAGATGGACAAGCACCTGGACGAGCTGAGCCAGGCGAAGAACGGGGTCGTGCTCTATTGCACCCAGGGCCACCGCACCCGGCAGGCGGAGCAGACCCTGCTGGACAACGATGTCCCGAACGTCTCTCACCTGGAGGGCGGGCTCGGCGCCTGGCGGCAGGGCGGCTACGCGATCCACACCGGCTGGGGACCCTGAGGGGAAGACCGTTAGGGGCACATGCCGGCAGCCGGGCGCTGTCCCGGGCCCCCCGCAAACCGAGGGGGCACCCAGGCGCTCTGGGCGTGAAAGGGTTTGCGGATGGTCGCCAACCAAGACCGACACCGCGCTGTTCAGGGTCAAGCGCTTCAACTGGGGCTCGTAGCAGGTCCCGGCCCGCTCCAGCTCCATCAGCACCGAGCCCGCGCGGTCCCGCGTGACGCCCGGCAGGTACAGGATCACCGGCTCCGGCTTGTCGGCCGCGACGATCGGCTCGACCAGCCCCCGCAGGCCGAAGAAGCTGCCCGCATGGCGGGCGAGAAAGGCCGAGCGGGTGCCGATGGTCACGCGCGGCAGGGGTCGCCCTCCTGCGGCTCCAGCTCCCGGTCGAAGAACGGCGTGAACTCGTTGCGCGGGTCGTAGAAGACGACCACCGAGCGCTTGCGCAGCAGCTCGTCCAGGTGCTCGGCGAGATAGTCGTGGAAGGGATGCATCGGAAGCTCTTGTTCATCGGTCCAAGTGGCGGAGCAGGGCACGTCAGCGCAGTGGTCGATCCAATTTTCCGATCAGATAAGGTCAATCCGGGCTTCGAGAAAAGCTGCAACGCCCGGCAGCTCCTGGCGACGGAGAACGGAGATGAACGTTTCCGCGTCAAGGGGAGGATTTCGCAGCGCCATCCTTTGCTCTTTCGCGACCCGCTCCAGCACCTGCGGCTCGAGGTCGGCAAGGTCCAGGATGAAGTCGTCCGGATGGATCGCGAAGATCTCGAGCTCATCGAGAACTTCCTTCGGGAAATCTTTTAGATTCAACGTGACTATCGCGGCCGCACCGACCCGGATCGCAGCGGCGAGCACATGACGGTGGTTTGGCATCCGGCAAAA
>CAVOQO010000087.1:0-32453 GCA_963698355.1 uncultured Gammaproteobacteria bacterium | reverse complement strand
TAGAGATAGGGAATGGCCAGCGCCAGGATGGTGTAGATAAAGGCGCGGCTGAAACCCCCTTCGTCGCCCCCGGGGGCGGCGCGGTGCTCCACCAGGGCGATGATGCCGAGCTGCATGCGCGTGAACAGGTAGGCGAGGGCCCCGGCGTGCACCAGGACCAGGCCCCAGGCCGCGATCCGCAGCGCCGGGTCGGGCAGGCTGGGGATGGCGAGCTGGGCGGCGTGCCGGGTCAGGGCCTCGACGGCGGCGAGCGCCCCCAGTGCCCAGCCCGCAGGGGCACAGACGGCGGCGAGTCCCTCGGCTCGGAACGCGTCTTCCGCGACCTGGTTCCAGGGCAGGACGCGGGTATCGGGCATACCGATGACATAGAAGTCGAGGGCCACGAAGGCCAGTGTCAGCGCGGTCAGGTTGAGTCCCAGCAGGGGCCAGCGGCGGGCGATGAGGCCCAGGCGCCGATCCTGAACCTGAGCGCTGAGCCCGCGTCGAATGGGGTCCACCAATAGGGACAGCAGCAGGACATCCAGCGCCAGCACCGCCCACTGCTCGGCCCCCAGTCGCGCCGCCAGGACCAGCAGCAGGAGCCCCAATGCCAGCGACACCACCGTCTGGAGTACACGCGTGAGGGTCCCCGCCCAGAGCCAGCGCCGGATGCCGCTGTCCGGCCGCGTCAGGTGCTCCAGGACCATGCGGCGCTCGAACAGGATCACCTCGTTGCGGTAGACCCAGAGTGGCCAGGCGATCAGAGCGGCGAGGACGAAGAGACCCCAGCAGGCGACGTGATTCAGGCCCAGCGCAAAGACAGCCAGTGCCCCGGCGCCCAGGGCCTGGGAAAGCAGGCGGGGGAGGGCGGCAGTTCCGGCTGGCGTTTGGGGTTGTACTGTCATGGCACGGGGGATCTCCGCCTGGATTGTCCCCCAGCCGCGCCGCGCCACCTCCGGCCCGCCTGGCGTCGTTTGGGCTGCGTCTGGCCGGATTGGATCAGTCGGCGGATAGTCGTATCGAGGATGCCAATGCGCTGGCGCGGGAGGGTCGTTCATAGACGGACACGCCTTCCCGCAGAGAATGAGCGATAACGTGATTGGGCGAATCTGTCCAAGCGTGGATCCCGTCATTCGAATAAAGCAGGATGTCGACCGGAATCCTGATCCCCCAAAGGGCGCGGCGAATCTTCCCGAGCTCGGACTGCCGCGTGCGCTGAGGGCTGAAGGAGTCGCCTGCGACCACGAGCAGGTCAAGATCCGAGTCCGGACCGGCATCGCCGCGGGCACGCGAGCCGAACAGAATAATCCGCTCAGGGTCCACGGCTGCCACGGTCGCATCGACGACGTTAGGCACGATCTGATCTGAGTCAGTCACCTTTGCGCCCCGAGCTTGGCGTCAAATGAAAAGATCCAGCTGCAGCCCTGCGCAAGCTTATCGCATTGCGGCCCGAGTGAGACGGGCCGAGGGGATGCCCCTCAACCAAACCGCTCCCGCGGCGCCTTCAGGGCAGCGGCGCGGGTGAAGACCACAAGCTCGTCCCAGTCCTTGCTCCTGGAGGGCGTCGTCCGCACCGCTGACCCGCAGGGCCGGGGCGCGTTCCCGCGCCAGTGGGTCCAGTGTCTCGGCGGTGCGGTGGCTCGGTTCCAACAGGCCGAGCACTTCCAGCCAATGGCGGCTCAACAACGGCGCCTCAGCCCGGCGATTCGCCGGTCGACTTGCCGGATGGCATCATAGGCCATGGCATATGGTCGTAGCCCAAGACACCGATGTCGTTGTGTCGGCGGTTGTCACTTCGACCGGCGCATCCCGGTTTCTCCCACGCGAGATTGGGCTCGGGCGCCTGACTGCGGCGGCGCCGGTGCCGCTGCTGTTGGAGTACGAGGCCGTCCTCAAGCGACCCGAGACCCTGCGCCGGGCGGGCGGCACGGTGGCGGACATGGAGTTCATTCTCGACCAGCTGGCGGCCGCGCTGCGTCCCGTGCCGATCTGGTATCTGTGGCGACCACTGCTGCGCGACGCCAATGACGACATGGTGCTGGAGGCCGCGGCAAATGCCGCGGCGACGCATCTGGTGACCTTCAACATCCGCGATTTCGGGAAAGCGCCGAGCCGGTTCGGCATCGAGCTGTGCCGGCCTGCCGATCTCGCGAGGAGCCTGCGCGATGGGTAAGAGTAACTATGCCTTGAGTGCGCCGGAGAGCATTCTCGCGGCGGCACGCCGCGCCGCCAAACGCGATGGCGTGAGCTTGAATCAGTTCATCAATACCGCCTTGGCGGAGAAGGTGGCGGCGCTGGAGGCCGAGGAGGTGTTCACCCGCCGGGCAGCGCGTGCCGACCGGGCGCGCTTCTTGGAGGTGCTGGAGCGCCTTGGCCCTGAGCCGCCGCGGGCGGGGGATGAGCTGGACGCCGACTGAGCGGCGCAATCCTGCGTCTCAGCCAGAGCCCTCCCCGCGACAGGGCCGACCTCGGAACGCCGGCGGACGCATTGGCACCCGCAGCGCGACTTCCGCCTCGCCAGGGTTGGGATCCAGACCCCCAGCCCCGATCGGCCTCGGATTCTCGCCGAGCAGCATGCCCGGGAGTCGCCGCCGGGCGGCCATCGTCGCCAAGATACATGGGCGGAGCGCGATAGCGGTTCGGCCATCGTGGTCCCGCCACCCGGTTGGAACCGGGACTGGGTGAGCCCGATCCCCCGGCGCCCCGCGGTTGGTCGTGCCCGGTTCTGCCGTTTATACTTCGTTTAAACGTTTGGCCGGGGAGACCATTATGAGCACCGAAGCCGTTCTTGCCATCAAGCACTGGGGCAACAGTCTCGGCCTGCGCCTGCCGTCCGCCGTGGCGCGTGAGGCCGGGCTTCACGCCGACCAGCGCGTGCGCATCACCGTGGAGAAGGACGGCATCGTGATCCGACCCGTGGGCGAAGAGTTGCCCACCCTGGTCCAGCGGTTGGCCCGCTTCGATCCGCAGCGGCACGGCGGCGAGATCATGACGGCCGAGCGGATCGGTTCAGAGCGGTGGTAAGGGGCCAGCGCAAGGTGGATTGGGCGCCCGATCGTCGGGACCTCATCTGGATCGACTGCAACCCCCAAGCCGGGCGCGAGATGCGCGATATCCACCCGTTTCTCGTGCTCTCCCACCGCGCCTTTAACGAGCGGACCTCATTGGTCATTGGCCTTCCCATGACGACCGCGGAATACAACAGCGACAATCCCTTCGCGGTGGCCGTGGGGCAGGCAAAAGGAAATAAGGAGGGCAAGACGAGCTATGTGCTCTGTCATCAGCCCAAATCGTTCGACTGGCGTGCGCGCGGCGCCTCCGCCCATCCAATGAGACGCCTGCGCGCTGCGGCATTCATCGAGGTCTGCGCGATACTCAATCAGATCATCGACCTCTGCCCCTCCACGGAATGAGCCCGCGGAATGCGATAGCGGTTCCGCCATTTGCGACCTCTCAGCCGCCAAACCGTTCCCGCAGGGCCTTCAGGGCCGCGACGCGGGTGAGGACCACCACCTCGTCCCCGGGCTTGAGCCGGGTGTCCGGCTCGGCGAACAGGAACTCCTTCCCGTTGCGGTAGATGCAGATCGGGCGGGCGGCAGTGGGCAGGGCCAGATCACTGATGGGCACGGCCTGCTCCTCAGCCACCCGGAAGGAGTAGATGCGGGCCTCGCCGCGCAGGATGTCGGAGATCTCGATGATGTCCTGGCCCTCGGCCATGTCTGCCAGGTAGCGCCCCACCGTGTGCATCGGCACCAGTGAGTCCGCGAGCCCCAGCTCCACGCAGATGTGCTCCAGCTCCGGGTCCTCGATCTTCGTCACCACCCGCGCGTAGCCCAGCGATCGGGCTACCAGGCTCGCGATGATGTTGGCCTGGTCGTCGTGGGTGAGAGAAAAGAGCAGGTGCGTCGCCTCCGGGTCCGCCTCGCGCAGGATGGCGGGGCGCGTGCCGTCCCCGTGGATGAAGCCCACGTCCAGCTCCTCCTGGAGCGCGTCGATCACCGAGCGGTCGCGCTCGATCAGGATCACCTCGTGACCGCGCTCCGCGAGCATGCGCCCGGTGAGCACGGCCAGGCTGCCGCTGCCGATGAAGACGAAGCGCATGGATGGTTTCTCCAGTGAGGGCCTAGCTGAGTTCTATCAGCCAGGTGCCGGGAGAGGACAGGACCGAGAGGGCTTGGGCCTCAGGTCGATAAGACGCCGTCGGCCTTGAGCTGGGCCAGAAAGTCCTCGTAGCTCAAGGAGGGCTCGGCGGCCCGCTCGGCAAAGGCCGCCAGATCCTCTTCTTCCTCGCGCTGGGCTTCGTCGATCATCTCTGAACCTTCTGTGGCCATGGTGTCTCTCCAACGTCTCGATGCTTCGGCATCGTAGCGCCACGACTGCCGCCGAGACAGCAGCGTTCCCGTTGCGTTGCACTCAATCCACCCCGCTCGCGACCACATGCCTTGTTATATTGCCTCGGCCCGTCGTTGGGTTACAGCGCCTGTCGGAACCGCTGAGTCGGTACCCGATGGCATGCCAGGCGCGCCTATTCCGGCGCTCTGTCGTCCGGCGTGTGCACGCGGTTCGAGCCCCGTCGGGGTGCCATCAAACGTCGGGGCGCGGGGTGTTGGTGCGGCCTCCAGCCAGGCTCCGATCTGCCTGCCCGATGGGCTCCGGGGTGGAGCGCGGCTGCTGAGCCGCGGTTGCGCCTGGGCTCCTCGTCGTAGGCAGATCAGGGCCGATCGCCGGCTCGGTGAACGAGGGCAGCCGCACCTCGCAGCGCAGTCCCCCTTCCTCGAGGTTCTCCAACTGCACGCTGCCTTCGTGGAGCTCGCAGACCCGGCGCACGATCGACAGGCCGAGTCCGCTCCCCGGCGCTGTCGTCTCGGAGCCGCGCCGGAACCGCTGGAACATCTCGGCGTGCTGGCCGTCGGCGACTCCGGGACCGTTGTCCTCGATGATCACCCGGTGGAAGAGGCCGGAGTTGCGTACGGTCACCCGGACCTCGCCGCCCGCGGGCGTGTAGCGGATGGCGTTGTCCATCAGATTGCGCAGCAGGATCCCGACGCAGGTCTCGTCACCGCGCGTCAGGGTGTCCTGCGCCCCGCCGACCTGAAGGCTCACCGCGCGTTCCCGCGCGAGCGGTTCCAGCGTCTCAGCGGTGCGGCGGGCCGTCTCGAGCAGATCCACCCGCCCGAGCATCGGCGCGGCGTCCCGCGTGTCCAGCCGCGACAACGTCAGCAGTTGGTCCACCAGATGTCCGGCATAGCCCGCGCCGGCGACAATTTGGTCCAGCGCCCGCCGACGCTGCGCGTCGTTGGTCGCCCGTTGGGCCACCTGGGCCTGGACGCGAAGCCCCGCCACCGGCGTGCGCAGCTCGTGGGCCGCGTTGCCGGTGAATTGACGCTCGCTGGCCAAGGCGCGCTCGAGGCGCTGGAACAGCGAATCGAGTGCGGCCACCAAGGGCCTCACCTCCGACGGGACCGAGGTGGTCCGCAGCGGTGCCAGATCCTGCTGGTCGCGCGACTTGATCTCCTTTGCCAGACGAGACAACGGCGCCAGCCCCCTGCCAACCGCCAGCCAGAACAGGAGAAGCAGGGGCGGAACGGCGACGAGGGTTGGAAGCAGGAGGTGGCTGACCAGATGCCGGGCCAGCCGTTCCCGAAGGGCATAATCCTCACCTGCATAGAGCACCAATGCCTGTTTCGGATCAGCCAGCCCGTAGACGCGCCATCGGGTCGAATCGACCAGGCTGTCCGAGAAGCCCGCGACGCCCTGGGCAAGCGGCTGGTCCGGCGCGTTCTCGGAGCTCAACAGGAAGGCCCCCTCGCGGGTGAGCAGCTGGAAGGCGAGCATGCGCCGGTGCGCGCCGGGGGCGGCGCCCGGCTGCGCGTCGATCACATGGGTCCAAGGCAGGTCGGAGGGGACGAGCTTGGGCAGCAGTCCCGCGAGTTGCTCCAGGTCCCCGCGCTCGGCGCTCGTCTCGGCCAGGGCCAAGAGGACCCGCGCGGACTGAGCCAGATGGATGTCGTAGAGCGCGTCGACCTCGCGCAGGGCGCCGCGATACAGGAAAAAGTTGACCGCCAGCCAGCCGAGCAGGGTGGCGCCGGCAAACAGCAGCATCAGGCGCCACTTGAGCGACATGCCCGTGCGGACTTAGTGAAGCCTGTAACCGACGCCGCGCACTGCCTTCAAGGTCGCAGCAACGAGCTTCTTTCTCAGGTTGTGAACGTGGACCTCCAGCACGTTGCTGCCCACATTGTCGTCCCAGCCGTAGATGGACGTCATGAGCCGCTCGCGCGGCACCACCTTGCCGGCATTCTCCACCAGCGCCTGCAGGATGGCGAACTCCTTGGGGGACAGGGAGACCTCCCGGCCATCGCAGGTGACGGAGCGTGCGCAAGTGTCGATCTCGATTCCGCGGTGACTCAGCACGGGCGAGGCGCTGCCCATTGACCTCCGGTGCAGGGCCCGCACGCGGGCACACAGCTCGTCCAGGTCGAAGGGCTTGGTGACGTAATCGTCGGCGCCGGCATCGAGCGCGTTCACCCGCTGGCTGGTGGCATCCGTCGCGGTGAGGATGAGCACCGGGACACGGTTGCCGCGTACCCTGAGCCAGCGGAGGATCTCGATCCCGGACCTTTTCGGCAGGCCAAGGTCGAGCACAACCACGTCGAAGACACCCGATCCCAGCGCCTTCTGGGCCGCGTCACCGTCGCGCACCCAGTCCGCCACCCACCCGGCTTGCTGCAACCCCACTTGGAGCCCGTCGCCGAGAAGTTCGTCGTCCTCGATTAGGAGTATTCGCATCGCTGTCACCTGCACGAGGCCCTCAGTGTGAACTCTCAGAGATCCGGTAAGTGTCAATTGTTGCCGTATTGGTCAGGGAGCGACTCTGTCGGGCCGCCGCTCCCCTGGAAGGTTTCCCGAGTCCGAGCGGGACCCCGGCTCCAACTGTTTCTTTTTGTGCTGCGTGGGCGCGTGCCGTGCCTGCGACGGGGCCCCAGAGCGGGCGCCCGGCCCACAGGTCCGTGACGAGCCGTCCTCAGAAGAATCCGTTCCTGGGGAATCGCCCTCGACTGGACATCGGTTGGGCCAGGGCCGTCGAAACGCGTGTGCCGGCAGGAGAATAGGCAAGGACAAGGCCAAGTTGCAACGATCTCAGGGCCGGAAGCCTAAGTCATTCGAAAGGTGTGATGTACCTACCAGCCTTAAGGATTTCTTAAGTTTGGGTGCGCATATTCGAACTCCAGGCTCCGATCGGGGTATTCCGCGTCCGAGGGTATTTGGGGACGGTCGCCTGATTGTCGGCACCCGGCGGAAGCTGGATCCGAAAACGAGCTTGTCACGTTCCGCCTGGTGCCACGAGATCGGATGCGACGTTCCCGACGGCTGGGAGCTTTCCATCGTAACCGAAAGCCCACTCGCGGGCCGACGGCACCTCAAAGGTTCCAACGTTCTCGGAAACAAAATGCTGGCGGAGAGAATGAGCGTAAAACGCAAGAGGCAACTCCTGTTCGCCCTCGTGCCTGCGGTTTTGATGGCCTTGGTGGTTCCTACCCGCCGAAGCGGCCAAGCCGGCACAAACCCCGCCGCCAAAGCCGCAAACCCCGCCGCCAAATCCGGGTAACGTCAAGGGGTGTGCGGGGTGTCATGATGACACGGACTTGATAAGCTCCAAGCACGCCCAGTGGTCACTGTCCCGGCATGCGACAGGTACAGCATTTTTGAGGGGTACCACTGCCTCCTGCGCCGGCTGCCACTCCGGCGGTGGGTTCGTGCAGAGGGTGATCGATGGACTACCCCCTGACAAGGCGGATGCCGACTCCAGCCCGTCGCTTGGCGCCTTCCCATCATTTCGAGCCGATCAGTCCCCAAACCGGCAACGACCGCGACTATCCTGGTGAGGTGCGTTTGAAGCGCGTTCTCACCCACATCGGCGAGCCCGCAGGCCCCTAGTGGCGTTAGCCGCGCCTGGACTGGGAGGCGGTGGCACGGAGCGAGCCTTGGTACGCGCCGGACCTGCGGCTGAACGCTTTGCCCTTTTCGCCGCAGATCCTCCCTGCTGTGCGGCGACCAAAATTTAACTGCCCGTCTTAAGGATTTTTTAATTTTTTGTGAGTAACCTCACGCTTCGGCCTCCTATGTGAGTTTCGCTGAGGGAGGCTGGGCTGGGGCACCGGACGCACTCGCAGACCAAGCGTCGTAGACCCGCGGGACAAGCGGGCCGGCGGCACCACTGATTCGTTGGAGGAGACTCGCGATGATGAGATCCACTGGCACAACGCCGCGTGCGCCTGCTTGCCGCACACGCGCGCTCTGGGGCAGTGCCCTGATCGGCCTGGCGGCGCTGTCGCTCCCGGCCGGTCAGGCGCTGGCGGCCAAGTTCACCTGTTCCATTGCGGATCCAGGGCCGATCACCGCCGGGGTCGCGGCCACCTTCACTGGCACCGTGGCCGGCGGTAACCCCAACTACACGGTGACCTGGACGTCCACACCCGACGGCAGCTGGAACCCGGACACGAGCTCGAACGTTCCGCCCGGTGCCACCACGTCGGATGCGACCTTCCCCACGGCCGGTGACAAGACGGTCCGGCTGTTCGTGACCGACACGCCGAGGGGCAACGGCAAGCCCAAGACCTGTACCGCCAGTCGGACCGTGACAGTAGAGCCAGGCGGCGGCCAGGCCGGGCAGCCGACCGCCCGCGGCGACACCTACGCGACCGCCGTCGGTAAGACGTTGACGGTCGATGCATCCCGCGTCTCGGGCGTGCTCTACAACGACTTCGACACCGACCCGGATACCGGCGGGAACATGGGCAACGCGGGGCTGACAGCCGTGCTGGTCAGCGGACCGGCCAGCGGCGCGCTGACCATGAACACGGACGGCCTGGGCGGATTCGAGTACACGCCGAACGCGAGTTTGGCCGACAACTCCAACGACAGCTTCACCTACCAGGCCAGGGATGCCGACGGCAACCTGTCGGACTTGGCGACGGTGAACATCCACATCCTGTCGGACCAGCCCGACTTCAAGATCATGATGAACTACGAGCTGGGCATGCACTGCACCGGCTTCGAGTTCTCCTACTGCTGCGTCCTGCCGCCCTACAACTCCATCGTGGCGCAGGTGGTGAAGCCGCAGACCCAGGGCAACCCGCAGTCGAACGCGGACTTCCCGCGCGTGCTGGAGGGCGACCCCAACAACGGCCTCGACGGCCTGGGCCGCGAGACGGTGCTGCGCGACTACGACGGCAGCGGCAACTTCGAGAAGTACTATCTCGAGTACTACCACGACGCCCAGCCCCGGCGCGAGGGCAACGTCCAGACCGGCCTCCTCCAGAACAGCACCTTGATCAGCGACGTCGAGGGCAACTCGCTGCTCTACCACAACACCCCCTACGACTCGGCCGCTGGTGGATACCGACGGGTCGATCACCGGGGTGCCCGGCAAGCTGGTCCGGGCCGCCGACCTGGCGCGTCATACAACGGCTTCGGCGAGGTCGTGGTCGGCAACGGCGACTACACCGGATGCCACCGACAACTACGCCAACGGCTGGCTGAACCACTTCTACATCTATCACGAACGCGGACTGGGAATCCGAACCTGGAGGGCGAGAACGCCACTGCGGGTGTCAGCCTCGAAGCCGACAAGATCCGCCTCGGCGTGGCCGGCATGGTCGAGTACCCGGCGAATGTGGGCGCGGGCCTGCAGCCCATGGGTCCGATCTCGAATGGACAGCCGTCGAAGGACGAGGTGGGCTTCGACAACGTCCTGACCTTCTCCGGGGGGACCGGCACCGTCGTGTACACCCAGGCCAAGGTCCTGGAGAACCTGCCCATCACGCTCACCTCCCCACGCATCTGGGAGGCGCTCGGGCTGCCGCTGACGCCGTTCGAGGACACCATCAACTTCTTCGCCGAGCCGGGTGCGGTGGACGAGGACGCGGTGCGTCCCTTCGTGGCCATGAAGGCACAGCTGCACACCGCGACCTGCGACGAGCTCACGGGTGACTGCACCAAGGGGCCAGCGGTCATCGGCAGCAACGGCCAGCCAATCATTGGCTTCGGCACCGCGCCCATCGACATCCCCAACTGCGAGCGCTGCCACTCGGCGCCGGCCTTCCAGCCGGATGGGGTAACGCCGAACGTCAACAGCCCGAGCTATGTGCGCCAGGACGTCAGCGAAGACGATAGACACCACGGTCTATACGCTGGAGGAGCTGACCAACCTCGAGATCGAGTACTGGAAGTCGATCTACCCGAGCCTGCAGACCGGCACCGACTGGTACGCCCGGCTCAAGGGTGCCGCCGTCAACATGCTGGCGCTGCACGACTATGACATAGGCACCGGCTTCCTCGACAACTATCCGGCCAACAGCGACCTGCTCGGGCCTGCCGGCGGACAAGGCCGCGATCGTGCAGAACACCCGCATGGGCCACGAGTCGGTCATCTGTCAGAAGTGCCACGGGGACAACGTCATCGCGGCGGTCAACCCCCTGGGGCCGGGCGCCGGCTACTTCCTGCCGCCCATCTCGGAGGCCATCCATAACGCCCACAGGGCCAAGA
Organism: uncultured Gammaproteobacteria bacterium; assembly: GCA_963698355.1. Taxonomy (GTDB): domain Bacteria; phylum Pseudomonadota; class Gammaproteobacteria; order Chromatiales; family Chromatiaceae; genus Thiodictyon. The sequence goes on along the minus strand of CAVOQO010000087.1, from coordinate 21,925 downwards.
GCGCGGGTGGCAATATCGTCTTCAACGACGGCCTCGGGCGCTTCGGCGGCTGCCAGGGCTGCCACCCGGCCCACCGCTCCGACGGTGTCATGGACAACTATCCGATCACGGTGGATGGCGACAACGCCAACGCCAACGGCGACAACCGTCTCGGCAAGGGTGGCTGCTTCGTCGGCCGCGATGTCCACTCCAACCCGCTCAAGGACGTCGACGGCGTGGAGACGCCGGCCCATCTCAACGCGGTCGGTCAGTGGCTGGCGGACAACGTGTTCTACGGCCAGGCGGGACAGCCGGGCGGCACCGAGGACAACCGTGGAATCTGGTGCACCAACTGCCACAACCAGTTGAGCCAGGAGATCTGGCGCAACGAGGACTGTCACGACCTGATCAACGGCGTGTGCGTGAACGACGTGCGTGGGGAGCCGACGCTGGACGACGTCGCCGCGGCGGCGGGCCTGAGTCCGGCGGAAGCCGTCGAAATGCTGGATCCACGCGCCAATCCCGCTGACCCGACGCAGCCATACCCGGGTTACGACGCGGACTACACGCACGAGGTGTGGAGCGGCTCCCGGCCGGACGCCAATGTGGCGACCATCGAGGTGCGGTCCGGGCGGACCCGGTGGGGACGACGGACGCAGACGGCGACTTCAGCGTCAACATCCTGTCCTTCTGCACCACGCAGGACTGCGTCGATCGGATCAACGCCAACAAGACCGACCGGACGCAGTGGCGGTACCCGGCGAATGCCTTTATCGATCCGGTGAACAACAGCGCCGTGGCGGTGCCCTTCGATGCGGCCACCGACGGTCGCGACCACTGGCTGGCGGCGGGCGAGCCCCATTGCGCGGACTGCCATGAGGCGCCGTACGTGGAGCAGAGCGGCAACATCAATGCCTTTGCGCCGTTCAACTACCCGCGCGAAGGCCGGCCTGATGCGCTACTCCCGCGGCCACCAGGACATCACCTGCCAGGGCTGCCACGAGTCGATCCACGGCCTCTACCCGGTTGGCGCGGCAATCGACACCACCAGCTATGCCCAAGCCGCGGCCCTGAACCACGACGGCTCGCACGGTCCGCTGAAGTGCGGCACCTGCCACCAGGTGCGTGACAACGGTACCCCGACCTGGATCACCGGCGGCGGTGACGGTCGATGGGGCGGCCAGTACGTCAACGACTTCGACGCGGCGGTGGGCTGGGCGCACACCTACACGGACGAGGCCGACGTGCGCGACAGCACCTGCCAGAACTGCCACGGCGACGAGCGAAACGACATCGCGGACGGAGAGGAGGACTGGTTCAAGCACGCCGACGAAGGACGGACCTCGCGCCTGATGATGGACAAGGCGGAGATCGCCCAGCTGGGGCACGTGTGGGGAGACCCGGAGGTGAACACTGACGCTCAGATCCGCAACGGCGTCTGCCAGGGTTGCCACGGTGACGAGTGGCAAGAGGTCTCCTGCACCGGCGAGGAGGCCGATGAATGGAAGCGGCACCTCACGCGAGGTCGGGTGGCCGAAGTCGTGTGGGAGCACGTCTCGGACGTTCGTACCGGCAGCACCTGCGGCTGGTAAGCAGGGAGACCGCCCGCCCCGGACCTCGGGGCGGGCGTCCACACCGCGCAATGGAGGGGAAGCCTGCTTCCCCTCCACCTCGTTCCCTCTTCTTCAACTGAATCTTCGCGAGTTGCTATGAACCGATCGTTTCTTCCGGTCGTGGCCTCCTGCGCCGCCCTGTGGCTGGCCGCTCCTGGAGCACCGCAGGCGAAGGCGGGCGAGGGTCCGCCGCGCGCCGTGTCAGAGGGCGCAACAGCCCGCTTCAGGCTCCCGAGCGACGTCATCGCCCGTGTCGGTGACCAGACCATCACCTTCGGCGAGATCAACACCGCGCTCAACAGCTCGGCCGTCGTCGGGGTGTCCGTCCCCGCGCTCGGGACGCCCGAGCGCGATACGGTGCGGGTCATGCTCCTCGACCGGTTCGTCAGCGCCAACCTGCTCTACCTGGACGCGCGCAAACAGGGGCTCGACCAGGACCCCGCCTACCGGCGCGAGGTGGAGCGCTTCGACAACGCCATGCTCGCGGGTCTCTACCGGCAGCACAGCCTGCTGGGCGAGATCCCGGTGAGCGAGGAAGAGATCCAGGCCTACCACGAGAAGAACTTCGTCGCCGGCACCGAGCTCACGCCCGACCTGCGTGCCAGCATCGAGTCCAAGCTGCGGCGCGAGAAGGTCAAGCAGAAGCTGGCCGACGCGCGCACCCACATCCGCGACGGCGTCGAGGTGGTGGTGCACGAGGAGAACCTGGCCCCCGCCGGCGACGCCGAGCGCGCGCGACAGCATCGCCGCTGGCCGAGATCGACGGCGAGCCGCTCACCTGGGGCGCCGTCAAGGACCGCATCATCGCGCGCCGGCAAGGGCGCGGTCATCGCCGACCCGCTCGCCGACGAAGAGGTTGCGCGCAGGCACGCCCTCGAGACCGAGATCGACCTGCGCATCATGGCCAAGAAGGCCACGGGCCGCCGGACTGGATCAGGACCCCCTCTACAAGGCCCGCTGCCGACGAGTTCCACAAGACCCGGCTCATCAACCTGCACCGCGAGCGTCTGGTGGCGCAGATGGAGCCGACGGACGAGGAGCTGAAGGCCTTCTACGAGGCCAACAAGGGCCGCATCGTCGAGCCCGAGGCGCGCAAGATCCAGATGGTGGTGCTCAAGACCAAGGAGGAGGCGGACGCCATCAAGTCCAAGCTCGACGCCGGGAAGCTGACCATGTACCAGGCGGCGCAGGAGCACTCCATCGCCGCGAAGGCCAAGGACGACCTCGGCGAGGTGGGCTGGGTCTATCAGGGCGACACGGTGCCCGCGCTGGACGCGGCGATCTTCGCCCTCGGCCCTGGTGAGATCAGCGCCCCGGTCGAGACGCCCGCCGGCTGGCACCTGGTCACGGTGCAGGACGTGCAGGAGGCGAAGCACGAGCGACATCGGCGACGCGGCCACCCGCAAGCTGACCCGGCGCAGGTACCTCGACCAGAAGCTGAACGAGTACGTCGTGAACCTGCGGCAGAACGAGTTCCCCGTCGAGGTGTACCAGGACGTTCTGCGTCAAGCTCGCCCAGCAGGAGGCGGACATGGTCAAGGAGCTCGCGGAGAAGGCCAAGCAGCCCGGCTCGGTCACCGAGCAGCGGGTCAAGGAGCTCGGCAAGCTGCTGAAGCCGTAAGAGCGACGGGAGGAGGAACCATGGTGCGACAAGAGCCGAAGCAATCATCGCCGAGTCCAGGCGGGTCCTGGTGCTCCTTCCGGTGCTGGGGCTTGCCCTGGCGCGGCGCCGGCGCGGGCGGTCGTGCCAGCGGCGGAGGTGGGTCAGCCGGCCAGCGCCAACGAGGCGCTGCTCGCGCGAGACCAGCGACGTGATCGCGACCGTCGGCGACCAGGCGATCCGGTTCAGCCAGCTCACCCAAGAGCTGGACCAGGGTGCGGCCGCCGGCGTCTCGGTGCCCGGCTACGGCACGCCGGAGCGCAAACGGATCCTGAAGCGGCTGCTGGACGAGACGATCCGCACCGAGCTGCTCTATCTGGACGCGCTGCGCAAAGGGGTCGACCAGGACCCGGGCTACCAACGGCAGCTGAAGCGCTTCAAGGAGGGTGCCTTGGCGGGCTGTTCCGCGATCGCCTGGCCCACCAGGGGCAACAGATGGAGCCGGACGTGCCGCGGGAGCAGTGGCGGGAAGGTATCCCGATCTCAGATCGACGAGGATGCCTTGGACCCCGCGCGCGACGCGGCGCGCGCGACGACGAGGTCCTGGTGACCGTGGGGGACGCAACCATCACTTGGGGCGATGCCAAGCCTCGATTGCTGGTGGTGACGCGCCGGGCGGCTCTCCGAGGGGGCCATGGACGTGGCGGACGGAGCGGCGGCATGGTGCTGGAGCAGCTGATCGACGTGCACGGTCATGGCCCTTCGCGCCAGGGAGGCCGGTCTCGACCAGGACCCCGACTACCTCCAGCGGCTCGCCGACTCCAGCAGGACGGGCCTGGCTGGCTTCCACTCCCGCCAGCTCGCCTGGCGATGTCTCCCGAGCGCAGAGGAGATCGAGGCCTACGCCCACGAGCACGGCGAGACGATCGAGCCCGCGGACGAGAAGGCGCGGCGCACCGTCGAGGCGGCGCTGATTCAGCAGAGGCTCGAGGAATACCTCAGTCAACTGGAGACCGACGAGTTTCCGGTGACCGTGGACGAGGCCAAGCTGGACCGATTGCTCGCGCAGGAGGCCGCCCTGCCCCCTGCCGCGGCAGGGGGCGCCCCAGCCCAGTGAAGCCGTGGCGTGCGGCAGCCGTCGTGATCCGACGTCGGGCACGGAACCATGAGGCCGCTTCGCCGATGGCGAAGCGCGCGGACTGACAGAACGCAGCGAAAGTAATGCCGCCGCAGGCTCCCCTCCCCCTGGTAGAGAGTGTCCCAAAAGGCCCCACTGCAGGGGGAGGGTTAGGGCAGGGGTAGAGACCATCCATCGCATTGATGCAAAAGTCATTACCCCCATCCCAACCTTCCCCCTGCGAGGGGGAAGGCGCTTGCAGAAGAGCTTTTGCGACACCCTCTGGTAGGGGATGGTCAGGGTGAGGGTCGTGAGCTGGCACCACCAATTGAGCGGTGCGTTAAGAACAAATGGGGGGATCCAGTGGTCGGCGGATTCCTACGGGGGCACGGGGGCAACCCTCAACCCGCAGCGATCTCGCGTCAGGGGCGCCCGGTGAGCGCCCAACTGCGAGAGAAGATCTCGATCGTCGGCCCGCCGAGCGGGCGGCGCGAGAAGTCCGGGAAGCAGTGACTCAGGACGGGAAGACGTCGTTTCTGATGAAACACCACCTTTGACTAGGAGAGGATAGATGGTACCGACAATCCAACGACGGTGGGTCGGAAGACTCGCCACCCTTGCCCTCGCGGCATGGGTTGGGACGCTCGCTTGGGCACCCAACGCCAGCGCCCAGAGCGGCTATTTCAGCTCGCCGCCCCCGGCATCGCCGACAACCCAGGCCTGCAACAGCTGCCATACCACTGCTGATTTTCCGTCTGGTACCTGTGCGGCCTGTCACGGGCATGGTGTGCATCCGAACAGCACAAAGAATACGCTGAACGTCAGCGCTACCCCTGACAAGGGGACCTACGCACCCGGCGAGGCGATGACCATCACCGTCGCGGGCGGCTACCGCAATGGCTCGGCCCGCGCCAAGCTGTGGGAAAAGGACTGCAGCAGTGTCACCTGCACCTCCGAGGACTATGTCGTCGCCAAAGGCAATCTGCTCAATAGCCAGAACGCGCCGTTTGGCAGCACTACGTCCGTGACTACCCTCAACGCAACCGCGCCGACCACAGCGGGGACCTACACGTGGTCCGCTTCGTGGTACGGCAATGTCTACGACAGGGTGGAGCGCAACGCCAATAACCCCACTACTTTTGGGCCGTTGTGGCTGGAAGATCCGAACAATGGTCCTGGCACAGGGGATCCGACCTGGCCCGCCCATGGCGACGAGATCGTCACCTTTAGCTTCGTCGTCCAAGGTCCGACCAACACCCCGCCGGTTGCGGTGAACGATCCCTCCATCAACATCCTCGCGAACACATCGGTGAGTCGCGATGTCGTGGGGAACGATACCGATGCGGAGAACGACACCCTGTTCGTGAATCCGGACTATGACACCGCCAGCGTCAACGCCGGCACGGTGACCTGTCTGACCAATGTGACGACTCCGACGTCACAGTGCACCTACACGCCGGCGACCGACTTCTGCGGCAGCGACAGCTTCACCTACCGTGCCTTCGACGGCACCGACCCTTCAGCCAACCGTGCAACGGTCTTCTTCCAGGTGGGCGACAGCAACCCGCCGGTGGTCACCGCGCCGACCCCGAATCCGCTGACGATCATCCTGCCCCCCGGCACCCCGGCAGGCACCACGGTCCCGGCCACCGACCCGACGATCGCGGCCTGGTTGGCCGATGCCTCGGCAGTCGACCCGCAGGACGGCATCGTGCCCGTTAGCAACAACGCACCGGACAACTTCCCGGTCGGCACCACGACGGTGACCTTCACCGCCACCGACGTCTGCAACAACACCGGCTCGGCGCAGGCCAGCGTGGTGATCGAGATCGCGGGCAACAGCGTCCCGGTCGTCAGCGCGCCCGCACCGCTGGCGGTGACCGCCCCGCTCTGTGCAGTGTCGGTGCCGCGCACGGACGTGACCGTCGCGGCTTGGCTCGCCTCGGCGACCGCAACCGATGTCGAAGACGGGACGCTCCCGGTGACCAACAACGCGCCGGTGGACTTCCTGCTCGGCGGTACCCTGGTGACCTTCAGCGCCACCGACAGCCTGGGTGCCACGGGGACGGATACGTCCACCCTCACGGTGAACGAGACGCCGAACTCGGCACCGGTCGTGAACGCACCGGCTCCGCTGAGCATCACCGTGCCGAACGGCACGACCTCGGTTCCGGCGACGGATCCGACGATCGCGGCTTGGCTCGCGTCTGCAAGCGCCAGCGACAACGAGGACGGTCCGCTCCCGTGACCAACAACGCGCCGGCCAGCTTCCCGCTCGGCTCGACGACCGTGAGCTTCTCGGCGACCGACTCCTGCGGCCTGACCACCACGGCCACTGCGACGGTGACGATCATCGAGGAGCAGGCTCCGGTCAACAATCCGCCGCAGTTGACGGCCCCGGCTCCGTTGACGGTCACCGACGGACTGTGCGCGACCTCGATCCCGGCGAGCGATCCGGCCATCTCCAACTGGCTAGAATCGGCCACCGCGACCGATGTTGAGGACGGCGATCTGACCGGCTCCATCACCAACAATGCGCCGAGCAGCTTCCCGGCGTCGATGGCTCCCGGTACCGCGACCACGGTGACCTTCTCGGTGACGGACAGCGGCGATCCGACCGGGAACCCGGCCACGACCACGGCCACCTCGACGCTGACGGCGGTCGATCCCAACACCGCACCGACGGTGACGGCCCCGGCGCCGCTGAGCATCACGGTACCGGCCGGCACGACCTCGGTTCCGGCAACGGACCCGGTCATCGCGGGATGGCTCGCATCGGCCTCGGCGAGCGATGCTGAGGACGGGGGCCTGAACGTCACCAACGATGCGCCCGCGGACTTCCCGCTCGGCACCACCACGGTGACCTTCACGGCGACCGACCAGTGCGGCGTGAGCGATACGGCCATCTCGACCGTGACCATCACGGCGGAGGGTGCGGCCGATGTCTGGGTGAGCGACCTCAAGGTGCCGAACAAGGTGAACGGCAAGGTTGGTAGGACCGTCACCAAGATCGATCACGGTGCGTGCCGATGGCGACACCATCACGCAGGACGCGACCGTTACCCTGTCGGTCATGAGCGCTCCGGCGAATGTCACGGTGGTTGTGCAGCCAGCGTCCATCACGGATAGTCGTGGAGCCGGGGAATCCAGCGACGCAGTTCCGTTGGTTCACCGTGTTCATCTAGCTGCAACTCGGCAGGAAGCGGCACCGTGGCCTGGGAGGCGTCGATCGACGCGGCGCAAACAACGATGCGACCAATGACGTCCTGACCGGTACCAGCTCGGTGACTTGCCGCTAACGGCCAGTCATTAGGCTGACATTGAAGGGGAGGAGGCAACTCCTCCCCTTTTTTTGCCTCTTCGCTTTTCTTCCCAAGGTATAGTGCGGCGTGAGCGGCCGCGGGCCACAGGCCCGACCCCTGTCATCCATCAGGTAAAGCTCATGACGCAATCGATCGCGACCCTTTCCAACGCCGGACACAGGCTGTCCATTGGTGTTGCAACCCTGTTTCTGACGCTCACCAGCGTCGCCTGGGCGCCCCATGCGGTTGCCCAGCCGGCAGCCGGGGATCAGCCGGCGGCCATCACCAACGACCAGGCGGACGCCATCCTGGAGGAGCTCAAGGGCATCCGTCAGCTCCTGGAGAGCATCGACAAGAAGGGCATCGCCCAGGCGCCCACGCGCCCGCCCGTGCCCCCGACCGCCAAGGTCTCGATCAAGGGCAGCGAGTCCCTGGGGTCGGCCGACGCCCCCGTGACCGTGGTGGAGTTCACCGACTACCAGTGCCCCTACTGCCTGAAGTTCATTCAGGACACCTTCCCCAAGCTCAAGGAGCAGTTCGTCGACACCGGCAAGGTCCGCTGGGTGATCCGGGACATGCCGCTCGGCTTCCACAAGAACGCCCGCAAGGCCGCCCAGGCCGCGCATTGCGCGGGCGAGCAGGGCAAGTTCTGGGAGATGCGCAACGTGCTGTTTGCCAACGCCAAGCAGCTCGATGAAGAGAAGCTGCCGAGCTACGCCCAGATCATCGGGCTGGATGCCGCAGCGTTTGGCAGCTGCCTGGCAAGCGACCGGCACCTCGCCGCCATCGACGCGAGCGCTCAGGACGCGGGCACCGTGCAGATCACCGGCACCCCGACCTTCGTCGTCGGCAAGGCCGCCAGCGACACGGTGGAAGGTGCCCGGGTCGTCGGCGCCCGCGATGTCAAGACCTTCGAGCAGGCGATCCTCAAGGCACTGGAGGAGAAACAGGCCAAAGCCAAGTGAGCCTGGCCGATGAGCCTGGTGACGGCGGGATGCCGTTCTGTCCTTTCAGCGAGGCCGGCCGAATGACCATGAAGCAGATGCATCGACACAAGTTGTTTTACGCGCCCTTCCCGGGCGTGGCCCTCCTGTTCGCGCTGGGGTGCGGGCCTGCCCACGCGATGGAGACAGGCGTCTACCAAGCGCCCGATCTCGGCAAGTTTCTGCTCATCAGCGAGGAGGATGCCGACGGCGACGCCGACGGCACCAAGGAGACCCACGTCGTCCACTACCAGGACGTGGCCGGGGACAAGATCTTCAGCATGACCACCAAGGGCAAGCTCTGGGCGTGGAGCCTGGAGATGCAGGGCGCCGAGGCCGGCGTGGGTGCCGACGGGGGCTGGAACTACGTCATCCGGGACAGCGACTGCGACGGGGTCTTCGACCAGCGATACCGTCTGGACGAGGAATTCCATGTCCCGGACTGTCTGAAGTGACATAGGCGACGCGCCTGTCGCCCACCCATCCGGTCCCGCAATGAACACAAATTCCGTGAGAGTTTTGAGTTCCCGCACCCGTAGTCAAACGGGGCGTTTCGTTCGGCTGATCCGCGAGGTTGGCTGTCTGCTGACCCTGCTGCCCGCACTTGCACTCGGCGACGAGTTTCAGACGCCCGCAATTACCGCCGAGGCCCTGGCCGCCCGCGAGGGGTCCCCTGATGCGCCGCTGGTGGTCGACGTGCGGCCGCTCGGTGAATACAAATCCGGGCACGTGGCCGGCGCGGTCAACATCCCCTACGACAAGATGGAGAAGCACCTGGAGGAGCTGAGCCAGGCCAAGAACGGGGTCGTGCTCTATTGCACCCAGGGCCACCGCACCCGGCAGGCGGAGCAGACCTTGCTGGACAACGATGTCCCTAACGTCTCTCACCTTGAAGGCGGGCTCGGGGCCTGGCGGCAAGGCGGCTACGCGATCCACACCGGCTGGGGACCCTGAGGGGGCTCGACGCCGAAGGGTCGGGGCCCGCGCGTTGACGTCTCTTACAAATTGTCGTTATCAACGTCAATCTGTAAAATTCGGCATGATACCAAGGCAGGCAAGAGAGACGGCGCTGCGCCTGGCAGCGGGATTTCCGGTCCTGCTGATCACCGGTCCCCGGCAATCCGGCAAGACGACTCTGGCGCGCGCGCTGTTCCCGGGTCGGGATTATGTGTCGCTGGAGAACCCGGATCAGCGGGAGTTTGCGCTGACTGATCCACGCGGCTTCCTGGGGCGGTTTGACGCCGGTGCAGTCATCGACGAGGTGCAGCATGTACCGGCCCTGCTGTCGTATCTGCAGGGGTTGGTGGACGAGCGGCGGCGCATGGGCGAGTTCGTGCTGACCGGCTCGCAGCAGTTCGGGCTGATGTCCGGCATTACGCAGTCCCTGGCGGGACGGGTCGGGCGTATCGAGCTGCTACCCTTTTCGATGGGGGAGCTGGACGCGGCGGGCCTGCTTCCGCCCGTGCTCGACGATCTGCTCCTGCAGGGCGCCTACCCGCCGCTCTATGATCGGCCCCTGTCGCCGGACGACTGGTTTCCGAACTACATCGCCACCTACTTGGAGCGGGATGTGCGCCAGCTCCTGGCCGTGAAGGACCTGGCGCTGTTCCAGCGATTCGTTCGGCTCTGCGCGGCCCGCACCGGCCAGCTGCTGAATCTGTCGTCGCTGGCCAATGATTGCGGCATCGGCCACACCACGGCGCGGCAATGGCTGTCGGTGCTGGAGGCGAGCTATCTGGTCTTCCTGCTGCCGCCGCACTATGCCAACTTCGGCAAGCGGTTGGTCAAGTCCCCGAAGCTGTATTTCCTCGATTCCGGTCTGGCGGCGGCCCTGCTCGCGATTTGGGACCGGACGACGATGGCCACCCATGCCCTGCGCGGCGCGCTATTCGAAACCCTGGTTGTCAGTGAGTTCGTCAAGGATCGCTTCAACGCCGGGCGTCCCGCGGGGCTTTACTTTTGGCGCGACAACACCGGGAACGAGGTCGATCTGCTGTTCGAGACGGGTAGCGCGCTGCAGGCGGTGGAGATCAAATCCGGCGCGACCTTCGTCGGTGAATGGCTGAAGGGACTTGGCCGTTGGCAGCGCCTTGCGGGCAACCAGACGCTGACCTCCTGGCTGATCTATGGCGGAGAGGCCGGCTATCGCCGCGAGGGTGTCGAGGTCATCCCATGGCGTCGAATCATTGACGCGGCGGCAGGCATCGGCGCCTCATCCGAGCCGCTCGGCTTCAAGGGATGAGCGGGCTCACTCGGCGGCAGTCTGCCGCGGAGGAAGCAGGCCCGAGAGCGTCTTCACAACGTCTGCGCTGTCCCACTCCAGTGGTCCGTACACGACGTAACGGATGTGGCCGCCGGAGTCCAGGACGAAGCTCGTGGGGTAAACGTTCCCGCCCCACGCCTGGAAGATCTCCCCCTCGGCGTCGAGCAGCGAGGTGAGGCGCATGCCGGTCAGCTTCAGGAATTTCGAGACCCGGAAGGGCGATTCCCCCACGTTGATGAGCAGGACCTCGAACGCCTCGCCGGCTAGGCGGTCCGCGAGTCGCTGGATGCCGGGCAGCTCGGCGAGACAGGGCGGGCACCAGCTCGCCCAGAAGTTCACCAGCACGACCTTGTCCCGGTAATCCGCGAGCCGGTGGGGCTTCCCGTCCAGGGCCTTGAGGGTGAATGCCGGCGCCGTGAGCTCGCCCTCGGTATAAGGCGAGAGCTCCCCGGCGCTGACCGCCTGGGCCAGAAGGGAGGCGCAGGCAAGCAGCAGTGCGCCGGCAAATCTCGATCGGGCGGGGCTCGCCAATCTGGGTTTGAAATCCTGCATTCGGCGCCGCTCTCAGGGTCTCTTGAACCAGGTGCCAGGATACAGCAGTACCAGCAGGGACAGGATCTCCAGCCGCCCCATCAGCATGTCCAGGCTGAGCAGCAGCTTGAGCCCGTCCTCCAGGCCAGGACCCGTGATCCCCACCGACAGGCCGACGGTGCCCACGGCGGACACGATCTCGAACAGCGCATCCAGTGGCGCGTACCCCGCGGCCAGGAAGGGCAGCCAGGAGACCAGGATCACCACGGGATAGAGCAGGAGCAGCAAGAGCGCGTGCTCGATCTGGGACGCCTCCAGCATCCGGCCGCCAATCTCGGGCTGGATCACGCCGTGGCGGGGGATCTGGACGCGCAGGATCGCGAGCTGGATGACCCGGATCAGGACCAGCACCCGCAGGAGCTTCATGCCCCCCGCGGTGGAGCCCACGCCGCCGCCGGTCACCATGGACAGGATCATCACCAGCTTGGCCGCCGGGTCGAGCTCTGCCACGTTCAGGGTAGAGAACCCGGTGGTGGTCTGGGCGAACACCGCCTGGGCGAGGGCGTCCGCCGGTGCCAGGTGGCCGAGCCACCACAGCAGCAGGGTCACCAGCAGCAGGGCTGTGCCCAGGGCGCGCAGTTCAGGGTCCCGCCAGAGCTGGCCGAGCCCCCGCGCATGGGCCCGATAGAACAGGGTCAGCGGAAGCGCGCCCATGCAGGTAACCACTCCCAGCGCGATCTGACCCCACGGGTGGACCTCAGCCAGGCTGTCGGCGAAGGCGGAGAAGCCGCCGGTGGAGATGGCGGCCAGGGTGTGGACCAGAGCCTGGAACAGGGGCAGCCCCGCCGCCCACACCAGAACAAACCCCAAGACGGTCAGCAGCGTATAGACGGCGAGCACCCGCCTGGCGTGGATCCGGACGCTGTGGTCCAGATTGTCCTCATCGCTTGATGCGTCCGAAAGACGGCGCTGATCCGCCGGGCGCGCGGCGGCCAGCGCCAGGGACAGCACCACGATCCCGAGTCCGCCGAACCACTGCATCCAGGCGCGGGTGAACAGGAACGCGTCGGTCTTGTCGTTCGGCTCTGGCACCATGGTCAGGCCCGTGGTGGTGACCCCGGAGACGGACTCGAACCAGGCGTCCAGTGGCGCGAGCCCGGCCGCGGTGAGCGGGAAGGTCATCAGGGCGGCGGCCATGACGAAGGCAAGCGCCGACACGACCAGGGCCTCGTTGGCCTGGATCGGACGCGCCGGCGCCGGGAGCAGTGCGCAGACACCAAGGGCCAGGGAGGGCAGCAGTGCGGCGAGCAGCAGCCGGTGGCCGAGAACCCAGTCGCCGCTGCCGTAGGCGACGAGCGTTGGCACGGTGATGAGCACCGCGAGGAGCAGGGCGATCTGACCCAGATGGCGGCAGACCATCGCCGGTCTGGCCGGCTGGAGCAGGGGCCTGAGCTTGGCTCCGAGGCTCACGGTCGTGTTACCCAGGCGGCTCGGTCAATCGCTTGCGGGAAATCGGGGCTGGGTTGTCCGTCGCCGGCCGCCTGGGTTCTGTCAGGTTGAGCAGCATGAGCTCGATCTCCTCGGTGATCTCCTCCTGGCGCAGCAAGTTACGGCGCTGCCCGAGCTCCCGGACCCGACTGTCGATCCGCTCCAGCGCCCCCGAGAGGTGACGCACGCGCTGTTGGTGCTCCGCCATCAGCGAGCTGTAAAGCAGCTCGTGAAGGGCGGCGAACAGGTAGTGCTCGATCAGGGTGGCAAGGAACGACTCCGGGGCCAGGTTCAGCCGGGGCGGACAGGCGTAGGCGGGCCCGGCGGCCTCACGGAAGGGCGGGAGCAGGTGGACCTCATGAACCTCCTCGGTCTCCGCATCCCAATAAATGACGAGGAGTGAGGGGAGGTTCCGCTCCTCGGTGACCCGGCTCAGGGTCTGGACGAGCCGGTTCAGGACCGTCGGAACCTCTTCGGCGGCGGAGGCCCCTCGGATCGTGTCCGCCAATCGGGGATCGTCCTCCAGGACGGCGGCGAGTCGGGTCCCAACGGCGACCAGGGCGAGCCGCTCCGCACCTGCACGGTCCAGCGGGCGGTCCAGTGCACCCAGGACTGCCTCGTTGAAGTTGCCGCAGAACCCGCGCTCGGCGCCGATCAGCACATACAGGGTACCCGTGCCCCTGGGTGCTTCAAGCAGACGGGGATTATGGGCCAGGAAGTCCCGGGCGGCGGCGTTGATGCCCGCGACCACGCGCCGCTGGCTGTCCAGGAAGCGCGCGAGCTTGCGGGTCTCCATGTAGGACAGGTTCTTCATGGAGGCCATGATCTTGCCGATGTCCTCCAGTGAGTGGAGGAGCGTGTCGATGCTATGACGTCGGGACACCCGCGTCCTCCGTCCCGGACCCGGCCAACAGCCAGCCGCGAAGCGCCTCGAGCCAGGCGTCCCGCCCGTCATCCAGGGTGAGCGCGGAGGCATCGACCGCCGAGCGCAGCCACGCCATGAGCCCCGGAAGGTCCTTGGGGTCCGTCCCTTCGAACAGGCCCTCGTTGAACGCGATGAGCCAGGCGAGCTGGAAGCGGATCGGCAGGGGGTCGAGCCGATCCTGCTGCAACAGCTCCCGCAGGATGGCGCCCCGCCTGAGCCGGGCCTCCATCCCCGCCTCCAGCCGGGCGCCGAAGCGCGTGAAGACCTCCAGTTCCAGGAACTGGAGATAATCCAGCTTCATGCGCCCCGCCTCCCGTTTGATGGCGGGCGGTTGGGCCTTGCCCCCGATGCGGGAGACCGAGCGGGCGATGTCGATGGCCGGCAGGAAGCCCGCGGCGAACAGGGCCTGGTCCAGGTAGATCTGCCCGTCCGTGATCGAGATGAGATTGGTGGGGATGTAGGAGGCGATCTCGCCCAGCCGCGTCTCGACGATGGCGAGCGCGGTCATACTGCCGCCGCCCTCGGGCGCCCTCAGGCAGGTGGCCCGCTCCAGCAGCTTGGCGTGGAGGAAGAAGATGTCCCCCGGGTAGGCCTCGCGTCCCGGGGGGCGCCGCAGCAGGAGCGAGAGCTCCCGGTAGGCCTGGGCGTGGGTGCTCAGGTCGTCATAGACCACCAGGGTGTCGTGGCCCTCGGCCATCCAGTGCTCGGCGATGGCACAGCCCGCGAACGGTGCCAGGTATTTGAGGCCGGGCAGGGCGCTCGCCTCCCCCACCACCAGGGTCGTGTAGTCCATGGCCCCGTGGTCCGAGAGCAGCTTGAGCGTGCTCACCACGGACGAGCGCTTCTGACCGATGAACACATAGACGCAGCGCACCCCGGAGTTCCGCTGGGCGAGCACCGCGTCGATGGCGATGGCGCTTCGCCCCAGGCCCTTGTCGCCCACGATGAGCTGTCGCTGGCCCCGGCCGATGGGGACCAGGGTGTCGACGATCTTGATACCGGTGAACAGGGGCTCGTTGACGAAATCGCGCCGGATCATGGGCGGGGAAGGGGCGTCCAGGGGGCGGCGGGCTGTGCAGTCCGGGGCTGGCAGCCCGTCCAGTGGTGCGCCCAGGGGGTCGAGGACCCGGCCCATCAGCGCATCGCCCGTCGGGATGCTTGCCTGGCGCCCGGTGAGAAAGACGGGGGTGCCGGAGGTGAGCCCCTGGGTCTGGCGCAGCAGCACGGCCCCCACCAACTCCCGCTCCAGTCCGAAGCAGATGCCCTGGCTGCCGTCCGCGAAGTCCAGGACCTCGTCCACGGCGGCGGAGGGCAGGCCGCGAATCCAGGTGATCCCGTCCCCGACAGAGACCAGGCCGCCCTGCTCGGTGACCCGCAAGCCCGGCTGATATTGGCCGACCCAGGCGGCCGCCCGGTCCAGGGGGGCTGCAACGCCGGCGGGGCTCGATTCGCTCATGTTGTGCCCAGTGGAACCAAGACTCAGCCCGCGGACTCGGCGAAAAACTGCAGCTCGTCCTGCAGGTTGGCCCGCATCACCAAGGGGCCGGCGTCGATGCGCAGGCCGGCGATCAGGTCAGGGTCCCGGTCGAGCTCGCAGCGCAAGTCCTGGCCGGCGGCCGCGCTCAGGGCGGACTCCAGGGCCGCGCGCTGGTCGTCGGGGAGCGGATAGGCACTCTGGATCCGAACCGTGCCGGGGACGTGATCCGCAGTCGTAGCCAGCGCCTGGCGATGGGCATCCGAGAGATTTGGGAGGTCCTCGATGACCATTTCCACCAGCCTCGCCTCCAGCGAGGGGTCGGCGACCCGGGCGAGCAGCTTGGAGCCGAAGCCCGCCGCCAGGGCCAGCGCCGCCTTCTGGTCGCGCCGCTCGGCATCCCGGGCCTTGCGCTCGTCCAGGATCGCGGCCTTGTCCCGCTGGCGCTGAAGCTCGGCCTGGATCTCGTCCAGGCGGCGGGTCCGCTCGGCGCTAAGCTCCTGTTCCAGGGCGGCCCTGGCCTGGTCGCGCTCCACCTGCCAGGCCTGCTCCCGGGACTCGTACTCGGCGCGCAGCCGCTCGGCCTCCGCTCGGGTCGCCTGGGCCTGCGCCAGCACCGACTCCACGCGCTGGCGGCGCTCCTCGATCGCCCTTTTCACCGGGACATAGAGGAAACGCTTCAGGATCCAGACCAGGATCAGGAAGTTGATCAGCTCCAGGAAAAAGGTCGACCAATCCATGCCCATGGCTGACTCCTCGTCCCGCGGCCTATTTGAGCAGATATTCCAGGAGCGGGTTGCGGAACAGGATGATCAGCACGATCACCAGGCAGTAGATGGCGAGTGACTCGATCATCGCCAATCCAATGAACAGGGTGCGCATGATGGAGCGCTCCGCCTCCGGCTGGCGGGCGAGGGCATCCAGGGCCTGGCTGATGGCCCGTCCCATGGCGACCGCCGGGAGCATGGCCCCCAACGCGATGGCCAGGGCCGCGGCGACGGTGGATGCGATCACCACCCAAGTCATGTCGGTCATGGGTTACTCCTGATGGTTGGCGTGAAGGTGGCGCTGATGGCGCTCCTCGTCTCCTCGCTCTCTGGGAGAGGGTCGGGGTGAGGGGAATGATCGTGGCGTCCGCGACCCTCATCCTCCGGGCTGGGGCGGGCGTTGTGGTCGTTAGGTTGGTCCGTCTGCGGAGGTCCGGTCTGGATGGCGCTGGCGATGTAGATCAGCGCCAGCATCCCGAAGATGTACGCCTGCACCAGGGCCTCGACGACGTGGAGCATGAGGATCGGGATCGGCACCAGCAGACCCCCCACCCAGACCAGCAGCAGCGCCACCAGCTCCAGACTCATCATGTTGCCGAAGAGGCGCACCGCGAGCGCCATTGTGCGCGTGATCTCGCTGATGATATGAAAAGGCAGCAGGATCGGGGTCGGGGACAGATAGTGCCGCAGGTAGCCCTTGAGGCCCTGGGAGCGGATGCCGAACCAATGGACCGAGAGGAACACCAGCACCGCGAGCGCCGCGGTGGCCGAGAGGTCGCGCGTGGGCGAGTGCAGGCCGGGGATCAGGCCCACCAGGTTCGCGACGACCAGGTAAGTCCAAAGGGTCAGGATGAACGGGAGGACCATGGCGGTCTGGGTCTGCTGAGGCAGAACCTGGCGGATGGCATCCTCGATGCTGAGCACCAGGCCCTCGGCGGCGGTCTGGATCAGGCCGCCCGCGGTCCTTGGCCGCCCGACCAGGTACCAGCAGGCGAGCCACAACCCCAGCATCACCAGCCAGGTGGTCACCACGGTGTCGCGGATGACGACAGGTCCGAGCCGAAACAGCTCGTGGGCGAAGAGTTGCTCCTGCCCCATCGGTGCTATTCCCGGCTGCGAATCAGGAAGTACACGTTGAAGGCCCCCACCACGAGTCCGAGAAACAGCAGGCTGAGGGTCCAGCGCATGGAATAGCCAGCGGTCATGCCGTCCAGCCAGTGGCCGAGATAGACGCCGGCGACCAGGGGCAAAACGAACACCAGGCCCAGTGTACCCAGATAGACCGTCTGGACCAGGACGCTCTCTCGCTCCCGCTTCTCCTTGGCGATGCGGCGGGCGTCCTGCTCTACATGGCGTCGCAGCTTCTGGTCCTCCCAGCTGTCTCTCCCGTTTCCCACCCTGTCACCTATTCGCTCTCTCTGCCCGCGTTACCCGTTTCTCCATCACCCTGCCAGGGGGGAGGAAGCCTGTCCCCGCATTCTCCCTCCCCCGGGCAGGGTGAGGGTCGGGGAGGGGGTCGAACGCTTGCCCCATGGTTTGAGGTCGCGTGTGCCTTGTCGCTTCGACCCCCCACCTAGTCTCCCCCTTCCAGGGGAGAGGAAGGAGTGGCTACCGAAGATCAAGGCTTGACGCAGATATCGCGTCCCCATCAGAGCAGGGCCTCCGACCCGCGACCCAGCGCCCACAGGCGCCTCAGCATCTCGCTCTCGAGCCGGTGCAGGCTCTCCTGGATGGCCGCCAAGTCCTGCTCCTCGGCTGCCAGCTGCTTGACCAATAGACCGCTGATGGTCTCGTAGCTTGGGTCCCGCAGGTAGCGCCGGGTGCTGAGAAAGAGCGCGTCATTGATGAAATAGACCAGGGCGCCGGGAACCGCCAGGTATTCCCAGTCGCCGCCAGCGGGTCGGAAGCGGGCCAGGCCGAACACCAGGGCGGTCATGAAGCGCTCGTGGCCGGACAGCAGGCCAAAGGCACCGCTCGGGTCCCGCCCGACGAAGGACTCGACGCCGTCCACGCGCTCGTAATGGGTGGCGTCCTGAAGGTGCAGGATAAAGGTTCTCATGGGGCGCCTCCGGTCTCTGTTCCGACCTTGGCGCCGGCCACGTCGGTCATGGCGCCGCGCATGTAGCATGAGTCTTCCGGCGTTGCGTCGTGGTCTCCGCGCAGGAAGGCCTCGCAGTCCGCCAGGGTCCGATCCAAGGGGACCGAGACCCCGTCGATACCCGTGTGCGCCGAGGTGACGTGGAAGGGCTGGGTGAGATAGCGCTGGAGCTTGCGGGCGCGCGTGACGATCTCCCGGTCCCGGGGGGAGAGCTCCGCCAGGCCGAGCATGGCGATCACGTCCTCCAGTTCCTGGTAGCGCGCCAGGTGCTCCCGCACCCCCTCCGCCACCGTGTAGTGACGGTCGCCGAGCACGTGCCGGTCCATCATCTTGCTGGTGGAGGCCAGCGGGTCCACCGCCGGGTAGATGCCCTTGCCGGCCTGACTGCGCGCCAAGACGACGGTGGTGTCCAGGTGCCCCAGGATGGCGATGACCGCGGGGTCCGTCATGTCGTCCGCCGGCACATAGACGGCCTGCACCGAGGTGATCGCCCCGCCGCGGGTGGAGTTGATGCGGTCCTCGATCTCGGCGACCTCGGTGTCGAGGGTGGGCTGGTAGCCCACCGCGGCGGGCAGGCGCCCGAGCAGGCTGGAGATCTCGCTCCCCGCCTGGATGAACCGAAACACGTTGTCCATCAGGAACAGGACCTCGGTGGCCAGGGTGTCGCGCAGGTACTCCGCGTAGGTGAGCGCTGTGTGTCCGATGCGGAAGCGCACGCCTGGGGACTCGTCCATCTCGCCGAAGACCAGCAGGGACTTCGGCATGACGCCGGTCGTCTTGAGCTCCTGCCAGAGCTCGTGTCCCTCGCGGATGCGCTCGCCCACCCCCGCAAAGACCGAGACCCCTCGGTGGAGGGCCACGATGGCGTGCATGAGCTCCATCACCAGCACCGTCTTTCCGACCCCGGCCCCGCCGAAGAGCCCGGTCTTGCCGCCGCGCACGAATGGGCAGAGCAGGTCGATGACCTTGATCCCCGTCTGGAGCACCTCGCTGGGGGCGACCGTCTCCATGAGCGGCAGTGGCTCGCCCCGGATGTTCCGGAAGGCGGTGGGATCCAGGGCGGGCTCCCCGTCCAGCGGCTCCCCGAAGATATTGAGCACCCGGCCCAGGCAGTTGGGACCCACCGGCACATGGACAGGCGCGCCGGTGTCGTAGACCGGGAGGGAGCGGGTGATGCCCGCGGTACGGTGAAGGGTGATGGCGCGCACCCGGCGGCGGTCCAGGTGCTGGTGCACCTCGAACCAATAGGTCTCCGAATCCACCCGGGCATACAGGGCCTGCCGCAGCGGCGGGAGCGAGTCGCAGTCGATCACGACCACCGGGCCCTGAACCTCCTCGATGTGGCCAATGGCGCCGGGGATCTCGCTCGCAAGGGTGTCGGACATGATGGACGGCTTTGGCTCGGGATTGGGGCCCCCGCACCGGTGCCCCCATTCAGGCTAGCCTATAGACTCGGTCCGCGGAGCGTCGTATGAGGTGCGAACAGGGGTTTCGCCCCCCATACATAGTCGTGTGGCGGCTGGGCCGGGCGCAGCCGCCCGCGAGGGCAGGCTCAGGTTCGGACCAGCGGCGCGGGCCGCGGGATCGGCCGCCTGGCGGGGACGCCCGCGGAACGACAAACAGGTTGAGCTTCGGGCTGGGGCTCCGGGAGGACGGCATGGGATCGAGGAACCACGGGGACAACGACTCCGATATCGAACCCGGCGGCGAGCGTGGGCGGGGGATGCGTCTAGGGCGGATCGCCGGGGTGGAGGTCAGCCTGGACTGGAGCCTGTTGATCGTCTTTGCCCTGATCGCCATGGCCCTTTCGGGCGGCCTGCTGCCCCACTGGCACCCCGATTGGGGTGAGGGCAAGGTGCTCCTGACCGCCTTCGCCGCCGCCGCGCTCTTTCTGGTCTCGGTGCTGCTTCACGAGCTTGCCCATGCCCTGGTCGGACGGAGGTTCGGGATCGAGATTCGGCGGATCACGCTCTTTGTCTTCGGCGGCATGGCCCACATGGAAGGCGAGCCCAAGACCTGGCGGGCGGAGCTGGGGATGGCCATCGCAGGGCCACTGGCCAGCCTCGCCCTGGGGGTGCTGTTTCTCCTCTTGGCTGGGGTGATCGCTGGCCCCATCGACTTTGATCCAGAGGATCCGGGGAAGGGTCTGGCCCAGGTCGGACCCGTTGCTACCCTGCTGCTGTGGCTGGGGCCCGTCAACATCATCCTCGCCCTGTTCAACCTGGTCCCCGGCTTTCCGCTCGATGGCGGACGGGTGCTCCGTGCGGTCCTCTGGGGCATCACCGGTGACCAGACCCGTTCGACCCTCGTGGCGGCGGCGGCCGGACAGGCCTTCGCGTGGCTGCTCATCGCGACCGGCTTCGCCATGATGCTCGGTCTCAGTGTCCCCTTGTTTGGCTCCGGGGGAATCGGCGGTCTCTGGCTCGCCCTGATCGGCTGGTTCCTCGGCAACGCGGCGCGTCAGAGTTATCGGGTGCGTCTGATCGAGGACCGGTTGGGGACCCTGCCGGTGAGCCGGGTGATGCACCACGACTATCAGGTCGTCGAGCCCGACACCAGGGTGCAGGACCTGGTGGACGACGGCTTTCTCGCGTTCAGCCAGCGCGCCTACCCGGTGGTTTCCGACGGCGAGCTACGCGGGATGGTTTGCCTGGAGGACGTGCGCCGGCTGGGGCGCGACCAATGGTCCTCGCGGCGCGTCGCCGATGTGATGATCCCCATCGAGCGGCTGCACACCGTGTCGTCCTCGCAGTCCGCAGCGGCCACTCTGGCCCTGCTGGCCGAGAAGGGCGTCAACCAGCTGCCGGTCGTCGAACATGGCCGGGTGCTGGGACTCGTGACCCGGGAAGACATCCTGAAATGGATGGTCCTCAGTCCCGGTGGGTCCCCGGAGGCGTAAGGCGGCGGCCCTGCGCGAGAAGAATCCGTCGTATCGGACGGGAGCCGGATTCCCGGCGCATTGTCGGGCCCGTGTCCGTTCACTATGCTTGGCGGGCAGGCGTATTGGACGCCTGCGTTGGAGGCAACGAGCGATGCAACCCCAGACGGCCGCGACCTTCCTCTCCGTTGACGCCTATCTCGAAGGGGAGCTGGAAAGCCAGATTCGCCACGAATACGTTGATGGCGAGACCTACGCGATGGTCGGGGCAAGCGACAGGCATGGGTTGATCACACTGAACCTGGCGGGTCTCCTCTCGCAAAGCCTCCCCGATCGCTGTCAGGTGTTCAGCTCGGACATGAAGGTCCGCATCCAGACAGCGGAGCGTGAAGTTTTCTATTACCCGGACGTCGTGGTCTCCTGCGATCCGCGCGATCGCGAAAGGTACTTTCGCCAGAATCCGTGCCTTGTCGTCGAGGTCCTCTCGCCACAAACGGAGCGACTGGACCGGTTCGAGAAGCTCATGTTCTACCGGCAGCTGGATTCACTCGAGGAATACGTGCTCGTATCCCAGGAGTACCGGCAGATCGAGGTCTTTCGCCGCGCCGACCAGTGGCAGGTGACCGCTTACACGGAGGGCGAGGTCCCCCTTCGGTCCGTGGACCTCGCGGTCGCCATGGACGCGGTCTACCGCCGCACGGGGCGCTGAGTCAGGCACTCGCCTCGTGCCACACTCGTAGTTGAGCCATTTCCGGCAGGGATGTGGCCGGCACTATCCGTGGGGGCGCTCGTGATGCGCCTGTTTTATCTCCACCTCGCCGTTTTCATGCGGACGCGGCGGCGCCCCTGAGAACAGCCTCGTCTGGCCGCAGACAGATCCCGCCACACAGGGAGAAGCCCTGGTGTT
>CAVOQO010000086.1:0-6544 GCA_963698355.1 uncultured Gammaproteobacteria bacterium | reverse complement strand
TGGGCCGCTGGTCAACCTCTGGGGCTTCGGTCCAGAGGCCAGAGCGGATGCCGTACCGTCTCCGGAGGCCCTGCAGGCGGCCCTGGCCCGGGTCGGCTACACCAAGATCCAGCTGCGCGCCGAACCCCCGGCGGTGCGCAAGCAGCGCGGCGACATCTACATCGATCTATCCGCTCTGGGTGAGGGCTACGGCGCCGATCGCATGGCCGCCTACCTGGAATCCCTCGGCATCGCCGACTATCTGGCCGGGGTCGCCGGCACCCTAAGGGTGCGGGGCCACAATGCCAGGGGCGAGCCCTGGGGGATCGCTGTCGAGACCCCGAGGGAAGGCGAACGCTCCGTCCAGCGTGTCGTCCCCCTGGAAGCGGGTGCGGTCTCCACCTCCGGCGATTACCGTAACTTCTTCGAGCAGGGCGGTCGGCGCTACTCCCACCACATCGACCCCATGACGGGCGCCAGCGTCGCTCATCGCCTCGCCTCCGCCACTGTCGTCCTGCCGCCCGCGGCCGGGGACGCCATGCGCGCCGATGGTCTCGCCACCGCCCTGGTGGTGTTGGGTGAGGAGAAGGGACCGGCCCTGGCGGAGTCCCAGGATCTGGCCGCCCTCTTCATCGTGCGGGAGGGGGAGGGGCTGGCCGAGTCCAGCACCTCGGCCTTCGATCGGCTCCTGCCCAAACCCTGAGCTTGGGCCAGGCTGAAGCCCGCCCCCGGGATGTCCCCGGTCAAGTCTTCATGGTCCGGGCGGGCGTAGAATCCGGCCCGCGAGTCTCTAACAGCGCCCACGCAGAACCCGTATACCATCGGGCCCGCCCATCCCAAATTCCACGGAGCACAGCGCGATGCGCCTCGACAGCCGTCTTGAATCCTTCATGTTCGCCGGCCGCTGGATGCTGGCGCCCTTCTACCTGGGGTTGCTGCTGGCCCTGGGCCTGCTGCTCATCAAATTCGGCAAGGGGTTTCTCGAGTTTGTCCCCCTGGTCTTCACCGGCTCCGACGGGGAGATCATCGTGGCCCTGCTCTCCCTCGTCGACGTGGTCCTGGTGGCCAACCTGCTCCTTATGATCGTCTTCGCGGGCTACGAGAATTTCGTGTCGCGCATGCACATCGACGACCACGAGGACCGTCCCTCCTGGATGGGCCAGGTCGGTTTCTCGGGTCTCAAGATGAAGCTCATCGGCTCCATCGTGGCGATCTCCGCCATCGAGCTCCTGCGCATCTTCATGAGCCCCAGCACGCTCTCGGGTGAGTATGTGGGATGGAAGCTGGCCACCCATGTGACCCTGGTGGTTTCGGGTCTGCTGTTCGCGATCATGGATCGGATCGCCGAGGGGACCCAGCAGGCCGAGGCGAGCGCCCACCATGAGCGCCCCTGAGTCGGACCGGACGCACAGTTCCGACGGCATACCAACGGAGGACGGGAGCCCGGTTGGAGGCGCTGGGTTGGAAGGGACCGGGATGCCCCGTGACGCGGCGAGCCCCTGGTCGACCGACGCCCGGCCGGGTCGCCTGTGGAACCGAGGCGAGGGGAGGCTTCTGCGCGGGCGGCCCTTGCCCGGATGGGATGCGCTGAGGCAACGGGTCCATACCTCGGATGCAGGGGGCGGGGTCCACGATGTCCTGATCTGGCTGGTCTTGATCGCCGGCCTCGGACTCTACGGCTGGTTTGCCGGCAGTCGACAGCCGCCCGACGCGGAGACCGCCGTCGAGGCGATCCGCGCGCCGGACGCGGTCGTTCAAGACGTGGTCGCGGAGACCGCCGTCCTGCAGCGGCAGCTCGCCGACGCGAAGGGGCGCATTGCTGCGTTGGAGGAGACTCTCCACAAGGAGCGACGGCCCACCGACACCCCTCCCAAGTTCAAAGAACCGCCGCCCTCCAAGCCCTCGCTTGCCGCGCAGGTGATCGAGCTGGGGGGGCGCCAGACGGGTCAAGGCCTGATGCTCGGGCTGGCTCACGCCGACCTGACCTTTCCCATCGGCACCTCCAACCTGCCTTCAGGGGATCTGCCGGTCCTCGACCGAATCGCGGCAATCCTTGAGGAGCACCCGACGGCGTCGGTCCGGGTCGAGGGCCATACCGACTCGTCAGGACGGGACGACGTCAACCTCAGGCTCTCCCGGGAGCGCGCCGAGACGGTGAGGCAGGCCCTCGTCGACCGCGGCGTCGCCGCCGAGCGTATCGCGGCCTTTGGCTATGGCGCGAGCCGCCCGATCGCCGATAACGGGACTCGCGAAGGGCGGGATCGCAATCGGCGCATCGAGATCTACCTCATCGAGGGTCCCAGGTGAGTCCTGAGCGGCGCCCCAGTGCGGGGCCACGCACATTCAAGGAGGCCCTGGTTCGTCCGCTGGGGCCGGGTGGGGCACGTTGCCCAGTTGCACCGGCTCCGGCAGCGCCCGGGCCTCGGCCTGCCGCCGGCGGGCCCGGATGTTGAGCATCTCCACCGCCACCGAGAAGGCCATGGCGAAGTAGATGTAGCCCTTGGGCAGATGCTGCCCGAGTCCCTCGGCGACCAGCACGGCACCGACCAGGATCAGGAAGCTCAGGGCCAGCATCTTGATGCTGGGGTGGGCGTCGACGAAGTCGCCGATCGACTTGGCCGCCAGCATCATGACGCCCACCGCCAGCACGATGGCGATCACCATCACCGGCACGTGCTTGGCCATGCCCACCGCGGTGATCACCGAGCGCTTCGGGCTCTGGCTCGCGGCGGGACTGGCCCTGTACTTCCTCTATTCGCGGCACCGTAGCGCGCTGGGTAACGCAGGCTGAGGAGTCCCAGCCATGCTGCACCAATTCGTCGACTGGGTCCTTGCCACCGTCAACGGCTGGGGCTACACGGGCATCTTCGTCCTCATGGCCCTGGAGTCCACGGTCCTTCCGATACCAAGTGAGCTGGTGGTGATCCCGGCCGGCTACCTCGCCTACCAGGGCAAGATGAGCGTCGGGCTGATCTTCCTGGCCTCGCCCCTCGGCAGCCTGGCCGGGGCCTTCATCAATTATGGATTCGCCCTCTGGGTGGGCCGCCCCTTCCTGGAGCGTTACGGGCGCTACTTCTTTGTGCGTCCAGCACTCCTGCACAAGACCGACGCCTTCTTCGCCCGGCACGGGGTCATCTCCACCTTCACCGGACGGCTCGTCCCCGGCATTCGGCACCTCATCTCGCTCCCCGCGAGGCTCACCCGCATGGGCCTGCTCCCATTCAGTCTCTATACACTGTTGGGGGCCGGACTCTGGACGGCGGTACTCATTGCGATGGGTTGGTTCATCGGCGGCAACGAGGCCCTGATCGCGGAGAACCTCCCCCTGGTAACGGCCGCCGTGCTGGGCTTCGTGGCCTTGGTCCTGGCCGGAGATGCCCTGTGGCGGAGGCGCCTGCCGGATTGAGCCTCGCCGGCCGGACGCGACGGGCTCAAGCCCGACTACCGCACCAGGGTCACGGGCACATGGGCCAGGTGGATCACCTTGGCCGCCACCGAGCCCAGGAAGAGACTGGCCAGGCCACCGCGGCCGTGGGTCCCCATGATGATCTGGTCGCAACCATGGGTGTCGGCGTAATGGGCGATGGTTTGGGCAACGGGACCCGCCAGCACCTCGGCCTCGTAGGCGATCCCAGCCGCGTCCAGGAGCGCGCGGGCGGCGCGCAGGTCCTCCTCCCCCTCGCTCCGCTGGATGCGGGCAACCTCCTCCTCGGTGAGGAAGCGGCGGACCTCCCAGGAGTCCACCGGTTCGCGCACGTTGATCAGGTGGATCTCCGCGGCCTCCCGGCACTTGGCAAGCCGGATCAGGTGTTGGATGGCGCGCTCGGAATGGGACGAGCCGTCGACCGGGACCAGGAAACGCATCATGGGTGTGACTCCTGACCCGCGCGCACCGGGTCAACGCTGGAGGCCGTGAGGAGGACTGAGACGCCAGCCCGGTCCTGGGCGGAGCCATGGCCCGCCCCCCCGGTTGGGCTCACGGGTGCATGGGGCTGCCACCCCAGGGTCAGCATGAGGGCGGCGAAGCCGATGACATAGGCCAGGGCGACGTGCCAGCCATTGACCAGCCAGGCCCCAGCGGATCGGGCTTGGGGATAGAGGTTCGAGAGGGCCACCCCGGCGGAGCTCCCGAACCAGATCATGGATCCGCCGAAACCCACCGCATAGGCCAGCATGCCCCAGTCGAAGCCACCCTGTTTGAGGGCCAGGGCGGTCAGCGGGATGTTGTCGAAGACGGCAGAGATGAAGCCCAGGCTCAAGGCGCTGTACCAAGAGGCCGGGGGCAGCTTCTCCACCGGCATCATGGAGGCGCAGAGCACGAGAGACAGCAGGAAGAGGCTGCCCTTGAGGGCCTCCGGCAGCAGGCCCCATTCGGGCTTGCGCATGGGCACGGCGACCAGGATCGCTACCCACACCGCTACCCCCAGGAAGGGGAAGCCGTCCGCCAGGGCCTTGTAGTGCATGTTCACCGTGACGTTGGTCGCCACGGCGGCGGCGAGGATCAGGGCGACGATCCCAACCCGCGCCCAGTCGATGGAGACATCCGCCGGCGCGTCGCGCACCACCGGGGAGAAGCGCTGCTGCTGGATGGCGGCCGGGATGCCAAAGACGAACAGGGCCACCACCGCGGCCACATACGCATGGAACACGTCGCCCGGCGCCACCCCCGAGATCCACATCATGGTGGTGGTGGTATCTCCCACCACGCTGCCCGCGCCCCCCGCATTGGAGGCGGCGACGATGGCAGCCAGATAGCCGATGTGCACCCGGTAGCGGAACACGCTTGCGGCCACGGTGCCTCCGATCAGGGCCGCAGCGATGTTGTCGAGGAAGCTCGACAGCACGAAGATCATGGCGAGGAGGACCATTCCCCCTTTCCAGTCGTCCGGAAGAAAGCGGGGCAGGATCTGCGGGATGCGGCTGTCCTCGAAGTGGCGGGCCAGGATGGCGAAGCCGAGCAGCAGCCCGAGCAGGTTGGCCAGGATTACCCACTCGTGCCCCAGGTGGCCGACCAACCCCTCCAACCCGGGGCCGGTCTTGAAGCCGGTGAAGCCGAGCTTGAAGCCGGTGATGACCGCGAGCCCCGTCAGGGCCACCGCCAGGGTGTGGTGGTGGAGTAGGGCCACCCCCAGCAGGGTGAGCCCGAAGAGCACGAACTCCACCGGGATACAGAGCTGGGTGCTTGCCTCCTGGCAGGTCTCGGCCGCCTGGGCGAGGACCGGCCCGGAGGCCAGGGTGAAGATGAGCGCGGCGAGCACGCCGCCGATGGCAAGGGCGCCTCGGCCTGATCTCAGGCGCGCTCCAGTAGGTCTTTGGGGTCGAAAACGGGACGGCGTCACGGCGGCGTTCGTGGGGTTGTCGCGGTGCGCCATCATACTCGGGTGCAACCCTCATCGGTCGGGCTGTAGTCAGGCTTCAGCCCGACAGCGACCTTGCAGACAACGCCGATCGCCCCGTATGGGCCGACCCCGGGTTCACCGAGTTTGTCGGGCTTCAGCCCGACAGCAACCTCTCCGGTTGCACAACCGTCGCAGTCGGGCTGAAGCCCGACCTACAGCCATCCTTCCGGCTGGTCTAGGCTTGGCCCATGTCCTACAACGACGCGCAAAGGGCGTTTCTCCGAGCCGGGGCGCGAGTACCCGGTGACCACCGTCGTACGTGGTCCGACCCCATGGTTTCGCGACCTCGGTGCCGCCTGCGCCTGCATCCTGCAGCTCCCCCGGGTCGAGGGTAAGACCGGTGCCCGCTGGCTCGCCTGGGTCCTGATGCCCGACCACTTCCACGGCCTGGTGGGCTTCGGCGACGCGGCCGACCTGGCGACCCCGATGCGCCTGCTCAAGGGTGCGAGCGCCCATGCCGTCAACCAGGTGCTCGGGCGCAGCGGCCCAATTTGGCAACCCTCCTACTATGACCGGGCCCTGCGGCGCGACGAGGACCGACTCGCCGCGGCACGCTACATCGTCGCCAACCCCCTGCGCGCCGGCCTCGTCAGCCGCCTGGGCGACTACCCCCACTGGGACAGCGTCTGGCTGTAGACCGACCTACAAGACTGGGTCTGTGTGGTCCAGTGACTACCGTGTTCACTCCTCCCACAACGCCGCCTCCCCCCTCCCCGTAAGGACATAGCCCTTGCGAAACAGCGGTGGCAGCACCCGCGGGACTGGGACCTCTTTGATCAGCCCGCAATCGAGCAAGCGCCTCAGAACCTCCGGCGGGCAACAGTCGCTGGCCGGCAGGGCGCTGAGGCGCAGGTTCTTTAGGCAGGCGCGTTCCCGATCATCCAGCGCATCGCGAGTCATTGGTGGCCTCCCCGGAGTCTTGGAGCGAACCCAATCGTTGGCGCCAAGATCAAGGGTAGCAACAAAGCGCGGCTACCCGGGCGGCACACCCCGCGGCTGTCGGTCGGGCTTCAGCCCGACAGCGCCCTCGCCGGTTGCACAACCGTGGCCGCCGGGTGGAAGCCCGACCCACCCTGTGGCGACCCGAACGTTGAGGGCGTAGCATGCGGGCGCAGCTTCAATTTCGCCCTTATCCTGATGAAGATCGTCATCCTGGGCGCCGGCCA
>CAVOQO010000085.1:0-38242 GCA_963698355.1 uncultured Gammaproteobacteria bacterium | reverse complement strand
AGCGTCAAGCCGCGTTTCATCGGGGAGCCAATCGCCTACGGAATCACAATCCCTGCCAGCGCTCCTCATCCGCAGGAAGCCGAAGCCTTCATCGCATTTCTGTTGGGGCCGGAAGGACGAGCGATCATGGAGGACGAACTACCACCCCCTGTTCAACCTTCCGCAATCCATGGGCACGGACGTCCCGCAACCACTCGAGTCCATCTGCCCCCCGGAGGCGGTGCCATGAGCAGCGGCCGCAACTGGACAACCATCGGTTTCAGTCTGTTGGGGGGGGTGTTGCTCGTCTTCATCCTGCTTCCGCTCGTTCGGAGCCTGACCGCGACACTCTGGCCCAAACCCTTCTGGCTCTGGCGGATGAGCAGGTTGCAGCTTTTCTCTGAGCCTGACCTTCAGCGCCGCCGCCGTGGCGACCATCCTGGGTTTGATCGGCGGCGTTCCCTTGGCCTACCTGCTCGCCAGGAAGCGCTTCCGCGGCGGATTCGTAGAGACGGTTGTCACCCTGCCGGTCATCGTGCCGCACCGGCGGCCGGCGTGGCGTTGCTGCTGGTCTTCGGCAGTTACGGATGGCTGGGGCAGACCTTCTCCCATGGGGGGTCACATTCACGGACAGTATTCCCGGATCATCGTCGCCATGCTCTTCGTGAGCGTGCCGTTCCTGGTGACATCGAGCCGGAGTCCTTGCGCTTGTCGATACAGAACTCGAGCGGGTGGCATTGGCGGATGGCGCCAACACGCTGCAGGCCTTCTGGTACGTCACGCTGCCGCTGGCCCGGCGGGGGATCCTGGCTGGTGCGTTGATGATGTGGGCGCGGGAAATTCAGCGAGTTCGGCGCCGTCGTCATCCTGGCCTATCACCCCAGGTGATGACGGTCTTGCTCTACGAACGCTTCCAGGGCTTCGGGCTTACGGCGGCGCTCCCGCTGACGGCCTTGCTGATCTTGATTGCCATGTTCGTGATCGGGCTGCTGCGGGGATCATCCGCGCCGAGCGGCCCAGGCCACGCTTGCCGACGGGTGACACCGGGCAGCTTCCGCATCAAGTGTAGCGGGCGCGCACGGCCGGAAATGCAGGTATTCGCTAAAGGAACGCTCTTCATCGTAGTCAGGGGCCCAGCCCCAGTCCTTTCGAGCAGCGTCGTCGTCGATATCCGCCGGCCATGAAATCGACGATCTGCTGCCGGGCGGTGTCGGGCTGGAAGCTGACCTGCGCAGCCGGAAAGCGCGCTGGACGCGGGAAAGAATCGTTTCAGCCGAAGGGCTGAAGGATGTTACGTTGTACGTCTCTCGGGTGAGGGAGGCCTTCGGCGCCTGCGTGAGCAGCAGCAGGGCCTTGATGGCATCCGGCATGACCATGAAGGGCAGGCGCGTGTCAGGACGAACGAAGCAAGCATAGGCTTTGCCTTGAGCGGCGTGGTGAAGCATCTCCGGGCCGTAGTCGCTCGTGCCTCCGCTGGGTACAGTCTGAGCGCTGATCAGGCCCGGGAAGCGCAAGCAGCGGAAATCCAATCGTGACCTGACCGGCGGGGAAGCCATGCGTTGGTAGGCGGCGCTGAAGTAATGGCCGAGTTGTTCGCATGCCAGCTTGTTGCATCCGTACATCGTTGTCGGTAGCAGCCAATCCTCCTCGGGGATCTTGCCGGGCGCGTGATTTGGCGTCAGCGTCCGGTAGCCCATAGGCGGCGATCGAACTGGGATAGATGAAGCGCACCGGTCGATCCAGCCTTTGGGAATCGGCATGGGCGAACTGTAGCAATCGGAGGGTGCCTCCTCACGTCGACCTCGTAAGCCAGATCTGGCTCCCTTTCGGCCTTCGTCGAGAGAATGGAGGCCAGGTGGAAATGACGGTGAAAGGGCCGCGAAGTTCGAGAGTCTTGAACAGCTTCCCGTCCGTAATGTCACCCTGGACGAATTCGTGGCAGGACGACGCCAGGCTGGAGTCCAGCGGTTGGATATCGGTGGCGATGATGGTGCCAACACCCTGGTCGCATAGGTGGGCGATCAACCCATGGCCGATTTCTCCGTTGGCGCCGGTGATCAGGATGACATCCTGGGCTTCATGTCCTCCTCAGGCAGGCTGCAGCAGCCAGGTCAGTACCCGGCGATTATCCGGCAGGCTCGAGCGAGAAGCAAGCGGGGGCGCCAGCCTGGACGCCAACTGCAGTCCTATCTCGACCCCCCGGAAAGCGAGTGCTCGATGCGGTGGGGCCGGCATCCGGCGCCAGCCCTAGATCCCGTGGGCCAAAGCCCTGCTGACTGAGTTCAGATACATGTGAGACAGGGCGGCTAGCGGAACGAGTGCATCGGGGCCATCCTTGGGGTGTGCAACCACCATCAAGGGAGGGTCCCGATGCGTGTTGTAGGATACCCCCGATCGTTCTCTTGCAATGTGTCGAAGTAAAAAAAGGGGTCAGATCCCTTTTCTAAGCCTAACCGCCGGGCGGCCCCATCGCCGCCTTTGCGCCGGGTTGGCTGATTTCGCCTAAAAAGGGATCTGATGATCATCTAGCCGACCCCGCCCGCGGGCTTATAGTTCAAGTGTCATCAAGAGCTTGAGCCGGAGACCCGGCGGGAGGAGTCGACGATGAAACTGTACGGCGGAATCGACCTGCATTCCAACAACAGTGTCGTGGCCCTTTTGGACGAGGACGACCGGGTGGTGTATCGCCAACGGTTGGCGAACGACGCGCGGGCGGTGGTGAGGGCGTTGGCGCCATACCGCCAGGAGATCGAGGGCCTGGTGGTGGAGTCGACCTACAACTGGTACTGGCTGGTCGATGCGTTGATGGAAGCGGGCTATCGGCTGCACCTGGCCAACACGGCGGCGATCGTGCAGTACTCGGGGCTGAAGTACAGCGACGATGACTCCGACGCCGCCTGGCTGGCCAAGCTCCTGCGCCTGGGGCTGCTGTCGGAGGGCTCCATCTATCCCAAGGAGGAGCGCGCGGTGCGCGATCTGCTGCGTCGGCGCAGCCGCCTGGTCCAGCAGCATACCGCCAACGTCCTGGCGGTGCAGAACCTGCTCTCACGCAACCGCGGGCACGCTCTGAGCGGCAATGAGATCAAGCGCTTGACGCCTGAGAAGGTCAATGCGTTGCTGCCCGATGCAAACCTGGCGCTGGCGGTGCAGAGCACCCTGTTGGCCATGCGTGGTCAAGAGGCGGCAATCGATCTCTTGGAGCGCGAGGCCTGCGCCCAGGTGCGCTGCCAGCCCGCGTATCGGCATCTGCTCACCACCAGCGGGATTGGTCAGGTGCTCGGGTTGACCATCCTGCTGGAGACCGGTCCCATCGAGCGCTTTGCCCGCGTTGGCAACTCTGCCTCCTACAGCCGCTGTGTCGGCAGCGAGCGGCTCTCCAACGGCAAGCGCAAGGGGCGCGGCAACACCAAGAGCGGCAACAAGTATCTGGCCTGGGCCTACCTGGAGGCGGCCAACTTCGCGGTGCGCTACAACCCCAGGATCAAGCGCTACTCCCAGCGCAAGCGGGCCAAGACCAATGGGGTGGTGGCCATCAAGACGGTGGCGCACAAGCTGGCACGGGCCTGTTACCACATGCTGCGCGAGGGCAGCGACTTCGACGTCGAGCGTGCCTTCGCCTGAATCAAGTGATGCGTCGGCAAGCCAGGTAAAGGGGTTGCCGACAAGCCTCCAGATCTGATTGGCGACCGGCGCATCCCCCGCCAAACGTTGGGGAGCAACGCGTGTGACCGAGACGCCTCTGCCATCGAGCCAATGCAGGGTTGGACGACGCCGCTACGGCGCCGAGCCAGCGATCTGTGATTCCACGGCCCGGCGGGGATGGGGCGGGAGCGCCTGGACGATTGAGGGTCCGCGCTCCCGCCCCATCCCCGCCTCCACGTTCCACTTGGACCTTGGTGGGGCACCGACAATTTTCTGGGGCTCAGCTGAGCCAGGGGCCGGGTGTCTACTCCCCAGCGGAGCAGCCCCATCGCCTAGATCCAGAAGGGTGACTGGTGCGGATCGGAGCGAATCTGCACCCGTTCAACGAGAACCGCGGGTGCGTTGGCGGTGACAACACGGCACTTCCTGACGGACGCAAGCGTGCTTGGGCGCGAGACAATAGATCGTGCCGTTGATCGGGGTCAGCTAAATGGTGACCCCTTTAAGTGGCAACAGCAGCCGGTCCGGTCGGCCCGGCAGCGGCACAAAGCCGAAGTGCCGGTAAAACGCCGACGCCTCGGCGTCCTTGGCATCGACCACAATGGCGACTACGGCGAGCACGCGACTGGCCTGAAGCACTTTTTGGCAGGCGTCGGAGAGCAGGATCGCGCCGAGCCCTTGGCCGTGAAATGCCTGATCAACAGCCAATCGCCCGAGTAACGCGACGGGGACCGGATAGCGGGGGAGCTTACGCGCCATCTCCTGTGGCAGATCCTCACAGACCACTCCCCCGGCGCTCAGGGAGTAGAAGCCGACAAGGCGCTGCATATCGTTCCGTGGTGTTGCGACAAACACGCGCGCAATCCCGCGTCGCTCATCTTGCGAGGCATAGCGTCGGATATAGTCGTCGAGTTGGGATCGCCCGCAACGAAAGCTGCCGGTTTCGACCGCGGCATCGAGCGGCCGAATGTCATAGCCCATTAGCGGCCGACCTGATTGGCGTGACGCTCGAAGGCGCGCCGCAATGCGGCGTTCGGCTCGGCCGGGGCATCGAGCGCGGTGAGAAACGCCTGAAAATCCTCGGCCTTTAGGGTGATCGACTCCTGATCCTGGACGACGCGCTCGGCGGCCGCGACCGCCTGGGTGAGGACGAATTCGGACAGGTTAAGGTGGGCGTAGCCTGCCGCCCGGTCGAGCAACTGTCGTGTGCGCTCGTCGCATCGGATATTGAGGCGGCTGTCCTTCGTGGCAGTATGGGACATGGCAAATTCCTGACGCTCAAAGTTCAGACTGTGCACCAATCGTGCGTACATTGCAAGTAAAAAGGGGTCAGATCCCTTTTTCAGAAAATCGGAGTTGGGGGCGTTCGCGCTGCTGGTCTAGGTCCGATACACCGCACTTCGGTGGCCCACGCGAACGATTTCCACGATCAGGCGGTCGTCTTCGATCATCTAGACCACCCGATAGCTTGCGACGCGGATGCGATAGGTCTTGGAGGACCCGGCCAGTTTACGGCAGCCATCCGGGTCGCGGATCGACACCCAGGGACTCGACCGCGGCAAGGATCCTTCGGATTGCTTCACGCTCGATGCGCTTGAGCTCCTTTCGCGCGGAGTCCTTTCACTCAATCCGATAGGATGCCATCGTGTTCCAACTCTTCCATGATCGCCTGGTGAGAGCAGGTCGGCTCGTCGCGGCGCTCGGCGACGACGGCCAAGTCGGCCAGAGTCCTCGATCAGGGCCTCGTATTCTTCGATTGGCAGCACGACGGCCTTGCGACGCCCGTTGGCGTCGGTAATGTACTCGGGTTGATGGGCCTGCTCTGCGCTCACGAGGGTCTCCAAAAGACGGTGCGGATGTCGAGAACGTAACGCAACGGGAGTCTCGAAACAACGGCATGCGATCGAGCGGCAAAAAGGGTTCAAATCCGTCGGGTAGCGGGGTGACGTTACGGTCACCTCGCTAGCCGACGCATGGTGACGCCTTTACTCGAAGACGTCTTCGAGGCGCTGGCAGTCGAGCACCCGGTCGGCCAAGGCATCAAGCTCGGCCTCGCTGGCCCGTTCCAGGCGTTGGTCAACCCATGACGGCAAGGGGCCGAAACGGCGACTCAAGAGTCGGCGCAGCACCCTCGCCTCGCCCTGCTGCATGCCCTTCTGCATGCCTTGCTGCATGCCTTGCTGCATGCCCTGCTGCATGCCCTGCTGCATGCCCTGTTGTTTCCACTCCTCGGTCCAGGTCTTGACCCGTTCGGCTAACATGGCTTGCATCTCCTGCAGTTCGACGACATGGGGGATGTCTGCTCCCGGGACCCGCGCGGGTAACAGTACCCGTCTCAGCCAGACCACGAAGGCCCGGCGCAAGTCGGTTTGCTCGGGGGCGCGCAGCCAGCCGGCCAGGCTGGCCAGCACCCGTTCGATATCTCCCGGGGTACGGCTGTTTTCCAGCCGGAACAGCGCGGCGGCGACGTTGCGCAGACTCGCCAACTCGACCTCGCCGTAGCGGTGCTCTTCGAGCAGAAGATACCGGATCTGCGGCTGCCAGCGCCGCAGCTGCTCCGGCAGATCCGGCTCGATCAGGTCTGCCAGGTTGGTCTGCGCCGACCAGGGATTTTCGCCGTTGTAGAGCACGATGGGCAGAACTGCGGGCAGGCGACTGCCGGGCGGGATCTCGCCTGCGGCGGCGAGGTCCTGGTACAGAAGCCCGACATACGTCAGCAGCCGCACGGCCATCAGACGGTCGACGCTGGACTGAAACTCCAACAACAGATAGACGTAGAGCCAGCGCTCGCCGCCACTGTGGGCCAGGCGCAGGCGCCAGATCATGTCGTCCTCTCGCTCGCGCAGATCGTGGGTGACGCTGATCTCGCTGACCCGCTCCAGGGTGTCGAAGCGCCATTATGTAGCAGCTTCACATGACCCCGCCCTGCCGGCCCCGGACAATCCGACCCTTTCCCGACAGAGAGGGCGGACGACGTGGCGCAGTCTCATGTGGTGAGCGGATTGGTGGCGAAGCGGGGCGAGTTGGCCGGGCAGGCGGAGCAGCATCGCCGGGAGCTGGACCGGCTGGGGCGGGAGCTGGGCCATCTGGACGCCGCGATCCGGCTGTTCGACCCCGACTACCGGGTCGGCAGCGTGCGCGCGCACTGGCCCCTGCGGCGTCAGCGCTTCGGCCAGGGGGAATGCCAACGCCTGGTCCTGGATGTCTTGCGGGATAACGCGGGGCCCGTGTCGGAGGGGGCGTTGGCGCAGACCTTGGCGTCGCGCAAGGGGTTGGACGGCCGCCCCGAGATGCTGACGGCCATGCAAAAGACCGCCCAGGCGGTGCTGCGGCGGTTGGCGGCCAAGGGCATAGCGCGTGCGGTGACGCTGGCCGACGGCCTGCGGGCCTG
The DNA here is from genome assembly GCA_963698355.1 of uncultured Gammaproteobacteria bacterium. Taxonomy (GTDB): domain Bacteria; phylum Pseudomonadota; class Gammaproteobacteria; order Chromatiales; family Chromatiaceae; genus Thiodictyon. The sequence goes on along the minus strand of CAVOQO010000085.1, from coordinate 31,230 downwards.
GGAGCGGGTGTGAGGCGGGCCTAAGCCGCCAGGCGCTCGGGACGGCGGGTGTTGCCCTGCCAATAGCCGCACCAGTCGCGATGCGGCGGGGTATGGGCGCACTTCGTCAGGATGTCCTGGAAGATCTCGCCGTTGGACCAGCGGCGGGTGTCCTCCCGATAGGCCGCCTCGTTGGCGGAGTTGGCGAGGTTGGCCAGACCGAATTGATGGTGCTGGCCGATCTGCATCCGCCGGAAGCGCGAGTTGTACGACTCGGCTTGGTTGATCGTCGTCCCGTCGGCGGTCCGGTACTCCCGGCTGTGATTGACCCGACGCATCGGATAGTGCGCGTGCAACAGATCGTAGGCGTCCGACTCGTCGGCCGAAATCGTGGTCCCGGGGGCGATAAAGCGCGTTGCCAGTGCCGTGACATCGGCCTGATTCTCGCTGGGGACGACGAAGGTCAGGGTGCGCTTGCCGCCGATGCGCTCGGCCAGAGCGTCCTTTGGAAAGGTCTCGCGCATGACCAAGATGCAGCGCCGGTCGGGGTTGCGGTGCTCGACCAGGCGCCGATCCACCCGGTCTTCGGCACGGTTTGCCGGTTTGACCGAGCCGTTGGTATAGCACCCGTCGAGCTGCGCCTGCCCGGACAGCGGCGTCTCGTCGCGATGGACCATCAGGCTCTCGCGCAGCTTATGCATGAGCACGAACGCGGTTTTGTACTGCACGTCCAGGTCCCGAGCCATCTGCAGCGCCGACAGCCCTTTGACGGCATTGGCGTAGATCGCGATGGCCCCAAGGTAGACCTGCAACGGCAGCTTGTGGTGGGCAAAGATCGTCCCGGAGGTGACCGAAAACGTGTGCCCGCAGGCCCGGCAGCGCCACTGTTGCCGGCCCGCCAGGAACCAATGCGCTTCCGCAACCCCGCAGGCCGGGCACACGGGATCGGCGTCGCGCCCCCAGCGGACCGCGCGGAACAGATCGAACGCCTGCGCGTCGTTCATGGCGAACACCTCCCGCATCGCAAGGGTTCGCGCCTCCGCCGATCGGAGGAAGTGGGTTTGGTGCATGGCGGGCTCCGGCGCGATGGCGACGGCGCCAGTGTGCGCCCGGGGGTGGCTCAAACCGTGAGCCCGCCCGTAAGCCGCTGACGGAAAAGCTATGTGCGGCTGCTACATAATGGCGGGGAAAACCACATCTCGATCTGGTTGAGCCAGGAGGCATGTTTGGGCGTGAAGTGGACGACGATGCGGTGGCTGGGGTCGCGCAGGAAGCGCTCGCGGGTGGCCATGGACTTGAGGATGCCGCACTTGCCTTTGACGCCGAGGTCGAGCCCGCAAGCGTCGGCGACGAGGCGCACGACGGCTTCCGAGCAGTGGATGTTGAGGTTGTCCATGATCAGGTGCCATGGGGTGGCGGCGCTGCGTTGCGCGAGCAGCTCCCCCAACCGGAGCGCGGAGTCCTGCTCGGTGCGGGTTGGGTCGAGATGGTAGGCGACCTTGCCGGTGACCACATCGAACGCGCCGATCAGGGTCAGGGTGCCATGGCGGATGTACTCGAACTCGCGCCGCTCGACCAGGCCGGGGCGCATGGGCAAGGTCGCGGCGGCCCGTTCGAGTGCCTGCACGCCGGTCATCACGTCGATGCGGCGTGTCTCGATGCCGGCGGCGGACCACCAAGCGTGCACCTCACCCGTCGGGGCCAGGCTTGAATATTCGCGATCGGCATCGTCCGCCCGATGGTTGCCGGCGCCGGTCAGAGGCTTTCAGAGCGTTTCGACCTCGGTCGAGTCGCCGTAGGTCTCGATGCCGAGCCGGTCGGCGACCCTCTGCGCCCGGGCGTCGATCATCGGCGAGATCACGATCAGCCGGTCGGCCTGGCGTCCGTGGCGTTTCTCGTAAAAACGCGCCTTGCGCTCGAAGATGTACATTCCGGCCTTGTCGATCGAGGACTTCAGCTCGCAGATCAGCAAGAGTCCGTTCTTTACGATCACGTCGATCTCGACCTGGTCGGGCTGCCCGAATACCTCCCCCGCGTCGTCGAAATCGGTGACGTTGACCACTTGCACCCCGAAGTGGGACTCGAGTATCCCGGCCAAGGCATCGCGGAAGGCCTTCTCCGACTGGGTGCCCCAGCGCGCGCCCAAGGCGCCGATGGATCGGTCGAATTTCTTGGCCTGGGCCATGATCTCTTCATGGATCCGGAGAAGCTCCTGCTGATTTGCCTCCCACCTGCGGCTATCCTCGTCCCACTTGCGGTTCTGCTCCTCCCACCTACGGCTATCCTCGTCCCACTTGCGGTTCTGCTCCTCCCACCTACGGCTATCCTCGTCCCACCTGCGGTTCTGCTCCTCCCAGTTGGCCCGCTGCTCCTCCCATTTGCGCTCCTGGGCCTCCCGGTCTCGCTGAAGCTCGGCCAGAATGGCATAGAACCGGTCATCGGTGTCCGCGCGCCCGGCATACTCTCCCCGGGTGAGCTCCAGGACGAAGGAGCGGAATTCCGGGTCTTCGCGCAGCCATCCGGGCAGCTCGCGCTTGATGGTCTCTTTCAGGGTGTTCGCGGTCATCTCAGAATCTCGGGGTCTCCGGGTATCCATACTGGCCGGTGGGCCGAGGGCTGCGGCAAAAAAAGGGGCCAAGCTAGAATATTCGGTGACTCGATCGGCAGCTCCTGCTGCCGTCGGTCTCGCGGTCTGTCCTCGGCGGGCCTTTTCTTGGGACGACCGCGCTTGCGCGGCTCGAGCCGTTGGCCGGTGACCGCTTCGATCTCGGCGTAGAAGCGGTCGTTGCCGAGGGGCTGATTTTGGTTGAGGGCTAAATGGGGACAGACCACATTTTCGCCTCTTTCATTTCATCGTACATCCAGGCGGGATCGAGGTCCGCGCCGTTCGGCCAAGTCACAACGCCCAATTCCACGCGCGCTTGTGCGAAGTAGGTCGCGTCTCGCAGCGCATTGTAGATGCCCCGGTCTCTATCCGAGGTCAACGCCGAAAGGTCTGCAACACCGTTCGTGCCGTCTTGGAACGTGACTGCCAGCCGGTATCCCGGCAGTACGGATAGTGCCTTGACCCTCCAGGGAGCTGAGGCCGTCACTCCAACGGTGCGATCCGCTTCGGCAACTGCTTGGCTTGGCATAACCTCCAGTCCTCCATCAGCTCTTCACGGTGCTCGACGGCCCACTCGATGGTGAGGCTAAGGGCGCGCTTCGGAGGGCGCCCACCTCAAGTGTACGGATGTCAATGAGTGCTTCGTGCTCCGCGTAAAGCGCGTGAAAATGGGGCGGCGCGCGCTCGCGCCAAAACATTTGAACGACGATACCGAAGAACTCGCTGATCGTCGGCACCCCCGGACCTCCGCATTCCCCCTCCTTGCCAGGCTTCAGCTTAACAACGCGGGTCGACGAAGTCCCGCGTCGTAGGTACTCGCCTCACCGGGAAAGCAGGGGTCGCAACCCTTTCTATTCCTTCCTCAGGCCCGGCGCTCCAAGCGCTATCCGGCCAGAGCCTCCAGGACGGCCTTGGGGTTTCGGTCGATCACGTTGAGCAGCACCAGTGCGGCCCCGCGGGGCTTGCGGTCGCCGCGTTCCCAATGCCGCAGAGTCGCCACGGAGAACCCGAAGCGTGCGGCGAACTGGTCTTGGGTCAGGCCGAGACGGCGGCGCAACCCCGCCACGTCCACCACCTGGGGGCGGTACTCGACAACCCCGCCCCGGGCACCCTTGGCATGGTTGGTCGCTTCAACCAGCCCCTGTTTGATGCTTGCAAATGCGCTCACTGCTTCACCTCTTCCGCCAAGCCGACACCAGCTCATCCACCAGCGTGGCCAACTCGTTGCGTTCTGCCTGGGTAAGGTTCGCCCGCTCGTTCTTGGCAAACAGCGTCAGCAGGTACAGTGGCATGGCCTCTGAGTGGGAAATAGTAGATCACCCGAACCCCGCCGCTCTTGCCCCGGCCCTGGCGCCTCCAGCGCAGCTTCCTGACCCCGCCGGTTCCCTCTAGCAGTACGCCAGCCCTGGACCGCACCGCCAGGTAGCTCACCAGGTCCCGCCGTTCATCGGCGCGTCTACCGGCACAGCGATTCGTTCGAGCTGGATTGGGACCGCGAGCGGCTGGTGGCGCTCAAGCTGCGCCGGGTGGTTGCGCTGCTGCGCACGCAGGTGGAGACGTTTCTTGCCAGCTTGTCGGCGCTTGATGAAGATTAGGCCAAGCGGCGGATTGCTTTACGGGCGATCTGTCACCCGGTCTAAAGCCGTGCCGTGATCCGGGACCAATGGATGAGGACCCGGGGGATGCTGCCTACCGGCGTCTCGCCATCCAGCTCGACGATGTCGGGCTTGCCATAGCTACCGTCTCGGAGCCTGTAGATGGTGACGAGACGATTGGCGGGATCAACGAGCCAGTACTCGGGCACTGCGGCACGCTCGTAAGCGGCGCGCTTGATGGTCTGGTCATGGGCCGCGGTGGCCGGGGAGAGCACCTCAACCACCCAGTCGGGCGCACCCCGCACGCGCGTCTGGCCGACCTTAGACGGATCACATACCACGAGCACGTCGGGCTGAACCAAGGTCTCCACTTCCGCGTCGGACTCGCTGCCGTGGGGAAGCAAGAGGTCCACTGGGGCGATTAAGACCCGACAGGGTCCGTCTTCCAGCGCCTCGTCCGCCTGGCGGGCGATCCCGAGCACGAGCGTCTGATGAATGACCGAGGGGGCTGGCGCCATCGCGTAGGCCAAGCCCTCGACCAGCTCATAGCGCGTGTCCTCGGGCCAGGAGAGGTAGTCGGCGTAGGTGTGACGGCACTCGTCTCTTAGGGGCAAGCCCATGATGTGCGTCCTTCGTGAGACTCTCTCGGTATCGTAGCACGGGCTCCCGCGGGGGGATCGTTAACCGCCCATGTTGGCGAGTCCCCGATGGAGGAGACCCATTTGGGAGCCTCAAAACGGTATCGTCCGGTGTCAACTCCACAGTGCGGTTCGTAGGCAGTTGCTTGGCCCTGCTCCATACAGTCGTATACCGGGGCGGCTGCCGCATTCCGGAACGGTCATTCCGGGAATTGTCAATCGACCCGGTGGCACTGACGTCTCGCCATCGACGAGCAGTGCTCACCGGTCCAGCCGAGATTCGATGTATCCTCTCGACCGCTTTCCTCCCAAGATGAAGTGCATTCCGATGAGTCGCGGGCGCTTTTCGTTCATCCTGTTGGCGTTGACCTGTCTCACCCTCGAGCCGCTTGTGGCCTTCGCCAGCGACGCCGTGGCTGCGGAGCAACCGCAGGTGACCGTGACGACCGCCGAGCTGGGCGGGCTGCTTGTGTATCCGTCGCGGGACGCACCCGCGGACACCGTGAGCATGAACGATACGCGGCTGGATGCCGAGATCACCGGTGTGTTGGAAGAGATTCCGGTCCAGGTGGGTGATCGTGTCTCCCAGGGCCAGATCGTCGCCCGGCTCGATTGCGGGCACCATCAGATCGCGGTCAAGAGCGCCGTTGCCGCTTTCGACGTCGGAAAGTCACGCCACGAGTTCAACGAGCAGCAGCTCACCAACGCGCGCAAGCTGTCGACGAACCGGAATATCTCGCAGGAAGAGCTCGACAAGCGCGCCGCGGACGCGCGCATGTCCAAGGCGGAGCTCGACCGGTTGGAGTCTGCCATCGAATCGGCCCGGCTGACGGCCGAGAAGTGCGAGATCAAGGCGCCGTTCAATGGCGTGGTCATCGAGCGGATCGCCAGCATTGGTGTCTATGCGGTGCCGGGAACGCCCATCGTGCGCCTTCTCGATGACGAGAACATCGAGATCAGCGCCAAGGTGCAGGAGCAGGACCTCGAGAGCCTCACCGAAGCCGATCAGCTCACCTTCACCAGCCGCGGCAAGAGCCACCCGGTTCGGCTGAGGACCGTGCTGCCGCTCATGGACAGCCGTCTCAAGACCTACGAGGTACGCCTCACCTTTGTTGGCGAGAGGAGCTCGCCCGGCACGACGGGCCGCCTGAGCTGGGTCTCACGCGCGGGGCATGTCCCGGCTGACCTGATCGTCCGCCGGGGTGACGCGCTCGGCATCTTCGTTCTCGACGGAGACCGGGTCCGTTTTGTGGCGCTCGAGCACGCCCGCCCCGGCCATCCTGCGCCGATCGATCTGCCCGCATCGACGGTAGTCGTGATCGACGGCCGTTTCGTCATTCAAGACGGCGATACCGTGCGCGTTCAATAGGGGCAGCGCATGTACGCCAAGCTGATCCAGAACCACATCCTGACAAACCTGACCTTCGGGCTTGTCATCGTGGTTGGCGCCTTGGCCTATCTCAGTCTGCCGCGGGAGCAGGACCCGAGCGTCAACTTCAACTGGATCCAGATCCTCACCCTCTGGCCGGGCGCCTCCGCGGAGGACGTCGAGCGACGGGTGACCGACCCCCTCGAGGACCGCATCGAGAACGTCGACGACACCAAGTTCGTGAGCAGCACCAGCCGCACGGGCATCTCAACCATCCTGGTGCGATTCGAGGACGTGAGCGCGCAGACCTTCGACAAGCGCATGGACGACCTTCGGCGCGAGATCCAGAACGCGCTGAGCGAGCTGCCGCCGGACTCCCGCCAACCCGAGATCACCGAGATCAGCAGCGCCAACGCCTTCCCCACGGCGACCTTGGCTGTCGCCGGGGTCGCCGACGACGAGCTTCTGCGCAAGGCCGCGATCAACGCGAAGAAGGATATCGAGCGCATTTCCGGCGTCGACCGGGTCGAGACAGTGGGGGATCGAGACCCGGAAATACGGGTGCACTTCAAGCCCCAGATGCTCGTCGGTCTCGGCGTCTCGCCGGTCGACCTCGCCAATACCGTTAACGCCTATTTCCGGGACCTGGCGGCCGGCAGCATCGACGTTGGGGACCAGAAATGGTTTGTCCGGTTGGTCGGCACCAATGCGGACCCGGGGTATCTCGAAAACCTACCCATCGTGACCGCCGCGGGTGAGCTGCCACTGCGAACGGTCGCTGACATCGTCACCGGCACGGACATACCCGATGAGCTGGTCCTGTTCAACGGCCAACCGGCCGTCTTGCTGTCCGTTTTCAAGGCCGGGCAGGCAAGCAATATCCGGCTGCTAAAACACCTCAGGGACTATATCGACGAGCAGAACACGTCGCTCGAAAGCCGTGGCACGCCGATTGGTTCTGCTGGAAGACCAGACGGTCGCCACACGGCAAGCCATCGGGGTCATGGAGAGCAACGCCCTGGTGGGCCTCGCCCTGGTGCTCGTCACCGTCTGGGTGTTTCTTCGGGTTCCGCGTCGCTTTGCTGACCAGCATCGGCATCCCGTTCGCGCTCGCGGGCACCTTCGCCGTCCTGGCGGTGTTGGGGCAAACCCTCAACTCCACGACGCTGCTCGCGGTGGTCATCAGCCTGGGCATGCTGGTGGACGATTCCATCGTCGTGATCGAGGCCATCTACCAGAAGCTCCGGCAGGGGTACGAGGGTGTTGCCGCCGCGCTCGAGGGATTGCGGGAGGTTGCGGTTCCCGTTGACCTCGGCCGTCCTCACGACCATTGCCGCCTTTCTGCCGCTCATGCTGATGCCGGGTGTACTTGGCGATTACATGCGTTTCGTGCCGGCGATTGTGACCCTGGCCTTGTTCATCAGTCTGGTCGAGGCCTTCTGGATGCTGCCCAGCCATATGATCGAGGCCCGCATCAACCTCACCAATCCGGGCCGGATCCAGCGGTCCAGGGATCCAGGCGCTGGAATGGCTGAGACGGAAGTACGCACGTCTGCTGATCGCATATCTCCGCCTGGGCAGGGCGGGACCATTCATCGGCGCGCTCATTCTCGGTGGCGCCATCGCCGTTGTCGCCGGCGGACTCATCAAGGTCGACTACTTTGCGACTGATCTCTACCGTCTCTTCTATGTCAATATTGAGATGCCGCCCGGGCACCAAGCTCGAGAAGTCACTCGCCACGCTCCAAGAGATTGAGCGCGTGGTCCAGCAGCACCTGCGACCCGGTGAGGCGCGGGCGGTGATCAGCTATGCCGGGCAGCGCTTCACCGAGACCGAGCCCGTCTTCGGCGAGGAGAAGGGCCAAGTCTTCGTGAGCCTCAATCCGTCGAAAGCCGGGGGTCGCGGCGTCGATGAGATCATCGACGACCTCCGGCAGGACGTCGTCCGCGATACCCGGACCCATCGAGGTCTCCTTCCTGCGCCGCAAGCTCGGACCCCCGACCCTCAAACCCATCAGCGTCAAGGTACGCGGCGACGACGTCGAAGTCCTCAGGGAGGCCGCGCGGGAGATCCGATCGCTGTTGAATCGCCTTCCCGGCGTCCTGGACGTTCAGGACGACGACACGAAGGGCCGAATGGAGCTGAAGGTGCGGCTCAACCCGGATGCCATCGTACGCGCGGGCCTGAAGCCGGCCGACGTCATTCGGGTGATTCGGTCTCTACGCGGACGGCGAGGTGGTGGCGAGCATGCAGCACAGGGGCGAAAAGCTGGAGGTTCGCGTCAAGGCCGAGCCGCGCTCCCTGATGGACACCCAATCCTTCCTCGATCATCCGGTCGGTCTGCCGGACGGCAGTGAAATCGCGTTCGGCAAGCTCGTGGACCATGACGTCGAAGCGAACCATCAGCAACATCCGCCACTACGACTTCCGCCGTGCCATCACGGTCGAGGCGGATATCGACAGCACGCAAATCGATACGGTCACGGCCAATCAGGCGATCGAGGATTTCTGGAAGGCGAACGGGGTTAGATTCCCGGGGGTCGACATCGACCTGACCGGCCAGATGGACGACGTCCAGGAGAGCCTGGGCTCCATGTTCGCCCTGCTCCTCGTTGGACTGGGGCTCATCTACCTGATCCTGGGCGCACAGTTCAAGAGTTACCAGCAACCCCTGATGGTGCTGGCTACCGTTCCAATGGCATTCACGGGGGTCGTCGCCGGACTGGTCGTGAGCGGAAACCCGCTCAGCCTCTATACGATCTATGGCATCGTGGCGCTCGCCGGCATCGCCGCCAACGATGCCATCGTGCTCGTCAGCACGGCAAACAGCTATCTGGACCGGGGATTGTCGGTGACGCGGTCCATCGTCTCCGCCGCTCGACGTCGCGTCGTCCCCATCATCATCACCTCGCTCACCACCATGGCCGGCCTGCTCTCCCTCGCCACGGGCCTTGCGGGGGAGTCGCTGATGTGGGGGCCCGTGGCAACGGCAATCGTTTGGGGTCTCGGGTTCTCGACCGTCCTCACGCTCTTCATGATCCCGTCGATCTTTCTCGCCATCACCAAGCCGAGGCCCTCGACGATTGACACCATCCCCTTGCCACCCATCCTGCCGGAGGTGGAGCCCCCAGCATGGCGTCGGTGGTACGCGCGCCTGAAAGGTCAGGCCGCGCGCGAGATCCTGGCGTCGGACGCCATCCAGGATCCCGAGCAAAGGGATCGCTACCGGCGGGGGGTCGCGGCGACCGAGGCGGGGGACTTGGAGACGGCGATCAGGGAGTTTCAGTGGCTGGCCGACAATCATCCCGAGTCACCGCTCTTCAACCTCTGCGCGGCGGAAGCGTTCGTCATGTTCCTGCAACGGTTCGGTTGGGACATCGGCTACGACGCGCGCGCGCGTCGTTATCTGGCGCGTGCCCGCCGCGCTGGGGCGAATGACGCCAGATTGGCGCAGATCGAGAGGATCCATCGCCAGATCGAGAGCCTCGGAGAGAGCGCCTAACTCCGATGTCGGTCGCCGGGCGCGGGCGCCGCGGCGTTGACAAAGGGTGCACCGGCAAGGTACCAAGCGAGCTCCCGTATCTCACCATTGTCGGGGCAGCCCCCGCTGGGTCGTCCCGAGAGTCCCCCAGCCCCCGCAACCCAAAGCCGATGCGCAAGCTCCTGGTCGTCACGTCAAAGCCGATGGACCCTGGGGTCGAGGCAACGCTGCGCAAGGGCGACTGGGAGCTTTGCCCGGTCGCGAGCGCCAGCGCGGCCCAGGCCGCAACGGCCCAGGAGGACTTTCTGGTCGGTCTCGCCGTCGTCTGGCCGGATACCGGCATGCGCGAGACGACCGAGCTCGCCGAGCTGGTGCAGCGCTCGCGCACCGTCCGCTGGGTGGTGGCGATCGATCGCCGGCGGATCGATCAGCTGGAGAGCTGTCTGGCGCTCGCCGCAGAGTCGCTCTGGGACTACTTCTCCCTGCCGCTGGACCCGCAGCGTGTCGCGGTGATCCTGGGCCACGCCTATGGGATGGCGGAGGTCGAGAGCCGCTTCCTTGCCGGTCAGCGGACCCATGACCTCGGGCGCCTCGGTATGATCGGCGACAGCGCCCCGATGCACGCCCTGGCCAGCCAGATCAGCCGCGCGGCCTCCTGCGACGTGCCGGTGGTCCTGGTGGGGGAGACAGGCACGGGCAAGGAGCTGGTGGCACGGGCGATCCACGAGAGCTCCGTGCGCGCACAGGGCCCATTCGTCGCCGTCAACTGCGCCGCCATCCCGGCCACCCTCATCCAGGCCGAGCTCTTCGGCTACGAGAAGGGCGCCTTCACCGGCGCCGTCGAGAGCCGGCCCGGGTACATCGAGTCCGCGACCAGCGGCACCCTGTTCCTGGATGAGGTGGCCGAGCTCTCACCCGAGGCCCAGTCGAGCCTGCTGCGCTGCCTGGAGGACGGGAAGATCGTACGGCTCGGCAGCACCAAGGCACGCAGCGTCGACGTGCGCGTGATCTCCGCCACCCATGCCGACCTGGAGGCCCTGGTCCGCGAGCAACGCTTCCGGCTCGACCTCTTCTACCGCCTGCAGGTGCTCGCAATCCGGGTGCCCAGCCTGCGCGAGCGGGGCCAGGATATCGTGACACTGGCCCAGCACTTCCTCTCCGAATTCGGCGGTCACAACTCCACCCAGGCGATCGGCTTCAGCCGCTCGGCGCTGGCCCGGATCGAACAGTACGACTGGCCCGGCAACCTGCGCGAGCTGCGCAACCGCGTGCACCAGGCCGCGCTGGACTGCACCGGGCGCTACATCACGCCGGCCGACCTGCGCCTGGAGCGGCGCTCCGGCCGGCGCGGTGCCGTGACGCTGCAGGAGGCCCGCGAGGCCGCCGAGCTGCAGGTCATCCGCTCTGCACTCAGCCGCAACGGCCAGAACATGGTCCAGGCCGCGAAGGAGCTCCAGGTCTCGCGGATGACCCTCTACCGCCTGATGCAGAAGCACGGGCTCGACCATTCCGGCTGAGGCGGCGCGGGGCCCAGATCCACCACCATGTCCGCCTTAAACCGCCCCCGTAGTCGGACTTCAGTCCGACTCCGGCCCCGCAGGCAGCCCCTGACGTTGCTGTCGGGCTGAAGCTCGACTACGGCACCGAGCCGACTCGGGGGAAAATGCAACGGGGCCGGCGATTGCCGGCCCCGTTGCATTGGCCTGGGAACGAGGCGTCCCTGCCTCTTAGCGCTTTCTAACCCCGGATCCGTACCCGGATCGTCAACGCACCCGCAGGCTCTTGGATGCGCTTGCGACCAGACCGCCGTTGTCGGTAACCGTGAGCTTCGGGTAGTAGGTCCCTTTCGCATAGACGTGTGTGGGATTTTGCGCGGAGGACGTGGTCCCGTCGCCGAAGCTCCACAGCCAGGTCTGGATGCTCCCGTCGCTGTCGCTGGACTTGTCGGTGAAGCGGCAACTGCCGCGCGAGCACTTGACCGTGAAGTTGGCGCTCGGTGCGACATTGGCCGGGGCCGAGGGTGTCGCGGTTCCAGTGGTGGTCGCGCTGGCGCCCGCGTTGTCGGTCACGGTCAGCTTCACGTTGTAGGTTCCCGCCGCCGCGTAGCTGTGGCTCGGATTCTGCGCGGTGGAGGTGCTGCTCCCGTCGCCAACAAAGTCCCATGTCCAGGCCGTCACTTCTCCGTCGCTGTCGCTCGACTTGTCGGTGAAGGTGCAGCCCAGTCCGCTGCAGCTCACGGTGAACTTGGCCGTGGGCGTGGCGTTGACCACGGTCACCGAGACGTCCTTGGCGGTGCTGGCGCTCGCCCCGGCGTCGTCCGTCACCGTCGAGGCTGACCGTGATAGGTCCCGCTCGCCGCATAGGGTGCTGCACCACCGCTGGTCGCCCGTCGCCGTGCTGCTGTCGCCCAGAGTCCCAGGTGCGGATGGTGATCTGGCCGTCGTTCGGAGGAGAATTGTCGGTGAAGCTGCAGGTGGCACCCGAGCAGGCGTAGCTGAAGTCCGCCACCGGCGGTTGGTTGGCTGGCGGGGGCTGGTAGACGTTGGTGGAAGGCGTTACCTGACCGGACACGAAGTACTGCCCCTGGCTGGCATAGTCCGTGTAATTGGCGCTGCCAACGGCGCTCACCTCCAGGTAATAGACACCGGCCGGCACCGTGGCGCTGACTGACGCATAGGTGTCGGTGCCGGGGTCGGACTCGGCGATCTTGGTCCCCTGACTGTTGGTCAGCACCGCGCGCAGGTCCAGGTTGGCGCCGCGCTTGGAGGTCCGGTAGAAGGCGTCCCAGGCGGGCGTGACGGTCAGCTCCAGCGGACCCGCGTCGACGGCGACAGAGAACACGTCCTTGTCCCCGCGCCGCCCGATCATGCCCTTGTTCTCGGGGTAGAGGTTGTCCTGATCGGTCTCAGGGGTGCTGACCAGGACCGCGCCGTCGGCGGAGACCAGGAGCGGTGTCGCCGCGGCGGCGGAGTCTCCGTGGTCGTCGTCGACGAAGGCGAGCTTGGAGCCGATGATGGCCACATCGTCCTGGGTGTTGTTGGCGCCCGTGTACTCGCCCTTGCTCCACTCGGTGACGTTCATGTAGTAGCCGATCGCCCATGATCGGGGCCCAGGAGATGTAACCTGTGCCGTGACCGGAGTAGTAGGCCGTGCTGCTGGTCCCGTCGTGGGAGAGCCCCAGGTTGTGGCCGAACTCATGAGCACAGGCCTCGGCGATATAGGTCGTGCCCTTGGCGAGATTGTCGAAATAGACCAGTGCGGGTGAGTAATAGGTGGCGTAGCTCGAGGAGCCGAATACACCCACATAGGCCAAGCCTCCGGCGGTGTTGGAGGGCATCGCCTTGCCGTTGGCGTCGGTGTTGGCGGTGACCAGCACGCGCCCGACCGTGGGCCCGATGCTCGCCGGCTCCTCGGTGGTGACGTCGATGTCGAATGCCGCGTAGTCCTCCGCGACCCGATGCCAGATCTCGGCGATGGCGGCGGCCTCGGTCGCGCCGAAGGTGCCCGGGCTGCCGTCGAGGTCGAAGGGACGCGCGATCAGCGGGTCGATCCCGACCTTGGCGTTCCAGGCGGTCTTGGTGATGGTGTGACCGTTGAAGTCCAGATAGACGGTGTTCCAGGCCCCGGGGCGGCTGTGCAGGGTGAATGGGCTGTCGACCGCCGCCTCCGCCACGCTCGCCTCGTCAGGGCTCACCGTCTCAGCCTCCTCGGGCTCGTCCGGAGGCAGTATCGGGTCCTCGTAGTAGACGGCGCCCTCCATGTCCACCCGCAGCGTATGGACGTCCGCGGCCGGGAACTCGAACTGGTGCAGCCAGCCGAGCGCCTTTCCCCTGGCCTTCTCGGGCAGCGACTCGAGCCCGCGACGCAGGGCGCTCGCCGGCAGGTCGGTCACCGCGAACGGCGCACCCTTGCCGAACATGCGGCTCTGCCCTTGGCCCTTCCCGGGAGCTCCCCCCGGTGCTCCAAGGGCGATGGCGGATACGGTGATGAGCGCAACGGCGCCCGCGGTCGTGATGCGATGGAACGACATGGCTTCAGGCCCCCTGGATCTTTATCTGTGCTTGATCTGTGCGCGGGGGCGCGGCGGACCGGCCTGCGCCCCTGGTTCAACCGTCGACATGCGGGGCAAAGTGTGCGACCCCAGAACTTCTGTGGTTGTGAGCCGGTGCGCACGGCGGGCCCAGCCCGGCGCACCAGGAGCACGGGACGTGATGCGGATCCCAACCGTTGAGGTCTTGCAGCCGGGGCTTCTGGGGTTTGCCCCGGAGGGTTCTGAAGGAAGGACCGGGAGCTACCGGCGGTCTGAGCGCCTAAGGGCGGGATCTGGCAGCGGGGGCCGTCTCTGAGATTCTTTGCCTGCGCTGTGGGAAGCCTTTCCGGACCTAGTTCGCGTGGAACTGGAGGGCACAGGGGCGAGTAGAGCGCAGGTTGTCGCGGCAGCGTCTTCGCAGACGCAGGGTCAGGTTGTAGGCGGGATCGCCAGATGGGCCGGCGGTCGGTGGCGTGGCTGGCGCGCCAGGGGCAGGTGCTGTAGCAGCGGAAACAACAACGGCGGCGCCGAAGCGCCGCCGTGTCCTCAGGCCGCCGACAGGGCCGGCGAATCGATCAGCGCGATTGCCGCCGGCGGCTCAGGCCCAGCAACAGCCCACCCAGTCCGATCAGCGCAAGCGGGGCCGGGGCCGGGATGGGGGGGATGGGTTCGTCGCCGGGGTTATAGCCAGGCAGCTTGAGACTGCCATTTTGGTTCACCCCGGTACGTTGCATTCGCAGAATGTCGCCGCTAACTCCCGTGAGAATCCAAGGGCTAGGATTAGTGATATTGAGCACAAGCGTTGCGATGTCAGGATAAGCGTTGCTGATATTGTTAAAGGAGTTGTAGTTGTAGATGCCACCGTTTATGCCATTAGTTGTCTTGAACGACACATCGACTTTCGTATTTCCGGGAGTGATGTTGTTATCCACATTCAGTGCGATCTCCCAAATCGATGTCAGATCGACCGTGGCGCTATCCTGAAACGACGCGACCGTGACTGCGTCGATATCCTGCAGGACATTGAAAACCAGTCCCGTAATGATCGAACTTAGCGGAGCAACGCTCGTGTTGTCGAAGGTGATCGTTAGCTGGGTGGTGGTCACGTCCTGGAACGTAACTGTGCCGCTTCCGTCGCCAGTGACGGCGTCGCCGTACGCCCGCGTAATAATCGTAGCACTCACACTGCTCGTAACCGAGATGAGCATTAGCGTAACTATCGGGGACAGACCCCTTTTTTCTCTGGATGACCATGTCTTCATTTCAAAGGCTCCTAGCTCGTGATGTGTCGAAGGGTTGTTTAAGTCCTCCGGCTGTCGCCCCTGCGCCTCGATCCGCTGCCGGGCCTCGGGCACCGCGCCTCGATGGGCTAAAGTCGTCGGCTGCCCAAAGTAACGCACGTCGCGTGCCAGATCGCATACTCGCTGTTTTTAAATCCTTTTTTATTCCGGTCCGCGCGGCACTGTAACATTTCTGTGATGCTCGCTGAATCCCAGGCCCATCGACACTCCAGGGCGTGGAAATTTATTCATACAAATCCGTAATTTAAGGAGGATTTAGCGGCCGGTGGGAGCTGTAATATCCGCTGAGAGGATGTGGCAAAGGGGTCTGGCAAAGCCAGGTGGCTTCAGACAGGATCGCCGCTCGGCAACGACCGTTTTTGCGGGGAGATCGAGCGCGCGCGTTTGGCGTCAAGGCGGGTTACAGCGGCCGCGGAAGCCAGCCCATGAGTCGGGCGGCGAGGAGGATCAGATCGAGCTCGATCTATAAAAGGGATCTGACCGATGTGACCCCTTTATCTTTCGGCGGGTCTCTGGGTCGGCATCACGCCGGCTCCGGTGCCGCCGCCATGGACCGGTTGCTGGTCCAGCCCCGGAAGTGGCGCAGGATCAGCAGCCCCGGGATGGTGATCAGCACGCACACGCTGAAGAATCCCAGCCAACCCAGGGCCTCCGCCATGTAGCCGGTGGGGGCGGCGGCGAGCACCCGCGGGACGCCCATCATGCTGGAGAGCAGGGCGTACTGGGTGGCGGTGAATCGCTTGTCGGTGATGGACGCCATGAAGCCCACGTAGGCCGCGGTGCCCGCCCCGCCGGACAGGTTCTCCCCGGCGATGACCGCCGCGAGCGCGGCGACACTGGCCCCCGGTCCGATCCAGGCCAGGACGGCGAAACCGGTCGTGGCCAGCGCCTGGAGCAGACCGAACCACAGCAGCGCCCGGTAGATGCCGATGCGCAGGATCACCACGCCGCCGACCAGGCCGCCGATCACCGTCGCCCAGAACCCGAACAGCTTCACCACGGCACCGATCTCGGTCTTGGTGAAGCCGAGCTCCAGGTAGAAGGGTGTGGTCATCGCCATGGCCATGGTCTCGCCCAGCTTGTAGAGCAGGATGAAGGCGAGGATCCAGAGCGCGTAGTCGCGCCGGAAGTACTCGACGAATGGCTCCACCACCGCCGCCTTCAGGGTGCGCGGCACCCCGGCCACTTGCGGCGGTTCCGGCGCCAGCAGGGTGGTGACGACTCCCACCAGCATCGTCAGGGCGAACAGCAGAAACACCTGCTCGAAGGGGATGAGGTCCGCCAGGATCAGGCCGCCGCCGCCGGCGGCGAGCATCCCCACCCGATAGCCGTTGACGGCCAGCGAGGCCCCCAGCCCCAGCTCCTCGTCCGCCAGGGCCTCGCGGCGGTAGGCATCGATCACGATGTCCTGGCTCGCCGAGAAGAAGGTGACCCCCAACGCACAGGCCGCCACCAGCCAGGGGTTGGTCGCCGGCTCGGTCATCCCCAATGCCACGATGGAGGCCATCAGGGCGACCTGAATCACCAGCATCCAGCCGCGGCGGCGGCCCAGGAAGGGCAGGTGATACCGGTCGATCAACGGCGCCCACAGGAACTTGAGGGTGTAGGGCAGCTGGACCAGGGCGAAGAGCCCGATGGTGCCCAGATCCACCTGCTCCTCCGTGAGCCACGCCTGGAGCAGGGTGATGGTGAGCAGCAGCGGCAGGCCCGAGGCGAAGCCCATGGCGAAGGCCACCAGCATGCGGCCGCTGAAGACCACTCGCAGGGTGTCGGTGAAGCTGTCCGATCGCTTAGACATTCAGGATCCGGGGGCGGCTACGACTGGGCTCGAGCTCGGGCTCGGCGCGGGCGGCAGGGTGCCGGCCGGGCTCGATTGGTCGGGCATGGTAGAGGTTTCGCGGACCGGTGGCGAGGCCGCGCTAGCTGCCTGGGCTTGTCGCCCGCAGAGCGACTGACACCAAGGGTTTCGACCCGGGCCCTGGGTCAACCGATCGCTGCAGTCAGTGCCTGCTGGGCGATGGCCAACTCCTCGTTGGTGGGGATGACCAGCACCTGGACCGGGCTGTCGGCGGTGCTGATGCGCCGCTCGCCGCGGTCGGGGGCGAGATTGGCCTCGTCATCCATCTTGATGCCCAGGTTCTCCAGGTTCTCGCAGGCGCGGCAGCGCGTGTCGGCGTCGTTCTCGCCGATGCCGCCCGTGAAGACGATGGCGTCCACCCGACCGAGCTCGGCGTAGTAGGCGCCGATGTACTTCTTGATGCGGTGGGCCGAGACGCCGATGGCCAGCTCGGCCCGTTCGTCTCCTTCGTCGGCCAGGCGATGGATCTCGCGCATGTCGTTGACCCCGCAGATGCCGAGCAGACCGCTCTGGCGGTTCAACAGGTCGTCCAGGGTCTCGTTGTCCAGTCCCAGGTTCTTGCACAGATAGAAGTGGATGGCGGGGTCGAGGTCGCCGCAGCGGGTGCCCATGACCAATCCCTCCAGGGGTGTCATGCCCATGGAGGTGTCGACGCTCTTGCCGTCCCGGATGGCGGTGGCGCTGGCCCCGTTGCCCAGATGCAGGGTGATCAGGTTGCACTGGGCGAAGGGTTTCCCCAGGAAGGCCGCGGCACGCTCGCCCACATAGCGGTGGGAGGTGCCGTGGAAGCCGTAGCGGCGTACCCGGTGCTCCTTGTACAGATACTCGGGAATCGCATAGCGGTAGGCGGTGCGCGGCATGGTCTGGTGGAAGGCGGTGTCGAAGACCGCCACCGAGGGCACCCCGGGGAAGAGCTTGCGCGCCACCTCGATCCCGTCCAGGTTGGCAGGGTTGTGCAGGGGGGCGAGCGGGATCATGTCGCGGATGGCGCCTGCCACCTCATCGTCCACGACCGTTGGGCTGCGGAAGCGCTCGCCGCCGTGGACCACGCGGTGGCCGATCGCGGCCAGCTCCGAGACGTCGGTCAGCACCCCGCTCTGGCGCAGGCCGGCGATGATGCGGTCGATGCCGTCGTGATGACTGGGGATGGGCAAACGGTCCTCGCGCGTCTGCTCCCTGCCGTCGACCCCACGCCACTTGCGCTTGATCTCGCCCTCGGGCTCGCCAATCCGGGCGACGGATCCGGAGGCGATGGTCTGCCAGCCGTCAGTCTCGAAGAGCTGAAACTTGATGGACGAGCTGCCCGAGTTCAGGACCAGGACCTTCATGGGACGCAAGCCTCCAGGTCCTGGGAGACCGCATCCACGCCCTGTTGGGTCTCGAGCCCCTGCTCGGTTGCCTGGGCCTGGATGGCGGTGATGGCG
Source organism: uncultured Gammaproteobacteria bacterium (assembly GCA_963698355.1). GTDB lineage: Bacteria > Pseudomonadota > Gammaproteobacteria > Chromatiales > Chromatiaceae > Thiodictyon. The sequence continues at coordinate 12,949 of CAVOQO010000085.1, read as the reverse complement.
ACGGTGTTGACGATGTCGGTCACGGTGCAGCCGCGGCTCAAGTCGTTCACGGGCTTGTTGAGCCCCTGGAGGACGGGGCCGATGGCGACGGCGCCGGCGGTGCGCTGCACCGCCTTGTAGGTGTTGTTGCCGGTGTTGAGGTCCGGGAAGATGAAGACGGTGGCGTGCCCGGCCACCTCGCTGCCCGGCATCTTGGACGCGGCGACACTGGCATCGACCGCGGCGTCGTACTGGATGGGACCCTCGATCTTGAGGTCCGGGCGGCGCTCGCGCGCGATGCGAACCGCCTCGCGCACGCGCTCCACGTCTGCGCCCTTGCCGGAGGCCCCGGTTGAATAGGAGAGCATGGCGATCTTGGGCTCGATTCCGAAGGCCGCCGCGGTGGCCGCCGAGGTGATCGCGATGTCGGCGAGCTGCTCGGAGTCGGGATTCGGATTCACGGCGCAGTCACCGTAGACCAGCACCCGGTCGGGCAGGCACATGAAGAAGACGCTGGACACCAGCTTGACGCCGGGCTTCGTCTTCACGGTCTCGAAGGAGGGCCGGATGGTGTGCTGGGTGGTGTGGGCCGCGCCTGAGACCATGCCGTCGGCGTCCCCCTCGTAGACCATGAGGGTACCGTAATAGCTCACATCGTCCAGCACGTCGTAGGCCATCTGCTCGGAGATGCCCTTGTGCTTTCGCAGATCGTAATAGATTCGGGCGTAGCGCTCGCGATCCGGGGAGGTGGCAGGGTCGATGATGGGGATGCCGTTGAGCTTCAGGCCCAGCTCGCCGATACGCCGGCGGATCTTGTCCGGGTCGCCGAGCAGTGTCAGGTCCGCGACCTGCCGCAGCATCAGGATCTCCGCGGCGCGCAGGATGCGCTCGTCCGTCCCCTCTGCCAGGACGATGCGCTGACGGTTGGCCTTGGCCCGGCGGATCAGCTCGTATTCGAACATGAGCGGGGTGATTCGCTCGGAGTGGCGCACGCTGATGCGCCCGCGCAGCTCCTCCACCTCCACGTTCCCCTCGAACAGACCCAGGGCGGCGGCGATCTTGCGGTCGTCACCGGGCAGGATGCTGGCCTCGATGTGGTTAACGTTGAGTGCGGTGCGGAAGGTGTCGGTCGGTACGCACAGGACCGAGACCTTGGTGCGGCGCAACCCCTCCAGGAGCTTCTGCACGTTGGGCGCGGGGTGCAGGCCGCCGGTGAGCAGCAGACCCGCCACCCGCGGGAAGGAGGATGAGGCGTCCGCCGCCAGGCTCGCCAGGATGATGTCGGAGCGATCCCCCGGGGTGATGATGAGGCAGCCGTCCTCCACATAGCCCAGGAAGTCCGGAACCTCCATGGCCGCCACCTTGTAGTTGGTGACCACCTGGTTCATGCCGTCGCCCTCGCCGCACAGGCAGTCCGCCCCCAGGACTTGGCGGATCTCGCCCACCGTGGGCATACCGAGCGTCGGCTGCTCCGGTAGGACGTAGACATTCTCCCTTTCCGGGATCAGGGTGCGGGCGCGCGCCTTCACCTGGGCCAGGTATTGCGGGACCACGCCGTTCAGCACGCTGGCCAGGAAGTCGCCGCCGCGCTCGCGCATGGACTCATGAGCCACCTGCAGGGCATCGAGGGCTTCGTCGGGGCTGCGCCCGAAGCCCTTCACCACCACCACCACGCTGCAGCCGAAGTTGTTGGCGAGGTCCGCGTTGAAGTCGAACTCCAGCGAAGGCACCAGCCCGTCGAAGTCGGTCCCGGCGCAGACGACCAGGTCGCAGGACTCCTCGAGCATCTTGAACTTGTTGAGGATGAGCTTGAGCAGCTCGTCGTAGTGGCCGGTGGCGAGCAGATGGCTCGCGGTCTCGGCGTTGCAGCCGTAGAGCATCTCCGGGGAGAAGGGCAGGTTGTAGCGGCTGCGGATCAGGTTCGTCAGGCTGTCCTCGTCCACCCCCTTGGCCACGATGGGGCGGAAGAAGCCCACCTTGCGGTTGACCGCATAGAGCATCTCCATGAACCCCAACACCACCACGGACTTTCCGCTGCCCGAGCTGGCACCGGCGATATAGATGCTCTGCATGGATGACCCTCGATGAAACGACGACGCGGGGCCCCTATTGTCCCAGGAATGCTGCACCGCAGAAACGACTTTGGGCAGCAATCTTGCCCGAAAGCAGACGCGGGCACGTTACCGATCGGTGACGGTGAGCGCGCCCCTTCAGACCAGGCCGGAGGGCCGCCGGCCTCCCAGGTGAGATCGACTCCCTAAAAGCCGCGGTGTACGCGCCATTGCTGGAAGGTTTCCGTGAGATAGGCCTTGCTGGCGATGTAGTTCAGGACGTTGCGCAGCCGATAGAAGGCCACCACCGAGTCGACCCGCAGGATCTCGTTGCCCCGCTCGTCGAAGAGCAGGATGGACGGGGTGTAAAAGAGTCCGAGCTCGGTGGCCCATTTGCGGGCGGTGGTCCGCTCGCCGGACGGGGTGATGACCGGGGTGTCGGCCCACATGTCGAGCTGCACGGCGTCGAGGTCGGCGAAATAGCGGTTGATGGCGGGTTCGCGCAGGGACTGGCCGTGCAGCACGTCGCAGGCGTGACAGTCGCCCTGCTCGAAGAACACGGCGAGCGGGCGCTCGCTCGGGACGCGACGGTCGAGGTTGTAGGGTGGGCTGGCGAAGAACGGCTCCTCGTTCAGGTCGCCCTCCTCGAACACCATGCGGTTGTCGCCCCGTGCCAGAAAGTCGCGGAACGACTCGCGCTTGTAATGGCCGTCCGCCACGTACTCCAGGGCGGCACGGAACTGGTAGGGCGGGTAGTAGCCGCGCAGGCGCAGCACCTGTGCTCTTTGATCGTTGTAGAAGAGGATGGAGGGGGTAAAGACGGTGTTCTCGTGCTCGGAGAACTGCCGCTCGGTCAGGACCTCGCCCTTCATGTCGGTCACCTCGTCGACACCCCAGATGTCGATGGGGATGACATCGAAGTTCGCTTGGGTGTACTCGACGATGTCCTCCATCCCGAAGTTGACCTGCATGAGCTTCTGGCAATAGGCACAGCGGCGCTGGCCGAAATAGACCATGATCCCGCGCTTGCCTGCCTCGAGGGCCTCGTTGAGGTCCGCGCCGAGGTCGAGAAAGCTCTTTTTGAACCAGTCCGGGTGCTCCAGGGGCTCGGCGAGCATCTGGTCGTCGAAACCGTAGATCTCGTCGCCCGACGGTTTATCGGCGCCTCGCGCGGGGCCGTTCAGGGCGAAGAAAGCGATGCACACCAGGGTCGATGCCCGGGCGATGAGACCCACCATGGGAGACCTCCGATTGGTGTCGTTTATCTGCGCCTTCCCGGGCGGTCGGACCTGCCCTGTTGCCGGCGGGTGCCCGTGGTCCGACGGGGACCCATCCTAACGCCGTTGCAGCCGGCATGCGCGCCGCGTTCCATGCGGGAGCGGACTCACGCACTCACACCAGAAATTAAGCCCCCTCCCGCCTGAGGTAGCGCTCCAGTAGCAGCAGGGCCGCAATGCTGCGAGCCTCGTCGAAGTCATCCCGGGCGAGCAGGGCGTCCAGCTCGTTGAGCCGCCAGGGGACGACCTCGATGGGCTCGGGCTCGTCACCGGGCAGGCGGCTGGGGTAAAGGTCGCGGGCCAGCACGACGTGGCTCCGGTGGCCGATATAGCCGGGGACCAGCGACAGTCGGTCGAGCAGCCGCAGGTCGTGCGCGGCGTAGCCCACCTCCTCTTGGATCTCGCGATTGGCGGCGGCCAGGGGCTCCTCCCCCGGCTCGATGATTCCCTTGGGCAGTCCAAGCTCGTAGCGCTCACTGCCGGCGCCGTATTCGCGGATGAGCAGGATGGTCTCAGGGTCCGGCATGGGCAGGATCATCACCGAGTCTGATCCGCCGGGGATGCGCTCGTAGGTGCGGCGGCTGCCGTTGGCGAACTCCAGCTCCACCTGCTCGATCCGGAAGACGCGGCTTTGAGCGAGGGTGCGCCGGCTGAGGATCTTGGGCTTTGCGGGCATTGGGGGCTCCGTTTACGCTTGGCCCGGCACCCGCACCACACGGGTCGGGAGACACACAGGGGTTTGCGCCATGAGCGATCTGGCCAGCATCGATTGGAATGGCATCGACAGCGTCTTCCTGGACATGGACGGGACCCTGCTGGACCTCCATTTCGACAACCACTTCTGGCTTCACCACGTGCCACTGCGTTACGGACAGGCGCGGGGCCTGAGCCCGGACGAGGCCCGCGCGGAGCTCCTGCCGCGCTACCGGGACATCGAGGGGACGCTCGAGTGGTACTGCGTGGACCACTGGAGCCAGGCCCTGGGACTCGACATCGCGCTCCTCAAGGAGGAGGTGGACCATCTGATCGCGGTCCACCCGCACGTCGTGGATTTCTTGGATGCCCTTGCAGAGCGGGGCAAGCGTCGCGCCCTGGTCACCAACGCCCATCAGAAGGCGTTGGCCCTCAAGATGGCCCGCACCCGACTTGCCGGGCACTTCGAGCACATTGTCTGTGCCCATGATTTGGGGCTGCCAAAGGAGGCCCCAGGGTTCTGGCCCCGCGTCCAGGAGATCCTGTCGTTCGACCCCCTGCGCACCCTCTTCGTCGACGACAGCCTGAGCGTCCTGCGCGCCGCCCGAGCCTATGGGTTCAGTCACTTGGTGGCGGTGCTGGAGCCGGACTCCAAGGCGCCGCGCCGTCCGGTGGAGGAGTTTCCAGCCATCGCCAATTTCGCCGACCTGTTGCCCGGGCTGCGCGCGGCCTGAGGGACCCCCGGGCCCCGGGTTGGGCGAGGCTCAGGACTCGGTTGAGTCGCTGGCGGCCGCCGCGCTCGGCTGATTCTGACCTGGGCCATCGCTCTGGCCGCCGGCCGGCCGCCGCCGGCGTCGACGGCGCTTCTTGTTGGCGGCGTCATCGCCCTCGGCAACCCTCGGTCCTGGAGCCGATCCTTCGTCGCTGTGCCCGGTGGCAGGGGCCGATGTGAGCGCGGCCTGCTCGGCTCGTCCACCCTGCCGGCGCGGTGCGGGGGCCGCCTGTGGCGCCGAGCCGCCGGCGGCTGCGGGCGCCTCGACCCGCTCGGGGCGATCCCGGGACCGCCCGCGGCCTCCATGTCCCTCGCGGGGGCCGCCAGGGCCGCGCGCCGATCCGTCACGGTGTCCGTGCCCGCCTCGCCCCTCGCTGCGGTATTCCCGGTCCTCGCGGTCCGGGCGCAGCCGACTCCTGCGGTCCACCTCGGCCAGCAAGGCCGAATCCACCGGCGCCACCGGCACCTTGGCCCCGATGAATTTCTCGATGTCAGGCAGGCAGAAGGCGTAATGCTCGCAGACGAAGCTGACCGCGTCGCCCGCGGCGCCGGCACGCGCGGTGCGCCCGATGCGGTGGACATAGTCCTCCGCGTCATCCGGCAGGTCATAGTTGACCACGTGCGTCACATCGGGGATGTGCAGTCCGCGGGCGGCCACGTCGGTGCCCACCAGCACCGGCATGTCGCCGTCCGTGAAGTGCTTGAGTAGCTTCAGCCGCTTCTTCTGGGGCACGTCGCCGGAGAGCACGGCGGTGTTGATGCCGTTGCCCTGGAGATAGCCCCAGACAACGTCCGCCTGGCGCTTGGTGTTGACGAACACCATGACCCGCGGGTCCTCCCAGCTGCGCACCAGGCCGATCAGGAGCGGGATCTTCTCCTCGTTGGCGGTCATGTAGCAGACCTGGCGCACCCGATCGACGGTGACCTGGTCGGTCTCGATCTTCACCAGCTGCGGGTGGTTCATGTGCTCGTAGGCAAGCTCGAGCACCCGGAAGGAGAGGGTCGCCGAGAACAACATCCCGATGCGCTCCTCCGGCGGCGGCATGCGCCTCAGCAGGAACCGGATATCCTTGATGAAGCCGAGGTCGAACATGCGGTCCGCCTCGTCGAGCACCACCGCTTGGATGGCCTTGAGGCTGAAGACGTGCTGCTTGAGGTAGTCGATCAGGCGTCCGGGGGTGCCGATCAGGATGTCCACCCCGGCGGCCAGATCGTCCCGCTGCTGCTGGTAGCCGGTGCCACCGAACACCAGCCCGACTCGGAACCCCGTGTGCTTGGCCAGCAGCAGGGTGTCCTTGTGGATTTGGACCGCCAACTCGCGGGTGGGGGCGACGATCAGGGCTCCTGGGTTGGCGCCCCCGTGCTCCTTGGACGGGGTATGGGAGGTTAGAAGCCGCTGCAGCAGCGCCACCAGGAAGGCGGCGGTCTTGCCGGTCCCGGTCTGGGCCTGACCGGCCACGTCACGCCCGGCGAGCGCAATCGGGAGCGTCTCCGCCTGGATCGGGGTGCAATGTGTGAAGCCGGCGTCGGCGAGTCCTTGGAGGATGCGGGGGTCGAGCTCGAAGCTGTCGAAGCGGGTCTCGGTAAGGTGTGTCTCGGGCATGTAACTTCTGGGTTCCTGGTGTGGCGCGACGGCGCCGGCGGCAAGACTTGCAAATTCGCTGCGCTTTAGATCAAATAGCATCTTACCCAAGGGCCTACACATACGCCAATTGGCCCGCCCGCCCGTGCCCCTGTTCCCTGGCTCTGCCCCGCGGCTGGACCACCCGACGTACATTCAGCTAGATTCAGCTCAGGCCCTGACCGCATCGCCGATCCCGTAGACGGATCCGATGCAGGTCAAACTCGGCCAGACCCGAGACAGTAACGCGCGACACGACCTTACGGACCGGCGAATCGCTCAAGCGTTCGATCGCTGGCTGTCACATTTTCCGGAAGGACCGGAATAACGCATCCTGGTCCCGCATTTCAAAAGACCGCAAACCAACGGGAGACGAACTCAGTGAGCGATAGCATCGTCCACGTGACCGATGACTCTTTCGAAGACGAGGTGTTGAAATCCCCCGATCCTGTCCTGGTCGATTACTGGGCCGACTGGTGCGGACCCTGCAAGATGATCGCGCCCGTCCTCGACGAGATCGCCACGGAGTACGCAGGCAAGATCAAGGTTGCTAAGATCAACATCGACGAGAATCCGAATACCCCGCCCCGTTACGGCATCCGCGGCATCCCCACCCTGATGCTGTTCCGCGAGGGCGAAGTGGAGGCGACCAAGGTCGGCGCCGTCTCCAAATCTCAGCTGACTGCGTTCATCGACAGCAATCTCTGAGTCCAGCGCGGTTCGATGAGGCCGGGCGCGTCAGCGAGGAAGGCCGCGCCCCGACACGATAAATACCGATCCGTTGGCGCCCGTTCGGGCGCCCTCTCTCCGGTGCACAGCCGTCCCGAGTCGCCCTTCCCCGCGACGCCGATCTCCTCGCGGGACGCCGTGCACCATCTCTGACCTCTGTCCTACGAAGACATCAATGAATCTAACTGAGCTGAAGAAGACACCGGTTCCCGAGTTGGTGGAGCTGGCGCAATCCATGGAGATCGAGGGCGTCGGCCGCTCTCGCAAGCAGGACCTGATCTTCGCGATCCTCAAGGCCCAGGCCAAGCGCGGCGAAGACATCTACGGAGACGGCGTGCTGGAGATCCTGCAGGACGGCTTCGGGTTTCTGCGTTCGGCGGATGCCTCCTATCTGGCCGGTCCCGACGACATCTACGTCTCCCCCAGCCAGATCCGCCGCTTCGCCCTGCGTACCGGCGACACCATTTCCGGCAAGATCCGGCCGCCCAAGGACGGGGAGCGATACTTTGCGCTTCTCAAGGTCAACGATATCAACTTCGACCGGCCCGAGAACGCGAAGACCAAGATCCTCTTCGAGAACTTCACCCCGCTGTTCGCCAACAAGCGCTTGACGCTTGAGATCGGAAACGGCAGCACCGAGGACATCACGGCACGCACCATCGACCTGGTAGCACCCATCGGCAAGGGCCAGCGCGGGCTCATCGTCTCGCCGCCCAAGGCCGGTAAGACGATGATGTTGCAGAACATCGCCCAGTCCATCGGTCACAATCACCCGGATTGCTACCTGATCGTGCTGCTGATCGACGAGCGCCCGGAGGAGGTCACCGAGATGGCGCGCTCGGTGCGCGGCGAGGTGATCTCCTCCACCTTCGACGAGCCCGCCACGCGTCACGTGCAGGTGGCCGAGATGGTCATCGAGAAGGCCAAGCGCCTGGTGGAGCACAAGCGGGACGTGGTCATCCTGCTCGACTCCATCACCCGTCTGGCGCGTGCCTACAACACCGTGGTGCCCTCCTCGGGCAAGGTGCTCACCGGCGGCGTGGACGCCAACGCACTGCAGCGGCCCAAGCGCTTCTTCGGCGCCGCCCGCAACGTGGAGGAAGGCGGCAGCCTGACCATCCTGGCCACCGCCCTGGTCGATACCGGCTCGCGCATGGACGACGTGATCTACGAGGAGTTCAAGGGCACCGGCAACATGGAGATCCACATGGATCGCCGCATCGCCGAGAAACGCATCTTCCCGTCCATCAACATCAACCGCTCCGGCACCCGCCGCGAGGAGTTGCTGATGCCTCCGGCGGAGCTTCAGAAGATGTGGATCCTGCGCAAGATCCTGCACCCGATGGACGAGCTGGCCGCCATGGAATTCCTCCACGACAAGCTCAAGGCGACCAAGACCAACGGTGAGTTCTTCGACTCCATGCGGGGTTGAGACCGGTAGAGCCGCGCCCGGACTGATATCCGAATGCGGTGTGCGCACCACGCTTCCCGGAGGTTTCAAGCGTGAAAGCCATGATCCTCGCCGCCGGGCGCGGTGACCGTATGCGCCCCCTGACCGACCACACGCCCAAACCCATGCTCCCTGCGGGGGGCAAGCCCCTGATCCAACACCATATCGAGCGCCTGGTGGCGGCCGGCATCCGGGAGCTGGTGATCAACCATGCCCACTTGGGCCGGCAGATCGAGGAAGGGCTGGGTGACGGCTCCAGTTTCGGCGCCTCCATCCGTTATTCGTCGGAAGGCGAGGGCCGCGCGCTCGAGACCGGCGGCGGCATCTTCAAGGCCCTGCCGCTGCTGGGCCCCGAGCCATTCATCGTGGTCAACGCCGACGTCTGGACCGACATCGATTTCCAGAACCTGGTCCTGGACGGCGGGGACCTGGCCCATCTGGTGCTGGTGCCAAACCCGCCCCACAATCCAAACGGTGACTTCGCCCTTCTGGGCGGGCGCGTTCTCTCCAGCGGCGAGCCCCGCTACACCTTCAGCGGGGTGGGCGTCTACAGCCCGGCACTCTTTGCGAGCTGCGTGCCCGGGGCCTTCCCCCTCGCACCGCTCCTGCGCTCGGCCATGGCCGATGGGCGCGTCGGCGGGCAGCTCCACCTCGGGCACTGGTTCGACGTTGGTACCCCGGAGCGTCTTGCGGAGCTCGACCTGTGGCTTGGCGGGGGCGTCGAGTAACGAGCGTCGCGCGGTCGGTGCTGGGACGCCCTTCGCAACACGCGGCATACTGAGCCGAGCCTTCGGCGCCAGCGACCGGCCATCCCCATGGGTCAAGACATCGCCTCGTCCCATTTCACCGAGCAGGACTATGCGGCCTTCACCGAGCGTCTGCGCGCGGAGACGGCGCTGCTCGATCAGTGGCTCGCGGACGGCTACCTCGAGCAATCGGTGCCGACGGGCGGCTTCGAGCTGGAGGTCTGGCTGGTGGGGCCAGACATGGCGCCAGCCGGCCGGGTCGAGGCCCTGCTGGAGCGCTTGCGCGACCCGCTGGTCGTGCCGGAGCTTGCCACCTTCAACGCCGAGATCAATGGCACCGCCCAACCATTGCGGGGGGATGCCCTGTCCCAGTTGGCGGCGGAGCTCACGGCGACCTTGGGGCGCTGCAGCGCCGCCGCGGCCGGCCTGGACACCCGGATTGGCCTGATCGGCATTCTGCCGACCGTGGCGCCGCGGCACCTCACCGTGACCCACATGACCCCCCGTGCCCGCTATCGGGCGCTCAACGACCGCATCCTGGCCCTGCGTCACGAACGGCCCCTGACCCTGGACATCCAGGGCCGCGACCGCCTCACCCTGGAATGGCAGGACGTCATGCTCGAGGCCGCCGCCACCTCCTTCCAGATCCATCTCAAGGTCGCGGCCGCTCAGGGTGCGCGGCTCTACAACGCCTCCAAGATACTCTCCGCCCCCATGGTCGCCATCGGCGCCAATTCGCCCTTTCTGTTCGGGCGCGACCTGTGGGACGAGACCCGGGTGCCGCTCTTCGAGCAGGCGGTCTCCGTCGGCGGCCCCATCCTCCAGGAGCGGGTGAACTTCGGCTTCCGCTATGCGAAGCGATCCATCATGGAGACCTTTCAGGCCAACCTGGACCGCTACCCGGTGCTCATGCCGCAGCTCATGGACGAGCCGCTCGAGCGCCTGGCCCATCTGCGCCTGCACAATGGCACCATCTGGCGCTGGAACCGCCCGCTGATCGGCTTCGACGAATCGGGTCGCCCCCACCTGCGCATCGAGCACCGGGTGCTGCCCTTCGGGCCCAACGGTCCCGGACTGCATCGCCAACGCGGCGCTCTACTTCGGCGCTGCCGCCGATCTGATCCGCGAGGCGGACCCGCCCGAGCATCGGCTGCCCTTCATCCAGGCCCGCGCCGGCTTCTACACCTGCGCCCGCGAGGGACTCGAGGCGGAGATCCAGTGGCTGGACGGCCGTATCCATCCGGTTCGCGCTATCCTGTCGCGGGACCTGTTGCCCCGGGCCCGCCGCGGGCTTCAGGCGCTCGGCCTGGACCGCGGGGAGATCGATCACTGGATCGGCATCGTCGACCAGCGTCTGGCACTGAATCGCACCGGTGCCCGCTGGCAGAGGGTCTGGGTCGAGCGCCACGGGCCGGACATGCCGGGCCTGGTGGCGGCCTACCTGGAGCGTCAGCGCGACGGCCGTCCCGTGCATGAATGGACCCTCTGAGCCGGCCCGGGCAAGGGCCGCCCGGGAGCGAGCCAAGGCATGCGGACTCGCCGCCGAATCCGCGCATCAGCAATCACCCCGACACCGACCCCATCCATGCCCCAACAACTCGACACCTGCCCGACGGACTGCTGGAGACCGAGAGCCGCGGGCTCGACGCCCTGCTGGGAGCGCCGACCCTGATCCATCTGCCCGGCGCGCGGCGGCCCGCCTTATTCGTCTCGGTGCTGATGCACGGCAACGAGCCAGTGGGCTGGGACGCGGTGCGCACCCTATTGCGCCGAGCGCATCGCGCGCTTCGGCGAGCCGCTCCTGCCGCGCGCCTTGAGCCTCTTCATCGGCAATGTCTCGGCGGCGGCCAGCGGGGTGCGTCATCTTCCGGGGCAGCCCGACTACAACCGGGTCTGGCCCGGCAGCGAGCTTCCCCGAGCCGCGAGCACGGCGTCATGGCCGCGGTGGTCCAGACCATGGCTGAGCGCGGCTGCTTCGCGAGCATCGACCTGCACAACAATACCGGCTCCAATCCCCACTACGCCTGCGTCAACCGGCTCGACAACCGCTTCCTGCACCTGGCGACCCTGTTCGGCCGCACCGTGGTCTACTTTCTGCGGCCCGCCGGCGTCCAGTCCATGGCCATGGCGACGCTCTGTCCCGCCATCACCTTGGAGTGCGGCAAGGTGGGCGAAGAGACCGGCGTGCGCCATGCCCGGGACCTGATCGACGCCGCCTTGCATCTGGCGGAGATCCCGGATCACCCGGTCGCTCCCCACGACATCGACCTGTTTCATACGGTGGCGCGCATTCAGATCCCGGACGCCGCAAGCTTTGCCTTTGCCCCCGAGGCGGCGGACCTGGTGCTCAACCCGGAGATTGAGCACTTCAACTTCCGCGAGCTGCCCCCCGGGACCGCCTTCGGCCGGGTGAACGGCGACCCCCGCCCCGCCGGGCTGCCTCTTGAGGTAAGAGACGAAGGCGGCCAGGACGTGACCGAGCGCTATTTCGGACTGGACGCCGGCGAATTGCGGCTGCGCCAGAGCGTCATGCCCTCCATGCTCACCAGAAACCAGGTCGTGATCCGCCAGGACTGCCTGGGCTATCTCATGGAGCGCTATAACGACCACGTGCCGCGGCGCGATTGAACCGAGCTCCTGACTCGCTCCTGTGCGAGGGGGCGTGGTCGGTACTGATGGGTTGGCGGGCTCAGGCGCGGGCGGCGACGCCGGGGGTGCCCTCGACCCAGTAGCGGACCTGGTACCAGACGCGCCCGAGGTGCTCGTGGATGGCGTAGTAGCTGATGAGGAAGGCGCGGGCGTTGGGCAGCCAGTCGGTGTAGGTCATGTCGTTCTCCCACCCCGGGGTGTGCTTGAAGCCGGTGGGGGCCGGCGTGACCCTGATCCCAGCCCGCTCGAAGACCTCCATCGCGCGCGGCAGGTGCCAGGCGCTGGTGACCAGCAGCACGTGCCGGATTCCGTCGCGTTCCAGCATCGGTCGCGCGTAGGCCGCGTTCTCCCAGCTGGTCAGGCTCTGGGTCTCCATCCCGGCCACCGGTACCCCGAGCTCGGACTCCAGCGTGTGGGCCATGAGCACGCCCAACGGTGGCTGCTCATACTCCGGGCTGCCTGCTGCGATGTAGATGGGCAGCCCAGTCAGCCGGTGCGGAGATAGGCCGCGTAACGGACGCGCTGCAGGCTGAAGCTGATCGACCGTATCGCCGCCATACCGGGCGTCCGTGAACGGCCGGCGCCCATGACGAGGATGGCCCGCGCCTCCTTTGGGATGGAGTCTTTGTCGAGGGCCGGATAGGGCTCCAAGGGGGCCATCAGCAGGGTCGCGACCGCGGGCAGACTCACCAACGTGAGCATGGCCGCGGCACTGAAGATCAGGAGTCGCGCGAGCACACCGCGCGCGAGGAGGAAAGCGGCCGCCAACATCAGAATCAGAATGCCGGGCGGCAGGAGCAGGCTCTTGAGGAGGGTATGGGTGACCATGGATCTTGGATCTCCGAGTCGGCCGATCACACGGGATGCGGCGGCGAGGGGTGAATCAGCGTTCGGGGTCCGGGGGTGTCTCGGACAGTTGGCGGAAGAAGACCGAGATTAGGAGCACCGAGGCCGCGCCGGTCATCAGGACCGCGGCGGCAAC
>CAVOQO010000084.1:0-19699 GCA_963698355.1 uncultured Gammaproteobacteria bacterium | reverse complement strand
TGACCCATCCGAGGAGGACGGGCCCGCCACGACATCCGGCTGGGTGAGGAGAGCGAATCTGTCGCGGTCGCCGATCAGCAGGGCAGGGTGATCGGCATGGTATGGGGGCGGAGCATGGCGCGTGTCGTCGCTCGGGCGCATCACACTGCGCCCAGTCTCCCTCCGCCACGCACCGGGTCAAGGTCGTTCGTCCTCGCTGCGCTGCGGGCGCTCCACCGTGACCCGGCGCGCGGCTGCGGGTGCCTGGCTGCGTGCGAAGCGACCGACCGACCGAGGATGGCCACCGAGCCGCCTGGGCGGCGGGATCAGCGCCGCGAAATGGTCGATCGGCTCAAGCGGCGTGAGCGTCAGCGCCGTGGTGCCATCGCGCGGGGGCTTGGGCAAGCGATAGAGGACGCGTGCAGCGTCGAGCAGCTCCAGGCGCTCGAACGCGAAAGGACGGCGGGCACAGGAGCGCAGCACCCGCACGCGCACCTGCTCGGTGATGGCGGCGACGGCCTCCGGTGTGAGTTCAGCGGCGGGGCGACAAGCGCACGGGGTGCGGGACAACGCCGGCATCCTCGACCGGCTCGAACACCCCGTCGATGACGCAGCAGTGGTAGTGAACATGGCGGTTGAGGGAGGCACCGAAGCGATGGATGAAGCTCACCGCCCCGAAGCGGGCATGCGAGCCGGCGTCGCTGCCCTGGCGCAGATGGGCCTCGATGACGCGCAGCAGGATATGCAGCACGGCGCTGATCGCCCGCGGCTCGCGCTCCAGATACCAGCGCAGCCGTTTGGGCACCGAGAGGACCCACTGGCGCACCGGCAATGGGGGAAAGACGTGATCGACCAGATGCGCGGCGGTCTCCGCCATGCGCCGGGCGTTGCACGACGGGCACAGCCCGCGACCCTTGCACGAGAAGGCAACCAGGAAATCGTGCCCGCAGTCCGGGCATCTGGCCCGGGCGAAGCCGATAGGCAAGGATGCCGCATTCGAGATAGCGGCGGAACTCGCGTTCCACATAGGCCGGCACGCGCTGCCCGTCCCAGTCGTCTTCCCCCGCCAGCGCGAGGTAGGTCTCCAGGTGCTGCTGGACGACTTGGTAGAGGGCGGTTTGCTCGGGATGGCAGCAGCGGTAAGGAACGGCTGGACATCGCTGCAGGGCGAGCGCGCATTAATCACTGCCCGAACACCACCTTGGCGCGGTAGTCGTCATTCCAGGCGGCCTTGCGGCGCTTTTGGGACAGGCGCAGCTTTGAGGGTTCGTGTTCCAGCAGGTTCAGGGCCAGGTGGCGGATGGCCGTCATGACGCCACCCCGCTACCCGACTCAAGCCATTCGCGCAGGGAGTGGCGAAGCCCGAGCAGCTGCGTAGCAGCGAGCTCGTGGCGAAGCCGCTCCCGGAGCGGGGCGTACCGGGGCAACAAAGGCTGTCGCCAAGGAGCGAGTCCGTCCGGCGGCAGGAGCCCCCGGACGGTTTCACGAGCGACACGCGACACTCCGGATAACTGACCATGGCGCGACCATGGCAAGACCCTGGAGTTAGACGATGACACACCACATCCGTACCCTTTCACTCGGCGTCAGCGTGGTCATCGCGTGTGTCGCCTGGTCCGGTGGCACGGCGGCGCAGCCGGCGCCGCCGCCGGGCCCAATGAGCTTCTCCGATATGGACAACAACGGCGACGGCTCCGTGACCGCGCAGGAGTTCGCCACCGCCCACGGCGAGCGGATGGCGGCCCGTGCGGCCCAGGGCGCCCCCATGCGCGGCGCGGCCAACGCCCCGAGCTTCGCCGACTTCGATCAGAATGGTGACGGCAAGATGACCCCGGCCGAGTTCGACGCCGGGCGGCAGGCACGGATGCAGGGCCGCCCGGGGATCGGTATGGGCATGGGCGCGGGTCCTGGCGCTGGTCCTGGTCCCAGCAAGGGGCCAGGCCCGGGGAATTAGGCGCCTCGGTCGGCCGGGCAGGTCCGGGATGCCGCCGTCCCGGCCGCGGGATGTCGCAAGCGGTCTGGCTGGCTCCCACACGCTCCAGCGCGGGAGCAAGAGCGGGCGCTCCGCGTGCGGCGGTCGGGGACGGGCCGCAGAGCGTTCGTGCAATAGGTGTTAGGGAAGGGTTTGCGCCTCCCCTCTCTCTGAACCGGACGTGCGGTTCTCCCACATACGGCTCGCCAGTCGGACGTTTCCACATCGGGACGGGCGGACGTCGCCGACGCTCTGTGAGAACGCCGAGGTGGGGAGCTTTAGCAACACCCAGAAGTGTCACCAAGGGGCCGAGTAGGACAACTTCGACGAGCACGAGGTCGCCCTCCCCGGTGCGCCGGATTTGAGGGTCGCCAGGGGCTGTACCGATCTGTTCCAGCGCAACAGCCCCGGCGTGAAAGCCTGCGTGTTAGGGCGCAACGGCCATTTGTCGCTTCATCATCACAGCGGTCGCCGCCTCAGCGATCGCGAGCAGGCTGCGCTGGACGGCCCTGTACAACTTCTATATCCGTTGCCCCGACGGCACCACGGTTAAGTCAAATGGTTAGGCGACCCCAATGGAATAGATGATGAATCAAACGATTGAGGAGAACGTGACCGAGCCGGGCGGATTGAGCGCTGCCGAGGCAGCTGCTCGCCTGGCGGCGGAAGGCCCCAATGCCCTGCAGGGCGGTCGGCGCCGCACCTGGCCTGTCATCGTCTGGGAGACGATGCGCGAGCCCATGTTCCTGCTGCTGCTCGGCGCCGGCACCCTGTATCTCGTCTTCGGCGAATTGCAGGAAGGACTGATCCTGTTCGGTTTCGTACTCGTGATCCTCGGGCTCACGCTCTACCAACAAGGCAAGACCGAACGGGCGATCGAGGCCTTACGCGACCTCACCAGCCCGCGTGCGCTGGTGATCCGCGATGGCAAACGGCAACGTATCGCCGGGCGTGAGGTGGTGCGCGACGATCTGGTTGTGCTGGCGGAAGGCGACCGGGTGCCGGCCGATGCCGTGCTGGTCGCGGGCAGTGGTTTGCAGGTGGACGAATCACTGCTCACCGGCGAGGCCGTGCCGGTGTCCAAGACCCTGGCCACCGGGGAGCCCGCCCCGGCGCGGCCGGGCGGAGATGACACGCCCTTCGTCTATTCCGGGTCACTGGTGGTAGCGGGCCAGGGTACGGCGCGGGTCACGGCCACCGGTGCGCGCAGCGAGATCGGGCGCATCGGCACCGCCTTGGGGGCGCTGGAAACCGAGCGCTCGCCGCTGCAACGGCAGACCGGGCAATTGATCCGTACCCTGGCGCTGCTCGCGCTGGGGATGAGCGTGCTGTTGGTCCTCGTCCACGGCTACCTGCGCGGTGACTGGTTGCAGGCCCTGTTGGCCGGTATCGCCTTGGCGATGGCCATGCTGCCGGAAGAATACCCGGTGGTGCTCGCCGTCTTCCCCGCGCTGGGCGCTTGGCGCCTGTCTAAGCAGAAGGTGCTGACGCGGCGCGTCAATGCGATCGAAACGCTGGGCGCCACCTCGGTGCTATGCGTGGATAAGACCGGTACCCTCACCGAGAACCGCATGACGGTGGCGCGGCTACTGATCGGGATTGGGCCGGGGGCCGCAGTTAACAGCTTCACGGTGAACGAAGCCGCCGCGGACGCCTTGCCCGAGGACTTCCACGCCTTGGTGGAGTTTTCGATCCTGGCGAGCAAGATCGACCCTTTCGACCCGATGGAGCAGGCCTTTGCGCGTCTGGGCCAGCGGTTTCTCGCCCATACCGAACATCTGCACAGCGACTGGACTCTGGTGCAGGAATACGGACTGACGCCCGAGTTACGCGCCATGTCGCATGTTTGGAAGGCCACGGATGGCGCCGTTCGGGTGGTCGCCGCCAAGGGCGCGCCGGAGGCGATTGTCGATTTGTGCCACCTCGACGTTGCCGCGCAACAGCGCATCGCGGCAGCGGTGGAGGCCCTGGCCGGAGAGGGGCTGCGCGTGCTGGCGGTGGCGCAGGCGCGCTTGCCGGGCGACGACTTGCCTGAGGTAGAGCACGGTTTCGATTTCTCATTCGTCGGACTGCTGGGCCTGTCCGACCCGCTGCGCGCGGAGATCCCCGCGGCCATCGCCCAGTGCCGTGAGGCCGGCATTCGGGTGGTGATGATCACCGGCGACTATCCCGCCACCGCGCGCACCATCGCCCGCCAGGCGGGTCTGGACGCCGATGACATCCTCTCGGGCGACGACCTGACGGCCGTGAGTGATGAGCAATTGCAGGCGCGCATGAAGACCGTGAGCGTCTGCGCCCGCATCGCCCCGGAGCAGAAATTGCGCATCGTCCAGGCGCTCAAGGCCGACGGCGAGATCACCGCCATGACCGGGGATGGGGTCAACGATGCCCCGGCGCTCAAGGCCGCGAATGTCGGCATCGCCATGGGCGGGCGCGGCACCGATGTGGCGCGCGAGGCCGCCTCGCTGGTGCTGCTGGACGACAACTTCACCTCCATCGTGGGCGCCGTGCGGCAGGGCCGGCGGATCTTCGGCAACATGCAGAAGTCCATGTCCTATATCCTGGCGGTGCATGTGCCGATCGCCGGCATGGCGCTGCTGCCGGTGCTGATGGGCTATCCGGCGATGCTCTACCCGATGCACATCGCCTTTCTCCAACTCATCATCGACCCGGCCTGTTCCATGGCCTTCGAGAACGAGCCGGCGGAGCCTGACAGCATGCAACGCCCGCCGCGCGATGCGAAGGCGCGGCTGTTCGGCGGCGCCGCACTCTGGCTTGCGCTGCTGCAAGGCCTCGGGGTGCTGCTGGTGGTCATGGGCGCCTATGCCTACGCGCATGACCGGCTCAGTGAACCCGGTGCCCGCGCCTTTGCCTTCGCCACCCTGGTCATTGCCAATCTGGCGCTGCTGTTTTCCAACCGTTCGCGTTCGCGCTCCTTCCTGGCGTCGCTGGTCGCGCCCAATCTGACGCTCTGGATTCTGACTGGCGTGGCGCTGGGCTTCCTTGCCCTGTCGCTCTACGCACCGGGCCTGTCGGGCCTGTTTCGCTTCGCCCCCTTGGTCCCAGTCGAATTGGCCGCCGCCGGCGGGCTGGGGCTGGCCAGCGTGGTCTGGTTCCAACTGCTCAAGCTGCGCAACGCAAACCATCGACTGGTGTGGATGGCCCTGGCCGCGATCAGTGCGGCGGCGGCGCTCGCCAGTCTGGGCCTGACCGACTGGCTGGGACACGAATGCTGCTACCTGTGCGTCTTCCAGCGCCTGCTGTTCATAGCGATGGCGGTCCTGGCGCTGCTGGCAGCCATTCCAGTCGCGTCGCGCTGGCGCTGGGCCCCAGCCGTCCTGGTCCTGGCGCTCGCGGCCCATGGCGTTTTCTTCGCCGCCTTCCAGAGCTGGCTCCAGTTCCAGCCGCCCGACACCTTCTCCTGGGTTGGCGGCTTACTGGAACTGATCGAGCGCTGGGTGGAATGGCTCGGTCAGCAGGTCCCGGCCCAGTTTCTTGCCACCGGTGTCTGCACGGACCCGGGGGTGGTGATGCTCGGTTTGTCCGTCGCCAACTGGGCGCTGGTGGTCTTCGCCGCCTGCCTGGTGGTTGCAACCGGGACGCTAGTCCATGAGCGTCGCGCGGATCGACAGCTCACCGCCTGGCCGCCCGAGCGCCGGACCCACCAGCGCCGGATCCACGACCGTCGGTCCGGGACCTGAGCGATGTCACTGCCGGTGTGGAAACTCGTCATCCCAGTCATGCTGACAATTCGCTGGCAAGGACGGACAGCGTCC
Organism: uncultured Gammaproteobacteria bacterium; assembly: GCA_963698355.1. Classification (GTDB taxonomy): domain Bacteria; phylum Pseudomonadota; class Gammaproteobacteria; order Chromatiales; family Chromatiaceae; genus Thiodictyon. Next base: position 13,972 of record CAVOQO010000084.1, on the reverse strand, counting down.
GTTCACCATCCCTATCGTAACCTGCGCCCAGGGCATGATCGCCCTGCGACCGCCCACGACCCGCCCGATCCCCTCGGCGTACCTGGGGGCGTCGACCCGCCCAAGGTCCTGTTTGAGAGAACCGTCCGTATGAGCACGGCAACGCTCGCCCTCTTGATCGGTGCCTTGATCCTGGTTCAAGTGGGTACCGCCCTGTCCATCGGGTTGTATCGCCGTCGGGCCGAGCGGCGGGTGCTTGGCGCGAGCGGCGTAGGGTCCGAATTGGACACCGGACGGCCGCCACGTCCCGTCGGTGACCTCGCCATCCCGCTGGCTGGGACAGATGCGGCACCTGCAAACACCCATCCAGCCGCCTGGTCCGGCTATCGCGAGTTCGTGGTCCAACGCCGGGTGGTCGAGGACGCGGGAGGGTCTGTCTGCTCCTTCTATCTCGCCCCGGCGGACGGCCAGCCCCTGCCACCCTACAAGCCCGGCCAGTACCTCACCTTCAAGCTGGACGTCCCGGACCCAGTTGGCGGCCAGCCCAGGGCCCTTGTGCGCTGCTATTCGCTCTCCGACCGGCCCCGCCCGGACGGCTACCGGATCACCATCAAGCGGGTTCCGGCCCCACCCGGCCGGGCGGACCTCCCGTCGGGGGCATCGTCGAGCCACTTCCATGATCGCGTTCATGAGGGCGCCCGGCTCTCGGTGCGGGCACCGTCCGGCCACTTCCACCTCATCGAGGAGGGGGACCTGCCCATCGTGCTGATTGCCGGGGGCATCGGTATCACACCGCTGCTGTCCATCCTCAACACCCTGGCCCATCGCTCCGACCCGCGGGAGGTCTGGCTCTTCTACGGGGTGCGCAACGGATCCGAGCCCATCATGAAGGAGCACCTGAAGACCCTGCGGGAGGTCCACCCGGGCCTACACCTGCATCTCTGCTACTCGCAGCCCGGCGCGGACGACGAACCCGGTCTGGACTACCAGCATGAGGGAAGGGTCGATGTCGAGCTTCTGCGCCGGACCCTGCCCTTCGGACGTTACGAGTTTTACCTGTGCGGCCCGCCGCCCATGATGGAGTCCCTGGTTCCGGCTCTGGAGGACCTGGGCGTCGCACCTGAGAACCTGCACTACGAGTCCTTTGGCCCCGCCTCCCTAACCCGTCGCCGCCTACCGACCCAGGCCGAGCCTGCCGTCGCGGACAGGGCCATCAGCGTGCGCTTCGGCCGGTCGGGCAAGACGGTCCCCTGGGACCCCAAGTCCGGGTCCCTGCTCGCCCTGGCCGAGGACCAGGGCATCCGGGTGGAGTCCGGTTGCCGGGCGGGGAGTTGCGGTTCCTGCCAGACCGCCGTCGAGTCCGGGGAGGTGGAATACCTTCAGACCCCGGACGCGGACATCGCCCCCGGTCATTGCCTGCTGTGCATCGGCACGCCCGCCACCGACCTAACCCTCGCCCTGTAGACAGGGGCCGGATGCGCCATGAACACCTCCATCGTCCGCAAAGAAATCCTGCCCTTCCTGGCCCTGTTCGGGTCCCTGATCGCCGCGACCGTGGCGATCGATGCGCTGCTGCATGCCCTCGGTCTGGTGTGGATAGGGCGCTATCTGGGTATCCCCGGCACCCTCCTGATCCTGTCGTCCTTCGCCTACTCCCTGCGCAAGCGCAAGCTGATCCATGTCGGTCAGCCCCGGTCCCTGTTACGGCTCCATGAGGTCCTCACCTGGACCGGGGCGCTGATGATCCTGGTGCACGCCGGAGTGCACGTCTACTCGATTCTGCCCTGGCTCGCCCTGACCGCCATGCTGGTGAACGTGGCAAGCGGCATGACCGGCAAGTACCTCCTGGAGCGCTCGCGCCGTCACCTGGCGGCGCGTCGGGACGCTTATGCCGAGCGCGGACTGGCTGGGGAGGCCGTGGAACGGGAGATCTTCTGGGATGCGGTGACCCTGGACATGATGAAGCAGTGGCGAGCGGTGCACTTCCCCATCACCCTCGCCTTCGCCGTCCTGGGACTGGCGCACATCTTCAGCATCTTCCTTTTCTGGCAGTGGCAATGAACAAGAAAACCGTCGCTTACGTCGTCGGCGCGAACCTGGTCCTGCTGTTGCTCCTGGCTGTCTTCCTGCCGCACCTGATGATCGCCCCCGGCAAGCTCATGGAGGCCCACAGCGCCCTGGAGACGGACTGCTTCGCCTGCCACAGCCCCTTCCGGGGCAGCCGTCCGGAGCTCTGCATCCAGTGTCATAAGCCCGCGGACATCGGACTTGTCACCACCAAGGGCGTGGCCATCGGCGACGAGCAGAAATTGATCCCCTTCCACCAGGATCTGGTCGAGCAGGACTGCATCGCCTGCCACAGCGACCACAAGGGGGTGCAGGCCTTCCACCCCATCGGCCGCTTCTCACACGACCTTCTGCAAGCCGGAATCGGCGAGCGCTGCGAAGGCTGCCACCGCAGCCCCGGGGACAGCCTGCACCGCCAGATCTCGGGCAACTGCCGTCAATGCCACACCCACCAGGGCTGGACGCCGGCCACCTTCGACCACGACCGGTATTTCCTCTTGGACCAGGATCACCAGGCGACCTGCAACACCTGTCATGTGGACAACGACTACACCCGTTACACCTGCTACGGCTGCCACGAACACTCGCGCTCCAAGATCCGCGAGGAGCATCTGGATGAAGGCATCTACCAGTACGAGAACTGCGTGGAGTGCCACCGCAGCGGCGACGCCGAAGAGGGGGAGCACGAGGGTGGCGGACGGAGCCGAGGCGAGGATCAGGGTCGCCAATCCGAAGGGGACGACGATGACCATCACTAACCGACACCGTTTGCTGCTACGGGTGAGCACCCTCGTTGCCATCGTAGTAGGCGCGAAGCTGCTCTTTCATTTCCTCGGGTGGGAGATGATCTCCATCAATCCACTCTTCTCTGGCATTGTGGCGGCAAACGTCTTCCTGATGGGCTTTCTTCTCAGCGGGGTCCTGTCGGATTTCAAGGAAAGCGAGCGCTATCCAGGCGAGTTGAGCGCCTGCCTGGAGAATCTTGCGCAGGAAGTGCGCGGCATTCGACTGGCAAAGCCCGAAGCCAACGTAGGCGCGTGCCTGGTCTTGTTATCGCAGTTGAGCCAGGACATCCTCAGTTGGTTCCACAAGAAACACGGTACGGCGGCCCTCATGGAACATGTAAACGACCTAACCCCGCAGTTCGCGGCGATGGAGCAATGGACGCAAGCGACGCTGGTGGCGCGATTAAAGCAGGAACAGGGCAATCTCCGGCGTACCCTCACACGCATTCACACCATTCGCGAGACGTCCTTCGTTGCCTCGGGCTATCTGCTCGCCGATCTCATTACCAGCCTTCTATGCATTGGGCTCGTCATGCTGAAGATTGAACCCTTCTACGAGTCGTTGTTTTTTGTAATCGTCATCGCGTACCTGATGATTTATCTCTCGATGTTGATCAGAGATCTTGACAATCCGTTCGGTTACTACGAGCGCTATTCCGGGGAAGACGTATCCCTCAAGCCGCTTGAGGACACCGTCCATCGGCTTGCGCAGAAGGCCAGCATCGAAATCGCTTCACGTACAGGGAGTGCCGAACAAGGTGTTGCACCCTTCGTTTACATTCCGGCCGTTTAACTCCACCGTTGGCCATGCCTCCAGCAGTGCGGCAATTGACACAAATTGCCTCTGTTACGTTTCCTGTGGGTAGGGGGGTATCTCCTCCCGTCCCTTTTGATAAAAAACCTGTTGTGATTGCGCCGCAGGCGTTCTCAGGCAGCGATGGGGGTGGTGCGGCGCAGTGGGGGCAAAGGGTGCATGAGTGGGGGCAAGGTGGGGGCCATGCGCCGGGAGCGCGTGGTTCCCGGCTTGTCCCCACGCTCGCTTGCGACATGCACGCTTTGTCCCCACGGAGTCCGCCCGCGCGAGGCCCGCGGCACCCCGACGGCTGCCGGCATCCGGTGAGGTGCTCGGGATGAGTCAGTTGTCCTTGTTCAGCGCGGCCCTGGGGTTGACGGCGCCCTGGCAGGTGGTGGATGTACGCTTCGACCCCCAGGCGGGGCGCATCGATTTCGAGGTCGCCTTCACGCCGGGGACGCGCTTAGTTGTCCCCACTGCGGGGCCGAGCACCAGCCGGTGCACGACACCCTGGAGCGGGAGTGGCGGCATCTGAACTTCTTCCAGTTCCAGGCCTACCTTCACGCCAAGCTGCCGCGGGTGCGCTGCGGCGACTGCGGCAAGACCACGCAGGTTGCGGCGCCGTGGGCGCGTCCCGGCAGCGGCTTCACCGTCTTGATGGAAGCCTTGATCGTCACCCTGTGCCAGGCGATGACGGTGCGGGCGGTGGCGCAGCTGTTGGCGGTCAGCGACATGCGCCTGTGGCGCACCCTGGATCACTACGTCGAGCAGGCGCGCGCCCAGGAGGACTTCTCGGCCGTCACCGCGGTGGGTCTGGACGAGACCGCAGCACGGCGCGGGCACGACTACATCAGTCTTTTTCACGATCTGGACGCCGGGCGCCTGCTGTTTGGCTGTGAAGGTCGCAAGGGCGAGGTGGTGGCGCAGTTCGCCGAGGATCTCGAGGCCCACGGGGGCTGTGCCGAGAACATCCGCGCGGTCTGCATCGACATGTCCGCCAGCTACCGCGCCGGGATCGCCGAGCACCTGCCCTGGGCGGAGGTCACCTTCGATGAGTTCCATGTGATCCAACTGCTCAACGCCGCCGTCGATGAGGTCCGCCGCCAGGAGGCCAAGTCCACCCCCAGCCTCAAACGCAGCCGCTACCTCTGGCTCAAGGACAAGCGCGACTGGACCCACCGACAGATCCTCCACTACACCGACCTCAAGCGCCTGAACCTCAAGACCCACCGGGCGTTCCGCATCAAGGAGGCGCTGCGCGAGATCTACCGCAGCGCGCCCGATCGCCGAGACGCCGAGGCACTGCTCAAGCGCTGGTACCAGTGGGCACGCCGCTGCCGCCTCGAACCCCTCAAACGGGTCGCCAAGACCCTCAAGGACCACTGGGAGGGCATCCTCAACGCCTTCGACTCCAGGCTCACCAACGGCCGCGTCGAGGCGATCAACGCGCTCATCCAGGCCGCCAAGGCCAAAGCCCGCGGCTACGGCACCACCCGGCATCTGATCACCATCGCCTACCTGGTCGCCGGCAAGCTCACTCACCTGCCGGTCTCCCCGTTCAAAGTCCCGGCGGCCGCACAGGCCTCCGCGTGAATCAAACGGGTCAGGAACCTTGCCCACACGAAACGTAAGAGAGCCACTAACCGTCTTTCGACGCCCTTCATGTTTGGGAGCAGTGTTTGGGAACCGCGTCTCAACCGGCCGCGGGCGTATAGTGCTAAATCTATGCCGGCTCCTTTCCCGCAAATCCGATGAGCCGCTCGTCAAGAGTTACAGGATCCGGCTATGGCCCACATCGTACTTATTAACCCCCGCTTCGAGGTCTCGTTTTGGGGCATGGAGCACGCCCTACCCTTCATGGGCAAGCGTGCGAGCATGCCTGTATCAGCCTTACCACTGCTGGCGGCCCTAGTTCCCCAAAAACACAGCGTAACACTAATCGACGAGAACGTAGATGACATAGATTTCGATACAGTGGCGTCCGCAGATCTTGTTGGCGTCACCGGGATGAGCGTGCAGCGGTTTCGCATGCGAGAAATCTTGACCGAGCTAAAGCATCGCGGAATCTACACGGTCGTCGGTGGCCCGTGGGTGACTGTAAACGAGCAATATTTTGACGATCTTGCCGATGTAATTTTCGTGGGAGAAGCTGATCACACCTGGCCGACGTTTCTAGAAGAATGGCAAAAGGGAACGCATGGAAAGCGATACGAACAAGCGGAGCGAACAGACCTGAAAAGGCTGCCGATGCCCAGGTTCGATTTGCTCAAGATGCAACACTACATTAGCGGAAGTGTGCAGTTCTCGAGAGGTTGCCCATTTCGCTGCGAGTTCTGTGACATTATTGTGACCTTCGGACGCAAGCCTAGATTGAAGAGTATCGACCAGATTATCGACGAATTGGAGTCCCTGCGGAGACTAGGCGTAAGATCCGTATTCATAGTGGACGACAACCTTATCGGCAACAAAAAAGAGATAAAGCAACTCCTGCAAAAGGTAATTTTGTACCAGAAAGAGCACAGATATGCTTTCCGCTTATTTACCGAAACATCGCTCGATCTGGCCGAGGAAGACGAGTTGATGGAGTTGATGGCGGAGGCAAACATTACCCGAGTCTTCATCGGGATAGAGTCGCCGAATGAGGCGTCTTTAAAAGAGACGAAGAAGCTCCACAATATCGGCAAGAGTGCGACCCTGCTAGAGCGCGTTCACCGCATACAGGATGCAGGGTTAGAGGTAAGTGCCGGAATGATCATGGGATTCGATGCGGATACTTGCGCCGTATTCGTCTCACAAGTGGAATTCATCAGTAAGGCAAGAATCATTACTGCGATGGCAGGTATGCTTTATGCTATTCCCAAAACGCCACTCTATGAGAGACTGGCGGCGGACTCGAGAATCGACGAAAGTGATGTCTCCGAATACGGTACAAATGTAATTCCTCTGCAACTGAGTCGTCATGAGCTGCGAGATGGATACATACGGGTAATGCAAGCACTATACGATCCAAAGGCATTCTTCGATCGAGTGGAATCTCTTTTTGTTAAAGGTAATGTTCAGTTCGGAAGGAGCACTGATTTCCTAAAACGCACCGCACCCATAGCCTGGATCCAACGCAGCCTCTTGAACGCACTTGCTACAGGTGTTCTGTTGACAAGATTCTTGGTTAGGTTGCCAGATAGAAGGCTCGCAGTCTTCTACTTCAAGAAAATGTTGCGTTTCGCCATAGCGCGACCTGATCCTAACCTTTTAATTTATCTTGTTGCTACCTGCACGTTCCATTACCACGCGCACAAGCTTTCCGAGAACTTGGGAGATCGCTCGAACTCTCTCGTTAGTACGATTTGATGCGAGCAACAAGAGAAAAAGAGGCCGGCGGAATTCGACGCGGCCGTTCAAGTCGGTCGAGCTAGAAGTCGCTGTCGCCAGGACTGGTGACCGTCCGCTTTGCGCGTCTACCTGCCCCAGGAGGGACTCGGGTGGGTGGCAGGTCTTGGCCGGGGAAAGACCTCACGCCCTCCGCCGAGTGTTACCCATCAGAATCAGTGATGAGGCATCAGGAAATCTGATGGCCGCCTGACCCGAAAACCGTTCCCGACCTCCAGCTGCCGCTGACCACGCCGACTTGAGCGGCAGGTCCCGGACGCATTGCAGCCTCCCGCCGTCAACCGTGTGCAACTCTTGCCGGCCAGAAGCCGACGGTCGCGATCGCGGGCGTCGGTCGCCCTGATTTTTCGCAAAGCAAGTACTGCCCGGAGACACGGAGTTCCGGGAAGGCAGCATCTCCTTGTTGATCTGAGTCAGTTAACCGCGGCCCTCGCAGCCTGCATCGACAACCGAAAACTACCCTTGAAGTACAAGCTGAGCACGAGAGAAGGCATCGCGATGTCAAGTCGAGCGTGTAGATTTTTTGCTGGGTTGATGTTGATGGTCTCGGGCATGGGTTTCCCAACCGAAGCGGCGACCTGGGTGCCAATCCAGGGCCACGTTCGTCTTGCGGACGGCACGCCCATCTGCGCCATGGTGCTGGCCAATGGGCAGTACATGTTCTCCTGTGGTGGGGACGGCGCCTACACCCTCAACGTGCCGCTCGATCCCCAGGGCCAGGTGACCCTTTTCGCGTTTGCGGACGGCTTCGCCCCCTTCCGGGTCACCGCCGTCCCGGCCCAGCTGCCCGGCCTTGTCCGGCCCTGGACCGCAGTCCCCGGCAGTCCATTGATCGCCATGACGCGGGGCATGGAATGCGCGGCCAACACTTGGGTGCACATCAGTGGCGACATCGAGTCCTTTGGCGGTGCCCCCTTGTGCGCCATGGTGCTGGCCAATGGCCAGCACATGTTCTCCTGTGACGCCAGCCAGGGCCGCTACGACCTCACGGTGCCGGCGGACGAGAACGGCAACATCACCGTCTTTGGCTTCGCCGACGGTTTTCAGCCTTACAGTGAAACGTTTACCGCCCCAGAGTGTGTGTCGCATGCCTTTGATGGCAGCTATAAGGGCACGGCAACGTCCACGACCCCTTTCGACCAATTCGGCGAATCTTGCGGGACTGGGTATTTCCAGTTCAGCGTCTACGGCGATCACCTCACGGGATCGGCCACCGATACATGGGGTGATCAATATTCGATCGATGGAGTTATTGACGCGGCCGGTTTGATGGAATTCGGAACCGCCGTTGGTCAAGAGACCGTAGCGAGTTTCAGTGGGACAATCGTCGGCTGGAACGCGAGCGGGACCTGGTCTGACGATTGGGGATGTCGCGGAACTTGGTCGGCTTCCAAGCTTTAGCGAATCATCCCTTTCAACTGCACGGGTACATCGACAGCCACCCTTACCCGTTAGTGAATGGAAGACGACGTTTAGGGGGAACTGGTCGTGAATCCGTTGAATCACCGGAGGAGGGGCCGTGCCAGCTCGTAAATTTCGGGTGTTCATACTCATTGCAGTAGGGTTGCTTCTGCCTGTTAGGGCACTGCAAGCAGCCACGCTTCTTTACGACGACTTCAACGTAAGCCCGATGGACGCCAACCTTTGGCATATCCCCACTTGGACCGCCGACGGGGACGGCACGTACATTGGCCGGACCCAGTTCCGGTGCACGCAGAATTCTCCGCTGCCGGGCGTCTCCGAAAGCAATGCACATATTACTGTAGAATCCTACAATCCAACGGGATGTTCTTTTTATGGAACAGATCTTATAAGCAATCAGTCATTCTCTGCGGGACAAGGGGTGAGCATCAAGGTCCGCGCCAAGATCGTTGCGCCGGCGCAAGCCGGAACCGTAGGTGGTATCTTTTTATATATGCTCGCTCCGGAGAGCAAGAGCTTGCACGATGAAATTGATTTCGAGCTTCTCGGTAATAGTCCCGGCCAGATCTCAACGAACATCTATGAGAATGCGGAGCTGGGAGGCGGCATTCCGGAATCGTATCCGTATGCGCTCGGCTCGGTAACGGATTATCACGTTTACGAAATTCAATGGTTTCCCGACCGAGTCAAATGGCTCGTGGACGACGCGATTATCCGGGAGGATACAAGCCATATTCCAGCTGGGCCGATGGCATTTCATCTCAATATGTGGGTGCCCGACTGGGATTGGTTCGAAGCTTATAGCGATACGATTCAGCCGACGTGCTCACCGAGCGAGAACCAAGTCTTTACAATGGACGTCGACTGGGTGACTATCGAGGCGCCGCCATATGCATCAATCGAAGGCCATATCTCGACTGCGGAGGGGACGGCGATCTGCGCGATGGTGTTGGCCAATGGCCAGTACATGTTCTCGTGCGACGGCACCGGCGCGTACAACCTGTACGTGCCACTTGATTCCGACGGCCGAATAACGCTGTTTGCGTTCGCGGATGGCTTCGCACCGTCCAGCGTCACGCTAAACGCAAGCGAGTACTCTTTAGATGTTCACATGCACACTGCCGCGCCGACCGTTCCGCTTATTAGCATGACGCCGGACGTCACATGCGCAAGTACACCCAACTGGGTGCACATCACAGGCACCATCGAATCCTTTGGTGGCCAGCCGCTGTGCGCGATGGTGTTAGCGAACGGCCAGCACATGTTCTCCTGTGACATGAGCTTCGGGCGGTACGACCTCACCGTGCCGGTAGATCAGAATGGAAAGGTGACACTGTTCGGCTTTGCCGATGGGTTTCAGCCGCAAAAGCACCTTTTCTCCGCGCCGAAATGTCCCTGATACCGGAGGTTCCTTGTCACCCGCCACCGGAACGCCTTCAGTGGTCTTTCGCCACGGCAGCACCTGACACGACAGACGTCTTGGGATGACAGCCCGGGCTCGGGCGCCGCGTTTTTGTTTTAGCTCGATCTTTGTCAGCCTCGGGTGGTAAGGGCCTCCGAAGTCGCACCAAACCAGCGTCCGCAAAGCGCGTGTTCCGGCCGCCGCTGACCCGAACGGCCGGCGCGGCGGCTTCGGACGCTTTGCAGACTCCCGCGGTCACTCCTCTCGGCGGCTGCAACGTCGTATTGGACCGGACGCTTATCATCCGGCGACCTTGGGCGCGACGCGGTCCGGCATCCCTGAGCGCTGCGTCCTGGTGCTCAGCCCGGCTCGATCTCCTGTGTCGAGAAGGCCGTCCATGAGAAATCTCCTTGCAGAAGAAAAACTCGCCTTTCCCTTGATCGAAGTCACTCAAGCAAACCGAACCGTAACACTCTAACGGCAGATTCACCGGCAGTGGTGAATACTAGTTTCCGCAAGACATCGACCTTGCCTGGTATGGCGAAAGCATCACGTGGAGTAAACGGCATGACTCGTCCTAGTTATCGGTTCTTATTCGGACTTTGCTGCGTTACGAGTTCAGCGTGTTTTGCGAGTGACTTATCGGCTGATTGTGACAATGGTGCTCTCTATTACGGGCTCGCAGGGAAAGGGGAAACAACAGCAGTCGAAGTCATTCAGCCACTGCCGCCGCTAGGCGAGCAACTCGGGGAATTTGAAGTCGTTCTCGTTCGGGCTGATTACAACGCTTGCGGACAGCACCATAAAAGATGCTTCAAAAAGGAATCAGCCCACGGAAGGGGGCTGTTCAGGTGGAAAGGCGTGGTCCGCGGGCGCCAAACTTTGGAAGAGGGCATGCATCACGCTTTGGCGAATGTAAATGGCTATGGCCTCATCCTCACAACCGACTTCGCTGATCCAACCCCGTTAGGGGAGTGTGATGTGTACGGCGTGCCTGGGCTGCTGATACGCGAGACCCTAGTCGTTGATGAAGGCAGTTGGGATGGACAACGTGTCAGCGGACAGTTCGTGGTGAACGTCTGCCTGCCCGTGCCCGAGTACCTGGAAGCGGGATCCAAGATACAGTTTAAGGTTGTAAAGGGCACCGACACGGATGGCACGAAGGTATGCCTAACGCCGGAGCCCACCACCGAATAGGCTGAGTGTAACGGTGCCTCCTCGCCGCTTCTGTAGCCGCGAGGAGGTCTCATACGAGCCGTATTGGCCATCATCCTTGTTACTCCGACCGAGGCGCCGAGTTCGACGATCGACGTTCTAGCCCGCATCGCTCACCACGCTGGCCTATCGATGGGGGCAGAAGAGCTGCGCGGCCGTGGGGGCACTGAGTCCGGCGCACAGCGGGCTTCGGTCGCTGCTCGGGCGGCACCAGGTCGGCGCCACGGCGCTCACAGCGGTATTTTCCGGTGTTTCAGCGGGCGATCGGCCGCCGCAGGCCAAAGCCGCCCGTCGGCGCCGGGCGGGGCGCGGCACTCAAGATCGGGCGGTGTTGGAGTGCTGCGGCGGTTCGCAGGCACCCGCAGATCAGCCGGGGCGGGGGTACGCCGGTATGGCGGCGAGGTTTCGCGCCGCCTGCATAAAGATGTCCTGTGCGGGGAAGGCTTCGGAGAGCGCCACCACGACCCGGCGCACGCTCACGCGCACCTGCGCGCCGACCTTCAGCAGGCGGGTGCGGATGTTGCCCGGGGTGGCGCGTTCGAGTTCGGTGTCCTGAAGCCCGAGACGGCGCAGCGCGACGAGCAGCGTATAGGCGAAGGTGGAGAGGGTGAGCCGCAGCTGATTGGCGCGCATCGTCTGCGTGCTGGTGCGGTCAGCGAACAGCTCCAGCTGTTGCTCCTTGATCCGATTTTCCATGTCGCCGCGCGCGCAGTACAGATCCTCGTACAGGCTGCGGGCGTCGGCCTCTTGCGGACTCAGGGAGGTGACGACGTAGCGCGGGTTGGCGCCCTTGGCCAGATGCTCGGCCTTGACCACGACGCGCCGCGCGCGGCTCCAGGTCTTGCGCGTGCGGTACTGGAGCTCGCCGAATACCCGGCTCGGCTCGCAGGTGTCGAGGAACGCCTGCTGTGCGTCGAGGCGCCAACGCAGACTCAAGGCATTGAGCCGGTCGTTCTTGGCCAGGCCGAGCACGAAATCGACGCCTTCGGCCTCACACCAGGCCATGATGTCCTCACGGCAGAAGCCGCTGTCGCCGCGGATGATGAGGCGCACCTTCGGCCAGGCTGCGCAGAGCATGGTGACGATGCGCTTGAGCTCCTCCACGCTGCCCTCGGCGGCATCGATGTCGGATTTGCGCAGCCGCGCGCAGAGCACATGCTCGCCACTGGTGATGTACAGCGGCAGATAGCAATAGTGGCCGTAGTAGCCGTGGAAGAAGCGTCCTTCCTGATGGCCATGCAGCGGATCGTCGGTGGCGTCCAGATCCAGCCAGAGTGTCGCGGGTGGCGTGTCGTGGGAACGGATGAAGTGCTCCACCAGCTCGCGATCCAGTCCCGCCTGGTCGGCGACGATTTTCTTGTAGCGCGCATCGCTGTTGGCGTCCGCCGGCGTCAGCTCCAAGCGGTTCAGCGTGCTGGAACTGGCCAGTGCCTTGCCCCGGTCTTGCTCGCGGCGACGCTTCTCGCCCGTCGGGTCCGGCTTGCCGGCCGCCACGGCCAACAGCGGATCGACACGCAGTCGGTCGTGATCGTTCAGGTCCGCATAGCCGAGCGCCAGCGCGATGATCCGCTGCGAGACGAGTTCACCGACCTGATGCTCGATCAACTCCGGATCGCGATGATCAGTGAAGTGATCGGCGATCGCCGCCAGCAACCCGGTCTTCTCCTCGACCGCACGCAGCAACAACGCGCCCCCATCGGTGCTGATGGCGCCGCCGTCGAAACGGGCAATCACTGCGCGGCGACCAAGGTCGTGAAACTCAAGCTGTTCGCAGTTACACTCTGTCATCGGAGGGCGGCGCTCCCTTGGTGGCTTAAGCAGTTGATCGCACAACCCTTATGCCAGAGAACGTCGCCCTCCTTCAATCCCCCGGTGAGATTTCCGGGCTAGGCAGCCTCGCGCGTGGATCCACGTTCTACGAGGTGATTAGCTTCGTAACTCAGCTGACCACGCGTCTATCCGACGGTCAGCGCGAAACCTGACGCGTCAACGGCCTTGGAGCGCCGAAAATGCGCGCTTTCCGCCACAGGGTGGCCCCCAATTTCCACCGCGGAGGTGCCAGCTGAGCCATCGAGCTAACCACCACGCGAAATGTGCACCTAGTCGCTTCCCTAGACTGCACGGACGATTAGCATCCGACGCTGGACGGCGCAACCTTTCCGGCGCAAAACGCGCGCTCACCGACGCGTAGGGGCAGCGGCCGATCGCACCATGCAGCCCGCGCCGACTTTCGGAGTCGTTCGTTTTTCGCTGCCACCCGTGTCGTTGTATTTAGTTGCATAGTCATGTGGCGCAACAGGAAGAATCACAAATTGAATATGAAGCGCGCAACGACAGCATTCGCGAGCTTGTGCATTGTTGTTTGCGGGGCGATGGCCGAAGATGCACCCGTATTTCGCGACCCGTTCACGCTACGATTAAATGTTGACAAACAACACTTCTATGAGCAACAGGTTCGTAGCATACCGTACGTATACAACGGAGCAATATACCTGTTCGCAGGCGAAGCATTCGGCATAACAGTCGAAGCGAAACGGGAGCAAATCATCGGTATTTCCTACAACAGGAACGCTGAGGGTTCGAGTATCGAGGTCCGGTTCTCCCAGATCATTGAAGAAGACGGTTCCGGGATGATGTTGTTGGAGATGAAGAACAACACAGACAAGGTGATACTGATGGATGCCAGAATGATTATGCCGGGTGAGGACAAAGTCCGCCCAACAACCATAGCACCGCTTACGCCAGGAATGTTGCACTATGAAACCTGGCCGCACCCAATCATCCAGCTTGTACTGGGGAGGCTGAGATTCCAAGAGGCGGCAGGCGATGAGATAGATAATGGCTAGCTTCGAGCACGCGCGCGACGTCCGCAAAGCGCGTACAGCCGCCGTTACTGCGGCTCATTCCGAGAGGCCGCTCTGC
>CAVOQO010000083.1:0-16120 GCA_963698355.1 uncultured Gammaproteobacteria bacterium | reverse complement strand
GACATCCAGGCCATCCACCGCATGCGCAGCCTGGCCGTGCAGCAGCGCACCGCGCAGATCAACCAGATCCGCGGCCTGTTGCTGGAATACGGCCTTGAGGTCGCGCAGGGACGTGCGGCGATCCAGCGGCGCCTGCCGGAGATCCTGGAGGATGCTGACAACGGCCTGAGCCCACGCTTCCGCGCCGAGTTGCACGGCCTTGCCGAGGAGCTGCGTCACCTCAACGAACGCGTGGCCCACTATGACACGCAGATCGATGCCATCGCCCACGGCGACCGCCAGGCACGCGACCTGATGACGATCCCCGGCATCGGCTCCAAGGGTGCCACCGCTCTGCTCGCCGCCGTCGGCGAGGATCCGAGCCTGTTCCACAACGGCCGCGGGCTCGCTGCGTGGATCGGACTCGGTGCCGCGTCAGCATTCCACTGGTGGGCGCGATCGGCTGCTTGGCATCAGCAAGCGCGGCGATGTCTATCTGCGCAACCTGCTCATCCACGGCGCGCGCGCTGTCTTGCGCACGCTCGAGCACAAAGAGGACCGCACCAGTCTCTGGGTCAAGGCGCTGAAGGCGCGCCGCCACACCAACGTCGCCATCGTGGCCGTGGCCAATAAGATGGCGCGGGTTGCCTATGCGGTGATGACCACGGGCAGCCTTACGATCCCACCATCGGGACCGTGGCGGCGACGGACTGACCTGGAAGACAGGGTCGGCGACCAGGCATTGAGCCGTCCACCAGGTCGCGAGCGGATCCTCCACTCACAGCGTACAGACCACCACCAGTTGCGAAGAGTGAACCTCAAAGTGATGGCATGAAAGGCAAGTCCTGCATTCCCGAAAACCTGTTCAAGCCAACAGCCGACTTTGCCGAGACTGAGCGAATGATGAGGACGGGGATGCTCGCGGATTCCATCAGGGCACGAGGGCCGTTGACGGCACCTCAACACGATGCCGGATATATGACCGCAACTTCTCCTTCAGCCAAACAGCGATTTCCTCTTGCATCGCGGGGCGGACCATATATGGCTTGACGGCGTGTCGGATGCGCTCTGCATGTTGCCTCCGCCGGCTTCGGGTCTCTCGCCCCTTCGCCACTCCGGCAACACGCCCGCGCCGACGCCTACCGGGGACTACGCGCCTTCGCTTCGCTCTCCATGGCGCGCAGCGGGCGGGGGATCCGGGGTGCAAGAGGGGGTCGGGATCGGGCGGCGCAATTGGCGGAACTGGGCTTGCCGCTGGAGGAGCTGGTGCGCCGAGGGGCACGTGACATCCTGCAGGGGGCCATCGAGGCGGCCAAGGAGTGCGCTCCGACGACCCGCGGACCTCGTTGGAGACCCGGAAAAAGCGCTTGAAAAGTAACCACAGCTTCCCGGTCTTAGCGGCGTTGAGTGAGGCGTTGGAGCCCGCCAGCGTGCGCGACGCGGACGCCCCGGTTCGGGCGTGTTGTCATCGCTATCTGAGCAACCGGCTTGATCATCTCGACTATCAAGGGTGCCCTCGCCCAAGGCTTGTCCATCGGCTCCGGCGAGATCGAAAGCACCCACCGCTATGTAATGGGATGGTCCGCCCCGCTCCTCCAAAGGGCCCGATGGGGGCACAATCGACGCGTTGAGCAAACGTCGGCGACACCGAGGTAGCGGAGCAGACCAATGAAAGAGCTTAGCAAAGTGCGCGTGATCAAGTTCGTGGGCATCGACCTAGCCAAGCGCAGCTTCCATTTGTACGCGGTCGATGGGGAGGGTCGGGCGGTGCTGAGCCGGAAGCTGACGCGGGCGCGTCTGAGTGTGGTGGTGGCCCAGCTGCCGGCGTGCACGATTGCGATGGAGGCGTGCGGCAGTGCGCATCACTGGGCCCGGCTGTTTCGCACCTTCGGCCACGAGGTGCGCCTGATCGCCCCGCAGTTCGTCAAGCCGTATGTCAAATCCAACAAGAACGACGCCGCCGATGCCGAGGCCATCTGCGAAGCCGCCCAGCGCCCGGGGATGCGCTTCGTGGCGGTCAAGACGGTCGAGCAGCAGGACATCCAGGCCATCCACCGCGTGCGCAGCCTGGCGGTGCAGCAGCGCACCGCGCAGATCAACCAGATCCGCGGCCTGCTGCTGGAATACGGCATCGAAATTGCCCAAGGACGTGCGGCGATCCAGCGGCGCCTGCCGGAGATCCTGGAGGATGCTGACAACGGCCTGAGCCCACGCTTCCGCGCCGAGTTGCACGGCCTTGCCGAGGAGCTGCGTCACCTCAATGAGCGGGTCGCCCACTACGACGAGCAACTGGAGCAGATCGCCCAAGGCGATGCCCAGGCACGCGCCCTGATGACGATCCCCGGCCTTGGGGCCAAGGGTGCCACCGCGCTGCTGGCCGCCGTCGGCGAGGATCCGCGGCTGTTGAAGAACGGCCGCGGCCTGGCCGCCTGGCTTGGCCTGGTACCGCGTCAGCATTCCACCGGTGGGCGCGATCGACTGCTCGGCATCAGCAAACGCGGCGACGTGTACCTGCGCAACCTGCTCATCCACGGCGCCCGGGCGGTGCTGCGCGTGGTCGCGGGCAAGGAGGACCCGACGAGCCGCTGGGCCACGGCGCTCAAGGCGCGCCGCCACACCAATGTCGCCGCAGTGGCCATGGCCAACAAGATCGCCCGCGTGGCCTACGCGGTGATCGTCACCGGCAAGCCGTACGATCCCGCCAAGGCCGCCCTGGCAAACGGCTGAGCTACCGACCAAGGCGAAGACAGGCGCGTGCAACGTCCGCGCGGACAACAGCGTTACGACCCCCACGAGTTGCAAAGAGTGAACCTCACTGTGATGGCATGAAAGGCACGTCCTGCATTCCCGAGACCCTGCGTTGTCCACCAGCCGGCTTGGCCGAGACTGACCGTGTGATAAGGACGGGAATGCCCGCGGATTCCATCAGGGCACGAGGGCCGGCGACGGCACCTCTCAACGATGCCGGATATATGGCCGCAACTGCTTCTTTCTGTCGATCAGCGGGTCGCTCTTGCATCGCGGGGCGGACCATATATGGGCAACAGCGCCTTAAGCGCCCCGCGGCGCTTGGTGGACGCCCACAACGCCGAGGCCACATCAGTTTGGATTGCACCCAACGCGCGGTCTCCAATGGACCGCGGCGCGCCTTACTTGTAACATGGTCGCCCACCACGTCGCCTGGCTGCAGGAGCTTCCGGCGCAACCCGAACGACAAATTGGACCGACCTGAACTCGCCAGCCCCGTGTTCTCACCGTGGTCGCCGGGGCCTCATCCGACGCCCTGCACGCTGAGATGCCCGCTTCACCGCGTTGATTATCTGAGAAAATAACCGGCTTGGTGCCCAGTGACGAAGCTGGTCAAAGCGAGCGAGAGATTGGAATGGAAGACGCCGTGACTGTCCGCAGAGATGAAGCCCTTGCCAGCCTTCAGGGCGTATTCCGGGAGGTCTTCGACGACGAGTCCCTCTCGATTTCGGAGGGGCTGCGGAGGGAAGATCTCGCCAGTTGGGACAGCCTGGGCCACATCCGCCTCGTCGCAGCGACGGAAGAGTTCTTCGGCGTGAATTTCACAATCGAGGAAATCGAGACCATGGTCGGAGTGGCCGGTATCCTCGACCTGCTCGTCGAGAAGTCTCGATGAGTACAGCGGCATGGCGAGCACCGTCTTTTCCCTGATCGATCTCCCGTGGCTGCCCCGGCCGACTCCCGAATTCCGCGCACAACTCCAGGCAGTCAGGTCCGACTCGGAGAGCGACTGGGTTCAAGGGCTGCGCACGCTGGCAAGCCAGGCGCTGAACATCAACCAGGCGCTCTCACTCAGCCGTACACTGCAACAGCTCCGTGCGGATCGACCGGCCAAGGGCCTGGCGACCTTCCGGCTTGGGCTCGTCAGCAATGCGACCGTGGACCTCCTGAAACCGATGCTCGAGGTCGCCGCGCTGCGACACGGACTTGCGCTCGAGATGTGCGCCGCTGACTTCGGCCAGGGCATGCAGGAAGCGCTTGACCCGGACTCTAGGATCAATCAATTCCGGCCGGACGCGGTATTGCTCGCCTTCGATCACCGTGGGCTTCCGTTCCGCTCGACGACCACCGATCGCTGGCCTCCGCACGACGCCGATGCCGCCCTCGAGGCCGTGCACCAGATGTGTGGGGGATTCCGACGGCATGCCGGTTCAGTCTCGCTCGTCCAGACCCTGCCCGCGCCACCACACCTCCTCTTCGGCAGTCTTGATGCCTCGCTCAACGGCTCGCTCCGTGCCGCGATCAGCCGCTTCAACGCCGCGCTAACCGTCGACGTGCCGAAGCAGGGCGACCTGCTGGTCGATGTCGAGTGGCTCGCCCAGTCGGTAGGGTTGGATCACTGGTACGACGATCGCCACTGGTACCTCGCGCGCATGCCCTTTGCCCAGAGAGCATTAGGGCTCTATGCAGACTTCGTTGCTCGCATCCCGGCCGCCATGCGCGGCAAGGCGCGCAAGTGCCTCGTTCTAGACCTAGACAACACTCTGTGGGGCGGCGTCATCGGTGACGACGGACTCGAAGGCATCGCGCTCAATCCCGGGGATGCACTCGGCGAAGCGTATCGGGCCGTTCAAACCGCGGCGTCCGATCTCCGAGGCCGTGGCGTCGTGCTGGCCGTGTGTTCAAAGAACGACGAGGCCACGGCCCGCATCCCGTTCCGCTCTCATCCGGGTATGGTGCTCAAGGAAGAGGACATCGCAGTATTCGTCGCCAACTGGATGGATAAGGCCACGAACCTCGAACGGATCGCCGACCAGCTGGAGCTCGGCCTCGATGCGCTCGTGCTGCTGGACGACAATCCGGCCGAACGCGCCCTCGTGCGCCAGGCGCTCCCGCAGGTCGCCGTTCCCGAGCTCGGTGAGGACCCGACCACGTATGCGCGCGCGCTGCTCGCGGCGGGTTACTTCGAATCGACAGCGCTCACCGACGAGGATCTCGTTCGGGCCGAGCAATACAAGGGGAACGTACAGCGCGCCCAGTCCCTGGAGGCCGCGCGTGATCTCGACGACTTCCTGGCCTCGCTGGAAATGCAGATCGGGTTCTCGCCGTTCAATGCGACCGGGCGCAAGCGAACGACGCAACTGATCAACAAGACCAACCAGTTCAACCTCACGACACGTCGGTACACGCAGGCCCAGGTCGCCACCTTCGAGGAATCCGAGGACCACTATACCCTGCAGGTCACCGTGCAGGACCGCTTTGGGGACAACGGCATGGTGAGCGTCGTCATCTGCGAGAAGGCCGGCGACGAGTGGCGAATCGACTCGTGGCTGATGAGCTGCCGAGTATTGAATCGCCGAATCGAGGAAGCCATCTGCAACCGTATGGCGGCCGACGCGCGCAGTGCGGGCGCGCGGCGTCTGGTCGGCGAATACCTGCCCACGGAGCGGAACTCGATTGTGGCGGACGTGTTCCAGCGGCTCGGGTTCGAGCCGCTGAAGACGGCGGGCCCGGGCGACCGATGGGTTCTCGATCTCGATCTCTTCCAACCGTTCGATGTGCCCGCGGGCGAGTTGCGGTGAGCGAAGAGTACCGCCCAGAATTCAGGATCACACTCGAGGACAGCCTCGCGTTCGCGAGACTGTCCGGCGACTGGAATCCCCTTCACGTGGACCCTATCGCTACCCGCCGGACGCAGTTCGGCGGAACCGTGGTCCATGGCATACACGCACTCCTGAAGGCGATCGACGCGGGCCTCGCCGGACGATCGGGGCCCGGCTTTGAGCCGGAAGCGATCACGGCGACGTTCCAGAATCCGATCCAAACCGATGGCGTAGTCAGCATACGCGCGGACCCCGCGGGCGACAGCCGGATCCGTATCAGCGCAGAATGCTCGGGGCGACCCGCGTTCAGCATGACGGTCACGACGGTCGGGACGATCGTTGAACTCGAGGTGGCGGCTGAAAGTGGTTCCGCAGACTGGCTTCCGCCGGAGGCCCGGCCGCGAGCACTCGAATTTCCGCCTGGGATCCAGTCCGGCCAGACTGGACTGGGATTCGATTCGAAGCTTCTGCGCGAACTGTTCCCCCGGCTCGCCCGGGCGGCGCGTCCTGACTGGATCGCCGATCTGCTCGCATCCACACGTATCGTCGGCATGGAGTACCCAGGCCTGGACTCGATCTTCTCGGGTCTCAAGCTGGCGCGCCGCCGACCTGGCGTGAACGAACGCCCGGCCCGCATGTCCTTTGAAGTGATTCGCCTGGACCCGCGATTCCGCATGGCGCGGCTGGCGGTGCGCGGCAGTTTTTTCGAGGGCACACTCGAGACGTTCTTCCGGCCGCCGGCGGTTGCCCAGCGGACACTGGCCAGCATCATGGAGGCCGTCGAGCGTGGTCGCTTCCGCAACCAGCGGGCACTCGTCGTGGGCGGATCACGCGGCCTGGGCGAGGTGACCGCCAAGATACTCCTGGCCGGCAGCGCCAACGTGACCATCAGTTATGCGCGGGGCCTCGCCGAGGCGCAGGCCATTGCGGCGGAAGCGGAGGCGCAGGGTATGAGCTGCGGAATCCGTCCCCTTGACCTGTCCTGTGCGCTCGCGGACTCCGAACGGACATGGCTCGCGGACGCCGGCTTCACTCATCTCTACTACTTCGCCTCGCCCCACATCGAAAAAAACGCCACCGGCTGCTGGGACCAGGACGGGTTCGCGCGTATGGGGAACGTCTACGTCAGGGCTTTTGCCGAGGTTACCGAAGCCGTGGCGGCGAAAGCCGGCCGGTCGGCTCCGGCGATACGTGTCCTCTATCCGTCCACGGTGTTTCTCGACACGGTCGAGCCCGGGTTTGCCGAGTACTGCGCAGCTAAGGCCGCCGGCGAGGCGCTGGGTGCACACCTCGAGCGCGGCCGCAACGTGCTGGTCTCCGCGCCGCGCCTGCCCCGCATGCGTACCGACCAGACAAGCAGCCTGACGGAGCAGGACGTCGAAGATCCCTGCGCCGCGATCCTGGAGGCGGTAGCGAGGCTCGACGCGTGACCCAGGTCGTACCGATCGAGCAGCGCGACCTGCCCGAGGTCGGACAGTTTCTGCACGAGAACCTGAACCGGAGGTTTACGCCCGAGTCTTGGTCGGGCTCCCTTACCCACCCCTGGACGGAGTCCCGGCCGAACTACGGCATGCAGCTTCGCGACGGCGACCACCTCGTCGGCGTCTTCTGCGCGATCTATTCGGACCAGACGGTCGCCGGGCAGACGGAACGGTTCTGCAACCCGCACAGCTGGTGCGTCCTGGACAGGCACCGCAACAGCGGCGTCGGCCTCGTACTGCAGTTGCTCAAGCAGCGCGGTTATCACTTCACGATGTACACGCCGAACCCGAAGGTCGCGGAAATCTTCCGTGGACTGCGCTTTCGGGATCTCGATCCGGGGCTCATCTATTTCCCGAACCTGCCCTCCTCAAGCTCATGCGATCGCAGATCGTTCGTGGAGACCCAGCCAGCGCGTATCGAAGCGTGCCTGTCCGGGACGATGCTTAGCGACTTCCTAGCGCATCGCGCCATACCCTGGCTTAGTTTCGTGGCTTTCGGCCGGGGCGACGACGCCTGCCTCGCCGTCTACAAGCGCGGCCGCTGGAAGAAGCTGCCCTGCGCGATGATCCTGCACCTGAGTGACGCGGGAGCCATAAAACGTCACGGACACCTGCTGAGGCATCACCTGCTCGTGCACCGAGGCCTGCCCGTCTCCCGGGTAGAAACACGATTCCTGTCCGAGTTGCCGGTCCTGGCGCACCGGGAATTGCGCACTCAGCCCAAGCTCGTTTTGAGTTCGACGCTCAACGATGGGCATTTCTCCGACCTCTACAGCGAACTCGTCGCCCTGGACGTCTAGCCTACGCCCTCAGGCCGCGCCCTCGACCGTCCCGCTCGCCATAGTTCTTCACGTAGATCAGCACGGCCTTGACGAGGTCGCCGAACCCGAGGCTCTTGCGGTAGAGCGGCTTGTCGCAGACGGCCTGAAGGTCCTGCATGGTCAGTTGGAGATCGTAGAAGGAATTGAGACGTTCGAGCGTTTGCTCCGGCTGAAGCAGCAGATCCTCGAAACTCAGATTCAGGACGGGCAAGCCTCGCTCCTCCAGGAAGCGAATGTTGGAGCGTGTGATGCCTCGTTTGTACTCGTCAGTGAAGCGGCGGCTTTGGATGTGCCGACGCAGGTTGGACGAGATCCAGGCCTGCATCGGATCGCGGGTCAGGATCAGAAACGCGGTACGCTCAAGATTGAGCACGCGGGCCCACACACGGATAGTCCAGGTCAACCTGGGGTCCTTCCAGACCCATAGACCGTGCGTCGAACAACGAGCTACAAAGTCCGCGTACGGCGTCAGGTCCTGGCCGACCGATGCCCGTTCGATCGCGAGCACATCATCGTACTCGAAGCTGTGCTCGTGGCTCAGGCCCTTCGCGAACTCGTCAAGGATGCGTCGATTCAGCACCACGAGGTCGGCGTTCTCGTACGTGTCGTAGTCGGTCTTCTTGACAGTCTCGCTGCCGATCCAGTATCCGGCTCGACCAAACAGGGCTGTGAGGATCGAACTGCCCGTCCAGCCGTGGGTAAGGATGATGACATTTTTCTTCATGCACGTGCTTCCTCAAGTGAGTCCATCCATTCGACTATCAGGTCCGATGCCTGCCGCTTCCACTGCTCTTTCGAGAAGGTGTGATCCGCGTCTGCAAGATCCTCTCGCCGCAGCTTTGGACTCTCCAGCAGACCGCGCCACGCAGGTGACGAGCTGACCACTTCGTCGAACTCGAGTGCAATGTAGTCCCGACCGCTCATCAGCAGCATCACCTCGCCTGAGAATCGCCTCAGGCCTGCGGCAGTCCCCTGCGGCAACGGTAAACTCGCAATATCCATGTCGGTACTCATGTCCATTGCCTGCCTCGTCGCTCGCTTGCCGCGCAGGTAAGTCTTCGAGACCGACAGGAAGGACCTGAGCGACTCGACCACGTCATAATGACCGCGGGCCACACTCCGCCAGAACTCTCTCGAGCGAAGCCGGTCCAGGTAGTAGTGCTTGAGAATGACTTGTGCGCGCCCTTCATCCGTGCGAACCCAGGGATTGGTCAACGCGATTGCCGTCACACGGGGATCGCGCCAGGCATAGAAGAGAATCCCGCTCGCGGACGAGCATTCGCCGAACAACACGACGTCCTGCAGCTGAGGCTGACTGTCCATCAGTACGTCGATAGCCGCTCGAATGTCAGGTTCCGAATGCCGATACCCGAGGTGGACGCCGCTGCTGTCACCCATGCCGCGCAGATCGAAGCGCAGGACCGGATATCCGGTCCGGGCGAGCTTCCGTGCCAGGTTCACGAACTGACGATGCGCCCCGGCCCGATACTGTGGCCCCCCGGCCACGACAATGACGACGCCTCGCGTGTTGGATCGCCCGCTGCCGGAACGGTGTACAACGCCCATGAGTTCCTCGGACTCGCAGGGAACGACAACGGGATACTCGGCAGAATCCGAACCGGTGACTGCGAGGGCCGTCGGCCCGGTGGACGCCCTCGTGTTCTTCCAGTCGCCCCAGCGATCCAGAGCCTCGCAGGTTGCCGTCACAAGCTCGGGTGCGATTTCCCGTTCATGGACCTGCCAGAACGGCGGGCCCACCACGGTCGAGAAATCGACGCGGCCCCCCGCGTTGCGAGAGTCCTCTACGGCCTTGATGCTGGATCGTGGCACAGTCGCCTCCGCGCTAGGAACGACCTCAAACCACGTCATGTCACGGGCCTGCAACTGCTCCGGCGTCGGCATCTTCAGGCGCTCGAGTGCAGTTGCAAGGGCCGGTGTGACCCGATAGCCCGAAACGTCGACGTGATCGCCGGAAGCGAATAGCGCCCGCAGTTCATCCGTGGACTTGACACCTCCTGCCTGCCCGATCTCCGCGGCAATGCGGAGACGGAGAAACTGGGTGAAATAGGTCTTTCCGCTCAGCACTGGTTGCCAGAAGAGCAGGTGCTCGATTCCGGGGTGGTCCTGTGCGATGCAGGCGGCCATGAGCGCGCCGAGCCTGATCCCCCAGATCGCGCGGCAGCCGTGGCCATGCCGGTTCAGCCAGCCAATACCGCTGTTCAGGTCATCGCGCCACCCTTCCCATGTGGCATCCGCATACTCCCCTCCACTGTCACCCGTGCCGTACGGATCCAGAACCAGGGTACCGAAGCCACGTTTCGCAAGCGCTCGCGCCTGCATAGAAACCATCGCGCGACAACGGTTCATCTCCTCCTCGAAAGGAGGGGTGAACAGCAAGTCTCCGCGGATGGGTGTCCCAGCTGCCCGCGGGAAATAGACACACATCAGCGGTCCCCGGGTACCCTCCAGGACGAACGGGCGAATGGAACCATGGGCCTGCCCGGTCATTGAGCCAGCTTCGCCTCGACCAGTCCCGCGAGGCTTCCGACGGTCTCGAAGACCTCGGCGCGGATCTCGTCGTCCTCGAAGGCGATCCCGAAGTTTTCCTCGAGCGCAGTCACGACGGCAACGACCGCTACCGAATCGAACTCGGGGATGGCCCCGAGGAGCGGCGTGCGAGAGTCCATCAAATCCGCGCGCGCTCCCAGCCGAAGGACATCCCTCAAGATCCGCACCAGGTCACTCACCAACTCTTCAGACACCGACGTTCTCTCTCCAAATTCTTTATTGTACCGATTCAGACCCGTCACGGCGCTTACCGTCGCTGCAGGCGACCGAGGCGTTCTTTCGCGATGCGAAGAATGGCACTCTCGGGTCCGGCGGGTCGGCCGAGCAGCTGCCACGACCCGAACAGCACCGTGCCGTAGACTATCCCGCCGAGGCCGGCCATCGCCACGAACTGAGTCAAAGCCCCGAGCGTGCCGGCGGGAGTCCAGTCTGCCGCCACCGCAGAAACCACCAGGTACATCGCTCCGCACGCCAGTAAAATCCGCCAGCTGCGAGCTGCAATCTGTCGCACCGGCACACCGGCGAATCGCTGCAACAGAACCAGATTGACCGGCACCAGCAGCAAGCTGGTGACCAGGACTGCGATTGCTGCGCCCTCGACACCGAAGCGACGGGTCAGAACGACGACCATGGTCAGCAGGCATGTCACCCAAAACGCCTCGACGAACGTCTCGAGCCGCGCCCGGTTGATCGCCCAGTATACCTGAATGGTCCCTTTCGAGATGAGACTGAAGGCACCGCCTATCGCGAGAATCCTGATCAGGGGGATCGCATCCAGCCACTGAGGGCCGAGCAGCATCGTTACCAACTGCGGTGCGGCGAGATAGATCCCGATCACCGCGGGCAATGTCAGCAACCAGATCACCGGCGCGGCCTCAAGGTAGACTCGCCCTACTGCTGCCGGATCACTGCCGCGGGTCGCATAAGCCGAGAACAAGGCCCGGTTCACCGGCGCTGCCAGTTCCGTTGAAGCCAGTTCCGACAACTCCAGCGAAATCGCGAACAGCCCCAGGTCACGCGAACCGACCATCCGTCCCAAGATCAACTGCACGCCGCGAACGCGCAGAAACGAGAGCAAATTCGAAATCCAAAGCCACAGCGAGAAACCGAGCAAGTCACGGCGCGCCGAGAGTGTTGCACGAGGGCGATGCGGATGCATGAGGTAGCTCGCCAGGGTCGCCGCAGAGCGGCCCGCGAGGGTACCGAGCAGGAGCGCCCAGTACGAACGGAAAAGAACGGCCATCCCGATCGCCACCAGTGCTCCCGTCAACTTCGCGATGGTCCGAATCTGGAACTCCTTGGTGAAGTTCATCTCCCGGCGGTACATCACCACACCAGGATTCTCCATCGCTCCGATCAGCAGACTCAGGCCAAGGACGACCACCATCCCTGCGATCCTCGGCTCGTCGTAGAAGCGTGCAATGGGTATCGCCAGGGCGACGAGCATGACCAAGGAGAGCGCGCCCAAGGCGGTCCGAATGGTCCAGGACGTGTTCAGGTGGCGTTCTTCGATGGCGGGCTGCCTCACCAGCGCCCAGTCGAGTCCAAATGCCCCGAGTACGTCCGCAGCGGCAACGAACACCATCGCCATCGCGACCAGACCGAAATCGCTCGGCGCCAGCAGTCGAGCCAGGATGACCGTACTGAAGAGCCCGAGCAGTCGCTCCGCAAGGCGCGCGGCCACCATCCACGCCGCGCCACCGGTGACTGTCTGCCGTGGTCCCGATCGGGCTGTTGCCACCTTATCAGTGAACCCTTGCGCGTACCGCCGAACCGATCGGAATAAGGCTCAGGCCGAGGGGCGCAGTGTAGCACGGCCCTCGCCAGTTCTTGATGGTGGCGGGGGCAACGTCCAGGCGCGCGGCGATCTCGGCCTGGGTCAGCAGACCGCGGACGCGCAACCGCGTTTAGCGACTGTGCAAGGCATAGACGGTGCGCAGACGCGCGACCATGAGCCGGTGAAACTGCCCGCCCTCGCCGGATCGCAGCCCCTGGCGATTGAGCTGCTCGGCGGTCTCGGTCGATCGCCTGCACCACGCGGGCGGAGGTCTGGCGTTGCACCCACGCCGGCTTGGGCAAGGGCAGGTGCAGGGCGTGGGTCGCGCCGCCGCGGAAGCGCACCTGCGCGCCTGCGCGGCGATGTCGCCGGGTTTCAGCAAGGTCACGTCCGCGATGAGCAGGCGCGCCAGCGCTTGCGCTCGGGATCGGGCGTCTGCGGGTCGTTCCACAGCCGCGGGAAGTCCTGGGCCAGCGCCAGGATGCTGGCGCGCTCGGCCTCGCTCAGTCCCGCCGCCTCGGCGTGACGCTGGTGTTCGTAGCGTTCCTGGGCCTGACCAGGGCCCGGGCAAAGAAGGTTGTCGCCAAGGACCGAGTCCTCGCGGCAGCAGGATGCTCCCGCGAGATATCACGAGGGACACGCGACACTCCGGCTCCGGGCATGATCACAGGGTTCTGTGGTGCGACGGTGCAGGACGCCGATCCTCGCCGCCCGCGCTCCACGCGCCTTGGCGGCAGCTTCGCGGCCGGCTCCGCCACAACCGCAGGCTCGGCCCGAGGCGGCTCGACCGGCGCTTCAGCTGGTGAAGTCTTCGCGGGCGATTCGGTCTTCGCGTGTGCGCTGTAGGCCGGCGGCTTTACCTTCGGGTCATGCAGCGCCCCCCGGTCGATCCAGTCGCGTACCAGGGCGATGTCGGCGGCACTGGCGTTGACCTTCGGGTGGGCGGCGTTGAAGTCGAGGTCGTTGGGATAGGAGGCGTTGGTCAGGTAGTCGCGGCGGGCATCGGTCAGATACCAGTAGAGCGCCGAGCCGGCCGCATGGCTGCCGTTGATGAGCCAGCTGAGGTGGGGCCGGTCAAGCCAGGTGCGCTTGCCGCCAGCGTGCTGCGGCGTGTCAGGACGCACGAGAACGGGATGCGGGTTGGTCTCCTGCTTGTAGTCCAGGAGCAGGGTTTCGTAGAGATGGTCGCGCAGGTTGGGCTTCTGACTGTCGTCGTGGCAGGCCCCGCAATTGCGATGGATGATTGGGTAGATGTCAGCATTTAGTTCCGGCTGCCTAGTGTTAGCCGAGCCGTCGAGCACGGTCGCCGGCTTGGTCGCGGCAATGGTGTTCTCGAACGCCGGCTTGTTGGGTAGGTCGTTGTGATCGTGACAGCCCGTACAAGTCAGCACAGAGGCGGGGCGGAGGGACTGCACCACCATGTCGCGCTTCACCACCTCGTGGCGGGCGTTGAGCCCCTGGAGCAGGAAGGGTGTCTCGCACGGGATCTGCGCCTTCACCGAGCCGTCGGCCTCGACCGGGGCGTCGCCCAGGGTCTCGTTCTTGAAGCCCCAGGAGGAGAACCACTGGCTCTTGGGGTCCGTTCCGACGTACTGCGCCTGGACCTCTTTGTTGGGCAGCACCTTGCTGATGCGGATGAACTTCACGTCCGCATCGGTGACACCCACAAGCTCCTTGCCGTGGGTGCCGGTGTGCTCCAGATAGCCCCATTGATACTGCCCGTTCAGCACCTTCCACGACGTGGTGTCCGACTGCTGGCTGGCGATGTGCAGATAGCACTTGTCGTCAGGGGATGCTGGGCGTGCCATGGTATCGGGCATGGCTTGCCCGTAGACATCGACATAGGGCCCCCCATAGATGGCGCCGAACTCGTTGACGTTCGGGTCGTCGATCAGCTTCACCAGATCAAGGCTGGTCTTGCTCGGAAGCGTGGCCTTCGGCAGGTAGTAGATCCCGTATTGGGCGCCAACCGGGTGCGCGATCTGGGTCCGCGGGCGCTTGATGCCAGCGATCGTCTTCTCGGGGCCGAGGTTGATCATCTGGTTGTATTCCGCGGCGGGGGCCCCTGCTCGCTGATTGCAGATGCCGTCACACCAGACCACGCCCAGGTCTCCATCGGGCAGACCGAAGGGATCGCGCAAGCGGCCCTCCCAGCGGTTCTGCTCTTCGTTCCAGGTGCTCTTGGTGTCGGAGGCGTTGGACCAGGGGGCGGGGTCGAACAGATCGCGCGGGCTCAGTGCCTCCAGGTCCTTCTTCGTCGCCTCCTTGGTCGGGATGCCCTCGACCGTGAAGGGTTGCGGGGTCCAGCAGAGGAGTCGCCCGGTCAGATTGTAGTTGCCCCGGTAGTAGTCATCGGTGCAGACCCGCCCATCTGAGAGCTGGGTGAAGTAGTGCTGAGCGACGAGTCGGTAGTGAGCGCCGAACAGCGATTCCTGACTGCCGCCCCATGGGTCCTGGCCACAGACCCACCAGTCGTTGGTATGGGTCCCAGGGAAGTTGATCGAGGCGCCGCCGTCACGGAAAGTCAGGTCGTGATTGCGCTGGGCGCAGGAGCCCATGACACGCCCGTCCTTCATCTGCCAGCCGCCATAGAAGGCGGCCATGTCGTGGTAGCCGGTCTTGACGGTGTTCGATCCGTCGATGTCGGCGATGAAGGTCTGGAGGTTCGGGTAGCGCTCGTTCACGTAGCCCCGGGTACTGGTGCGGGCCTGATACTCGCGATCCCGATCCGAGCTGAACATGATCTTGACCGCCCCACCCTGGTTGATGAAGGTCGGGGTCAGATCGAAGCGGCCCGGCACATAGGGCCACTCGGTGACCTGGCCGGTCGTGAGGTCCACCACGCCGATGTTGGCGCCCACCTTGCCGGCCAGTCCCCTATTCTTGCTGTTGCACTGGGGCTCCAGCACGCTTCCGCGATAGATGGTGAAGGCCACCTTTTTGCCGTCGAACGAGATGCGCGGATCGGTCGGCACGCAGATCTGGCCAGACGCCTTGCAGTCGTAGAGGGTGGTCACGGTGCCGTTCTTGTCGCGCCGCTTGAGCCGGCCAGGGGCGGTGAGCCGATACTGTTTGTTCTCCTGCCGGTTCGTAACCTCGGGAAGCCCGACGCAGATGTCCGGGTACTGCATGTCGCCGCGGTACTCGGCTGGCGTTCGGTCCACATCGACCTCGGACCAGACCAGGGGAATCTCGTCGGCGGCGCAGGTGGAACAGAGGAGCAACAGCGGGATTACGGCTTTCATTTCAGAAGTGGAATATCAAAGTGAACGGATCAACAACTGGGTCCTGGTGGGCCGAGGCAAATCGGTGGCGCAACCGGTTCCACCCTGCCCAACTGAACAGACGATGCCTAGAATGTGCTCGATGTAGGGCAGCCTGGCACCGCTCCGATCCAACTTTACCTCTGGGATGTGAGGGAACCAATGGTGTCCGCAGCTCGCGCTCATAGAGCGCTGGCGAGGCCGGTTTGAGAAAACAGTGTTCGAAGAACCCCAGCACCTGGCGGCTGACCTTGGCGGTGTAGCGAAACAGGGGGGACGGTCCAATCGGGGCGATCGGTTCCATCGGGCTGGTCGGGGTGCTTCCTGCGCGAGCCGACTCATCGCATCGTCTGCCACTTCACGCCCAAGCATGCCTCCTGGCTCAACCAGATCGAGATGTGGTTCTCCATCCTCGCGCGCAAAGTTATCCGCCGTGGCAACTTCCGCTCCCTCGATGACTTGCGTCACAGGCTCTGCACCTTCATCGATAGCTTCAACGACACCCTGGCCAAGCCGTTTCGCTGGACCTATACCGGCAAGCCGCTGGCAGCCTGAATGGCTAAATGGCCCCGGAATTTTCAAAGCGCAGCACTAGCATCCGCAATAAGACTTTCTGACGTAGATGGTCGTTCCGCATGTCGCACGCTTCGCCCTGTGTCCC
>CAVOQO010000082.1:0-13885 GCA_963698355.1 uncultured Gammaproteobacteria bacterium | reverse complement strand
GCCGCGACTTCCACCGTCCGCGAGTTCGACAAGCCCCACGGCCACGAATTGGTTTCCGTTCCATGTGACGCCGGAGAGGTGACTCGTCGTGCCCGAGCTCCGCGCGGTCCAGGTCACTCCGTCGGGGCTGGTAAGGATGGTCCCGGACAGGCCCACGGCCACGAACTGGCTCCCGCTCCAGGTGACGCCGGTAAGGGAAGTGCCCGAGGCGGAGGCGCGCGCGGTCCAGGTCACCCCGTCGGGGCTGGTGAGGATGGCGCCGGACTCGCCCACCGCCACGAGCTGGCTCCCGCTCCAGGTGACGTCGAGAAAGCCGTCATAGGGGGTATCGAGGTCGGATCTGCGCTGGGTCCAGCTCACCCCATCGGGGCTGGTAAGGATGGTCCCGGACAGGCCCACGGCCACGAACTGGCTCCCGCTCCAGGTGACGCCGGTAAGGGAAGTGCCCGAGGCGGAGGCGCGCGCGGTCCAGGTCACCCCGTCGGGGCTGGTGAGGATGGCGCCGGACTCGCCCACGGCCACGAACTGGCCCCCGCCCCAGGTGACGTCCGTGACGGAATTCCCGGCCGAGGGGCGCGCCGTCCAAGTCACGCCGTCGGGGCTGGTGAGTATCTGAGGTACCCACTGCACGTGGGAGCCGTCGTACGAATAGTAGATCGCCCCAAGGGCCAAAAACTGGTTGCCGCTCCAGGTCACCGCATAGAGGTAATTCCAGGTCACCGCATAGAGGCCATCGAACGCATTCAGGGTATGCTCGCTCCAGCTCACCCCGTCGGGGCTGGTGAGGATGGTGCCGCGACTTCCACCGTCCGCGAGTTCGACACCCCCCACGGCGAGAAACTGGCCATAACCCGAGGTGACGTCAACGAGGTTTGGCGTCGTGCTTGAGCTGCGCGTGGTCCAGCTCACCCCGTCGGGGCTGGTGAGGATGGTGCCGCGACTTCCACCGTCCGCGAGTTCGACAACCCCCACGGCCACGAATTGGTTTCCGTTCCATGTGACGCCGGAGAGGTGACTCGTCGTGCCCGAGCTCCGCGCGGTCCAGGTCACTCCGTCGAGGCTGGTGAGGATGATCCCGGAATCCCCGACCACCACGAACTGGCTGCCGTTCCCGGTGACGTCGAGAAGAGACTCTGTAGTGCCCGAGCTGCGCACGGTCCAACTCACCCCGTCGGGACTGGTCACGATGGTGCCTAGACGCCCCACGGCCACGAGCTGGCTGCCGCTCGCGGCAACACTGTTCAGGGTGTTCCCTGTAGGCAAGGGATTGGCCCAGTACCAGTCGACACCGCAGCCACTCGCGGCGGCCGTCGTGGGGCTACCGGCCAGGGTGAGGCCGATCCCGCCGAGCGCCATCAGCGCCAGCCAGGCGCCCCACCAGCCCCGCCCCCACCGCGTACCTGTCTGCACCATGGCCGCGCTCCTTGTTGGACCCCGACACCCGCGCCCTTTGCTCGGTGTCTCCGCGACAGCCGCTTCGAGGCCGCCACGGGACATTGGCGATCGTCACGACAAGGATAGATGGCGCGACGCCCCTTGCGCTGCGGCTGGGCCCGCCGAGGCTATCACCTGCTCACGCCTGCGCGGTGCGCACGTCGGCGCCTGCCCGCTGGTCAAGGTGATAGTCCCGCTCGAGCCGCTAGGGTCGTAGGAAACCCGCCCTGGCCAGCGAGTCGATGACCAGCCCGACCACCTCGTTGATGGTGGTCTGCTCGGAGCTGGGGTCCAGGGTCTGGGAGCGGCCTGACCACACCAGTCGCTGCCGTTCGGCGTCGTAGACGTTGGTCTCGAGCTGCAACAGCTTGAAGCGCGCGTAGTAGCCGGGCTCGGTGACGTTGTCGTAGACCAGCCCGTAATAGGGGTAGAGGCCGCCGTAGAGGCTTGGGGTCACGTAGTTGCGGCGCGGCACCTGGGCGGTCTCGCTGTTCTGCCCGGCCAGGTAGGTCACGATGACGCCGTCCGCGCCGGACAGTGACACCGCCTCCCGCACCGCCTTCACCTTGCCGAGCCCGCCCTCGGGGATCAGGCTGTAGCCGGGCCTGGCCTTGACCCCCCGGGCCTGGAGCGCGGCGACGAAGCTGTCCTCATAGACGCGGCGGACCCGCTCGTTGGCCGCCATGCCGAACACGATCAGGTCATTGAACGGCGCGTGGTCGCGTCCGGGCTCCACCCAAGTGGAGGTGAGCCGGGTCGTGGAGCAGGCCGCCGCGAGCAGAGCGAATATCAAGACGGCGGCGGCGCGCAGGGCTGGACGCATCTGGGGACCTGGGTCTGGAGCGGGCTGATTGCGATGGCGGCGGGAGTTTGACGCCTGCGATGGCCCTCGGCAAGGACGAGGGGGCCGCCGCGCCCTGGCAGCCGCGCCGTCTTTCCGGGGTGCCCTGAGATCGCGCTTCAGCCGCCCCCGCGCAGCTTGGCTTGGGTGTCGGCGGCGTACTCGAAGGCGTCGGAGAACATGTGCTCCAGGGTCAGCCCCCGCGCCTCGAAGGCGACCCGGCCCGCCTCCACCATCACCGGCGGGCCGCTCATGTAGACGTCGAAGCCGCTCATGTTCGGATGGTCCGCGGCCACGGCCTCGTGGACGAAGCCGGTGCGTCCGGTCCAGTCCGCGTCCGGTTCGGAGAGGACCGGTACGAAGCGGAAGCTGGGGTGGTCCCTGACCCAGGCCGACGGCAGCTCGGGGAGATAGAGGTCGCGGCGCGAGCGCACGCCCCAATAGAGCTGCATGGGGCGTTCGATCCCGACATGGAAGGCGTGCTCGATCATGCCCTTGAGCGGCGCGAAACCGGTACCCCCGCCCATCAGGATCACCGGTCGGTCCGAGTGCTCCCGGAGAAAGAAGGTCCCGAGCGGCCCCTGGATGCGCAGGATGGTCTTCTCCTTCATGCTCTCGAAGACGTAATCGGTGAACTCCCCGTGTGGCACATGGCGCACGTGCAGCTCGATGAGCTCGTCATCGTGCGGGGCGTTGGCGATGGAGAAGGCGCGCTTGCGTCCGTCCTTGAGGATGAAGTCCAGGTACTGGCCGGCGAAGAACTGGAGCCGCTGACCCTCCGGGAGCTTGAGATAGAGCCGCATCACGTCATGACTCAGGGCCTCCTTGCTCACCACCCGGCAGGGCAGGGTGCGGACCTCGATCTCGGTGACCCGCTCCACCTCGCTGACCCCGATCACCAGATCGGAATCGGGCACCGCCTGGCAGGCGAGGCAGGTGCCGGCGGGCTTGCCCTCGAGCCCCTCGGTCTTGCCCCTCGGATAGGAGACGGAACCCGAAATTAGACGGGCGGCACAGGATCCGCAGGTCCCGTTGCGGCAGCCGTAGGGGAGGCCGATGCCCTGGCGCAGGGCGGCGGCAAGCAGAGTCTCGCCCGGCTCGACGCTGAAGCTGTGGTTGTCGGGGTCGGTGCGGATTTGAAAGGGCATTGGGTCCTTCGGTAGGGTTGGGCTTACCAATTTGTCGGGGCGGCACCGCTGGTGTCGCCCCTTCACGACGGACCCGACATCATGACCGAAACCGTCATCGTTGGCTGCGGATATGTGGGCACAAGGCTTGCCGGCAAATATCTGGCGATGGGTGAGCC
The DNA here is from genome assembly GCA_963698355.1 of uncultured Gammaproteobacteria bacterium. Classification (GTDB taxonomy): domain Bacteria; phylum Pseudomonadota; class Gammaproteobacteria; order Chromatiales; family Chromatiaceae; genus Thiodictyon. The sequence goes on along the minus strand of CAVOQO010000082.1, from coordinate 10,304 downwards.
GGTGCTTGGGCTGGTGCGCAGCGCGTCAGGCGCCGCGCGGCTCGCGGAGGCGGGAGTGCCTGGGGTACAGGCCGATCTGGCGGCCCGCGATCTCGGCGGCCTGGACCTGGGCGGTGCCCGGGTCTTTCACCTGGCCCCGCCCCCGGGGCGCGGTACCGCGGACCTGCACAGCCGCCGGTTGGTCGAATCATTCGCCACGGCGGGCCACCCAAGCCGGCTGGTCTATGTCAGCACCACCGGCGTCTATGGCGACTGCGGCGGTGCCTGGGTGGACGAGACCTGGCCGGCCGCACCTGCCGTCGACCGGGCGCTCAGGCGCTGGGATGCGGAGCAGACCCTGAGACGCTGGAGCGAGGAGACGGGCGGAGAGCTGGTCATCCTGCGGGTGGCCGGCATCTACGGCCCCGATCGGCTGCCCCTGGAGCGCATTCGCCGCGGCCTGCCACTGGTGCGCGAGGAGGATGCCCCCTACAGCAACCGCATCCACGTGACGGACCTGGTGAGTGCACTGGAGGCGGCCATGGAACGCGGCGAGCCAGGCGCCGTCTATAACGCCTGCGATGGCCATCCCACCACCATGACCGACTACTTCCTCCGGGTGGCCGACGCGGCTGGCCTCCCGCGCCCGCCCCTGATCACGCTGGCCGAGGCCGCAGACCAGCTCTCCGAGGGCATGCTGTCCTACCTGGGCGAGTCGCGCCGGCTCTCTAACCGCAAGCTGCGGGAGAGGCTCGGCGTCGTGCTTCTCTATCCGACCCTTTCCCACGGACTTGAGGCCATCGTCCAGGGCCTGTGATCGTTACCCCGCGGCCTGACGGAAAGCGCTCAGCCGCTCTCCGCGCCATCCGCGTCCTCGGCAAGGCGCGTGCGTGACAGCTCCTTCTGGGCCCGCGCGGCCGTGCTCCGCACGATCGGTCCGAGCGTGAGCCCCTGGACCAGGATCGAGAACACCACGATCACGTAGGTCACCGTCACCAGGACGTCACGCGGCTCGCCGGGGGGCAGGGACAGGGCCATGGCCACCGAGATGCCGCCGCGCAGGCCGCCCCAGGTGAGGATGGTGACCACGCCGGGGGAGAAGCTGCGGAAATGGCGCATGATGCCGATGGGGAAACCGACGCTGATGACGCGCGCGATCAACACCAGCGGGATCGCCAGGACCCCCGCGATCAGGGACTCTCCTCCCAGCGAGATCACCATCACCTCCAGCCCGATGATCACGAAGAGCACGGCGTTCAGGATCTCGTCTACCAGCTCCCAAAAGTCGTCCAGATGCTCGATGGTCTTTGTGGACATGGCCTGCACGCGCCCGGTGTTGCCGATCAGCAGCCCGGCAACCACCACGGCGATGGGCGCGGACAGGTGCAGGTGCTCGGCCAGTGCATAGCCCCCGCCCGCCAGCGCCAGGGTGATCAGCACCTCCACCTGATAGTTGTCGACCCGGCCCAGCATCTTGAGCGCCAACCAGCCCGCCGCCAGGCCGAAGATCAGGCCGCCGACGGCCTCGTGCAGGAAGAGCTCCAGGATGCCGGCCGCTCCGATCTCCTCGCCGCCCGCCGCGATGCGCAGCAGCACCAGGAAGATCACCACCGCCACCCCGTCGTTGAACAGGGATTCGCCGGCGATCTTGGTCTCCAGTGACTTGGGCGCCCCGGCGCTCTTGAGGATCCCCATGACGGCGATCGGGTCGGTGGGTGAGATCAGGGAGCCGAACAGCAGGCAGTAGATCAGAGGTATGTCCAGGCCCAGCCAGCCGAACAGCAGATAAGCCCCGCCACCCACAAGGAAGGTCGATCCGAGCACGCCCGCAGTCGCCAGTATGGCGATGACCCATTTCTGCTGGGCCAGGTCGTGCAGGTTCACGTGCAGCGCCCCGGCGAAGAGCAGGAAGCTCAGCATCCCGTGCAGCAGCGTCTGGTCGAAATCGACGCTTGCCAGCATCCGCTCCACATCGCGCTCCAGTCCGTCGGTGAAGGGGACCGGGGCCAGCAGGAACAGCGACAGCAGCAGCGAGATCAGCATCAGCCCGATGGTGGTCGGGAGCCTGAGAAAACGGTGATTGATCCAGCTGAACAGGGCCGAGAGGGTGATCAGGATGGCAATGATGTCGAACAGCGGCATGGGCGGGACCTGGCTTGGGGGCTTGCTAATCGCCATTGTGCGGGTTCCCGCCCTCCGGCTCGACCCCTTGCCCAGGCGCTGATCCCGATTCCGGACGCCACGGCGTGGGGCACACGGTGGTTCCGCCCGCCGCTTCCTATCCCAGGATCGCCAGCAAATCAGGGACCTCGCAGTCGTGGTAGTCATCCAGCACCCGGCGCACGCCAGCCAGCCCGGCCAAGGTGGGGCGATCGAGCGACGTCGTGATGGCCACCGCGGTCATGCCGGCGCGTCGCGCCGCCTCCACACCCGAGCGGGTATCCTCGAAGACCAGGCAGCGTTCGGGCGCGACACCCAGGCGCTTCGCCGCCTCCAGGAAGAGGTCGGGCGCCGGCTTGGGATGCTCGACCTCGCGTGCGCCCACCACGACGGGGAAGAACCCCCGCAGGGCGCAGCCGTCGAGGGTGAAGTCGATATTCGGCGGATCGGCCGAGGTCGCCACCGCCAGCGCCACGCCTTGCCCCCGTGCGTCCTCGAGCAGGGGGATCAGTCCGGCGACCGGTCGCTGGTGCCGCCGGTAGAGCTCGCGGTAGCGGGCCTCCTTCTCCTCGCCCCGCCGCGTGGCCTCCGCGGGCGAGATCGCATCACCGAGCAACGCGTGAAAGATGACCTCGTTGGTGCGGCCTGCCAGACGGCGATGGAACTGTTCCTCGTCCATGTCGATGCCGAGCTCGTCGCAGATCGAGAACCAGGTCTCCAGGTGCCAGGCCATGTTATCGACCAGGGTCCCGTCCATGTCGAAGATGAAGGCGGCGTCGGTCATCTCGTCGATCCTGTTGTGGCGACACCGAACCGCGTGCGAGCCAGGTGCGGTAGTGAATCCGTGTCAAAAGGCGACTCGAGGAACGGCCGCCGTCGTTTTGCCAGCGGCGAACACCCGCAACCTTTCGCAAGCGGAGCAATAGTGGGGATGATCAGGCTGCGCTCGCAGAGTTGGCTGACGAGGTGGAAGCGGGGTGGGTCACTGGATTCGGCGAAAGAAAGGTCGGACTTGGGGAATGGGAGGTCGAGCCCATCATCCACCAGTGCGACAGTTCGAAACGGGCAACGTACTTGCCCAGGGTGGAAGGCGCTCGGCGTGTCTCCACTGCCGCAAACCGCGTGCTGGTGATCGGCTCCGGCGGGTCGGTGCACAACCTGCGGATGCTCAAGCGGGAGGGCCCGCCGGACCCGTGGGCGCTGGGCTTCGAGGGCTGGCTGCGGCAAACCATCGAGGGCGGCGACTTTGACAGCCTGATCGAGCCGTCCGCCCACCCGTCGGAGTTCACGCGGGCCCATCCCAGCGTCGAGTACTTTGCCCCCTTGGTCGTCGCCTGGGCCGCCAGCGGCCGGGACCAACCCGGCCGGCGCTTCGCCACGGGGCTCATGTACGGCAACCTGGAAACGAGCGGCTACGCGTTCGGCGACACCGACTAAAGTGGACCCCATGTCCAGGACAGTTTCGCCTCGAGTTTAAGCTGCACTGCGTGCCTGAATTGCAGCGGGTTGGCGCTGCCCCAGTTCGGCGCCGGGTGCCTCCCCGGCTACGCTACGCTCCGCCGGGGAGGCATCCGGCGGGCCACTCATGGCCGACTGCCGTCCCCTGGTTTTCGCGAAGCAGGCGCAGCGATTCCACCGACTTCGCGCCTGTGCCGGTGATGCTCGTTATTGGAATGCCTTATCGGCCTGTCCTCGAACTCACGACCCTGCTGCAGCATCGCATCCTTGACCGCGTTGCAAGCTCCGCTCGGGAAACGTCTAAACGTTCAAGAGGTTTCGGGACGCGGAGTCGCAAAGAGGAGATGTGTCACTGCGCGCCAGCGCCGGATCCTCCAGCACCTCATGGCGGCACGGTCTCGCTGCACACCAGACGCGCTTCGCCGGCTAGGAGCCGTTATGATGCGCGGCCTTCCGGGAGAAGAGAAACATGAACGGAACGTCCCTCGACGACGACCTCAAGGCCGCTGCACTCGACTATCACCGGCGGCCGGTGCCCGGAAAGATCACTGTTACGCCCACCAAGGGCCTGACCAACCAGCACGACCTGGCGCTGGCCTATTCGCCAGGCGTTGCGGCGGCCTGTGAGGCGATCGCCGCCGATCCGACCCAGGCGGCGGAGCTCACCTCGCGCGGGAATCTGGTCGGCGTCATCACCAATGGCACGGCGGTGCTGGGACTCGGCAACATCGGCCCGCTGGCGGGTAAACCGGTGATGGAGGGAAAGGCCTGCCTGTTCAAGAAATTCGCCGGGATCGACGTGTTCGACATCGAGCTTGCGGAGCGCGAGCCGGACAAGCTGGTGGACATCATCGCCGCTCTGGAACCCACCTTGGGCGGGGTGAACCTGGAGGACATCAAGGCCCCGGAGTGTTTTTACATCGAGCAGCAGCTACGCGAGCGCATGCAGATCCCGGTCTTCCACGACGATCAGCATGGGACCGCCATCATCTCCACCGCCGCCCTGATCAACGGCCTGGAGGTGGTGGGCAAGCGCATCGACGAGGTACGTCTGGTGTGCTCCGGGGCTGGGGCCGCGGCCATTGCGTGCCTGGACCTGATGGTGCGCTTAGGGGTAAGGCGCGAGTGGATTCACGTGGTGGACAGCAAGGGCGTGATCTGGAAGGGCCGCGAGGCCGACATGGAGCCGAACAAGGCCCGCTACGCGCAGGACACCCCTATGCGTGCCCTAAGTGAGGTCATCGATGGGGCCGACGTCTTCCTGGGCTGTTCCGCCGGGGGCGTGCTCAAGCCCGAGATGGTGCGCGCCATGGCTGCGAGGCCGCTGATCCTCGCGCTCGCCAATCCGGTACCGGAGATCCTGCCCGAAGTCGCCAAGGAGGCGCGCCCTGACTGCGTGATCGCCACCGGTCGCTCCGATTACCCCAACCAGGTGAACAATGTCCTGTGCTTTCCCTTCATCTTCCGAGGGGCGTTGGACGCGGGCGCCACCCGAATCACCGAGCAGATGAAGCTCGCCTGCGTGCAGGCGATCGCCGACCTGGCTCGGGCCGAGCAGTCGGACAAAGTAGCCTTGGCCTACGCGGGCGAGGAGCTGTCCTTCGGGCCCGACTACATCATTCCCAAGCCTTTCGATCCGCGCCTGATCGTGCGAATCGCCCCGGCCGTGGCCCGGGCAGCGATGGACTCCGGTGTGGCCACGCGGCCGATCGCGGACTTTGCGGCCTATATCCAGCGGCTTTCGAGCTTCGTCTATCACTCCGGCGCCATCATGAGGCCGGTGTTCGACCAGGCGAAGGGCTCGGGCAGCCGGGTGATCTACGCCGAGGGCGAGGACGAGCGCGTGCTACGCGCCCTGCGCGCGGTTCTCGACGAGCAGTTGGCGCGGCCGATCCTGATCGGCCGGCCCTCGGTGATCGGGATGCGTATCGCGAGATCCGGGCTCAATCTGGCTGCCGGGCGCGACTTCGACGTGGTCAACCCGGAATCGGATCCGCGCTACCGGGAGCTTTGCGACGACTACTACGGGTTGATGTCCCGGCTTGGGGTCACGCCCGAGATCGCCAAGGCGCAAATGCGCAGCAACCCCTGCCTCATCGGGGCGATGCTGCTGCGCCGGGGGGACGCGGACGCCCTGGTCGCCGGTCCTTCCGGCATCTACGAGCAACAAGCTAAAGCCGATCGCGGACGTCATTGGCCTGCGTCCGGGGGCGCGGTTGTTCGCGGCCCTGTCGGTGCTGATGCTGCCGCAGCGCACCCTGTTCATCACCGATACCTATGTCAACGAGAATCCCAGCGCCGAGGACATTGTCGCCGCCATCGCCCTCCTGGCTGCCGCCGGAGGTCCGGCGTTTCGGCCTTGTTCCGCGGATCGCCCTGTTGTCGCATTCCAGCTTCGGCAGCTCCCGCGGTGAGTCGGCGCGCAAGATGAGCCGAGCCTGCAATCCTCACCCAAACGGCACCCGGTCTCGAGATCGACGGCGAAATGAAGGCCGATCAGGCGCTGGTGGATGGTATCCGCGAGCGCGTGCATCCGGGGTCGCGTCTTACCGGCCCGGCGAACCTGCTGGTGATGCCCAACCAGGATGCCGCCAACATCTCGCTCAACCTGCTCAAGGCGGCCACCGGTGAGGGCGTAACCATCGGTCCGATTCTGCTGGGTGCGGCCGCCCCCGTGCATATCCTAACCCCCAGTGCCTCGGTGCGACGGTTTGTCGAACATCACGGCCCTGGCGGCGGCGCAGGCCGCGGAACGGAGCTCTCAGGTCGGATCTGGCGTGTCGCCATCTTTCCCAACGGAGGCACCAGCGGAAAATACGCGGAAGGAAGTCCTGTAAGAACTCGACTCGTCGGCCTCGTGTGGGAGGCAATCTTCGGCTGGGTATCTTTCGGAGCCAAATCGGATCTGCTCTCCGTTATTGGAGTATCTTCCTAGCCCCGTCCACAAACTCCCGACCTTGCTTCAGCATCGCGTCCTTAACGGTTCGGGCAAGCTCCGCCTTGGATAGCGTCTGACCGTTCAGCACCATCTTGGAGGGGGAGGTCGCAAAGGAGGAAAGAGGGTCGCTTAGACCGAGCGCCGTATCCTCCACCGCGTCATAGCGGTAGTAGCAGAACGCTTCGCCGTCCCTGCCGCCGGCCGAAGCCCAACCGGATCGCGGCATCCTCATGTCCCCGTAGATCGGTCGTGCTGCCTTTCCATGTGATGGGTTGGGACGACCCCAGGCGGATGCTGACCATGTCCTTGCACAGCCTCACCCGGACGTCCTCCCGCGGATTGGAGCAGCCGGCGATCAATAGTGCCAGGCTCAGGGCCACGGCCAGAGATGGCGCTAGGACGGCACCACCGCGATGGCGAAAGAAAAAGCGGCATCGCGTTTCATTAAGATGGTCCAAGCGGCGAGGGTGACGCCTAGGAGTGTACCCCAGGGTCCTTGCCGGCCGCTTGCTCCAGGGTTGGAGAGTCAGGCTGAAGCCTGACCTAGAGCGGCGGCGGCCGCTCTAGGTCGGTGCAGCGCCGCTTGCTCGTGAGGGGTTAGTTGGGCCAGCGTTGGGGGACGCGCTGAACCTGCGCAGGGTCGTATCCGATGCCGCCGAGGAAGTCGAGGATCTCGGCGTACTTTTCGTCGGGGATCTGCGGCTCCCGGGCCATGATCCAGACGTAATCGCGCTTCTCGCGCCCGATGACGGTGACGCTGTAATCGGGCCCCTGCCGCAGATGATGCGAAAGTCACCCTTGAAGGGCCAGATAAACTGCATGCCCCAGCGGGCGTTGCCGGTTCCGGGGATCACGAAGCCCTTTGGGTGGTAGACCTTTTCGGGACCCTCGAAGGCCCCTTTGCAAAAGCGGAGGGTGGTGGCGACGGTGCCGTCGCCGTTGAGGGCGTAGGATTCGACCGCGTTGTGGGCCCCCTTTTCGATAAAGGTCGGGATGTTGGCGATCACGTACCAGTCGCCCATGAAGCGCTGGAGGTCGACCTGGGGCACGGTCTGCATCGGAGCCTTCTCCAAGCTGCTGCAGGCGGACAGGGTGGTGACCAGCAAGGCCACGACCCAGGAGACGGTAATTCTGGTCATTCGGGTCATAGCCGCTCGTATCTCAGTGTACGCCCCGTGCCGGTGCCGCTTTCCAGTCCGATCCAGTCCCCGCCGTCGCTGCTGTACCAGAGGGTGATGTCCAGAGCATCGGCTTTGAGCCGGTAGCGGTCTGCCTGGACCTCGCGCCCGCGGAATAGACGCCGCTCTCGCACCGCCGGCTCGACCCGCACCCCGACCAGCTCGCCGGTCTGGGGATTGAGCAGGCGCGGTCGCTTCAAAAAGTCCTTGTCCCAGTAGGCGAAGGTGGAGACGCAAGCGGGCAGTCGCCTGGCTCGCCGTTGATCTCAAGCGCCAGCGCGCCGATCCGTCGGCCCTCCACGGCGAAATCGGTTCCATTGTCGTCGGTGCTCGCCTCGATGCGCTCCAGGCAGCCGTCACGCCACAGCTCCCGACTCTCGTGACGATAACGATAGGCGTCGAAAATCAGCACCTTGACGTCGAAGCGGGCGCGCGAGAGGACTTGCTGCTCTGGGCCCGTTGGGGCGACCTGGAAGCTGTGCTCACCGATTGGGTCTCAATCAGGTCAGCCTTGAATCGGAAGGTCTCGGTGGACGCGGCCGCGCTGCCGGTCATGGTCGGCGGAATGGCGCAGAGTGTCAGCCCGGTCAGTCGGTGCATGGCGATCGCTCCTGTGGTCGAGTCCCAGGCGCCTCTCGGAGGCCCCGGGATGAAGGCGTTGGTTCGGGCGATATGGCTGCGGTAGGCGGGCCGGCGCTCGCTGATGTCCTTTTCCAGCAAGGCGACGCCCGAGACGCGCAGCAGGAGCCAGGTCATCAGCAGCGGCGAGATGATCGACCACCCAGCCACCACCGCGAGGGCAAAGAGATAGAAGCCCCGCCGAGCAGTCCCGAGCCTCCCGAAGTAGTTCGGGTGGCGGGTGTAGCGCCACAGGCCGGCGTCCATGACACCGTCCCCGGTTCTCGGGACGGGTCTTGAACTGGGCGACTGCTGGTCGCCCACGGCCTCGAAGAAGAAGCCCAGTAGCCAGAGGCAAAGGGCGGCGAGGTCCAGCCAGCCCAGCGGCGCGGGGTTCAGGATGGCGGCGAGCGGGAAACAACGATCCAGGCGAGGATGGCCTGAAGGCCGAAGACCATGTAGAGGCTCCGCCACTGAAACACGGGGCCCTGGTCGGCGCGCATGGCGGCATACCGGCGGTCTTTCTCCCTCGGCCCCAATTGCGGCGGGTGATGAAGGCGCTCAGACGCGCACCCCAGAGGGTCGCCGAAAAAAGACCAGATAGGAGCGGTCGGCGACCACCGGGGCCGCCAGGATATAGACGGCCGCCATGAGCACAAAGAAGGGCGACCAGAGATCCGCCACGCCAGCGTTCTCCAGCGGAATGTGGACCAGCCAAGCGATCAGACCAAGCGCGAGAGCGGCGAAGAGGCCTGTCGAGTAGATGTCCAGGTCAAACATCGACGCACTCGAGGTCCGAATGGCGCGCTCCAGGGCACCGGCTCGCGTTCGCGCGCGACCCCGCCCCGGCTCGCCGGCGCGGGATCAGGATCCAGGGCGGCATAGCGCTGCGGCCGGATGGCTCGCCAGTTCCTTCGAGGGTTGGCCTTGGTCCCCGACGGTCGGGGGTCTGGAACAAGTTGGAAATTGATTCGGACATGGCCGCCAGATCGAATCCTGTTGATCCCTTGCCGTGACCAACTAATGTTCAGCCGGAAATTAAACAAGCCCCGAGCCAAAAGGGTTTTCGCGCCGCTTGGACAGCGGGCCGCTCCGGCCAAGGTGCAGCGCGAAGTCGCCGCCCTGTCCGCCGATGCCGCCGCGGACCATGTCTATCATGGCGTCGCCCAAGGCAACGCGGACCTGAGCGCCGGTCGCCCGAGTGGGCCCGCGCGGTCGGTGCCCAGCCGATGGCCGCCACCAGCTTCGATATCTACCGCGGTCTTGCCGTCGGCAACGACGAGCTGTTCCAGCGCCGCCAGTGGGTTGGCGCGGCCGGAAGCCGCCCAAACATATATCGGGGGCTAAGCCCTAACCCGGATCTCGCCTACTGAGTCGACCGAGCGCTGCCGGGAGACGACCGGACCATTGGCGGGGAAGTCCCGCCGATGGTTTTTGGCGTTCCAGGGGATGGGGTTCGATCGCTGCCGAGGTCGAGGCGCTACCGGGCATGACTGGCCCGCTTGTCGTCCTGGGAGCCGCAATAGAGCGAAAAGAGCTGGCGACCGTGAAACCATGTCTCCGCGTCGCGCTGATCAATGTCGCAATGGCAGTTGATAAGCATCTGAGTAGGGGAGAGCCCGCGCGATGGGGCTCGGGCCAACCCAGGGGTCCGGAGTTCTCCGGAAACCGGCCTCCGGGAACCGGGGCCATGGAGGGTCAGGCGTGTGTTGGTGCTGGCGAAGTGACAGGTTGAGCTGCCGCCAGGCTTGCTCGGTCAGCTCGAAGCGCAGCGCCTGAGCCAGATTCTGGGGCTCCTTGATGGTTGCCGCGACTTCCCCCAACTCCTCCCGCGGGTTCACGCGGCGCGCGCGGAACTGCCGGCTCGACTTCGCCTTGCAGATGACCCACTCCAGGGCCCGCGTCATGTCATCCTGGGTCCGATGCTATCTATGGCCATGTGGTGTCCTCTTTGACGTGGCGTTAGCGAACAG
>CAVOQO010000081.1:0-15777 GCA_963698355.1 uncultured Gammaproteobacteria bacterium | reverse complement strand
TGCTCCGTGATGGGCGAGGTGCAGGCCACCGGGTCGGCAATCGTGGCCGTCGTCGTGGCCATGTTGGACGCGCCGCTATGTCCGTTACCGTGAGGGTCACGGTGTAGTCACCGGACGCCCGTAGGCATGGCTCGGATTGGCGTCGCTGCTGGTACCGCCATCGCCGAAGGCCCAGGCGTACTTGGCGATGCTGCCGTCGCTGTCGGTCGAGCCGGCGCTGCTGAAGCTGACTGCCACGCCGGTGGTGCCGTTATAGGGCCCGTTGGCGTTGGCCGTGGGCGGTTGACCAACTTGATGGTCGCGGTGCAGGTTGCGGAATCGCCGTTACGGCTGGCCACCAGCGTGGTCGTGAAGGTACCGACGCTCGGGTATCTGACGGTCCGGGCCGCATTCGTGGAAGCGGCCGGTACGCCGCCCTCGAAGGTCCAGCTTCGGTTTGGTGTGCGGCTGAAGTCGCTCCAGGTGTGCGTCCAGCGGATGGATTCTCCGGGGGCGATGGCGGGATTCTGCGGGGAGATGGCGCAGGTTGCCGCCTGGCTCAGGCCCGGCAAGGCCAGCGCCGCGCCAAGTAGCAACAAGGCGATCGGGATGCGCCAGGGCGCCGCTCCTCTCGGGAAGGTACAAATCATGGATCCACTCCTTACCAATTAGTTTTAGTAACGAAAGGGTCGAACGACATGACCCCGCGCACGGCGCCGACGCGCCACCCCTGCTTGCGCGTCGCCAGGAGCTGGTCCGCCCGTGCACCCGCCGATCCGTGGGAAACACCTCCCTGACCCGACGAGGTGGCGCGATTAACCGCCGAACGGCGCACCCCTTCGCAGCGGACTATAAATCCCAAAACATTAAGGGAACCTTAAGAGGGCCAGCATTCCTGCCAAAGATTGAGAATCCGTCACAAATTCCATCTGGCTAGCAGAGGCGATGGGACTTCGGGCGCGTGTAGTGCGCCGGGTGCCCGAACCGCCGCGCCCGGGGTCTTCAAGTATCGGAGCGAAAGGCGACCTCGACACAGAGTCCCGCGCCGTCATCCCCGTCGAGCAGCGCAAGCTCGGCGCCGAGCAGCTCGCAGATGCGCTTTACGATTGAGAGCCCCAGACCGGCACCCGGCATCGCGGAACCCCGTTACCGCGGAAAAAGCGCTGCAGGGCTCGCTGGCGGTCAGCCGGGGGATGCCCGGCCCGGAGTCCGTTACCCGCAGCACCCATGTTCCGCAACGAAAAGCAGCGCCGCCACTTTCATGAGGGACTGGACTACACCAACCAGGGACTGCCGGACCTCGCTTCGTTTTCCCTGGCCGGCAGCGGGCGATGGTCATGTCACTCCGGCCACCTTGAGCAAGGTCAAGCCATTGGGCGCACGCGACGCTAGAATCCGCGCATCCCAGTGGGCCTTGACCCGCTACCAAGCGAACCCGCCTCCTACCACAGGTATCCCCATGAAGGCGTTGATGATGTGCGTTTTGCTGGTGTGGGCCAGCACCGGTGCCAGCGCCCACGAGGCGGCGGCGAAGGCGAGCCAGGAGGCGATCCGCGACCTCGGCACCCTCAATGGTCAGGCCCTGGCGTGCCGTCAGTTCACGGCCGCCGCGAACGCCAAGATGCTGATGATCCGCCGCGCCCCGAAGACCCGCGGCTTCGGTGCCCTGTTCGAGCAGGCGACCAACACGGCCTTCATCGAGCAGACCAAGGGCTCGGTGCCCTGCCCCAGCGACGACGACCTGAACGCCCGGCTAAAGGAGATCGAGACCCGGCTACAGGCCTCGCTGCCGGCCGTGCCCCCGGAGTCGGCCTCGTGAGCTCCGGATTCGATCGCCTAGGCGGCGCGTTGCTGGCTCTGTCGCTCGCCCTGACCGCCGGGTGCGGACCAACCGCGGGGGCGGTCCCCGCTGTCCCCGAAGATGGGCCGCCGAGCGGGCGCTATCTATTGATGGACAGCGGCGGCCGCGCCGTGACCAACGAGGACTTCCCCGACCGTTTCCAGTTGATCGCCTTCGGCTACACCTATTGCCCCGACATCTGTCCGACCACGCTCGCCGAGGTGTCGGTCATCCTGAAGAACCTGGGACCCGAGGCCGAGCGGGTGCAGCCGCTGTTCGTCACCGTTGATCCCGAGCGCGATACGCCGGATAAGCTCCGGACCTATGTCCAGTACTTCCATCCGCGGCTTATCGGCCTCAGTGGCTCACCGGAGCTGGTGAAACGGGCGGCGGAGAACTTCCAGGTCGGCTATGAGAAGGCGGCCGAGCCCGGGGTCCGGCCGGGCGACTATGCGGTGGACCACACCGCGGGACTCTTCCTGCTCGGGCCGGACGGTGGCTATGTGCGCAAATTCGCCTACTCGATGGCCCCCTCGGAGATCGCCGCGGTACTGGCCGGATACCTGGCGGAGACGGCGCCGCGCGGGCCCCGCGGGAACTGATGGGCCGACGAACCGACCCGGTGAGCTCAAGCCGCTACCGCCTCCCAATGGCCCTGGGCCTGGGTCTCGCGCTCGGGCTCACCTCCCTCGCACCGGCCGGGGTGGCAGATGAGGTCCCGGACCAAAACCGGGAGGGTCGTAACGAGCTGGCGGCCATCCCCTTCAACGCCGCCGACCCGGATCTGGGCGAGGAGATCAACGAAACCTGCGCCGGCTGTCATGGCGAATACGGCCAGGGCGGCAAGGAGGGGGAGTATCCGCGCCTTGCGGGCCTGCCGGCCACATTCATCGCCGAGCAGCTTCTGCTCTTTCGCGATCGCACGCGCAAGAACCTGGCGATGGTGGAATACATCGATCACCGTCAGATGCCGGACGAGGACATCGCCCACATCGCCGTCTATCTGGCCGGGATCGACCTGCCCAGCCGCTTGCCCCCGGCGGACGAGTCCGCACCGGGCTTCGACGCCTATCAGCGTCTGCTCGATTCCAAGCGGGTGGTGCAGATCCCGCTCGCCGAGGGCGATCTGGCCCAGGGGGAGCGCCTGTACCGGCGCGAGTGCAGCTCCTGCCACGGTTCAGGCGGCATGGGCAAGGAGGATCAGGCGGTGCCCATGATCGCCGGGCAGTACACCAGCTACCTGTGGCGGCAGGTCGACAAGTACCTGCGCCGCGAGCGCATCCATGACAGGGACGACCCCGAGGACGAGCTGCTGGCGGCCTTCAGCCGCGAGGAGATCCGTGACATCCTCGCCTATGTCTCCACGCTCGACGACTGAAGCCGCCGCTGAACCGCCGGTCTCTGGAAGCTGTGTGGTCCGGACTCTAGCCCGACACTGAGGCTTGGGCAGCCGAGCGATGGGGTCGGACTGAAGCCCGACCTCCCAATCCCGACCGACCAATGGCCGACGAATCCCAAGTGGCCGATCAGGGCAGATCAGAGCTGCGGAACCAGCGGTAGCCGATCCAGGCGCACAGGGTCCCCAGGCCGATGGGATAGACCATGGCGTACAGGATGTAGCCGGTGGTGCCGAAGTGATCCAGGATCACATAGGCCGAGGGCCCAAGCACGACGAGCTGCTGGTCGAACAACATCATGGCGGCGGTGCGAAAGACCTGCATCGGGTTCACCAGGGCGATGGCGACTGCCGCCTCAGGGGGCAGTGAGCCGCGGATCATGACGCCGAGCAGCACCAGGTCCAGGAACAAGAGCAGGGTCAGCCAGATCACGAAGGCCGCACCCTGGGCCACGTCGGCGCTGCGCGCCAGAGTGGAGATCAGCATGCCGATCCCGAGGAAGCACCAGGCCAGGGCCATCAGCAGACCGGTGTAGTAGACCAGGAGCAGCCAGGGCACCTCGGCGCCGCGGATCGCCCCCCAGGCGACCCCCGCGAACATGGCCAGCACCACCGGCAGGAAGACCACGGCGAAGCGCCCGAGAAGCTTGCCCCAGTACCAGTCCCCGAGCCCGATGGGCAGCGCCAGCAGGTACTCGAAGACCCCCGCCTCCCGGTCTCCGGCCACCGAACGCACCGTGGTAACCAGCACGAACACCGGCAGTATGGCCATCGAGAGCTGGATGTAGGTCACCAGCAGGCGCGACAGCCCAGTGAACCCCATGATGCGCGACTCGGTGATGCCGAAGAGGAACAGCAGCACCAGAAGCCCCCCGAAGACCCCGGTGTAGACCAGGAACCACTTGGCCCGCACGGATTCGAGGATGTCGGTGTAAGCGGTCAGGGCGAGGTGTTTCATGGGGCGCGATGCTCCGACGGCCGCGACTCATGGTCTTTGACCAGCATCAATGCGAAGGCAAGGCCTCGATCGGCCCATCCTTTGCCGCAAAAGATTCAGGGGTATTGAGGAGTCGGCCAGCTGCGTGTAGATTCCACAGCCCCGGTAGGTCCTTGGACCGCCGCAGAACGCACTGTAGTCCCGTCTGTTGCCCCATCCGTTCCCGGACCCGGGCCACGTTGTGGCGGTTGTGCTCCCGATCCTGTGGAGGACAACGATGTTTCGCGTCGCCCCGAATTTTGTCGCCTGCTCTTTGGCGGCCCTGGTGTGTCTGTTCGGCTCGCCGCCGATCCTTGCCGCGGACGATGCCGATGAGGATGCGGCGACATCGGCGGAACAGTCGGACCCGGGAATCAACCCCAAGACCGGCAAGAAGTACATTCCCAACAAGAAGTGCCTCAAGTGTCACGGGGACGAGGAGGATCAGACCGTCGAGCGCGACGACGGCACCGTCGTCAATATCTACGTGCATCCAGACGAGCTCGCCGCGAGCGTTCATGGCGAGCAGCTGTGCGTTGGCTGCCACACCAACGTCACGGACACCAAGCACGAGGACGACCCCCCGCAGATCCTGGTGAGCTGTGTGGAGTGCCACCAGAAGACCTGGGAGGAGGATCAGGCCGGCACCGGGTCCAAGGACGCCAAGCACGAGCGCCTCGGGGTCGTCATGGAGCAGATCGACAGCTACATGCACTCGGTCCATGCCCGCCCCAACAAGGAGGACCAGTCGCGCACCAACGCCACCTGCTACGACTGTCACGATGCGCACCGCATCGGCACCCTGGGCAGTCAGGCGCGCGCCGATCACCGGCTCAAGAACCCCGAGGTCTGCGGGCGCTGCCACGAAAAGGAGAAGGACGCCTACCTGGCCTCCTCCCATGGCAAGGCCGTGACGGAGTGGAAAGACCCGACGGCGGCCGTCTGCTCCGACTGCCACACCACCCATAACATCCAGTCGCCCCAGGGCGACCCGATGCGGATGCTCATCACCCAGAACTGCGGCTCCTGCCACAAGGAGGAGCAGAAGACCTATCTCGCGAGCTATCACGGGCAGGTCAACCGGCTGGGCTATGCCAACACCGCCAAGTGCTTCGACTGCCACGGCGGCCACGAGGTCGCGGGCGTGGACGATCCCACGTCCAAGATCCACAAGTCGAACCGGCTGGCCACCTGTCAGCAGTGCCACGAGGACGCGCCCGAGGGCTTCCTCGGCTTCCACCCTCACGGCAACACCCACGATTTCACGCGCTATCCCTGGCTCTGGATCACCGGCAAGTTCATGCAGCTGCTGATCTACGGCGTCTTCCTGTTCTTCTGGACCCACGTCATCCTGTGGTTCTACCGGGAGTACCGCGACCGCAAGCAAGGCAAGAGCTACGCCCACACGGCGCCGACCGAAGGCACCCTCTATTTCCGCCGCTTCAGCTGGACCTGGCGCATCGTGCACCTCCTGTTCGCCGTCAGCACCATGGTGCTGGTGGTGACGGGAACCACCCTGCTGTTCGCTCACACCGACTGGGCCAAGACCATCATCGCCCTGCTCGGAGGACCCCAGGTCGAGGCGATCATCCACCGCACCGCGGCGGTCACCTGGCTCACCATCTTCCTGGTGCACATGGTCGTCGTCATGATCAACATCATCCGCACGCGCAAGACCTTCGAGTGGCTCGGCCCCACGTCCATGATCCCGAACATGCAGGACCTGCGCGACGTCGGCGGCATGTTCCGCTGGTTCTTCGGCCGCGGCCCGCGTCCCGCCTTCGACCGCTGGTCCTACTGGCAGAAGTTCGACTACTGGGCGCCCTTCTGGGGTGCGGCCATCATCGGGTTCAGCGGTCTGACGCTGTTCTTCCCGACCAAGACGGCCGAGTTCCTCCCCGGCTGGACCTTCAACATCGCCACCATCGTGCACGCGGAAGAGGCATTGCTGGCGACCATGTTCCTGTTCACGGTGCACTTCTTCAACTCGCACTTCCGGCCCGACCGCTTCCCGATGAGCACCATCATGTTCACCGGGGCGGTGCCGCTGGAGGAATTCAAGTTCGAGCACCGGCTGGAATACGAGCGCCTCAAGGCCAGTGGCGAGCTGGAGAAGTACCTGGTCAAGCCGCCCTCGGAGCGCTTCGAGAAGGGCTCGCGCGCACTCGCCGCCATACTCATCCTGGCCGGCCTCGGGCTCCTGACCCTGGTCATCATCGGCTACGCGACCATGCCCCACTAGGCGCGCTCAGGCGCGGGTGACGCCCCGGTTCTATCCCGAACCGGGGCGACCCGTAGGTCGGGCTTTAGTCCGACTGCGGCCTCGCGGTTGCCATCAGCATCGTCGTCGGGTTGAAGCCCGACCTACCGGGACCAGGATTTCGGGTGGGCCGCTCCTGGCCCGGGCCGATCGCCCACAAGAGCGAGAGACACCAGGATCCAATGGATTCGGGCCCGCGGGAGCGGGCCCACGACGGGGAGCGGCGGATATCAGGTGAACATATCCGCCGTGATGTTGCGGAACCAGCCGAGGGCGAACTGGACCTCGGCGGCCCGGGTGCGGGGATCGGCGTCCGCCGGTGAGAGTCCGCCGGAGCCGGGGACCTCGACGATCTTGCCGTCCTTGAGCTCGTAGACACCCGCCACCGAGATCCCGTAGTCGGGCGCGATGATGCTGTAGCAGGTGTTGAGATAGGACGGCTCGGGCGCGGGCTGACCGTTCACCGCCGCGACCACCGCCGCCGCGCACACCTTGGCCTGGGAGTTGGCCGCATAGCCGGACTTGGGCATGGCGCCGGCGATGGCGGCGTCGCCGATCACGTGGATGTTCGGGTGCAGGCTCGACTCGAAGGTCTGCTGGTTCACCGGACACCAGCCCGAGTCGTTCGCGAGCCCCGCCGTCTGCGCCAGGGTCCCCGCCTTCTGGGCCGGGATCAGATTCACCACGTCGGCGGTGAACTCCTCCACCTGCCCGGTCAGGGTGCGGGTTTTGGGGTCGATGGACTCGATGATGCCGCCCTGGGCGCCCGAGACCCACTCGATCATATCCCCGTAGATCTGCTTCCAGGCCGCCTGGAAGAGCCCCTGCTTGGAGAAGGCGTCCTTGGCGTCCAGGATCAGGATCTTGGACTTGGGCTTGTGGTGCTTGAAATAGAGCGCGATCTGGGCCGCCCGCTCATAGGGGCCGGGCGGGCAGCGGAAGGGGTTGGGCGGCGCCACGATGGCGCAGGTGCCGCCGTCGGGCATCGCCTCGAGCTGTTTGCGCAGGAGCTTGGTCTGGGCCCCCGCCTTCCAGGCGTGAGGGATGCTGGTGTTCGCCACCTCCTCGCTCATGCCCTCGATGGCGTCCCAGCGGAAGGAGACACCGGGAGAGACGATCAGCTTGTCGTAGTTGTAGCGCGCCCCGCTGCTACCGCGCACGAAGCGCTGCTCCGGGTCGATCTCCACCACCTCGTCCTGGATCACCGCGATGCCGCGACGGGTGAGCCCGCGGTAGTCGAAGGTCAGGCTCTGCAGGTCGCGCTCGCCGCTCAGCACCTCGTTGCTCAGCGGACAGGAGACATAGACCGAGTCGCGCTCGATCAGGGTCACGCGGATATCCGGGTCGGCCATGCGGATGTACTTGGCCGCGATGGCGCCGCCGTAGCCCCCGCCCACCACCAGCACCCGCGCCTTGGGCGGGGCGGCTCGCAGGATGGCCGGCAGGCCGAGCAGGGAGGCCGCGGCCGTTGCGCCGGCGGTGCTCTTGAGAAACTCTCTGCGTGTGGTGCTCATGGACCCGCCCCCTATTTCTGGCTCTCGTAGTATTGGGCGAGGGCTTGGAGCTCCTCGTCGCTCAGATTCATCACCCGCTCGCCCATCTTGCGGGGATCGCAGCGCTTGCCCTGGGCCCGACAGCTCTCCAGGGCATAGAGGGTATAGGGCGCCCACTGGCCGGCGAGGCGCGGGGACTCGTCCTCCTGAGCCCGGCCGCCGTCCTCGTGGCAGGTCTCGCACTTGGACTCGTGGATCTCCTGGCCCCGGTGCGCCAGGGCGGGGGCCGTCAAGGCCCGATCGGTGGAGACCCAGGGCTGAGCGGCATAGAAGCTCGCGATGGCGGCCACCTCCTGCTCGCTATAGCCGCGCATGATGCGGCCCATGATGGTCGAGGGCCGCAGCCCCGTCTTGTAGTCGTCGAGCACCGTGAGCAGGTAGCCCTTGTCCAGCCCGCCGATGGTCGGCATGGCCTCGCCGGCACTGGCCCCCAGGGTCCCGTGGCAGCCGGCGCAGGTATTGGCGAGCATCGAGGGTGAGCGGATCCCCTCCCCGGTCGCTGAACAGGCCAGGGCCAGCAGCGCAATCGCGAGCGGCCAACGGGGTGGATGGGTCATGGCGTCTCTCCTCTGGGACTTGGGTGGCTTGGGCGGGGATTTCGCGGTGGCGGCAACCCCCTTGCGGCTGTTGTTATTTCTTCGCCAAAGCTGCCCCGCGAAAGGCGGCGATACCTTGATTTCGATCAAGCACTTCGGAAGGAAGCGGCGGCTCGAGCCGAGCCTGACCGATTCCGACTCTCGAAGGATGCCGGTAGACTGGCGCCCCACGCCATATCCCGACCCGACGCTCCGACCCGACCCGACCCGCCAGACTAATGATCAAGCCCACGCTCACCGATTCCGTCAGCCCCTCGCCGGAGGTCCTGTTTCAGGAGGTCGGCGGCGAGGCCGTCCTGCTCGACCTGTCGAGCGAGAGCTATTTCGGCCTCGACGACGTGGGCACCCGCATCTGGCGGCTCCTGCAGGAGGACGGCAGCCTGCGCGGCGTCTACCAGCATTTGCTCGAGGCGTACGACGTGGAGCCCGAGCGCCTCGAGGCCGACCTGCTTCAGCACGTCGCCGACCTCGCCGCCGCCGGACTGGTGCGCATCGGCTCAGATGGCTCCGTGCCAACCGAGGGGTAGCCCCACTGTCGGAGGCCTGTTCCACGGACCGAGGAAGCGGCGGAGCAACCGCAATGTGAAGCGGAGCGCAACTGTGCAAAAGTCGTTCTTTCCGCCCCCGGATGTCGATACACTGACGCCCCTCATCCCCGCATCGCGGGTGGAAATCGGAACGATCCGGCGCCAGGCATGCAGCGGCGACTTCACCAACTACTGAGCCTGGGTCTCCTGGAGCACTGGATGCTCGCTCGGCTTTGCCTGCTCCTTCCCGCCATCGGTGCGGCCCTGCACCTGCTGGGCTTCAGACGGACCCAGCGACTCCTCACGCGTCTGACGCCAGATGCCAACGATTCGCAGCCACTGAGCCCGCCCGACGAGTCCACTCGGGCCCAGCAACTGACCCGGCTGGTCGTCATCGCCGCCAACCATGGCCCCTACCGCGCCACCTGCCTGTGCCAGTCACTCGCGCTTTGGTGGCTGTTGCGCCGCCGAGGCATCCCCGCTGAGCTGCGCATCGGCGTGCGCAAGGACGGCGGCGAATTGAACGCCCATGCCTGGGTGGAGCATCAGGGCCGGCCGCTGAACGACTTCGGCACGGCGGTCTACGCCCCATTCGACCCGCCTTTCACCTCCAGCGCCCGGTCCCAGCCATGAGCGGCATCGCCGGCATCATCCATTTCGACGGCAAGCCCATCGAGCCCGGCCTCATCGAGAAGATGACTGGCGCTATGGCCCATCGTGGCCCGGACGGCATCAACCACTGGGTCAAAGGATCGGTCGCCCTCGGTCAGTGCATGCTACGCACCACGCCCGAATCGTTGGAAGAACACCAGCCGCTCACCAACGAAGACGAGAGCCTAATCCTCGTAATGGACGGGCGGGTGGACAACTGGGAGGAATTGCGCAAGGAATTGCTCGGACGCGGTGCGGTGTTGCGCACGCGGGCGGATGCAGAGCTGGTGCTTCGAGCCTACGAGATCTGGGGCGAAAATTGCCCACGCTACGTCATTGGGGAGTTTGCATTTTTCGTTTGGGATGTCAGAAACAAAAAGTTGTTTGGCCTCAGAGATGCCGCAGGGACGCACCATTTTTACTACCATGGCGGAAATAGCTGGTTCTGTTTCGCATCGGAGATCAAGGGCATTCTGGCGCTCGGTCTTGTAGATGTGGCGCTCAACGAATGGAGATTGCTGGATTACCTCGTAGTCGCTTTTGATAGGGATGACGAGGTTGGAACATTTTATCAGGGAATCAAGCGCCTGCCAGCCGGCCATGCCATGCGGGTTACCGACCGCGAAGTGAAGCCGTGGCGCTATTGGCATCCCGGTGAATTGCCGGCACTCACGTATATTTCATCGCGAGAATATTCAGACGCTTTGCTGGAACAGCTCAGCATTGCTGTCAAGTGTCGGGTGCGCGCCTTGGGCCCAATTGGGGCGGCACTCAGCGGAGGTATGGATTCCTCTTCCATTGTTGGATTAATCGATAAGCAGTTCCGATCAGAGGTAATCCAGCCGCTGTACACGTTCTCGCTCGTCAAGCATGACCGGGAGAATTGCTCCGACTGGTCAAGTATCAGCGAAGTTTTGTCGACCTCCGGCTCGCTCGAACCGACCATTATCTCCTCTCGCATTTCGCGCAAGACGTGTCAGTCGTTCCTAAATCATCTGCAAGATCTAGACGAACCCTTTGGCTGGAATTTTTGCGACTCACTTGTTTTTGATGCGGCCTCTCAACGCGGATGCAAGGTTCTTTTTGAAGGGATGGGTGGTGATCTGCTCTTTTACCATCCAGGCAACAGCCTGGACTACGCTTTCCGTGCAGGACGGTATTCGCTGATTCCAGGGTTGCTCAGGGCGTGTAACCGACACGGCGTAAACAAATACTGTCTCAGAAAGGTCTTTTGGAGCACCCTGTCGGCGCTTGCTCCCCATCCCATACGACGCCTTTACCGGAAGCTCAGGAGAAACGGCGCGACCGGCGGTACGCTCCGCAATATGGAAGGGTCTTTGTTTGGTTGGCTTGGCGACGGACTTGCAGAGCGTCTCTTGGCGAGGAAGCGGCATGAACGCCAAGGGGGTTGCGCGTACGGGATATCGGCTAACGATTCAGCCTATCATTCTCAAAATTTTGTGACAGGCTGCCTTTCTTTCGCGCATGAAGTCAATGGGCAGATCGCTTATTCTAAAGGCGTTGAGCTGCGGAGTCCTTTTTCCGACCGGCGCATTATCGAGTTTGCAGTGCGAATCCCGGTGGAGTGGAAACTGTCTATGCCGTGGTACAAACATCTCCTGCGGCAAGCTACAGTGGGCCGTCTTCCTGAGGACGTGCGGTGGCGGCGTAGTCTGTGGGAGCATCCGGGCTGGAGCTTCAATCAGGCACTCTTGGCTGAGATGGACCTGATTTCTCCAGGTTTCGTGGACTTAGAGCGCACAATGAGATTTGCGGAGCGCTGGATAAAGACATCGTGCGTCGCCCGCGCATTGGTGAAGTACGATCGAGATAAAGACTACACTTTAGGTTACTCTTTGCTTGTCCTGATGGTGCTCGTCAGATGGCTAGAGGCAAGGCCTAATCTGGTAGCAGCCTAGGATTCGTCGAATGTGCGTCTTTCACATTTCATTGTTGAAAGTTGGAGAACAGAGGAGAAAATGTCGTGAAAGCCGAAGAGAAACCTAGCGTAAAGGGAAAAACAATCTATAAAGCGCCGGTCCTTGTTATTTACGGCAAGGTCAGCGCATTGACGCAGGCAGCGAACTCGGGCGCTAACGAGGGCAGTTCGGGCCAGAATCCGCACATGGGGATGTCCGATCGTGTGGTGAAGCAGAACATCGTAAAGATTGGCCTGCATTCGAGTGGTGTCGGACTCTATCTTTTCGACTACAAGCCCCAGTATCGGAACAGGTGGGGTCATGGCCGCCAATTCGGTGTCATGGCGAACGAGGTCGAACAGGTCATGCCGGAAGCCGTGTCTATCCATCCCGACGGCCACAAGATGGTTCACTACGGCATGTTGGGTATTACCCGCGCCGCGCATTAGCGAGCGGCACGGGCTGTTTTTCGCTTCATGCTTGACGAGCATCTGGGCTATGTCGCCGACCGTATAAGGCTCGAACGGTTCAATGCGGCAGTCACTGCCGTAGTGAATCCAGGCGATCGGGTAGCGGACCTAGGGTCTGGCTCGGGTATTCTTGGTCTGCTGTGCTTGCAGGCGGGCGCGAGCCGAGTGTTCGCCATCGACTCCTCGCCGATGATCGAGATCGCGCGGGAGACGTTGGCGCGCGCTCGCCTGAAAGATCGAGGCGTCTTCGTACCCGGTCATTCGCATCGAGTCGAGCTGCCGGAACCGGTCGATCTGGTCATCTGCGACCAGGTCGGCTATTTCGGCTTCGATTACGGCATCGTGCACACGCTGCAGGACGCACGGCTACGGTTCCTGAAGCCCCGCGGTCGCCTGATTCCCGCGCGAATCCGGCTACAGATCGGTGCGATCGAGTCGCAGAAGGCGCGCGACAAGGCGGATGGCTGGCGCGCAGAGGGCATTCCGGAAGAATTCCATTGGCTGCGTCAATACGCGGTAAACGCGAAGCATGCGGTCGAGCTACCGCGCGATTCGCTTCTGAGCGCCGCCGCCGAGCTGGGCGATATCGACCTGTATGCTGACAACCCGGACTTCTTCTCCTGGACCGCCGAGCTCCATATCGCACGCGACGGCGTCGTGCACGGACTCGCCGGCTGGTTCGAGTGCGAACTGGCCGAGGGCGTCTGGATGACGAACTCGCCGCTGACAGCGCAGCCAATCGACCGCCCGCAGGCGTTTCTACCCATCGACGAGACCGTCGAGGTGAAGGCCGGCGACTTGATCAAGGCCACCGTGATGGCGCGCCCCGCCGATCATCTGATCGCGTGGGTGGTGGAATTCCCGGCCAGTGGACGGCGCTTCAGTCATTCGACCTGGGAAGGAATGCTGCTGGCGCCGGAAGACCTGATCCGCGCACACCCGGACCGGGTGCCCCGCCTCAGCCGGGACGGCGAGGCCCGGGTCACCGTCCTGGGATATTGCGACGGCAAGCGATCGGCGCGGGAGATCGCGCAGGCCGTGCTCCGGGACCATCCGGGGTTGTTTCCTTCGCGCGAGGAGATCTCCCGCTTCGTTGCCCGGGTTCTCGGCAGGTATACCGAATAGTGGTTGACTTCAGTCTGCGGGCCGAGCGTTCACAAGCGCCGCTGGATGTCGAACCCTTCCACACCTGGGCCTTTCCAGACGGCACCCTGTGGACGGCGTTCCATCGTGTGAACGGCGGCTACCTGCTGCGCTTTCCGGACCTGGCGGATTTCCTGGTCTCAGCCGACGGGATCGAGGTCAGCGGCATCCCCGTACCGGGGACCTCGGAGGCGACGTCGCAGCATCTCTACCTGAACCAGGTCCTGCCACTGGTGCTGAGCAAGCTCGGTAAGCTGGTCTTTCACGCCAGTGCGGTCGAGGTGCCAGGTGGAGCGGTCGTCTTTGCCGCCGAGTCGGGCCGCGGCAAGTCCACGCTGGCGGCCAGCTTTGCGGTCAGCGGGTTCCGATTCCTGACCGACGACGGATTGGTGGTGGAGCCGACCGCTGAGGGTCACCAGGTCTTGCCGAGTCACCCGTCCATTCGCTTGTGGGCGGACAGCGAGGAGGCGCTCATCGATGCCGCGGTGGAGACTGCACCCGCGGTCTCCTTTACCTCCAAGTCACGCTTTCTGGCGGGCGAGGAGATCCAGTTCTGCGATCAGCCAAGGGCGCTGCAGCGCGTGTACTTCCTCGGAGACGGCAGCGCCGAGGCCGTCCGGTTTCAGCGGCTCAGAGCGGCCGAAGCCCTGGTCGAATGGATCAAGCACTCCTTCCTGCTCGACGTGGAGGAACGGCCCAGGCTGGCGTCCCATTTCGATCAGGTCGCGGCCCTGGCGAACCGGCCCATCCATTACCGCCTCGATTACCCGAGACGCTTCGAGGCCTTGGCGGTCGTCCGGGAGGCGATTCTCCGGCACGCACTCGAAGAGAGCGACGCAGCATGACGTTGACTGACAAGTTGACCATCCCCCAGCAGGTGATGACCCGGACCGTCGGCGACGAGACGGTGATCCTGGATCTGGCGACCGGGACCTACTTCGGCCTGGATCCGGTGGGGGCCCGGATCTGGGAGCTCTTGAGCGAGGGCAAGACCTTGGCGGAAGTCTGCGACCGGATGCTGGACGAGTACGACGTTTCGCGCGAGCAGCTGGAGCTCGACGCCCTGCGGCTGGCGCAGGAGCTTGCGGAGCAGGGCCTGGTCACCGCGGCAGTCTCCTGATCGGGTCGCGGATCGGCCCTTCCTCACTGGCTCTGGATCGCGCCCCCTCGGCGACGTCGGGCTATCATCGAACGGTGATTGGCCCCGGTCATCCCTTACAGGCTGCGGTGGCCCGCCCGCCGGGGCTGAGAGGCGCGCGCAAAGGAGACTTCCATGACGAGTCCCGCTACCCGACAAGAAACCTTCGATGCCGAGGCCTATCTCGCCTGGGAAGAGCTCCAGGCCGAGAAACACGAGTATCTGGGCGGCGAGGTGTTCGCCATGGTGGGCGCTCGGCGCGAGCACGTGGTGGTCGCCGGTAACCTTTACGCCGCCTTCAAGCAGCGACTGCGCGGCGGTCCCTGCCAGGCCTATGTCGCCGATCTAAAGTTACGGGTCGATGCGGCGGACGCCTTTTTCTACCCGGATGCGATGGTCTCCTGCGATCCGCGGGATCAGGCGGCGAACCAGTTCCTCGCCCATCCGACCCTGATCGTGGAGGTCCTGTCGGAGTCCACCGCGGCATTCGACCGCGGCGACAAGTTCGCGGCTTACCGAACGCTGCCCTCACTCCAGGACTATGTGCTGGTGGACATCCAGTCGCGCCGCGTGGAGACCTTCCGGCGCGCGCCGGACCAGGATTGGCTGTTTCACGAGTATCTTCCTGGGGGCGGGGATTGCCAGTTCCCGTCCCTGGGCGTGACGATCCCGTTCGAGGAGATCTTCGAGAACCTGGGCGCCACGGCGTCCGACGATGCCGACGCGGGAAATCTCACCGAGGATTGATCGCGATGGCGGAGGTTTTTGGTCAGCGCTTGGCGCTTCCCCCTTGATTGGCTACCGAGCCGCCTCGGTCTTCTTGGGACGGGATAACTTCGGGCGCCAAACGCCTAGCACTACGTTTGCGGTGGCAACGGACAACAGGACCCAGAGCGAGCCCCATTCGGCCTGCATGGCGGTCGCGAGCGCGCCGCTATCGACCGCGCCGGCCAGCGCCTGGGCACTGAGGGCGGCCTCGCGCTGCATGGGCCCCTGTACCGCCAGCAGACTGCCCTCGAACATGATGATGCCCGTGGCGAGCTTCATCCAGACCCAGCCGGCGTTGTGAAACGCGGACGTGAGCGCCATCGCGAGCAGTCCGTCGGCCAGCACCAAGGCGATCGACGGGAGGAAAAGCCTCTCGGCAACGCCGCCCATGGCGGCGCGGATACGTGCGTATTCGGCCAGCGATGTCGGCTCGGGCGTGAAACTCAGCGTGACCAGGAGTGCCGCCATTGCCCCCATCATGCCGATGGCGCCCATGGTATGCAGGAACTTAACAGGCGTCGCATGGTTATTCGTGCATCGCAGGAAACGCCGAAAGCTTAG
>CAVOQO010000080.1:0-14623 GCA_963698355.1 uncultured Gammaproteobacteria bacterium | reverse complement strand
GGATTCGAGGACGTCGGTGTAGGCGGTCAGGCGAGGTGTTTCAGGGTGCGATGCTCCACCGATGGCCGCGACCCATGGTCTTTGACAAGATCACGTGCGAAGGCAAGGCCTCGATCGGCCCGATGTCCTTCGCCGCAAAAGATCAGGGGATCGAGGGAGTCGTGCCGGCTGCGTGAGATTCCACAGCCCCGGTAGGCCTCGACCGCCGTAGACGCACTGTAGCTCCCGCTCGTCGCCCCATCCGTTCCCGGACCCGGGCCACGTTGCGGCGGTCGTGCTCCCGATCTGTGGAGGACAACTGATGTTTCGCGTCGCCCCGAACTTTGTCGCCTGCACTTCGGCGGCCTGGTCGTGTCGGGTTCGGCTCGCCGCCGATCCTGCCGCGGACGATGCCGATGATGGACGCGGCGACATCGGCGGACAGTCGGCACCCTGGAGATTCAACCCAAGACCGGCAAGAAGTACATCCCAACAAGAGAGCGCCCGAGTGTCACGGGGACTGAGGAGGATCATGACCGTCGAGCGCGACGACGGCACCGTCGTCAACATCTACGTCCATCCGCACGAGCTCGCCGCGAACGATCCACTGGCGAGCAGCGTCGTTGGCCGCCACACCAATGTCACGGACACGAAGCACGAGGACTGGACCCCCCGCAGATCCTGGTGAGCGGCGGCGAGCGCCACCAGAAGACCTGGGAGGAGGATCAGGCCGGCACGGGTCCGAGGACGCGGAGCACGAGCGCCTCGGGGTCGTCATGGAGCAGATCGACAGCTACATGCATCGGTCGATGCCCGCCCCAACAAGGAGGACCAACGCGACAACGCCGGCGCCACGACTGTCACGACGCGCACCGCATCGGACCCTGGGCAGTCAGGCGCGCGCCGATCACCGGGGCCAAGAACCCCGAGGTCTGCGGCCGCTGCCACGAAAGGAGAAGGACGCCGACCTGGCTCCTCCCATGGCAAGGCCGTGACCGGAGTGGGAAGACCCGACGGCGGCCGTTGCTCCGTGCACCGCCACACCACCCATAACATCCAGTCGCCCCAGGGCGACCCGATGCGGATGCTCATCACCGACAGCTACCCGGCTCCTGCCACAAGGAGGAGCAGAAGACCTATCTCGCGAGCCATCACGGGCAGGTCAACCGGCTGGGCTATGCCAACACCGCCAAGTGCTTCGACTGCCACGGCGGCGGCCACGAGGTCCGCGGGCGTGGACGATCCCACGTCCAAGATCCACAAGTCGCACCGGCTGGCCACCTGTCAGCAGTGCCACGAGGACGCGCCCGAGGGCTTCCTCGGCTTCCACCCCACGGCAACACCCACGATTTCACGCGCTATCCCTGGCCTGGTCACGGCAAGTTCATGCAGCTGCTGATCTACGGCGTCTTCCTGTTCTTCTGGACCCACGTCATCCTGTGGTTCTACCGGGAGTACCGCGACCGCAAGCAAGGCAAGAGCTACGCCCACACGGCGCCGACCGAAGGCACCCTCTATTTCCGCCGCTTCAGCTGGACCTGCCGCATCGTGGACCTCCTGTTCGCCGTCAGCACCATGGTGCTGGTGGTGACGGGAACCACCCTGCTGTTCGCTCACACCGACTGGGCCAAGACCATCATCGCCCTGCTCGGAGGACCCCAGGTCGAGGCGATCATCCACCGCACCGCGGCGGTCACGTGGCTCACCATCTTCCTGGTGCACATGGTCGTCGTCATGATCAACATCATCCGCACGCGCAAGACCTTCGAGTGGCTCGGCCCCACGTCCATGATCCCGAACATGCAGGACCTGCGCGACGTCGGCGGCATGTTCCGCTGGTTCTTCGGCCGCGGCCCGCGTCCCGCCTTCGACCGCTGGTCCTACTGGCAGAAGTTCGACTACTGGGCGCCCTTCTGGGGTGCGGCCATCATCGGGTTCAGCGGTCTGACGCTGTTCTTCCCGACCAAGACGGCCGAGTTCCTCCCCGGCTGGACCTTCAACATCGCCACCATCGTGCACGCGGAAGAGGCATTGCTGGCGACCATGTTCCTGTTCACGGTGCACTTCTTCAACTCGCACTTCCGGCCCGACCGCTTCCCGATGAGCACCATCATGTTCACCGGGGCGGTGCCGCTGGAGGAATTCATGTTCGAGCACCGGCTGGAATACGAGCGCCTCAAGGCCAGTGGCGAGCTGGAGAAGTACCTGGTCAAGCCGCCCTCGGAGCGCTTCGAGAAGGGCTCGCGCGCACTCGCCGCCATACTCATCCTGGCCGGCCTCGGGCTCCTGACCCTGGTCATCATTGGCTACGCGACCATGCCCCACTAGGCGCGCTCAGGCGCGGGTGACGCCCCGGTTCTATCCCGAACCGGGGCGACCCGTAGGTCGGGCTTTAGTCCGACTGCGGCCTCGCGGTTGCCATCAGCATCGTCGTCGGGTTGAAGCCCGACCTACCGGGACCAGGATTTCGGGTGGGCCGCTCCTGGCCCGGGCCGATCGCCCACAAGAGCGAGAGACACCAGGATCCAATGGATTCGGGCCCGCGGGAGCGGGCCCACGACGGGGAGCGGCGGATATCAGGTGAACATATCCGCCGTGATGTTGCGGAACCAGCCGATGGCGAACTGGACCTCGGCGGCCCGGGTGCGGGGATCGGCGTCCGCCGGTGAGAGTCCGCCGGAGCCGGGGACCTCGACGATCTTGCCGTCCTTGAGCTCGTAGACACCCGCCACCGAGATCCCGTAGTCGGGCGCGATGATGCTGTAGCAGGTGTTGAGATAGGACGGCTCGGGCGCGGGCTGACCGTTCACCGCCGCGACCACCGCCGCCGCGCACACCTTGGCCTGGGAGTTGGCCGCATAGCCGGACTTGGGCATGGCGCCGGCGATGGCGGCGTCGCCGATCACGTGGATGTTCGGGTGCAGGCTCGACTCGAAGGTCTGCTGGTTCACCGGACACCAGCCCGAGTCGTTCGCGAGCCCCGCCGTCTGCGCCAGGGTCCCCGCCTTCTGGGCCGGGATCAGATTCACCACGTCGGCGGTGAACTCCTCCACCTGCCCGGTCAGGGTGCGGGTTTTGGGGTCGATGGACTCGATGATGCCGCCCTGGGCGCCCGAGACCCACTCGATCATATCCCCGTAGATCTGCTTCCAGGCCGCCTGGAAGAGCCCCTGCTTGGAGAAGGCGTCCTTGGCGTCCAGGATCAGGATCTTGGACTTGGGCTTGTGGTGCATGAAATAGAGCGCGATCTGGGCCGCCCGCTCATAGGGGCCGGGCGGGCAGCGGAAGGGGTTGGGCGGCGCCACGATGGCGCAGGTGCCGCCGTCGGGCATCGCCTCGAGCTGATTGCGCAGGAGCTTGGTCTGGACCCCCGCCTTCCAGGCGTGAGGGATGCTGGTGTTCGCCACCTCCTCGCTCATGCCCTCGATGGCGTCCCAGCGGAAGGAGACACCGGGGGAGACGATCAGCTTGTCGTAGTTGTAGCGCGCCCCGCTGCTACCGCGCACGAAGCGCTGCTCCGGGTCGATCTCCACCACCTCGTCCTGGATCACCGCGATGCCGCGACGGGTGAGCCCGCGGTAGTCGAAGGTCAGGCTCTTCAGGTCGCGCTCGCCGCTTAGCACCTCGTTGCTCAGCGGACAGGAGACATAGACCGAGTCGCGCTCGATCAGGGTCACGCGGATGTCCGGGTCGGCCATGCGGATGTACTTGGCCGCGATGGCGCCGCCGTAGCCCCCGCCCACCACCAGCACCCGCGCCTTGGGCGGGGCGGCTCGCAGGATGGCCGGCAGGCCGAGCAGGGAGGCCGCGGCCGTTGCGCCGGCGGTGCTCTTGAGAAACTCTCTGCGCGTGGTGCTCATGGACCCGCCCCTATTCCTGGCTCTCGTAGTATTGGGCGAGGGCTTGGAGCTCCTCGTCGCTCAGATTCATCACCCGCTCGCCCATCTTGCGGGGATCGCAGCGCTTGCCCTGGGCCCGACAGCTCTCCAGGGCATAGAGGGTATAGGGCGCCCACTGGCCGGCGAGGCGCGGGGACTCGTCCTCCTGAGCCCGGCCGCCGTCCTCGTGGCAGGTCTCGCACTTGGACTCGTGGATCTCCTGGCCCCGGTGCGCCAGGGCGGGGGCCGTCAAGGCCCGATCGGTGGAGACCCAGGGCTCAGCGGCATAGAAGCTCGCGATGGCGGCCACCTCCTGCTCGCTATAGCCGCGCATGATGCGGCCCATGATGGTCGAGGGCCGCAGCCCCGTCTTGTAGTCGTCGAGCACCGTGAGCAGGTAGCCCTTGTCCAGCCCGCCGATGGTCGGCATGGCCTCGCCGGCACTGGCCCCCAAGGTCCCGTGGCAGCCGGCGCAGGTATTGGCCAGCATCGACGGTGAGCGAATCCCGTCCCCGGTCGCTGAACAGGCCAGGGCCAGCAGCGCAATCGCGAGCGGCCAACGGGGTGGATGGGTCATGGCGTCTCTCCTCTGGGACTTGGGTGGCTTGGGCGGGGATTTCGCGGTGGCGGCAACCCCCTTGCGGCTGTTGTTATTTCTTCGCCAAAGCTGCCCCGCGAAAGGCGGCGATACCTTGATTTCGATCAAGCACTTCGGCAGGAAGCGGCGGCTCGAGCCGAGCCTGACCGATTCCGACTCTTGAAGGATGCCGGTAGACTGGCGCCCCACGTCATATCCCGACCCGACGCTCCGACCCGACCCGCCAGACTAATGATCAAGCCCACGCTCACCGATTCCGTCAGCCCCTCGCCGGATGTCCTGTTTCAGGAGGTCGGCGGCGAGGCCGTCCTGCTCGACCTGGCGAGCGAGAGCTATTTCGGCCTCGACGACGTGGGCACCCGCATCTGGCAGCTCCTGCAGGACAGCGGCGAACTGCGCGGCGTCTACCAGCAGATGCTCGAGGAGTACGACGTGGAGCCCGAGCGCCTCGAGGCCGACCTGCTCGAGCACGTCGGCGCTCTGGCCGCCGCCGGCCTGGCGCGTATCCGCTCAGATGGCTCGGTGCCAACCGAGGGGTAGCCCCACTGTCGGCGGCCCGTTCCACGGGCCGAAGAAACGGCGGAGCAATCGCAATGTGAAGCGGAGCGCAACTGTGCAAAAGTCGTTCTTTCCGCCCCCGGATGTCGATACACTGGCGCCCCTCATCCCCGCGTCGCGGGTGGAAATCGGAACAATCCGGCGCCAGGCATGCAGCAGCGAATTGACCAACTACTGAGCCTCGGTCTCCGGGAGCACTGGATGCTGGCGCGACTCTGCCTGCTCCTTCCCGCCATCGGTGCGGCCCTGCACCTGCTGGGCTTCAGACGGACCCAGCGACTCCTAACGCATCTGACGCCACATACCAACGATTCGCAGCCACTGAGCCCGCCCGACGAGTCCACTCGGGCCCAGCAACTGGCCCGGCTGGTCGTCATCGCCGCCAATCATGGACCCTACCGCGCCACCTGCCTGCGCCAGTCACTCGCGCTTTGGTGGCTGTTGCGCCGCCGAGGCATCCCCGCTGAGCTGCGCATCGGCGTGCACAAGGACGGGGGCGATATGAACGCCCATGCCTGGGTGGAGCATCAGGGCCGGCCGCTGAACGACGTCGGCACGGCGGTCTACGCCCCGTTCGACCCCCCTTCACCTCAAGCGCCCGGTCCAAGTCATGAGCGGCATCGCGGGCATCATCCATTTCGACGGCAAGCCCATCGAGCCCGGCCTCATCGAGAAGATGACTGGCGCCATGGCCCACCGCGGCCCGGACGGCATCAACCATTGGCGTAAGGGCTCGGTCGCGCTCGGACAGTGTATGCTGCGCACCACGCCCGAATCGCTGGAAGAACACCAGCCACTGACCAACGAGGACGAGAACCTTGTGCTCGTCATGGATGGGCGGGTGGACAACTGGGAGGAGCTGCGGAAGGAGTTGCTCGGACGGGGTGCCGTACTGCGCACCCGCGCAGACGCTGAACTGGTGCTCCGGGCCTACGAAATCTGGGGCCGCGACTGCCTGACACATATCGACGGCGATTTCGCACTTGTGATCTGGGATGCGCGGCGGCGGGAGGCCTTCTGCGCCCGCGACCGTATTGGCAACAAGCCGTTTCATTACCGCTGCGACGACGGGAGCACCTTCGTCTTTGCCTCAGAGCTACACCTGATTCTGGCGCTGCCTGGCGTTCCGCAGATCCTGAATGAGGCGATACTCGCAGAGTTTTTGGCAAACGAATGGTATTCCAGGAACGAGACATTGTGGCGAGGGATCCTTCGGTTAGTAGCCGCACACTGGATGGTTGTAGATCAGCGCGGAACACGCCTTCACCACTACTGGAAGCCAGATTTTTGGGCAACGTTGCCCTGTAAAAAAACTGAAGACTATACCGAGCACTATCGTGAGTTATTTGCTGACGTCGTACGGCGAATGTCTCGATCGCACCGGCCGGTGGCTTACGAAGTTAGCGGTGGGCTAGATTCTTCCGCAATATTCGCGATCGCCGAGCACCTCCGCTTGCGGCAAACCCTCCCAACCCCCGCCATCAAAGGTTACACGCTTGATTTCAGCGGTGCCGGTTCAGCCGATGAGTTGAAGTTCGGTCGGGCTGTATCGCAATTCCTGCGCGTCACCATCGCCGAGAGCCCTGCTACCGAGAAGCCTCTATCTTGGTACCGAGACTGGTCCGCTCGTTATCGCGAATTCCCAGGATACCCTAACGGCGTAATGGCTTTGGGCCTTAGGGAAACCGCGCGGAATGACGGATGCCGCGCCATATTAACAGGAGTCGGCGGCGATGAATGGCTCGGCATGCCATGGTTCGGCGCCTATTATGCAGAAGATATATCTGCGCGAAACTGGCTGGACGTTTATTCCAGCTTCGCCGACGACTGTAGGCGGGTTGGATGTGGGGAAGCTCTCTGGTTACTTCTCAGACATGGCGTTGCGCCATTATTGCCTGAACCGGTGAAAAGGCCTATCCGGTCAGTTCGCGCGAAGCGGTCGCTAGACGCCTCTTGGCTCTCCGACAAACTTAAGCTGGAAATTGAGCTGCGACGACGAATTCATTTAGACAAAAAGCTCCCCAGCCTGCGCACGCGAGGACAGCGAAAACAGATCGCGATCTTAACGGCAGCATACGACGCGTTGGCTCGCGAACTCGAGGAGCGACTGAGTTCAAGCTTGGGTCTGGAACTACGGTCCCCGTTCTTGAATCGGGCGATCATACAATTCGCTTTCTCCACACCAGAAAGGCTGAGAACACGAGGACGAGTAACAAAATGGCTTCATCGAAATGCACTGAGCGGTTTTCTACCAGACGCGGTCTTAAATCGTGATTGTAAGGCAGATTTCATGGTTACGTTTCATAGGAACCTGGAAAAACTCGAGGACGAGATGATCAATACGATTTTGCCCCGACGCACTGAATGGGTCCGGCCTTCAGAAACACGTAGTCTTCTTAATGACAGCTTTGGTGCATCTGGAAACGCTTGGTCAGAATGGTTGCTGTGGACTCTCATTGGCTGTGATGCCATAAGTTTGGTTGGCAATGACCGGGGACCAAAAGCGAACGTTCTTTGACTCGCGACCAGCTCTAGATATTCTGAACGAGACGCCCGAGGGCGCGACCGATTCTCCAACGCGCATCATTGAAATCTCGGCCATTTTTTGCAAAACTAGTTGAGACCACGACGCTAAGAATGGAGAAGAAACGAATGAAAGAGATGCAAGTGCCTAAGCAGACGATTACTACAAGACGAGCCTACCGAAAACCAGGTCTTATAGTCTTAGGATCCGTGAAGCGGCTGACTCAAAGCACAGGGTCGGCGAATGGGGATGGCGGTCAGAATATGATGGCGCAACCATCGGATCGGAGCACCAAGCAAGGTGTCGTTAGGATCGGCGATCATCCGATCGGCTTTGGTCTTTATCTATTCGACTACAGACCAAAATACCGCGCCCTCTGGGGACACGGCCGCCAGTTCGGCGTCATGGCCGACGAGGTCGAGCAGGTCATGCCAGAAGCCGTATTGGTCCATCCGGACGGCTACAAGATGGTGAACTACGGCATGCTAGGCATTACCCGCGCCCTTCAGTAGCGAGCTACGCCGGCCGTTTCTCGCTTCATGCTTGACGAGCATCTGGGCTATGTCGCCGACCGCGTAAGGCTCGACCGGTTCAACACCGCTGTCGCCGCCGTTGTCGATCCGGGCGATGGGGTAGCGGATCTGGGATGCGGCTCCGGCATCCTGGGTCTGTTGTGCCTGCGGGCGGGCGCGAGCCAGGTGTTTGCCATCGACTCCACGCCGATGATCGAGGTCGCGCGCGAGACGCTGGCGCGGGCCGGCCTGCACGATCGGGCAGTTATGGTCCCCGGCCATTCGCATCGGGTGGAGCTTCCGGAACCGGTCGACCTGGTGATCTGCGACCAGGTCGGGTATTTCGGCTTCGATTACGGCATCGTGCACACGCTGCAGGACGCACGGCGCCGGTTCCTGAAGCCCGGCGGCCGCCTGATTCCCGCGCGAATCCGGCTACAGATCGGTGCGATCGAGTCGCAGAAGGCGCGCGACAAGGCGGATGGGTGGGCGGCGGACGGCATACCCGACGAGTTCCACTGGCTGCGTCAATACGCGGTAAACGCGAAGCATGCGGTCGAGCTACCACGCCAGGCGCTTCTGAGCGCGACCGCCAAGCTGGGCGATATCGACCTGTATGCTGACAACCCGGACTTCTTCTCCTGGACCGCCGAGCTCCATATCGCACGCGACGGGGTGATGCACGGACTCGCCGGCTGGTTCGAGTGCGAGCTGGCCGAGGGCGTCTGGATGACGAACTCGCCGCTGGCAGCGCAGCCAATCGACCGCCCGCAGGCGTTTCTACCCATCGACGAGACCGTTGAGGTGAAGGCCGGCGACTTGATCAAGGCCACCGTGATGGCGCGCCCCGCCGATCATCTGATCGCCTGGGTGGTGGAATTCCCGGCCAGTGGACGGCGCTTCAGTCATTCGACCTGGGAAGGGATGCTGCTGGCGCCGGAAGACCTGATCCGCGCGCACCCGGACCGGGTGCCCCGCCTCAGCCGGGACGGCGAGGCCCGGGTCACGGTCCTGGGATATTGCGACGGCAAGCGATCGGCGCGGGAGATCGAGCAGGCGGTGCTCCGGGACCATCCGGGGTTGTTCCCTTCGCGCGAGGAGATCTCCCGCTTCGTTGCCCGGGTTCTCGGCAGGTATACCGAATAGTGGTTGACTTCAGTCTGCGGGCCGAACGTTCACAAGCGCCGCTGGATGTCGAACCCTTCCACACCTGGGCCTTTCCAGACGGCACCCTTTGGACGGCGTTCCATCGTGTGAACGGCGGCTACCTGCTGCGCTTTCCGGACCTGGCGGATTTCCTGGTCTCAGCCGACGGGATCGAGGTCAGCGGCATCCCCGTACCGGGGACCTCGGAGGCGACGTCGCAGCATCTCTACCTGAACCAGGTCCTGCCGCTGGTGCTGAGCAAGCTCGGCAAGCTGGTCTTTCATGCCAGCGCGGTCGAGGTGCCAGGTGGAGCGGTCGCCTTTGCCGCCGAGTCGGGCCGCGGCAAGTCCACGCTGGCGGCCAGCTTTGCGGTCAGCGGGTTCCGATTCCTGACCGACGACGGATTGGTGGTGGAGCCGACCGCTGAGGGTCACCAGATCTTGCCGAGTCACCCGTCCATTCGGCTTGTGGGCGGACAGCGAGGAGGCGCTCATCGATGGCGCGGTGGAGACTGCACCCGCGGTCTCCTTTACCTCCAAGTCACGCTTTCTGGCGGGCGAGGAGATCCCGTTCTGCGATGAGCCCAGGGCGCTTGCAGCGCGTGTACTTCCTCGGAGACGGCAGCGCCGAGGCCGTCCGGTTTCAGCGGCTCAGCGCGGCCGAAGCCCTGGTCGAATGGATCAAGCACTCCTTTCTGCTCGACGTGGAGGAACGGCCCAGGCTGGCGTCCCATTTCGATCAGGTCGCGGCCCTGGCGAACCGGCCCATTCATTACCGCCTCGATTACCCGAGACGCTTCGAGGCCTTGGCGGTCGTCCGGGAGGCGATTCTCCGGCACGCACTCGAAGAGAGCGACGCACCATGAAGTTGACTGACAAGTTGACCATCCCCCAGCAGGTGATGACCCGGACCGTCGGCGACGAGACGGTGATCCTGGATCTGGCGACCGGGACCTACTTCGGCCTGGATCCGGTGGGGGCCCGGATCTGGGAGCTCTTGAGCGAGGGCAAGACCTTGGCGGAAGTCTGCGACCGGATGCTGGACGAGTACGACGTTTCGCGCGAGCAGTTGGAGCTCGACGCCCTGCGGCTGGCGCAGGAGCTTGCGGAGCAGGGCCTGGTCACCGCGGCAGTCTCCTGATCGGGTCGCGGATCGGCCCTTCCTCACTCGGCTCTGGATTGTGCCCCCTCGGCGACGTCGGGCTATCATCGAACGGTGATTGGCCCCGGTCATCCGTGCGCGCGCAAAGGAGATGTCCATGACGAGTCCCGCTACCCGACAAGAAACCTTCGATGCCGAGGCCTATCTCGCCTGGGAAGGGCTCCAGGCCGAGAAACACGAGTATCTGGGCGGCGAGGTGTTCGCCATGGTGGGCGCTCGGCGCGAGCACGTGGTGGTCGCCGGTAACCTTTACGCCGCCTTCAAGCAGCGACTGCGCGGCGGTCCCTGCCAGGCCTATGTCGCCGATCTAAAGTTACGGGTCGATGCGGTGGACGCCTTTTTCTACCCGGATGTGATGGTCTCCTGCGACCCGCGGGATCAGGCGGCGGACCTGTTCCTCGCCCATCCGACCCTGATCGTGGAGGTCCTGTCGGAGTCCACCGCGGCATTCGACCGCGGCGACAAGTTTGCGGCTTACCGAACGCTGCCCTCACTCCAGGACTATGTGCTGGTGGACATCCAGGCGCGCCGCGTGGAGACCTTCCGGCGCGCGCCGGACCAGGATTGGCTGTTTCACGAGTATCTTCCTGGGGGTGGGGATTGCCAGTTCCCGTCCCTGGGCGTGACGATCCCGTTCGAGGAGATCTTCGAGAACCTGGGCGCCACGGCGTCCGACGATGCCGACGCGGGAAATCGCACCGAGGATTGATCGCGATGGCGGAGGTTTTTGGTCAGCCGCTTGGCGCTTCCCCCTTGATTGGCTACCGAGCCGCCTCGGTCTTCTTGGGACGGGAGAACTTCGGGCGCCAAACGCCTAGCACTACGTTTGCGGTGGCAACGGACAACAGGACCCAGAGCGAGCCCCATTCGGCCTGCATGGCGGTCGCGAGCGCGCCGCTATCGACCGCTCCGGCCAGCGCCTGGGCACTGAGAGCGGCCTCGCGCTGCATGGGCCCCTGTACCGCCAGCAGACTGCCCTCGAACATGATGATGCCGGTGGCGAGCTTCATCCAGGCCCAGCCGGCGTTGTGAAACGCGGACGTGAGCGCCATCGCGATCAGTCCGCTGACCAGCACCAAGGCCATCGACGGGAGGAAAAGCCTCTCGGCAATGCCGCCCATGGCGGCGCGGATACGTGCGTATTCGGCCAGCGATGTCGGCTCGGGCGTGAAACTCAGGGTGACCAGGAGTGCCGCCATCGCCCCCATCATGCCGATGGCGCCCATGGTATGCAGGAACTTAAACAGGCGTCGCATGGTTATTCGTGCATCGCAGGAAACGCCGAAAGCTTAGCAAGGTTCTCGGGCACCGCCCAAGGTGCGGGCCGGCTTGCCTCAGTCGCCGCATCCTGTCCGCGGATGACAAAGCCCATTGATCGTCCGGGCGGCGACCGGCGAACCGCCCGCCCTGGTCACACCGATGAACGGCCTTCTCGAATGCCGCGACGCGATGCGGTCTACCCGGTGCCGACTGCCGCACCGGAAGGCCCGGACGTCACCGGATCGACGCGACCGTCCTTTAGGACCAGCACCCGGTCCGCAAGCGCGAGGCTGGCGGGCCGGTGGGTGATCAGGATCACGGTGCGCTGGGCCAGCACGGACTGGCACTCCTCGATGAAGTCGAGCTCGCCCTGGGGGTCGAACATGGCGGTTGCCTCGTCGAGGACCAGGATCGGCGGGTCCTTCAGCAGGGCGCGGGCCAGGGCGATGCGCTGGCGCTGGCCGCCGGAGAGGCGGATGCCCTGGTCGCCGATCAGGGTGTCGTAGCCCTGGGGCAGCCGGCGGATGAAGGCGTCGGCCTGGGCGGCGCGCGCCGCCGACTCGATCTCGGCCTGGGCGGCCCCGGGGCGACCATAGGCGATGTTCTCCCGCACGCTGCCGTTGAGCAGCAGCACGTGCTGGGCCACCAGCCCGATCTGGCCGCGCAGGCTGGCGATGCTGACCCCGCGGATGTCGGTGCCGTCGATCAGCACCCGCCCCGAATCCGGGTCGGCGAAGCGCATCAGCAGATGGACCAGCGTGCTCTTACCCGATCCGTTCTCGCCCGTGATCGCGACCGTCTCCCCGGCGCGAATCTCCAGATCGGCCCCGGCGAGGATCCGCCTCCGCCCGGGGTAGGAGAAGTGCACCCGCTCCCAGCGCACCTCACCGGCCGCGGGCGCGAGTGGCGGAGCCCCGGCGTCGTCCGGCTCCGGGCGCACGGCAAACACCTCGATCAGGCGCTCCGCCGCCCCGCGCGCCGTCTGCACGCTGCCGTAGACCCCGGCCAGGCCGCTCACCGGCCGGGTGAGCAGCATGCCGTAGAGCAGGATGCTCACCATGTCCGAGGCCTGCAGGGTCCCGGCGCGAACCTGGAGCGTGCTCAGATAGAGGAGCAGGAGCAGCCCCATGCCGGCGACGAGCTGAACGGTCGGGGTCAGCAGCGATTCGATGAAGAGCTGTCGCTTGGCGATGCGCAGGAGCTTGCTGTTGCTGCGCTGGAAGCGGGCCGATTCGTGCCCCTCGCGGGTGAATGACTTGATGGCGGGCAGCATGCCGATGTTCTCCTCCAGGGTGGCGAACATCTCGGCGTGGGTGCGCACCCACTCGGTGGAGAGCGGCCGGATGCGCCGGCCGATGACCTTCATGGCCAGGTAAAAGAGCGGGACCAGGGACCCTGCCCAGAGGGCGATCGATGGGCTGATCCGGAAGAGGAAGTA
This sequence comes from uncultured Gammaproteobacteria bacterium, assembly GCA_963698355.1. GTDB lineage: Bacteria > Pseudomonadota > Gammaproteobacteria > Chromatiales > Chromatiaceae > Thiodictyon. Next base: position 1,569 of record CAVOQO010000080.1, on the reverse strand, counting down.
GAAGGCGCCGAGGAAGGTGATCAGCAAGGGCAGCAGGCTGACCAGGGTGCCGGTCACGAAGTTGCTGATGTGCGCGGCGTCGTTCCCGAGCAGTGCCAGCACCTCGCCGCGTCGCCGCTCGTGGAAGTAGCCCAGCGGCAGCGACTGCAGGTGCTCGTAGAGCCGGTTGCGCAGGCGCGCGAGCATCGTCTCGCCCGTGCTGCCAAGGAGATAGCGGTTGCCGAAGCTCAGGCCGCTCTGCACCACGAACAGCAGGGTCCACAGGACCATCAAACCGGTCAGGCCGAGCCCGGCGGACGCCCCCGGGTGCAGGATCAGGTCGGCGAATCGCCCGGCGATCCAGGGGTTGGCGAGGGCGATCGCGCTCTCGCCGATCATGAGGACCACCGCGAGCAGCAGGACGGCCCGGTGGGGCGTCACGAAGGCGACCAGCTTGGTGAAGCGGGATCTGGTCATGACTCCTGGGGCGCCGGCTCGCGTCCGCAGCACCAGGCGGCCGCGGGAAGCATGGGCACGGCAAGCACGCCGCCCGCGCGGAGATCAACGTTCACGGGGGCGACGCTGGCCCTAATCGTCAAGGAACGGGTTCTTGATCTGGTCCTGAGGGGGCGCTGCCAGGGGACCGCCGGTTGCGGGCGCGGCGGTCGCTGAGCGCTCCAGATCCGTTGTGCGCCGTCTCCTCGGCCTGGCCGGCTCGGCCTCCGGCTCCGGGCGGGCGAAGAAGATGCCGATGAGAAAGGCGAAATAGACGACGTTGGCGGGGATGTGGAGATTGAAGTCCACCAGGGAATGGAGCAACAGGAGCAGGGTGCCGATACCGGCGCCGATCTGGACGAACCGAAGCTGCGACCAGGGCTCGCGGGTCCGCATTGAAAGCCATTGGCGGCCATAGAGCAGCAACAGCAGGGCGATCAGCCCGGCGGCGAGCAGCCCGCCCTCGAACAGCCACTCCAGGTAGTCGTTGTGCGCGTGGTTGATGAACCAGCGCCCGAGCTCCAGCGGCTGGAAAGCGGGGAAGACGTCCGGATAGTTGCCGGGTCCGCTGCCCAGGGGCGAGAAGGCGCCGATCCCGTCCAGGGTCGACGAGTAGATGGACCAGCGGGCGTCGTTGACGGCCCCCTCCACCGAGAACCGGTCGAGCACCGGCACCAGTCCGATGGCGACCCCGATCGCCACCGCGAAGGCGACCACCGTCCCGGTGGGCCCGTAGACATTGTCGCCGCCGATACGCCGGGCGAAGAACAGGGTCGACAGGAGCACCCCCAGCATGCTCAAGGTGATGCCGGCCCGGGAGCGGGTGAAGACCACGCCCAGCAGCAGTAGCAGGGCGATGGCGCCATAGAGGACGGCGGCGTGACCGCGCATCGAGGCCAGAAAGGCGATGCGGTCGCGCCAGTCCCGCCCGGAATCGCGGCGTCCGCGTCCCGCCGACCAGAACATCAGGGCCAGCGCAACCGGAAGCAGCATCTCCAGCAGGCCGGCGAGATGATCGCGGTTGCTGTAGGTCCCCACGGCGCTGCGAATGTCGGCGAGCGACACCCGAAGAGCTCCGGGCTGCCCTCCCCCGCC
>CAVOQO010000079.1:0-23134 GCA_963698355.1 uncultured Gammaproteobacteria bacterium | reverse complement strand
CGCAAATTCGCCTACTCGATGGCCCCCTCGGAGATCGCCGCGGTACTGGCCGGATACCTGGCGGAGACGGCGCCGCGCCGGGCCCGCGGGGACTGATGGGCCGACGAACCGACCCGGTGAGCTCAAGCCGCTACCGCCTCCCGGGGGCCCTGGGCCTGGCCCTCGCGCTCGGCCTGGCCGCGGATCAGAGCCCGGGGCAAGACCCGGATCCGAGCAGTGCCTTGGCAGCCATTCCCTTTGCCACCGCCGACCGGGATATTGGCGAGGAGATCAACGAGACCTGCGCCGGCTGTCATGGGGAGTACGGCCAGGGCGGCAAGAAGGGGGAGTATCCGCGCCTTGCGGGCCTGCCCGCCGCCTTCATCGCCGAGCAGCTTCTGCTCTTTCGCGATCGGACGCGCAAGAACCTGGCGATGGTGGAATATATCGATCACCGCCAGATGCCGGACGAGGACATCGCCCACATCGCGGTCTATCTGGCAGGAATCGACCTCCCCAGCCGCTTGCCCCCGGCGGACGAATCCGCGCCGGGCTTCGACGCCTATCAGCGACTGCTCGATTCCAAGCGCGTGGTGCAGATCCCGCTCGCGGAGGGTGACCTGGCCCAGGGCGAGCGCCTATACCGGCGCGAGTGCAGCTCCTGCCACGGGTCAGACGGCATGGGCAAGGAGAGTCAGGCGATACCCATGATCGCCGGGCAGTACACCAACTACCTGTGGCGACAGGTCGACAAGTACCTGCGCCGCGAGCGCATCCACGATAGGGACGACCCCGAGGACGAGCTGCTGGCCGCCTTCAGCCGTGAGGAGATCGGAGACATCCTCGCCTATGTCTCCACGCTCGACGACTGAAGCCGCGGCTGAACCGCCGGTCTCTGGAAGCTGTGTGTTCCGGACTCTAGACCGACACTGAGGCTTGGGCAGCCGAGCGATGGGGTCGGACTGAAGCCCGACCTCCCAATCCCGACCGACCAATGGCCGACGAATCCCAAGTGGCCGATCAGGGCAGATCAGAGCTGCGGAACCAGCGGTAGCCGATCCAGGCGCACAGGGTCCCCAGGCCGATGGGATAGGCCATGGCGTACAGGATGTAGCCGGTGGTGCCGAAGTGATCCAGGATCACATAGGCCGAGGGCCCAAGCATGACGAGCTGCTGGTCGAACAACATCATGGCGGCGGTGCGAAAGACCTGCATCGGGTTCACCAGGGCGATGGCGACTGCCGCCTCAGGGGGCAGTGAGCCGCGGATCATGACGCCGAGCAGCACCAGGTCCAGGAACAAGAGCAGGGTCAGCCAGATCACGAAGGCCGCACCCTGGGCCACGTCGGCGCTGCGCGCCAGAGTGGAGATCAGCATGCCGATCCCGAGGAAGCACCAGGCCAGGGCCATCAGCAGACCGGTGTAGTAGACCAGGAGCAGCCAGGGCACCTCGGCGCCGCGGATCGCCCCCCAGGCGACCCCCGCGAACATGGCCAGCACCACCGGCAGGAAGACCACGGCGAAGCGCCCGAGAAGCTTGCCCCAGTACCAGTCCCCGAGCCCGATGGGCAGCGCCAGCAGGTACTCGAAGACCCCCGCCTCCCGGTCGCCGGCCACCGAACGCACCGTGGTAACCAGCACGAACACCGGCAGTATGGCCATCGAGAGCTGGATGTAGGTCACCAGCAGGCGCGACAGCCCGGTGAACCCCATGATGCGCGACTCGGTGATGCCGAAGAGGAACAGCAGCACCAGAAGCCCCCCGAAGACCCCGGTGTAGACCAGGAACCACTTGGCCCGCACGGATTCGAGGATGTCGGTGTAAGCGGTCAGGGCGAGGTGTTTCATGGGGCGCGATGCTCCGACGGCCGCGACTCGTGGTCTTTGACCAGCATCAATGCGAAGGCAAGGCCTCGATCGGCCCATCCTTTGCCGCAAAAGATTCAGGGGTATTGAGGAGTCGGCCGGCTGCGTGTAGATTCCACAGCCCCGGTAGGTCCTTGGACCGCCGCAGAACGCACTGTAGTCCCGTCTGTTGCCCCATCCGTTCCCGGACCCGGGCCACGTTGTGGCGGTTGTGCTCCCGATCCTGTGGAGGACAACGATGTTTCGCGTCGCCCCGAATTTTGTCGCCTGCACTTTGGCGGCCCTGGTGTGTCTGTTCGGCTCGCCGCCGATCCTTGCCGCGGATGATGCCGATGAGGATGCGGCGACATCGGCGGAACAGTCGGACCCGGGAATCAACCCCAAGACCGGCAAGAAGTACATTCCCAACAAGAAGTGCCTCAAGTGTCACGGGGACGAGGAGGATCAGACCGTCGAGCGCGACGACGGCACCGTCGTCAACATCTACGTCCATCCGGACGAGCTCGCCGCGAGCGTCCATGGCGAGCAGCTGTGCGTCGGCTGCCACACCAATGTCACGGACACCAAGCACGAGGACGACCCCCCGCAGATCCTGGTGAGCTGTGTGGAGTGCCACCAGAAGACCTGGGAGGAGGATCAGGCCGGCACCGGGCCCAAGGACGCCAAGCACGAGCGCCTCGGGGTCGTCATGGAGCAGATTGACAGCTACATGCACTCGGTCCATGCCCGCCCCAACAAGGAGGATCAGTCGCGCACCAACGCCACCTGCTACGACTGTCACGATGCGCACCGCATCGGCACCCTGGGCAGTCAGGCGCGCGCCGATCATCGGCTCAAGAACCCCGAGGTCTGCGGGCGCTGCCACGAAAAGGAGAAGGACGCCTACCTGGCCTCCTCCCATGGCAAGGCCGTGACGGAGTGGAAGGACCCGACGGCGGCCGTCTGCTCCGACTGCCACACCACCCATAACATCCAGTCGCCCCAGGGCGACCCGATGCGGATGCTCATCACCCAGAACTGCGGCTCCTGCCACAAGGAGGAGCAGAAGACCTATCTCGCGAGCTATCACGGGCAGGTCAACCGGCTGGGCTATGCCAACACCGCCAAGTGCTTCGACTGCCACGGCGGCCACGAGGTCGCGGGCGTGGACGATCCCACCTCCAAGATCCACAAGTCGAACCGGCTGGCCACCTGTCAGCAGTGCCACGAGGACGCGCCCGAGGGCTTCCTCGGCTTCCACCCTCATGGCAACACCCACGATTTCACGCGCTATCCCTGGCTCTGGATCACCGGCAAGTTCATGCAGCTGCTGATCTACGGCGTCTTCCTGTTCTTCTGGACCCACGTCATCCTGTGGTTCTACCGGGAGTACCGCGACCGCAAGGAAGGCAAGAGCTACGCCCACACGGCCCCGACCGAGGGCACCCTCTATTTCCGCCGCTTCAGCTGGACCTGGCGCATCGTGCACCTGCTGTTCGCCGTCAGCACCATGGTGCTGGTGGTGACGGGAACCACCCTGCTGTTCGCTCACACCGACTGGGCCAAGACCGTCATCGCCCTGCTCGGCGGACCCCAGGTCGAGGCGATCATCCACCGCACCGCGGCGGTCACCTGGCTCACCATCTTCCTGGTGCACATGGTCGTCGTCATGATCAACATCATCCGCACGCGCAAGACCTTCGAGTGGCTCGGCCCCACGTCCATGATCCCGAACATGCAGGACCTGCGCGACGTCGGCGGCATGTTCCGCTGGTTCTTCGGCCGCGGCCCGCGTCCCGCCTTCGACCGCTGGTCCTACTGGCAGAAGTTCGACTACTGGGCGCCCTTCTGGGGTGCGGCCATCATCGGGTTCAGCGGTCTGACGCTGTTCTTCCCGACCAAGACCGCCGAGTTCCTCCCCGGCTGGACCTTCAACATCGCCACCATCGTGCACGCGGAAGAGGCATTGCTGGCGACCATGTTCCTGTTCACGGTGCACTTCTTCAACTCGCACTTCCGGCCCGACCGCTTCCCGATGAGCACCATCATGTTCACCGGGGCGGTGCCGCTGGAGGAATTCAAGTTCGAGCACCGGCTGGAATACGAGCGCCTCAAGGCCAGTGGCGAGCTGGAGAAGTACCTGGTCAAGCCGCCCTCGGAGCGCTTCGAGAAGGGCTCGCGCGCACTCGCCGCCATACTCATCCTGGCCGGCCTCGGGCTCCTGACCCTGGTCATCATCGGCTACGCGACCATGCCCCACTAGGCGCGCTCAGGCGCGGGTGACGCCCCGGTTCGATCCCGAACCGGGGCGACCCGTAGCTCGGGCTTTAGTCCGACTGCGGCCTCGCGGTTGCCATCAGCATCGTCGTCGGGTTGAAGCCCGACCTACCGGGACCAGGATTTGGGTGGGCCGCTCCTGGCCCGGGCCGATCGCCCACAAGAGCGAGAGACACCAGGATCCAATGGATTCGGGCCCGCGGGAGCGGGCCCACGACGGGAAGCGGCGGATATCAGGTGAACATATCCGCCGTGATGTTGCGGAACCAGCCGATGGCGAACTGGACCTCGGCGGCCCGGGTGCGGGGATCGGCGTCCGCCGGTGAGAGTCCGCCGGAGCCGGGGACCTCGACGATCTTGCCGTCCTTGAGCTCGTAGACACCCGCCACCGAGATCCCGTAGTCGGGCGCGATGATGCTGTAGCAGGTGTTGAGATAGGACGGCTCGGGCGCGGGCTGACCGTTCACCGCCGCGACCACCGCCGCCGCGCACACCTTGGCCTGGGAATTGGCCGCATAGCCGGACTTGGGCATGGCGCCGGCGATGGCGGCGTCGCCGATCACGTGGATGTTCGGGTGCAGGCTCGACTCGAAGGTCTGCTGGTTCACCGGACACCAGCCCGAGTCGTTCGCGAGCCCCGCCGTCTGCGCCAGGGTCCCCGCCTTCTGGGCCGGGATCAGATTCACCACGTCGGCGGTGAACTCCTCCACCTGCCCGGTCAGGGTGCGGGTATTGGGGTCGATGGACTCGATGATGCCGCCCTGGGCGCCCGAGACCCACTCGATCATGATCCCCGTAGATCTGCTTCCAGGCCGCCTGGAAGAGCCCCTGCTTGGAGAAGGCGTCCTTGGCGTCCAGGATCAGGATCTTGGACTTGGGCTTGTGGTGCATGAAATAGAGCGCGATCTGGGCCGCCCGCTCATAGGGGCCGGGCGGGCAGCGGAAGGGGTTGGGCGGCGCCACGATGGCGCAGGTGCCGCCGTCGGGCATCGCCTCGAGCTGATTGCGCAGGAGCTTGGTCTGGACCCCCGCCTTCCAGGCGTGAGGGATGCTGGTGTTCGCCACCTCCTCGCTCATGCCCTCGATGGCGTCCCAGCGGAAGGAGACACCGGGGGAGACGATCAGCTTGTCGTAGTTGTAGCGCGCCCCGCTGCTACCGCGCACGAAGCGCTGCTCCGGGTCGATCTCCACCACCTCGTCCTGGATCACCGCGATGCCGCGACGGGTGAGCCCGCGGTAGTCGAAGGTCAGGCTCTTCAGGTCGCGCTCGCCGCTTAGCACCTCGTTGCTCAGCGGACAGGAGACATAGACCGAGTCGCGCTCGATCAGGGTCACGCGGATGTCCGGGTCGGCCATGCGGATGTACTTGGCCGCGATGGCGCCGCCGTAGCCCCCGCCCACCACCAGCACCCGCGCCTTGGGCGTGGCGGCTCGCAGGATGGCCGGCAGGCCGAGCAGGGAGGCCGCGGCCGTTGCGCCGGCGGTGCTCTTGAGAAACTGTCTGCGTGTGGTGCTCATGGACCCCGCCCCCTATTTCTGGCTCTCGTAGTATTGGGCGAGGGCTTGGAGCTCCTCGTCGCTCAGATTCATCACCCGCTCGCCCATCTTGCGGGGATCGCAGCGCTTGCCCTGGGCTCGGCAGCTCTCCAGGGCATAGAGGGTATAGGGCGCCCACTGGCCAGCGAGGCGCGGGGACTCGTCCTCCTGAGCCCGGCCGCCGTCCTCGTGGCAGGTCTCGCACTTGGACTCGTGGATCTCCTGGCCCCGGTGCGCCAGGGCCGGGGCCGTCAAGGCCCGATCCGTGGAGACCCAGGGCTGAGCGGCATAGAAGCTCGCGATGGCGGCCACCTCCTGCTCGCTATAGCCGCGCATGATGCGGCCCATGATGGTCGAGGGCCGCAGCCCCGTCTTGTAGTCGTCAAGCACCGTGAGCAGGTAGCCCTTGTCCAGCCCGCCGATGGTCGGCATGGCCTCGCCGGCACTGGCCCCCAAGGTCCCGTGGCAGCCGGCGCAGGTATTGGCCAGCATCGAGGGTGAGCGAATCCCCTCCCCGGTCGCTGAACAGGCCAGGGCCAGCAGCGCAATCGCGAGCGGCCAACGGGGTGGTCGGATCATGGGTGCCTCCTTCGGCTGCGGTTGACCAGGTCGGGGATCCGGCTGGCGCCATGGATATCCCCTGCCCGGCTGTTGTTTTATCGCACCGTCAAACCTGCCCGCGGTAAGACCAGGCGACCTTGATCTTGATCAAGCACTTTGCCCAGCACCCGCGCCGCCCAATCAGTCCAACCGATTTCCGGCCGCGACGGATGCCGGTAAACTGGCGGCCTTGACCCGGTGGCCGCGACCAGCGGCGCATCCACAGGACCCGACCGAGCATCATGAGCAAGCCCACACTCGCCGACGCCGTCAGCCCCTCCCCAGAGGTGCTGTTTCAGGAGGTGGGCGGCGAAGCCGTGCTGCTGGATCTGGCGAGCGAGAGCTACTTCGGCCTCAACGACGTGGGCACCCGCATCTGGCAGCTCCTCCAGGAGGACGGCAGCGACCTGCGCCGCGTCCATCAGCGCATGCTCGAGGAGTACGACGTGGAGCCCGCCCGCCTCGAGGCCGACCTGCTCCAGCACCTCGCCGAGCTGGCCGCCGCCGGCCTGGTGCGCCTCGACTCCGCCTCCTAAGTTCAGAGGCAGCCAAAGCCATTCCCCGATCCATTCGCGCGCGAGTCCCTTCTACCTGTGGGAGATCCGCTCCGCGGGGCGACTGAACTTCAAGGAAAGCCACAAAGTCCGCAACCAGGTCATTCTTCGGCCGACAAGATCTCGATACACTAGCCTCCGCTTCCCGCCTCGAGTGCAAACCAGAGACGATCGATCCATCGCATGCGGCAGCGGATTCACCAACTGCGAAGCCTCGCCCCCCGGGAGCACTGGATGCTTGTGCGGCTCTGCCTGCTCCTTCCAGCCATCGGTGTCGCCCTGAACTTGCTCGGCTTCGGACGCACGCAGCGACTACTCGCACGTCTGACGCGGGATGCCATCAATTTCCAGCCCGTGAACACGCCGGCGGAGTCCAACCAGGCCCGCCAACTCGCCCGCCTCGTAGCCATTACGGCCAATCATGGGCCCTACCGCGCCACCTGCCTGCGCCAGTCGCTTGCGCTCTGGTGGCTGCTGCGACGCCGAGGGCTGGTCGCGGACCTGCGCATCGGCGTGCGTAAAGACGCTGGCAACTTGCAGGCGCACGCCTGGGTGGAACATCGCGGCGAGCCGCTCGGACAGAGCGACCTCCTCGGGTATGCGCATTTCGCTGGTTGGGGCTCGACGGCGCGATGAGCGGCATCTTCGGACTGTTCAACCAGCACGCCGGCCCGGTACAAACCGAAGAGCTGGCGGACATGGCGTCGCTGCTGGAGCGCCGCGGACCTGACCGGACAGGCACCTGGCACGATGGCGCGGTTGGGTTGGGCCACGCCCTGCTCGCGACAACTCCGGAATCGTTGTTTGAGCAACTTCCGTTGCGTCATGCCACATCCGGCTGCGTCATCACCGCGGACGTGCGCCTGGACAACCGGCCCGCGTTACTCGCTGACCTGGGAATCGCCAAACGCTCCGCCGACATCGGCGACGCCGAGATCATCCTATGGGCGTACCTGACCTGGGGCGAGGCCTGCGTTCAGCGGTTCTTGGGGGACTTCGCCTTCGGGATCTGGGATCCGCGCACCAACAAGCTGTTCTGCGCCCGCGACCATTTCGGGATGCGGCCGTTCTACTACCACCACATGCCCGGCCGCTTTCTCGCCTTTGCCTCCGAGCCTCGGGCCATTCTGGTGCTGCCGCAAACGCCCTACCGCATCAACGAGGGCCGCATCGCGGATTTCCTGGTCTCGCAGCTCGAGGGCATCGACAAGACCAGCACCTTCTTCGAAGAGGTCTACCGTCTTCCTCCTGCCCACACGCTGGCCGTGACGCCGGACGCCATCCGACTGCGTCGCTACTGGACGCTGGAGCCAGGCTCCAAGCTGCGGCTGCCCTCCGACCAGGCCTACGCCGAGGCGCTTCTCGAAGTGTTCACGGAGGCGGTGCGCTGCCGGCTGCGCAGCGCGGGCCCCGTAGGGTCCATGCTGAGCGGCGGTATGGACTCCGGCTCCGTGGTCGCGATCGCACGTGAGTTGCTCGCACAGGAAGGTCGCGGACCTTTGCCGACTTTCTCCGCGGTAGGGCCAGACCCGGCGACCTGCGTAGAGACACGCACCATCCATGCCGCACTGAGCATGGACGGGCTGGACCCCCACCTGGTCCGCTACGATCAACTGGACTCTCTCATGCCGGAGTTGGAGGAACTGACCTGGAGCCTGGACGAGCCCTTCGATAATCACATGACACTGCCTCGAGCCGTATACCTCGCGGCGCACCGCCAGGGTGTCAAAGTGGTGCTCGATGGCGTCGGCGGCGACATCGTCCTGTCGGATGGCGACCGGCTCACTAGGCTACTGCGGACCGGTCGCTGGGGCGCGGCCTATCGGGAGGCAGCCGGACAAACCTTGTTTTACGGACGCCACTATCCGGTGTGGAAGCAGCTTATTCTCAGCGGGCGGACCGCGCTTGTGCCCAGCCCCGTTCGGCGCCTGGCGCGCGTCGTGCGTCGGCCGAGACGAGCGGAGCGTGCCGCAAGCGGTGCGATGCTGCGCCGCCCGTTTGCGCACCGGGTGCGCCTCTCACGGCGGTTGCGGGACCTCGAAGACCTTTCCGCGCACGACTTGCCCAGCCCCGGCTCGGCGCGCGCCCTGGCGCTGGACCATCCATACCTGAACGTCGGCCGCGAGCGCTATGATCGCGTCGCCTCCGCTCTCGCCGTGGAACCGCGCGACCCCTTTCTGGACCTACGTGTCACCGCTTTTTGTTTGGCACTACCTGACGATCAGACGCTCTGCGGCGGCTGGCCAAAGCCGATTCTAAGACGGGCCATGTCAGGCCGGCTCCCCCACAGCGTTTGCTGGCGCCGGGGAAAGGAACACCTTGGCTGGTCTTTCACCCAGGCTTTGATACAACGGACGAAGGAAAGTATGCGGCTTCGCCTCGACAGAGGTTGGGAAAGCCTCACAAAATACGTCGACGACGGGCAGGTGAGAACGATCTGCCGGGCATTCTTCGACGCGGGCGATTCAGCGCATACCGACAAGGTCTACAATGCTGCCCACCTCGCCATGTGGCTGTGCCGTTGGGGCGATCGCAATTCGGCGGCGAACTGATCGGATGGAATGGCCCGAAGTCTTTTACTCATAGTGCATTCAGGGGAACGATAGTGGAAAAGAACACCGGTAGCGAGGAGCGCGTCGAGAAACTGGGCGACGGGCGTCAGTACCGTTCCCCGACGCTTGTCTCTTACGGGGCGATTCGCGAGATCACGGGAAGCGGGAGCTCGGGATCACCGGAAAATAATCAGGGTGGGGGCCAGCCGAAGAAACGATCGTAAATGACACATTTTCAAATCGGCCCTGCGCGCGAGCAGCAGCCGTCGGAGAGCGCGCCTTTCCACCAGTGGCCAGGCCCAGACGACGGTGCGTGGGCCCAGTTCTTTAAGAGGGGCTCGGGTTACCTCGCACGTTTGCCGGGACTGGCGGACTTCACCATTTCCGGCGACGGTCAAAGGGTTCACTGCCATCCCGCGCCAGGGACTACAGATGGGACCGTCGAGCATCTGTACCTCAACCAGGTTCTGCCGCTCGCGTTAAGCAGGCAGGGGCGGCTCGTTCTCCACGCGAGCGGGCTGGATCTTGGTGGTTCAGCGGTCGCTTTTGTCGGCCAGTCGGGGCGTGGCAAGTCCACTCTGGCGGCGAGCTTTGCATCCGCGGGATACCCTTTCCTATGCGACGACGCGCTTGTCATCGATACAGCTCAGAACGGGCTTGCCGCCCTTCCGGGTCACCCCTCTATCCGCTTGTGGGAAGACAGCCAGTGCGCCGTGCTGGGAGATGGGGTACACAAGTCCGCTCCGGTTCAATACACCTCCAAGGGGCGTTTTTTAGCTGGAACGTCCGTTGAGCATTGCTACCAGCCGAGGCCGTTAAGCCGCATCTATTTCTTGGGCAGTGGCACCGCGCAACAAACGACGGTCGACCGCATCCGCGCGAGTGACGCGCTGATTGAGCTGTCGAAGCACGCGTTCCTCCTCGATCCTGAAACGCGCCGCCTCATCTCGAGCCATTTCGAGCAGCTCGCCGCGTTGGCCCGACTCGGGAACTGCTTCCGCTTGGACTATCCTCGGCGTTTCGACCGGCTCGCTGAGGTTCGGGAAGCAATTCTGCGCCATGTAGTTGGTTCGCAGGATCACACGATACCTCTGGCGCAAGCCGGATAGGCCGATGGCGCGACCGACCGGGTACCGTATCGTCGGTTACGGCGACATGATCACCGACCGACTCCGCATGGATGCGTACGCGCAGGCGTTACAGCGGGCGGTGCGTCCCGGCTGCACGGTGCTGGACATCGGCGCCGGCACGGGCATCTTCTCTCTGCTTTCATGCCAGTTCGGGGCTGGCCAGGTGCACGCCGCGGAGCCTGACGATTCCATCGAGGTGGCTCGCAAGTTGGCGGAAGCCAATGGGTACGCCGATCGAATTAGGTTTCATAGGGCGCTTTCGAGTTCGATCGCACTGACCAAGCAGGCCGACGTCGTCATCTCGGACCTCCGGGGCGTCCTCCCCCTCTTCCAGCACCACATCCCGGCCATCGCCGATGGGCGGCGGCGCCTCCTCGCGCCCGGCGGGGTATTGATTGCCCGGCGCGACGTCCTTTGGGCGGCGCTGATTGACGACCAGAAGCTTTACCGGCCCTACGCGGAACCCTGGCTGAAGAACGACTACGGGCTGGACCTTCGCGCCGCCCAGCCGTTGGTGGTCAACACCTGGCGCAAGGTAAACGCGAAGCCAGAGCAACTGCTGGTTGCCCCAACGCGATGGGCGACCCTGGACTACGGCTCGGTCGAGCAACCAAACGTATCCGGCGCACTGACCTGGACGGCTGAGCGGGACGGCACGGCGCACGGCCTTGTGGTCTGGTTCGACGCCGAGCTGGCCGACGACATCGGCTTCTCCAATGCCCCTGGGCAGCCCGAGCTGATCTACGGCCAGGCGTTCTTCCCGCTGCACGCGCCGGTAGAGCTGTCCGAGGGTGACGACATTTCCGTGACCCTGAGGGCCGACCTCGTCGATGACGACTACGTCTGGCAGTGGAGCACGCGGGTCACGTCCCCCAGTGATGCCGGCTGCGTCAAGGCGAGCTTCCGGCAGTCCAGCTTCTACGGCGCGCCGCTTTCTCTCGACAAGCTGAAGCAGAGGGAAGCCGGGTACATCCCTCTGCCGGCACAGACCGCGGAGATTGATCAGTTCGTGCTCTCTATGATCGACGGCCGGACGTCTTTGGGAGAGATCGCGGCAAGTTTGGTCGCGCGGTTCCCGCAGCGCTTTGCACGCCAACAGGACGCTCTCACGCACGCTGCCGACGTGGCGCAAAGGTATAACCCGCGGGGTTGACAATCCGGCCGGGTGCACTTTCAATCGCGAACCTGCCCGCATCGGAACATTTCGGGCAAAGGCTCGCCTCTGCGCACCAAGCCGAGTGCCGGGCTTCGCGTCTAAACAATTGCCACTGCGCCAGGCGGCGTCGGGACGCGGTCTGAGCGCATCCTTCCCATTCAAGTCCTCGGAGAAACCCCGTGGCGAAAAGGAGCAATGAAAAGACAACCAGCCGAAGGTGCGGAACGCGCCCTTACCGCTCGCCACGCCTGTTCGTCTACGGCGCGGTGAAGGAGCTGACGACATCGGGATCTACCGGCGGCCAAGAGGCGGGAAATTCCAAGAATAATCCGTCCAAGAGACCCTAAGCTCCGTAGCTTCGCAATATGGGCTCAGGACGAACATGGAGTGTTGTGGTTGTCCATACCGATCGGTCGGTTGGGGTGGGCTGTCGAACCCCAACAATGCGGGTATGGGGCTGCGAAAGCGTTGGGTTTCGTTCCTCACCCACGACCTACATGCTCGCGTAGTTCTGTCCTCTCACCAAGAGCCATTCTGTCGCGCCGCGGAGCGGCCCTCCCACCTTCCTCCCACATCATCAAGATCAGGACTGCAGCGGCTCCCTGCGCGCCGGCATTGGTGACGGTCTCGCCCGGGGGCGGACCAGGCTCCCTTGCCCCGGTTTGCACGCCGGTGGGGCGGCATGCATCATGGAACCCGAATCGCCGCACTCCAACGTCATGGCACCGATGAACAATCCAGCGACACAAACCGGTTTCGACGCGAACGCTTATCTGGCCTGGGAGGCTGAGCAGCAAGGGAAGCACGAGTACGTCGGCGGCGAGGTGTTCGCCATGGTGGGCGCTCGGCGCGAGCACGTGGTGGTCGCCGGTAACCTTTACGCCGCCTTCAAGCAGCGACTGCGCGGCGGTCCCTGCCAGGCCTATGTCGCCGATCTAAAGTTACGGGTCGATGCGGTGGACGCCTTTTTCTACCCGGACGTGATGGTCTCCTGCGACCCGCGGGATCAGGCGGCGGACCTGTTCCTCGCCCATCCGACCCTGATCGTGGAGGTCCTGTCGGAGTCCACCGCGGCATTGGAGCGCGGCGACAAGTTTGCGGCTTACCGAACGCTGCCCTCACTCCAGGACTATGTGCTGGTGGACATCCAGGCGCGCCGCGTGGAGACCTTCCGGCGCGCGCCGGACCAGGATTGGCTGTTTCACGAGTATCTTCCTGGGGGTGGGGATTGCCAGTTCCCGTCCCTGGGCGTGACGATCCCGTTCGAGGAGATCTTCGAGAACCTGGGCGCCACGGCGTCCGACGATGCCGACGCGGGAAATCGCACCGAGGATTGATCGCGATGGCGGAGGTTTTCGGTCAGCCGCTTGGCGCTTCCCCCTTGATTGGCTACCGAGCCGCCTCGGTCTTCTTGGGACGGGAGAACTTCGGGCGCCAAACGCCTAGCACTACGTTTGCGGTGGCAACGGACAACAGGACCCAGAGCGAGCCCCATTCGGCCTGCATGGCGGTCGCGAGCGCGCCGCTATCGACCGCTCCGGCCAGCGCCTGGGCACTGAGAGCGGCCTCGCGCTGCATGGGCCCCTGTACCGCCAGCAGACTGCCCTCGAACATGATGATGCCGGTGGCGAGCTTCATCCAGACCCAGCCGGCGTTGTGAAACGCGGACGTGAGCGCCATCGCGATCAGTCCGCTGACCAGCACCAAGGCCATCGACGGGAGGAAAAGCCTCTCGGCAATGCCGCCCATGGCGGCGCGGATACGTGCGTATTCGGCCAGCGATGTCGGCTCGGGCGTGAAACTCAGGGTGACCAGGAGTGCCGCCATCGCCCCCATCATGCCGATGGCGCCCATGGTATGCAGGAACTTAAACAGGCGTCGCATGGTTATTCGTGCATCGCAGGAAACGCCGAAAGCTTAGCAAGGTTCTCGGGCACCGCCCAAGGTGCGGGCCGGCTTGCCTCAGTCGCCGCATCCTGTCCGCGGATGACAAAGCCCATTGATCGCCCGGGCGGCGACCGGCGAACCGCCCGCCCTGGTCACACCGATGAACGGCTTTCTCGAATGCCGCGACGCGATGCGGTCTACCCGGTGCCAACTGCCGCACCGGAAGGCCCGGACGTCACCGGATCGACGCGACCGTCCTTTAGGACCAGCACCCGGTCCGCAAGCGCGAGGCTGGCGGGCCGGTGGGTGATCAGGATCACGGTGCGCTGGGCCAGCACGGACTGGCACTCCTCGATGAAGTCGAGCTCGCCTTGGGGGTCGAACATGGCGGTTGCCTCGTCGAGGACCAGGATCGGCGGGTCCTTCAGCAGGGCGCGGGCCAGGGCGATGCGCTGGCGCTGGCCGCCGGAGAGGCGGATGCCCTGGTCGCCGATCAGGGTGTCGTAACCTTGGGGCAGCCGGCGGATGAAGGCGTCGGCCTGGGCGGCGCGCGCCGCCGACTCGATCTCGGCCTGGGCGGCCCCGGGGCGACCATAGGCGATGTTCTCCCGCACGCTGCCGTTGAGCAGCAGCACGTGCTGGGCCACCAGCCCGATCTGGCCGCGCAGGCTGGCGATGCTGACCCCGCGGATGTCGGTGCCGTCGATCAGCACCCGCCCCGAATCCGGGTCGGCGAAGCGCATCAGCAGATGGACCAGCGTGCTCTTACCCGATCCGTTCTCGCCCGTGATCGCGACCGTCTCCCCGGCGCGAATCTCCAGATCGGCCCCGGCGAGGATCCGCCTCCGCCCGGGGTAGGAGAAGTGCACCCGCTCCCAGCGCACCTCACCGGCCGCGGGCGCGAGTGGCGGAGCCCCGGCGTCGTCCGGCTCCGGGCGCACGGCAAATACGTCGATCAGGCGCTCCGCCGCCCCGCGCGCCGTCTGCACGCTGCCGTAGACCCCGGCCAGGCCGCTCACCGGCCGGGTGAGCAGCATGCCGTAGAGCAGGATGCTCACCATGTCCGAGGCCTGCAGGGTCCCGGCGCGAACCTGGAGCGTGCTCAGATAGAGGAGCAGGAGCAGCCCCATGCCGGCGACGAGCTGAACGGTCGGGGTCAGCAGCGATTCGATGAAGAGCTGTCGCTTGGCGATGCGCAGGAGCTTGCTGTTGCTGCGCTGGAAGCGGGCCGATTCGTGCCCCTCGCGGGTGAATGACTTGATGGCGGGCAGCATGCCGATGTTCTCCTCCAGGGTGGCGAACATCTCGGCGTGGGTGCGCACCCATTCGGTGGAGAGCGGCCGGATACGCCGGCCGATGACCTTCATGGCCAGGTAAAAGAGCGGGACCAGGGACCCTGCCCAGAGGGCGATCGATGGGCTGATCCGGAAGAGGAAGTAGAAGGCGCCGACGAAGGTGATCAGCAAGGGCAGCAGGCTGACCAGGGTGCCGGTCACGAAGTTGCTGATGTGCGCGGCGTCGTTCCCGAGCAGTGCCAGCACCTCGCCGCGTCGCCGCTCGTGGAAGTAGCCCAGCGGCAGCGACTGCAGGTGCTCGTAGAGCCGGTTGCGCAGGCGCGCGAGCATGGTCTCGCCCGTGCTGCCAAGGAGATAGCGGTTGCCGAAGCTGAAGCCGCTCTGCAGCCACGAACAGCAGGGTCCACAGGACCATCAAACCGGTCAGGCCGAGCCCGGCGGACGCCCCCGGGTGCAGGATCAGGTCGGCGAATCGCCCGGCGATCCAGGGGTTGGCGAGGGCGATCGCGCTCTCGCCGATCATCAGGACCACCGCGAGCAGCAGGACGGCCCGGTGGGGCGTCACGAAGGCGACCAGCTTGGTGAAGTGGGATCTGGTCATGACTCCTGGGGCGCCGGCTCGCGTCCGCAGCACCAGGCGGCCGCGGGAAGCATGGGCACGGCAAGCACGCCGCCCGCGCGGAGATCAACGTTCACGGGGGCGACGCTGGCCCTAATCGTCAAGGAACGGGTTCTTGATCTGGTCCTGAGGGGGCGCTGCCAGGGGACCGCCGGTTGCGGGCGCGGCGGTCGCTGAGCGCTCCAGATCCGTTGTGCGCCGTCTCCTCGGCCTGGCCGGCTCGGCCTCCGGCTCCGGGCGGGCGAAGAAGATGCCGATGAGAAAGGCGAAATAGACGACGTTGGCGGGGATGTGGAGATTGAAGTCCACCAAGGAATGGAGCAACAGGAGCAGGGTGCCGATACCGGCGCCGATCTGGACGAACCGAAGCTGCGACCAGGGCTCGCGGGTCCGCATTGAAAGCCATTGGCGGCCGTAGAGCAGCAACAGCAGGGTGATCAGCACGGCGGCGAGCAGCCCGCCCTCGAACAGCCACTCCAGGTAGTCGTTGTGCGCGTGGTTGATGAACCAGCGCCCGAGCTCCAGCGGCTGGAAAGCGGGGAAGATGTCGGGATAGTTGCCGGGTCCGCTGCCCAGGGGCGAGAAGGCGCCGATCCCGTCCATGGTCGAGGAGTAGATGGACCAGCGGGCGTCGTTGATGGCCCCCTCCACCGAGAACCGGTCGAGCACCGGCACCAGTCCGATGGCGACCCCGATCGCCACCGCGAAGGCGACCACCGTCCCGGTGGGCCCGTAGACATTGTCGCCGCCGATACGCCGGGCGAAGAACAGGGCCGACAGGAGCACCCCGAGCAGGCTCAAGGTGATGCCGGCACGGGAGCGGGTGAAGACCAGGCCCAGCAGCAGGAGCAGGGCGATGGCGCCATAGAGGACGGCGGCGTGACCGCGCATCGAGGCCAGAAAGGCGATGCGGTCGCGCCAGTCCCGCCCGGAATCGCGGCGTCCGCGTCCCGCCGACCAGAACATCAGGGCCAGCGCAACCGGAAGCAGCATCTCCAGCAGGCCGGCGAGATGATCCCGGTTGGTGTAGGTGCCCACGGCGCTGCGAACGTCGGCGAGCGTCACCCCGAGGAGCTCCGGGCTGCCCTCCCCCGCCCCGTACTGCAGGAGCCCCAACAGCGCCTGGGCGGCACCGATCCCCAACAGCAGGTGCACGAGCCGAAGGAGGCCCCGGCGATCCAGCAGTCGGATGCCGAGAAAGACTGCGATCGGCACCAGCAGGAACAGCAAGGCCGACTCGGTCTCCAGGGGATAGAGGGACAAGGTCGCGGCGCCGTCCCCCGCGCCCCCGCCGATCAGAGAGAGCGCCGCGCGATAGGGCTGCCGGCCCGGCAGCCACTCCGCGACAACCGCGGGCAACGGAATCAGATACAGCAGCGCGAATGCTGCAAGCAGCGTCAGGGCCAGCGCCTCCCAGGCGCCGATCAGCCGTGGGCGCGGCCGCCACAGGACCAGCACCAGGATACCAAGCGCGAGCAGCTCGAGCGCCAACAGGGCCAGGGCGGGCTGGCCCGAGCGGAACAGCGGCGCGAAGACCAGCAGGGCGGCGAGCAGCCAGTGCACGGCAGAGCGTCCCGCGACTGGTGCGTCGGCGCTCGAGGCGGAAGAAACGAGCGGCAAAGACAAGATAGGCTTTCCGTGAATCGCATCACACGCGGGCGGCGCGGCGGGCCAGCAATGTATGTCCTGTGCGTGTCGATGCGCAACCGAAATGAATAGAATGGCGATCCAGCTCTGGCCCCACCGTGGGGCACCCACCGCTTGCCGCTCACGGCATCATAAGGGCAATGAATAGAATCTCTCCGTTTCGTCCTAGAGGCTCTCATCGTCATCGCCGCCCACGCCTGCACCACCGCCGGCGGGACGCGCTCGACGGTGGCCCCCTTGTCCTCCGCACCGGCCGCGGTGTCTGCCACGGATGGGGGCACTCCCCAGCCGGAGCTCAGGGGGAGCTGGTGCCCGCCGTCATCGGCATCCCGGCCGACCCGGGTCCGGACCGGACCTACCGGATCGGCCCCTATGACCTGCTGAAGATCGAGGTCTTCCAGGTCGCGGAGCTGTCCAGCCAGGAGCGCGTCAACGAGGAGGGCCTCATCGTCATGCCGCTGATCGGCAACGTAAAGGTCGGCGGACTCACGCCGCGCGAGGCGGAGCAGGTGATCGCGGCCCAGCTGGGCGAGAGTTATCTGCAGAACCCTCAGGTCAACATCTTCGTCTCCGAGTACGCGAGCCAGAAGGTCACGGTGACCGGTCAGGTCAAGAAGCCCGGGGTCTTTCCGGTGGCCGGCCGGACCACGCTGATGCAGGCCATCGCGCTGGCCGGCGGACTGGACGAGGTCGCGAAGAAGGAGGAGATCGTCGTCTTCCGCAAGCAGCCGGGCGGCAGCATGAACGCCTACGTGGTCAACCTGGAGTCGATCGAGGAGGGCAAGCTGACGGACCCGGTGATCGTCGGCGACGACCGGATCGTGGTGCCCAAGTCGGGGGCCGCCGTGCTCAGCCGGGCCATGGGCAACGTCTTACCGGCTGGGTCATTCGGGCCCCGTTGTACTGATTGGGTCTCTGGTGGATGCGCTTCGGCTTGCCACGCTACGGCGACCATAGAGACGGCATGCATGACGAGTGCGCTCGATCCGGAATGCCGACGGGCCCAGAACGCGCGCTGAAGCTCGCGGCCCAGCAGCGGGAGCTGCGACGGCTGGGCGGACTGGTGGCGGAGAGCCCCTGCCGAGGCCTACGACGAGGACGCCATCGATCTGCGCCGCTACTGGCACATCCTCCTGCGCCGCAAATGGACCGTCGTCGGCGCCGGTCGCCGATCGCCTTCCTGGTCGCCCTGGTCACCACCTACAACGCCACGCCCGTCTACCGCAGCACGCTGCTGCTGCAGATCGAGCCCCAGACCGATCAGTTCCTGGAGTTCCAGCAGAACGTCTCCCTCGGGCGAGCCGGCCTCGGACTGGGACTACTACCAGACCCAGTACGAGCTGCTGAAGAGCCGCAGCCTGGCCCGGCGGGTCATCGATCAGCTCGGACTGGAGGTGGCCGCCAGAAGCCGGCGCTGAGGCCCGCCTCCTTCCTCTCGCGAGCTGAAGGGCACGGTGAAGGGCTGGATCCGCAGCGCCACCGCGGGAGCGGAGGCCAGCGGCGAGGCCGCAGGCGCAGCCGGCCAAGCCGAACCTGGAGGATGCCCTGCTGGGCAGCCTCACCATTTCCCCGGTGCGGGACTCGCGGCTGGTGAACATCCAATACGACAGCCCCAAGCCCCAGGAGGCCGCGGCGGTGGCGAACGCCGTCGCCGAGAACTTCATCAACATGTCCCTGGAGCGGCGCTACGAGGCCAGGAGCTACGCCAAGAAGTTTCTCGAGGAGCGCATCCAGCAGGTGCGCGCCAATCCTCGAGGACTCGGAGCAGCGGCTGCCTCGCCTACGCGAAGGAGCGGGAGATCGTCAACCTCGACGACAGGCTCGGGGGCGTCATGAAGACCCTGGAGGTCGATGAACGCGGCCCTGGTCACGGCCGAGGCCGCAGCGCATCCAGGCCGAGGCCGAGTACACGGGCTCGCTCCAGGGGACCGGTCCCGCGACCCTCAAGGTGCTGGACAGCGCCGTCATCCAGGAGCTGAAGAAGCGCAAGGGCGAGTTGGAGCTGCAGTACCAGGAGGACCTCAAGGTCTACAAGCCCGGCTACCCGAAGATGCAGCAGATCCAGCGTCAGATCACCGAGATCGACCAGCAGATCGCCAAGGAGATCGCGTCCATCCGCGGGGCGGTCAAGTCCAACTACGAGGCGAAGATCCAGGAGCAGGCGACCCTGCAGGCGCGGGTCCGCGAGCTGAAGAGCGAGATCCTGGCCCTGCAGGACCGCAGCACCGACTACCAGGCCCTGAAGCGGGAGGTGGATACCAACCGCCAGCTCTACGACGGCCTGCTCCAGCGCATGAAGGAGGTCGGCGTGGTCGCCGGCATCAGCACCAACAACATCTCCATCGTCGACCGGGCCCAGGTCCCGACGGCGGCCTACAAGCCCAACCTGCGCAAGAACCTCACCATGGCCGTCGCCCTCGGTCTGATCGCCGGCATCCTGCTGGCCTTTCTCTTCGAGCACATGGACGATACCGTCAAGACCAGCGAGGACGTGGAGAGCCGGGTGCGGGCGCCGGTGCTGGGCGTCATCCCCCTGGTGTTCGCCGAGCAGCGCATCGCGGAGGGACGAGATCCCGCTCCTGGCCGCCAAGGACCCCAAGAGCCCCCTGGCGGAGGCGGTCCGGTCACTGCGCACCTCGCTGGTCTTCGCCACCACCGAGGGTGCCCCCAGGGTCATGCACCTGACCAGCGCCGGCCCCGGCGAGGGCAAGACCACGGCGGCGACCAACATCGCCATCACCTTCGCGCAGGCCGGCAGCAAGGTGCTCCTGATCGACGCGGACCTGCGCTCCCCTTCGCTGCATCACGCCTTCGGCCTCCCCAACTCCCTGGGGCTCACCAACTACCTGGCGGGCGACTCCCAGCCCGCCGAGATCGCCCAGCCGACCCAGGTCACCCGGCTCTTCGCCATCACCAGCGGACCCCTGCCGCCCAACCCGGTGGAGCTCCTCTCCAGCGCCAAGATGCTCGATTTTCTGAGCATCGCGTCGGAGCGCTTCGACTACGTGATCCTCGACGGGCCCCCGGTGATCGGCCTGGCGGACGCCCTGGTGCTCGCCAATCTCGCCCACGGGACCCTCTTCGTGGTGGATGCCGGACGCACCCGTTACGGTGCCCTGGAGGGTGCGGTCAAGCGTCTGCGGGCCGCCAATGCGACCATCCTGGGCGCGGTCATCGACCGGTTGGGCCGCGCCGGTCAGGGCTACGGGTATGGTTACGACTATCAATACGCCTACCACTATGGCGGCCGCGACGAGGGGCGCGCCCTGCCCGAGCGTGCCTGACCTCTGCCGGTCATGGCGCCGCGGCTCCTCGTCCTCGCCCTTGAATTCCATCGGGCCCCGATCCGATTCGGGCACCTGACCGATCCGGCACGTCCGCTGCCGGATGCCTTCGCCGACTGGCTGGTCGAGTCCGGCTCGGCCCTTTCGCCGGCCAATATCGAGACGACCGCGGCGCCCTGGGGACCCGACCCGAGGTGCTCCTGGAGGCCTTTCTCTTCCTCCTGCGCCAGGTCCTCCTGTCCCAGCCGCGGACCATTACCGCGTCCTGGGTCTCTCCCGGCGCTGCTCGGCGGAGTCCATCAAGCAGCATCATGGCCTGCTGGTGCGGATGTTCCACCCGGACCGCTCACCGGAGACCGACGAGCGCAGAGTCTCGCTGACCGCCCGGATCAACGCCGCCTATCAGGTCCTGCGGGATCCCGAGGCGCGCCGCCGCTATGACCGCCAGCTCGGACCGGTCCTCAGCCCCTCCAGCGGGGGAAAGGTGCTGGATTGGCTCGGCGCAGGGACCCCGGTGGTGGCCACTCCAGGTCCCAGCCACCCCGACAGTTCCGGCGCGACGCCCACTCTTCTGGATGCTGACGGCGCTGGGCGCCGCCGTCGTCGTCTTCACGATCGCGCGCGAACCCACCAGCCGGCTCTGCGGATCAACCCGGACCTGGCGAACCCCAGGGCGCGGGAGGCCCATCCTCTGTCAGCAGGGGACGGAGACTTCGGACGCGAGGGATCGTCAGCGCCCGGGGGACGCACCCGCGCGAGCGCGACACTGGAGCGCGACGACCTAAGTTCCTCACCGCCAACGGCGAGAAGACCCCGCGGGCCACGCCTTGCCCATGGACCTCTCGCCACCATCGAACCAAGTGCGGTCCAATCGATCGGCCGGCCGCTGACCTCGCGCGACGGCACCGTACCGGTGCCAAAGGTGCCTCCCGGTCGCATCTGGGAAACGATGGACAAGGCCAAGCTCAAGATGTGCAGACCGATCGTCGAGCGCCACCAGGAGCACCTCCGCCAACGGACCGCCAGCCTGCCCCGGACGCCGGCCGGGCCAACGCCGTCTCGCGCTCCTCGACCGCCTGGAAGGCTCCATCGCGAGCGGCGATCTGCCTCGGCTGGCTGGCGTCTTCACGGCCAATGCGATCGTGATGATGGCGCCGGCATCGCGGCCGTCCGCTGGCGGTACGCCGACACTTCTCCGCCGCCGCGAGCACCACATGACTATCTCGGCGATGAATGGCGCGAGGCCGAGCGCCAGCGGCTGGTCGGCGCCGCGCCGTCCGGGTGCGCACCCGCTCCCGGCCCCGGCGCCAACTGGCGGAGACGGCCGGAACCATCGAGCTCGCACCGTCCCTGGATGGGCGACTACCAGATCGCCAAGATGATCCGTCGCCCTGCCCAGCGGTGAGGCTCGACCCCCGCCCCGTCGTTCCCCTGCCAGAGAGGAGGTGATCGCGGTGCCTGGTCCGGTCCCTCCCCCTGGCCGCGAGAGAAGGGAGAGCATGTCGGATCTTTCCCCCTGGCAGACGGAGGAATATCGAGATGGCCAACCCTCCGTGCCTTCCCCAGCCCTGGGGGAAAGTTCGGATGGGGTTGAAAGCCGCGACCGGACGCCGAGGGCAAGCGGGCTCTCCCTCGCGGGGCCAGATCTCCACCAGCTCCGCCGCGTCCGGGAACCCGCACCCGCAGACCGGCAGGGGCTCTCTCCGCCAGCGCACCAGCGCGAAGGCGCGACCGCTCATCTCCCGGTGGGGAATCTGCAGCCCCGGCTCGGTCACCTGCTCGTCGCCGTAAGAGGATGTCGGATCCAGGGTGCGCGGCCCCCACCGGTCGAATCGCGCTGGCGGCCGTGCTGGCTCGATCGACTGCAGGGCGTCGAGCAGTCCGCGCAGGGTCAGGCGAGTCTCCAGGGCCACGACGGCGTTGATGTCGTCGGGCTGATCGGCCGGGCCCACCAGGCGGTCCGGTACACGACGACTAGGCGGTCAGCCGCGACTGGCGCGTCCCTCGAGCGGGCAATCGCCATGCGCACCTGGACGGCGGGATCACACAGATTGCTGCCCAGCCCATATCGGCGATGACGGGTCTCAGCACACCTCTCACTCAAACCGTTGCTCCGCTGGTTCCAGTGCACCCAGACGGCTCCGATCCGTCGATCGCGTCCACGGCGCACCGCCAGCCAGGCGCTGTCCCAACCGGCCTGGCAAGGCCCTCCAGTGAGTCGGGCAGGACCCCGTCGAGACGCAGGTGATCATCGCAGCGCCGGCCGAAGGTGCAGGCCGCGGCCGCCCAGGGGTCCATGGCCCGGATCTCGCCGCTGCCGATGCCCTGACGGATCAGTCCCTGAGCTTCACGATGGGCTTGCCGAGCAGTCGGCGGCTCATCGAGCAGGAACTCGCGGTGCTTGGCATTGAGGATGAAGCGCATCGAGAGCGGGACTGCTCAGTCAGCTCGACGCCTCTCCACCACCGCAGGCCCCGGGCGTAGGCGCTCGCCTGCTCGCGCATCACCGCGTCGACCACCTCGTCCATCTGCTCCAGCAGGTCGTGGTAGAGGGCCTTCGCCGATCCCTTCCTTACCGCCGAAGTCGTCTGCAGATGGAGCCGATGCTGATCCCCGCCTGGGCCTGGATGTCGTGGATCGAGGTCTTGAAATAGCCGTTCCTGGTGAAGAGCCACAGGGCCGTGTCGAAATGTGCCGCACATTGCCCTCTGCTGTGTCCCCCGAGCGACGCTCACCGCTGATGTCATTTCTTCACCCCCCCTTGAATGAATGT
>CAVOQO010000078.1:0-282413 GCA_963698355.1 uncultured Gammaproteobacteria bacterium | reverse complement strand
GCGACGGGCTCCAAGTTGGGTTGCAGCAAGCCGGGTGGGTGGCGGACTGGGCGCGCGACGGTGACGCGGCCCAGAAGGCGCTGGGATCGGGTGTCTTCGACGTGGTGGTGCTTGACCTTGGCCTACCGAAAAGGCCCGGGATCGAGATCCTCCGCTGGCTCAGGGCGCGCGGCAACCGTGTCCCGGTGCTCATCCTCACCGCGACGGATGCCACCAGCCAGCGGGTGAACGCGCTCGATGCCGGCGCCGACGATTACGTCACCAAGCCCTTCGACCTGGACGAGCTGTGTGCCCGCGTGCGGGCCCTGCACCGGAGGTCAGTGGGCAGCGCCTCGCCCGTGCTGAGTCACCGCGGAATCGAGATCGACACCTGCGCGCGCTCCGTCACCTGCGACGGCCGGGAGGTCAACCTGTCCCCCAAGGAGTTCGCCATCCTGCAGGCGCTGGTGGAGAATGCCGGCAAGGTGGTGCCGCGCGAGCGGCTCATGACGTCCATCTACGGCTGGGACGACAATGTGGGCAGCAACGTGCTGGAGGTCCACGTTCACAACCTGAGAAAGAAGCTCGTTGCTGCGACCTTGAAGGCAGTGCGCGGCGTCGGTTACAGGCTTCACTAGGTCCGCACGGGAATGTCGCTCAAGTGGCGCCTGATGCTGCTGTTTGCCGGCGCCACACTGCTCGTCTGGCTGGCGGTCAACGTCTTCCTGTATCGAAGCGCCCTGCGCGAGGTTGACGCGCTCTACGACATCCATCTGGCACAGTCCGCACGGGTCCTCCTGGCCCTGGCCGAGACCAGCGCCGAGCGCGGGGACCTGGAGCAAATCGCGGGGCTGCTGCCCAAGCTCGTCCCCTCCGACCTGCCTTGGGCCCATGCGATCCACGCGCACCCGGGCGCCGCCCCCGGCGCGCACCGGCGCATGCTCGCCTTCCAGCTGCTCACCCGCGAGGGGGCCTTCCTGTTGAGCTCCGAGAACGCGCCGGACCAGCCGCTTGCCCAGGGCGTCGCGGGCTTCTCGGACAGCCTGGTCGATTCAACCCGATGGCGCGTCTACGGGGTGGCTGATCCGAAACAGGCCTTGGTGCTCTATGCAGGTGAGGATCATGCCCTTCGGGAACGGCTGGCCCGGCATCTGGTCAGCCACCTCCTGCTTCCGACCCTCGTCGCCGTTCCGCCCCTGCTTCTCCTGTTCTGGCTGGCGGTTGGCAGGGGGCTGGCGCCTTTGGCTCGTCTGGCAAAGGAGATCAAGTCGCGCGACCAGCGGGATCTCGCACCGCTGCGGACCACCTCGGTCCCGCCGGAGGTGAGGCCCTTGGTGGACGCACTCGATTCGCTGTTCCAGCGCCTCGAGCGCGCCTTGGCGAGCGAGCGGCACTTCACCGGCAACGCGGCCCATGAGCTGCGCACGCCGGTGGCGGCGCTTCGCGTCCAGGCCCAGGTGGCCCAACGGGCGACCAACGACGCGCAGCGTCGGCGGGCGCTGGACCAAATTGTCGCCGGCGCGGGCTATGCCGGACATCTGGTGGACCAACTGCTCACCCTTTCGCGCCTGGACACGCGGGACGCCGCGCCGATGCTCGGGCGGGTGGATCTGCTCGAGACGGCCCGCCGCACCGCTGAGACGCTGGAACCGCTGGCGCGGGAACGCGCGGTGAGCCTTCAGGTCGGCGGGGCGCAGGACACCCTGACGCGCGGTGACGAGACCTGCATCGGGATCCTGCTGCGCAACCTGATGGATAACGCCATCCGCTACACGCCCGCGGGCGGCGAGGTCCGGGTGACCGTACGCAACTCCGGCCTCTTCCACCGGGTGATCATCGAGGACAACGGTCCCGGAGTCGCCGACGGCCAGCACGCCGAGATGTTCCAGCGGTTCCGGCGCGGCTCCGAGACGACGGCGCCGGGGAGCGGACTCGGCCTGTCGATCGTGCGCCGGATCTGCGAGCTCCACGAAGGCAGCGTGCAGATGGAGAACCTCGAGGAAGGGGGACTGCGTTGCGAGGTGCGGCTGCCCTCGTTCACCGAGCCGGCGATCGGCACCCATCTGCCTGAGACAACGAGGGCCCCAACGGCGACTGCGGATCAACAGCCGCACTCAGCCCCGGAGCCCATCGGGCAGGCAGATCGGAGTCTGGCTGGAGGCCGCACCAACACCCCGCGACCCGAGGGTTGATGGCACCCCGAGGGGCTCGAACCACTTGCACACGCCGGACGACAGGGAGCCGGAATAGGCGCGCCTGGCATGCCATCGGGTACCGACTCAGCGGTTCCGACAGGCGCTGTAACCCAACGACAGGCTGAGGCAATACAACAAGGCATGGGGTCGCGAGCGGGCTGGATTGAGTGCAACGCAACGGGAGCGCTGTCTCGGCGGCAGTCGTGGCGCTACGATGCCGAAGCATCGAGACGTCGGAGAGACACCATGGCCACAGTAGGCTCAGAGATGATCGACGAAGCCCAGCGCGAGGAAGAAGAGGATCTGGCGGCCTTTGCCGAGCGAGCCGCCGAGCCCTCCTTGAGCTACGAGGACTTTCTGGCCCAGCTCAAGGCCGACGGCGTCTTATCGACCTGAGGCTCAAGCCCTCTCGGTCCTGTCCTCTCCCGGCACCTGGCTGATAGAACTCAGCTAGGCCCTCATTGGAGGAATCCATCCATGCGCTTCGTCTTCATCGGCAGCGGCAGCCTGGCCGTGCTCACCGGGCGTATGCTCGCGGAACGCGGTCACGAGGTGATCCTGATTGAGCGCGACCGGACGGTGATCGACGCGCTCCAGGAGGAGCTCGACGTGGGCTTCATCCACGGGGACGGCACCCGTCCCGCCATCCTGCGCGAGGCGGACCCGGAGGCGACCCACCTGCTCTTTTCTCTTACTCACGACGACCAGGCCAACATCATCGCCAGCCTGGTGGCCCGATCGCTGGGCTACGCCCGCGTGGTGACCAAGATCGAGGACCCGGAGCTGGAGCACATCTGCGTGGAGCTGGGGCTCGCGGACTCCCTGGTGCCCATGCACACCGTGGGGCGCTACCTGGCAGACATGGCCGAGGGCCAGGACATCATCGAGATCTCCGACATCCTGCGCGGCGAGGCCCGCATCTACTCCTTCCGGGTGGGGGAGGAGCAGGCCGTACCGATCAGCGATCTGGCCCTGCCCACGGCCGCCCGTCCCATCTGCATCTACAGAAACGGCAAGGAGTTCCTGTTCGCCGAGCCGGACACCCGGCTCAAGCCCGGGGACGAGGTGGTGGTCCTCACCCGCGCCGCCGCCCTGAAGGCCCTGCGCGAGCGGTTTGGCGGCTGAGGGGTCACAAAGGGCGGAACCGCTATCGCATTCCGCGGGCTCATTCCGGGGAAGGGCAGAGGTCAATGATCTGATTGAGTATCGCGCAGACCTCGGCGAATGCCGCAGCGGGCAGGCGTCTCATTGGATGGGCGGAGGCGCCGCGCGCACGCCAGTCGAACGATTTGGGTTGATGACAGAGCACATAGCTCGTCTTGCCCTCCTTATTTCCTTTTGCCTGCCCCACGGCCACCGCGAAGGGATTGTCGCTGTTGTATTCCGCGGTCGTCATGGGAAGGCCGATGACCAATGAGGTCCGCTCGTTGAAGGCGCGGTGGGAGAGCACGAGAAACGGGTGGATATCGCGCATCTCGCGCCCGGCTTGGGGGTTGCAGTCGATCCAGATGAGGTCCCGACGATCGGGCGCCCAATCCGCCTTGCGCTGGCCCCTTACCACCGCTCTGAACCGATCCGCTCGACCGTCATGATCTCGCCGCCGTGCCGCTGCGGATCGAAGCGGGCCAACCGCTGGGCCAAGGTGGGCAATTCTTCGCCCACGGGTCGGATCACGATGCCGTCCTTCTCCACGGTGATGCGCACGCGCTGGTCGGCGTGAAGCCCGGCCTCACGCGCCACGGCGGACGGCAGGCGCAGGCCGAGACTGTTGCCCCAGTGCTTGATGGCAAGAACGGCTTCGGTGCTCATAATGGTCTCCCCGGCCAAACGTTTAAACGCAGTATAAACGGCGGAACCGGGCACGACCAGCCGCGGGGCGCCGGGGGATCGGGCTCATCCAGTCCCGGTTCCAACCGGGTGGCGGGACCAGGATGGCCGAACCGCTATCGCGCTCCGCCCTTGTATCTTGGCGACGATGGCCTCCCGGCGGCGGCCCTCCCGGGCATGCTGCTCGGCGAGAATCCGAGGCCGATCGGGGCTGGTGGTCTGGATCCCAACCCTGGCGCGGAGGAAGTGTCACCGCGGTCGCGAATGCATCGCCGGTGTTTCGAACTCGGCCCTGTCGCGGGCAGGGCTGGCTGAGACGCAGGATTGCGCCGCTCAGTCGGCGTCCAGCTCATCCCCCGCCCGCGGCGGCTCAGGGCCAAGGCGCTCCAGCACCTCCAAGAAGCGCGCCCGGTCGGCACGTGCTGCCCGGCGGGTGAACACCTCCTCGGCCTCCAGCGCCGCTACCTTCTCCGCCAAGGCGGTATTGATGAACTGATTCAAGCTCACGCCATCGCGTTTGGCGGCGCGGCGTGCCGCCGCGAGAATGCTCTCCGGCGCACTCAAGGCATAGTTACTCTTACCCATCGCGCAGGCTCCTCGCGAGATCGGCAGGCCGGCACAGCTCGATGCCGAACCGGCTCGGCGCTTTGCCGAAATCGCGGATGTTGAAGGTCACCAGATGCGTCGCCGCGGCATTTGCCGCGGCCTCCAGCACCATGTCGTCATTGGCGTCGCGCAGCAGTGGTCGCCACAGATACCAAATCGGCACGGGGCGCAGCGTGGCCGCCAACTGGTCGAGAATGACCTCCATGTCCGCCACCGTGCCGCCCGCCCGGCGCAGGGTCTCGGGTCGCTTGAGGACGGCCTCGTACTCCAATAGCAGCGGCACCGACGCCGCCGCAGTCAGGCGCCCGAGCCCAATCTCGCGTAGGAGAAACCGGGATGCGCCGGTCGAACTGAGAACCGCCGACACAACGACATCGGTGTCTAGGGTTACGACCATATGCCATAGCATATGATGCAATCCGGGCAAGTCAACCGGCGTATCGCCGGGTTAAGGAGCCCTTGTTGAGGCGCTATTGGCTGGAAGTGCTCGCCCTGTTGGAGCCGACCCGGCGCACGACCGAGGCACTGGAGCCGCTGGCACGGGAACGCGCCCTGGCCCTGCGGATCAGCGGTGCGGACGACGCCCTCCAGGAGCAAGGACTGGGACGAGGTTGTGGTCCTCACCCGCGCCGCTGCCCTGAAGGCGCTGCGGGAGCGGTTTGGTTGAGGGGCCTCCCCTCGGCCCGTCTCACTCGGGCCGCAATGCGATAAGCTTGCGCAGGGTTGCAGCTGGATCTTCATTTGACGCCAAGCTCGGGGAGCAAACGTGACTGACTCAGATCAGATCGTTCGTAACGTCGTCGATGCGACCGTGGCAGCCGTGGGCCCTGAGCGGATCATTCTGTTCGGCTCGCGTGCCCGCGGAGATGCCCGTCCGGACTCGGATCTTGACCTGCTCGTGGTCGCAGGCGACTCCTTCAGCGCCCAGCGCACGCGGCAGTCCGAGCTGAGGAAGATTCGCCGCGCCCTTTGGGAGATCAGGATTCCGGTCGACATCCTGCTTTATTCACGCGATGAGGTTCACGAGTGGGCAGATTCGCCCAATGACGTGATCGCCCGATCGCTGCGGGAAGGCCTTTCCGTCTACAAACGACCCTCCCGCGCCAGCGCATCGGCATCCTCGATACGCCTATCCGCCGACTGATCCACTCCGGCCAAACGCAACCCAAACGACGCCAGGCGGGCCTAGGCGCGGCTGGGGGACATTGCAGGCGGAGATCCCCCGTGCCATGACAGTACAACCCCAATCGCCAGCCGGAACTGCCGCCCTCCCCCGCCTGTTCTTCCAGGCCCTGGGCGCCGGCGCGCTGGCTGTCTTTGCGCTGGGCCTGAATCACGTCGCCTGTTGGGGTCTATTCGTGTTCGCCGCGTTGATCGCCTGGCCCCTGTGGGTCTACCGCAACGAGGTGATCCTGTTCGAGCGCCGGATGGTCCTGGAGCACCTGACCCGGGCGGACAGCAACGTCCGGCGCTGGCTGTGGGCGGGGACCCTGACGCGGGTGATCCAGGTCGTGGTTTCGCTGGCGCTGGCGCTGTTGCTGCTGGTCCTGGCCGCGCGCCTGGGGGCCGAGCAATGGGCGGTGCTGGCGCTGGACGTGCTGGTGCTGTCCCTATTGGTGGAACCCGTCCGGCGCGGTCTACGGAGCCAGATTCATGACCAGCGTCTGGGCCTGATCGCACGCCGCTGGCCCCTGCTAGGACTCAACCTGGCCTTTCTGACCTTGGCATTCCTGGCCGTCGACTTCTTTCTCACCGGGATCCCGGACACGCGGACCCTACCCTGGAACCAGGTGGCAGAGGACGCGTTTCGCGCCAATGGGCTGGACGCGGTCTGCGCACCCGCGGGCTGGGCGTTGGGCGCGCTCGCCGCGGCCGAGTCCCTGACCCGGCACGCCGCCCTGCTCAGCATCCCCGGCCTGCCAGACCGGACGCTGCGGATCGCCGCCTGGGGCCTGGTGCTGATCCATGCGGGGGCACTGGCCTATCTCTTCACCCGCATGCAGCTCGGGATCATCGCCCTGGTAGAGCAGCGCGCCACCCGCGTCGAGCCCGAGGGCACCTTCACCCGCGCCTTCGTCTATACCATCCTGGCGCTGGCCATCCCCTATCTCTATGCCAGCTCTCGGCTGGCTGACCTGGATCCCGACCGGCTGGCGGCGCAGGCCCGCCGGGCGGTCGACTGGGTGGACCCCTGCCGGCTCGACCCGGCCGCCCGGGAGGCCCTGCTCGCCTCCTTGGGCGGCGAGCTGGACCGGGTACGGCTCGCCGCCAGGGAGTCGGCGGACCAACGTGTCGATGGCGAGCTGGTTGCGCTGTTCGCCCGGCTGGAGCCCGGCGTCGATGCCTATCTGGACTGGTATTTCACCGTGATCGGCGAGTACGAGCGGCTTGCCGCCCTGGCCACCGGAGGCTTCGTTGAGCTGATGGGGGATCAGCTGGAGCAGCACCTGTTCGTGGACACCGGGTTCGCCGAGCAGCTGGAGCGGCTGGATGAGGGGATTCGGCGCGACTCGGCCCGCACCCTGGCCGATGCCGCAGGCCATCTGGAGCAGCTTGCCGGGGAACGGTCGGCAGCCGCCCCCTGCGCACTGTACGGGCTGGACCTGGGGGCGCTGAGCGCGGCCACGCTGGCCAGCCCAGCCCTGGGGGATCTGAACCGGGACGCAGTGCGCGCCGCCACCGCCGTCGGGGGAGGTGCCGCCGCGGGGGCACTCGCCGCCAAAATGCTCGCGAAACAGACCGGTGCCGCGGTGGCGGCCAAGCTCGCCGCCAAGAAGGGCTTTCAGACCGCCGCCGGACTTGCCGGCAAGGTGGCAGCCAAGAAGGGCGGCTCCATCCTGCTGTCCGCCGCCGGCGGGGCGGCCCTGTGCTCACCCGGCGGACCAGCCGCGGCGATCTGCGGCATCGTGGCCGGTGCGGCGGCCTGGCTCGCCGTGGACAAGGCGATGATCGAGATCGACGAGGTGCGCCTGCGCGAGGAGATGCGCGCGGAGATACTGCACGCCCTCGAGGAGCAGAAGCCGGCTCTGGCCCTGGCGCTAAAGACCAGCCAGGGTGCGGCCATCGACGCCATGGCCGGGCGGATTGAGGGCGGCGTGGAGCGGAGTTTCATCCCCGTCCGGGATGGCATCTGAAGACCCTAACCCATGCTCGGGAGCACGAAGGCGACTTTTACAACCATGCCCGCCAGCCATTGGATGGTCCGGTTCTGGTGCCACCTTTTTTAGCGGCAGCAACGCGTCAACCCAAACGCAGGATATCGCCAATGCAATCAATTACTGGAGAGACTACCGTGGTCAATGAAGCCCGATCGGTGCTCTATCGCGCCTCCGAATCCCTGTCGACGCCAGAGCAGATCCAGGAATATCTGAATGCAGCACTCGAGGATGGTAACGAGCGCGTGGTCCTGCGAGCCCTTCGGAACGTTGCCGAAGCCATGGGAAACAGTATCGAGCCAGGGGCCCTGACGGACGCAAGCCTGGACAGCCTAAAGTCGGCGGAGGTCGACCCGCGGCTGTCCCGCCTGAACGCCGCCTTGAAGGCTATGGGATGGACGTTGGCCGTCCGTCCGCACCGGGATGCGGCTTGACGCAAGTTGCCCGTCACGACACGTCGGTCGCGACTTCCATAGAGTCCGTAAGGCACCGCCGCGCGGTCCCGCGGGGCGATCTGGTTTCACCACGGTAAGCACTCACCGGATCAAAGGTGAGCATAAATCCGCGCCCGAGCTCCCTCCACGTCCAGGTCCGCCCCGCCGATCTCGATCAGCCTAGCGACGCGGATTCCGTGGTGACGCTGCTGGATGCCTACGCCGCCGACCCCATGGGCTCCGGCGAGCCGCTGCCGCAGGACACCCGGGACCGCCTGATTCCGGCGCTGCGCCAGGTGCCGGGGCATCTGGTGCTGCTGGCCTTTGCCGGGGAGCAGGCCGTCGGTCTCGCCATCTGCTTCCAGGGCTTCTCCACCTTCCGCGCCCGCCCCCTGCTCAACATCCACGACCTGACGGTGCTCCCGGACCATCGGGGCCGGGGTGTCGCCACGGCGCTGCTGGCCGCGGTCGAGGCAGGGGCCCTGCGCCGCGGCTGCTGCAAGCTCGCCCTGGAGGCACGCGAGGACAACCCGGCGGCGGCCTGTACCGAAAGCTCGGCTTTGGCGCCGGCAGCGCAGGCGGCAGACCCGCTCAATACCGGTTCCTGGATAAGCGTCTCGGCGACTGAGCGACTCCGCGCCCCTCTCACGGGTCATCCTTGAAACGGGTGTACTTCGCTCCTGCGTGCACCTTTGGCTCGGCTTGCCGTAAATCCGCCGACCCCGATCCCGCGGCTTGTTTACACTTGCCTTCCTGCGCCTCGGCAATGCGAACCGAATGAGTGCCCGTCGGAGCCAGCCAGCCGACCTCCAGATCCGGGCGCGTCGGTGGGCAGATCCCCGTGCGTAGACAGTATCCACAACCCTCAAAAAACAACCACTGAAGCTGGAGGAGCCATGTTCGAATCGGCGGAATTGTGTCAGGAGGTCAGCAAGGAGGAGTACGAGGCGGCGGTCCCGGAGCTGCGGGAGGCACTGCTCGATGCGCAGTACGACCTGCTCGCCGCCAAGGACTTCCCCGTCCTGGTGATCGTCGGCGGCGTGGAAGGGGCGGGGAAGAGCGAGACCATCCAGACACTCAACGAATGGATGGACCCCCGCCACGTCCACACCCACGGCTTCCTCATGCCCACCGACGAGGAGGCGGAGCGCCCGCCCATGTACCGCTTCTGGCGCGCCCTGCCGCCCAAGGGCGAGACGGGCATCTTCTTCGGGTCCTGGTACACGCTGCCGTTGCTCTCGCGCATCCTGGGCGCCGCCAGCGATGGAGATCTCGACCGCTCGATCAACGAGATCCGCCATCTCGAGCGCATGTTGCACAACGAGGGCGTGCTGATCCTCAAATTCTGGCTGCACATTTCCAAGCGCGAGCAGCGCAAGCGACTGTCAGCCCGGAAGAAAGACGTCTACGCCCGCTGGCGCCTGACAAAGACCATCGAAAAGCTGGCGGAGCGCTACGACAACGCGCGAGACACGGCCGAGAAGGTACTGCGCGAGACCAGCACGGGCGAGGCGCCCTGGACCGTCATCGACGGCTACGACCATCGCCACCGCACCCTGGCCGTCGGCAACGCCCTGCTGGACGCGCTGCGCCGGCGGCTCGACCAGCCGGAGGCCGCGCGTCTGGTCACCGCCGCCCCGGTGGCGGCCCAGGGCGAGAACGTCGCCCTGATTCGCGGTCTGGACCTAACTCAGCGGCTCGAACGGGGCGACTACAAGGATCAACTCGAAAAATATCAGACCCGATTCGCACGCCGGGTCCTAAGCAAGAAATTCCGCAAGCGCTCCCTGGTGCTCGCCTTCGAGGGCTCGGACGCGGCGGGCAAGGGCGGTGCGATCCGTCGGGTGACGGGGGCCCTTGACGCCCGCCTCTACAGGACCGTCCCAGTGGCGGCTCCGACAGAGGAGGAACGCGCCCAGCCCTACCTTTGGCGCTTTTGGCGGCACATCCCGGGGCACAGCGGCATCGTGATGTTTGACCGCACCTGGTACGGGCGGGTCCTGGTCGAGCGCGTGGAGGGCTTTTGCAGCGAGGCCGACTGGATGCGGGCCTACGACGAGATCAACGAGTTCGAGGAGCAGCTGGTCCGCAACGGCGCCGTCGTCTGCAAGTTCTGGCTCCAGATCAGCAAGGACGAGCAGCTCGAGCGCTTTCAGGAGCGCGAGCAGACCGGGTTCAAGCGCTTCAAGATCACGCCGGAGGACTGGCGAAACCGCGAGCGCTGGGAGGACTACGAGCGGGCCGTGGCGGACATGGTGGACCGCACCTCGACCTCGCTGGCCCCCTGGACCCTGGTCGAGGCCAACGACAAGTACTTCGCGCGGGTGAAGGTGCTGCGGACCATCTGCGACGCACTCGACGACGCGCTCTGAGGACACGCTATTCGCAGCGAGCCCACATGGCCTTGTGTGTGCCGCGGCTGGCAACGCCGCCACTTTCCAGGAACCAATATGCCCAACCGACCCCGAACCCGCAGGACCAAGATCGTCGCGACCATCGGACCCGCCTCGGATGCCCCAGAGACGCTGGCGGCCATGCTGCGCGCGGGCATGAACGTGGCGCGGTTGAACCTGTCCCACGGCAGCTTCGACGAGCACAGAGACAGGGTGACGCGTATCCGCGCGGCGGCGGAGGCCGTGGGGGTGCAGGTGGCGATCATGATCGATACCCGCGGGATCGAGATCCGCACCGGCCCGGTCGCCGACGGGGTGGTGGAGCTGAAGTCCGGCGAGGACTTCTCGCTGTTTACGGACAAACGCATCGGCGATGCCCGCGGGGTCTCGGTCTCCTATCAGCGCCTCCCGCGGGAGGTGAATCCGGGGGAGACCGTGCTGCTGGACGACGGCGCCATGGAGCTGCAGGTGCTGGCGACGACGGAGCGCGAGATACGCTGTCGGGTCGTGGTCGGCGGACTGCTGCGCGCGAGCAAGGGCGTGAACCTGCCTGGCAGCCAGCTCTCGGTGACGGCAGTGGACCCGGAGCATCGCGACGACGTGGTGCGCGAGCTCACCTTTGCGGCGGAGAACGACGTGGAGTACATCGCCGCGTCGTTCATTCAGAGCGCGGACGAGGTGCTTCGGATGCGCGAGATCCTGGTGGAGCGCGGCGTCGAGATCCCGATCATCGCCAAGATCGAGAACCGGGCCGGGGTCGCCAACTTGGAGTCCATCGTGCTCGCGGCCGATGGCGTCATGGTCGCCCGCGGTGATCTCGGCGTGGAGCTGCCGCTGGCGGACGTGCCGAGCACCCAGAAGAAGATCATCCGCACCACGGTCAGCAACGGCAAGCCGGTGATCACCGCCACCCAGATGCTGGCCTCGATGGAACGCAACCCCAAGCCGACCCGCGCCGAGGCCAGCGACGTGGCCAACGCGATCCTGGACGGCAGCTCGGCGGTGATGCTGTCCGGCGAGACCGCGGCCGGCGCCTATCCGGTGGAAGCAGTCCGGATCATGGCGGAGCTGGCGATTCGTGCCGAGGCGTCGCTGCGCGAGTACGGCTGGCTGCAGCAGACCCTGCCGCACCCGTCCAATGTGGTCACGGAGGCGGTGGCCCATTCGGCGGTCCGCATGGCCGAGCAGCTCAACGCGACCGCGATCCTGAGCCTGACCGAGACCGGCTTCACCTCGAGGCTGATCTCCAAGCATCGCCCCGAGTGCCAGATCCTGGCGGTGACCGCATCACTGAAGGTGGCCCGCCGGCTGTCCCTGAATTGGGGCGTGGTGCCGGTGCTCTACGAGGCCGGCATCTCCGACGATGAGAAGATCGCACAAGCGATTCGGGTCGCCCGCGAGCGATGCCTGGTCCAGGCCGGGGACTTGTTGATCGCCACCTGGGGACATACCCAGAGCGCGGGCGGTACCGATGCCATCCGGGTGCTGATTGCAACGGATTAGCTCAACTGCCCCTCTCCCTGGATCCACTGGAGACGCTCAATGAACCCTCAGATCGCCGCCCTGCTGTTTGCCTTTCCCCTGGCCCTGCCGGTTCCGGCCCTCGCCGGAGAGCAGCTCCTGCCAGGCGCCATCGAGGAGATGGCGGAGCTGCCCGTCAACCCGGGTAATCTGGCGGTGACCGCCGAGGGGCGGGTGTTCGCCACGGTGCACCAGTTCCGCCGCGCCGATGCGCAGCTCATCGAGATCACGGGGCCCACAAGCTACAAGCCCTGGCCCGACGCCGAATGGAACGGGGCCTTCGGCTCGGGGCCGGACGTGCTGAACAGCGTCCTGGGCATCAGCATCGACCGCAAGGGTCGCCTGTGGGTGATCGACAACGGCCTGGGCGACCCGCCCCAGCAACCCAAGCTGGTGGCCTTCTCGCTCACTGACGGGCAACCGGTGTTTCGCTACGATTTTCCGCCCGAGACAGGACCGGTCGGGAGCTTCCTCAACGACCTGTCGGTCGATGACGAGCGGGGCTTCGTCTACATCGCCGACATCGGCGGCGCGCATCAGCCGGCGCTGGTCACGGTGGACCTCAACACCAAGAGCTCCAGGCGCTTCGCGGCCTCCCCTTCCCTACAGGCGGAGGACGTGGACCTGGTCGTGGAGGGGCGCGTGCTCGGGACCAAGGGCGAGGACGGCGAGCTCCAGCCCGCGCGCATCGGGGTCAATCCGATCACCTTATCCGCCGACGGCGAGACACTCTACTTCGGGGCAATGAACGGCAAGACCTGGTACCGGCTGCCCGCGCGGCTGCTGCGCGAGGGCGCCGATGACGCCTCGATCGCCGCCGCCATCGAGAAGGCCGGACCCAAGCCGGTCTCGGACGGGGCCTCGACCGACGCCGAGGGCAACCATTACTTCACGGACCTCGGCAACAACGCCATCACCGTGCTGCACCCAAACGGCGAGCTGGAGACCCTGGTCCAGGACGACCGGCTCATCTGGCCGGACGCCCTGAGCTTCGGGGAGCCCGGCTGGCTCTACATCGCGGTGAACCAGCTCAACCGCGCGCCCGCGCTCAACGGGGGTGTTGAGGGCGCGGAACCGCCCTTCCGGATCATGCGCGTCTATACGGGCACCGAGGGCATTGCAGGGCGTTGACCGAACGATCCCTGGCGAAGATACCGGTCCGCCGTCGGCCCCTCTCCCGTAGGGTGCGCCGAGCGCACCGTTCCGTGTTATTCCGCCACAGAGGTCCGATCACCCGTCGGGAGTGGTGCGCACGGCGCACCCTACGGCGCGGGGTCAGGGTTTGCGCGAGGAGGCGCTCAGAGAATCAACGCCCGCTGTGCAGCCGGTTCATGGCGATCTGGAAACGCCCGTCCAGC
Organism: uncultured Gammaproteobacteria bacterium; assembly: GCA_963698355.1. Lineage (GTDB taxonomy): Bacteria > Pseudomonadota > Gammaproteobacteria > Chromatiales > Chromatiaceae > Thiodictyon. The sequence goes on along the minus strand of CAVOQO010000078.1, from coordinate 268,945 downwards.
AGATCGGCCAGCACGCCATCGGCGTCCCGCAGCGCATCCAGGACGCGCTCCGCGTCATCCCGGGAGGGGCGGCCCAGCACGTAACCGGTGACCAGGGTGCGGTCACCGGGGTGTGCGATGCCGATGCGCAGCCTCCAGAAGTCTCGGCTGCCGAGGGCGTTGATGGTGTCTCTCAGGCCGTTATGGCCGGCGTGTCCACCGCCCTGCTTGAGCCGCACGGTCCCCACCGGCAGATCGAGCTCGTCGTGAGCGATCAGGACACGATCGGGCGGGATCTCGAAGTAGCGTGCCACTGCAGCCACGGACTGGCCGCTGCGATTCATATACGTGGAAGGCTTGAGCAGCCGCAGGTCGGTGCCGCCCACGACCAGCCGGCAGAGCTCGCCGTGAAACTTCGACTCCGCCCTGAATGACTGGCCGTGGGCCGATGCAAGGGCATCGACGAACCAGAATCCCACGTTGTGTCGGGTGATGGCGTATTCGGGGCCGGGATTGCCCAGGCCGACGATGAGACGGATGCCGGCTGCTTCCATCGGCAGCGCTCCTTGGGAATGGGGTCACCGGTCCGGCGGAGGATCGCCGGACCGGCGTGGATGGGATTCTCAGGGACCTCAGGCGCCCTCTTCCCCACCCTCCTCCTCTTCGGTTTCGGCACCGGCGCGGGCGCCGTACATGACCACCACCGGCTCGTCCGGATCCGGCGCATGGGCCAGGGTCACACCCTCGGGCATGGGGATCTCGGAGAGGTGGATGATGTCGCCGATGTCCATCTCGATCAGGTCGATGTCGATGAACTCTGGCAGGTCCTTGGGCAGGCAGGTGATCTCCACCTCGGTGAGGTTGTGGGAGGCGTTGCCGCCCGCCTTTACGCCCTTGGAATTGTCCTCATTGATAAAGTGCAGGGGCACCACCATGCGGAGCGCCTCGTCCTGGATGACGCGCAGGAAATCCATGTGGAGTACGAAGGGCTTCGCGGGATGGCGCTGCAGGTCCTTCAGAACCACGGGATAGGCGGTATCCCCCACCTTGAGGTTCAACACGTGGGAGTAGAATGCCTCGTGCTCCAGATGCTGGAGCACGAGGTTGTGGGCCAGGGAGATCATCTCCGGTTCCTTGTGGCCACCGTAGACAATGGCCGGCACCAGACCCCCACGACGCAGGCGGCGGCTCGCACCTTTACCTGTATCGCTGCGGGGCTGGGCTAAGACGTCAAAACTCACGCTCATGGGCGTTCTCCAGGTTCACATGAAACAACGCGCCAGGGACCCGCGACCAGGTCCCCAGCGCCGCGAACGGCGAGCCGCGCGAGCGCGTCACACCGAAATTGGTTGCGGCTTCAGTCGATGAACAGTGAGCTGACCGACTCCTCGCTCGATACGCGCCGCATGGTCTCCGCCAGCAGCTCGCCGATGCTGAGCTGACGGATCTTGCTGCAGGCCTTGGCCTCCGGGCTCAGGGGGATGGTGTTGGTCACCACCAGCTCATCCAGCACCGAGCCTGCGATGTTGTCCACCGCGGGCCCGGACAGCACCGGGTGGGTGCAGTAGGCCACGACCAGCTTGGCACCGTGCTCCTTGAGCGCCTGGGCGGCACGGCATAAGGTGCCGGCGGTGTCCACCAGGTCATCGATCAGCACGCAGGAGCGGCCCGCCACGTCGCCGATGATGTTCATCACCTTGGCCTCGTTGGCCTTGGGGCGGCGCTTGTCGATGATGGCGAGGTCCGCATCGTCCAGGCGCTTGGCCAGGGCCCGGGCCCGCACGACGCCGCCGACGTCCGGGGAGACCACCATCAGGTCCGGGTACTTCTGGCGCCACACGTCCCCGAGCAGGATCGGGGAGGCGTAGACGTTGTCCACCGGGATGTCGAAAAAGCCCTGGATCTGATCCGCGTGCAGATCCATGGTGAGCACCCGGCTCGCCCCAGCCTGGCTGATCATCTTGGCCACCAGGCGGGCGGTGATGGGCACCCTGGCGGAGCGCGGCCGACGGTCCTGCCGGGCATAGCCGAAGTAGGGAATCACCGCCGTGATACGCATGGCGGAGGCCCAGCGCAGGGCGTCCATGATGACCAGGAGCTCCATCAGGTTGTCGTTGGTGGGCGCCCCGGTGGGCTGCACCACAAACACGTCCCGGCCGCGGACGTTCTCCTGGATCTCCGCCATCACCTCGCCGTCGCTGAACTGGCTGACGAGGGCCTTGCCCAACGGCAGGTTCAGGTGCCCGGCGATCTCCGCGGACAACTCCAGGTTGGCATTCCCGGAGAAGACCATCATTTGGCTGGCAGGCACGGCGCTCTTCCTGTCGGCTCCCTGGTGGGCCTGATTGCTCGACGATTGGCTGGGGCGCCAGGATTCGAACCTGGGAATGCCGGGATCAAAACCCGGTGCCTTACCTCTTGGCGACGCCCCAATGGATCCGGATTTAGGCGGGAATCTCACGGGCCAGACGGGCGAGTAGCGGCGAGCGGTTGAGCCCGCGGGCGACGAAGGCATCGAACCTCGTCGGGACCCGCTCCAAGGCCGCCAAGGCCAGTTCCCGATTGGCGAGCTCGGCGAAGCAGCAGCCCCCGGTACCGGTGAGGCGCCCGCCTCCTCGAGAGGCGATTTGATCGCTGGAGAGCCATTCGAGCGCGTCGGCCACGGCGGGGTAGCCGTTGCGCACGACCGCGAGGCAATCGTTGCGCCTATCCCCCTGAAAGAAGTCGGCAAGTTTGACGGGATGCGAGTCGCGAGTCAAATCCGGGTGGGCGAAAACGGACGCGGTTGAGACCTCGACCATCGGCGCCAGCACCAGATACCAAGGCTCCGGCAGGTCGACCGGGGTGAGGTCCTCCCCGACCCCTTCACCCCAGGCGGCGTGACCACGGACGAACACCGGCACGTCTGCACCCAGCGGCAGGGCCAGTCGGGCGAGGGCGTCGCGGTCCATGTCGATTCCCCACAGACGGTTCAGGGCCACCAAGGTCGTGGCGGCATCGGAGCTGCCGCCCCCGAGACCGCCGCCCATGGGCAGCACCTTTTCGAGACGGAGATCGACGCCCAACGGGCAGCGGGCCGCCGCCTTTAGGGCGCGCGCGGCACGCGCCGCGAGGTCCCGGTCCTCAGCCACCCCGGGGATCGGGGTGAGGTTGCGTATGGCGCCGTCCCGACGCACATCGAACCATAGGCGGTCAGCCCGGTCGATGAACTGGAACACCGTCTGAAGCCGGTGGTAACCGTCAGGGCGCCGCCCCAACACCCGCAGCATCAGATTGAGCTTGGCCGGGGCGGGCCAGGCCGACCCGTCCGGGCCGGCTGCGCTCAAGGGAGCGACTCGCTCTGGGTGACCCGGTGGCGGCTGACCACTTCCAGCAGATAGGCGTGGTCCGGGTGCTCTTTCAGGGCCGCATTCCACACCTGCCAGGCCTCGTCATGACGGCCCATGGCCCACAGGACCTCGCCCAGATGGGCGGCGATCTCGCCGTCCTTCATGGTGTCGAGGGCGCGGCGCAGGTAGCCGAGGGCGGCCTCATAGTTGCCGAGCCGGTAGTTCACCCAACCCATGCTGTCGAGGATGGCGGGCTCGTCCGGTTTCAGCTGATGGGCCTTCTCGATCAGCTCGCGGGCCTCCTGATAGCGGTCGCTGCGATCGGCCAGGGTGTATCCCAGGGCATTCAGGGCATCCGCATGCTTCGGATCCTCCGCGAGGATGCGCCGCAGGTCTGCCTCCGCCTGCTGCAGCCGGTCGCGCTTCACTAAGTACATGGCACGGGCGTAAAGGAGATCCGGGTCGTCCGGGAAGGCCTCCAGGGCAGCACCGTAGACCGCCGTGGCGTCATCCTGCAGGCCGACCTCATCGAGAATCTCCGCCTCGACCAGATAGAGGCTTCGGGCGTCGTCGGGGGACTGGTCACGCAGCCGCTGGATGATCTCGCGGGAACGGGACACCTCGCCCTGCTTGGCGCGGATCACGGCGATGCGCACCTGGGCCTCGGTCTCGTTGGAGCCGCCTGCCTTGGCGTACCAGTCGAGCGCGGCGGCCGGGTGCTCCGCCCGTTCCTCCACCTGACCGAGATAGTAGGCGGCCTCGTTGCGCCGCTGGCCGGTCTGGTAGAGACGGGTGAAGTAGATACGCGCGGCGTCCACGTCGTCGAGCTGAAGGGACAGGATGCCTACCGCAAACAGGACGTCCGGCTCCTTGGGCTGGGTGCTGAGCAGCCGCTCGAATTCGCTGCGGGCGCTGGAGAATTCCTTCTCCTCGACCAGCAGCTGACCATAGAGCATGCGTAGGGCGGAGTCCCCGGGTGCGGCGGCCACGTAGTCCTCGAGCAGGGCCCGTGCCTGGTCGCGCTTACCCTCGGAGAGCAGCAGGCGCACCAGGAAGATTCGCGGTTTGTTCCAGTCCATGCGCAGCTCGAGGGCCCGACGGGCCGCCGACTCCGCGACGTCGTTGCGCTCCGCGGCAGCCGCGACCATGGCGAGGGCGTAGTGTGCATCTGGATTGTCCGCGTCCATCTCCACCAGGGCCTGCATCAGGGCAACCCGCTCCGTGTCGGTACCCGCCCGAGCGATGATGCCAACCGCATGAGTGTATCCAGTCCCCGCATCCGAGCCGGAAAGCTGGACCACGCGGGAGAGATGCGTCAGCGCCCCCTCCCGATCATTCGCCTTGATGCGCAGGAGCGCCGCCAGCTGATGGGCGCCGACAGAGTCCGGTTCCAGGGACAACCAGAGTCCCACGGCGCGGTTGGCCCCATCGCTGTCGTCACCCGCGAGCGCGGCGCGCACGGCCAGCTCGGCCATCTTGGGGTCATGGGCGAGCCGGGCGGCGTGGAGGTAATGGGTGAATGCCATGGCCATGTCGCCGCGGCGGCCGGCCAGCTCCGCGACCAGGACTGCGTAGACCAGGTCGCTGTCGAGCTCCTTGGAGGCAGCCGCTGGCGCGGCGGACGCCTGCGGCGCGGTTGCTGGCGGGACGGCGGCCCCCGCCCCCTGGTCCGGGTCCGGCGCCGTCGCCGGGTCTGCGGCGACCCAGCCCGCGGCGCACAGCAAGACGGCGCACAGCAACAAGGGGCTGCGGCGCGGTGAGCGACAAGGGCTGGAGTCGGCGGAGATTCGCATGAATTGCATTGAACCGGTGACCATCGGACAGTGATTGGGCCTTGAGAGTGCAGTATACCCGCGGGGTTCCGGACCCGATGCGCCGTGCGGCGTCTCCTGCCCGGATCCCGTCGTCCAGGACGACACATTGGCCAGGTCAAATCGGACCCAAACCCCGCTTGCATCCGACGCCATAAACCGGACAATCGCATGGTCGTTCGGATACATAGCCAACATGAAGCTTCTGGCCGTCGGACTCAACCACAAGACCGCGCCGATCGAGGTGCGCGAGCGCCTGACGTTCGGCCCGGATATCGTCGCGGGCGCCCTGCGTGACCTCACGATGCGAGCGGGTGTGCATGAGGCCGTGGTCCTATCCACCTGCAATCGCACCGAGATCTACTGCGCCATCGATGACGGCGGGGAGGAGACGGTACGGGGCTGGCTCGGGGGCTTCCACGGCATCGAGCCCGATCGCGTCGACCCTTACCTCTATGCCCATGCGGGGCGTGAAGCCATCGTCCACCTGCTGCGGGTGGCGAGCGGGCTCGATTCGATGGTACTCGGGGAGCCCCAGATCCTGGGCCAGGTCAAGGGTGCCTTCCAGACGGCGAGCGACTGCACCGCCACCGGCAAGCTCCTCAGCCGGCTCTTCCAGCACGCCTTTTCGGTGGCCAAGACGGTGCGCACCGACACCGCCATCGGCAACAGCCCGGTGTCGGTGGCCTTCGCGGCGGTGAACCTGGCGCGCCAGATCTTCAGCGACCTGACCAAGCAGACGGCGATGCTGATCGGCGCCGGCGAGACCATCGAGCTCGCCGCCCGACATCTCCACCAGAACGGCATCGGGCGCATCATCGTGGCCAACCGCACCGTGGAGCGGGCCCATGAGCTGGCCGCCCAGTTCGACGGATTCGCCATCGCCCTCACGGAGCTGGCGAACCACCTGGCGGAGGCGGACATCGTCATCGCCTCCACCGCGAGTCCCCTGCCCGTGCTCGGCAAGGGCGCCGTGGAGCGTGCACTCAAGAAGCGCAAGCACAGTCCCATGTTCATGGTGGATATCGCCGTCCCCAGGGACATCGAGCCCGAGGTGGCCTCGCTGAACGACGTCTATCTCTACACGGTGGACGATCTCCAGGGCGTGGTGGACGAGGGGTTGCGCTCGCGCCAGGCCGCTGCGGTCCAGGCAGAGGAGATCATCGGCTTCCACGCCGAGGAGTTCATGGCGTGGCTGCGCTCCCTGGACGCGGCCGGGCTCATCCAAGACTACCGCCAGCGGGCCGAGCAGCTGCGTGACGAGGTGCTGGAGCGCGCACTGCGCCAGCTTGAGTCGGGAAAATCCCCGGCGGAGGCTCTGAGCTTTCTCGCCCATACCCTGACCAACAAGCTACTGCACGCGCCTAGCACCCGCCTTCGCCAGGCGGCCCGCGACGGCGACGCCGAGATTCTGGAGGCCGCCAACGAGATCTTCCAGCTCGATCAGACCCGCTGCGGCGCACCCTCCAATACCCCCTAGATGAATCCGTCCATCCGTGAACGACTGGAGCGCATCTCTGAGCGCTTCGGCGAGATCACCGCCATGCTCGCGGAACCCGAGACCCAGGCCAACCAGAACCTGTATCGGGACCTGAGCCGCGAATACGCGCAGCTCGAGCCGCTGGTGACCTGCTTCAACCAGTACCTGGGGCACGAGGCGGAGATCGCGGCAGCCGAGGAGATGCTGGCCGACCCCGAGATGTCGGAGCTGGCACGAGATGAGCGGGCCGCCGCCGCCGCGCGGCGCGACGCCTTGGAGCCCGCGCTGCACGGCCTGCTGGTGCCAGGTGACCCCAACGACCAGCGCAACTGTTTCCTTGAGGTACGCGCCGGCACGGGCGGGGCCGAGGCGGCCCTGTTTGCCGCGGACCTACTGCGGATGTATCTGCGCTACGCGGAGCAGCGAGGCTGGCGCGCCGAGGTCATGAGCGAGAGCCCGGGTGAGCTTGGCGGCTACAAGGAGGTTGTCGCCCGTATCAGCGGTCAGGGCGTCTACTCCCGACTCAAATTCGAGCCCGGTGCACACCGGGTCCAGCGGGTGCCAGAGACCGAGTCCCAGGGGCGCATCCACACCTCCGCCTGCACCGTGGCGGTGCTGCCTGAGGTGGAGTCCATCGACGCCATTGAGGTCAACGGCAACGATCTGCGCATCGACACCTACCGGGCCTCCGGAGCCGGCGGCCAGCACATCAACAAGACCGACTCCGCCGTGCGCATCACCCATCTGCCATCAGGCATCGTTGTGGAGTGCCAGGACGAGCGCTCCCAACACAAGAACAAGGCGCGCGCCCTGTCACTCCTCCAGGCCCGGCTCCTCGCCCAGGCCCAGGAGAGCCAATCCGCGGCCGAGTCACAGAACCGCAAGCTCCAGGTGGGCAGCGGCGACCGCTCCGAGCGCATCCGCACCTATAACTTCCCCCAGAACCGGCTTACGGACCACCGTATCAACCTGACCCTCTACAAGCTGGACGAGGTGATGGGGGGCGCCCTGGACCAGGTCATCGAGCCACTGCTGGCCGAGTACCAGAGCGAGCAGCTGGCGGCCGTGATGGCGGAGTAATGGCGTTGCCCGGCGGCGGGCCCGGTCCGGACCCGGTCGTCGGGACCGCCCTCCAAGCCGCCGCGGAGGCCCTGGCGGACAACGCCACCGCCCTTCCTGACGCATCCCCCCGGCTTGAGGCCGAGCTATTGCTCATGGAGGCCACCGGCTGGTCCCGCACCACCCTTGCCGCCTGGCCCGAAAGGCCGGTCGGCCCGGCGGCATTCGCACGATTCCAGACACTGCTCTCCCGGCGTCTCGCCGGCGAGCCGATGGCCTATATTCGCGGCCGTCAGGCCTTCTGGACCCTGGAGCTCCAAGTGTCGCCAGACACCTTGATTCCCCGTCCGGAGACCGAGCTCCTGGTGGAGACGGGCCTCGAGCTGGGGCGCGCGAGCGAGACATTCTGGATGGCGGACCTGGGCACCGGCAGCGGTGCCGTCGCCGCGGCGATCGCAAGCGAACGGCCCGAGTGGGAGATCATCGCCCTGGACCGCTCGGAGGCGGCGCTGGCGGTGGCCCAGTCCAATTTTCGGTCCCTCGGGCTCGCAAGGCTCCACCCCCTGCGCGGGGACTGGCTGGCGCCCATTGGGGGGCGCCGCCTGGACCTCATCCTGGCCAACCCCCCCTATGTCCCGGAGGGCGACCCCCACCTCGCCCGAGGCGACCCCCGGTTCGAGCCCCGCGAGGCGCTCGCCTCGGGACCGGACGGACTGGACGCCATTCGACTCATCGCCTCACACGCCGCCCGCTGCCTGGTTGCCGGCGGCTGGCTTGCGGTGGAGCACGGATACGACCAGGGGTTGGCGGTACGGCGGGTGTTTGCCAAACGGGGGCTGCACAATCCCCAGACGCGTCGGGACCTCGCCGGACACGAGCGGGTGACTCTGGCCAGGGCGCCGTGAGCCCGCCGCGGCCCGTACCGCTGCACCAGCCGGAATCTGCTTGATTATTTCGAGGTGCCGCTTAGCATACAGGAGCCATGGAGATCCCAGACGCCGAGCGAATCAAGCAGCGGGAGATCGCCTTCCGGGAGCTGCATCCAGCCGCAAACCAGGCCCTCACGGCGGCCGGGTTCCTCAACGACGTGGAAGGCGTGCTGACGAGCGAGGTCGCCTCCCCAACCCTGCTCAAGGTGAGCTACGACGTGCTCGCCGTCACCCTCAAGGAGATCGAGGACGCGCTGCGGGAGCTCGGCCTGCACCTGGACAACCGGCTGATGTTCCGGGTGATGCGCGCCCTCTACTACTACACGGAGGAAACGCTCCGGGCCAACTGCGGCTGTCCCAACGGCCCCAGCAACTGCACGAAAAAGGTCTTCGCCACCCGTTATCAGGCCATGGACCATGGATGCCGGGACCAGCGTCCGGAACATTGGCGGCGGTATCTATAGCGGGAAGCGGCGAACTGCTGAGTCCGAAAAAACCGGACTATCCATCAGCCTGCGACGCAACTGCGCAATGCCTTCGCGTTCACTCGCGGCCCCTGCGCCCATTGGAATGAACGACAACCAACTGCTGCGCTACAGCCGCCAGATCATGCTCCCCGGCTTCGGCATCGAGGGCCAGGAGCGGCTGCGCGCGTCGAGCGTCCTGGTGGTAGGGCTTGGCGGGCTCGGCTCCCCAGCGGCCATGTATCTGGCCGCGGCCGGGGTCGGACGGCTACTTCTGGCCGACTTCGACGCGGTGGACCTATCCAACCTTCAGCGCCAGATCCTCCACACCACGGAGCGCATCGGAAGCCCCAAGGCGGAGTCCGCCCGCCTCACCCTCTCCGCCCTCAACCCGGATGTGGACCTGGTCACGGTGAAGCGCAGCCTCAACGAGGAGACCCTGCCGGCCTTGGTGGGTGATGTCGATCTGGTGTTGGACGGAAGCGACAACTTCGCCACCCGGTTCGCGGTCAACGCCGCCTGCACGGCCGCCGGGAAGCCGCTGGTGTCTGGGGCCGCCATTCGAATGGAAGGTCAGGTGGCGGTTTTTTCCGGCCGGCCCGGCGGCCCCTGCTACCAATGTCTCTACCCCCGCGACGGGGCCCTGGACGAGACCTGCACCGCCAACGGCGTCCTGGCCCCGGTGGTCGGCATCATCGGCAGCATCCAGGCCACGGAGGCCATCAAGGTGCTTGCCGGTATCGGCGAGCCCCTGTACGGCCGGCTCCTGCTGCTCGATGCGGCCGCCATGGAGTGGCGCAGCCTTCGGCTTCCGCCGGACCCTAACTGCCCCATCTGCGGGACCAGCCCAGGCCCAGTCCCACGCGAGAGCACCCGACGCCTGGCGAAGCCGACAGGTCCACAACACGGGTGACTGGACCGGCCCCCAATCCCACCAAACCTCGGCATTCCTGAACCGGAACGGGACCAGGAAGGCTCGGGATCCGACCGGAGGCGCGATCCCGCGCGTCACCGGCACGATCGGGCCTTTGTGCTCGCCAGGCATCCACCTATTCTTATCTCCATGATCCTTGCCGCAGTCGCGGCTCCGGTCCTTGAGATCTCGCAAAACAGCGTATTGCCGGTTCTGCACGAGCGGCGGCCGCGCGTAATCGCATTTGAGTGAACTGTGACCGGGTTCTCCACAGCGCGACCTGCAATGATTCCTGTCACGCGCCAACACATTGGTGGGATGCGCAAAACGCGCCGGATGGCACCGTAATGAACTCGCTACTGCGCTATTTAATGAACGTCGCCCTGGCCTCACTCCTGGGTTACGCGTTTTGGGAGCTGCGGGATCTCGCTTTCAGTATTCCTCCGGGATACTACTGGACTGTCGCCATCGGTCTGTGGCTGTTCTTCGTGGTGTACATCCTGAAATGGGAGTGGTAGCGCTGACGCCGCCCCCCATCGCCGTTCCACCGGGATACGGGGTAGGGGTCCCTACTGACGTTGATCCTCTCCAGCCAGACCACTGCGGGCGAACCACCGCAGCACCCGGATACGCAGCTGCTCGTGGATGGCAGCGATGGCTTGCGGCGTCAGTCCCGCCGCAGGTCGGAAGTGCACGGCTTCGCAGACGCGTCGGCGCTCATCGCCATGTACTTACGCGGCGTGTTGCGCGAGATCTTCAACTCGGCAGCAATCGCCCGGGCGGTCGCTCGGAGACAGGCCAGCGTCGACCGAATCATATGCGGCGCCATTGCAGATGCTCATCGCCTCCAGACCCGGCTTGCGGCACGGGCTCATCCGATCTTGGTGATCGAGACCACGCGATGATCCAGGCTCTGGGATTCTGGCGCCACCTCCGCGCCCAGCGCGTCGACGTATTGATCCACCCGCACTTGGATGACGCCCAGTTCGGGGGCACGGATCACACAGCGCCGCCCACCTTCGTCGGTCTGCGCATTGAGCAGTGCATCGCGCATAAGAGAGACAGAAGGGCCCGGTCCGTCGATGCTGTAGATGGCATTGTCGAGCATGATCGCAGCACGGGAGTCGACCCGCAGGGTGCAACGTCCATTTGGATCAGCCATCAACCGTTTGCCCCTGAACGGGCGCGTCTTGCCGACGCTCGAGCCCCATTGTGGGGCAAGCTCGTGCAGGAATGCGACTAGCTCCGGGTCCGTGGTCAGCGCGCCCACCACGGCGCGCACGCACTTCTCGTCGTCGGTGAGGATCGCATCGCTGCTCATGGCATTGCCTCGTCGGGCAGGGGTCGATGTCGGAGATTGGGCCTGCAAACCACAGTCGGCAGCCCGGTTATGTTAGCCCAACCCTTGGCGTGCGCGCGACCTTGATACCCATTTGACGCGCAGCCATCGAAGATTGCGACGAGGCGCCGTCGACGAGTTGGACTATTGGTCGAGGCGCGCCACGTTCAGAGTCTCCTCGATCTCCGGCGGCTCGCCCGAGCCCTTGCTGGTTTGGCGCAGGGGGCGTACGTCGGTGGCATCACGTCCCACTGCGACGCGGACATAGGTGTCGTCGGCAAGGAGGCCCAGGGCCGGGTCGAATCCCCGCCAGCCGGCGCCGGGGATCAGCGTCTCCACCCAGTTTTGCAGGATCTGGGGGCGGGGTGGCGTGCCCTCCGGGGCCTCGTCGTCCGGATCGAAATAGGCGGCATCCTGATAGCCTGAGACGAATCGGGCCGGAACCCCCCAGCGGCGCAGCAATGCAATGAGCAGATGAGAGAGGTCCGCCGCCGTGCCCCGCCCGGCATCGAACAGGGCCGGCAGGGCGGAGACTGAATCCTCTGCCTGCGGGTCGTATTCCGCCACCCCCTGGACCCAGGAGAACGCGTCCTGGATCTGGCCAAGCAATGGCGAGCCCGTCGTCCACTCGGGCACAGAATGCCCGGCAATCTCCTCGGGGAGGGCCGCGGTCAACGCGCCTTGGTGCAGCACGAAGTCCCATAGCCGCGGCGCCTCGTGCAGACTATGGGTCAACCAGTCCCGCTCGCGGTCGGGCTGCACAGGGACAAAATCGAAGGGGTTGGATAGCCGTGTCTGCACCTCGGCGATCAGCCGAAGCTCGAGCGACTGGTGAGCACCAAGCACCGCGAAATGATGGGACAGGTTGCCGAAGCAGTCGCGGCGAGCCACCGCCTGGGCGTCGGGCGAGACTTGGAGATCGACCAGGTTCAGGGACTGGGTCTCACACTCCCAAGGCGTCAGGCGGATCTGAACGTGGTGCTCACGGACAGGGGACGCGTATTGAATGCGGCAGGCGCGCTCGATCCGGTAAATCACGGATGATCACCCCTCACCGATCCACTCCCGTCACAGGTCATCCCCAAGATGGGCCTCGAAATAGTCGCCCTGTAATGCCGAGGTCAGCTCGGCGAGTAGGCCGAGGAACTGGTCGAGGTATTCGTGCAGCCCCCCGTCAAGAATCCCCTGCGGGGTGACGCCGTTTAGCTGTCCGCGTAAGGCTGCCACGGCCTCTGACACGGCGCCTTGAGGCACGGAGCCGATACGTTCCAAGGCCTTCTCCATGCCGTCCACACAATAGGCGAGTGAGCGAGGGAAGTCGACGTTAAGGACGGCGAACTCCACCACATCGATGGGGCGGATGCCGCCCTGATACATTCGCCGATAGGATTCGAAGCCGGAAAGCGACTTAAGCAGGGCACCCCATTGATAGTAATCGAGTGGAGAGCCAACCATGCTGAGATCTGGCAGCAGCAGATGATAGCGGGTATCGAGGATGCGTGCGGTCATATCCGCTCGCTCCTGAAGGCTTCCGAGCACGGTGAAACCGTACGACTCCCCGCGCATCATCGTGCTCTGGGCGAGGCCGAAGAAGGTGGCCACCTCGCGGTGGACATAGGCATAGAACTCCGCCGCCCGCCAAGGCTGGAGTGTGGTCTTGAGGTGCTTATCGACTGAAAGCCAGAACTGGTTGATGGACTCCCACATCTCGTTGGAGATGCGGTCGCGCACCACACGGGCGTTCTCCCGGGCAAGGCGCACACTGTTATAGAGGGAACCCGGGTTATCGCGCTCCTGAGTGAGCAGGTGGATGACCCGCTGCACCGTGACCCGTTTGTCCGGGTAGCGCTCGGGGTACAGCTCGTCCGCCCCGACGATATTGAGCAAGGGCTGCCACTGGTTTTCCTCGGTGGCCCCCTCGTCCGCCTCCAGCATGTAGACGACGTTGATATCCAGGATACGCGCGGTGTCGTCGGCACGTTCCAGGTTGCGCGTCATCCAATAGAGCGACTCGCCGATCCGGCTCAGCATTCAGCGGCCTGCAGGTGCAAGGGGACTCGGAACCGAGTCACAGAGGACGCACGGGTCAAGAAGCATGGAGCCACAGCGCCCGCGGGGGACAGTGGTTCCCTGCGCGCACAATATCGCAGAGCAGGGCCTGAGACCGGATCGCTCCGTGCGCTCCGTGTCCTCTGTGGCAAGCAGATTCAATCGGCGAGCACCCAAGTGTCCTTGCTCCCGCCGCCTTGAGACGAATTGACCACCAGGGAGCCCTTGGTCATGGCAACCCGGGTGAGCCCGCCCGGGACCACCTCGATGCCGTCTCCATAGATGATGAAGGGGCGCAGATCGAGATGGCGTGACTCAAGCTCACCATCCAGGTAGCAGATGTGGCGGGAGAGCTGAACCACGGGCTGGGCGATATAGTTGCGCGGGTTCTCCTCGATCTTCTTCGCAAACTCCGACCGCTGTGTCGGGGTCGACGAGGGGCCCATGAGCATGCCGTAACCGCCCGACTCCGCGACCGCCTTGACCACCATTCTCTCCATGTTGTCGAGCACATAGGCCCGATCTTGGGAGTCGGTCATCTGGTAGGTGGGCACGTTCTGGAGGATGGGGGCCTCTCCTAGGTAGTAACGGATAATCTCCGGCGCGTAGGCGTACACCGCCTTGTCATCGGCGATGCCGCTGCCCGGGGCGTTCACCAGGGCCACATTGCCGGCCCGCCAGGCGTCGATCACGCCCGCTACGCCCAATGTGGAATCGGGACGGAACACCAGTGGATCCAGGAAGTCGTCATCGACCCGGCGGTAGATCACGTCCACCCTACGCAGCCCATGGGTGGTCTTGAGGTAGACCTTGTCGTTCTTGCAGACGAGATCCCGGCCCTCCGCCAGCTCGACGCCCATCTCCTTGGCGAGGAAGGTGTGCTCGAAATACGCGGAGTTGAAGATCCCCGGGGTCAGGACCACGATGGTGGCCTCGTCCGCCCCGCGCGGCGACAGGAAGCGAAGCGCCTGAAGGAGCAAGGCCGGATAGTGCTCCACCCGGCGCACCCGGTAGCGAGCGAAGAACTCAGGGAGAATCCGCCGTTCCACGATGCGGTTCTCGATCATGTACGAGACGCCGGAAGGAGTGCGCAGGTTGTCCTCCAGGACCAGGTAGCGCCCCTCCTCATCGCGGATCAGATCGACCCCGCTGATGTGCGTATAGATATCGTGCGGCGGATCGATATCCATGATCTCACGACGAAAATCCTTACCGCGATAGATCAGCTCCGGGGGGACCACGCCGTCTTTGAGGATGCGTTGGCCGTGGTATAGGTCCTTGAGGAAGAGATTCATGGCGCGGATGCGCTGCTTGAGCCCCGCCTCCAGCAGCTCCCATTCCGCCGCCGTGATGATGCGCGGAAGGATATCGAAGGGCCAGACCCTTTCGATTCCCTCGTCTTGGTTCGAGTAGACGGTGAAGGTGACGCCCTCGGTGTGAAGGGTCAGGTGGGCGTCCCTGGCCTTGGCCTCCAGCATCTGTTGCCCCGCGGTCTGGATGTGCTTCCACATGGGGAGGTAGTGCTCCCGCGGGCGGAAATCGTCCTGGTAGAACTCGTGGTAGGCCGTGGCCGGCCCCGGGGCCACACGGGACGCCTGAAACTGGCCGGCCCCGTTCGATTGAATCTGCCTGAGCATGATAGAAGTGCCTGGAAGCTGAGGTGCCGCGAGGGCTGTGGCTCCAATGGTCGGACAGGGGCCCGGCGCCCCGGGGGTATTCAATGGCTTCTAGCTCATTGCACGCGTCGTGCCAGGCGCTCCGGCCAGACGCTATCATCGTCGAAGGCGGCGGAGCCCGGTCTGCGACAATAGGCGAAGGCGGCCCCGCGGGAGATTCAGTCCAGCGGGCCCGCCTCCCTGACTAAGCGCTTGATCCGCTCACAAATAGACCAGAATAACATGGGGTTGAGCAGACCACACGCGCCGATCAGCAATCCGCAACCGAGACCGGGCACCTTCCCGCCTGAAGCCTGAGATTCAGGCGAGACGGAGATTGACGGTCCGCCGCCCATGCCCGGACCGGCTGATTGTGAAACCAACGGGGGATCGCGGCCCTATCACGCGGGGCGTGAACCGCAATGCATCCAACGATGCCTGCCCCAGTTTCGCGCAGTGCTTCCATCCGCAGGGCCGAGTTGGTGCGTCGAGCCGCGGATCACCCGGGGGTGACGCGACATAATCTCCGAGCCAGCCGTCTTACGACCCGCGTCCCGGTCACAAGTGTCTGATGTAAGGCCCCATTCTTGGAAGAAAACCGTCGTGGACGCCGACACCCGGAGACCGTTACCATGCCGCGTCTTCTGGAATGAATCCTGCTGCCGCGATTCAGGAGCAATTGGATTGCGCCTACCAGCGACCTGCTCGGAACTGGACCTGTGGAGTTCGTCGCTCTCGTGTCGACGCCTTGAAAACCCAACGGCACGGTCCTGTACCAGTGGCGGGGAATCGCAGCCCGGCCGCCTAGCCGTCGCCCCTCAAGCGGCCCGACGAGCCCCACACCAACTTCGGAGTCCGGACGCCCATGTCGATCCTCGTCGCCATCAACCACAAGACCGAGTACCGCTTCGACCGGCTGGTGTCCCTGTCGCCCCACGTGGTGCGTCTGCGCCCGGCGCCCCACTGCCGCACCCCGATCAAGAGCTATTCGCTGAAGATCGAACCGGCCGAGCACTTCCTCAACTGGCAGCAGGACCCCTTTGGCAACTTCCTGGCGCGCCTGGTGTTCCCGGAGAAGGCGCGCAAGCTCACCGTGGAAGTCGACGTGATCGCGGAGATGATCACCATCAACCCCTTCGACTTCTTCCTGGAGGAGTACGCCTACGAGTATCCGTTCCAATACGACGCCCAGCTCACGAAGGAGCTGGCGCCCTACCTCGAGATCAAGGAGGACGGCCCTCGCCTCCTGGAGTGGCTGGCCGGTGTGGACCGCGCGCCACGGGAGACCGTCTACTTCCTCGTCGACCTGAACAAGCAGCTCCATGAATACATCGGCTACGTCATCCGGATGCAGCCCGGGATCCAGACCTGCGAGGACACCCTGGGACTCGCCAGGGGCTCCTGCCGGGACTCCGCCTGGCTGCTGGTTCAGATCCTGCGTCACCTGGGC
Organism: uncultured Gammaproteobacteria bacterium; assembly: GCA_963698355.1. Classification (GTDB taxonomy): domain Bacteria; phylum Pseudomonadota; class Gammaproteobacteria; order Chromatiales; family Chromatiaceae; genus Thiodictyon. The sequence continues at coordinate 252,488 of CAVOQO010000078.1, read as the reverse complement.
TTCGCCGCCCGCTTCGTCTCCGGGTACCTGGTGCAGCTTACCGCCGACGTGAAGTCACTGGACGGACCCTCCGGGCCGGAGCACGACTTCACCGATCTGCACGCCTGGGCCGAGGTCTATGCGCCCGGGGCCGGCTGGATCGGCCTGGATCCAACCTCCGGACTCTTCGCCGGGGAGGGCCACATCCCGCTCGCCGCCTCCCCCAACCCCCTGAGCGCCGCGCCCATCACGGGGGCGACCGACAAGTGCGAGGTCGAGTTCTACTTCCATAATCAGGTCACCCGCATCCACGAGGACCCGCGGGTCACCAAGCCTTACACCGAGGAGCAGTGGCAGGCGATCGAAGACCTGGGGCACAAGGTGGACGCCGAGCTCGCCGCCAACGACGTGCGTCTGACCATGGGCGGCGAGCCCACCTTCGTCTCCATCGACGACATGGACGGGGCCGAGTGGAACACTGCGGCGCTCGGGCCCACCAAGAAGATCCTGGCGGAGGACCTGCTGCTGCGGCTCAAGGACCGCTTCGCGCCCGGCGGGCTGCTGCACATCGGCCAGGGCAAGTGGTACCCGGGGGAGCAGCTGCCGCGCTGGGCCCTCTCCTGCTACTGGCGCAAGGACGGCGAGCCCGTGTGGCGGGACCCGGCGCTGTTCGGCAAGGAGAACATGAGCTACGGGCACGGCCCGGCCGAGGCGGAGACCTTCGCGCGCACCCTGGCGCGTCACCTTGGGGCGGACCCGGACGATGCCCAGCCAGCCTACGAGGACGTCTGGTACTACCTGTGGAAGGAACAGCGCCTGCCGGCCAACGTCGACCCCCTGGACAGCAAGCTCAAAGACCCCAACGAACGCCAACGCCTGGCGCGGCTGTTCGACCAGGGGCTGAATCAGGCCGCCGGATACGTGCTTCCGCTGCGCTGGTGGGGATTCGGCGCCGAGGGCGGTTGGAAGAGCGGCAGGTGGACCTTCCGGGATGGGCGTCTGTTCCTGGTCCCCGGTGACTCCCCGATCGGTTTCCGGTTGCCGCTGGACTCCCTGCCCTATGTGCCCGAGAGTGCGCTGGACACGGTCCCGGAGCGCAACCCCTTCGAGCCGGTGGCGCCCCTGCGCTCGCCCTTCGACGAGGTGGCCCGCCGCTACAGCCGGCTGGTGGCACCCGCCCAGGCGCCCCAGCCCATCCGTGAGCAGGGCACGGCGCCGCGCGACATCGCCGCCCGTTACGGCCGCCTGCGCCCGTTCGACGACTCGCACCAGGCCCAGCACGCCCAGGTCCCCATGCCGGGCGATGCGCACCCGGACCTGGTACGCACCGCGCTCTGCATCGAGGCGCGGGAAGGGCGCCTCTATTGCTTCCTGCCGCCCCTCACCCACCTGGAGCACTGGCTGGATCTGGCCCTGTGCCTGGAGGACACCGCGGCCGAGCTCGAGATGCCCATCATCATCGAGGGCTACGAACCGCCGCGTGATTCGCGACTCTACAAGCTGGCCGTTACCCCCGACCCGGGTGTCATCGAGGTCAACATCCATCCCTCCGAGAGCTGGGACCAGATGGTGCGAGACACCCACATCCTCTACGAGGAGGCCCGTCTCGCCCGGCTCGGCACCGAGAAGTTCATGCTCGACGGGCGCCACACCGGCACCGGCGGCGGCAACCACGTCACCCTGGGCGGCCCCAGCCCCGCGGACAGCCCACTGCTGCGCAAGCCCGAGCTGGTGCAGAGCCTGATCACCTACTGGCAGCACCACCCGAGCCTGTCCTATCTGTTCTCCGGGCTGTTCGTCGGGCCCACCAGCCAGGCCCCGCGGGTGGACGAGGCGCGCGACGACCGCCTCTTCGAGCTGGACATCGCCTTCCAGCAGATGCCCCCCGGCGAGGTGCCCCAGCCCTGGATCGTCGACCGGGTGCTCAGGAACCTCCTGACCGATGTGACCGGCAACACCCACCGCACCGAGTTCTGCATCGACAAGCTCTATTCCCCGGACTCGGCGGCCGGGCGCCAGGGCCTGGTAGAGTTCCGCGCCTTCGAGATGCCGCCCCACGCGCGCATGAGCCTGGCCCAGATGAGCCTGCTGCGCACCCTGGTGGCGCGCTTCTGGAAGGAGCCCTACCTGCGCAAGCCGGTACGCTGGGGCACCGAGCTGCATGATCGGTTCCTCTTGCCGCACTTCGTGCGCAAGGACTTCGAGGACGTGATCGGCGACCTGAACCGCGCCGGCTATCCCTTTGAGCTCGCCTGGTTCGAGCCCTTCTTCGAGTTCCGCTTCCCCCACTATGGGGATCTGGTCACGGACAACGGCATCCACATGGAGCTGCGCACCGCCATCGAGCCGTGGCACGTGCTAGGGGAAGAGGTCACGGCCCAGGGCACCGCCCGCTTCGTCGACTCCTCGGTGGAGCGCATGCAGGTGCTGGTCAACGGCCTGACGGGAAAGCGCCACGTCATCGCCTGCAACGGTCGGCGGGTGCCGCTCCGCCCCACCGGCAAGCGCGCCGAGTACGTGGCGGGCGTGCGCTTCAAGGCCTGGAACCCGCCCTCGGGCCTGCACCCCACGATCCCCGCCCACAACCCGCTGGTGTTCGAGGTGGTGGATACCTGGAACCGCCAGAGCCTGGGCGGCTGCACCTACTACGTCGTCCACCCGGGCGGGAGGAGCGAGTCGAGCTTCCCGGTCAACAGCTACGAGGCGGAGTCCCGGCGAATCGCCCGCTTCCGCCTCATGGGCCACACTCCGGGCCCGATCGACGCGCCCCCCGAGGAGCCCGCCGGCGAGCATCCCTACACGCTGGATCTGCGGTACCGGCCCAGGTGCTGAGGGCGCCGACGCTACCGGCGCTGCCGGTCCGCAGCTTCGAGGCCTAGAGACGGCGCATCGCCCAAAGGGGGCGCAGACGTGGATCGAGGATTGCCGCGATCACACGGGTATTTTGTATAGAAAGCAGTTATCGCCTGACCGCACACTTGCGCCAAATGGCCGTCATGTCTCCAGATGGTGCTGGACGGCTTGGTAGAGGGTGGTGCTCTCAGGGTGACGGCAGGTACATCGCGCTGGCACGGGAAGGACGACTGGGATGGCCAGCCAACGCCCGTCGCCGGGCTGAGCGGTCGCGGATCGGCCCACCGTGCGGTGCGCCGCCGCGAAACGACGACGGGCGAGGGCTGAGCGCGCCGATCACTCGCACTTATTCATGTCGGGGCGGTCTTCCGCGCAGAAGTTCGGACCCGCCGGATCCGGTTTACCAGCAGCGTCGTAGCCTCCCACCACAGCCTTTCCATCATATGTGGCAGTGATCGCCTTGTACTTGGTGATGTCGAGGCGATCGTTGTCACAGGACTTAAGGGCTGCGGCGGCGCACTCTTGCTCGCTATTCGCGGGTTTAGTCTTATCGCAGCCGGGTTTACCATCACATTTCTTGAACGACTCGGCCTCCTGGCCCTTGCAGGCGATTCGCTCGTAATGCACCACGCAGTCGCCGCCAATCGTGGGCAGAGCAAACCCCGCACCGGCGATCAACAGGCCTGCAGCAATGGCTAGTTTTTTCATGGATCTTCCTCCAGTGGTTTTGGCAGGTGGTGTCTGTAACTGGACCCTGTTTCGAGTTCAAGAGTAACTTGACGGGTCCAATTTAGACGGCGCTGATTGTTACAGGGCCAACCGAAGCGGACAAGTACTCTCGTCGTGATGCCGCGAGCGCGCAGAAGGGCATACAACGCTCAGGCACTGTTAGAAGCGGACTTCACGGTTCCTGTGGCGCCGAGCCGGATTACCGGCGGGTAGGCCATGCTGCACTCCGGTGTCGCTCTGGGCCGGGGCGGAGTGGCGGCAGCGGTTTCCGCGTGCGCTTTCTTCGCTACGGGCATCGGGTTACCGAGAATGGAATCCACATGGCGATGCGCACCAGCATTGAGCCCTGGTCATCAGAGGTCCGCGTCCATCACGGTCTCGCCCCATTCCGACAGGGCCTCGAGGACCGCGAGCTTGGCGGTGTCCGTCGCGTGGGTCACGGCGAGCTCGGCGAGCCGCTGCGCGTATTGGTCGATGGTGATGCTTCCGCCGCCAGCGGGGTCGGTGAGGCGGGTGAGCCGGTAGGCGTCCCATCGCTCGCACTCGTCCGGGCTCAGGGTTTCGGGCCAGTTACGGGCGCGGTAGCGGAAGACCATCTCGGGCAGGCGGGGGGCTTCGAAGCGGGGACGGGCCTCAGCGAGCTTCTCGGGCGGCAGTTGGCGCAGTCGCTCCAGGATGCGGCGGTCGGAGTCCGAAAAGAACCCGCCTGAATAGATCATCAGATCCGGGTCTGTGTCAGCCGGACGGTCTCGCGCCGAAAGGGCGGCCTGGACTCGCTCGCGGATGGCCCCGGCCACCGCGGTCGCACGCTGGGCGTGCTTGGCCACAAGGGCGAGGTCGATGGACCAGCGCTCCGCGGCACCGGCGGGGAGCGTAGCCATCGGCGCCAGCATCGGGGCGTGGTTGGCGTGAACCGTCTTCAGCGGGAGGCGTGAGACGCCTTTCGGCAACTCGGCGACTGGGGTGAAGAGCCGGGCACGGATCTCCTCCACCGAGAGGTCGAGGATCAGGGTCGGGTCCTCCCGCAGGTCGAAGCAGACGACCCCATTGCTGTTGCCCGGGTGCGGCGCCACCGGCAGGACCGGGGCGATGCATCCCTGGGCCGCCGGGAAGCGGCAGGAGGCGTGGATCAGAGGCTTGCCCTCATCGAGCAGCCCTCGGGCTCGGTGCTTATCGCGCAGGGTCAGGGCGTAATCGAAGAGACGCGGCTGAGCCCGCTTGAGCAGCCGGGCCATGCCGATGGTGGCACGTACGTCCGCCAGCGCATCATGGGCGCCCGCGTGGGGGATGCCATTGGCGGCCGTGAGCTCTTCCAGACGGAAGCAGGGTTCGCCGCCCTCGCGCTTCGGCCACTCGATGCCCTCCGGGCGCAGGGCATGGGCAAGCCGCAGGCAGTCGATCAGATCCCAGCGGCAGTTACCGTTTTGCCATTCCCGGCCATAGGGGTCCCGCAGGTTGCGGTACAGAAGGTTACGGGTGACCTCGTCGTCGAACCGGATGCTGTTGTAGCCGACCCCGCAGGTGCCGGGCCGCGCCAACGCAGACTCGATCCGCGCGGCGAACTCGGCCTCGCTCAGGCCCTTGGCGAGCGCGTGCTGGGGGGCGATGCCGGTGACCAGGCAGGCCTCCGGCTGGGGAAGTACATCGGTGGCGGGACGGCAAAAGATAACCAGCGGGTCACCGACCTCGTTGAGGTCGGTGTCCGTTCTCAGCCCGGCAAACTGGCAGGGACGGTCCCGGCGTGGATCCGCGCCCCAGGTCTCGTAATCGTGCCAGTAGAAGGTGGAGAACAAGGTCCGGGCAAGCCGTTCCTTTCGGCGTCGCTTGGGACGACGCCGATCCCTACACCTTTTCCTTGATACGGGCCGCCTTGCCGGTCAGACCGCGAAGATAGTAAAGCTTGGCGCGGCGCACATCGCCCTTGCGCTTCACCTGAATCGTGGCAACCGACGGGCTGTAGGTCTGGAAGACACGCTCCACACCCTCGCCGTGGGAGATCTTGCGCACGGTGAAGGCAGAGTTAAGCCCACGGTTTCGCTTGGCGATGACCACGCCTTCGAAGGCCTGGAGACGCTCGCGCTCACCTTCCTTCACCTTGATCTGGACCACCACGGTGTCGCCGGGGCCGAACTCCGGCACCTCGCGGGTCATCTGCTCGTTTTCGAGCTCTTGAATGATGTTGCTCATGATCCTTCCGTCTCCGGTTCTTGCCCGGCCTCATCGCTAAGATCGGCCCGGCCAAAGGCTTCGAGCAGGGCCCGCTCCGCTTGGCTCAGGGCCCGCCGCTCCAACAATTCCGGCCGCCTGGCCAGGGTCCGTGCCAAGGACTGGCCAAGCCGCCAACGTGCGACGACCCCATGGTCGCCGCCGAGCAGCACCGCCGGCACCCGCATTCCATCCACCTCTTCCGGACGGGTGTAATGGGGACAATCCAGCAAACCGTCCATGTGCGAGTCCTGCGCGGCAGACTGGGCATGCCCCAGGGTCCCCGGCAGGAGTCGGATCACCGCATCCATGACCACCATCACCGCCAGCTCGCCACCGCTCAACACATAGTCGCCAATGGACCACTCCTCGTCGACGTAGCGCTCGATCAACCGTTCGTCCACGCCCTCGTAGCGGCCGGCCACCAGGATCCAACCCGGGGCGCGAGCGATGTCCACCATCGCCGCCTGGTCCAACACGCGACCCTGAGGCGAGAGGTACGCCACTCGGCTAGTCGGGGCCTGGGCGCGGGCGGCGAGTATGGCGTCTCGCAGCGGCTCGACCTTCATCACCATCCCGGGACCGCCGCCGTAGGGGCGGTCATCGACGGTGCGGTGCACGTCTCGGGTGTAGTCCCTCGGGTTCCACAGGTGCAGCTCGGCGATGCCCCGGGTCAGAGCCCGTCCAGTCACGCCCTGATCCAGCAGCACCCGAAACAGCTCCGGAAACAGGGTGACCACATCGAAACGCATGGCGGGCACCCTTTCGGTGAGCCGGCGCCGGGCCGTCAGAACTCCGGATCCCAGTCGACCTCGATCCGGCGTTGGTCAAAATCCACCGACCGGATCACGTCATCCCAGGCGAATGGCAACAGGCGCTCCCGCTCCCCAGACACCACTAGGACGTCGTTGGCCCCGGTCGAAAACAAGTGATCGACAACCCCAAGACGGATCCCCTCCCGGTTCCAGACCTCCAGCCCCTCGAGGTCCGTCCAATAAAACTCATCCGAACGGGACGGCGGCAACCGGGCGCGGGTGACCGCAATCTCTTGATCGACCAAGGCTGCTGCCTGGTCGCGGTCATCGCAGCCCTCGATCCGGGCAACCACGCCCTTGCCGTGCCGGCGGCCCTCCAGGACGGCCCTGGGGGTAGGCGAATCCCCAACCAGCCAGGGCGAGTAACCCAAAATTCCTTCCCGCGGCTCGGTCTCCGAGAAGACCTTGACCCATCCGCGGACCCCGTAGACACCGGCGATGCGGCCCAGCACGACCCGCTTTGCGGCTCCTTCAAGCGAGCCCGACACCATGGGCACGCCTCCCGGCCGCACCGGCACCCTTGCAGCGACGGCCTCAGGCCGCCGCGGTGGTCTCGGCGGCGGCCTCGCGGGCGGCCTGCTTCAGAAGCTGCTTGACCCGATCGGTGGGCTGGGCGCCATTCTTGATCCACTGCTCGGCGCGGGCGCGGTCCACACGCAGCGACACCTCACCGCCCTTGGCGAGCGGATTGTAGAAGCCGATACGCTCGATATAACGCCCATCACGGGCGGAGCGGATGTCGGCAACGACGATCTGGTAGAAGGGGTGCTTCTTGGCACCGCCGCGAGTCAAACGGATCGTGACCATGTGCTGTCCTGGCTTGAGACTGACTGCCCCGACAAAGGGATTGACGCGGAAGGGGTCCGCACGAAACGAGGAAGTATACAGAATTCCGGTTGGAACGGAAGCTCTGGCTGGCGCGAGCACACCGGGTAATGAACGCACCCCGTCCAACCCGAGCCCACCTAGCCCGACGGACCCTCCGCGGATGAGCGGACGAGATCCTCGGGGTTGTCCACGTCCAGCAAGACGCCCGGGGCATCGACCGCGATTAGGCGCAGCCGATCGGGGTGGGCAGCGATCAGGTCCCGTCCGCCCCGGTCGCCCTCCAGCGCCAAGAGCTCAGGCAGCCAGCAACGGGCGAATCCGACCGGGTGACCGCGGCGGCCCCGATACTCCGGCGCCACGATGGAGGCACCTGCTGCAAGTGTCTCGGCGAGGGCCCGGATGACCTCGGGCGGTACAGCGGGCATGTCCCCGAGGGCCACCAGCCAGCCATCTGCCGAGCGGGTCACGCCCACGCCCCAAGCGAGACTCCGCCCCATGCCGAGGTGGGCATCGAGGCACTGACTGACCTCGGTCCCCGGAAGCTCGCGGACCCGATCCGCCACCGGACTGGCGGCATCGCGGACCACGCACAGGACCGGCAATCCGGCGGCGAGCAGATTGCGGGCGGCGCGAACCACCATCGCCTCACCCCCGAGTTGAGCCGTCAGCTTGTCCGAGCCGAACCGCTTGGAGGCTCCCGCGGCAAGGAGCAGGGCCTGGATGCCCATGATCCAGCGGAACAGTGTCGCCGCGAGACTCAGGCCCCGATCTGCTCGCGCACCACCACGGCGAGCCGGTCAGCGAGGGAGTGGACCTGGTCCTGATCAGCGCCCTCGACCATGATGCGCACGAGCGGCTCGGTACCGGACGGGCGCAGCAGCACGCGGCCACGGCCCGCCAGCTCCTGCTCTGCAACGAACACCGCGTCTTGCACCGCCGGCAGGCCAATGAGGTCGCGGCGCTCGGGCAGCCGCACGTTGACTAATACCTGGGGGTACTGCTCCACCTCCGTGCAGATGTCGTCCAGGCTGGTGTCGAGCCGCTTGAGCGCCGCCAGCACCTGCAAGGCGGCAACGATGCCGTCCCCCGTCGTGGTGCGGTCCCGGCAGATGATGTGGCCAGAGGGCTCGCCGCCCAGGATGCCGTCGGTCTGCTTCAGGTACTCCATGATGTAACGGTCACCCACCTGGGTACGCACGAAGCCGATCCCCAGCCGCTGCAGGGCCTGCTCGAACCCCAGATTGCTCATCAGTGTCCCCACCACCTCGCCGCGCATCGTCCCTGCGTGGAGGCGCGAGCGGGCAATGATGTAGAGGAGCTGGTCGCCGTCCACCAGCTCGCCCCGGGAGTTGACCATCAGCACCCGGTCGCCGTCCCCGTCGAAGGCGACACCGAGATCGGCCCCTTCCTGGACCACCGCCCGGCACAGCGCGTCCGGCTTGGTGGACCCCACGTCGCGGTTGATGTTGAGTCCGTCGGGCGCGGTGCCCAGGGTCACCACCTCGGCACCGAGCTCCTCAAAGACGTAGGGTGCGGTGTTGTAGGTGGCGCCATTGGCGCAGTCCACCACCAACTTGAGCCCGCGGAAGTTCATCGCCGCGGGGATGGTGCTCTTGCAGAACTCGATGTAGCGGCCGATGGCGTCCTCCACCCGCTTGACCTTTCCGAGTGAGGCCGCGTCCACGGTCTTCAGGGGCTTCTCAATCTCGTCCTCGATGGCCAGCTCCACCTCGTCCGGCAGCTTGTCGCCATCGGAGGAGAAGAACTTAATGCCGTTGTCCTGATACGGGTTGTGGGACGCGGTAATCACGATACCCGCGGAGGCCCGGAAGGTGCGGGTGAGATAAGCGACGCCCGGCGTGGACACCGGGCCGAGCAGCCGGATGTTCACCCCCGCCGCAACCAAACCCGCCTCCAAGGCGGACTCGAACATGTAGCCTGAGATCCGCGTGTCCTTGCCGATCAGGATCTTGCCGCCGTGGCCGTTGCCGAGCACCCGACCGGCCGCCCAACCGAGCTTGAGGACGAAGTCCGGGCTGATGTTGGCCTCGCCGACCCGGCCACGGATCCCGTCCGTACCGAAATATTTACGCATCGATTCTCACCCCTCCAGAGACGCCCGATCCCGTGTGCCGGGCCGCGTCATGCTATCTGTCGACTCCTGCCCCCGCGCCGTCCTCCCTGTCCGCTCGCCGCACCGCCTCCAACACCTGAAGGGCATCCACTGTCTCGGGCACGTCATGGACCCGGATGATCTGCGCCCCGCGCTCTGCCGCGATCACCGCCGCCGCGAGGCTGGACGCCAGCCGATCCGGCGCGTCCCGGCCGATGATGGCACCGAGCATGGACTTACGGGAGATGCCGACGAGGATGGGCGCCCCCAGGGGCTCGAGGTCCCGGAGGCGTGCGAGCAGGCGGAGATTATGCGCGAGTGTCTTGCCAAAGCCGAAGCCCGGGTCGACGATCAGCCGTTCCCGGGGGATGCCCGACGCCACACAGTCCGCCATCCGCCGGGCGAGAAAGCCCCGCACCTCGGCGACCACGTCACCATAGACAGGGGCCACCTGCATGCTGCGTGGCTCACCCTGCATGTGCATGAGGCACACGGGCACGCCCAGTTCCGCCGCCGCCTCAATCGCCCCCTCGGCGCCTAGGGCACGCACGTCATTGATCAACCCCGCACCGACGGCGACCGCCGCCCTCATCACCTCGGGCTTGGAGGTGTCGACCGACACCGGCACCGGCAGCTCCGCCGCCAGGGTCTCGATCACGGGGATGACTCGGGCAAGCTCTTCATCGAGCTCCACCGCGGCCGCGCCGGGGCGGGTGGACTCTCCACCGACGTCGACCAGGTCGGCACCCGCCGCCACCATGGTCCGGGCGTGGGCCAGAGCGAGCGACGGGTCAAAAAAGGCACCCCCGTCCGAGAAGGAGTCGGGGGTGACGTTGAGAATGCCCATGACCCGCGGGCGGCACAGATCCAGGGATCGGCCGCCGCAATCCAGGATACGCATAGGAAGCGGCCGTTTCGGGCACAAGACGTCTGGTTTCGGTGCGCCCTCAGTGCTCGCTGGCGGGGCGCCCCAGGTGACCGTCATCGGCGGCGGGGCCTCCCGCATCGCCGCTTGCGGCTTGGGTGCCGCGTACGGGATGAGCCGGCTCGTCATCCGTCCAGCCCTTGGGCGGGCGCGGGGTACGGCCGGACATGATGTCGTCGATCTGGTCGGCGTCGATGGTCTCGTACTTCATCAGCAGATCGGCCATCGCGTGGAGCTTGTCGAGATGGGACTCCAGTAGCTCGCGCGCCCGCTGGTAGTTACGCTCGATGACCCGGCGCACCTCCTCGTCGATCAGATGGGTGGTCTCGTCCGAGACGTTCTTGTGCTGGGTTACCGAGTGGCCCAGGAAGACTTCCTGCTCCTCCTCGCTGTAGGTCAGTGGCCCGAGGCGGTCGGACAGGCCCCATTTGGTGACCATGTTGCGGGCAATATCGGTGGCGCGATGGATGTCGTTCTGGGCCCCGGTCGTAACGCTCTCGGCACCGAAGATCAACTCCTCGGCGACGCGCCCGCCGAACAGGCTGGAGATGCTGCTCTCCAGGCGCTGCTTGCTGTAACTGAAGCGGTCGTCCTCCGGCAGGAACAGGGTCACGCCCAGCGCCCGCCCGCGCGGGATGATGCTGACCTTGTGCACCGGGTCGTGCTCGGGCACCAGACGACCGACGATGGCGTGGCCGGACTCGTGATAGGCGGTGAGCCGCTTTTCATCGTCGGACATGACCAGGGAGCGGCGCTCGGCCCCCATCATGATCTTGTCCTTGGCCTTCTCCATGTCGTCCATCTCCACCAGCTTCTTGTCGGAACGGGCGGCGAAGAGCGCCGCCTCGTTGACCAGGTTGGCCAGGTCTGCACCAGAGAATCCGGGGGTACCGCGGGCGATCACCGACGCCTTCACGTCGTCCGCCGCCGGGATCTTGCGCATGTGCACCTTGAGGATCTGCTCGCGACCGCGCACGTCCGGCAGGGGCACCACCACCTGGCGGTCGAAGCGGCCCGGCCGCAGGAGCGCCGGGTCCAGAACGTCGGGCCTGTTGGTGGCGGCGATCACGATCACGCCCTCGTTGCCCTCGAAGCCGTCCATTTCCACCAGGAGCTGGTTCAGGGTCTGCTCACGCTCGTCGTGCCCGCCGCCGAGTCCGGCTCCGCGATGACGCCCGACTGCATCGATCTCGTCGATGAAGATGATGCACGGGGCGTGCTTCTTGGCCTGCTCGAACATGTCGCGCACCCGGGAGGCCCCGACGCCCACGAACATCTCCACGAAGTCCGAGCCGGAGATGGTGAAAAATGGCACCTTGGCCTCGCCGGCGATCGCGCGCGCAAGCAGGGTCTTGCCGGTTCCGGGCGGGCCCACCATCAGCACGCCCCGGGGAATCTTGCCGCCGAGCTTTTGGAACTTGGAGGGGTCGCGCAGGAAGTCCACCATCTCGGAGACCTCGTCCTTGGCCTCCTCGGCCCCCGCCACGTCCTGGAAGGTGACCTTGACCTGGTCCTCGGAGAGCATGCGCGCCCGGCTCTTGCCGAAGGACATGGCACCCCGGCCACCGGCACCACCCTGCATCTGGCGCATGAAGAAGATCCACAGCCCAATCAGGATGAAGAGCGGGAACCAGTTGATCAGGATCTGCATCAGGACCGACGGCTTCTCCGGGGGGGCCGCCTTGATGATGACGCCGTTGTTGAGCAGATCGCCGACCAGCCCATCGTCGCCAGGACTGTAGGTCGCGAAGCTTTGACCGGAGGCGGTGACACCCTCGATGGTCCGACCTTGGATGGTCACCTCCTTGACCTGTCCCTGCTTGACCTGCTCGATGAAGTCGGAGTAGTTCAGGCTGCGCGAGGGGGTGCGGGTGGTCGTGAAATTATTGAAGACGGACATCAGCACAATGGCGATGACCACCCAAAGAATCAGATTTTTTGCCATATCGCTCACGGCATCTGGCCTCTCGTTATCCCGTGCCGGGGCGCCGGCGCCAGGCTTAATGGTCGGAAATTAGCACTATCGGATAGTGGACAAAAGCCAAACCTGCGCGAAATCGACGCGAAGACCAGGTAGAGCCCGAAATAATCCCTTCGAGGGTGTTTCAATCGGCGGATTCCGAGCGAAACCCCTTCGCGACCAGATACAGCTCTCGGCTCTGCGGGCGCGACGCGCGCGGCTTGCGGCTCGTCACGTGGTCAAAGCCCTCACGCATCTGTCGCAGCATCCCATCGAACCCTTCGCCTTGAAAAACTTTGACCACCATGGCCCCACGCGGTTTCAGGCACTCCCGGGCCAGGGCCAGGGCCAGCTCCGCCAGATAAACGGCTCGCGGCTGATCCACCGCTGCCGTTCCTGAGATGTTGGGGGCCATATCCGAGAGTACGAGGTCCAGGGCGTTACCGCCGAGCCGGGAGCGCAGGTCCGCAAGTACGGCGTCCTCGCGGAAATCCCCTGCGATGATCGTCACCCCGGGGATCGGCTCGATGTCGAGCAGATCGAGGGCGAACACCTGTCCCTGGGGGCCCGCCAGCCGGGCCGCGATTTGGGACCAGCTGCCCGGCGCCGCGCCCAGGTCCACAACCCGCATTCCAGGCGCCAGAACGCGGTCTTTCTCCTGGATCTCTAACAGCTTATAGGCCGCCCGGGATCGATAGCCCTCCTGCTGGGCACGCTTCACATAGGGGTCGCTGAACTGGCGGTCGAGCCAGCGACGACTGGATTTGCTACGGGGCATCGATGGACTGGTGGTCTGGTGACGGGCCCGGCGACTGTGCCCCATCCTTCGACGAGAGGTAGGCCGGCGAAGGGGTCAGGCTAACACAATCCCGCCGAATGACAGGGGCGGCGTCCCGCGCAAGCCTCAGATCCGGGTGGCAGGAGGTCCTGCCTGCCCCCGGGGCTCAGACGTCATGCACCCAGGAGAAGCCGAAGGTCTGGAGCAGGGAGCCCGCGACGGCCCCTCCGAAGACGCCCCCCAGCACGGCAATGGGCAGGTGCACGTAGACGGACTCACCGACTACGCGCACCAAACTGCCCGGGTCGCCGAAGAAGGGTCCCGCCATGACCCATACGCTGCCGGCGGCGAGCCCAGACAGGATGGAGACCACGAGCCCCTCGATCAGGTTGCAGGGCCTTGCCTCCAAGCGCAGTCGGCGGGTCAGGTCCACAACACGCCGGACAGATGCCACGTAGAGGACCCCGTTGACGCTGACCAGGAAGGCGAGCACGGCGAAGACCGGGAAAGGACGGGGATGCAGGGGCTCCGCGATCGCGAGCACGGCCCCGCCCAAGGCACCGGCCAAGACCCCCGCCAGCGCCTTGCCGGGGACGTGGCGGGCGCAACAGGCCGGGAAGAACGGGCTGAGTCCGATCGCGGCCGCGATGGCAGCAGCGGCGAGAACCGCGAGCACGACCGGCACCTGATCCGCCGCCCCGACCAGCAGCACCGCACCCACCACCAAGCCGATGCCGGTCCCCGCCAAGCCGGTTTCCCTCGCACCGTAGAGCACCGCCCCCGCGCCCCCGGCAACGGCCGCCGCGGGGACATAGCCCCAAGGACCAACGCCCAATCGCTCGAACAGGGACAGCAGACCCACGAAGAGCGGTGCGTAGATGAGTCCGATGAGACCCCACACGATCGCGCGGAGGAACACCAAACGGCGCCGGGATTCACGTGGAATCGAGCGGGGGTGGTCAGAGTCAAGGGATGCCGAGGGACGGAAAGGTTGGGCGGAAGCCCGCTGCACAATGGCCATTGTCGTGTTCCGGCGTTACTGCTACGACTGGGTGCGACCATGCACCGATCGCGATCGCCGGTTCCATGACAAGGCTCAACCGAAGCCAAGCGGAAGGCGGAGTCGCGCTCGATCGGCTTCAGGGTTCCGGAAACGCGAAGCGGGGCCAAGCGGCCCCGCTGTTGCCCCCTGAGGGGATCGTCGTCAGAGGATCTGACGCGGCATCAGCCGGCCTTCAAGGTCCAGGAGGCGCACCAGCCGTTGACGTTGATCAGCTTGCCTGGGAACAGGCTGCAACCCTTCCAATCGCCTTCGCCCTGGTCGGCGAGCAAGAACTGGCAGTTGGCGCAGTGCTGCTCTTCGGGCGGCTTGCCCGGACGTGCGGCCGCAGCGCGGTCCGCTTGGGTGGCATCGGCATGGTACTTGAGTGCGACCGCGGTGGGGTCGTCTGCCGCGACCGCGTTGGCCGGGACCTCAGCGCGGGCACTGCCCACTCCGATCAGGTTGATGACCGGGATGGCGGCGGCAGTGCCGAGCATCATCTTGACGGCATCTCGACGGCTCTTGCTCATTGGCTTATCGGACATGTCTTGAAGCTCCTAAGTCTCACGGTGGTGACAGGATTCGCCCCGGGACTGCGCCAGGGACCGCGGGGCATTCTGCAACAAGGGACCACAAAAGGCGAGCCGAAGGTCAGCAAGGGTGGGCCGGATCATCTCAGATAGGTGCCAGCCCCCACGAAATGTGCTCGCCAATAGGGCGTATTCAATCGGGAGATCAAGATCTTGCGCTTTGAGGTCGAGGCGTGGACGAAACGCTCCCCATCGACCATCAGACCCACGTGGTTTCCAGACGCCGATTGGAAAAACACCATGTCGCCCGGACGCAGGGCCTTGCCCTTGACCGACTTCGCCTGCCGCCTTTGGTCCGCCGCGGTACGTGGGATCGACACCCCGGCCACCCGATGAGCAAATTGGGTGAGACCGCTGCAGTCCAGTCCGTCGCCGGGCCGGATGCCGCCGTAACGATAAGGCGTGCCTACTTGAGAGAGGGCAGCGGAGACCACCTCCGCCCGTTGTCCGGTGAGTCCTCCGCGCCCAGAGCCGGCGCACCCGGCCAACTGCAGCATGACCGAGAAAACCAGGAGGCTCCAGACGAGCAGCCGGCAACTCTTCATAACTGACTCCCGGTATTCCCCCTAACTTTCTGTTTAAGATTCTTTTAGACCGGCACAGGCTTGATGTCAACGCCGCCATTGCCCAACGGGTTAGACGTGGGAGATCCATCGCGAAACCGGATACCGACGCGCCAGTGGTCCTATGGGTTCTGCGCTCAAGCCACGCCGCATCCCACTCGCCGGCAACTGCCACCTGGAGCTCTGCCCCGACGAGCAGCAATCGGGCCGCTACCTGGTCCGCTTCTGCGGTCTCGATCGGGACCCGGGCGCGCGCGCCGCGACCCAGAAGGCGCGGGTGCGCCTCATGCTGGCGAATCTGCGCGGCGAGGCACCGTTCCCCTTCCCACTGCCCGCGCGCATCGCCATCGGTTGGCTTGACCGGAGCGGCTGGCACCCGGGGCGCTCACCCCTGGCTCAAGCCCTGGCAGAGATGGAGACGGTGCAGAAATCCATGGCGGAGCTCGACGCGGACTTGATGCTGCGGGTGGCGCTCATCGCCGACGGCTCCAACTCCAACACCGAGAGCCGGTAAACAGTGGCTGATGTCCGTGACAGCTCAAGTTCAACGGGCACGACCAGCGGCTCACCGAGCGGATGGAGGCCACCGCCGTTCGGGACTCGGGCTCGCCCGGCATTGCGCGCTCACCTCACCGCCCTGTTGCGGGATTGACGGCTCGCATCGGGCAGTCTTCGCCGTCGCTTTACGGCGTAGCGGCAAACCCTTAAATTCGCCGCACCGTGAACTGACTTGCGGCCCCCCGGACACGTCGGTCGGCAGGGCCCTGAGCGTCCAGACTCTAGGAGATCTGACATTGAGTGACACCAAGCATTGCCGACTCCTGATCCTGGGATCGGGTCCGGCCGGCTACACGGCCGCCGTCTACGCCGCCCGTGCCAATCTGAGCCCGGTCCTGGTGACGGGGCTGGAACAGGGCGGTCAGCTCATGACCACCACCGACGTGGACAATTGGATCGGCGACGCCGACGGCGTCCAGGGTCCGGACCTGATGGACCGGATGCGGCGCCACGCCGAGCGCTTCGAGACCGAGATCATCTTCGATCACATCAACCAGGTGGATCTCGCCCAGCGCCCCTTCCGCCTCACCGGTGACTCCGCCGTCTACACCTGCGATGCCCTGATCATCACCACCGGCGCCAGTGCGCGCTATCTGGGCCTTCCATCCGAACAGGAGTTCCGCGGCCGCGGGGTCTCCGCCTGCGCAACCTGTGACGGCTTTTTCTATCGGGGGCAGAAGGTGGCCGTCATCGGCGGCGGCAACACGGCGGTAGAGGAGGCCCTCTATCTTTCCAACATCGCCGCCGAAGTGACCCTGGTCCACCGCCGCGATGCCCTGCGCGCCGAGAAGATCCTCCAGAAACATCTGTTGGAAAAGGCCGAGCACGGAAACGTGCGCATCGCCTGGAACAGCAACCTCGACGAGGTGCTGGGAGACGCCACGGGGGTCACCGGGATCCGCATCAAGAGTACCCAGGACGGGTCGACCCGGGATCTGGAGCTGCACGGCGTCTTCATCGCCATCGGCCATC
The DNA here is from genome assembly GCA_963698355.1 of uncultured Gammaproteobacteria bacterium. Lineage (GTDB taxonomy): Bacteria > Pseudomonadota > Gammaproteobacteria > Chromatiales > Chromatiaceae > Thiodictyon. The sequence continues at coordinate 235,578 of CAVOQO010000078.1, read as the reverse complement.
AGCCCAACACCCAGATCTTCGAGGGACAGCTCGAGATGGCCGGGGGCTATATCAAGGTTCACAGCGGCTCCGACGGGAACGCGACGGCGACCTCTGTGGCGGGGGTCTTCGCCGCCGGGGACGTCATGGATCACGTCTACCGCCAGGCCATCACCTCCGCCGGAACCGGCTGCATGGCCGCCCTGGACGCGGAGAAGTACCTGGACGCCCTGGCCGCTCAGTCCTGATGGTCCGGGCGGGTGCGGGCCCCGCCTGGGCCCGCGCCGGCAGGTCGGCAGAACTGGAAGGAGCGCGTGTCTTTGCTCCGGGCGGTTCGCCCACATCTCCGAACGGGTCGCACGCACGAGCGCCGAGACCCATGTACAGCTTCACCACCCACGACGCCATCGCCGCGGTCCCGGCGGCCGACTGGAACCGCCTGGTCGACCCGGACGCCCCCTTCCTGCGCCACGAGTTCCTCGCCGCCATGGAGCGTCACGGCTGCGTGGGCGAGTCCCTGGGCTGGATCCCCCGCCACCTGGCCTTGCGGGACCGGGAAGGTCGCTTGGTCGCGGCTTCCCCCTGCTACCTCAAGTTCAATTCGTACGGCGAGCTGGTGTTCGACTGGTCCTGGGCCGATGCCTACCGCCGCAAGGGGCTCGCCTACTATCCCAAGCTGGTCGTAGCGTCCCCATACACCCCGGCCACCGGACCACGCCTGCTCACCGGAAGCAGCCCCAAGAATCGGGACTACGCGAGCGCCCTGATCCAGGGGGCGGTCCGCACCGCGGAGCGGATGGGGGTGTCGTCGCTGCATTGGCTCTTCACCACCGACAGCGAAACGGATCTGCTGGAGGAGCAGGGGCTGATGCGCCGCGTTGGCTGCCAGTTCCATTGGAGCAACCCGGGCTATGCGTCCTTCGACGACTTCCTGAGCACCTTCACCGCGGAGAAACGAAAAAAGGTCAAGCGGGAGCGCAGGCGGGTTCAGGAGGCGGGTATCCGTATCCGGCTGGTTCCCGGATACGAGGCGACGGAAGCCGAGTGGGTCACCTTCCACCGACTCTACGAAGACACCTTCGACAAGCGCGGCGGCATTCCCACCCTCTCCCTACCCTTCTTTCAGGAGATCGGAGAGACGATGGGCCGGCAGCTCCTCTTGGTGCTCGCCTACCAGGGGCGTGACATCGTGGCCGCCGCCTTCGACCTTGTGGGCGAACATTCGCTTTACGGGCGCCACTGGGGCTGTTTCCGGGACTTCCATAGCCTCCACTTCGAGGCTTGCTACTATCAGGGGCTCGACTACTGCATCGAGCGCGGGCTGAGCCGGTTCGAGCCCGGCGCCCAGGGAGAACACAAGGTCAGCCGGGGATTCCTGCCGACCCCCACCTGGTCCGCCCACTGGATCGCCGATCCACGGTTTCGCTCGGCCATCGGGGGCTTCCTGGCACAGGAAACCCGGGGGATGGGGGCGTATCTGGAGGAGATGCATGGGCACAGTCCCTATCGTAATCCGCCGCACACTCCAGGCCTGAGCGTGGACCTGAGTGCATGATCCCTCTGCTTGCAACCCAGGACCCGAGCGACTTTCCCGACGTGCGCCACGCCCTGCGACAACCCAACGGGCTACTCGCCGCGGGCGGCGACCTGTGCCCCGAGCGGCTGACCAGCGCCTATCGCCGCGGCATTTTTCCCTGGTACAGCGCCGGGGACCCCATCCTCTGGTGGTCTCCCGACCCGCGCACCGTGCTCTTTCCCGAGCGCATCCACGTCTCGCGCAGCCTGCGCAAGCGGCTGCGCCGGCGAACCCTGGGGGTCACCATGGATCGGGCCTTCGAGTCAGTCATCAGGTCCTGCTCCGCCCCCCGGGACGCTGAGGGCGGCACCTGGATCGTCCCGGAAATGCTCTCCGCCTATGAGGCCATGCACCGCCTGGGTCTCGCCCACTCGGTGGAGGTCTGGAAAGACGGGGCCCTGGCAGGTGGACTCTACGGGGTGTCGATCGGAGGGGTCTTCTACGGCGAGTCCATGTTCAGCCGCGCCGACGACGCATCAAAGGTCGCACTGGTCCATCTGTGCCGGCGCCTCGCGGAGTGGGGCTTCGGCCTGATCGACTGCCAGATGCGCACCGAGCACCTTCTGAGTCTGGGGGCCGAAGAGCTGCGGCGCTCGCGCTTCACCGCCCTGCTGCACCAGTTCTGCCCCCGGCCGGGTCGGAAGGGTACCTGGGACGACGGCCGCGTCCATTTCCCCGGAGAGCACGACCCGCGGGCCGATCCAAGGACCGCGGATGCACGGCTATGAGACCAGGGACCGAGGGGAACAAAGAGCGTCAGCTGGCGTTGTATCTCACCGCCGACCACCCCTGCTCCTATCTGGAGGGGTTAAAGGCCCGCACCATCTTCGTGGACCCGCTGGCCCGCATGGATGTGGCCACGTACCAGTCCCTCGTGAACCAGGGCTTTCGTCGAAGCGGCGCCCATGTCTATCGGCCGGCGTGCCGCGGCTGCGCCCGCTGTGTCCCCGTGCGCATTCCAATCGCCGACTTTCGGCCCGACCGATCCCAGCGGCGCAACTGGTCGCGCAACGCCTCGGATCTGCACCTCGTGGACACGCCGGCCACCTTCGAAGCGGCCCACTTCGACCTCTATCTGCGCTATCTGGCCTACCGCCATCCCGATGGCAGCATGGCGGACGACCGGAGTGCGGAAAGTTACCGGCGCTTCCTCGTGGAGCCCTGGGGCGGAGAGACCCGGTTTCTGGAGATCCGTCTCGGAGAACGGCTGGCGGGGGTGGCGGTCACCGATCTCCTGACCCGTGGGTTATCCGCCGTCTACACCTTCTTTGAGCCCGAGCTGTCGGATCGCGCGCCCGGCACCTTCGCGGTCCTGGCTCAGATCGAGACCGCCCGCCGCCTCGGCCTGCCCCATCTCTACCTGGGCTATTGGATCAGCGAGTCGCGCAAGATGGCCTACAAGGAGCGCTTTCGCCCCATCGAGGCCTGGGACGGACGCAGTTGGCGGCGTTTCGATCGGGGAGAGGCCGTCGTCGTCTGAACACCGGGAGACTGGACAAGCAGCGAGGTCCGGGCAGACGGTGTGTGCCCGCCAGAGGCCCCGGCTCAGCCAAAGCCGCTGTGCTATACTCCCGCCGTTTTGGAGACGGAGCTGCTTTCGCGGTACACATGAGCCATGTCTAAAGACGATGTCATTCAAATGGAAGGGACAGTCACGGAGACCCTTCCCAATACGGTGTTCCGCGTCCAGTTGGAGAACGGACACACGGTCACTGCCCATATCTCCGGCAAGATGCGCAAGCATTACATCCGCATCCTGACCGGAGACAAGGTGACCGTCGAGCTCACCCCCTACGATCTGACCAAAGGCCGGATCGTCTACCGCGCCCGCTAATCCCCAGCCGCCCCTTGAATGAGGACGCCCGCACGCGGCGGGCGTCTGGATGTGCCGTCCGGGAAGATGCGGATCAGTTGGGCTTTTTGGCCCCATCGATCGCGAATCCGAGCGAATCGCCCTCCACATAGACCCGCACCGATCCACCCCCCGCCAGCTCCCCAAAAAGCAGCTCGTTGGCCAGAGGCTTCTTGATGTGGTTCTGGATCACCCGGGCCATGGGACGGGCACCCATCTTGGGGTCGTAGCCCTCTCGGGCGATCCAGGCACGGGCATCCTCGTCCACCGACAGGGCTACCTTCTTATCCGCGAGCTGCTGCTCCAGCTCGAACACGAACTTGTCCACCACGCTCTTGATGGTCTCGGTTCCCAGCGGCGCGAACTGAACGACCGCGTCCAGCCGGTTCCTGAACTCAGGCGTGAAATAGCGTTTGAGGGCCTCGAGACCGTCCGTCGAATGGTCCTGCTCCGAGAACCCGATGGAGCGCCGCGCGGTCTCCTCCGCTCCCGCGTTGGTCGTCATCACCAGCACCACGCTGCGGAAGTCCGCCTTGCGCCCGTTGTTGTCCGTCAGGGTCCCGTGGTCCATGACCTGCAACAGCAGATTGAAGACGTCGGGATGGGCCTTCTCGATCTCGTCCATGAGCAGCACCGCATGGGGATGCTTGTTGATCTCCTCGGTGAGCAGCCCGCCTTGGTCGAATCCCACGTACCCAGGCGGCGCGCCGATGAGGCGTGACACCGTATGCCGCTCCATGTACTCGGACATGTCGAAGCGGATCAGCTCCATCCCGAGGATGCGGGCGAGCTGGCGGGTGACCTCGGTCTTGCCCACGCCGGTGGGGCCGGTAAACAGGAAGGAGCCGATCGGCTTCTCCTCGTGCCCAAGGCCGGAGCGATTCATGCGGATGGCCGAGGTCAGCGCATCGATGGCGCCATCCTGACCGTAGACCACCATCTTCAGATCGCGATCCAGGTTGCGTAACGACTCGGTGTCAGACACCGAGACCTTCTTGGGCGGGATGCGCGCGATCTTGGCGACGATCGCCTCCACGTCGCCCACGTCGATCCGCTTCTTGCGCTTGCCCGGACTCATGAGCTGGACGTTGGCGCCGGCCTCGTCGATCACGTCGATGGCCTTGTCCGGGAGGTGGCGGTCGTTGATGTAACGGTCGGAGAGCTCGGCCGCGGCACGCAGGGCCGGGTTGGTGTAGGTCACCTGATGATGGGATTCGAAGCGGGACTTGAGACCTTTCAGGATCTCGAAGGTCTCCTCGACGCTCGGCTCCTCGATGTCGATCTTCTGGAATCGACGCGCCAATGCCCGATCCTTCTCGAAGATTCCGCGGTATTCCTGATAGGTCGTGGAGCCGATGCAGCGCAACTCCCCAGAGGCCAGCACCGGCTTGATTAGATTGGAGGCGTCCATCACCCCTCCGGAGGCAGAGCCGGCGCCGATGATGGTGTGAATCTCGTCGATGAACAGGACCGCGCGGGGTTGTCGCTTGAGCTGGGCCAGCACGGCCTTGAGCCGCTTCTCGAAGTCACCCCGGTATTTGGTCCCGGCCACCAGCCCGCCCAGGTCGAGGGCATAGATCACCGCGTCATTCAGGATCTCCGGCACCTGCCCGTCCACGATCATCTTGGCCAGCCCCTCGGCAATGGCGGTCTTGCCTACGCCGGCCTCGCCCACGAATAGGGGGTTGTTCTTGCGCCTCCGGCAGAGGATCTGGATGGTCCGCTCCACCTCCGCCGCGCGCCCGATCAGGGGGTCGATGCGACCCTGGCGGGCCATCTCGTTGAGATTGGTCGCGAAGCTCTCCAGGGGGCTGCCACCCTCCTTCTCCTCGCCGCGCGGCTCCTCTCCCTCGCCATGGATCTCGTCCTCCGGGTTCTCTCCGGGGACCTTGGAGATCCCGTGGGAGATGTAATTGACCACGTCGAGACGGGTGATGTCCTGCTGATTGAGTAAGTAGACCGCTTGGGAGTCCTGCTCACTGAACAGGGCCACCAGCACATTGGCGCCGGTCACCTCCTTCTTGCCCGCAGACTGGACATGGAAGACGGCCCGCTGGAGCACGCGCTGGAAGCCCAGGGTCGGCTGGGTCTCGCGATCTTCGTTGGGCGGGATGAGCGGGGTCGTCTCGTCGATAAAGGCGGTGATCTCCCGGCGCAGCCGCTCGGGATCGGCGCCGCACGCCCGCAAAACCTTGGCCGCCGCCGGATTATCGAGCAGCGACAGCAGCATGTGCTCCACCGTCATGTACTCGTGGTGCTTATCCCGAGCCTCTTTGAAGGCGCGGTTCAATGTGAACTCGAGTTCTTTACTGAGCATCGGACTGGTCCAGCGGATTTTAGGGAACCTTCACACTCGGTTGTCGCACGGTCTGGTGCCGCTCACCGGCTCCCCGGGACATCGGGGCGCCATCACGCCTCTTCCATGGTGCACATCAGCGGATGCTGATGGGTTCGGGAATACTCGTTGACCTGCACGACCTTAGTCTCGGCGACGTCGCGCGTGTAGACCCCGCAGACACCAACCCCCCGGGTATGCACGTGCAGCATGATCTGGGTGGCCTTTTCTCGACCCATGCCGAAAAAAGTCTCCAGGACCTGTACGACGAACTCCATCGGCGTGTAGTCGTCGTTGAGCAACAGGACCTTAAATAACGGGGGCCGGCGCAGCTTGGGCCGCGCCTCCTGAACGGTGAGCCCGGATTCGCGTTCCTCGCTCGGGATATCGTCGCTCATGGTTCGGGATTCTAGACAAATTTCCGAAGGCCGCGATGGCGCCCGTCGCCCCCCGAGCCCGCAAGCGGGATCATCATGGGGACGGGAGCGCCACTCCGATGTGCGAGTTCAGCGGCGGTGAGACCCGCGGCGCGCCCGATGGCATCTGCGGCGGCCGTCAGGAAGCTTCATTCAGGGGTCGGATTTGACCATGCAAATCAGGTCACTATACTAGCGACGTATGGCGCACCCCGCCGGTTTCAAGGCAGGGCGCCATGCAACTACAAGAGACTACCACCGAGCGAGCCTCGGGACCCCCGGAGGAGTACCCCAAAAATGATCACCGGTATCGTCAAATGGTTCAATAACGCCAAGGGTTACGGGTTCGTCAAACCCGACGGTCGTGAGGAGGACGTCTTTGTCCACTTCTCGGCGATTGACATGGATGGCTACAAGACCCTTCGGGAGGGGCAAAAGGTCGAGTTCGAGGTCAACCAGGGTCCGAAGGGACTGCACGCAGCACAGGTCCATCGCGTCAGCTGAGCCTTTCGATACTGATATCGCGGCGTCCGAATGCACCGGGCCGGCCGGCCGAGCCGGCAGGCCCGGTGGCGCTCAAGGCCCCATCAGAACCGTCGCTCGTAAAGGTGCCCGTGTGGCGCCATTCACATCTTGGCGATCAACGCCTCGCCGAAGCCCGAGCAACTGACCTTGGTGGCGCCCTCCATGAGACGTTCCAGGTCATAGGTAACTGTCTTGGCGGCAATGGCGCCCTCGACCCCCTTGATGACCAGATCGGCCGCCTCGGTCCACCCCAGGTGACGCAGCATCATCTCCGCTGAGAGGATGAGCGAGCTGGGGTTGACTTGGTCCTTGCCGGCATATTTGGGCGCGGTGCCGTGAGTCGCCTCGAACATGGCCACCGAGTCCGAGAGATTGGCCCCCGGCGCCATGCCGATACCGCCAACCTGGGCCGCCAGCGCGTCGGAGATGTAGTCGCCGTTGAGATTGAGTGTGGCGATGACGGCGTAGTCCTTGGGACGCAGCAGGATCTGCTGCAGGAAGGCGTCGGCGATCACATCCTTGATCACGATGTCGCGCCCGGTCCTGGGGTTCTTGAAGTGGCACCAGGGACCGCCGTCCAGCTCTGCGGCACCAAATTCGGCCTTGGCGAGCTCGTAGCCCCACTGTTTGAAGGCGCCCTCCGTGAATTTCATGATGTTGCCCTTGTGCACCAGGGTCACCGAGGGGCGGTCGTTGTCGATGGCATATTGGATGGCCTTGCGCACCAGCCGCTCGGTGCCCTCCCGGGAGACCGGCTTGATCCCGATTCCCGAGGTCTCCGGAAACCGGATCTTGGTGACGCCCATCTCGCCGATGAGGAAGTCCAGGACCTTCTTGACCTCGGGGGTCCCCGCCTGCCATTCCACGCCGGCGTAAATGTCCTCCGAATTCTCGCGGAAGATCACCATGTCGGTATGCTCGGGCTCCTTCAGCGGACTTGGGGTACCCCTGAAATAACGCACCGGGCGCAGACAGACATAAAGGTCGAGCTCCTGGCGCAGGGTCACGTTGAGCGAGCGGATACCCCCGCCCACCGGCGTGGTCAGCGGGCCCTTGATGGAGACGACGAACTCCTTGACCGCCGCCAGGGTCTCCTCCGGCAGCCAGACGTCCTCCCCATAGGCACGCGTGGACTTCTCACCTGCATAGATCTCCATCCAACGGATGCGCCGCCGCCCGCCGTAGGCCTTCTGCACGGCCGCGTCCGTTACCTTGATCATGACCGGGGAGATATCGACACCGATTCCATCCCCTTCGATGTAAGGGATGATCGGGTTATCCGGCACGGACAGTGACATGTCCGCGTTGACCTCAATCTTTTCGCCGTCGGCAGGGACTTGGATCTTCTGGTACGCCATGTGGGAGGCTCTCTTGGGTCGCGTTAAAGGCGTTCAATGCTATCACTCCGCCGACTCGAGCGAGTCGCATCCGATGCCCCGAGGCCGAAGCCGGCGACGCCGGCAAGACCTGCACTGTGCTAGGATTGCGGGCTTTATCTTGGGCGTGCCCTAGGGCAAACGCACGCCATTTCCAGGTTCAGCTTACAGAGGTGTTTTGGGTGAATCTGCGTTCGTTCGCGACTGTCGGCTTGATCGCGCTCAGCGTGGGGTTATTGGGTGGCTGCGCCGGGACCCCTTCAGCGCCGGACTGGGACATCGGCAACCGGCCACAGCTGCTGATCCCGGGGGCCGTGCGCTCGGATGTCAAGGGGCTCGCCATGGGTGCGGCCCGGAGCAAGGGCTGGACCATCGTTCGGTCGACCGATGACCAGCTCGTGATGCAACGCCCCATCGACCCCGCCTCGCCCACGGCCCTGGCCATTGGCGCGGCGAGCAGCACAATCCCCCCAGTGGTCGAGGTCACCTCTGCCTTCGTCGAGCAGTCCGGCGGCGTGGTCGTGGCGCTGGGTGCCGAATTGGTGACGCAGCCCCCAGGCGAAAAGGCGCCCATGCGCGTCGACTACACCGAAAATTACCGCGACGCCCTGACCCAGTCACTCGAGTCCCTTCGGGCAAACTGGACGGCAAACCGCCAACGAGTGGCCAATGCCATCCCGCCGGAGTCGAGCCATTCGGAAGCCGAGATCGCCAGCACGGCGGCGGGTGCTGGCAGCGACAACCCCTTGGTTCAGGCCTGGGCCCAGACGCTGGAGGAAGAGACCGCGGCCAAGCAGAGGACGGGCAGCAGCACCGCTGTACCGACCCCGGCACCTTCGTCTCAACCGACGTTGCCCCAGCCCGCACCCGAGCCGCGAGTCGCCGCGACACCCGCCCCGCCGCCACCCGCACCCGCGGTTCCAGAAAGCCGCTCGACACCCGCGCCCGCGGTCCCAGAACGCCGTTCAACACGCGCACCAGCCCCGGTCGTGGAAGGAAGCAGCAGGGTGAGCAGCCGCCCAGTGCCCGCCATTCTGCCCCCGGTGCCGGTCGAGTCGGTTCCACCCAGCGAAAATATGCTGACCCTCAACCAGGCCGGCGGCACCGGCACCTGGGCCTATTACGCCGAGCAGTATGCCCGGCTGCGCGGCTGCAACCTCACGGATCAGGGGTCGACGTTGATCGAGACCCGATCCGACGGCGAGATCCTGAAGGTGCCCTGCGTGGGCTCGGACAGCTACCTGCTGAAATGCCAGAACGGGGTCTGTCGCGGACTGCAATGAGACCCGAGGGGTGCGGCGAGGATTCACCGACCCTAGCCCCCACCGCCACCGGCAATGATTGCGTAACGGTGCCGGCGCCTGTTTGATGCTGGCCACCTCTTTGGCCATGTCCCTGCAGGAACCCAGCGTGCTCCTCTTCGGTGCCACCCTCAACCAGGCACGAGATCTCGCGGTGAGCTCCGCCATGGACAAAGGTTGGCGTCTGCTCTCGGTCACACCTGCGGCAGCCGCGTTCGAGCAGACCTTGGAGGACCCGAGTGGCGACGATGATTCGGCGCCGATGCGCGTGATCCGGGTCTTTGCCCGATTCGAGGAGGAGTCTGGCGGCGTTCGGGTGCTGTTGCGCGCCGAGGAGGTCGAGGAGCCAGGGAGCGAGGCCGAATGGATGGCCGACACCACCGACCGCTACGGCGACAATCTCAGCCACGCCCTGTCCAGACTGCTGGCGAACTGGGACGCGGCCGCATCCGCACGGGTGCTCAGCCCCGATGACCTCCACGATCGAGACGTCTTCCCCGAGCCGACCCCGTCGCAGCCGCCGACCGCCCTCCCCCGGGTGGGAACCTGGGCCTATTACGCAGAAGACTACGCCCAGAGCCGCGGCTGCGTCCTTTCAGACTCGGGGGCCGAACTGGAGGCCGACGGCCAAGACTGGGAACGGCACTTGGTCACCTGCCGCGACGGACGGCAGATCCGGGTCTACTGCCGCAACGGGGACTGCGCCGGGGCGCGCTGACAGGCCGCGACCTCTTCTGGGTGCTTGCCCTCAACCATTCGATTTGGCACTCAGGACGGCGGGATCAGTGCCTAGGTTGGGCGCTCCCCTCAGCCTCGGGCGGGCGCAGTGCGAATGCTGACCCCGTCACGCCCTCCGCCTCGCCCAGGGTCAAGGGCGGCGCCATGATGCAGTGGAACAGGGGACGGATACACCGTAGAGAATGCAGGTTGCCGGACTGTCCGTGTAGAAGCCACAGCGATTCTTGGTAAACCGCATCGGAGCAACTGAAGCCAAAAATCAGCGCGGGCAGGCGTGTCGTCGGGTCGTTAAGCAGGGTGTAACGCTCACCAGACACCCGATATCGGCCGGGCTGAACCCGCTGGGGTTCGGTAGACACCGTTTTGATCTCCATCTCGCAGTAGGGGTCGAGCTTGCTGGTGCCCGCCACTTGGCGACCGCCCTGAAAGCTGGCGTGGGCGCTGTTGGGCGGGATCCGCACGGGCCTGTCGATGCTGATCACGGCGCCGCTGGTCGATTGCCCATCGCCGACCGCACAGCCCCCGGCAATCATCAGGATCCACGTCAACCCGAGCACTCGGATGAGGGCCCGCGGCGCGGGGCGGCGGAAGATGGGGTGGGAACACGTCAACATGCGAACTCTCAGGGGGTGTTGCAGCGGCGTTGACGGAGCTGCGCGGCTGTCCGGAGGCAGCGTCGCAGAGACCCCGATCGCGCCGCCGGTCACTGATTACAGACCATTCGACGACAGTCGTCATTTGTTGGGAACAATTCTCGTCTATGCTTGATTCCGCTGGTGTAAGCGAACGCCCTAAGGCGACGACGAGTGGCGCGCGCACTTGGATCCCATAGCCTAAACTGAGAGGCCCTGGACCCCGCTAGGAATTGGTCCCGTTGACATGTGTGCCTCACCCGCCACTGAGATTTCGAACATAACCGCCCGGAATCCGATTCCCTGAGCTCGAACATGAGACCCAAGCACGCACTCTGGCTCGCCGCCGCACTGATCTGTTCCGCCTGGTATACATTCGATCCCCAGGCTCGCTTCTCATCCGCCGCACGGACCACGAATCAGGATCCCGGCAAGACCGCTCTGAGCCCCGCCCCTCCCACCAGCTCCGGTGACCCACGGATCGCCATGGATCATCGGCTCTGACGCAGGGTTTGGATGAGGCAGTGGCCTCGCCCGCCGCCCGCCGCCAATCCAGTCCGCACCGTCTCTCCGAACCTCCGCCCTCGCCCTCAAAGGGGTTAGACTTTGGGTATCCCACCCAAGGTCGTCATCAGCCATGCGCGTCTTCCGCATCACCTTTCACAACCAGGGCAAGGTCTACGAGATCTACGCCGAGCGTGTCAACCAAACAGACCTGTACGGATTCATCGAGGTCGGGGGTCTGCTGTTCGAGGAGACCAGCGCGGTCTTGGTGGACCCAGCGGTGGAGCGGCTCAAGTCCGAGTTCAAGGGCGTGGAGCGCACCCTCATCCCGATCCACTCTGTCATCCGGGTAGACCAAGTGGAGAAGGAGGGACCGGCCCGGGTCCTTGAGACCGGGAACGGCTCCAACGTAACGCCTTTCCCCGGCCCACTCTATCCCCCACGGGCCGAACCCAAGCCGCAGGGCTGAATGATCAAGCGGTCGCGCGCCAATCCGGGCCCGCGGACAGGACCGGAAGGCACCCCCAAGATTGCCTGTTTCGTCAACCGCCATCACATTGCGTTCATGCGTAGAGCTGAACTGTTCCATTTCCCGGTTTCCCGCCGCCATGGATTCGCCGCCGCCTTGCTCGCGGCCTGGCTCAATCCCGGCCTCGCCGCCCTGCCCCCCGCGGTGGACGGCCAGCCCCTGCCGACCTTGGCCCCGATGTTGGAGCGCACCATGCCGGCCGTGGTCAACGTCTCCACCGTGACGCGCATCGAGGCCGCAGACCATCCATTGCTGCGCGACCCCTTCTTTCGCCGCTTCTTCGACGTCCCCAAGCGCGAGCAGCGCGAGTCGAGCAGCCTCGGGTCCGGAATCATCGTCGACGCCGAGCGGGGCATCGTGCTCACCAACGATCACGTGATCGCCAAGGCCGACGCCATCCGCGTCACCCTGCACGACGGACAGACCCTAGAGGCTGAGCTCCTAGGGGCCGACCCCGAGACCGACGTCGCCGTGCTTCAGCTACCGACCGACGGGGCCCTCCGGGATACCCCTCTGCGGGCCGTCCCTCTCGCGGATTCAGACGGTCTTCGAGTCGGGGACTTCGTGGTCGCCATCGGCAACCCCTTCGGTCTCAAGCAGACCGTGACCTCCGGCATCGTGAGCGGGCTTGGACGCTCCGGGCTTGGGATCGAGGGGTACGAGAGCTTTATCCAGACCGACGCCTCCATCAATCCCGGGAACTCCGGGGGCCCCCTGGTCAACCTGAACGGCGAGTTGGTCGGGATCAACACCGCCATCTTGGCCCCCGGGGGCGGGAACATCGGAATTGGCTTCGCCATCCCCATCAACATGGCGCGCGCTATCATGGATCAGATCCTCACATACGGCGCCGTGCGGCGCGGTCAGTTTGGGGTGGCGGTGCAGGATCTGACGCCAGATCTGGCGACGGCTCTGGGGATCGAGCGCCGCCTCGGCGCGGTGGTCACCAACGTGGAGCCGGACTCGGCCGCAGCCGAGTCCGGCCTGCGCGAGGGGGATGTCATCCTAGCGCTGGACGGACGGCCAATCACCGGGGCCTCCGATATCCGCAACCGCTTTGGCCTGTTACCGGTGGGCGCCCGGGTGACCCTGGATGTCCGGCGTGCTGGGCGACCCCTCGCCCTACAAGGCCAGATCGCCGATCCATACCGGGATTTCATGCCCGGGGAACAGCTGTCATCGGGCCTGAAAGGCGCCCTGTTCGGCGAGGGAGAGGCGGGGGACGGCGCGGTCGAAGTCGGCACCGTGGCCCAGGACAGCCCGGCTTGGGGTGCCGGCCTGCGCGAGGGTGACCGCATCCTCATGGTCAACGGCGAGCGGGTCCGCGGGCTGCGCGACATGGCACTGCGCCTGCGTCAATCCGGTGGACTTTTCAGCGTGCGCCTCCAACGGGGGGATCGTCTGATCCTGTTGTCCCGGCGCTGAGACCAGCCGCAACCTCGTGGCGCTTGCCCCCTACAGTCCCAGCTCCCGCCAGCGGGCCGCGACACGCTTGACCGAAATTGGATAGGCGGTGCCCAGTTGCTGGGCGAAGAGCGAGATACGCAGCTCCTCGAGCATCCAGCGTATCTCATCTAGGCGGGGGTCCCGACGGCCCTCCGCCTCAGCCGCTGCCTTGCGCGTGCGCCAGCGCCCCTCGATCTCGGCCATCTCGACCATGCGTTGCTGGTCTCGGGCGGCGGCATGCAGGAGCTTTTGCGCACGCTGGTCCGCGGCCTTGAGGTAGCGGGGATACTCCTTCAACTGCATGAACGGAATCTCTTGGAGAAAGCCACGGAATACCAGCCGGTCGATCTGGGCGTGGATGTCGTTAACGGTCACCATCCAGTTGACCTGGGTGATGGAGGCCAGTCGTACCCGCAGGGATTGGTAGGCCTCGAGGATGCGCTCCACCAGTCCGCAGACCTCTTGGGCGGTGGCGATCAGCCGGCCCCGTCGCTCGGCGAGCCGCCGATCGAAGGCCGCCTGATCGCGCACCGGCGGCAGGCCCTCCGAGAAAGTCAAGTCCAGGATCAGGGCAACCAGCTCGTCAGCCAGGTCGGGACTCGACCGTCGACCCTCGCCAGATGGGGGGCGTGGGCGGGGCGCCTTGGCGTACTGGAGCCGCATCCGGTCGAGACCCGGCAGGTTCTTTCGCAGAAACTTAAGGTCCGCCCCCAGGTTCAGCATGAGGAGCCGGCGCAGCCCCGCCCGCATGGCCAGTGTCGCCCCCTCGGACGAATCCAGTACCCGGATGGAGACCGAATCACCCGCATCCAAAAGGGCTGGGAAGCCCCGCAACCGGATGCCGCCGCGGGTCAGATCCAGCTGCTCCGGCAGTTCGCCGAAGTCCCAGCGGGTGATACCGTCCCGCTCCAGGTCGCTCGCCGGGATCCGCGCAAAGCTCTCACGGCCCTCGCCACCATGCTCGCGCTTGAGCCGGACCGGATCCGCCCCCTCCGCGATCGCCTGCCCCTTGTCATCTACCAGTCGCACCTTCATGCGCAGATGCCCCGGGACGGCGACTGGGTCCCACGCATCCTCCGGCACCTGTACGCCGGCCAGCTCCTTGATGGACTCACCCAAGGCCTGAACCAGGGGACGGTCGGAGGGGATGAGACGGGCCGCGATGCGGGCGGCCGTGTCCGGGATTGGAACCAGGGACTTACGGATGGCCTTGGGCAGGCCCCGCAGCAACGCGACGATCCGCTCCTCCAGGAGGCCTGGGACCAGCCACTCCAGTCGCTCCGCAGACACCTGGTTGATCAGCGGCAGAGGAACCACCAATGTGATTCCGTCCGACGCATGACCTGGATCGAAGTGGTATTCCAACGGTAAGGCGGTGGCCCCGAACTGAAGGCTGTCGGGGAAGGCCTCGGCAGTAACCGCCGCGGCCTCGTGGCGCATGACGTCCGACATGCGCATGTGCAGGACCTTGGGGTCCTTGCCGGAGGCGGTGCGCAGCCATTGCTCGAGCTGGGCCTTGGAGTAGATGCCCTCAGGGACGCGCTGGGCGTAGAAGGCATAGACGGCCTCCTCGTCCACCAGGATGTCGCGCCGTCGTGACTTGGCCTCCAGGTGCTGGACGTATTCGATCAGCTCCCGGTTATGGCGCCAGAACGGGGCCCGGGTATCGAAATCCCCCTCGGCGAGGCCGAACCGGATGAAGATCTCCCGGGCCTCGGCGGGGTTGATGGGACCGTAGTTGACCCGCCGTTTGGGGACCAGGGTGACGCCGAACAGGGTGATGCGCTCGTAGGCCGCCACCTGCCCGGGCTCGGACTGCCAGTGGGGCTCCGAGTATGAGCGCTGCAAGAGATGGGCGCCGGCAGACTCGATCCAGCCCGGCTGGACCCGCGCCACGATACGGCCGTAGTGACGGGTGGTCTCGATACGCTCCGCGGCCACGATCCATTTGGGCGTCTCCTTGAAGAGCCCGGAGCTGGGGTGGATCACGAATCGGCTGTTACGCGCCCCCTGGTACTCCCGCTCGTCTCGAAAGCCGACGTTGGAGAGGAGCCCCGTGAGCAAGGCACGGTGGATCTCTTCGTAGGTGCCGGGGGCTTCGCCCTCAGCCCCCCTCTCCCACCGGCCGAGGGGGGAGGATGGTTTCCGCTCCCGGCGGGACTGATTGGGAATGGCCATCTCCGCCATTTGCTCGTGAAGCTGCGTGTGGATGTCGCGCCACTCCTGAACCCGGTTCCAGGACAGAAAGTGACCCTGGCACAGCTTCCGGAACTGATTCCTGGAGAGCGCCTTGCGCTCCTTCTCGACGAAGCGCCAGAGATTTAGGAAGGTCAGGAAGTCCGAGTCCGGGTGATTGAAAGTGGCGTGGATCTCGTCCGCCGCCTGCTGCCGGTCGAGCGGCCGCTCCCGCGGGTCCTGGACGCTCAGCGCGGCAGCGATGATCAGCATTTCGCTCAGGCAATGGTGATCCGCCGCGGCGAGCAGCATGCATCCGATGCGCGGGTCCACCGGGAGCCTGACGAGCTGGCGGCCAAGCGGGGTGGGCTCTCCGAGCCCATCGATGGCGGCCAGCTCCTCCAGGGTGCGGTAGCCGTCCGCCACCAGTCTGGTGTCGGGCGGGTCCAGAAACGGGAAGGATTCGATGGCGCCGAACCCCAGCACCTTCATCTGCAGGATGACGGCCGCCAGGTTGGTACGCTGGATCTCAGGCTCCGTAAAGGCGGCCCGGGCGCCGAAATTGTCCTCCGAGTAGAGGCGGATGCAGATTCCGGAGGCAACCCGCCCGCAGCGACCCTTGCGCTGGTTGGCCGAGGCCTGGGAGATACGTTCCACCGGGAGGCGCTGGACCTTGCTGCGGTGGCTGTAGCGGCTGACGCGGGCGAACCCGGGATCGATCACGTAATGGATGCCGGGGACCGTGAGCGAGGTCTCCGCCACGTTGGTGGCCAGCACTACCCGGCGCGTACCGTGGGCCTGAAAGACCCGAGCCTGCTCCTGGGGCCCCTGTCGGGCGAAGAGCGGCAGGATCTCGGTGGACGGCGGGTGATGCTTGCGCAGCGTCTCCGCGGTCTCCCGGATCTCCCGCTCGCCTGAAAGGAACACGAGCACGTCGCCCCGACCCTCCCGGGCCAGCTCCGCGACCGCGTCGGAGATGGCCCGCTGCATGGCGTCGTCGCGCTCACCGGCGCTCTCGTCCTCCTCGGGCGGGTGATGGCGAACCTCCACCGGGTAGGTGCGCCCGGAGATCTCGATCACCGGGGCCGGGTTGCCGGCGGCGTCCGCGAAGTGCCGGGCGAAGCGCTGCGGGTCGATGGTGGCGGAGGTGACGATGACCTTGAGGTCCGGCCGCCGGGACAGGAGCTGCTTCAGGTAGCCGAGCAGGAAATCGATGTTGAGACTGCGCTCATGGGCCTCGTCCACGATCAGGGTGTCGTATTCGAGCAGCAGCCGATCCTGCTGGATCTCTGCCAGCAGCAGGCCGTCCGTCATCAGCTTGATGCTGGTCTCCGGGCGAACCCGATCATGAAAGCGCACCTTATAGCCGACGAGTCCCCCGGTCTCGCCCCCGAGCTCCTGGGCGATGCGGCCCGCCAGGCTGCGGGCGGCGATGCGCCTGGGCTGGGTGTGACCGATCCGCCCCTGGATCCCGCGCCCCAGCCCCAGGCAGATCTTGGGCAGCTGGGTGGACTTCCCGGAGCCGGTCTCGCCGCACAGCACCACCACCTGGTGGCGGGCGATCAGCGCCGCCACCTCAGAGCGTCGCTCGCTAACCGGCAGCTTCGGCGGATACACAATGGCCGGCACCTGGGCGCGTCGCCGCTCCACCAAAGACTGGGAGGCACGCACCGCCTGCCACAGCCGAACGAGCCCCTCGCCGTGGGGCTGACCTTCGCGGACGCGCCGGCGTAGACCCTTGAGTCGCGACCGCAGACGATGACGGTCGGCGGCAAGACAGCTCTCCAGCTCGAGGTCGTTCGGAAACTCGGGAATGTTCACGGTCAAGGGTGACGGACGTCGAGGGGGCTCCGGCGAGGCGCTGGACCAGGTAAGATGAGACCCGGAGTGCGACCAGCATATGCGGGCGGATCCGAGTATGTTACAGAGCGCGGTGCGCCCACACGACTCGCGGCGCCCGCTTTCCGGTGAGAACCAGAGACTCCTTCGGGGCCCTGCCGGGTCGGCGCGGCTCCTCAGCCAAAGTCGACGCAGGACCATGATGCAGCAGCAGAAACTCAACCCCCCCCATACCGGAGGACGCGCGCGCCGCGTCCGACTTGCGCGCTTTGCCTTGATTCTTGCTGTTGGGGCAACCGCGGGGCCGCTCGGCCGCGCTGAGGAGTCCAGGGCCCAGCCGGCGCAGGATGCAGCGGTGCAGGCCGAGCCACCGACGGGCGGGGCGTCTAAACCCGCTCAAACCCCTTCCATGGCCTTCGAGAACGCCCCGGGCGTCCTTGCCACCAGCATCCGCACCCTGCGTAAAGAGTCCGTCCAGGCCTACGCCACCGAGTCACTGGGGGCCGTCGCCCTGGGTCTGGAGGACATCCGGCTCTCGCCCGTCAACAAAGACGGACTCATCGAGCTGAACCTGGACGAGCAGATCGAGTTCGCCTTCAATTCCAACAGCATCCCCAAGAAGTCACGCCGCCTGCTGGACGGCATCGGCAGGCTGCTGGCCGAGAACCCGGACACCCAGGTGCAGATCCTCTCCCACACCGACGATCAGGGTGACGCCGGCTACAACCTCCGCCTTTCCCAGCGACGGGCGGACGCGATCAAGGAGTACCTAATCGGCCGCGGTGTCGCAGACACCCGTATCACGGCGATCGGCAAGGGCGAGGATGCGCCTCTCGTCGACACCGGCAAGCGCACCCCCACCCGGGCCCAGCGCGCCAAGAATCGGCGCACGGAGCTGCGCATCGAGCCGTTGGACATCCCGGAAGAGGCGCCAAGTTCGGATCAGAACCCAGACGCCGAACCCGTGGATACCCTGACGGAGTTGGGAGCGGAGCCACCCGAAGAATAAGTGGGTTTCGACGCCCCGGCACCCTCTTAGCCGCCGCATTCAGCCCCGGAGAAGTCGAAGGCCATCACCTCCGTTGGGGACTGCACATAGGGCCCTTGGACCAGGTCCACTCGAGCGGCGTACAGTCGGGCGACGGCTTCCGGACCGTCCACCCCCGTCACGATGACCCGGGCGCCCCGCTCGTGAATCCAGGCCACCAAGGCCTTCAGCCGATCGGGCGCCAACCCGAGCGCGGCCTCGCCCGCGAGCCGAGCGAAGGCCGCGGGCACGGACCCCACCACCCGCGTCGCACGCCCGCCCTGTCCTAACCCGTTGAGACAGAGGCGGATACCCAGGCGCTCCAACTGGCCGCCCCGTTCCACCGCCAGATCCAGGTTACGATCCGCATCCGCCACCTGGAGTTGGATCACCGGTCGAAGATGGATCAGGTCTCGGGTGCTGATCCCCTCGCGCAATCCGTCGATCCAGCCCTCAGCGCCCAGGCTCGCCATGGACTGGTGCAGGAACAGCTGCGCCGAGCGCCCGGCACCCCGACAGCCCGCCAACGCATCCAGCCCGGCGGCCAGGACCCAGCGGTCGATCCGCTCTGACAGTCCCTCGCGCAGCGCCAAGGGGGCAAAGACGGCGGGCCCAAGAAGCTCGCCGTCGGCGGTTCGCAGCCGCACCGTTGCCTCATAGCTCTCCCGGGTGGAGCCGCTCAGGTCCACCATGGGCTGGAACAGAAGCTCGAGCTGCTCGGCCTCGATGGCCGCGAGGATCAGATCGCGCTGGGCCCCGCGTGAGCGCTCGGGTTCCTCGCCGTAACGTTCCAGGCGCCCTCGGCCGTCCCTCAGACTCGCCCTGGCCGCCTTGCGGGCGCGGGACACCAGGGTGACCGCCTCGCCATCGTCGGCACCGAGTAGATACCAGCCGACACCAATAGGCAGGGGCATTGCCGGCCCATCGGTGCCGGCGAACGTGCGGCGCACCGCCTTCGCCAACCGCTCCCCATAACCTGCGAGGGCGCCGGGGTCGGCTCGCCGGGCCAGCACCGCCATCCCATGCTCGCCAACTCGGGCCAACAGGTCCGACGGGTCCGCGTGCACGGCAATCTCTGCCGCGAGCCGCCCCAAGGCCGCCTCATCGCCGGGTTGCTCCAGATAGATAAGCGCAGACTGGGCGCCCTGGCCGGTGCCGATCTGCCGATCCAACCGTTCGAGCAGCCGTTCCCGAGTCGCCAGCCCCGTATGCGGGTCCACCCCCGCCAGGGGCGCGCGCCGCCCCGCGCGGCGGCGGGCAGCGTCCAGGCTGCGGCGCACGCGCTCCACCAAGAGTTGGGGCGGAACCGGTTTGGCGAGGAAGTCATCGCCGCCCAGGCGCAGGGTATCGAGCTGGCGCGCCGGATCCGGCTCACCGGAGACGAACAGGATGGGTAGGTCGTCAAAGCGCTCCTGCTCGCGAATGATGCCGGTCAGCTCGATGCCGCTCGCCCCGGGCATGTGCAGGTCCATCACGACCAGGTCCGGCGCGAAACGCTCCAGCGCAGCCAGTACCTCCATCGGGTCGCCGACACGCTCGACGACCATGCCGGCCCCCTCCAGCACCCTGGCCGCGAAGAGTGCGGCCACCGGTTGGTCATCCACGACCAACACCCGCGGCGGGGCGACCTCATCGCGGCCAACCAAGAGTCGGATGCGCGTCGCGACCTGGAGCGGGCCCGTTCCCGTCTCCAGATAGTCCGCGACCCCGCTCCGCAGCGCGGCGAGGCGTGGGCCGATTTCCAGGTCTGCCGCGAGACAGACGAGCGGCACCGCCGGCTCGCCAAGGGCCGCAAGTGTCAGTGCCAGAACGCCGATCTCCTCCGGCTCCGAGAGGGCACCCATGTCCACCAGGATCAGGGCAGGCCGCGCGGCAGGATCGCCCCGGCCGCTCAGGCGGGCGCCGAGCTCGGCGACGGAATCCGCCGCCTCCAGCGCCAGTCCGTTCAAGGCCAGTGCGGATCGGATGGCGCCGATGGCACCCCGGTCGCGGGACAGGAAAAGGACAGAAGACGAGGGATCCGCGGCAACGGGATTGGTGG
Source organism: uncultured Gammaproteobacteria bacterium (assembly GCA_963698355.1). Taxonomy (GTDB): domain Bacteria; phylum Pseudomonadota; class Gammaproteobacteria; order Chromatiales; family Chromatiaceae; genus Thiodictyon. Next base: position 215,287 of record CAVOQO010000078.1, on the reverse strand, counting down.
TCATGGCAGTGCGTCCGGCAACGTCCGACTGGTCCCTCATCCGCCGGCAACTGGGGCGAGGGTTATTTTTACCGCAGTCTAGCCGCCTGCGCGGTTTGTTGAAATGACGGCCCCTGGATCCGTTCCCGGACGGCGCCTCGGGGAGCTTCAGACGCCGGGGGCGGACCGGCGCCGTGCCGATGGTGGGTCCTCAGGCGGCGGAGCCGCCGCCGTAGTCAATGGTGATCTCCTCGCCCGCCGCGATGACGCAACGGGCGTAAAGGTCGAAGCCGTCGAACTCCGCGTTCGGCTCCTCGCTATGGTTGAGCCAGCGCAGCAGGTTGTGCCCATGACGAGCGCTGAGCGCCGCGCCCTGCTCGTCATATACCCAGAGGACATAGGTCCCGTCCTCCCTGACCTCGGTCCCCTCGTAGGTGCCGATCAGGTCACCGGCCTCGAACCGAACCCGCGCGAAGCACCCGAAGCCGTGAATGGGGGATGGGGCCTTGCACACCCGTTCGGACAGGCGGTCACGACGTGCTCGACGGCCCATCAGGTCGCCTTCGATGAGCGCAGCCCCGGCTAATCCTTGCGGGCCTTCGCGAAGGCCGCGGCCAGGGCACTACCCAATGGGGCCTGCTGCTCCGTGAGCTGGCCACCAATTCTCGGTCGGCGTGGCGGCTCCGGCTGGCGGGGCTGCCCGCGCTGTGTGCCGTTCCGCTCGGGACGCGGTCCCTGGGGCTCGCCGCCCCGCCGTTCCCCCTGCTCGGCGAGTCGCATGCTGAGCGCGATCCGCTTGCGCTCCAGGTCCACCTCCAGGACGCAAACCTTGACCAGGTCGCCTGACTTGACCACTTCATGGGGGTCCTTGACGAATCGGTCCGCCAGCATCGAGATGTGCACCAACCCGTCCTGGTGCACACCGATGTCCACGAAGGCCCCGAAATTGGTGACGTTGGTGACCGTGCCCTCCAGGACCATGTCGGGCCTGAGGTCCTTCAGTGTCTCCACCCCCTCCTTGAATGCCGCAGTCTTGAACTCAGGCCGCGGGTCCCGGCCCGGCTTCTGAAGCTCCGTCAGAATGTCCTGGACGGTGGGCAGGCCGAAGCGCTCGTCGGTGAAGTCCGCGGGGTTCAGTCGGCGCAGGGTGGACAGGTCGCCGATCAGCTCGCGGATCCCCTTGCCGGCCCGCTCGACGATCCGCCGCACCACTGGATAGGCCTCGGGGTGAACAGCGGACGCGTCCAATGGCTCGTTTCCATCAGGCACGCGCAGGAAACCCGCGCTCTGCTGGAAGGCCTTGTCGCCGAAGCGGGGCACCGCCATGAGGGCCTTGCGGTTGGGAAAGGCCCCTTTGGCCTCGCGGAAGGCGACGATATGCTCGGCCAACCCGCGATTGAGTCCGGACACCCGGGTCAGCAGCGGGACCGAGGCGGTGTTGAGGTCCACCCCCACGGCGTTCACGCAATCCTCCACCACCACCTCCAGGGTGCGGGCGAGGCGGTTCTGGTTGACGTCGTGCTGGTATTGGCCCACGCCGATGGCCTTGGGCTCGATCTTGACCAGCTCGGCGAGCGGGTCCTGCAGCCGGCGGGCGATGGAGACCGCGCCCCGCAGCGACACGTCCAGATCCGGCAGCTCCTTGGAGGCAAACTCCGAGGCCGAATAGACCGAGGCCCCCGCCTCGCTCACCACCAAGGAGCGCAGGCCGAGTCCAGGGTGGCGCTTGATCAGCTCCCGCACGAGCCTGTCGGTCTCCCGCGAGGCGGTCCCATTGCCGATGCTGACCAGCCGCACCTGATGCTGCCCACACAGGGCGGCAAGCCGAGCGATGGACGCGTCCCACTGGTTCTTCGGGGCGTGCGGATAGATGGTGTCGGTCGCGGCCACCCGGCCCGTGGAGTCCACGATCGCGACCTTGACCCCAGTGCGCAGACCGGGGTCCAGACCCAGGGTGGGCAACCGGCCGGCCGGGGCCGCCAGCAGCAGTGCCTTGAGATTCAACCCGAAGACCCGGATCGCCTCCTCTTCGGCCGCCTCCAGCACCCGGCCCTTGAGGTCCAGCTCCAGCCGGGTCAGCAGCTTGATGCGCCAGGCCTTACGAACCGTCTCCATGAGCCAGTCGTCGGCCGCACGGCCCTTTGCGCCGACGCCGAAGTGTGAGGCGACCATCGACCGATACGGGGCGTCCGGATCATCCCCCTCCCCGGGCAGGAGCTCGAGGCTCAGTACGCCCTGGTTGCGCCCGCGGAAGAGGGCGAGCGCCCGGTGGGATGGGATCCGCGCGATCGGCTCCCGGTAATCGAAATAGTCGGAGAACTTGTTGCCTTCCTGCTCCTTACCCTCGATCACCCGCGAGATGAGGATTCCCTCGTCCCACAGGCGGTCGCGCAGCCGCCCGGACAGCGCCGGGTCCTCGGCGAGGCGCTCCATCAGGATCTGGCGGGCTCCCTCGAGGGCCGCAGCGGCATCCCCCACTCCCTTCGCCGAGTCCACGTAGCTCGACGCCTCGACCTGAGGGTCAAGTCCGGGATTCGCGAGCAGGCCGTCAGCCAAGGGCGCGAGCCCGGCCTCCCGGGCGATCTGGGCCTTGGTGCGGCGCTTCGGCTTATAGGGGAGGTAGAGGTCTTCGAGCCGTTGCTTGGTGTCGGCGCCCTCGACCTCGACACGCAGCGCGTCCGTCAGTTTTCCCTGCTCCTCGATACTCGCCAGCACCGCGGCGCGCCGCTCGTTGAGCTCGCGCAAATAATGCAGCCGCTCTTCCAGGTGACGAAGCTGGGTGTCGTCCAGACCGTCGGTGGCCTCCTTGCGGTAACGGGCGATAAAGGGCACGGTGGCGCCTTCGTCGAGCAGCCGGATGGCCGCCTCTACCTGGGCAGCTTGGGCCCCCAGTTCCTGACTGATGGTCTCTGTCACGCTCAGCATGGATTGCGCTCGGTCCTCTGATGGCTGGGCAAACGCGGCCGCGGCCGCGGCTTTCGGCAGGCCGTGGGGTCGGGGCCCGTGGGGCGGGGAGCGAAGGGTATCAGTCGACGGAGCAGGTGTCGCCGTAGACGGCCATGATCTGCTCAAGCTCGGCGAGCATCAGTTTGCGCTCGCTTGGGGAGAGCCCAAGGGTCTCGGCAATCTCTCCCCCGCGTAGAAGGGTCTCGATGTCGCGCCGGACCTGACGGCAGCCCTTCTGGCAAACCGCTTCGACCCGTGCCTCGACGCGATCGCTGGCGGCGTCGTGCGTGTAGGTCTCGGCCGGAATGCTTCGTAGTGCGTACACAAGTATCTCCGAATGGGCCTGGGGTTGACGAACGGGCGCCCGCTGGAAAGATTATAAGAAGATTCCGATGAAGGCCGAAACCCCGCGGGGGAGCCGCTCCTGCACACATCCATTCGTCAAGCGCACGAATGCGTCCACTGGCGGCCAGCCGACCAGGCGCCGCCGCTCGGGCCTGGTGATCTGCATCTGTGGCGCATCCGCGCAGACGGCGAGGGACCGGATGCGCGATTGGACCCGCTCGCGGATCTCGCGGCCTGCCTGGCGCTGCTGGGCGAGCGGCAGCGTGCCCGCGCGTCGCGCATGACCCATGCCACCTACCGCGCCCGCTACATTCGCTCCCAAGCGGGATTGCGGCGCATCCTCGCCCTCTATCTGGACAGCCTCCCTCACGCCCTGGTCTTTCGTCACGGATCCGCAGGCAAGCCCGGCCTGGACGGCGCCCAGCGTCACCCGAGCGGCCTGGCGCTCGAGTTCAACCTGACCACCACGGAAGATCTGGCCCTGGTGGGGGTCGCCCTAGGCAGCGAGCTGGGGGTAGATTGCGAATGGATCCGTCCACGGAGGGACCTGGAGGGTGTCGCCCGGCGCATGTTCGACCCCGTGCAGGCCGATTCCCTTGCTGCCCTGTCCCCCGAGGACCGGCTCCCCGCCTTTTATCGCGCCTGGACCGCGCTGGAGGCGGATGCCAAATCGGACGGCCGGGGTCTCTTCCGACCGCGCGCCCCCGGGGCCCGACCGCCCCAGGTGCAGCATTGCGTCCCCGCTCCGGGCTACATCGCGGCGGTCGCCAGCAAGCGGCTGCCCCCCGTCGAGAGCTGGCGGACCCTGGAGCTCAGCGGGCGCTCAGATGACTGCCGAGCTGCATCACATCGGGAAGCGTGAACAGGAGATCCCCGTGGTCTTGCACGGGGCGGACGACCAGACACCGTTCGCCGGGCCACGCCCGCCTTGGCACACAACAACCTCGCGGTGCGGCCGCCGCTGACCGCAGCCAGCGTTCACCAACCGGAGAACCCGGATGCCGAAGCTCTGCCCGAAGATCATCCTGGAAGGCACCCGCCTGACCCAGAAGACCGATACCGCCTTCGCCCTGAACCGGGCTGAGCGCCTGGTGGGACCGCGCAGATACGAGTACCACTCGCCCATCGTATCCGCAGAGTGGTGCGGCTTCACCAATCAGCCCTGGGGCCGCGGCCTGATCAACTTCCTCCCTGAAGAGGAGGCGCTCGCCCTGGACACCTATGCCACCTGGGTCCACCTCCTGGAGAATCTCCGTTACTACTCCTGGATCATCGACCGCTTCCACGTCTCCACCCAGGTGTACCAGCGGCTGCACCGCGACAGGCTGTACCGCTTTCCGGACCTGGAAGAACGGCTGGCGGCCATCGGGTTCGTCCTCGTGTTCCTCTTTCGCTCACCGGAGTCCTTCGCCGAGGCGCGCGCCGAGCGACTCAAGGTCTCGGGCAATCCGGCCCAATATGACGATCTCGACGTCTTCGTCCGGGAACAGCAGATCTTCGAGACGGTGCTGGCCGAGACCCGGCTGCCATTGCTGCGCATCGACATCACGGGGCGGGGCATCCCGTCCGTGGTCGAGGAGATCGCGGACTATCTCCACGGCACCGGGCGGATCTATGCAAACTACTGAGCCCGACCAAGGCGACCGGGTTTCCGAGCCAGGGCCTAGCGCTGTCGCCGGGCCGAGGCACCGTCGGCCCTTGATGGGCCTCAAGAAAATCCCCGGCCGAGGCGGCATGGTGGGGCTGCGACCCAAACAGACACCCCGCGCGGTCTTGAACTCTCCCAAGGGATCGGCAGATGATGGCCAGCAATAAAGCAACGCCAGAAATTCGGCGCGGAGCACTCGCCCGGCGTGGACCGCCGCGCCGATCTGGCAGCCACCGCCCGAGGAGTGCTGACGCGTGACCGCGGACCCCGTCCACCTGCCGAGCCAACTCGTCGACCGTTTCGGGCGCCGCGTGACCTACGTGCGGCTCTCCGTCACCGACCGCTGCGACCTGCGCTGCCTCTATTGCATGGCCGAGGACATGGAGTTCCTTCCCCGCAGCCAGCTACTCACCCTGGAGGAGCTGGCACGCCTCGGCCGCTGCTTCAGTGAGCTGGGGGTCGTGAAGCTGCGCATCACCGGCGGCGAGCCCCTGGTGCGGCGGAATGTGATCTGGCTGTTCCGTGAGCTCGGGGGCCTCCCCAGCATCCGCGACCTGACGCTGACCACCAACGGAACTCAGCTTGCCCGTTTCGCCTCGGACCTGAAGGAGGCAGGCGTCACCCGGGTCAATATCAGCCTGGACTCCCTGCGCCCGGACCGCTTCCGCGCCATCACGCGGCTGGGAGACATCGGCAAGACCCTGGCCGGCATCGACGCCGCTCTGGCCGCAGGATTTCGCCGGGTCAAGCTCAACAGTGTGATCCTCAAGAACCGCAACCACGACGAGGTGCTCGATCTGGTGCGCTTCGCCCTCGACCGGGGGATGGATATCAGCTTCATCGAGGAGATGCCGCTCGGAGAGATCGGCGATCACGACCGGGCCGAGGCCTTCTACTCGAGCGACGCCATCCGGACCGACCTGGCCCGGCATCTCGAGCTGGTCCCCACGACCGAGACCACAGGCGGCCCGTCCAGATACTACCGGGTTGCCGGCACCGACAGCCGTATCGGCTTCATCTCCCCCCACAGCCACAATTTCTGTGGGGACTGCAACCGGGTGCGTGTCACCGCGGAGGGTCGTCTGCTCCTGTGCCTGGGCCAGGAATACTCCGCGGACCTGCGGCTGGCCCTGCGCGCCAACCCGACCGACGACGCGCGGGTCCAGCAGGCCATCGTCTCCGCCATGTCACTCAAGCCCCGGGGCCACGACTTCGATCTGGGCTCGCGCCCGGTGATCCTGCGGCACATGAACATGACCGGCGGCTAAGGCACTAGGCATTTTTCCGAGCCTGCGCTCGGAACAAGAGGTTCTCCTCCGGAGAACAGCCACGAGCACAGCATCGAATATTAGCAAACCCTTTTCTTACCAACATGTTGTCGCTTACGCTGCCTTAAGCGCCTAGACGAAGACTCCGGATGTAAAGCCCATCCATGCGCCGGCGGTCAACGGGCACATGGTGCGGGAACCCTGACCACTAAACCGCCTGTACGTGACTTGATGTCAAAGCGCCGCCGCTCGGCCCTTCGAGCCCGACAAACCCCATCCGACGGCGTGCCCCCGATCCGCGGAGCGGTTATCCTACGCCCATTGACAAATGACAGAGCGCCGCGGACGGAAATCCCGGCGCGGGACGAACGACGACGATGACTCACGAATTCAGCCACCGCCTGCTCACGCCCCTATTTCCTGCCCGACTGCTGCTTGCCGGTCTGGTCGCGCCCCTGCTGCTCGGACTCTCGGCCTGCACGGAGGTCACCCAGTTCCTTACCCGCGCCGAGACGAAACCCGCGAGCGACACGAAGCCCGAGGCCCAAGCCGCCGCCCAGCCCGCGGCGGAGGTGCCCGATCCCATCCCGGCGCCCCAGGAGAAGCCGAAGCCCGGCAAGCTCTACGAGTGGAGCGGCGACGGGCGGAGCGTCACGCGCATCATCGTCAACACGAACGAGCAGAAGGCGCGCTTCTATGCAGGGGACGAACAGATTGGCTGGACCACGGTCGCCTCCGGGGTGAGCAAGCACCCGACACCCGTAGGCCATTTCGAGGTCATGGAGAAGGTGGAGAACAAGCGCTCCAATCTCTACGGAAGGATCTACACGAAGGGCGGCAAGGTCATGCGCGCCGATGCCAAGTCTGGTCGCGACGCCGTGCCCGCGGGCGCCCGTTTCGAAGGCGCCAAGATGCCCTATTTCCTGCGCCTGACGTATGACGGCATCGGCCTGCATGCGGGCCCCATCCCGCGTCCGGGGCGCCCAGCGTCCCACGGCTGCATCCGCATGCCGAGCAAGATGGCGCCGATCCTGTTCAAGCACGTGAACGTCGGGACCAAGGTAAGCATCGTCGGCAAGGGGCCCGACTACGGGAACTACGTCCAGAAGCAGCGGGCACTGGCCGCCCAGCAGGCGGCCCGTGCGCGGGAACAGCGCGAGATCGAGGCACGCCGGGCGGCCGCCGCAGCCACGGCCGCGGTCACGCCGGCAGGGGTTGATGCACCGAGTACGGCCCAGGGCTCGACCCGGCCAGGTCCGAGCGGCATGGATTCGAGTCGGACCAACAGCGCTACCCGCGCCGAAACGGGAACGCCGGCACGGCAGGAAGTGGTCAAGGACTCGGTCGCTGAGGCGCCAGCCGCCGCGCGTCAGGAACGGGTCCCCGTCACTCCAACGCCCAGTCCTGCGACGGTTCAACCGGCGCCCGCTGCCGACAGCGGCCCGGTCCAGACCATGAGCGCACCAGCCCCATCGCCGGCGCCGGTCCCCGCGGCACAGCCAACGCCTGTCACGGCTCCTGTGACGGCCCCGGCTTCTCCGGCCGCTCCACCCGCGGCAGCACCAGCAGCCCCCTCAGTCGTCCATCCGCCGCAGGCGCCTGCCTACCCGATGCCCTATTCCACACCCTACGCCCCGGTGATGAGGCCGGCATCCGCACCGATGCCAGCCGCCCCAGCAAGCCCTGGGGCCGCTGCGTCGATGCCCCCCTCCAAGGAGTCGACGGACTCCCAGAGCGGCGCCCCTGCCGGCGCACCGCGCGAGGGCTGAGCCGCAGGCCAGCCCCTCCCGGGTCCGGGTTCGAGCGCGGGATACCCACTGCCGTCACCGCCGGTCCTCCGCAGCCGGAGCCACAGAGCGCGCCCGATTCCCTCGCGTTGGACCGCTCGCCCGGTTATACGCAGCGGATACGTTCTAACCCACAAGACCAATCCAGCGCAGCAGTGGCGGCAGCAGCATGGCGGTAACAAAGGCAGACAGGGCCATGGCCAGGCCCGAGAAGGCACCCATGACCGGACTGACCTGGAAGGCCCGGGCGGTGCCGATTCCGTGGGAAGTGACACCCAGGGCGAAGCCCTTGACCGCGTCGTCCCGGATGCGGAGCAGCCGCAGCAGCCCGGTCCCCAGCACGGCACCCACGATCCCGGTGCTGACCACCAGCACCGCCGTGAGCGACGGCAGGCCCCCCAGCTTCTCGCTGATGCCCATCGCGACCGGGGCCGTGACCGATTTGGGGGCGAGTGAAATCAGGGTCTCCCGGTCGGCCCCGAACAGGACACCCAGGGCAATGGCGCTCAAGGCCGCGGTCAGGACCCCGGCGACGAGTGCTGCGGCGATGGGGACGGCCAGGGCGCGTAGGCGCTCGCGCTGGCGGTAGAGCGGGATGGCCAGTGAAACGGTCGCCGGCCCGAGCAGGAAGTGCACAAACTGGGCGCCGTCGAAATAGGTCTGGTAGGGCGTGCCTGTGAGCACCAGCAGCCCGATCAGTAGCGCCACCGCAATGGCCACCGGGTTGAGCAGCGCGCGCTCCCCCCCCAGCCGATAGAGCCGAAGGGCGATCAGATAGCACAGCAGGGTCAGCGTCAGCCACAGCAGGGGCGAGGCCGACAAATAGACCCAGATGTCGGCAAGCGCTGGCTCAGCCATGACCACCGGCCTCGTCGCTGCGTCCCTCCCCCAACAGACGCCGCACCGCCGCCATGGTCAGCGCCGTGACGGCCAGGGTGATCAGGGTACCGAACACCAAGGCGAAGGCGATGGCCGCCCACTGGCCCCGCACGCGCTCCCAGTGGACCAGCACGCCTACCCCAGCGGGGACGAACAGCAGAGAAAGATGGCCGAGTAGGGCATCCGCGGTGCGCGCCACCGACTCGGGCACGCCACCACGCCAGAACAGCCAGGCCAACAGGAGCAGCATGCCGAGCACGGGTCCGGGAACCGGCAGGCCCGCGAGCAGCACCGTTACCTCACCGATCAACTGGCAGGTCAGGATCAGCGTCAACGCCTCGATCACAACGCCCTCCGATGCATGGGGCACCGACACCGGCAAAGCGCAACGGACGCTACCGGTTACGAAGGCATCAGTATCGCGCGGACCGAAGACCGGGCCAACGGTTCCGCTCAGCGAAGACGCCGAAACCGGCGTTTGTCTTGCAGCGAGCGACCTGTACCTCCGCGGCCGCCGCGCTCTGCCTAATGATCCGCCAAAGCTGAACGGCTGCGCGCGCTGGACCGGCTTGCGACGCGGCGAAATCGGCTCGGCAAGAGCAAAGACCTGCGCCCAAGGCCCTAAACGACGGATCCCAATTCTCGCCCAGGCGCTGGTAGAAGAGCACCATGGCCACGCACAGCATGAGGTACTCCATGAGCCGACGGTCGAGCTTGACCAGGTGCCCGTCCACCTGGACGTCGATACTCGGCGGAGCCAGGCACTCGAGGATCCCGGGGAGCTTACCGCGGGCGAAACGCTCGTCGACGCAGGCCCGGTCGATGGCGATCCGGAAGGCGTTGAACCCGTTGCCGTCCACCAGGCTGGTGTCGGCGTCCCGGTGGGGGAGCTCGGCGGCCAGCTCGGCGTTTACCACGCGGGCAGCAATCATCAGCGGAGACCGGCCGGGGTCTCACACGCCCTTGGGATAGAGCTCGGGCAAGGGGCCACTGGGCGCGGTGCGCCTGGCATCGGTATCGGCGCCGTCCAACAGGGGCTCGAGCCGGCGCCACAGGGCCGCCCCGTCCAATGGCTCCGCGTCACCCGGCTGCGCCGGTGCGTAGATGGCCCGATCGATCCCCTGCAGGAGATCCTCCGCTTCCGGCCCGTTCAGACGCGCGGCCAGCGCACTCAAGCCACCGGGCGCATCGTCGGGCCAGCGGGCGCCGCCCCAGGCGAGCAGTGCATCCCGCAGGGCCCGCGGGTCACCGGCAGTGCTCGCACGGCGAACCGCCGAGCGCGCATCGCCCACCGTCTGCCGGCGCGGCTTCGTCTTGGGCGGCGAGTCGGCGGACTGCCGCGGGCCTTGCCGCAGTCGGCGCCCGCGCATCAGCCAGACGAGGGTGAGCAGCCAGCCGAGCCCAAGCACCAGCGCGATCCAGGGCCAGATTCCCGACCCAACTAGGTCAAGCGGCGTCTTCGGATGCGCTGGGGCGCTGGGGGTCGGCGCTGCCGCGCCGCCCTCCCGAACAGGCTCGGACGGGCCCTGCGTTTGCAAGACCGCTGGCGCCGGCTCAGACGCTGGCGCAGATCCAAGAGTGGGGGCGGGGGCTGAACCCGGCTCCACCTGTACCGTGCGCTGAGGGATCACCGCCACGCGCGCGCGGTCCTCGGCCGTATCCCACCAAGGCAACCGGATTTCCGGAAGGGTCAGTGCGCCTGCGCGGGTGGGAACCAGGGCAACCTTGAGCGTCTTCAGCGCAGCGGGCACCTCGGCGCCCGGCAGATCCTCGGTCTCGGGCTGCTCCGGGTACACGTTGACGCCGTCGGGTGCGCCGGTGTCGAGGGTCGGGAGCTGGGCGGCGGTGACCCCACGGGCCGTGATGGTCAGGGTGCGGGTGATCGGCTCGCCGACGCGGAAGCGGGGCGGTGACGGGGTCCACTCATCCGAGAGCTCGACTGACTCCGCCGGCAGCCAGACCTGCCCGGCATTGGGCGGCTGCGGCCTCACGTCGACGGTCCGATCTGGGCCGCGCTCGACGACCCGCCGGCCCGACCCCAGGTCCGGCAGCGCCGGGAAGCCCTGGAAGATACGCCCGCCGAACGCGTCCTCGAAATCGGCGAAGGGGCTGCGCCGGGCACCCGGTCGGTTATCCGGCAGCACGGCCTCCAAGCGCGGGGCGCGGATGGTCAGAGGGCCGCTGCGCTGGGGAACCACCAGATAGCGCCGCTCGATCACCGTGTAGCGGCGGCCGTCGATCATCTCCGTGTAGCTCTGGTCGTCACCGCGCTGCTCCATGGTGGCCCCATCGGCAACGGGATCGGACAGGGTGGCACGCCTGGGCTGCTCCAGGAAGATCACCTTGACCCGATAGGTGAACGACTGCTGCACATAGGGCGAGGCGTCATCCACGAGGGTGTCGAGGAACAAGGATTTGGGTCCCGAGCGCGCGGCGGCCTGGTCCGCCGGGAGCACCTGAACCCGGATGGGGCTGGTCCGCTCACCGCCAAGGGACAGTGCCGGGATCTGGAGCTCACCGGTCCGGCGCGGCGCCAGCTCCAGGACCCATTCGCGGGTCTGGCTCATGCTGCCGTTGACGATGGTCATACGGGAGCTGGTGGAGCGGTTCAGAACCTCGAAGTCCTTCTCCAATGGGGATAGATCGGGATCGCCGGACAGCCGGCCCTCTGCGATCACCCGCAAGCTGAGAGTCTCGTTCGCCCCCAGCTGGGTGCGGTCCGGCTCGGCGGTTAGACCGGCCGCCTGAGCACTCTGAAGCAGGGCCAGCGCCAGCAAGATCAATAGGGACCGAAAGAGAGAGGAGCCGATACTCATGGGGTTCGCATCTGATGACACAAGGTGAGACGACAGACCCGATTCAAGCGGCTTGGGCCGCGATCAGCACCTGCAACAGCCGGCGACTACTGCAATCGCCCTTCACGGCGCAGATGCTGCAACAGGAAGCGCTGGCGAAGGAGTCCGGCTGGGTCGTCCGGCACCCGCCGCAGCTGGGCCTCCATGGCCTGGAGCTGCTCGCGTTGCTCCGGGGTCAGGTCGTCAGCGCCAACGCCAGGGGCACCCGGCTGGCCCTCGCCGTTCGGTTTGCCACGGCTTGCCTGGGATTCGCCGGCGGTCTTTGAATCGGTATCGGGTTGTGCCCGGTCCGCCGCCCCCTGATCGGGCGGCAGCTCGATCTCCTGCTCGCCCCCCAGGGCGCTCTCGCTGAGGTCCCCGGCATCCGGTTCTTTGCCCGGGCCCTGGGGGGTCGCGGACGCTTGGGCCGCCCCGTCCTTCCCGGACTCGCGCGCCTGAGCCTCGCCGGCCTGACCGCTCTGGGCCTGACCCGCTCCCGACTTGCCGTAGGACTCCTGGCCCTGACCCGCCTGCTGGGACGCCGAACCCGACTCGCCCGATTGGGACTCTCCGGACTCCTGACTGGCCGCCTGTTGCTGCCCGTCCTGGGCCTGGTCGCCACCCTCTTTGGAAGTATCTCCGTTCTCGGAGCCATCGCCACCCTGGGGCTGTCCCCGTCCTCCTTCGGACTCCGACTTGGATTGCTCAGAGTCCTGTGACTGTTGCGGGGGGGCTTCTGACGTTCTTTGAGTTGGCGAACAAGATCCAGATTTGCCTTGGCATCCCCGTGCTCGGGGACCTGGTCGAGGGTGCGCTCGTAGGCGGCGATGGCCTCATCCAGTCTGCCGAGACGGGCGAGTGCGTTGCCGCGGTTGTAGTCCGACTCAGGTCCGGCGAGACCTGCCAGGTCGTCGAGCGCACCCTTGTAGTCGCTGGCGCGATAGCGGGAAGCCGCGCGCCAGGCAGGGTCCTCGAAGCGCTCGGCCGCGTTCGCGTGGTCGCCGGAGGCGAAGGACTGCGCCGCCTGCTGGTCCGGCCGCTGCCACAGGTCTCCCCAGCCCAGGGCCCAACTGGGCTCGGGCGGCAGGAGAACCACCAGGGCCAGGATCGGTAGCAGCCAGCCGCGCCGAAAGCCGAGTGCAGCCACCGGCAGCAGGGCGAGCAGCAACCAAGGGCCCTCCTCACGCCATTGATCCGTGGCGAGTCCTTCCTGCTCCACGACCTTCCCTGCCTGGAGGACACTGTCGTCTGCCAGGGCTAGGGTGTCCCGGTCGCCCGCGTCCAGGGCCACATAGCGCCCCTGGCCAGCAGCAGCCAGGGCCTCCAGTCCCTCACGATCCAGTTTGGCGATGCGGATGGCCCCGCTCGGATCATCGGCGAAACCGCCCTTTGCCGCGGGGACGGGCGCCCCCTGGGAGGTGCCCACACCAAGCACCGAGACCCGCACCCCGGACGCGGCCAGGTTGCGTGCCGCAGCGACGGCGGCCGACTCGGAGGCATCCTCGCCAGACGGACCGTCGTCGACCGCGTCGGTAATCAGGATCACATCACCACCCACCGCTCCCGCCTGGGCCAGCAGCTCGCCCGCCATCTCCAGGGCCCGGTCGGTGCGCCGGGGGCCCGGCACAGGAATCAGATCTGTGGCGAGCCGCGGCACTTGGGCCGCGATGGTCTGGGCGTCGCTGGTCAAGGGCGAGACCAGGAAAGGCTCCGGACCGAAGGCAATCAGGGCGACCTGGCCCTCCTTCGTGGCACGCAGCAGGTCCAGCAGCTCGAAGCGCGCCCGGGCCAGCCGGGACGGCCGGATATCCGCCGCGTTCATGCTGGGCGACAGGTCCAACAGGATCACGCGCTCGGCGGTGGCGGCAAAGACAGGCTGAGGCAACCGCTCCCAAACGGGTCCGGCCAGGGCGGTCACCGCAAGCAGCCAACCCAGCCCCAGCAGGGCCAACGGGAGCCGACGCGGCGCCCCATCCGTCCCCACCAGCAGGTGGGGCAGGAGGTGGGCGTCCACCAGCCCGCGCCAGGCCTGGTCCCGGGCGCGACGCCGCCAGAGCACGACGAGCAGCGCGAGCAGCGGCACCAGCGCAAGGAACCAGGGTGGGCGCAGAAAATGGAGATCAGCCGGCATGACCTTTGTTGACTCCTGACCCGCTAGGGACCACTCCTGAGACCGCCACCAGCGCGCTCAAGGCCAGGGCCAGGGCCGCAGGCCACATGAACAGGGCCTGACGCGGGCGGTAGGTCCGCTCGTCGCGCCGGCTGGGCTCAAGCTGATCGAGCTCCGAATAGACCGCCTCCAGCTCCTCGCGCCCCGTGGCCGAGAAAAAGCGTCCCCCGGTGATCTCGGCGATGCGCTTGAGGGTGGTGGGGTCGAAATCCCCGCCCTGGCGCAGTAGCCGCAGCCCAAATGGGGTGCGCACCCCCACCTCGCCGCCGCCGATGCCGATGGTATAGATCCGCACCCCCGCTTGCCGGGCGAGCTCCGCCGCAGCCAAGGGGTCCAGATTGCCGGCGGTGTTTTCGCCATCGGTGAGCAGGATCAGTACCCGATTGTCCTCAGGCTGCTCCCGCAGGCGCTTGACCGCTAGGGCGATGGCGTCGCCGATGGCGGTCTCGCGGCCGGCCAGTCCCACGACCGAGTCGCGCAACATGGCGGCGACGGTACGCCCGTCGAAGGTCAGGGGCGTCTGGACATAGGCATTGCTGCCGAACAGGATGAGGCCCAGCCGGTCCTGGCGCCGGCCTTCCACGAAGCGCGCCGCGACCGCCTTGACCACCGCGAGCCGGGACACCAGGCCCCCGCCCAGCTCGTAGTCCTGCTGTTCCATGCTGCCGGAGATGTCCACAGCAAGCATGAGGTCGCGCCCGGAAACGGGCAGGTTGACCGGCTCACCCACCCATTCCGGACGCGCCGCTGCCACCACCAGCAGCGCCCAAGCGAGCAGCGCGAGGACAATCCGCCACCAGGATGGACGGACGGAGGCGCCCGAGGCCAGCCCGGGCAGCTCGGCGAAAAAGGGCAGACGAAGGGCCGCACCGAGGCTGGTCTCGGCACGCGGCAGCAGACGCACCAGGAGCGGCAGCGGCAGGGCCGCGAGCACCCATGGCCACGCCAGCGTGATCATGATGCGGGCCTCCGGTGCGCACGGATCCAGTCCCCGGCGAGCCGGGCCAGACCGGCCGAATCCAGCGTCGGATCCGTTTGGTCACGTCCGCCGTCATCCAAGGGGCCCTCAGGGAGTCGGTAGGGAATGCCCGCCAGGACCCGGCCGGGCCCCTCCGCAAAGCGCCCGCCGCCTCCGGAGCGGTCCAAAAAGGCGAGCCAGTCTGCGCCGGTGAGACCCGCCACCTGTTCCCGCGGGTAGCGGGCCAGCGCGAGACGTCGCAGCAGTGCCGAGACCGCCGCGGCGTAGTGCCGCCCGTCGCCGTCCGCCGCCAGCCCCGCGCGCAACCGGCCCAGCTCGGCCATGGCCGCGCGGGCCGGAGCGCCCTGTTGGCGCCGGCGCCACCACCAGCGCAGGACGAGCGCACACGCCGCCAGCACCAGACCAACAATCAGCCACCATCCGGGGGCTGGAGGCCACCAGGACACCGGGTCCGGCAGGTGCCAGTCCCGCAGGGCCGCCAGTGGATCGGGAGGGATCGCCGGGCCGGCCAGGTTGGGCGTTGTCGCAGTAGGCATCGTTTGGTCAGCGTCGATGGTCAGTACGTCGGCTCACGAAGCTATCGCCGGAGGTTACCGCGCACGGCCCGCCCCTTCCTGCGGTTCTCACTCGGCGTTGCCGGCTCGAATCCACCGTCACGAGAGCGCTTCATCCACCCACACTCCGGGTGACGCCCCCAGGACGCGCCCGCAGGCCGCGAGCCAGTGTCGGACCAACCGGATCGTCCGTGGCGAGGGCCAGCAGATGGGCACGATGCCTGCGCGCCAGCAGCTCCAGGGTTTCCAGCCGCGCCTGGAAGCGGCGGTCGTAAAGATTCCGGCTGCGCGCCGCCGTGAGGTCCAGCACCCCGCGGCGGTCCTGGTCCGCGACCGGGTACCGGCCGGGCGGGGGCGCCGCGGCCTCCAACGGGTCGTAGACCAGGATCAGCATCAGCTCGTTCCCCCCCGAGAGCTCGGCCAGCCAACGTCCCGAGGCAAGGGTCACGCCCGCAAAGTCGCTGATCGCGGCCACCAGGCTCCCGGGGCGCACCAACCGCACCAGATGGCCTGCCGCCTCGCCAAGCGAGCCATAGCCTCGCCCCTCTGAGCCGGGGGGCTCCGACAGGCGCTCCAGGAGGGGCAGCAGTCCGGCCGTGCGCGCGGCCGGGCGTCGTTCCAGGTGACGACCCTCGTCGAACACCAGGCCGCCCACGCGGTCTGAGCGGTCCACGGCCGCCCAGCCGAGCAGTGCCGCCGCACGCGCTGCGCTGACGGATTTGAAGGCGACCCGGGTGCCGAAGCGCATGGACGGTCCCTGATCGACCAGGAGCCAGACGGGGCGCTCCCGTTCCTCGCGAAAGAGCTTGACATGCGGGGTGCCGGCCCGGGCGGTGACCCGCCAGTCCATGTTGCGGGGATCGTCCCCCGGCTGGTAGACCCGGGACTCGTCGAACTCCATACCGCGCCCGCGAAAGCGCGACAGGTGGCCACCGGTGCGCGTGGCGAGTATGCGTCCGCGAGGGGCCAGGTCCAAGCGGCGGGCCTGCTCCCGCAGCCCGATCAACTCGGAGAGACCGGCCTGGATGCCGGACCCAGGGCCCGAAGCGCGCGCATCTGCCACCGCAGCCCCCACCGTTAGCTCGCGTGAGCGCCGATCAAGGGGCTGGAACCCGCGCCAGCAGCGCGGCGATGAAATCGTCCGGGTGGCGCCCCTCGGCCTCTGACTCGTAAGACAGCAGCACCCGGTGGCGCAGCACGTCCGGCGCGACGTCCTGGATGTCCTCGGGCGAGACGTACTCGCGACCGTCGAGCCAGGCGAGTGCGCGGGAGCAACGATCCAGGGCCAGGGTGGCGCGGGGGCTCGCACCGAACCGGAGCCAACCATCGAGCTCCGCCGCATAGTCCGCGGGTCGGCGCGTGGCCATCACCAGGTGGACCAGATAGTCCTCGACCTCAGGGGCCATATAGAGTCCGAAGATGGCCCGCCTGGCCGCGAAGATGCTGGCCTGACTCAGCCGCACCTTGGCCTCGGCCGGGACCTCGCGCATTGCCTCCTCCCGATTCAGGAGCAGGATGGCGCGCTCGGTGTCCAAGCTCGGGTAATCCACCCGCACGTGCATGAGGAAGCGGTCGAGTTGGGCCTCCGGCAACGGGTAGGTGCCCTCTTGCTCGATCGGGTTTTGGGTCGCCATCACCAGGAAAAGGCGTGGCAATGGATAGGTCTCACGTCCCACCGTGACCTGGCGCTCGCCCATGGCCTCGAGCAGGGCCGACTGGACCTTGGCGGGGGCCCGGTTGACCTCGTCCGCGAGCAGAAGGTTGTGAAAGATGGGCCCCCGGTCGAAGCGGAAGGTCCCGTCGTTGGGGCGGTAAATCTCGGTGCCGGTGAGGTCCGCCGGGAGCAGGTCCGGGGTGAACTGGATGCGGTGGAAGTCCCCCTCCAGCCCGGCGGCGAGCTGCTTGACAGCAGTGGTCTTGGCGAGCCCGGGCGCGCCCTCTACCAGCAGGTGGCCGTCCGCCAGCAGGGCGATCAGTAGCCGCTCGATCAGGTTCGCCTGACCCAGGATGGAGCGGCCCACCTGATCGCGCAAGGCGGCGAACTCTCGAGCCAGGGTCTGAGCCTGCTCGACCCCCTGGGGCTCCTCAGCGTGCACGGCATCCGATTGAAAGTCGTTCAAGGCGTTGCTCCTGTCGTCACGTGCCGTTCGGCGCCGGGTCACGGGTCTAGCGGACGGAATGGACTGCACGGATGAGTGCCGGACCGCACGCGCCATGCCCGCCAGTTTGGCTGAATGGCCCTTGCAAAGCGTTTACAGACGGATTACGCCGCAGTAATCCGTGGCGGCGCGGGGCCGGCCAACGGTGGTTCTATCCCGGCCCTTTCGCGTTGACCTTCCCCCAGGTATCCCGGAGTCCCACCGTCAAGTTGAACACCGGACGCTCGGTCGTGCCGTCAGGGTCGGCGACGAAATAGCCCTCGCGCTCGAACTGGAAGCGCTCGCCTGGCACCGCGCCGGCAAGCGCCGGCTCCACCACGCTATCGCTGAGCGTGACCAGGGACTCCGGATTGATATCGGCCAAAAAATCACCGCCCCCCGGCCCAGGCTCGGGCACCCGGAACAAGCGGTCGTAGAGCCGTACCTCAGCCCGCACCCCCTCACTGGCCGAGACCCAATGGATGACGCCCGCCACCTTGCGGCCCTCGGGGTTCTTGCCCAGGGTGTCCAGGTCGGCGGTGGCGCGGAGCCCCGACACCTCCCCGGTAGCGTCCTTAATCACCCGATCGCAGCGGATCACATAGGCGTTGCGCAGCCGCACCTCGCCCCCAGGAACCAGTCGCTTGAACCCCTTGGGCGGAACCTCGGCGAAGTCGCTTCGGTCGATGAAAATTTCGCGCGCCAAGGGAACGGCACGGGCCCCCATGGACTCGTCCTTGGGATGGTTGCGGGCGGCCATTTCCTCGACGTGGCCCTCGGGAAGGTTCTCGATGACCACCCGCAACGGGCGCAGCACCGCCATGCGGCGGGGGGCGTGGGCGTCCAGGTCGTCCCGAATGGCACTCTCGAGCATGGCCATCTCCACCAGGTTGTCCGACTTGGTCACGCCGATGCGCTCGCAGAAATCCCGAATTGCGGAAGGCGTATAGCCGCGGCGTCGCAGTCCCGCGACCGTCGGCATGCGCGGATCGTCCCAGCCCGCCACATGGCCCTCGGAGACCAGCTGGGTCAGCCGCCGCTTGCTCATCACCGTGTATTCGAGATTCAGGCGGCTGAACTCGATCTGGCGCGGCCTGCAGGGCACGGAAACGTGTTCCACGCACCAGTCGTAGAGCGGGCGGTGATCCTCGAACTCCAGGGTGCAGACGCTGTGGGTGATGCACTCGAGGGCGTCCGAGAGCGGGTGCGTGAAGTCGTAGGTGGGATAGAGGCACCACTCGCTGCCGGTCTGGTGGTGGATCACCCCGTGGCGGATGCGGTACAAGACGGGGTCGCGCATGTTGATGTTGGGGGAGGCCATGTCGATGCGCGCCCGCAGAGTCCGCGAGCCATCCGGGAACTCCCCTGCGCGCATGCGCCGGAACAGGTCCTGATTCTCCGCCACCGATCGATTGCGCCAAGGGCTGTCCCGCCCCGGCTCGGTCAGGGTGCCGCGATACTCGCGGGTCTCCTCGGCGCTCAGATCGCAGACATAGGCCAGCCCCTTCTCGATCAGCTCCACGGCAAACCCGTAGAGCCGCTCGAAGTAGTCCGAGGCGAAATAGAGCCGGTCCTCCCAGTCGAATCCCAGCCAGCGCACGTCGGCCTGTATGGACTCCACGAACTCCACATTTTCCTTGTGTGGATTCGTGTCGTCGAAGCGCAGGTTGCAGGTGCCGCCGTAGTCCCGTGCCAATCCAAAATTGAGCACGATGGATTTGGCGTGACCGATGTGCAGATAGCCGTTCGGCTCGGGCGGGAAGCGCGTGCGGATCGCCTGGTGGCGGCCCGAGGCCAGGTCGTCCTCGATGATCTGACGGATGAAATTGGTTCGGGGCGTAACGACGGAGTCGGTCATGGTGTTGGTTGCCGAGCAGGGTGCGGATTGGGTCGCGGGCACGAAGCGGTCATTCTAGCCCGAACCGGGCGGGCACATCCCCGGTCGGACGAGGGCAGGCAGGCGCGGAGCAGGGCAGAATGAGGCACAATTCCGAAGGCGCCGATCTAACACGAACACCCGCGCCCGTGACTCACGCTCAATATCGCAGCCCCCGGCTCCCGAGCCGCACGATGGCCAACCGCTTCGGCAGGCTCTTAGCGGGTCTGGCCCTCGCGGCCGGCCTCGTCCGGGCGGAGCCGGGGCACTTGGAGCCCCTGGCCTTCGAGGGCAATCCAGGGCTGCTCGGCGCCTATGTCTACGTCCCGGAACGCCTCGCAGAGCATCCCGCGTTGGTGGTGGCGCTCCACGGCTGCGCCCAGCAGGCGGCGGATTTCGATGACGAAGCCGGCTGGACGGCCTTGGCTGAGCAGGGCGGCTTCATCCTGTTGCTGCCCGAGCAGAGCCCCTACAACAACCCTGCCCGTTGCTTCAACTGGTTCCACCCAATCGACGGCCGCCGCAACCTTGGGGAGGCGGAGTCGATCCGCCACATGGTCGAGGCCCTGCTCGCCCGCTATCCCATCGACCGCAGCCGCCTGTTCGTGACTGGCCTATCCGCCGGAGGAGGAATGGCCAGTGTCATGCTGGCCACACATCCGGACCTGTTCGCCGGCGGCGCCGTGCTCAGCGGGGTACCCTTCGGCTGCGCGGCCAACGCCTTCCAGGCCCTGCCCTGCATGCAGTGGGGCAACCGGCTTGTGAGGGGCCCCCAGGCCTGGGCCGAAAAGGTGCGCCGAGCCGCCCCGCCCGGTACAACCCGGTGGCCCCGCGTGACCATCTGGCACGACGCGGCGGACAGCGTGGTCAACCCTTACAACGCGATGAGCACCATGGAGCAATGGACAGCCGTTCAAGGGATCGACCAGGTCCCGGAGATCGACGATCGGATCGGTCCACACCACCGCCGCGTCTACAGGGACACCGAGGGCAGAAACCTGGTGGAACTCTGGATCACCGAGCACGTCGGCCACGCCACCCCGATCGACGAGGAAACCGGCTGCGGTCACGACGACCCGGCGCGTCAGACCGACTTCGTCACCGACGCTGATATTTGCGCCGCCCGCCGAATCGCTCGTTTCTGGGGGTTGGTAGACTAGCCTGGCGGCTGGACTCCGCTGCCGGCGGGTCAGACGAAGGGAACGAAAACATTCCGCAGATTTGACAAGTTGAGAGCCTCGGACGCTCAATCCGGCCAGCAATCGCGCATTCCCGGACGACCTTGGTGCCGCGCGCTGCCTGCCTTACCCACGCCGGGCTCGAACACGACGAATCTGGGGCGGCGATCGCGCGTCGCGCGACCGAAGACTGTAGACATCTCAACGGGAGGGACGCCATGCTCGTGACATTCAAGACCGAGGCCCATGCCAACATCACCATGTTCGGCGAGGTCGCCGTGACCCTGCTCAAGCTCATGGGCCACAGCGGCGCAATCCCCGGGGCCCTGCTCGCCGAGGATGTACCCGCCGCCCTGGAGCGGCTCCAAGCCGCCGTCTCCGAGTCACCCGACGCCCCCCTGGATCCGACCGCCGGCACGGGCGACAAGGATGACGGCACGCAACCTCACGTGAGCCTGGCCCACCGTGCTCTACCCCTGATCCAGCTCCTGGAGGCCGCCGCCGCGGCGGGCAAGAACGTCATGTGGGAAACGCCCTAAGCATCAGAGCTCCCGGGCTTCCCGTGCCGCACTCGGACGCGTCGGTTCGCAGTTCAAACAATCCCAGGGACCACGCCATGTACAAGCTGGTGGTCTGCGATCTGGACGGCACACTGCTGAATGCCGACCACCGACTGGGGGCCTATTCCCAGACGGTGCTGGGGGGCCTGCGCAGCGCCGGCGTGGAGATCATGCTCGCGTCGGGACGGCACTTTCAGGACATCCGACGGCTCTCCGACCAACTCGGCGGCGTAGGCTGCCTGATCTCGTCCAACGGCGCCGCCGTCCATGACCGGCAGGCCCGCCTGGTGCATCGCAGCGCCATCGATCCAGAGTGCGTCGCCTTCCTGATCGGGGATCCTGTCTTCGACCAGGTCCACACCAATGTCTATCGCAGCGAGGACTGGCTGGTCGCGCGCCCGGAACCCGATCTGCTCGTCTACCACCGGGACTCGGGTTTCAGCTATCGGGTCACGGAGCTGACGACCATGGACCCGGACGACGTGCTCAAGGTCTTCTTCTACGGCGAGCCGTCCCATTTGCGGGGGCTGGAGATGCTGGTCCTGGAGCGTTACGCCGACCGCCTCACCACCACCTTCTCTCTGCCCGTGACCCTGGAGGTCATGGCCCGGGGGGTTTCGAAGGGTGCGGCCCTGGGGCGGGTGGTGGAGCGCTTGGGGGTCGACCTCGAGGAGGTGATCGCCTTCGGCGACGGCATGAACGACCTGGAGATGCTTGCCGGGGTCGGTAAGGGCGTGGTCATGGACAACGCGGACCCGCGGCTCAAGGAGTCACTTCCCAACCTGGAGCGCATCGGCAGCCACCGCGACGAGGCGGTGGCGCACTACCTGGAGGCCCTGTTCCCGACCCGCTGAGGCCGGCGCAGAGGTGGATCAAACGCCGCCGCGGCTATGCACGGCCCACACGGCCGCCTCCACCCGCGTCCTGAGCCGGAGCTTCTTCAGGATATGCTTGACGTGGACCTTGACGGTGCCGACCGTCAGATTCAGGTCCCGGGCGATGAGCTTGTTGCTGTAACCCTTCTCCAGGAGAGCCACGATCTCCCGCTCCCGGGGCGTAAGTCCGGCGTCGTCGACGCCGGCAGGGCGCGGCTCCTCCCTCAGGGCGCGCGCGATGAGCTCGGTGAGCCGGTCGCTAAGGACCATCCGCCCCCGGCTGGCCCGTTCCAGGGCCGCCAGGATGTCCTCGGGCTCCATGTCTTTCAGCAGATAGCCGTCCGCCCCGGCCCGCAAGGCCGCAACGACGTCCTCCTCGCTGTCGGACACCGTGAGCATGACCACCCGGACGTCCTGATCCAGCTCCCGCAGCCGCTTCAGGGTGCCGATGCCGTCCAGGCCCTTCATGTTGAGGTCGAGCAGGATCAGATCGGGGGCGGCATCCCGGGCGACCTTCAAACCGGTCTCCCCGTCCGCCGCCTCACCGACCAGATCCAGTCCCGGCGCCATGTCGATCAGGTCCGCAACCCCCTTTCGAAACAACGGATGATCGTCGATCACGATGACCCGGGTGCGCACACTCTCTCCGCCGCCCTCACCGTCGGCCGCGGGCCCGGTCGTGGCCATCTCAGGCCGTCCCCGCCGCGCCCAAGGGGACCGGCTCGACCTCCAGCGAGGCGCGGTGGCGGAAACGCAGACGAACCCAGGTGCCGCCGGGCGGGCCGGACTCGACACTCAGGGTGCCGTCCAGGGTGAGTGCGCGCTCGCGCATGATGGTGAGTCCGTAATGGCGGGCCCGCTCCCCGTCTCGCTCGAACCCGCGGCCGTCATCACCCACCTCCACCTCCACGGCGTCCGACGTCCGGTCAAGGCGCACCCAGGCGTGACAGGCATCCGCGTGGCGGACGACGTTTGACAGGGCCTCACGCACGATCTGCAGCACGTGAATCTCCTCGTTGGGTGTCAGTAGGGTCGCCGGCAGCCGGTTGTCCAGCACGATCTTGGCGGCGCCCCGCTCGCGGAATTCCTGAACCGTCGCCTCCAGAGCCGCGTTTAAACCGCGATCGTCCATCTTGAGCCTGAAGGTAGTGAGCAGCTCGCGCAGCTGACGATAGGCGCTGGAGATACCGTCGCGCAGCTCGCCAAGAACGGCGTGCGCATGGTCGGTGTCGCCAGTGTCCAGGGCCGCGGTGAGGCGGGCGGACTGGATCTTGAGATACGAGAGTGACTGGGCAAGGGAGTCGTGAAGCTCGCGCGCGAGAATGCCCCGTTCCTCGTACAGGGCCAGGCGGCGCCCCTCGCGCAGGCGCCGATGGAGCTTGAGGGCGGTGCCCAGGTTGCCCGCCAGGGTGCCGAGGAGCCGTGCCTGCCAGGCTGCAAGCTGGCTCCGCTCCTCCCCTTCCGCGGCCAGATCGACGATCAAGACCCCGAAGCGCTGGTCCCGGTCTTCCACCGGGAAGGAGACCACCGGGCGCCTGGCCCCATCCCTCAGGGGCAGATCGAAGGCATCCTCCAGGACGCCGTCGCGGCAGGCGAGGCAGCCGGCCCGGGAGCAGGCACCCTGCTGCTGGCCGTGACTGCGGGTGGTCAGGGTGAGCCGTCCCCGCTCCTGGTCCGGGTCGTCATGCAGGCACAGGGTCACGGGACCCACCCCGAGCCGGTCCTGGATGTCCTTGAGCACCCGCTTCAACAGCGGCTCGGAGATGGGTGATTCGTTAAGCCGGCTGCCGACCCGGTAAAGGAGCTCCAGGGAGTGGTTGGTACGTTCCAGGTCGTGGGTCTTCTCCGCCACCCTTTGCTCGAGGTCCGCATAGAGCCGAGACAGGTCTTCGGCCATCCGGTTCATGGCGGCACCCAGCCGGCCCAGCTCGTCATCGCCGGTGAAGCGCGTGCGACCCGTGAAATCGCCACGGCGCGCCCCGTCGGCACAGGTGAGCAGCTCGGCCAGCGGAACGATCACGCGTCGAAGCACCAGCACCAGGGTAACCGCGACCACCAGCACCGTCAGCAACAGGACGAACGCCTGAATCTGTTGTAGCCGCTCGATGCGCCCCTCGGCAACCCGTTCGAGTCGGCCGACCAGGTCGTCCACCTCGGCAACGAATCCATCGACGTCACGCAGATAGGGAATCACTGCGGGCGGCGATCTGGGCTCTGACGGTGCCTGCGGCCCGCGCAACTGCTCGAGAGGATCGATCAGCGGCGGGCGCATCCGGTCCGTCCAGGCATCCCGGATCCGCCGGTAGGCCGTGCGCACCTCGTCGTCGGTCTGGGCGGGGATGGCGCCGGCCAGGCGCGGACTCGCCAATCGGGACTCGAACTCCCCGGCAAGGCGCGCCACGCGCTCGGCCCGCTCCGGCGCCGGCACGCTCTGGTCCGCCAGCGCCATACCGATACGGTAGGACTGCATGCGCAGGGACCCCGACTGGTTGACCGCAGCCGCGAGCCCCTCCGTGGTCTTGGCGATGAAGACTGAGCTCAGCATCGAGACCACGGCAAGCATGACGACGAAAGAGAGCAGCAGCCCGATACGCAGCAGGATGGGCTTGGTCGCAAGGCGTTGGATCATGTTACGCATACCCCCGCTTATTAGCCCAGTCATAGGCCTGGGCAAAGGGTAATACCTCCAAAGAGGCGCACCCCGTTCAAAACCGCTGTTCCCGTCCCTCATCTCCGGCCAAGCTGCTGAATTTCGGTCGACTGGCGTCAGAAAGCTCTACCACCAAAGAGGTATTCCAGAGCGGATTCATACGTCATTCCAGGACTTGTGGCGAATACCCCCGGGGCTAGACTGCCCGCAGTCGCCGAGCGGCAAACTAAACTGCAACGGGGACCGCCTCCGCGCGGGGGCCAGCCTCATGAATGACGCCGACCGATCCAGCACCTACCTCCCGCTTCTTCGGGAAATCGAGGCCCTGAGCGACCTGCCCGATGAGGCCACGCGCTTCGTCGCCGGGGGCAGTCTGCACCGCACCCTGTCGCGTGGCCAGATCCTGTGCGAGAAGGGCAACGCCAGTGCAGGGTTCTTCTGTCTGCTCTCCGGTCGCATCAAGCTCTCCGCCATCTCCGCGGACGGCGGCGAGCGGGTGCTCGAGCTCGTGCTTCCCGGGCGCGTCTTCGGTCAGGCCGCGGCGGTCGTGGACCAGCCCTTTCCATTCCTCGCCCAGGCGCTTTGCGAGTCACGGGTGCTGCAGGTCAGTCGGGAGCGCATCCGCGATGCCATCGGACGCTGGCCGGAGTTCGCCACGGCCATGCTCAAGTCCGTGGCTCAGGACTGCTTCCGCCTGATCCACGACCTGGAGGCGTGCTGCCTGATGTCCGCGGGTGAGCGCCTAGTGGACTTCCTGATCACGGAATCTGAGGACGCCCCTGGCCCGGGGGACGCCGCCCGCCTCCTGCTGCCTGCCTCCAAGGCGGTGGTGGCATCCCGTCTCAACCTGACCCCGGAGACCTTTTCGCGGGAGCTCCACGAGCTCGTTCGCCAGGGGTTGATCGAGGTGGAGCGGCGCAGCGTCCGCATTCCCTCCCTGGGCGACCTGAGCACCCGGTCCCGCAGCCGCAGGGGTGAGGCAGCATGAAACAGACCGCTGACTGCGCCGACGGTCGCCTGCCCCTGAACTCCTGACCTGGATCAAGAGAAGTGCGCATGGGGATCCATTCTTGATCCGGCTCAAGTCCGTTCGCCCAGCATCTCGGTAGGAGTAGGGGCTTACGAAGCGGACGGTGCCATCCCGGCAAATCCGTCGACGAGTCCTCGAGTCATGACCGCCATCCCCGTCTCATGGCGCAACGTCCTGCGCGGCCTTACGCGCCCACGGACGTCGTTCCTATTGCCGCCGCACGAGTGGGCCTGCGCGACGCGCAACGTTGCAACGCCTGCGGTCATTGTCGCTCGCGCTGCCCAGCCGGGGCCATCCGAATCGAGCAAGCTCCGGAGGCGGAGCGCCAGCATGAGCAGGAGCCAACCATGAGGATTACGGCCCCATGAACATTTGCAGCTGCGTCGTTCACACCAAAGCCGGGCGCGGCGCCCAGGTGGCGAAACGCCTCGGGGCCTTGCCCGGGGTGGAGGTTCTCGGTGGAATCGCCGAAGGCAAGCTGGTGGTAACCCTCGAAGATGCCAGCGATGCATATGCCGCGGACACCCTCGGGGCCCTCAACCAGGTTCCGGGTGTCACCAATACGATCCTGATCTACCACTACGGTGGCAACGATATCTCTGACGAGATCCCAGCGGAGGAGCATTCCAATGACCATCACCCGGCGTGACTTCATCAAGGCCCAGGCCGCCGTGGCCGCCGCTGCGGCAGCCGGCGTCACCGTTCCCGTCAGCATCAGCGCCCGCGCCGCGGCCCCTGCGGCAGGGGGCGATGAGGGGGTGCGCTGGGACAAGGCCGCGTGCCGCTTCTGCGGCACCGGCTGCTCGGTCCTGGTTGGGGTGAAGGACGACCGGGTGGTGGCGAGCCAGGGCGACCCGGATGCGCCAGTGAACCGAGGCCTCAACTGCATCAAGGGCTACTTCCTGCCCAAGATCATGTATGGAAAGGACCGGCTCACCCAGCCGCTGCTGCGCAAGACCAACGGCCAGTTTGACAAGAACGGCAAGTTCGAGCCGGTCTCCTGGGACGAGGCATTCGACGTCATGGCCGAAAAATGGAAGGAGGCCATGAAGAAGGAAGGCGGTCCGACCCGCGTCGGCATGTTCGGCTCGGGTCAGTGGACGGTATGGGAGGGCTACGCCGCCTCCAAGTTCATCAAGGGGGGGCTGCGCTCCAATAACCTGGATCCGAACGCGCGGCATTGCATGGCCTCGGCGGTGGTCGCCTTCATCCGTCACTTCGGGATCGACGAGCCCATGGGCTGCTATGACGATCTGGAGCACGCCGACGTGTTTGCGCTCTGGGGCGCCAACATGGCGGAGATGCACCCCGTTCTGTGGTCGCGCCTCACCGACCGGCGCCTGACCCACGAGGGCTGTGAGGTCCACGTGCTCTCCACCTACGAGAACCGCTGCTTCGAGCTGGCGGATAACCCCATCGTTTTCACGCCCCAGACCGACCTGGCGATCCAGAACTACATCTGCAACTACATCATCCAGAACGGCAAGGTGAACAAGGACTTCGTGGACAACCACGTCACCTTCAAGCGCACTGCCGAGAACATCGGTTACGGGCTGCGCCCCAACCACCCGCTAGAGCAGAAGGCCACCAACAACGGTTATCCCGACCCCGACAAGCCCGGCGAAAAGAAGGGCAACCCCATGGCCGCCAAGGAGATCAGCTTCGAGGAGTTCGCGAAGCTGGTGGAGCCCTACACCTTGGATTACGTCTCCGAGCTCTCGGGGGCGCCGAAGGCGAACCTGGAGCGTCTGGCCCAGGTCTATGCGGACCCCAAAAAGAAGGTGGTCTCCTTCTGGACCATGGGATTCAACCAGCACACCCGCGGGAGCTGGGTGAACGGCAACATGTACAACGTCCACCTGCTGGTGGGGAAGATCTCCGAGCCAGGCAATGGACCCTTCTCACTGACCGGCCAGCCCTCGGCCTGCGGAACGGCCCGCGAAGTAGGCACCTTCGCCCACCGCCTGCCGGCGGACATGGTGGTGATGAACCCCGAGCATCGCGCCGCGACCGAGAAGGTGTGGCAGCTCCCCGAGGGCACCCTCGACGACAAGATCGGCTATCACGCCGTGTTGATGCACCGCATGCTCAAGGACGGCAAGATGAATTGCTACTGGCAGCAGTGCAACAACAACATGCAGGCCGCCCCCAACATGAACGAGGAGGGCTATCCGGGGTGGCGCAATCCCGACAACTTCATCACGGTGTCCGACCCCTATCCCACGGTCTCCGCCCAGGCGGCCGACCTGATCCTCCCCACCGCCATGTGGACCGAGAAGGAGGGCGCCTACGGCAACGCCGAGCGGCGCACCCAGTTCTGGCGCCAGCAGGTGGACGCCCCCGGCGAGTCCCAGTCCGATGTCTGGCAGGTCATGGAGTTCTCCAAGCGCTTCAAGGCCGACGAGGTCTGGCCCGAGGAGCTGCTGGCCAAGAAGCCCGAGTACCGGGGCAAGACCCTGTACGAGATCCTGTTCGAGAACGGGGTGGTCAACCAGTTCCCCTACGACGGCAGGATCGTCGACGACCGGGGCAACGAGTACGGCAATACCGAGAGCGCCCATTTCGGCTTCTACGTCCAGAAGGGACTGTTCGAGGAGTACGCCTCCTTCGGCCGCGGCCACGCCCACGACCTGGCGGACTTCGACGCCTACCACAAGGCCCGCGGGCTGCGTTGGCCGGTGGTGGACGGCAAGGAGACCCTGTGGCGCTTCCGCGAGGGCTATGACCCCTACGTGACCAAGAAGAACCCCGAGGTCGCCAAGGGCGACGTCTACTTTTACGGCAACAAGGACGGCCGGGCCAATATCATCTTCGCCCCCTATGACCCACCGGCCGAGGGCCCGGATGGTGACTACCCCCTGTGGTTGTGCACCGGGCGGGTGCTGGAACACTGGCACTCGGGCTCCATGACCCGACGCGTCCCGGAGCTCTACAAAGCGGTTCCGGACGCCCAGGTGTTCATGCACAAAAGCGACGCCAAGAAGCTCAAGCTGCGCGACGGGCAATTGGCGAAAATCTCCACCCGTCGGGGCGACATTACGGCCCGGGTGGAGACACGGGGGCGCAACCGTCCGCCCGAGGGGCTGATCTTCATCCCCTGGTTCGATGCCAGCCGTCTGGTCAACAAGCTGACCCTGGACGCCACCTGTCCGCTCTCAAAGGAAACGGATTTCAAGAAGTGCGCCGCCAAGGTGGAGAAGGCGTAGGGTGCGCCGTGCACACCCTGCAGGACACGGGATCCCCGAGGACGACCGACGCCTTTCCGCGGGGATCTTGACCGATCAGGGGTAGCGGGTCATGTCGACCAAGAGCAGCGCCAAGGCCAAGACAGCCAGGTCCAGCCGCCGCCAATTCATGGGCGACGTGCTCAAGACCGCCTGCGGCGTGGGCCTATTCGGTCTGGGGCTCGGGTTCTATTCGAGGCGGGCCTCGTCCCTGCCCGCCCACTATCTGCGCCCGCCCGGCGCCCTGCCGGAGGACCAGTTCAACGGGGCCTGCATCCGCTGTGGTCTGTGCGTTCGGGACTGCCCCTACCACATGCTCTATCTGGGCAAGCCAGGGGAGGACATCCCCACCGGGACCCCGTACTTCATTGCCCGCAACAAGGGCTGCGAGATGTGCGAGGACATCCCCTGTGTCGCCGCCTGTCCCACCAATGCGCTGAACCACGACCTCGAGGACATCAACGAGGCCCGCATGGGGCTCGCCGTGCTGGTGGACCACGAGAACTGCATTGCCTTCCTCGGGCTGCGCTGCGAGGTCTGCTACCAGATCTGCCCGATCAAGGACCAAGCCATCACCCTCGACCGTCACCACAACGCCCGCTCGGGCAAGCACGCGCTCTTTATCCCGGTAGTCCACTCGGACCATTGCACCGGCTGCGGAAAGTGCGAGGAGGCCTGCATCCTGGAGGAGGCGGCCATCAAGGTACTGCCCAAGCGCCTGGCCAAGGGCCAGCTCGGCAAGCACTACCGCGTCGGCTGGGAGGAAAAGGAGCAGGCCGGCGGCGCCCTGGTCACCCCCGATGCCGAGCACCGCTACAACCTGCCGGAGGGGATGCGCTATGAGCACGGAGGACGCGGGCTGATCCACGAAGGGGCGGGTGGATCGCCCGCCGCTGGGGGCGACACGGTGCCCTTCCCAGACAACCCGCTGGACACCCTCAACAAGGGGCCGCAGTGATGGCCATCCGCGACTTCCCCGGCAAGAGCGCCATCGAGTCCAAGGGCTGGCTCCCGGCCCACCGCTGGCTCTTGCTGCGCCGGCTCTCCCAGATCGGCATCCTCACCCTCTTCCTGCTGGGGCCGGTGGCGGGTATCTGGATCGTCAAGGGAAACCTGTCCGCCAGCATGACGCTCGACGTCCTGCCACTCACCGACCCGCTGCTGCTGCTCCAGACCCTCCTCTCGGGCACCATTCCAGTGCTGAGCGGCGCGGTCGGCGCGGCCATCGTGCTCGGCTTCTATGCGCTGGTGGGCGGGCGCGTCTTCTGCTCCTGGGTCTGCCCGATCAATATGGTCACCGATCTGGCCGCCTGGCTGCGCCGGCGCTTCGACCTGCGAGGCAGCTCGCCGCTCTCGCGCAACCTTCGCTATTGGATCCTGGGGCTGATCCTACTCTTCCCTTTGCTCACCGGCGTCATCGCCTGGGAGTATGTCAACCCGGTCTCCATGCTGCACCGCGGCCTGATCTTCGGTATGGGGCTCGGATGGCTGATCGTCGCGGGGGTCTTCCTGTTCGACCTGCTGGTCGCCAGACACGGCTGGTGCGGCCGGCTCTGCCCGGTCGGCGCCTTCTACGGGCTCATCGGAAGCGGCGCCTTGGTGCGGGTGTCCGCGCCTGCAAAGGCAGCAATGCGACGACTGCATGGACTGCTTCGAGGTCTGCCCGGAACCCCAGGTGATCAAGCCGGCGCTCAAGGGGGCCGCCAACTGCGTCGGGCCCGTGATCCTGGACATCAACTGCACCAACTGCGGCCGCTGCATCGACGTCTGCGGCAAGGACGTCTTCCGCTTCGATTGGCGGCTCAACAACCGCGTCGGGCTACCCGCCCATTGCAGCGAGCATCCGAATCCGGCCGTGTGACCCACGAGCCGGGAACCTTTCATCGAGGTGGTGGAGAACTGGCCATGAAACAGAGAATCGCAACTCTCACCCTTTGCCTGACGGCTCTGACCGCGTGGGGCGGCGCCTCTGCCGTGGACGTCATCTCCGAACGTGGCACCGCCATCGAGGCGCCGTCAGCGGTGCCGGAGAAGCACAAGGTGGAGGTGGTCCAAGGCGGATTCGATCGCGCCTGGACGACCCAGCCTCCGATGATCCCGCACGACATCGAGAAGTACGAGATCTCGCTGAGACTGAACGGCTGTCTCAAATGCCACAGCGAGGCGACCGCCGAAAAGGAGAAGACCAAGCCGACGCCAGAGAGCCATTTCCTGGACCGGGACGGAAACAAGTTGGCGCAGGTCTCCGCGCGCCGCTACTTCTGCACCCAGTGCCACGCGCCCCAGCTGACGGGCGCGCCTATCGTAGGGAACACCTTCGAAGGCATCCGTTGATGGTGCAACGTGTCGAGAGCTCGGGCGGACCCGATCTCGCCACGCCTCGAATCCGGGCATCCAACTCAATCAGGAGGCAGTCTCATGAGCGAACAGAAAACGAGCGGCACCGGCCGTAAGGCACTCCCACTCCTGCTCATCGGCGTGGCCGCCGGCATCATCTTCTGGGGTGGGTTCAACACCGCCATGGAGGCCACCAACACCGAGACCTTCTGCATCTCCTGCCACGAGATGGAACAGAACGTCTACCAGGAACTGCAGGACACCATCCACTACACCAACCGCACCGGCGTGCGGGCCACCTGCCCGGATTGCCACGTGCCCAAGGACTGGATCCACAAGTTCGCACGCAAGGTGCAGGCCACCAACGAGCTCTTCCACCACTTTGCGGGTTCCGTGGACACCCCCGAGAAGTTCGAGGCCAAGCGGTTCGTGCTGGCCCAGCACGTCTGGACCACCATGAAGAAGAGCGACTCCCGGGAATGCCGCAACTGCCACGACTACGAGTCCATGAACTTCGAGAAGCAAGAGACCCGCAGCCAGGATCGCCACGAGGACGCGGAGGATCAGGGTCTCACCTGCATCGACTGCCACAAGGGCATCGCCCACCACCTGCCGCGAGCAATACGACCCCGAGAAGGACATCGCAGGGGAGAGCATCTATTACAACAAGGGGGCAACGACCGCCCAGACGCGATAGGCCGCCCCGCTCTGCCGGGCGCGTATCGCCGCGCCGGGCACGGAACTACCAGGCGACGCTGATCCCAGCGACCCTCGCGGCGGGAGGGCGCCAGAAGCGACTCCTGGTTCCGGCTCGACGCTCGATCAGGCCCGAAACAGGAGAAGCACCGTCATGAGCAAAAGGCCCACCGTCGCTCGACTCGCGCCTGCCGGAACCATTGCCTTCGCACTTGCCGCCGCTTCGCTGCTCCTACTCTTCCTACTCTACTGCTCCGCCTCTGCCTCGGACACCAGCCGGGGCGCGGCTATTTTCGGCGCCGAGTGCGCCAACTGCCACGGCCCCCAAGCCTGGGGCGGCAAGTCTGGCGAATACCCGCGTCTCGCCGGCTTGCCACCGGGGTATCTCGCGCTGCAGCTCCAGAATTTCCGCGACCGCAGGCGTCAGAACAAGCCAATGATCCCTATCTTCAAGGCCGGCCGGCTATCGGCCACGGATATTTCCGCGGTCGCCGGTTATCTCGCCGACCTGCCCGCGCCGTCCCCGGAAGCGATCGGCATACCCACTGACCAGGAATACGATCGGGAGCTGGGTGAAGAGATCTATGTCACCGATTGCTCCCTGTGCCACGGACCCGACGGCAACGGCAAACCGGACACCGACAACCCTCCGCTGACCCGCCAGTACCCCGCGTACATCATCAAACAGATCCGTGATTTCCGCGCCGGCCGGCGCTGGCACGAATATGCCGAGGCGCTCTTCCAGGAGGCGGAGCCTGACGAGCTCGACGCCGTGCTCGGCTACATGCTCCAGCTCAACCAGGCACATCCGGATCCAACCCCCCCAGACCCCTGACAGGGGCGCGTCCCGGCGGTCACATCCTCAAGGTCAGCAAGCTACAGCCACCCGCCACGGCGAAAGCGCCACAGCATGAAACCGGCGATGGCGGCACAGACCACCCAGAAGACCAAGTAGCTGAAGCGCCATTCATTCTCGGGGATGTACATGTTCATGCCGTAGACACCCGCCAGAAAAGTGAGCGGGATGAAGATGGTGCCGATGATGGTGAGGACCTTCATGATGTCGTTGGTCCGATTGGAGATCATCGAGACATAGGTGTCCGCGACCGCCGAGGCGATCTCCCGATAGGTCTCGATCAGGTCGATGACCTGCACGCAATGGTCGTAGACGTCACGGAAATAGGTCTGGGTCACCTCGGATAGACACTCGTGGGGCTCCCGCTGGAGCTGCGTGACAAGCTCCCGCATGGGCCACGCCACCCGCCGCAGCAGCACCAGGTCCCGCTTGATCCGGTGGACGGAATGCAGGTTCGCTCGGTCGGGTTGCAAGAGCACCGCCTCCTCGACCGTCTCCAGGCGCTGGGAGATCTCCTCGAGCATCGGGAAGAAGCGATCAACGATCGTGTCGATGAGGGCGTAGAAGAGAAAGCTCGCGTCGTGCTCACGCAGACGCGAGCGCGGGCTGGCGATGCGGCGACGGATCTCGTCCATGGCAGGACAGGGGGTCAGCTGAAGGCTGAGCAGGGTGTTGCGCCCGAGGAAGAAGGTCACCTGCTCGGCCCTGGGTCCAGTTTCGCTCCCGCGGACCCGGCGGGCCACCACGAACAGCCGCCCGGGAATGTCCCCGCTGCCCGGGTAGTCGTCGGCCTTTGGCCGCTGCTGCCCGTCCAGGGTGTCCTCGATGGCGAGCGGGTGCAGTTGGTATTTCTCCGCCAGGGCGCGAATGGTGGAGTGGTCGTGTAGCCCTTCCACATGGATCCATCGCACCTTGGACCAGGTCGGACGGTGGGTCGCCAGAAAGGCGGCGGTGTCCGCCACCTCCTGCACCTCTGCGCGCTCCGGACAATAGTCGGTGCACACCACCCGCGCCGGCGTCACGCCCGGGGGGGTCTTGATGAGCTCGTGGTACTCGATCCCGGCAGGCGTCCCTGCCGGAGGCCGGTGCAGCCGCGGAACCGCGGCTGCGACGATACCGGCCAGACGGCGGTGTCGCCGCCGCGTCGCAACCGGCTCCTCCGGGCCAGGGCCCGGAGGCTCGGCGAATTCGCGTGGATTTGTTTCGCTCATGCATGGATCCCGGATGCCGCGGTCGGCGGCTACTATCGGATGGAGTCCACCGGCAGGCAACCCCCACGGACCTCGAGCGAGCCGCGTCGTCTGGACGCCACTGCATTGTCCCCGGGTTCAGCCATCGCCCCCCGCTAGTGAAGGGCTCTCGATGACCCTTCGTCGATTTGCTCCCGAAGGCTCCGAACGGCATCCGCCCCCGTTTCCTCAGAACGGAATCCAGGGCAGATTCGTCCATTCCGCACCACAAACGCGTGGTATTCTCCCGGCAGATCAACAGGGAACCAGTAGGCGATGAGCAAATCCACATTGGACTTTTGCCTGCCGGCGCATCTCGCGGCCGACACCGCGGTGTCGTTAATCGGTGAGCGGTGGCGTCTGGCGGAGGAGCCGGCGCGGCTCTCCGACCGTGCGTACTACGACACCTTTGACTGGTCACTCTGGGGCGCCGGCGGCGTCTTGGAATGGCACGAGGAGCCTGGTGCGTCCCAGCTGATCTGGACGGCGCTCGACCAGGAGTCCGAACCCCTGTCTCAGCCCTGCCCCGAGGCACCCGCCTTCGCCCAAGACCTGCCGCCCGGGCCGGTGCGCTCGCGCATCCTCGCGCCCGCGGGCATCCGCCGGTTGCTGCCGATGATGCGGATTCGCGCCCGCGAGCGCATCCTCCGACTCCTCGATGACGAGGATAAGACCGTGGCGCGCATCGCACTGGAGGCAGACCACTTTGCGGATCCAGCGAGCGGCCGCAAGGGGGAGCTACCGACTCGGCTGCGCTTGCTGCCGCTGCGGGGCTACGACGAGGAACGGGATGCGGCCCTCGAGCTGCTCTCGGGGGAGCTGGGGCTCGAGCCCAGCCAGACACCCGCGGCGCTGGAGGCACTAACGGCGGCCGGCCGGCGGCCGGGTGACTACTCCTCCAAGATTGATGTCAAGCTGGACCCGCGTGAGCGCGCGGACACGGTCACCAAGACCATTCTGCTCGGTCAGCTGGACACCCTGGAGCGCAACGTCTCGGGCACCCGGGCCAATCTCGACTCCGAGTTCCTGCACGACCTGCGGGTTGCGGTGAGGCGCACCCGCTCCGCCCTAAGCCAGATCCGCGATGTATTCCCGGAGCCGGTGGTCGCTTATTACAAGGAGCGCTTTGCCTGGCTCCAGCAGTTGACTGGCCCGGTGCGAGACCTCGACGTCTACCTGCTTGAATTCGACACCTGCCAGCGGAGCCTACCCGAGCCGTTGCGCGCCGACTTGGAGCCTTTGCGGGCCTTCATCCTCTCCCATTATGACGAGGAGCAACGCCGGCTGGCCGACGCCCTGGCCTCCGCGGAGTTCGCCGATCTGATCAGCGAATGGCGGACTTTCCTGGAATCGCCGCTTCCGGAGATTCCTGAGGCTCGCGACGCCAAACGGCCCATCAAGGCGCTGGCGGATGCGCGCATCTGGCGTATGGCCAAGCGGGTCCGCCGGGAGGGGCGCGCCATCACACCCCAGTCACCGGCGGCGGACTTGCACGAGCTGCGCAAGAGCTGCAAGAAGCTGCGCTACCTGATCGAGTTTTTCCAGAGCCTCTATCCGGGGGGTGACATGCGCGCCCTGATCAAGCGGCTCAAGGTGCTGCTCGACAACCTCGGCAGCTTCCAGGACATTGCGGTGCAGGCGGAAAACCTGCGGGGGCTCGCGGCGCGCATGCGCGCGGAGGGATGCGCCAACACCGACACCCTGCTCGCCGTGGGGGCCCTGATCGGCGGTCTGCTCGTCCGCCAGCAGCGGGCGCGCGAGGAATTCGCCGAGATCTTCGCCGGATTCCTGGCGGACGCGACGCAGAGGCGGATTCGCGCGTTGTTCAGGCCAGATCCCGACGCGAGCGACGACCGAGCCAACGGCGCGGAGGCGGCCAAATGAAGGTCATCGGCGTCTATAACATCAAAGGCGGCGTGGGTAAGACCGCCGCCGCCGTCAACCTGGCCTACCTGTCCGCCGCCGAAGGCTTCCGCACCCTGCTGTGGGATCTCGACCCTCAGGCCGCGGCCACCTACTACTTCCGGATAAAACCGGAGGTGAAGGGAGGCACCAAGGGACTGCTGCGCGGCAAGCGCGGATTGGATGCCGCGGTCAAGGGGACCGACTTTGAGCGATTGGACCTGCTGCCCGCGGAGTTCTCCTTCCGCAACATGGACCTGCTGCTGGAGGACCAGAAGGGTCCGACCAAGCGGCTGATGCGGCTGCTGCGGCCTCAGTCAGTCTCCTATGACCAATGTTTCCTCGACTGTCCGCCGAGCATCTCACTGGTCTCGGAGAACATCTTCCGTGCCGCGGACCTGCTGCTGGTGCCCCTGATCCCGACCACCCTCTCCGCCCGCACCCTGCACCAGCTGTTCGACTTCCTCGAGGGTCATGCCCGCCACCGGGACCTGAAGGTACTGCCCTTCTTCTCCATGGTGGACCGCCGCAAACGACTCCACCGGGAGCTGATGGAGCGCCTGCCGGAGTCCCTTCCCGGCTTCCTCTCCACCTCCATCCCCTACGCCTCGGAGGTGGAGCGCATGGGGGTCCACCGCATGCCTTTGATGGCCTATGCCCCGTCCAACCCCGCCGCCGATGCCTATCGGGCCTTGTGGGGCGAGGTGCGGGCGGCCCTGGAGGGCACGGCGGCGGACAAGTCGGGACTCTTGGGCGAGGGTTAAGTGAGTTCCGGGCTGGGGCGGCTGGGCGGTGTTTGGTAAGCTCAGGGCCTGCGTCGCCATCCGCACGGCGGCGGCAACGACGACCATCGCGAGGCCCCGATGACTGCCGGCCACCTGCGTTCATTGCTCATCCTGTCGATCGTTGCCGCGTCGGCACGGGCGGCGGACCCGTCGGAAGGCGTGTTCGACCTGGATGACCTGAGGGTCAAGATCACCGAAACCCTGCCCTATGTCGAGCTCGGCCAAGGGGATCAGAGGGTATTGCTCATGCGCCACCAGGACCCCGCGCACACGGTCGAGCAACCCTATGACAAGACCGCCCGCGAATGCCCCCCCTACTGCATCCAGCCCATGCACCTCGCGCCGGGGGTGGAGACCATCGGCGAGCTGGAGTTGATCGATTACCTCAGACGCGCCACGGCGGGTCAGGACGTACTGGTAGTCGACTCCCGTACCCCGCCCTGGACGGCCCAGGGCATGATCCCCGGCGCAGTGGTGATCCCCTACACCCGACTCGACCCGTCAATCGCCGAGCCCACCTCGGTCGCCGAGCTGATGGAGCTGGAGTTCGGGGTCGTCCGAGTGGAGGGACTCTGGAACTTCGGCGCCGCCAAGACCCTGGTCTTCTACTGCAACGGACCCTGGTGCGGCCAGTCACCCACGAATATCCGCGCCCTTCTGGAGTACGGCTATCCGGCCCACAAGCTCAAATGGTACCGGGGCGGCATGCAGGCCTGGGAGCAGCTCGGGTTCACAACCGTCAAGCCGGAGCGCCCGGGCGCCAGCCACTGAGCCTGTCACTGGGCGCACTCCCCCCGGGAGACATGGAGAGAGCCAAATGGAGCACAAGTCATTCACCCTGGTCGTCGAGGCCATTGCCTTCGCCGCCGAGCGCCACCGGGACCAGCGACGCAAGGACCCCGCCCGCACTCCCTACATCAATCACCCGGTCGCCCTCCTGCGTCTCCTGTCTTTGGAGGCCCGCATCCACGACCCGGTGGTCCTTTGCGCGGCCCTCCTGCACGACACCGTGGAGGACACTGGGACCACCCCCGAGGAGATCGAGGCCCGGTTCGGCGGCGAGATCTGTGCCGTGGTCATGGAAGTCACGGATGACAAGGGCCTGCCCAAGATCGAGCGCAAGCGTCTGCAGGTAGCGCACGCCGCAGGCGCCAGCGAGGCCGCACGGCTGGTAAAGCTCGCGGACAAGATCTGCAACCTGCGCGATGTGGCCAACAGTCCTCCGGTGGGCTGGGAGCTGGAGCGGCAGCAGGCCTATTTCGACTGGGCGGCCGAGGTGGTCTCCCGGATCCGCGGCACCCACTCGGGGCTAGAGGCCCTCTTCGACCAGGCCTACGCCCGCCGTCCGAGCTAGGGCAGCAGGGCCTTGACGCCCTATCCGGCGGCAACGGGCAAAACGCGGTCCCGCGACTTGGGTCAGCTGCCTGGCGTGATGGGCGAGGTCGCCCCCTGATGGGGGGCGCTCGGGGTACGGAACCAGGAAAGCTTGTCCCGCAGCTTCACCACTTCCCCAACGATGATCAGGGTTGGCGGCTTGGGCGGGTCCTTTTCCACCACCTCCAGGATGTCGGAGAGGGTTCCTGAATAGACCCGCTGCATATGGGTCGTTCCCTGCTGGACCAGGGCCACGGGCATCTCGGGTGCGACACCGTGGGCGATCAGCTCGCGCACGATGATGGGTAGACCCACCAGACCCATGTAGAAGACCACCGTCTGGCCCGGTTGGGCGAGCTGGGGCCAGTTGAGGTTCATGGTCCCGTCCTTGAGGTGCCCGGTCACGAAGGTGACCGATTGGGCATAGTCCCGGTGGGTCAGTGGGATGCCGGTATAGGTGGCGCAGCCGGAGGCGGCGGTGATCCCCGGGACCACCTGGAAGGGGATGCCCTCCGCCGCCAGGGTGTCGATCTCCTCCCCACCGCGGCCGAAAATGAACGGATCGCCGCCCTTCAGTCGCAGTACCCGGTTCCCGTCCTTGGCCAGATCCGCCAACAGGCGGTTGATATCCTCCTGGCGCATCGTGTGGTTGTTACGCTCCTTGCCCACGTAGACGCGGCGGGCATCCCGGCGAGTCATGTTGAGGATGGGCTCCGCGACCAACCGGTCGTAGACCACCACGTCCGCCTGCTGCATGAGGCGCAGGGCACGGAAGGTCAGCAGATCCGGATCGCCCGGGCCTGCCCCCACCAGATACACCTCCCCCCTGTCCTCGTCGAGGGCGCCCGGGGCCAGCTCCCGCTCGATGGCGGCGTCCGCCTCCTCCCACTGGCCTGAAAAAATGCGT
This sequence comes from uncultured Gammaproteobacteria bacterium, assembly GCA_963698355.1. Lineage (GTDB taxonomy): Bacteria > Pseudomonadota > Gammaproteobacteria > Chromatiales > Chromatiaceae > Thiodictyon. The sequence continues at coordinate 176,281 of CAVOQO010000078.1, read as the reverse complement.
TCGGCCACCGCACCCTGGAGCACCCGGTCCCAGAAGCGGCGGCGATCGCGCTCGTCGCTGAAACGCGCCTTGACCCGGTCCCGATAGCGGGCGCAGAGCTCGCCGAGGCGCCCGTAGCCCGCCGGGATCAGCGACTCCAGCCGGGCACGCAGAAGCCGCGCCAGTACCGGCGATGCCTTGCCCGTCGACACCGCCACCACCACCGGCGCCCGATCGATGATGGAGGGCAGGAGGAAGGTGCAGGCATCCGGGTCGTCCACCACGTTCACCGGTGTCCCCTGCTCGCCCGCCAGCTCGGCGATGCGCCGGTTGACAACCCGGTCGTCTGTGGCGGCGACGACCAGCTTGGCCCCGAGGATGTCCGCCGGTTCGAAGCGCCGCGCCAGGTGCCGGATCTGCCCCGCTCGGGCACGGCGATCGAGTCCCTCAGACATCTGCGGCGAGACGACGGTCACCGCCGCCCCGCCCCGCAGCAGGCTCGAAACCTTGCGCTGCGCGGTTGCGCCGCCTCCAATCACGACACAAGGCTTCCCGTTGACGGCGAGTGAGATGGGCAGGAATTCCATGATCATAGGGCTGAGCTCACGGGCTGTCGAAGGGGGCGTCGTTGAGACAGGCGTCAAAACACCTTAATATACTTAAATACTTAGATTTGGGGTAGGCTGGCTGCGTGATCAACGAGATCGATTCCGAGTCCCTCCACGAGCGGCTCGCCAAGGGCGAAGACCTGCTCCTGGTAGACATCCGCACCCCGGCAGAGGTCAGCCAGGGCGCCATCCCCGGCGCCATGGAGCTTCCCATGCATCTGATCCCGCTGCGCATGAGCGAGCTGCCCAAGGACAAGGACGTAGTGCTCTACTGCCGTAGTGGCGCCCGCTCTTACCAGGCCTGCGCTTACCTCTTGCAGCAAGGCCACCCTCGGGTCCTCAACCTGCGCGGGGGCATCATCGCCTGGGCGCGCCACGGCTACGAGATCGGCCTTCCCGGGCGCTGAGGCCCGTGGCGCCAAGGTCTCGACAATCCGGCCGAAACCACATAGCTGCCTTGCCTTTTTTCTGCGATTAGCCTAAAAATACGCGTTCCTGTGTTTGCTCATATTCTAAAACAGCCGAATTCCGGAGGTACTCCATGGCAGACTTCGATCAAGAACTTGACGCCAGCGGCCTGAACTGCCCCCTGCCGATCCTGCGCGCCAAGAAGACCCTGAACGCAATGGATTCTGGCCAGGTCCTGCACGTCATTGCCACGGACCCAGGCTCGGTCAAGGATTTCGACGCCTTCGCCAAGCAGACCGGCAACGAGCTCATGGAGTCCAAGGAAGAAGGCGGCAAGTTTCACTTCCTGATCAAGAAGTCCTGACGCCACCGGTCGGCGCTCCCAGCCCCCTCACCACGACTTGCGCGGGCACAGCCCGCCGGAGGACTCGATGGACCAAAAGAAGCTTGCCATCATCGCCACCAAGGGCTCACTGGACTGGGCCTACCCCCCCTTCATCCTGGCATCCACCGCCTCGGCGCTCGGCTACGAGACCCAGATTTTCTTCACCTTCTACGGCCTTCAGCTCCTGAAGAAGAAGCTGGACCTCAAGGTCACGCCCTTGGGCAACCCAGGCATGCCCATGCCCGGAGGCATGGAAAAGTTCATGCCAGTGATCGTAACCGCCCTGCCCTTCATGGAAGGGATCATGACGGGGATGATGAAGGCCAAGATGAAGGCGAAGGGCGTCGCCAGCATCGAAGAGCTGCGGGACCTGTGCCAGGAGGCAGAGGTGAAGCTGATCGCCTGCCAGATGACCGTGGACCTATTCGACATGGACCACTCCCAGTTTATCGAAGGCGTGGAGTACGCAGGCGCCGCAGCCTTCTTCGAGTTCGCCGGCCAAAGCGACATCTGCCTGTACATCTGACAGACCCCTTTCGGTGAACCAAAAACGCCGCCCATTGGGCGGCGTTTTTGTGTGTGACCCTTGGGAGGGGTCAGAAGACCTTGACCACCTCGATACCGATGAGGTGGGCGTCCATCTCATAGTCCCCGTTGATCGCATCGGTGCCGTTCACGTCCCCCCCCGGAACGTAAGGAGTCGCGCCGCGGTAATTGCGATCGTTGCCCATGACGTACATGTAACTGCCCTCCAGGGAGTAGCCGTTACCCAGATCCTGGGCGATGCCGATGCCGAAGAGCTGTCTGTCGTTATCCGGCACGCGGGCGCTGAAGTGGTCGTCCCCCTGCCCGGTCTCGTCATAGGAATAGCCAAAGCGCAGCTGGGTCGCCGGTCGGACCTGGTAGGTCAGCCCCAGGCGGTAGGCGTTGGCGTCGCTCCAGTCGTTGGTGTCGGCGAAGATCAGGGTGCCGGTGTTGTCGCCCTTGACCTCGAGCGTGTCGAAGTTGCTCCAACCGGTGCGGGTCCAGTCGAGCTCCACCGCCAGGGCGTCATTGAACGCATAGCGGACCCCCACCTGAAGGCTCCACGGTAGGTCCAAGTCCACGCTCGCGCTTTGGCCCGGCTGGAGCCGGCCCGCTGCAACAAGGGGCAGGCTCTGGGGGGTGTAACCACCGTCGATGCCCAAGGTCGCGCCCGAACGGTAGACGATGCCGAAGCTCAGTGCATTGAGCCGGTACAGGGCGCTCAGATTCACTCCGACGCCGTTCCCACTGCCATCCCCGTCACCGCTCATCTGCCCCAAATTGGAGTTCAGCTGGGCGGACTTGGCCCAATAGATATCCGCGCCCAGACCGAGGCTCAGGTTCTCGTTCACCCGATAGGCGACGCTCGGAACGAAGTCGAGAATCTCCAGCTTGCTCTCCGTTGGGTGATTCCCAGTCGGGACAGTGACCGGGCCTAGAGGCGATGGCACTGTCCGGCTCTGGCTGAGCTTGGGGAAGGTCCCGTAGGTCCACCGGGTCTCCAGACCGTAGGGGGCGTTCACCGCCAAGCCCACCCGCCACTGATCGGCGACCTTGATCGCCGCCTGAATCATGGGTGCGGCCAACCAATCCGCGCCCTGACTGTCGTGGCTACCGCTGGCGGTCTTCACGGTAAAACTCGCGCCGACCGTGATCGCCCCAAGGGCAACGCTCGATGCGTCATGGAAACCCATGGCGGAGGGGTTGTAGGCAAAGGCGCCGGTCTCCTCCGGGTTGGCGACCAAGGCATTGGCGGTGCCGATACCGGCGGTCGAGACCTCGGGAATGGAGAATCCGGAGGCAGCGGCGGCGCCGGGTGTCATGGAGGCGCCGACGGCGCCGGCCGCGAGTGTGAACGCAATCGCGCGTGCGATCTTGGAATGCATTGGGTGTCCCCTCGAAATTCGCGTCTGCCGTGTTGAATCAGGGCCGTTCAATCCGCGGCACTTCCAAAGCCCCGGGAAGCCTGGTCGCGTTGCGGCGGCGCGACAGGATCGCAGCGCAGCGGGACGGCGCCCGAAACATCCACCTCAACCCCATGATTTTCGTTGCTCCAAAGAGGGATGAACAGCGCATGACCGCACATTACTGTAAGCGAATCGGGAGAGATATTCCACCGATCTGTTGCGGCAAACATTCGTCCGTTGCGCGAATCCAACATACAATCCGCCTAGGGTCAAAACTGACGCCGATCAGCAAAAAACCGTTGAAATCGCAACGAAACTGAACAGCTAGGGGCGCGATATGTTATAAGCCGTTTTTATTTCCCCATTTATTTACGTCGACACATGGCGGACCGCAGACTTCAGGTGTTCCACACCGTCGCCCGGCTCCTTAGCTTCACGAAGGCGGCAGAGACCCTGCACATGACCCAGCCAGCGGTCACCTTCCAGGTTCGTCAGTTGGAGGAGCACTTCAACACCCGGTTGTTCGACCGCACCCACAACCGGATCAGTCTTACGGAGGCGGGCCGCAACGTCTTCGCCTATGCGGACCGTATCTTCGAGCTCTACTCGGAGATGGAAAATTCAGTGCGGGAGATCACTGGCGAGATCAGCGGCGCCCTCACCATCGGCGCCAGCACGACCATCGCGGAGTACATGCTCCCCACCCTGCTCGGCGACTTCAAGGAGCGCTACCCGGACGTCACCATTCACCTCAAGGTTTCCAACAGCGATGGCATCGTCTCCATGGTCGAGAACAACACCATCGACCTGGGGGTGGTAGAAGCGCCGGTCGCCAACAAGAACCTGGTGGTGGAATCCTGCAAACGTGACCAGCTGGTGGCCATCGTCCCGCCCAATCATCCCGTCGCGCGCCTCGACAAGATCGATTTCGCGCGCCTACTCGAATATCCCTTCATCTGCCGCGAGGAGGGCTCGGGCACCCGCGAGGTGATTGGCGATTACCTCTGTCAGTTGCCCGAGGGCAACGCCTCGCTCAAGGTCACGATGGAGCTGGGCAGCCCAGAGGCGGTGAAGGGGGCGGTAGAGGCCGGGATGGGCGTATCGGTAGTGTCACGCGCCACCATCCAGAAAGAGCTGCGGCTGGGTACCCTGGTGGCAGTGAACCTGGACCCGCCCCTTGACCGGCCCTTCTCGTTCGTCCACCAAAAGCAGAAATTCCGCCTACGGGTCATGGAGGAGCTCCTGGAGTTTGCCAGGGCCTACTGCCGCACCCACAGCGAGACATAGGCGCGGACGGCGCGTCAGGTTATCCTTCGGGCCCCCGGATTGTCCCGGAGATAGTCCATCGATGCCTGGCGGATGCCCACCCGGGCAAGGACCCAAGCATGCTGCCTCCCAAAGCCCTGTCTGCCGCAGGGTCACCTGAAGAAAGGCGGCTGGCCCGACTCTACCGTTCCCTCGAGTCCACCGACCGCCGAACCCTGATTGCCTTCGCCGAGTTCCTCGCGCACGGACGGCGGACGGAAACGCCGCCGCCGTTGCGGGAGCCCAACCCCGTCCCCCGGCCGGACGGGGAGACGGTGATCGCCGCCATCCGCCGCCTGAGCCTGTCCTACGACATGCTCGACCGGGAGCCTATGCTCCACGAGACCTCGGCGCTGATGTCGACCCATGTGCTTCAAGGGCGCGCCGCCGCTGAGGTGATCGACCAGCTGGAGGCCCTGTTCGAGCGCCACTACGAGGACTATCGAGCCCGCCTCGGCGCCGCAGAAGACGCCGCCGACCGCCCCCGAAAGCCTGATCTCTGAGTGGATCATGCAGATCGTCACCGAGTGGTTCCGTCGCTACTTCTCGAACCCGCAGCTGGTCTTCCTGACCCTTCTGCTGGCGGTGGGCTTCGCCGTGGTCCTCACCATGGGCAACATGCTGGCCCCAGTGTTGGCCAGCCTCGTCATCGCCTATCTGTTAGAGGGCTTGGTGAGCTCGCTCGAGGGCATGGGCCTGCCGCGCCTGCCCAGCGTGCTCTTGGTCTACGTCAGCTTCGTCCTGTTTCTCGCACTGGTGCTGTTCGGGGTGTTGCCGCTCGCGTCGCGCCAGGTGACCGAGTTGGTCCAGCAGCTGCCGAGCATGATCACCGAGGGGACCAAGTTCCTGACGGATCTTCCCCAACGCTATCCGGAGTTCGTGACGGATTCACAGATCGCCGACCTGATTGAGACCATCCGTGGCGAGGCCCTGTCCTTGGGACAGCAGGTGGTGTCGTGGTCGATGGCCAGCGTGGTCGGGATCATCACCGTCCTGGTCTATCTCATCCTCATGCCGCTCCTGGTGTTCTTCTTCCTCAAGGACAAAGCCCTGATCCTCGGCTGGATCAAGAGCCACCTACCCCGGCATCGGGGCATCGCCGGCACCGTCTGGAGCGACATGGACCGTCAGATCTCCAACTATGTGAGGGGAAAATTCTGGGAGATTCTGATCGTCTGGGCGGTGACCTACGTGACCTTTGTGCTCTTCGATCTGCGCTACGCGATGCTGCTCGCCCTGCTGGTGGGGCTGTCCGTGATCGTCCCCTACATCGGGGCCTCGGTCGTGACGGTCCCGGTGATCCTGATCGCCTGGTTCCAGTGGGGCTGGTCCTCCGAATTCGCCTGGCTCGCCGGCGCCTATTTCATCATCCAGGTCCTGGACGGTAACGTCCTGGTGCCCCTCCTGTTCTCCGAGGTGGTCAATCTGCACCCGGTTGCCATCATCGTCGCCATCCTGGTGTTTGGCGGACTCTGGGGATTCTGGGGGGTGTTCTTCGCCATCCCCCTGGCGACCCTGGTCCAGGCCATCCTCAGCGCCTGGCCGCGCCAAACGGTCGAGGAAACCCATGCGGCGGGTTGATTACTCGCTGGCGCTTGACCGGCGTCAAGGGTCCGTCTACCCGTTACCAGCATCCGAGCGCCGCGTTGATAGAATATAACCAAATGCTTAATAATCGAGTGGCAACCCCAGTGGCCTCCCACTTCCCAAGGTCGTTTCGCGCCTGGCCCGAGCCCTGCAGCGTGCGCCCTGAATCGGCCCGGAATCGCCCCTCCCGGATCGTCGCGCTGCTGCTTGCTCTGAGCTGCCTCCCCGCCGCAGCCGCCGGGCTTCCGGATACCCTAGCGAAGATCAAGCGCGGCGTCGTCGCCGTCGGGACCTTCATGGCGGTGCGGGACCAGCGTCACGAGCTGCGCGGGTCCGGCTTCGTGATCGGCGGCAACTATGTGGTGACCAATGCCCATGTATTGGCACCCACGCTCGATGCGGACCGGCGTGAGACCCATGCGGTGTTCATACCCAAGGGGGGGAGTCAGGCCGAGGTCAGAAACGCGGAGCTCGTGAAACGCGACGCGACCCATGACCTGTGCCTCCTGCGGGTCGGCGGGCCCGCCCTTCCCTCCCTGCAGCTTGGCAGAAGCGGCGATGTGCACGAGGGCGAGACCATCGCCTTTACCGGTTTCCCCATCCTGAACGCCCTCGGACTGTTCGCAGCCACCCACCAGGGGATCGTCTCTGCTATCGCCCCCGTGGTGATGCCGGTCGCCTCCGGCCGGGACCTCAAGCCGCAGGTGCTGAAACGTCTGGCTGAGCCCTTTGAAATCTTCCAACTCGATGCAACCGCCTACCCGGGGAACTCCGGAAGCCCCCTCTTCGAGCCGGATTCGGGGCGCGTCGTGGGCGTCATCAACAGCGTATTTGTTAAGGGGACCAAAGAGGTGGCCCTGACCGACCCCAGCGGCATCACGTATGCGATTCCAGTGGACCATGTGCGGGCACTGCTAAAAACGGCCGGGGTGAAATTCTAGGAAGGCTGGACCCTCGCCCGGGTGCGCACCACGCGGCCCGGACCGGATCCTGAACCGGACCCCCGTGAAGCCGGGCCCGGTCATCCGCGGACGCAGGTGCCGGCTCACGGGCGCCCCCGCGATCACTGATCCGACATGCCTGGAAATCAGATTGCATCATGGTCAGGCAGACACACAACGACGATTCCGACCGCGTGGACGCGGCCTTCAACCGGGTACTTGCGGCGGAGGCCGAGGCGCGGGAGACGGTCGAGCAATGCAAGCACGAGGCGGCGACCATCCTGGCCGCCGCCGAGGAGCATGCCCGCCGCATCGCGAGCCGCACCGACCGGCGCATGCGCCTTGCTCACCGGATTGCGGATGCGCAGGTGGCGCGAGCCCTCTCCGATCTCGTCGCCCCTCTATTGCCGGAGGCGGCAGCCGACCTGGATGCCGAGACCCTGGCCCGCCTGGATCAGGCGATTACGGTCCTGGTCGACGAGATCCTGGCCTCCCCCCCGGGAGGCAAGTCATGAGCGCCCACCACGGATTCGCCCAGTGCCAGGCACGGATACAGGCCCGTTATGCCGCCCTGCCGACGGACGCCGAATGGCAACGCTTGGCAGGGGCGCGAACCTTCTCCGGTTTCGTCGAAGAGGCGCGCGTCGGCCCGCTTCAGCCCTGGGTCAAGGGATTCTCCCGCCTGAGCCGCGGGCACGAGCTCGATCGCGGGCTGAGGAACCTGGCGGCGGACCTGGCGGAGGAGGTCTCGGGCTGGGTTCCAAGTCGCTGGCAGACGGCGGTGCGTTGGATTGCCTGGCTGCCCTTCCTCCCGGTCTTCGAACACCTGTCTAGGGGTGCCACTCCGCCCGACTGGATGGCCTTGGACTATCGCCTCGGTACGCTGCTCAACCAGGAGGGAGCCCTGCAAGCGCACGCCCTGGAGCGACAGGGCCTCTCCCCGCTGGTCTCCCCAGGAGAGCCGACTCAGGTGGTACCACACTGGGCGGAGGCATGGCGCCAACGGTGGCCCGCCACGGACCCTGAGACCCGGCGGCACCTGGATGACTTCAGCGCCGTCATCGACTCCCACTTGGCTGCGTTCCGACGTTCCACCCCAGATACCGCCTGGGGACTGCGCCGGGCCCTGCGCGAGCGCTTGCGTCTGTCGTTTCACCAGCGTCTGCTGGAGCCGGTGACGGTGTTCATCTATCTGGCCCTGGTTCTGCTGGACTTGGAGCGACTGCGCGCCGAGCTCTTGCGACGCTGCCTCTTCCCTCAGAATCTGGCCGGCGAGGCGACCGTCTGATGCTCAGATCCGCCTCCACGCGCTGGTTCGAGGTGCTCTGTCCGCGCGCCGAAAGCATTCGCGCCGTGACCGCCCTGGCCAGTACCGGGGCGGTGGAGATCGAGGTGCGCGACCGGGTCGCCGAGGACTTTCCCGTCCAGCATCTTGCCGAGGGGCTCGGCAAGTATCAGGCGCTGACCCAGCGCTACGGGCGCTACTGGGAGCGCGCGCGGCTGCGCCGTCGGGTGCTGGCAGAGGCCCCAATGGCCGTCCTGGAGCGGGCGCTGGCGCGCATCGAGGCCTGGCGCCGCGAGGCGGACCCGCTGATCGACACCATCCAGGAATGCGAGGAAGAGCTGATCCGACTCAAGTGGCTGGCCCAGATCATCGACAAGATTGCCGAGAGTCCGCTCGACTTCGGTGCCGTGGCGAGAAGCGGCCCGGTGCTCGGGACCTTCTGCGCCATCCTCTCGCGGAATGCGGACCTGCGCCTGCCCGACTGGATGATCCCGCGCAGCGTTCCCTGGGAGGGGGAGCGCTGCTATATGTTCCTCGGTCCCCGGGATCGTCTGGATGAGGTGAAGCACCTGGTCCAGTCCCTCAAGGGCCGCATCATCGAGCGCCCCCCCTGGCTCACCGGCGATGCGCAGGACTCGATCGCCCGCATACGGGCTCGCCGGGACTTCCTGTCCACGCGGGTGGTGCACCTCTACGCGGAGCTCGACACGCTGTTCGAGGACTACGACCTCGGTCACGCACTGGGGGAGGTCGCGGGGCTCGCCTGGTTCGCGGAGCACGTCGGTGGGCTGGAGCTGGCGGGCAAACATCTGGTGTGGGTCACGGGCTGGACCGACGACCTGAGCGGCCAGCGTCTCGCGAAGGCCATGGAACGGGGCCAATCCCGCGCAATGCTGCGACTGCGCCCGCCGCCTGCGGGCCTGCGTCCGCCACAGGTGCTGGACAACCCGGCCTGGATGCGGCCTTTCGAGCTGTTCGCACGCGCCTTCGGCGTCCCCGGGGGCGATGAGGCCGACCCGACACCGGTGGTCGCGGTGGTGGTGCCCCTGCTGTTCGGCTATATGTTCGGCGACGTCGGTCAGGGCGCCGTGCTGGCGGGGATCGGCTGGTGGCTCGCCCGCCGCGGTCATGAGCTGGCGCGGCTCCTCATTCTGGGGGGCATCTCGGCGATGGTGTTTGGTCTCCTGTTTGGCAGCCTGTTCGCCCGCGAAGATCTGATCCCCGCCCTTTGGCTCCACCCCCTGCACGAGCCCATCACGGTGCTCGCGGTCCCCCTGATCTTCGCCGTGGCCCTGCTGTCGCTCGGCCAGCTGCTGGACGGGCTGGGGGCACTCTGGCGCGGGGAGCTGGGACGCTGGGTGGTCAAGGATCTGGGCTTCCTCGTCCTTTATCTGGGTCTGGTGTCCCTGCCCTTTTTCCCGTCCATGGGGTGGGTTCCTCTGTTGGGCGCCAGTTGGTACCTGATCGGCGCTTTCGTGGTGCACCGGGAGTTGGTCGGCGGGCTCGCGGCCATCGGACACCTGCTGGAGTCCGGCATGCAGATCCTGGTCAACACCCTGTCGTTCGCCCGGGTGGGGGCCTTCGCCCTGGCCCACGCCAGCCTCTCCGCGGCCGTCGTCACCATGGCGGACGCGGCTCCCTGGTGGGCGGGTGCCCTGATCCTGGTGCTAGGCAACGTCTTGATCATCCTGTTGGAAGGCCTGGTGGTCTCGATCCAGACCACCAGGCTGGTGCTGTTCGAGTTCTTCAACCGCTTCCTGCGCGGGACCGGACGGGTCTTCAAGCCCCTCCCCGCCCCGCCCCAGGTCATGGAGGCGGCCGGCTGAGCGGCCGCGGCCCGCGGACGGGCCGTCGGCGCAAGCCATTGATATCTAGACTGGTTATGGCCTGCCCTTAAGGTTCCGGATCAAAAGGCACCAGGGAGGTGGTTAAACAGTCTCTTTGGAGACAAAAGCGGAGCTGCAACATGAATCGTCGAATCCTGCTCGTCGCCCTGTTGGTCCTCGCCGTCGCCTTGCTTGCCGGGGTCTCCAGCATACTCATCTGGTCCCCGCAGGCGGTGGCCGAGGAGGTGCTGGCGGTGGAAACCACCCTCATCGACCCAAGCGTGCTGCGCTGGGGCTATCTGGCGGCGGCCCTGGTCACCGGGCTCGCCGCGCTCGGCGCCGCCTTCGCGGTCGCCACCGTTGGGGCGGCCGCGGTGGGTGCGCTGGCGGAGAAGCCAGAGCTCTTCGGCAAGGTGGTGATCCTAGTCGGCCTCGCCGAGGGTATCGCCATCTACGGGGTCATCATCTCGGTGCTGATCCTGAACCGGCTGGGCTGAGGCAGACCATGGCCCTCTGCGCCTTCCTGGGGGACGAGCTGTCCACCCTCGGCTTCCGGCTCGCCGGTGTCGAGTGTCACCGGCCTGCACCCCAGGAGACCCTGGCCCTGTTCCGGTCATTGCGCGAGCGGGTCCAGCTGATCCTGATGACCGCAGAGGTGGCGCAGGCGCTGCCGCCCGAGTTCCTGCGGAGGGCCCAGCGGGACGAGCACCCGCTGGTGCTGGTGATTCCTGACATACGCCGGCGCGTGCTTCCCCCCGACCGGGTGGCGGCGGTGCGGCGGCAGCTGGGGATGGCGGAATGAACCTGGAAGAACGGGAACGAGGACTCCTCAAACTGGTGGAGGACTATCGGGACGCGGAATGCCGCACCCTGATCGATGCCGCCCGCGCCGAGGCCGCGGAGCTGATTGGGCGTGCCTACCGCGGAGAGCGGGCGCGGCTGCACGAACGTGTCGCGGCCGAGCGGGCCGGGGCGCGTGCGCGCATCAATGCCGCGCGCGCGGAGCGCGACACCCGCGAGCGGGCCGGCGGAGAGCGCGCCAACGCCCGGCTGCTCGCCGCCGCCTGGCCGCGCCTGCGCGAAGTCCTGGCGGGCCGCTGGCAGGACCCGGCAGGGCGCCGGGATTGGATCGATGCCGTGCTCGCCCAGGCGCACCGGGTGATTCCCGCCGGCGTATGGACCCTGCATCACGCACCAGCCGGACCCGCATCCGAATGGCAGGCACTGGCGCGCGAGCTGACCAAGACCCTGGACGCCGAGCCGCGCCTCGTCGCGGACGGGGCCCTCATCGCCGGGATCAGCGTCGAGTGCGCGGGGGCAATGCTCGACGGGAGCCTCGAAGGGCTCCTCAAGGATCGCACCCGCATCGAATCGCGGCTCCTGGCGTTACTCTCAGCGGGCACGCAATCATGAGTACGGCCATCGCCACCTGGATCAACGGCCCCGTGCTCAGCGCCCGTCCGGAAGGGGCGTTTCGGTTGCGCGAGGCGGTAACGGTGGGCGATCAGCGCCTGCTGGGGGAGGTGATCCGGATTGCCACCGACCGCATCACGGTGCAGATCTACGAGGACACCAGCGGGCTGCGGCCCGGGATCACGGTGACGGGCAGCGGACGGCTGCTCTCGGTTCGGTTGGGACCGGCGCTACTCGCGCACATCTTCGACGGCCTTCTGCGCCCCATCGGCGACCCGGACGACCCCTACGTGACCCCAGGACTCCAGGAGGATGCCCCGCGCCGTTTCCACTTCACGCCGGGGGTCAGCGTGGGGGAGTCCCTAGTGCCGGGTTCGGCGATCGGGGCCGTCTCCAGCGGTGAGGTGAGCGGCGGTAAGGGTGTCGCCCAGCGCTGTCTCGCGCCACCCGACCTACCGGCGGGCGTCGTGGAGGAGATTGCCGAGGCGGGGGTCTACAGGGACGACGAGCCGGTGTGCCAGCTCCGCGCCCAGGACAGCAGCCTGCACCCCATCGCCATGAGCCACTACTGGCCGGTCCGCATGCCCCGGCCGGTGGCCGAGCGGCTCGCCGCCGACGAGCCCATGCTCACCGGCCAGCGCATCATCGATTGCCTGTTCCCGGTGGCGCGGGGCGGTACCGGGGCCATCCCCGGGGGCTTCGGGACCGGCAAGACGGTGCTGCTGGAGACCATCGCCAAGTGGTGCAACGCCGACGTGATCGTCTACGTGGGCTGCGGCGAGCGGGGCAACGAGCTCGCGGGGCTGCTCGCGGAGTTCACGGAGCTGGAGGATCCCCGCAGCGGCCGCCCCCTGCTGGAGCGCACCGTGGTCATCGCCAACACCAGCAACATGACGGTGTCGGCCAGGGAGGCAAGCATCTACACCGGGATCACGGTGGCGGAGTATTTCCGCGACCAGGGACTCAACGTCACGCTGATGGCGGACTCCACCAGCCGCTGGGCAGAGGCACTGCGGGAGGTCTCCGGGCGTCTGGGTGAGCTGCCCGGCGAGGCCGGCTACCCCGCCTACCTCTCGAGCCGGCTGGCGGACTTTTACGAGCGGGCAGCGCGGGTACGCACCCTGTGCGGCTCGCCTGGGTCGGTCACCGTGCTGGGGGCGGTGAGCCCGCCTTCGGGTGACTTCTCTGAGCCCGTCACCACCCACAGCAAGCGTTATGTGGGGTGCCTGTGGGGTCTCGATGCCAAGCGCGCGCAGGCCCGCTTCTACCCGGCGATCCATCCGCTCCAATCCTACAGCGTGGTGGCGGCGAACCTGGCCAGGTGGTGGCACCGGGAGGGCTGTACACGCTGGGAGGAGCTGCGCCGCCGTTTCCTGACCCTGCTTGAGGACGAGGCCCGTCTGGAGCGCATGGCGCGAATCATCGGCCGCGACGCCATGCCCCCGCGTCAGCGGCACACGCTGTTGTGCGCGCAGCTCGTCAACCAGAGCTTCCTGCGCCAATCCGCCTACTCGGAGAACGACCGCTACGCAACCCCAGCGCGCCAGGCGGTGATGATGCGGCTCATCGGCAGCTTCATCGAAGGAACCGAGCGCCTGCTGGATGCCGAGGTGCCCCCCGAGGCCATCGCCGATGAACCCATCTTCCGTGCCCTGATGCGCATGGGCGAAGAGATCCCGGATGGCGACTGGGAGCGCTTCTCGGCCCTGGATCAGGAGCTCACCGCTACCATACGTCGCCTCGCCAGCGCCCACCGGGAGGCGGCCGAATCGACCGTTTGACTGTCCAGCCGGCAATGCCGCAGCAATCGCACCCTGATGAATCCGCTTCCGATTCAACCGACCCGCGCGCGCTCGGAGAACTAGGCCATGTACGCCAGACTGATCGGTGAAGAGATTGCCCTGCGGGCCGAGGGGCCCCTGCTCTTCCTGCGCCGCAGCGTGGACGTGGGGCTGAACGAGGCGGTGGAGGTCGAGGGCGCGGACGGGACCATGCGCATGGGACGCATCGCCGCGCTCGACGAGGACTCGGTGACCGTCGAGATGCTGGACGAAACGGCGGGGCTGGCCCTCTCCGGCACCCGGGTGCGCTTCCTTGGGGAGCCCCTGCGCTTCCACGTGGGACCCGGCCTCCTGGGACGGGTGTTCAACGGGGTCGGAAAGCCGCTGGACGGCGGTCCACCGCTTGCCGCCCGCCATTCCTTGCGGGTGGACGGTCTGCCCATCAAGCCCTCCGCCCGGCAGGCCCCGAGCGAGTTTCTGGAGACCGGATTCACCGCCATCGACCTGATGAACAGCCTGTTGCGGGGTCAGAAGCTGCCGCTCTTCTCCGGGGGCGGCCTGCCCCACGACCGGATCGCCGTGGACATCGCCTGCAATGCACGGCTGCCGGGCAAGGTGCGCGAGGAGAGGGACTTCGCCATCGTCTTCGCCGGCATCGGCATCCCCCACGACAGCGCGGAGTTCTTCCGCGAGGAGATGGAGAAGAGTGGGGCACTCGCCCGCACCGTGCTCTTCCTCAATCTGGCCAGCGACTCCAGCGCGCAGCGTCTGTTGGCCCCGCGCTTTGCGCTGACGGCGGCGGAGTACATGGCCTTCACCGAGGGCAAGCATGTCCTCGTGATCCTGACCGACATCACCAATTACTGCGAGGCCCTGCGGGAGGTCTCCGCCAGCCGCGGCGAGATCCCCAGCCGCAAGGCCTACCCGGGCTACATGTACTCGGATCTCGCGACCCTCTATGAACGCGCCGGGCGTATCCGCGGGCTGCCAGGATCGGTCACCCAGGTGCCTATCCTGACCATGCCAAACGATGACATCACCCATCCCATCCCGGACCTCACGGGCTATATCACGGAGGGCCAGATCGTTCTCGACCGGGACCTGCACCGCCGCGACCTCTACCCGCCCATCCGCGTCCTGCCGAGTCTGTCCAGGCTGATGAAGGACGGCACAGGAAAGGGCCTGACGCACGCCGACCACCCGGCGCTCTCTGCCCAGCTCTACGCCGCCTACAGCCAAGCCCGGCAGACCCGGGTGCTGGCAAGCGTCGTGGGGGAGGACGGCCTGTCGGAGACCGACCGCAGGTTTCTCGCCTTCGGCGATCGATTCGAGCAGTCGGTCATCAATCAGGGGGTCTCGGCGCGCAGCCTGGAGGAGAGCATGGAGGCCGGATGGGACGCCCTGTCGGGACTGCCCCAGTCTGAGCTCCACCGCCTGAGCGACCAGCAGATCCGCGAGCACCTGGGCGACCGCAGGGCCCGGCGCCAAAGCCAACCATGAGCGAGCGGGACTTCACCCCGACCCAGAGCCTCTTCCTGGAGCTCAAAGAGGAACGGGCCGGAATGCGGGAAGGCTATCGCTTCCTGGACGAGAAGCGGCTCATCCTGGCCGCTGAGATCCTCAAGGAGCTGGCCCGCTACGAGTCCGAGCTCCGGGCCTTCGAGACCGACTATGCGGAAGCGGCCGCCGCCCTGCGGGAAGCCGTCGCGCGCCATGGGGTGGAGGCCGTGGAGATCTACCCAGCCGCCGCGCCAATCAACGGAGCCATGGAGCTGGCGCCGCGCTCCGTGCTCGGCGTCACCGTCTACGACCTCAGCTGCCGGATGGGAGAGGAGGAGCCGCCCGCCGACACCGCGCTCGCCAGCCCCGAGGCCGTCCGCTGCCGGGAGGTCTTTCGTTCCCTGGTGCCCCGCGCGGCCCATCTCGCCGCCCTCGCAGGCAATCTCGAACGGCTGCGGGAGGACTATGCCCGCACCGCCCGCCGCGCCCGGGCCATGGAAGACGTGCTGCTGCCCGAGATCGACGATACCTTGCGAGCCATCGAGGGCGCGCTCGAGGAGCTGGAGCGCGAGGAAGCCGTGCGCGCCAGGCGCGTCAGGGGCTAAATGGAGAGTCAGATCATCCCTCCAACGACTCTCTGCAGCGCTCTCAACCGTCGCCGCCCGAATCCGTCCACATCGCGGAAAGTCGTTCGATGCGCCTGGCGGAAGTAACCGAACCAGCCCTTGAGGATGGGATTGAGCTCGCTGATGATGGTCTCCAGGCTGCCGCTCCGCGTGCGGCCGGTCTCTCCCGGATCCTTGTCCCGCAGGGCCTTGCCGCTTTTCGGGCGCACGACATGGTCACGGCTGAGGACCTGCAGCCGTTACCAGCTGCAATCGAGCGAGCAAGAGGACACCTTTGCGGGCATGTCCCAATCGGACCCCAGCTTCTGCAAATTTTGCTTACACCAGCACTTACACGGGCGCAAAGCAAAAGGGCTCACCGCTTTAGCAGTAAGCCCTTGTTCTATTTGGTAGCGGGGGCAGGATTCGAACCTACGACCTTCGGGTTATGAGCCCGACGAGCTGCCAGACTGCTCCACCCCGCAACTGGAACGCGGAGTATAGGCCGGTGGGACAGATGCCGCAACCTCGGTTACGAAGTCCTTGCAACGGCGAGATCGCTGGCAACGCGCTCCGGGCCCTCGGCAGCGGATCCGGTCCTGTCGCCGCCCAGACGCTGGATCATTCGATCGATCCGGGTTCAGTACGGAAATCTGGGGTCTATTCGGAAACGACAGCCGCCGACCACCAGGTTTTGGGGCGGCGAGCCACTGACCCCAACGGACCTTTTCGGCGCCCAGTTCGCTGAGCACCCCGGCGCCCTGGTTCGCCAGGAAGCGGCCCACCGCCAGGTCCCGCGGGTGATAGCCGAGCCGGATGCGCGCCACCGGCAGGCCCCATCTGTCCCGTTCGGCGAGGTCGAGTGTGACATGGCAGTCGTCGTCCGGTGTCCAGTCGTTGAAGACATCGAAGCGCAGGTGCTGGCCCCGGGTGAAGTACGCGTGGATGCGGTCCCTCAAGGGCTTTCCCCAGACCAGCCGGCCGCTGTCGTCCCACTTCTGGGCGTTGGCGCGCGCGATGGCATTGGCATGGCGGAGCAGGAACCGATGGTGCCGCCCTTGCGCGCGCGGCCGGTACTCAGGGGATCGGCGCGAAGTCCTGCAGGTAGGGGTTTTCGGTCTGCCGCACGATGTGGATGTAAGGCCGGTTGGCGGCCTTGTGACACCTGTTGCAGGCGGATAGCAGCCCCTCGTAGGCCGCATCGACGCGCACCTGATCGCCCACCTCAACCGCACCCTGCAACGTCTCGAAGGCGGGTACAAGGTTGGCCTTGACCAGCTTGGCGACCTCGACCCCGGAGGACTCGCCGATGTCTTCCAGTTTCTCGATCACCTCTTCCACCTCGTGGACGTAGTAGCCTTGCAACGCCCTGTTCTCGGCGAACACGGCGAGCCCCAGCTTGTGGGCGAAATACTGCAGGCGTCCCATCCAGGTCACCAACCCCGGGTCCAAATCCTCGCCCGCGGCGGCGCGGGCGCCAGGCGTGCCGACGACCAGAGCGGCCATGAGGACGGTGATCAGCAGAGACTGTCTGTGCATTTGGGTCCTCCGGACGTTGGAAGCAAAGGTTCCGGCCGGCAAGCGGCTGCCGCTTACAGGGTCTTTAGGTATTCGATCAGGGCACGGCGCTCGTCGGCGGAAAGCTCGTCGCCAGAGTCATGCCCACCGTTGCCATAACCCTTTTGGGTAGTGTCGTAGATGCGGTTGCGCTCCTTCCAGCTCATGGCACCGGACTTGCCTTCGCTCAGGGTCCGATAGGTCCAGCCGAGCCTGGACCGATCGTAGACCGGTTCTCCGTCGTCGGTCCTCACGAACTCCCAAAATCTCGGCCGCTTGGGGCTATCGAGCAGATCCGCGACGGTGGGAACGGAATCGTTGTGCAGATAGGGGCCGGTGGACCAGACGCCATCCAGGGGCGGGGCCACGTAGCCGAGGGCAGGGGCCGCCCGGGACAACTCCCCGTAGAAAGATTGCTGGAACCAGTCGAGGAACCGGTCCGCGTCCGAGTAACCGGCCCGCGCCAGCTCCGGGTCCGTGCCGACCTTGCCCAGCGCAATGACCTTATTGGGGTAGCGCCAGTCCTCCTCATAGCTTCCGTGACACGTCTTGCAGTTGGCCCGAAAGAGGCTGTAGCCCCGATCCGCCAGCGCCCGGTCGATGGGATAGGGATATTTCGGCGGCTCCAGGGTCGCCAGATAGGCGCGCACGTCCACAAACCAGGCATCGATGGCGCGGGCCTCCTCCGCCGTGTCCGTGCAGGTGGTCGAGGCGAGCATCATGTAGCGCACGTGATCCCCGCGACCCTCGCCATTGTAGAACATGGCGTGCTTCTTACGCATGTTCCACCACGGCGGCACCCCGACCGGCAGGGGCCGCTCCGGTGGGGGCTCGATCAAGGGCTCATCGGACCAACTTAGTGTCTTGGGGTCCCGATGGGCCATCAGGGCCAGGGTGAGGTTGTTGGCCGAGCTCACCCCGACGGTGTCGGTGATCATGTAGTCGGAGATGGCGGCGATACGGTCCGCCCAGCGGCGCCATTCGGCGGTCTCCGCCTTACCGCTCACGTAGGCTCCCGCGGCCTCGACGGCCGCCAATGGGTCCTGGGTCATGTCGAGAAAGGCGTTGCCGAGCCCCATGACGAGCTTGCCGTCGATCTCGGTCGCGTGGCAGACGAGGCAGTTGGACGTCACCAGCTCCACCCCGGACGGCGCGCGATGGGCCGTCAATCCGTAGGGAAGCTCCGCATTACGCCCGGTGCGCCCGGGGAACTGGGACCCTGACTCGGCGCCGCCGCTACGCTTGGCCTTGATGTAGGCGCTGTAGGGCAATCCGCAGGTGACCACTGCACGGTTGATCAGTGCGTCGAAGCCTTTTTGGGGATCACCCGGGCGCTGTGGGTAGGCGGGCACGGTGCCCGCTTCGGCCTTGGCCACGGAACCCGTTGCCTCTCGGTCACCGGAGTCGCAGCCGGATAGCAAAGCGGCGAGCAGGACCGCGAGCGCCCCGGGGAGCAAGCGGGCTACGGCCGAGCAAGACCTGATCGGCGTCGCCACAAGGGATGAGTGAGACATCGCACACCTATTCCGCAAACACTTCGCGGGACTTCCACACCGCCCGGACACGGCAGGCCCCCTCTACGCTGGCCCATCGCCGGGGGCCGCCGTCAGCTCGATTCGGCCACTGCCGGCGACCGGGGTTCCCGACTGCTCCCCCGTGACCTCGACTGCCCCGCTCCACAGACGCACCGAGAGGTCCAGCTCCTGGTCCTTGGTCAGGGGACTGAGCCGTAGCCGCAGGTCCAGCGGTCGGATGGCCAGGGTCCAGGCCACCGGATAGTCGGTGCCGCTGCGGGGACTGCGCCAACGCTCGACGGGCTCCAGGGCGAGGTCCCTTCGATGGAACGATTGGACCCGGCCGTCGGCGCCGATCAGGGCACAGCTCGGGATCGGTGTCCCGCTGCCGTCCAGTCGGCGGAGCTCAACACACACCAGCTCGCGCCCGTCCTCGAGCTGGAGGCCGAACCGATTAAGCGCGAGCTGGCCTCCGGCAGCCGGGATGGCACCCCAGGCGTGGTCCAGCATCGTCGTACCCTCCACCTCCAGGGCCTCGCCATCCAGGGTAAGGTGCCCACCGGCGCGCAGCCGCGGCAACAGGTAGAGGTTGAAACCGGGACCGTCCGGACCCTCGGCGAACAGGTCGAGCTCCCGAGCCCCCATCGCCCCCTTGACTGGCTCCAGGTCCAGCTCCAGGGCCGCACCCTCCGCGTTCGCAGCGAGCGCGAGATGGGCCGCGCCCGCGGCGATGGACCAATCCCGGACCCAGACCCGCAGCGGGTCTGTCTGAGAGCCGGCCAACCCCAGTGCCTCACGGCTCAGGCGCTCGGCCACGCGCGGACGGTCGCTGCCCGCGGGCGTCAGGATGAAATGGGCACGGTAGATCTGATTGGCGGCCCAGGCGGAAGGCCGCTCCGCTGGCCGCGCGCGCAGGGCAAGCCGGGCCAAGCTGAGTTGGAATCCGTAAGAGCGCCCCGTCCGGTCCACGAGGTTTCCCGACAGGGTCCAGAGCTCACTGCGGAACCCAGGATGGGCCGCATGATCCGCGGGCAGGGCGGGGTCCTGGCCTGGCGCCGGGATCTCGAAGCCGCCCGGGTCCGCACCGACGAGCGTCGCGATGTCCGGCGCCCGACCGGTCGCCGGTCCGGTGGCGGGTATCAGCAGCCACCATCCGAGCAGCGCCGAGAGACCGACACCGATCCCCGCCAGGGTCCAGACGCGGACGGCGCTCAACCCCTCAGGTCCCCCACGACGCGGCGCGCCAGTCAGCCTCGCCCCCCGGCGCGCTGGAATTCTTCCAGGGCCTTGGGCAGGTATTTCTGGAGCTGGGCGATGCGGTTATTGTCCAGGGGATGGGTGCTCAGAAACTCCAGGGACCTCCCGCCTTGCTTGGTGTTATAGGCCTGGAAGCGCTTCCAGAAGGCGATCGCCTCCCGCGGGTCATAGCCGGCGCGCGCCATATACATCAGTCCGATGCGGTCGGCCTCCAGCTCCTGGGTGCGGGAATAGGGCAAGAGGACACCCACCTTCGTGCCCAGCCCATAGGCCTGCATCGCAAGATCTTGGGTGACGCCGCCATAGCCCCCGGCGCCCAGGGCCACGGAGAGCACGCTGCCGCCGATCTGCAGGGCCAACCCCTGGGACATGCGCTCCGCCCCGTGGCGGGCGGCCGCGTGGGCCACCTCATGGGCGATCACGGTGGCGAGCCCGGCATCATTTTGGGCGATCGGCAGAATGCCGGTGTAGACCCCCACCTTACCGCCGGGCAGGGCAAAGGCGTTGGGCTCCTTCGGCTCATCGAAGAGGACGAACTCCCAGCGCGCATTGGGCAGTTTGGCCACCCGGGCGATGTCTGCCCCAACCCGTTGCAGGCGCTCAACCTCCTTGTGGTCGCGAGAGACGGGCGTTTCGGCCTTAATCTCTTGAAAGGCCTTCAGCCCCATGCTGGCCTCTTGGGCGCTGTCGATCAGCAGGAGTTGGCTGCGCCCGGTCTCGGGCGCACTGGCACAGCCGGAGAGGTCCAATACCGCAAGCAGTGTGGCGGCGGCGAGGTACGAGCAAGTTCGCGCAGACATGGTTCCTAAGTCCTCAAGACCCGTTCGCGTCGATGGGCCGGGCATGCGTAATGATGCCCGGCCCGCCCCGAGAGCGGCAATCACGGTGGACCTCATGACCGTCCAGGCGCTTTCACTTCGGCGCCGGCGGCTTGATTCTTTGACCCAGGCCCGCGTCGGTGCCCAAGGGGGGCGTAGTACACTCCCCCGGAGACCGGTCCGGGGTGGCGGAGCAATTGGACCCGAGCCCTTTGCGTTGTTTGTTCGCGAATCGCCGCAGGCGGCACGGATGGGATGCGATAAGAGGCCCCCGCCCCCCGGGGCTTTCCGTGGGCAACACGCGGGGCGAGGACCCGTTTTTTCGAGGAGGCGCGAGCCCATGCTGCATATTCCGCTGGAATCCCTGTGTTACATCATCGCCAAGACCCGGGAGCTCCAGGCCAAGGAGGATGTGGTGATCCCTGACACACCGACCAGCCCGTCCGACGACTGGGCACTCCAGGTCCTCGCCGACCATAGCGGCGACTACACCCTCGCCGAGTTTGCGGACGCCGTCGGCGAGATGAACCAACGACAGCGCGCCGAATTGATCGCGCTGATGTGGGTGGGACGCGGCGACTACGACATCGACGATTGGGAGGCGGCCGTGGACGACGCCATCGGCGATCACTCGGTACGCGCCGCGGAGTATCTGCTGTCCCACCCCATGGTCTCGGACCACCTGGAGGAAGGGTTGATCGCCCACGGCTATTCCTGTGAGGAATGATCGACCCGCGATGGCGACACCCGACGGGAGTCGGGCATCCGCCTGACAACACCGAATCGCATCAGAGCGACCTGAGCCCCAACACGTCTTGCATGTCGAAGAGTCCACGCCGGCGGCTGGCGACCCAGGCCGCGGCGCGGACGGCGCCGCGGGCGAAGGTCATGCGACTGGACGCCTTGTGGACGATCTCCACCCGCTCGCCCTCGGCAGCAAACCAGACGCTGTGCTCTCCCACCACATCCCCGGCACGGATGGTCTCGAACCCGATGGTGCGCCGCTCCCGCGGGCCTGTGTGGCCCTCGCGCCCATAGACCGCCACCTCCGCAAGGTCACGCCCCAGGGCCGCCGCCACCACCTCACCCATGCGCAGGGCCGTACCCGAGGGGGCGTCCACCTTGTGACGGTGATGCGCCTCGATGATCTCGATATCCACCTCATCGCCCAGCACGCGGGCGGCGATATCCAGGAGCTTGAAGCAGAGATTCACCCCCACGCTCATGTTCGGGGCAAAAACGATACCGATCTCCTCACCGCCCCTGGCAACGGCCGCACGCTGGTCTTCGTTGAGCCCAGTGGTACCGACCACCATCCGCTTCCCGGCCGTCCGGCACAGCGCCAAGTGCGCCATGGTGGCGGTCGGGGAGGTGAAGTCGATCAACACGTCGAAGGAATCGGCTGCAGCACCCAGGTCCGCGGAGACCCCGACCCCGAGCCGCCCCGCCCCGGCCAACTCGCCGGCGTCGGCGCCGATGAGGCTGGATCCCGTCCGCTCGGTGGCCGCCCCCAAGACCAGACCCTCGGCCTCGGTGACCGCCTGCACCAGCGTGCGCCCCATGCGCCCGCCCGCACCGGCGACAGCAATTCGGATGTGGCTCATGGTCAGCTCGTCGATCAAAGGGCGGACAGGATCATCGGACCCGCCGCGGCGGTCGCGCCGATGCAGCAATCGTCAATGCGTGCTTGCATCGGGCGCTGATGGAGGGGATGCGGGGCTCAAAGCCCCATCTTCTCGAAGAAACTCTTGACGCCGTCCAGCCAGGTGCTGGACTGGGGACTGTGGCGCGAGCCCCCTTCCTGAACGCTCTGGTCAAACTCACGCAGGATTTCGCGTTGACGCTCGGTCAGGTTGACCGGGGTCTCGACGGCAACCCGGCAAATGAGGTCGCCGACGGGTCCGCCACGCACCGGCTTCACGCCCTTGCCGCGGACCCGGAACATCTTGCCGGTCTGGGTGCCGGAGGGGATCTTGAGCATCACCTTCCCGTCCAGGGTCGGCACCTCCATGTCGCCCCCCAGGGCGGCGATCACGAACCCGATGGGGACCTCGCAATAGATATGGCTGTCCTCCCGGGTAAAGATGGGGTGCTCCTGGACCTGCACCTGCACGTAAAGGTCACCGGGGGTGCCGCCGTGCTCGCCGCGCTCCCCTTCCCCCGCCAGGCGGATTCGGTCGCCCGTGTCGACGCCCGCTGGGACCTTGACGGACAGGGTCTTTTCCTCCTGCAGCCGCCCGCGCCCGCGGCAGTGCCCGCAGGGCTCCTCGATCACATGACCGTTGCCCCGGCACTGCGGACAGGTCTGCTGGATGGAGAAGAAACCCTGCTGCATCCGCACCTGGCCGGCACCGCGGCAGGTGGGGCAGGTCTTGGGGCTGGTGCCGGGCTTGGCCCCGCTGCCGCCGCAGAACTGGCAGTCCACCAGCGTGGGGATACGGATCTTGACGTCCTTGCCGGCGACCGCCTCCTCCAGGGTCAGGGTTAGGTCATAGCGCAGATCGGACCCGCGGCCCGTGCGGCGGCCAGTGCGCCCGCCGAAAATGTCTCCAAAGACATCGCCGAAGATGTCTTGAAAGGAACCGGCACCGGCGAAGTCCCCCGGACCGCCAAAGCCCCCAGCGGCCTCCACCCCGGCGTGCCCGAATTGGTCGTAAGCGGAGCGCTTCTTGGGATCGGATAGCACGTCGTAGGCGAGCTTGGCCTCCTTGAATTGCTCCTCGGCCCGCTTGTCGCCGGGATTACGATCGGGGTGGTGTTTCATCGCAAGCCGTTTGAAGGCCTTCTTGATGTCGGCCTCGCTGGCGTTGCGCGCAACCCCCAGAACTTCGTAGTAGTCGCGTTTGGACATCGGATAGAGACGGGTGTCTAGTCGGGCGAGGCGCGCTCGTTGCGGAGTCCGAGCGTCACGGCACGCGGCGACTCAGAAGAAAAGGCGCGCGGGACCTTGGGCCCGCGCGCCGCTTGCGTCTATCGGTGATCGGCCGGACCTACTTCTTGTCGTCCTTGACCTCTTCGAACTCGGCGTCGACCACGTCGTCCTTGGCGCCGCCTCCGCCGCCGCCCGACTCGTGATGGCCTGCGCTGGCACCGGCGTCCGCCGCGCCGCCCTGGGCCCCACTCTGTGCATAGAGCCGCTCGGCCATCTTCGCTGAGGCATCGCCCAGGGCCTTGGTGAGGGACTCGATGCGGTCCTTGTCCTCGCCCTTCATGGCTTCTTCCAGATCACGGATGGCGGACTCGATTCGCTCCTTCTCATCGCCCTCCATCTTGCCCTCGAGCTGCGCCATGGACTTGCGCGTGGCGTGGATCATGGTGTCGGCATGGTTGCGGGCGGAGACCAGCTGGTGGAAGCGCCGGTCATCCTCCACATGGGCCTCCGCATCTTTGACCATCTTGGCGATCTCCGCGTCGGACAGGCCGGATGATGCCTTGATGATGATCGACTGCTCCTTGCCAGTCGCCTTGTCCTTGGCGGAAACGTTCAGGATGCCGTTGGCGTCGATGTCGAACTTGACCTCGATCTGCGGGACCCCCCGGGGGGACGGCGGGATGTCGGAGAGGTCGAAGCGGCCGAGTGACTTGTTGTCTACGGCCCGCTCGCGCTCGCCCTGGAGCACGTGCACCGTGACCGCGGTCTGGTTGTCATCCGCGGTCGAGAAGACCTGCTGGGCCGAGGTCGGGATGGTGGTGTTCTTCTCGATCAGCTTGGTCATGACTCCGCCCAGGGTCTCGATGCCCAGCGACAGGGGCGTGACGTCCAGGAGCAGCACGTCCTTCACCTCGCCGCCCAGCACGCCGCCCTGGATAGCGGCGCCGATGGCAACGGCCTCGTCTGGGTTCACGTCCTTGCGCGGGGCCTTGCCGAAGAAGCCCTCTACCTTGGCCTGGACCTTGGGCATGCGGGTCTGGCCGCCCACCAGGATCACCTCGTCGATCTGGCCGGCGGTCAGGCCCGCGTCCTTCAGTGCGATACGGCAGGGCTCGATGGTGCGGTCCACCAACTCCTCGACCAGGGACTCGAGCTTGGCCCGCGTGAGCTTGACATTGAGGTGCTTGGGACCGGTCTGATCGGCCGTGATGTACGGGAGGTTGATGTCCGTCTGCTGGCTGGAGGAGAGCTCGATCTTGGCCTTCTCCGCCGCCTCCTTGAGCCGCTGCAGGGCCAGAGGGTCATTGTGCAGGTCGACCCCCTGGGACTTTTTGAACTCGGCCGCCAGGAACTCGATGATCCGCAGATCAAAGTCCTCGCCCCCGAGGAAAGTGTCCCCATTGGTGGACAGCACCTCGAACTGGTGCTCGCCCTCGATCTCCGCGATCTCGATGATCGAGATGTCGAAGGTGCCGCCACCCAGATCGTAGACCGCGATCTTCTGGTCCCCGCGCTTCTTGTCCATGCCGTAGGCAAGGGCCGCGGCTGTAGGCTCGTTGATGATGCGCTTGACCTCGAGACCGGCGATACGCCCCGCGTCCTTGGTGGCCTGGCGCTGGGAGTCGTTGAAATAGGCGGGCACGGTGATGACCGCTTCGCTGACCGTGGCGCCAAGGTAGTCCTCGGCGGTCTTCTTCATCTTCTGAAGGACCTTGGCAGAGATCTCCGGCGGGGCCATCTTGCGCCCATTGACCTCGACCCAGGCGTCTCCGTTATCCGCCTTGACGATCTGATAGGGCACCATGCCCTTGTCCTTGGCCACCACATGATCATCGTAGCGGCGCCCGATCAGACGCTTGATGGCGAACAGGGTGTTCTTGGGGTTAGTCACCGCCTGGCGCTTGGCGGACTGCCCGACCAGGACCTCACTGTCGCTGGTGTAGGCGACGATGGAAGGCGTGGTGCGGTCGCCCTCGGCGTTCTCGATGACCTTGACATTGTCACCCTCCATGACCGCCACGCAGGAGTTGGTGGTGCCGAGATCGATGCCGATGATCTTTCCCATCATGTTTCTCCGAATTGTTTGTTTTGGCGGCGCCCGCTCCTGGCAGGGCTGGGCGCCGAATTGCCCTTTCAGTTGGGGGGAAACCCGGCCCCGTTCAAGCCTCTCGGTGTCACGGCGTACTGGACACCATGACCAGTGCCGGGCGCACCAGTCTCCCGTTGAGGGTGTAGCCCTTCTGCATGACCGCCACCACCGTATTGGGGGCCAGATCTGCGCGCGGCTGCATGGTCATCGCCTGGTGCAGCTCCGGGTTGAAGGGCTGGCCCATGGGCTCCACCGGCTCCACACCGAACTTGGCCATCACGTCGGTGAGCAGCCTGAGGGTCAAGTCCGTGCCCTCGCGCAGCTTGGCGACGTCCGCGCCGTCCTCCTGGGCGGCACTTCGGCCGAGCTCCAGGCTGTCCTGGACCTGGAGCAGCTCGCGCACGAAGTTGTCCAGGGCGAATTTGTGGGCCTTCTCCAGCTCAGCGGCCTGACGGCGGCGCAGGTTCTCGATCTCCGCCCGGGCGCGCAGCAGCATGTCCCAATTCTCGTCCGCCTTGGCACGCGCCTGCTCCAACTCGGCCGCCAGCTCCCCGGCGGTGGCTTGGTGCTGCTCGATGGCCCCCGGCTCGCGCTCGGACTGACCTGGGTTGGTCGCCTCTTGCGCTGGATTACCCGTTGGCTCCGTCGTCATATGGTGACCTCCATTGCTTTAAAAACCGCGAGAAGCGGCCACGCACCGCCTTCTCGGATCCCCGGAGCGACGTCCGCACTGCGGCCGGACCCGCCGGGGGCTTCATCACACTGCAAACAAAACTTTCGGCGACGGCCAGACCTTTGGGCTATTGGCGTAGGGCCGCCGCCAGTAGCCTGGCAGTGACGTCCACAATCGGAATCACCCGCTGGTAGTCCATGCGGGTGGGTCCGATAACCCCCAGCACCCCCACCACCTGGTCATCCACCCGGTAGGCGGTGGTGACGACGCTGCAATCATCCAGTAGACCGTAGCCCGACTCCTCGCCGATGAAGATCTGCACCCCGTCCGCCTCGATGCAACGATCCAGGATGTGCAGGATCTCCCGTTTTTGATTGAACGCGTCGAATAATTGCTTGATGCGCTCCATGCTCGCGAGCTCGACGAACTCCATCAAATTGGTCTGGCCGGCGATATAACAGTCCTCCGGACTCTCCGCCGCCTCCACCACCTGATGGGCGAGGCTGACGGCGCGCATCATGAGCACGTCCATGTGCTCATGGGTGCGCTTGAGGTCATCGAGCAGGCGCTTGCGCACGTCCTTGATGTCCTGACCCGTAAACAGGTGATTGAGGAAGTTCGCCGCCTCCTGTAGCTCGGAGGGCGTGAAGCTGCGTTCCGTGGTGATGATCCGGTTGTGGACCTCGCCCTCGCTCGTCACCAGGATCGCTAAGACCCGCGCCCCGGACAGGGACAAGAGCTCGATCTGTCGGAAGGCATTCCGTTCGTGGCGCGGCAGCATCACGACGCCCGCCAGATGAGTGACGTGTGAAAGCAGCCTCGATGTGGTTTCGATGAGGGACTTCGCGTCGGCGGGGGCGCGGAACCGTCGGCGCAGGGACTCGATGTCCGCCTCGGAGGGCGCCTGCATGGTGAGCAGGGAGTCGACAAACAGGCGGTAGCCCGCTGCGGTTGGCACTCGCCCGGCGGAGGTGTGCGGCGAGAGCACCAGCCCCAGGTCCTCCAAGTCCGCCATGACGTTGCGCACCGTGGCGGGGCTCAAATCCAGACCTGCATCCTTTGCCAGGGTGCGCGAGCCAACGGGCTGCCCATCCTTGATATAGCGCTCCACCAGCGCCTTCAAGAAATGCAGCGCCCGATCGCTGACCTGAGTGTCCCCGTGTCGTGTTTGAAGTGCCACTCGCCGTTGCCCGAGTATCTTGCGCCCAGTGGTCCGGGCGCGACTGCTCCGCCAACCTGTTAGCACTCAAAGCCGGAGAGTGCTAAATGGGGTCAATCTAGGGATTCGTCGCGAGGCTGTCAAGGCAAAGCAGGGGCCGGGTCGAGGTGCACGCTATTGGCGCCCTCGGCGCCCCATGCTACCGTTTGCCGTCTCGCCCGCCCATCCCGCCCACCTTTCCACCCTCGGGGATTCCATGCGGCAATTCAACGCCGTCGGCATTATTGGCAAGCAGAGCGACGCGGCCAAGGTCGGCGCCACCGTGGGCCGATTGGTTGGGCACTTGGCCAAACGGGGGCTGCAGGTCCTGCTCGACCCGGAGAGCGCGCGCCTGCTCGAGCGACCGACGTCCGAGGGTCTGCCGGTGGCCGTGCTCGGTGCGCGCAGCGACCTGATCGTGGTAGTGGGCGGTGACGGTACCCTGCTGCACGCGGCCCGCACCCTGGCCGGACACCAGGTACCCCTGGTCGGAATCAACCTGGGTCGACTCGGATTTTTGGTCGACGTCTCCCCCGACTACATCGAGTCCGCCCTAGACGCCATCCTAGCGGGTGGATACGAGACCGACACCCGCTCCCTGCTGAGCGCCTTGGTGGTCACCGACTCGGCCCCGGAGCGCGCCTATGCGGCCCTGAACGATGTAGTGATTCACAAGTGGAACACCGCCCGCATGATCGAGTTCGAGACCTATATCGACGGGGTCTTCGTCAACGCCCAGCGCTCGGACGGACTCATCGTCGCCACACCCACGGGATCCACCGCGTACGCGTTGTCCGGTGGCGGACCCCTGATGGACCCCGCCCTCGACGCCATCCTGCTGGTGCCGATCTGCCCCCATGATCTGAGCAACCGACCACTGGTGGTCCCAGGCGACAGCCGCATCGAGATCCGCGTCTGCGGCCACGACCATGGCCATGCCAGGGTCACCTGCGACGGTCAGACCGACCTCGATCTCCCCCGCGAATCCAGCGTGCGGGTGACGCGGCATCCGGAACGCGCCTGCCTGCTTCATCCCAGGGGGCACGACCACTACAAGATCCTGCGCGCCAAGCTTGGCTGGGGCGGGCATTCGCAGGTGTCAGGGCCGTGTTGACCTGCAGGGCCGAGGGGAGAGGAACCCAGCCGTCGATGCGCCGCGGGGACGGGCGGGGAACAGGGGCGTGCTGACCCATATCCTGGTTCAGGACCTGGCGATCGTAAGCCGGCTGGAGCTGGATCTTACCGGTGGGCTCAGCGCACTCACCGGAGAGACCGGGGCCGGTAAGTCCATCCTGATCGACGCCCTCGGGATCGCCCTCGGCGACAAGGCCGACGCGTCCGTGATCCGCACCGGGTGCGGGCGCGCTGAGGTTTCGGCGACCTTCGATCTCAGCGGGGCGCCGGCCGCCCGAGACTGGCTCACCGAGCAGGCGCTGGACGACGAGGGCGATTGCATCCTGCGCCGACTGATCGTGCGCGAGGGCCGCTCCCGCGCCTTCGTCAACGGGCGCCCAGCGAGCAACGCGCAGCTGAAAGATTTGGGTGACCTATTGGTCGATATCCACGGCCAGCACGCCCACCAGTCACTGCTACGGGCGAACGACCAACGGGCCCTGCTGGACGCCTACGGCGGCCATGGGGAGCTCGCCGTGTCGGCTGCTACGGCCTTTCGGGAGTATCGTGCCTCAGATCGGCGGCTCGCCGAGCTCGTGACCGCCGGCTCCGAGCGCGCGGCACGGCTCGACCTACTGCGATTCCAGGTGGACGAACTTGGCGCCCTTGACCTCACCGCCGCCGAGCTCGAGACGCTGGACCAGGAACAGCGACGGCTCTCCAATCTGGGCCGGCTCCAGTCGGGTGTGGCTCAGGTGCTTGCGGCGCTTTCCGAGTCGGAACCGGCCATTGAGGACCAACTGCGCACGGCGGCCTCGGAGATCGCCGATCTGGCCGGCATCGACGCTGGGCTCGCCGAGGCCCGCGAGCTGATCGAAGTGGCCGCTATCCACGTCCGCGAGGCCGCGCTCAGCCTCCGCCACTATCTGGACGGTCTTGACCTGGACCCGGCGGCCCTCGATGCGGTGGAGACTCGGCTCGCTCAGATCCACGATCTGGCGCGCAAGTACCGGGTGTTCCCCCAGGTGCTGCCCGACCTGCTGGCGGAGCGCCAGGCCGAGCTCGCAGGGCTGGAATCCGCTGACCAGGCCCTGGACACACTAAGGGCGGACCGCGACCGGGCATGGAGCGCATTCCTTCAAAAGGCCGGACAGTTGACCAAGGCCCGTACGGTCTCGGCCGCTCGTCTGGGCGACACCGTCACCCGAGCCATGCAGGAGCTCGGCATGGCCGGAGGGCGCTTCGACGTCGATCTGCAACCCTTGGGGTCTGACGCCGCCGGCCCCGGGGGCCTGGAGCGCCTGGAGTTTCTGGTCAGCGCCAATCCGGGGCAGCCGCTCCTGCCCCTGGCCCGGGTCGCCTCCGGCGGTGAGCTTTCGCGAATCAGTCTCTGTATCCAGGTCGCAACGGCGGCATGCGGCAGCATCCCTACCTTGGTCTTCGACGAGGTGGATGTCGGTATCGGCGGCGGTGTGGCTGAGATTGTGGGGCGTCTGCTGCGTCGGCTGGGGGAGTCCCGCCAAGTGCTGTGCGTCACCCACCTGCCCCAGGTGGCGGCCCAGGCCCACGAGCAGCTCAAGGTGCGCAAGGAGAGCAAGGAGGGCAAGACCCATGCCCACATCGAGCCCCTCACCGCGGAGGCGCGGCTGGAGGAGATTGCCCGCATGCTGGGCGGCACGGAGATTACACAGCGCACCCGCGACCACGCGAGCGAGATGCTCGCCAGGACCCAGGGCCTGGGGTCGCGGGTCGAGTAGACTTTGCGAGCCGCTCGATCAGCCCAGAGGACTCTCGGCGCGCCGGGTTGAATCACCCCAGCAAGAGCAATACTTTTCTGCCAGCCGAGGGCCCTACGCATCCTGTGGCCCAATAGAAGACCCGACCCAGAGGAAGTGCCCCATGGCCGATTCACCCCATGTTGTCACGGTTACCGCGGAGAACTTCGAGTCCGTGGTCATCGACGGCTCCTTCGATCTGCCCGTTTTGGTCGACTTCTGGGCCGACTGGTGCGCGCCCTGCCGGATGCTGATGCCGATCCTGGCCAAGCTGGCGGAGGACTACGGCGGTCAGTTCCTCCTGGCCAAGCTGAACACGGAGGAGGAGCAGGCAATGGCCGCTCACTTCGGCATCCGCAGTCTGCCCACAGTGCAGCTGTTCAAAGAGGGTCGGCCCGTGGATCAGTTCATGGGGGCGCTGCCGGAGACCCAGATCCGTGAGTTCCTGGACCGTCACATCGCCCGCGCGTCCGACGGGCTGCTGGCCCAGGCCCAGGGTCTGATGGCGGCCGGCGATCTGGACCGGGCACGCGGCCTGATCCAGCGCGCGCGGGGAGAGGATCCCGCCAACCCGCGGGTGGCCCTGGCCGAGGTCCAGCTCACCGTCGCGCAGGGCGACGTTGAGGAGGCCCAATCCCAGCTCGAACGGCTCCCCATTGATCTCGCCCATGATCCAGAGGTGACGGCACTGCGGGGCCAACTGCAATTCGCCACGGCCCTAAAAGGAGCCCCGGGGCCATCAGCGCTACAGGCCCGGCTCGCGGCCGATCCCAAGGACAGCGAGGCCCGCTACCAACTCGCCGCCCACCACGTAGTGGCAGGCGAATACGCGGCCGCACTGGAGTCGCTTCTGGAACTGATGAAGCGTGATCGCACCTACGGCGACGACGCCGGCCGCAAGGGCATGGTGGCGGTGTTCGACCTGCTCGGAGGCGCCGACGATCTGGTCACCAAATATCGGGCGCGAATGATGAGCGCCCTCTACTGAGGCTCCGGCGGCTCCGCGCGCGCCCGGTCGCTGGGCAACCGAACGGGCCAGGTCCGGAAATGGATCCGGCAAGATCCTCCGCCGATCCGGCGGAATTCGCATTGTGACCTTAGCGGCCGCAGCGCTGAGCTGGAATGCGAACGGCGCTGGCAGATTTCTCGTTCCACTCGTGTACACAATCACTTCCGACACAGGGGTAGGATGCGCCGAGGATTTACCCGATTGCCCGAGATCCGCAAGCACCGTGGGGTTAGGCCAACGAAGCGACCTCGATTCAGCGCTTTGACCCGAAGCCGTGGCACACCGTGGATGACCGAACGGACCTCTTACCAGTGCCGTATCCACTTACGCGGACTCTTGGATAGACAGATATTCGCCAAAACTCCGGCGAAATCCGAATAAATTAGGCCCATCAACGATGTATAAATATTACTACGGACTCTCACAAGAGCCCTTCGGCTTGAGTCCGGACGTCTATTTTTGCTACCCGCACCGTAGCTACGTGAGGGCAAAAGCCTATATGGAGTATGCCCTCCACCGCGGGGAGGGGTTCGTGGTTGTGACGGGCCGCCCAGGAATGGGCAAGACAACCCTGACTCAGGATTTACTCAAGGACTTGGGTTCGCGGCACCAGTTGGTTGCCCAGATCGACAGCACGCAACTGAACGCAGACGACCTTTTGCGACTCGTAACCTATTCATTTGGTCTCAGGACCCAAGGCCTTGACAAGGCAACGCTCATCCAAAAGCTGCGGGAGTTCCTGCTTGGTCGCACCGCGGTCGGGGGCAAGGGGATCCTGATCGTTGATGAAGCCCAGAATCTCTCCAGCGCGGCTTTGGAGGAGCTGCGACTGATTACGAATCTGCAGTACGGAGCCAGGCCTCTGGCCCAGATCTTCCTTGTCGGGCAGGAGAGCCTGCGCGACCTCATCCGGCACCCGAGCCTGGAGCAGCTTCACCAGCGCATCGTGGCTGCTTGCCATCTGGAACCATTGGACCTCGTCGAGACCCGCGCATACATCCGTCACCGCCTCCTGCTCGCTGGCTGGTCTGGAAATCCTGTCTACAAGGCAGATGCCCTGCGGCTGATTTTCGAAGCTAGCGCCGGCGTGCCGCGCCTGATCAACAAGTTCTGCGACCGGTTGATGCTGCACGGCAGCCTGGAAGAACGACAGACCCTGACTGGCGACGACACGCGTCTCGTCCTGCGGGAATTTCGCGAAGAATTCTTGGAGCGGATCGACGACGCAAGCTCAGATCTCCCAGTAATCGATCGCCCATCCGCCGACTTGCCGGCAATCGATGATCTCGACGTCGACCAACCTTCACCGTCGGCGAAAACGCCCGAAGCGGCGCAGCCGTCGCAAGAGGCGAATCTGCCTCAGGAAGTCACTGATGGTCATGCGGAGCCACCAGACTCGTTGGGTCCCCGTCCGAATGAAGGAATACCCGAAAAAAGAACAGTACCGGTAGGCTCGGACATCGTTTCCGGACCAGAGACCGTACGGAGCACTGAGGCGCCAAAACACCACGCTTCGAACCGGCCGGACCTGCTGTCGAACGACTTCGACGCCAAAGAAAAACCGCTGGTCTTCGTGCAAGCAGAGCCCGACGACCCTGGTGTGCCGATCGGCCCGCGCAGTTCCCCACAGGCATCTGAACCGCCGGATCTCGATGGTCGACCCTCAAGCCAAGCCCCGACAGCAGAGCTTGCCGAGGCTCCAACCGTCGCTGAGGTCAGGGCTCGCACTCGCGCGACAGCACGGGGCCTAAGCAGGAGACGATGGATATCCGGCGTCGCGATGGCATCGTTGCTCGCCATTGGAGGCATTGCCTACTACCACCTGCGCGACGTCGTTCTAGAAGGCCTGACCGTCCCTGACTCGTCAGGCCAACCCGTCGAACCAATTTCGGGTCGAGAGGCTGATTCGCCGACGGGTACGGACCGCAACGCGGGAGTCAGTGAGGCGTCGCCAACGAGCGAAAGGCGGGAAGAGCCACGCACCACCCGACAGCTCACGCCGAAAGCGTCGGTCGAGTCGAAACTGCAGGGTGACGCGGAAGGGAATCCGCAGATGTCCGAAGGCGCGGGTCCCGCGAACAGCGGTACAGCCACGGGCACCCCAACGGCAGCAGGGGTGCTGGCGCCTGCGGGCACGGACGTATTCGGGGCGGCGCCCAGCGAACGAACGGAGTCAGCCATCGGGAGCGGCGCCGCCGCATCCAACGTGCCGACCGCGGGCGCGTCCGCAGCCCCCGTCGAGCCCGGCGCCGCTGTCACCGCGACCGCCGAGTCCGAGGGCGGCGAATCGCCGCCCATGTCCAGCACGCAGGACGAGGTTGCACCAGCGGTCGGCGAGCCCGTGCTAAGCCGCCTGCCAAACCCGGCCGCCGGTGATAACCCAGGCGATAGCGAGCCGCTTCCAAAGGACACAGAGCAACCAGACATTTCAATCAATCGAGCGGAAGCCCGCACCGAAGACGTGGTTGGGCTCAGAGCGGATCAGCCTCCGCCAAACACCACCGCCAAGGATGAGGCCGAGCTGCACCCGCTGGTCACGGAGCTGCGCAGCCTCGGGTATTCCGTTCGCGAAACGGAGAGCGGCAACCTGTCGATCAACCTTGGAAAGGAGATTCGCTTCGCGTCCGATAGCGCAGACGTCCCTGCCGGGGCCTATGGGGTGCTGCAGGAGCTTGCAGAGGTGTTTCTCCGCAACGCCAGCGCGAGAGTCACCATCATCGGCCACACCGATGCGAGCGGCCCCGAGGAGTACAACCGCTACCTATCCCTCGAACGGGCTCGGAACGTCGAAAGGTATTTCATGCGTAAAGGTCTTCCCAAGACACGACTCGCCAGCCAAGGTCTCGGCGAGGATGCGCCGCCGTCCGAAGACGACACTGACGGCACGTCCGGGTCGAATCGGCGGCGGATAGAGATACTCCTGGAGCCCATTTCGAACGGCCACAGCCAGGCAATGGAATAAGGCGCGCATATCGCCGGCTTGCAGTATTTGATCACGGCGCGCGGACCGGCGCTCACCGCACCAGGCCCAGCCCCTCCCAGGGATGGCCGGCCCAGCGGATCTCCAACGCCGCCCCCCCCCCTGCCTGATCCGCGCAAGGGCAGACACCCGCCACCGCCACCAGTCGGTCCTGGTCGAACACCAGGGGGCAGTTAGGGCGCAGCCAGGCAGGCACCCCGGCGGCCTGGAACAGCCCCTTCAATGACCGGCGATGCGCGGCGCCCGGCGGTCGGCAACGCAGCCCTTCCACCCCGAAACGCACCTGAAGCGGCGCCCCTGGGACCACGCTCTGGGCGTGCGGCGACCGTGCCGGCAAGCACTCCAGGGTGCCCAAGGGACTCGGCAGATCGAGGACACCGCCATTCCAGGTCAGCTTCTGGCTCAAGGGAGGGGGAGGCAAGGGCCGCAGGGCGAAGAGGTCGGCGCGGTAGCGCCGAATCTCGCACCCGCTCCACGCAACCAAGGGGTCCGCGTCGACGCGGGCGGGCAGCACCTCGTTCAGGACGCGTCCCAGATGAGCGCTGCCGGGGAGGGCGAACCCCAGCCGTCGCAGCCAAAGGCGCAGCACGGCCTTGCACAGCGCCGGATCGAGCGCCGCCAGACGCGGGATCGACAGGGTGCGCGGACGCTTCCCGCCGAGCCCTTGGAGCGCCTCCCCCGCCGCCCGATCGACCACCGCGGCCGCCTCGGCGCAATGGGCGGCGCTCCGCGCCAGGGTCGCGGCCATCGCGGGCCAGCGCTGCCGAATCAGTGGCAGCACCTGGTGGCGCAGGTAGTTTCGGTCGAGGGACAGGACCACGTTGCTTGGATCGTCCACCCAGTCGAGCCCCAGCGCCTGGGCGTACCGCTCCAGGTCGGCACGCGGCACGCCGAGCAGGGGCCTGACGAGCCGGCCCATGCCGAGCTTTGCCGCGAAGGGCATGGCCGCCATCCCGTGCACGCCGCTCCCGCGGATCAGGGCGAGCATCAGGGTCTCCGCCTGATCGTCCTGATGATGGGCGGTAAGCAGGAGGTCACCGGGGGCGAGCAGGGCGGAGAGCTCAGCGTACCGGGCCTCCCGCGCGACCGCCTCCAGGCTCTCGCCCGGACCGACCTTGACCCGCAGCCGGCGGGTTACCAGTGCGATCGAAAGGGCGTCGCAGACGGCGCGGCAGTGCTCGCTCCAGTCAGCGGAACTCGGGTGCAGACCGTGGTCCAAGTGGACGGCGCGCAGGGGGGCGGGGAGCCGTCCGCGCACGTGTGCGGCGGCGTGCAGCAGGCAGGTGGAATCGAGCCCGCCGCTGAAGGCGACCCAGACCCGACCCGCATCATCGAAATGGGCGAGTGCACTGGCCAGACGCTCTGGATCGTAGACGGACATGGGCCCTCCCACTCACACAGGCGGCGGCTTCCTGACCCCGAGCGCTGACGCCTCCGCAGCGGCTGGCGGCGCGGCTATTCCTTGAACTTTCCGTAGCCCATCAGACGCTGGTAGCGGGCGACCAACAGGGCGTCCGGGTCCTCCGCCTCCAGCAGGTTCAGCTGCTCGAGCAGGGCGCCCTTGAGGGCAGCGGCGGTGGCGTCTGGATCCCGGTGGGCACCGCCCAGTGGCTCTGGAATCACGATGTCGACCAGCCCCTGCTCCTTGAGCTTGCCGGAGGTAATGGCCATGGCCTCCGCCGCGAGCTGGGCCTTGTCCGTGCTCTTCCACAAGATGGAGGCGCAGCCCTCCGGCGAGATGACCGAATAGGTGCTGTATTGCAGCATCAAGGTTCGGTCGCCCACACCGATCGCCAGCGCCCCCCCCGAGCCGCCTTCCCCCACCACGGTGCACAGGATGGGGGTACGCAGGCGTGCCATGACCATCAGGTTGCGCGCGATGGCCTCGCTCTGGCCCCGCTCCTCCGCCCCGACGCCCGGATAGGCCCCGGGGGTATCGATGAAGGTGAGGATCGGCAGCCGGAAGCGTTCCGCCATCTCCATCAGGCGCAGCGCCTTGCGGTAGCCCTCCGGCCGCGGCATGCCGAAGTTGCGCAGGATCTTTTCCTTGGTATCCCGGCCCTTTTGATGACCGATCACCATCAAGGGCCGCCCGTCCATGCGCGCCAGCCCGCCCACGATGGCGCGGTCATCGGCAAAGGCACGGTCGCCGTGCAGCTCGTGGAACTCATCGAAGATGCGCCGCACGTAATCGAGCAGATAGGGCCGCTGGGGGTGGCGCGAGAGCTGGGAGATCTGCCACGACGTAAGGCCGCCGAAGATGGACTCGGTCAGCATCCGGCACTTCTTCTCGAGGCGTTCGATCTCCTCCTGGATGTTGAGCTCGTTATCGTGCCCAACCAACCGGAGCTCATCGATCTTCGCCTCAAGCTCGGCGATGGGTTGTTCGAAATCGAGAAAGTTCAGATCCATAGCCGGGGCATCATAATCGAAAGGGCAAGCATCTCGATAGGCCGAGCCCTGTCTTGTCCAACGACAAATGAGCCCGACGGGGTAGGCGTGATTCCAACGTGAGGTGAGCCTGAAGGCGGTAGTGAGGGCATCATGCGAGGATGATCGTGATGCTGCAGACCCGGGGGCTCAAAAGCGTTGACGACGTTCGCGGCTTCCTGGCTGGCAGCCAGGGGGTCGAGATGAAGACGCCGAACCGTGAGGCGGCCTACGCCTTCATCGCCCAGAGTCTGAGGCGCTTGAGCGATCGGCGTCTGGGCAAAGCCGACAAGGGGCTGGGTGCGGGCGTTACCTGAGCAAGGTGACGGGGTTGTCCCAGGCTCAGCTCACGCGGCTGGTGGCCCGTCACCAGGGCGGGGAGCGGTTGAGGGACCGGCGCGGCACCCCGGCGCGACCCTTTGCGCGGCGCTACACGCCCGAGGACGTGCGCCTCCTGGCCGAGGTCGATGCCCTGCACGGCAACCTCTCGTGGCCCGCCACGCGCAAGCTCTGCGAGCGCGCCTGGGAGGTGTTCGGCGACCCCCGCCACGAGCGCCTGGCGGGAATCTCCAACGGTCACCTGTACAACCTGAGGGGTTCCAAGACCTACCAGCGCCGCCGCAGGCGAGTGGACAAGACCCGTGCGGTACAGGTGCGCATCAGCGAGCGGCGCCGCCCATGCCCCGAGGGCCGTCCCGGCTTCCTGCGCGTGGACTCCGTCCACCAGGGCGACCTCGACGGCATCAAGGACCTGTACCACATCAACCTGGTCGACGAGGTGACGCAGTTTCAGTTCGTCGGCAGTGTCGAGCGCATCAGCGAGCGCTTTCTGCTGCCGGTGCTGGAAGCCCTCATCGACGCCTTCCCCTTCACCATCCTGGCCTTTCACAGTGACAACGGCTCGGAGTACGTCAACTACCGCATCGCCGCTCTGCTGGAGGAACTGCGCGTGGCGCAGTTCACCAAGTCCCCCGCCCGGCGCTCCAACGACAACGCCCTGGCCGAGAGCAAGAACGGCTCGGTGGTGCGCTTGTCCCCTCGGCTACAGCCACATTCCCGGTCGTTTTGCCGAGCAGGTCAACGTCTTCGCCCACGGCGTGCTCTCCCCCTATCTGAACTTCCACCGCCCCTGCTTCTTCCCCACCGAGGAAGACGACGCCAAGGGGCGGCTGCGCAAGCGCTACCCCTACGAGGCCATGATGACCCCCTACGAGAAGCTCAAATCCCTCCCAGAGACTGCCCAGTACCTCAAACCCGGCGTGAACTTCGATCAGCTCGATGCCCTCGCCTTCGCCATCAGCGACAATGAGGCGGCCCGGCGCCTAAACGAGGCCCGCACGGCACTGTTCCGTTCCATCAACCAAGCCCAACGACCCGCCGCCTGAACCCTGGGCTCACCACCCCCTTCGGGCTCATTTCTGGATTGGAAAGGACTCGGGTGGGCCAGATCGTGGGACTCTGTTCGTAGGTTGATAATCCGGCTGCTGAATCTGATCGGAGCGGATCTTGGTGGTAATCGCCCAATGCCTTGGTTGTCATGCACCAATGGGCTGCCGGTGCGTTGATGGGCGGCGAACAAATCGACCTATTGCGACGCGTCTGGTGCCAGACATGCGGGGTATATTCCGCCGTCTCTGATCACACGACGGAGACGGACAAGCCCGGCGTCGGAACGTACGTTTTCGCTGCGCACCGCTTCGGCGTCATCTCGGACAGCCCGACGGGCGGGAATGCGTGGCACACTTGGGCGTGTGTCTGCGAGCCAGATGCAGGGTCCGGAGTGAACGACTGATCGAGGCAAGGTCCTGGACCGACAGGGACCTTGCTCAACGGAGAACTTTACGAGTTCCGCAAGGACCGGCTCTGCATCAACCTCACCGGTACTTGGAACCGTCGCGCAAGATCCGGCCGCCTTTCGGGGCTTTGCCGTCCAACCGGGAACAAGCGCACGGTTGGGGACCGCGGCCAAGGGCGGAATCACGTTTCTGATCGCGCCAGGGAGATCCGAGAACAGCAAATGAGAACCGCAATTCCATCCGCGCCGGCAGCCGCGCTGGCGGCCGTATGCGTATTCGCTTCCGCTCCGGCAATGAGTGACCGGCTCGGCCTCGACAACAGCCGTGAAATTCTTTCGGAGCTTCGCAAGATCAACGAGAACCTCGACAAGATCAACAAGTACCTGGAGAAATTCGACCGAGAGCTGGCGTCGGACCAGCGCGGCACGGAAAGCGAGCGGATCTTCAGAGAGCTCAATGAGATCCTCCGCGACCAGAAGACACGATCGCCGATCCCTGGTCCAAGCGATTCACCTGCGAATTTCAGGTAAGCCGAACGCCCCTGCGCCGTCGAGGGTAGAGCCCGGCTCAATCGCTGGTCTTGAGCCCGTACTTCTGGACGCGGTAACGCAGCTTCTCGCGCGTGGTGCCCAGCACCCGGGCGGTGAGGCTCACGTTGTCGCCGTTGCGCCGCAGGGCCTCTTTCAGGATTCGCTGCTCCATCTCATCGAGCGTCATGGCGCCATCCAGCGGCACGCACAGCTGGGCGCCGATCGCTTCCACGGTCCCGGCTGGCGCCGCTGCAACCACTGGTGGTGCGCCATCGCCCAGATACAGCCAGCGTTCGGGAAACGCGGGCCCGTCGGCGAGCAGCACGCAGCGCTCGACCACATTGCGAAGCTCACGCACGTTCCCGGGCCAGTCGTAGGACGCGAGAGGGCCCCAGACCGAGCCGGGGACCGTCTTGACCTCTTTTCCGGCCAGCGCGTTGAACTCCTGAATAAACGGGGGCAGCAGGTCCTCGATGTCCTCCTTGCGGCTGCGCAGGGCGGGGACGTCGAGGCGAAAGACGCTCAGGCGGTGATAAAGGTCCGCCCGAAAGCGGCCATCCCCGACGCGAGCCTGCAGGTCCTGGTTGGTGGCGGCGATGAACTGCACGTCCACCGTCACCTCTCGCTCGCTCCCGAGTCGGCGCACGCGCTTGTCTTCGATGGCCTTGAGCAGCTTGGCCTGCAGGTCCGGATTCATCTCGCCGATCTCGTCCAGGAACAGGGTTCCGCCCGAGGCCTGTTCGATCAACCCCCGGCGCCGGCCCTTGGCGCCGGTGAAGGCGCCGGCCTCGTGCCCGAACAGCTCCGCCTCCATCAGGTCACGCGGGAGCGCTGCGCAGTTGACCTCGACCAGGGGGCCGCCGGCGCGGGGTCCCGCGTGGTGCAGGATACGGGCGGCGAGGCCCTTGCCTGTCCCGGTCTCACCGGTGATCACGAGGGCCGAGAGTGGCACCCGCGCGAGGCGTCCGAGCAGGTCGCGGGTCCGCTGTGCGGCGGTGCTGTGGCCGAGGAAGGCGTCGGGCGTGTAGCGGCTGCCGCGGGTCCGTGCCTCGTCCCTGAGCCGCCGCTGGGCTCGCGCGCTGCGGGCCGCCCCGGCGAGGACCAGGGCCAGGCGCTCCGGCTCGCTCGGCTTCTCCAGGAAATCGTAGGCCCCGAGCTTCAGGGCGCGCACCGAGTCCGGAACGCTCCCGTAGGCGGTCAGAAAGATCCACTCTCCCTGGAGGCCCTTCGCGCGCACCTGGTCGAGCAGATCCAGGGCGCTGCCGTCCGGCAGGTTCATATCCGAGACCACAACCAGGGGCTCCAGGCCGCGGGTGAACAGCAACCGCTCCGCCTCCGCCAGGCTGGTCGCGAGTGTGGTGTCCCATCCCTGCTCGGCAAACTCTTCCTTGAGCTCCGCGCCCAAGAGCGGCTCGTCCTCGATCAGCAGGAGGTTGTCAGGCATCGACCGTGCTCCTTGA
Organism: uncultured Gammaproteobacteria bacterium; assembly: GCA_963698355.1. Lineage (GTDB taxonomy): Bacteria > Pseudomonadota > Gammaproteobacteria > Chromatiales > Chromatiaceae > Thiodictyon. The sequence continues at coordinate 135,656 of CAVOQO010000078.1, read as the reverse complement.
TGCGCTGTCCAAAGTGGTCCGCGGACAGGGCAGGCGCAGCGTCACCCGCGCACCGCGAGGCTCCCGATTGGCCAGCTCCAGCCCCGCATTGACGTCCTCGGTGAAGCGCCGGACCATGGCGAGGCCCAGCCCGGTCCCACCGACGCGACCGCTTGCGAAGGGACGCACGCCGATCGTCAGCATCTCGGATGGAAAGCCGGGCCCCGTGTCGCTCACGCTCAGGACCACCGTCTCTCCCTCCCGGCCCGCGCTTATCTCGACCTCCCCCTCGCCGCCTTCCATGGATTGGGCGGCGTTCAGGACCAGGTTCAGCAGGGCCTGGCGCAGCCCCCCCTCCGGCAGTCGGCACACCAGGTCGTCGGGAACCTGGCAGACCAGGCGCACGGACTCGGGGACCTGGTAGCGCACCAGCGACAGAAACGCGTCCACCGTCTGCTTGAGGTTCACGGACCTGAGGGGCTCCGGCGCGTGCCGCGCCGCGTCCACCCGCTCGCTCAACAGCCGGTTCAAGCGCTTGAGCTCGGCGACGACCGCCTCGAGTCGGGCAGACTGGTCACTGTCGCCGAGCGCGCGCTGGAGCTTTGCACACGCCATCTGGATCCCGGCCAGCGGATTGCGCAGCTCGTGGGCGAGACCGGCGGACACGGCACCGACAGCGGCGAGGCGCTCGGAGCGCGCCAGCTGCCGGCTCTGGGTCAGCAGGGCCCCGGTCGCCCGGCGTACCTCCTGCTCCAAGGTGTGCTCGCGGTCGCTGTGCTCCGCCTCCAGGTCCCGCAGCCGGTGCACCAGCTCGTTGTAGCTGCGAAAGACCGGCTGCACCAGCGGCGCACTGCCGCTCAACACCGCTTCGGGGACGGGCCGGTAGTCCTTCTGCGCCAATCGCGCCAGCAGGTCACCCAGGCTCATGAGGGGACGCTGGATCCGCGCGCGCAGCAGCAACAAGGCCCCGCCCCCAAGCAGCGGCAGCACCACCACCAGCACCAGGGCGAGATCCAGCTCCGCCCGTGTGTCCCGAGCAACCTTGTCCATCAGCCGATCGAGATGCTGGCGCTCGCCGGCGAGGACGGCGCGCAGATCCGCCAGAGCCCGAAACAGCGTCTCCACGCGGTTCGCTCCGGCGTCTGCCAGCAGCGCCTCGATACCGCGCAGCCGCTCCGCGGTCGTGGGGTTCAGGTAGCCTCCCCGCTGGGCGACCCCGGCCAGGGAGGCACTCAATTTGGTGAGGTCGGCGGCGTCAATCTGGTCCTTTCCCCGCATCCCCTGGAACAGCACCTGTTCCATGTTCAGACCCAGGTCCCGAAGCCGTCCGATGTCGCTGAGGTGTGCCCGGACCGGCTCGACCCGCATCAGACCCAGCCAGGCGACCACCACCAGCGCCATGAGCACCGCCATGATCAGGGCGCCGGAGACGCCGATCGGCAGCCAGAACAGCCGCCGTACCGGCAGCTGATAGCCGGTACGCGCGCGCGCCTTGTCCACGATCGCAACCGAGCTCACGGCTCGCCTCCAAGCGAAATGGCACCCCTGGCGGCTGTTTCCTCCACCAGTAGGACCCACAAGGGCATGCGCACGGGGCGCGGGGCGGTGCTTGGGACGCTGGGTTCCCGCGTCGCGGAGCTCGATCGGGAGGATATCCGCTGCGCCATCAAGCATGTGTTTCGGGTACTGCGCCCGGAGCGCCCCTTCACCGCGATGCAGTACAGGGAGATCAATCGCCACTCCGCCCGCCTCGCCCGGCGTCACTTCCCGTACCGGACCGCCGCGCGGATGCTGCTGAGACCCCTGCAGCTAACTCCCATCTGCAATCGGCGGCGACACCGCTGATTGCGCCCGGCCGGCTGCTGGTGCCCTGAGGACCCATCGCCACGCCAGGCGAGGTCGGCCTGGGCCGGCTACTGGAGCACACCACGGCGCTCACCGCTTTTCAGGGCCCATCCGCCCAGCTGGCGTCGCCTCCGGAATTACCGGCGCCGGCGCCCGCCACGCCAGTAGCTCAGCAACAGCCACCCGGTCAGCATGCCCCCAAGGTGGGCGAAGTGCGCCACCCCCTCGGCCGTGCCCGTCACCCCGGCAAAAAGCTCGATCGCGCCGTAGCCCAGCACGAACCACTTGGCCTTGATGGGAATGGGCGGGAAGAGCAGCAGCAGCTGGGTGTTCGGGAACAGGAGCCCGAAGGCCAGCAGGACACCGAAGACGCCGCCGGACGCCCCGAGCACGGGGTAGGCCGCGGTGCCTTGCAGCAGCGCGAACTCGGACACCACGAGCTGGGTCAGGCCCGCGCCGACTACGCAGACCATGAAATAAATGAAAAACCTGCGCCCGCCCCACAGGGACTCGAGCCGGGTGCCGAACATCCACAGGGCATACATGTTGAGGCCAATGTGCAGGATGCTGCCGTGCAGGAAGGCATAGGTGACGAGTTGCCAGGGCCAAAAGGGATAGGCCCCGTACTGTGCCTCCGCCGGGGCGAGCAGGCCATAAGGCCACAGGGCGAACCACTCGATGAGCGGCGTGGCATTCAGCAGCTCAGCGAGAAAGACGAGGCCGTTGGCCAGCAAAAGCGCGTAAACCACGGACGTACGCATCGGATCTCCTAGGGGCGACAACAGCAGCGCCGATCCGCCCTGGTCATATCAGTCACCTTCCTCCAGCGCCGCCCGCCCCATCACGGTGGCGCGGAAACACCGCCGGAGCATCGGCAGCGCGACCCGTACCTCGACGGTCTCCTCGATCAGACGCAAGGACAGCAGACGCCGGATGATCTCGTCGTCGCACGAGCGGAGACCCTCAGCCCCCAGCTGGGCGACTCTGGCCAGGCATTCTCGCTCTTGCGGCTCGAGACGGCTCATACCTCAATCCCCGCGCACGGCAGCGTTTCGCCGGTCGGCTGATCTCCCGGCGGAGATATGATCGAGGGGCAAGCCTTGCGCCAGCATGACGCCCCCGTGATCCGCCTGGATCGCCCGCAGTCTGCCCGCCGTGGGTGATTCACGCAAACCAATGGGTGGTTCGGGAACACGGCGGGGCCGCTTGTAGTGACCCTGCACGCACCGACAGGAAACCTTAGCAATGAGGACAGCGCCGTCGCCTTGGAATCCCTGCCCGAAGGTTTGAGCCTCGACGAAGCGCAGTTGGATTATGGCGGTACTCCCAGGCCGGAAACGCCATCGAGTAGATGGCGAGAGTTCGGCGACGCCGCTCGGCGCGAATTCGGCCTCGCCGGCGTCGTAGAGGGCGTACATGGGGATGCGCCGCGGGCACCAGGGCCGGCGTGCCGTCGAACTTGAGGAGTTGCTCCTCGACCAGCTCCGTCCGCCGCCTACACGCGCAGCAGCAGCCGCGCCGGATCTTCCAGGGTCTCCTTGATGGTGACCAGGAACTGCACCGCCTCGCGCCCGTCGATGATGCGGTGATCGTAGGTCAGGGCCAGGTACATCATGGGGGCGACGACGATCTGACCGCTCTCCACCACCGGGCGTTCCTGAGTCTTGTGCATGCCGAGGATGGCACTCTGGGGCGGGTTGAGGATGGGGGTTGAGAGCAGCGACCCAAAGACGCCGCCGTTCGTGATGGAGAAGGTGCCGCCGGTCAGCTCCTCGAAGCTCAGGGTCCCGTCCTTGGACTTCTGGGCGAAGTCCACGATGCCCTGCTCGACGTCGGCCATGCTGAGCTGATCGCAGTTGCGCAGGATGGGCACCACCAGGCCGCGCGGCGAGCTGACCGCGATGCCGATGTCGTAGTAGCCGTGGTAGATGATGTCACTGCCGTCCACCGAGGCGTTGATCACCGGATAGCGCTGCAGGGCCTCCACGGCCGCCCTGACAAAGAAGGACATGAAACCCAGCCGCACCCCGTGGCTCTTCTCGAACTGGTCCTTGTACCTGGCGCGCAAATCCATGACCGCCTTCAGGTTGACCTCGTTGAAGGTCGTCAGCATGGCGGCGTTCTGCTGGGCATGCACCAGGCGCTCCGCCACCCGGGCTCTGAGACGGGTCATCGGCACTCGCTGCTCGGGGCGTCCCGCCTCGCCACTCAGGCTTGGGGCGGGCGCCTCAGGTGCCGGCGCTGGGTTGGGCGGTGCCTCAGGGTCGCGGGCCGGGGCAGAGCGCTCGCGCTCGTCAAGGTAGGCGACGACGTCCGCCTTCTGCACCCGCCCGTCGCGACCACTCCCGGGGATCTGGGTGGGGTCCAGGTTGAGTTCCTTGACCAGGCGGCGGGCGGCTGGGGCCAGCACCGCATCCGCCGCGGCGGCGGAACCGGCTGTCTCCGTTTGCGCCGCTCGTGCAGCCGCGACCGGAGTGGCTGTAGCGGTGCCCGCCTCGATTGTGCCGAGGACCGTGCTGGCTGTGACGACGGTGCCCACCGGGGCGGCGATGTCGCCAAGCACCCCGTCGGCCGTCGCCGGAACCTCCAGCACGACCTTGTCAGTCTCCAGGTCCACCAGGTTCTCGTCCTTCTTGACCGGCTCTCCCGGCTGCTTGTGCCAGGCAAGGACGGTGGCGTCGGCGACGGATTCGGGGAGCGGTGGAACGCGGACTTCGCTGCTCATTGTTGGGGAATCCTTCTGTTCATGCTCGGGTTGAAGCGACCGGTAAGGGCCTCGTCGATCAGGCGCTCGTGCTGCTCCACATGGGCGGCGCGGTGACCGACGGCCGGAGCGGCGGACGAGGGCCGGCCCACGTAGTTCGGACGCTTCCCCTCTTGGATCAGGTTGTGGAAGCGGTGCTTGATCTGATCCCAGGCGCCCTGATTCTGGGCCTCCTCCTGACACCAGATGACCTCCTCGGTAGTCGGGTACCGGGCGAGAGCGGCGGCGAACTGGTCCTTGGGGAAGGGGTAGAGCTGCTCGATGCGGACGATGGCCACGTTCGTCAGGCCGCGCGTGCGGCGCGCCTCCAGCAGATCGTAGTAGACCTTGCCGCTGCAGAAGACGACCCGCTCCACCCCGGCGGGATCCATGGCGTCGATCTCCGGGATCACCGTCTGGAATTGGCCGGAGGTCAGCTCCTCCAGCGAGGAAACGGCGAGCCGATGGCGCAAGAGGCTCTTGGGGGTCATCACCACCAGCGGCTTGCGGTAGTTACGCACCATCTGGCGGCGGATCAGGTGGAACATCTGGGCCGGCGTGGTGGGCACGCAAACCTGGATGTTATGCTCGGCGCATAGCTGCAGATAGCGCTCCAGACGGGCCGAGGAATGCTCCGCACCCTGTCCCTCCAGTCCGTGGGGCAGCAGCATCACCAGGCCGCAGCACAGGCCCCACTTGGTGCCCGCCGAGGTGATGAACTGGTCGATGACCACTTGGGCTCCATTGGCGAAGTCCCCGAACTGTGCCTCCCAAAGCGTCAGCGCGTTGGGCTCGGCGGTCGAGAAACCGTATTCGTAGCCGAGAACGGCCTCCTCCGAGAGGATCGAATCGATCGCGATGAAGGCCCCCTGGTGCTCCCCCAGATGCTGGAGCGGGGTATAGGCCTCACCGGTGCGCTGGTCATGGATCTTGGCATGACGGTGCACGAAGGTACCGCGCCCGCAGTCCTGGCCCGACAGGCGCACCGGGACGCCGCCATCCACCAGCGTGGCGTAGGCCATGTTCTCTGCGAAGCCCCAGTTGAGCAGCTGATCCCCCTGGGCCATCTTGCGCCGTTCCTCCCAAACCTTCTCGACCCTGGGGTGCATCTCGAAACCCTCAGGCACCCGCAGCATGGCGTCCGCCAGGGCCTTGAGCTGCTCGATCGGGACACCCGACTCCACATCCTGGTCCCAGTCCGTGCTCTTGCACCGGCTCCAGTCCACCTTGAAGGCATTGTCCAGCCCGCATAGCACCGGGCGGGCCACCACGACGCCGTGCTCGATCGAGTGGCGGTAGTCCGCCACCATGTCATCGGCCTCCTCCTTTGAGACGATGCCGGCGCCCTGCAGCCGCTCCGAATAAACGGCCCGGGCGGTGGGACGGGCCGCGATCTTCTTGTACATCATCGGCTGGGTCACGGAGGGCTCGTCGGCCTCGTTGTGGCCCAGGCGGCGATAGCACACCAGATCCAGGATCACGTCCTTATGGAACTGGTTGCGGAAATCCAGCGCCATGCGGGTGACGAAGATGACCGCCTCCGGGTCGTCTCCGTTCACATGGAGCACGGGCGCCTGTACCATCTTGGCCACGTCCGTGCAGTACAGGGTGGAACGGGCATCCAGCGGATGGCTGGTGGTGAATCCGATCTGGTTGTTGATGACGATGTGCACGGTTCCGCCGGTGGAGTAGCTGCGGGTCTGCGACAGCTGCAACGTCTCCATGACCACGCCCTGGCCGGCGAATGCGGCGTCGCCGTGGATCAGCACCGGCAGCACCAGGTCGCCGGTCTTGTCCCGGCGGCGGCGCTGACGGGCGCGCACCGATCCCTCGATCACCGGGTTGATGATCTCGAGATGGGACGGGTTGAACCCCAGGACCAGGTGGACCACTCCGCCGGGGGTGTCCACATCGGTGGAGAAGCCCATGTGGTACTTGACGTCACCGGCCATCTGGCGCCAGTCCATGTGCACGCGGCCCTCGAACTCGTCGAAGATGTCCTGGGGCGGCTTGCCGAAGACGTTGGTCAGGACATTGAGCCGGCCGCGGTGGGCCATGCCGATCACCACCTCTTTCTGGCCTTTGCGCCCGGCCCGCTGAATCAGCTCGTCCAGGAGCGGGATCAAGGCCTCGCCGCCCTCCAGCGAGAACCGCTTCTGGCCCACGTAACGCTGATGAAGATATTTCTCGATCCCCTCGGCAGCGGTGAGCAACGAAAGAAGCCAGCGGCGATCCGCGCTGTCGAGCTCGGGTATGGCCCGGTAGCCCTCGAGGCGCTTCTGGATCCAGCGCTTCTCCTGGGTGTTGGTAATGTGCATGTACTCCGAGCCCACGGGACCGCAGTACACCTCCTCCACCATCGCGATGATCTCGCGGAGCGGCATGCGGTCCGGGGCGTAGAGTGAGCCGGTATGGAATACCAGGTCCATGTCGTCCGGCCCCAGGTTGTGGTAAGCGGGGTCGAGGTCGGAGATCTTGAGTTTTTCGCGCAGCCTGATCGGGTCAATGTCCGCCACTTGGTGGCCGCGGTAGCGGTAGGCGTTGATGAGTCGCAGCACCGCCGCCTGCTTCTCCGCAGCCGCAGGCTCCAGACGCTCGGTGGCCTTGGCGCGGGCCCGCGTGCGGCTCTCCTGGGCGAGGCGCAGGAAATTCTCCCGCACGGGACCATGGGCAACCTCAGTGGCCGGGACCTCGTTCTCTAGCGGTTGGCGCATGGCGTCGAAACGTTCCCGCCAAGCCAGATCCACACTCTCCGGGTCCTTCAAGTAGCGCTCGTAGAGGTCTTCGATGAAGGCCGCGTTACCCCCGTACAGGGCGCCGGAGCTACGGAAGAGTTCGAGGATTGCGCTCATACTGACTATTGATTTATCTAGGGATTTGCTTATGCATGGATAGCGCGCGTTTATAGCACAGTCGTTTCCGGTTGGCTCGATTGTTTCGAGTCAGCAGAACAAGGACAATCGAAGCTCGATCACATAATACGAAGAACCCCCTCGGGGCTGACGGATGCACAACTCGGACTCCGGACCCGACTCCAATGAGCGTGCGCGCCGCCGTGTGCGGCTGGCGAGGCTGGAGGCGGATCTGGCCTACTTTCTGGCCCGGCTGGAGATTATCGGTGACCCCGAGAGTACCAACCAGATGGCCCAGCGCAAGGTATTCAAGCTGCTGCACAAGACCTTGGCGGGAAGGATCCTGAAGGCCAAGCGGCAGTACTCCGAGCCGCTCTGAACGGCGCCAATCCCAAATGCCCGATCCCGGAGCGTGTCTGGAGGGCCCCTGCGCCCCGCCGCCGACCGTCCGAGCCGATGGGGTTGGAGGCGACCGTGGTCCCGGACCGTCCCTGGGATTCCCTGGGACACCCCGCTAGCATAGGCCCCAGGCGCGCCAGCCCGTTTTTCCAATGAGATCTCCGCCATGCCCGAGACCCTGCGCATCGCCACCCGAAAATCACCCTTGGCCCTGTGGCAGGCGGAGCACGCAGCCGCGGCACTGAGGGCCGCCCACCCGGGGCTGGTAGTGGAGATCGTCGGGATGACCACCAAAGGGGACCGAATCCTCGATGCACCGCTGGCCAAAGTGGGCGGCAAGGGGCTCTTCGTCAAGGAGCTGGAACAGGGCATGCTGGCCCACGAGGCCGACATTGCGGTCCACTCCATGAAGGACGTGCCGGTGGACTTTCCCGAGGGACTGCACCTGGCGGTGATCCTGGAGCGGGAGGACCCGTCGGACGCCTTCGTGTCGAACCGCTTCGAGAGCCTGGAGGCCCTGCCGGCGGGGGCCCGGGTGGGAACATCCAGCCTTCGCCGCCAGTGCCAGCTCGCCGCACGCCGGCCGGACCTACGTATCGAGCCCCTGCGCGGCAACGTCAACACGCGCCTGGCCAAATTAGACGCGGATGACTACGACGCGATCATCCTGGCCGCCGCTGGCCTGATCCGGCTCGGGTTCGAGTCGCGCATCCGCGCCCGCATCAGCACCGAGAACAGCCTGCCCGCCATCGGCCAAGGGGCCATCGGCATCGAGTGTCGGGCCGACGACGCGCGCGTCCACACCCTGATCGGTCCACTGCACCACGCCGAGACGGCCCTGCGGGTGCGCGCCGAACGGGCCATGAACGCCCGCCTGCACGGCGGCTGTCAGGTCCCGATCGCCGGTCATGCGACCCTCGCAGCCGACACCCTGAGCCTGCGCGGACTGGTCGGCACCCCGGATGGGACCCGCGTGCTGCGCGCCCAGGCCGAGGGTCCGTCAAGCGACCCCGAAGGACTGGGCGCCGCGGTGGCAACCGACCTGTTGTCTCAGGGCGCGGACGCGATCCTGAGCGCCCTCCAGGACGCGCCCCTCGACGCATGACCGCGCCCTGCGACCTGGCGGGACGCGGCGTACTGGTCACCCGACCCGCCGGCCAGTCCGGGGGACTGTGCGCCCTGATCGCGGAGGCGGGAGGCCGCCCAATCCCCTTCCCGGTCCTAGAAATCGCTCCTGTCGCCGACCCGGGTCCGGCACGCGCACTGCTCGCCAAACCCTGCGACCTGTTGATCTTCGTAAGCCGCAACGCGGTGGAGCAGGCCCTGGCCCTCACCAGCGGCGACGGCACCTGGCCCAGGGCCGATCGGCTCGCCGCCGTGGGACGCGCCACCGCCTCCGCACTCACCGAGGCCGGCCGCGCACCGGACCTGGTCCCTGAAGAGCGCTTCGACAGCGAGTCCTTGCTGGCCCGACCCGAACTCGCGCACATGCGCGGACGACAGGTGCTGATCGCGCGCGGCGAGGGGGGGCGCCCACTGTTGGGCGATGTCCTGGCCGGACGCGGCGCAACGGTCCATTACGCGGAGGTCTACCGGCGGGTGCGCCCGGACCTGGATCCTACCGATCTGGTGCGCCGCTGGGCCGACGAGGTGCACCTGGTCACCGCCACCAGTGACGAGGTGCTCCTGAGCCTCCAGTCCATCCTCGGAGACCCCGGCCGGGCGGTCCTGCACACTACCCCGCTGGTGGTGATCAGCGAGCGGGGGGCGGCGACCGCCCGCGGGCTGGGCTTCCAACGGGTGGGGGCGGCGGAGCGCGCGGCCGACAACGCCATCGTGGAGGCCCTGTGCGCCTTGGTCCGGGAAACCCCTTGAGCAATGCGGTGCGCTCGTCCCCGCCTTCCCCCAGCACACCGGCGGCCCTGACCGAGCGGCGCCGCACCGGGCGGGGCCTCTGGGTCCCCGCCCTCGTGTCGTCCCTGGCCCTACTGACCGTGATCGGCGGAATCGCAGCCGCCCAGTTCTACTGGCGGGACCTGCGCTCGAGCATGTCCAGAATGGACCAGACCATGCGCCACGCCCGGGACCGCCAGCAGCAGATGGTGGAACATTTTTCCGAGGCCCAGGCCCTCCTGATCGCCCAGCAGCGTCACCTGAGAGAGCAGGAAGAGACCCTGCGCGCCGGGGAGGCCGCTCTGGCCGCTGAGCGCATGGCGCTTGAGGATGCGCGGGCGCGATTGGCCCTGGCGGCCGGCTCCAGGCAGGTCGTCGATGACCAGGCCCAGGGCCGGGAGCTTGCCCGGCGGCTGGACCTCAGCCTGGCGGGAATCGCGGATCCGGGAGGTCTGGAGTCGGTGGCAGAGACCCTGGACGCCGTTGCGAACTGGGCCGCCGCATCAGGGATTGTCATGGGATCGCCCCTGCGCCCCACCCTGGAATCTGCCCTTGGGGCGGCACGGGACGCGCTCGCCTCCGCCCGCCCGGAGGACCCCGTCAGGCTCGCCGATCGTCTGGAGCGGTTGGGCGCAGACGCCACCCGGCTCACCTCGGGAACGACCGAGGCGGGTTCCTGGAACCCTGCCTCGGGACTGTCCGGAGACGCCGGTCCGGGCCACCTTGGGGAGCAGATCCAAACCGCCCTGTTCGCCCTGCGCCGCGGCGACGAGGCCCTGTTCCGGCTCGCGCTGGACACGACGGACGCCTGGCTCGCCGCCTTCTACAATCCGGCGCGACCCGAGGTCGCCTCGGTGCGAGAGCAGATTGCCGAGGTCCGGCGCCTGACCGTGCGGCAGGACCTCGACGCCCCCAAGGCCGCGGCGGCGCACGTGCGGGCGGTGCTCGGGGAGATGATCCAGCGGGCGAAGACGGTCGAGCAGACCGGGGACGACCCGCCCGGGGGCGACAGCCGGGCGGGCGTCTGAGTCGACAGTGGTGTGATGGTGCCCTCGGCGGGACTCGAACCCACGACCTATCGCTTAGGAGGCGAACGGGTTCTGCCTGTTTCTTAGTTTTTCAATAGGCTTCGTGCGTTCGCGTTGAGAAACTACCCTGCGTGTTCCTACATTACTAAGTGTGCTATGACTACCGCACCGAGACCCGCGACCAACAGCGCGCGCTGGCTATCTGCCATGCCTATGCCGAGCGCTTCGCCGGGGTGCGCGCGCGCGGCGCCTGCCTGGTGCTGGTGGGCGGGCCGGGCACCGGCAAGACCCATCTCGCATGCGCCATCCTGCAGGCGGTGATCGGCGCCGGCCACAGTGGTCTGTTTGTGACCATCTCCGAGGCCCTGCGCACCATCCGCGACACCTACTCAGCGCGTGCCAAGCGCTCCGAGAGCGAGGCATTCGCCCTGTTCACCGGGCCGGACCTGCTGGTGCTGGACGAGGTGGGCGTGGCGATCGGCGGCGACGAGAAGCGACGCTCACTGCTCTTCGACGTGCTCAACACCCGCTACGCGGAGCGCCGCCCGACAGTGCTGATCGGCAACCTGACGGGGGACGAACTGCGCGCGTACCTGGGCGAGCGGATCATGGACCGGGTGCTGGAGTGCGGGTCGGCCCTGGTGCCCTTCAACTGGACCAGTTACCGCCGCGAAAAGGCCGCTCATGGGTGAGCGAATCGCAACGACGCGCAACTTAGGGTTCCTTCCTGCCTACAGGGGCGCTTACCCTCTGTGCGCCGCCGCCATCGCGACATGCCGCTGCGGGTGTGTAGCGGCTGCACTTAGATCCACCTCATAATGGTCCTCTCTCGGCCAGGGGCCATAGGGATCCCGATAACGTCGTCGCCCCCCGAATTCTGCGCACTTCCGACACTGGAATCTCGATGAAGCAACTTCTCGGCAATACCGATTCGCTGCAGCTATTCCCGCTTACCTACCCGTGGGCATGGGAGATGTATCTGGAAAACATGGACAACCACTGGACCCCGCGCGAGATCCCGGTGGCCAACGATGTCGCGCTATGGCGCTCGGACACGCTTTGCGACGCAGAGCGTCACTTGTTCCTGTCCATCATGGCGCAGCTCACCACCTTCGATGTACAACGCGGCGACGAGACGGCCGAATCGTTGCAGGGCATCATCGACCCGCCGGAGATCAAGCACTATCTCAAACGATTGGCCGACGAAGAGGCACTGCACACTTGGGCCTACCAGTTCATCATCGAGAACATGGGGCTTGACCCGGAGGACATCTATTCCCGCTATGCGCGTGTTCCGCAGATGAAGGCCCGTGTCGATCTCGCCAATGAGCTATCGAGCCGAGCCAAGCGTGCGTGGGCAAAACGCGTCTTCTCACCGGAGGCCGCGCTGACGGTCCGCGAGAAGCAGGAAATCCTGTTCGCAATGATCTTCTGGTTTCTTTGCTTCGAGGGTATCTGGTTCGTCATGGGGCTCTCCGGCCCGATTCAGAACCTCGCCCGTCACGGCAAGTTCACCGGCGCCGCCGAGCAGTTTCAGTACATCCTCAGAGATGAATTTCAGCACATTCGGTTCGGTATCCATCTGATCAACGTGTATATCGAACAATACCCGGAGTGCATGTCGAAGAGCTTCGTCGAGGCCATCGCACGACTCTTTCAGGAGACGATCCGGCTTGAAGACGCGTACATGCGCTATTGCCTTCCCTCACCAATCGTCGGGTACAACGCCGACGATCATATCGAGACAGCGAAGTGGTACGCCAACCAGCGGACAAGCAGCATCGGCCTGGATCCGGTCTACGAGAACGCAAAGCACCGCTTCCCATGGATGTCCGAGCAGGTCTCGATGCGCAAGGAGAAGAACTTCTTCGAGACGCGCCCGACCGAGTACCGCACGGGCGGGGCTTTGAGTTGGGACGATTGAGCGGCGCTGTTTCCCGACGTTATCCGGTGTCGTGAGGCTATAGCGGGAAAAGCGGGGCGAACCACGACTGACAGCCCGGGGTTGGCCTGGTAGGGTTTCCCGCACGATGAGCCCGCTGCACTGCCGGTGATGCCCACCTGAACGGCCAGCCTGCCCGAGGCGGTCCTCCCGTCGTTCCAAGGCGCTTAACGGCGCTGAAGCGACGGTTCGAGAGCGTAAAGGTGCCCCCGCCCCGGCGGGCCTTCTTGTGACCCCCTTCGGATCACCGGGCCTTGGTACTTTGAGGCTGGCTAGAGGTAGATCACCCTCTTGCGGGCACACATCCTTGGGCTGTTGGGCCAGAGGCGAGACGAAAAGGCCCGCCAAGGCGGGCCCAAGGGTACAGCTTTGTTGTTGTGGTATTCGCTTGAGTGGCCCCGTGTTCGCGCTGGCCGCGTTCATCAGGAGCCAGTCCTGCGGTAGATTCGCCCGCGATGGCGCTCGGGGGCACGCGAGAGAGTGCGGCAGGCGAATTGACGCGCTTCCACGAGGCTCTTCGCCCTTATTCTTTGGTGCCCAGGGGCGGAATCGAACCACCGACACGGGGATTTTCAGTCCCCTGCTCTACCAACTGAGCTACCTGGGCGTGATAGGCGCTGAGACGGCGAGCTGAACTCCTGTGGATCCAGTGACCGACCGTCGGCGCGAAGCTCGGCATTAAAGCGATTCGCCCCCACTCCGTCAAGCGGTGCCTTGGACTGTGGCACGGCAAATCCGCACTTGTGGGGACGGCATGCGATAGGGAGAATTGTCGGTCATGCGCAGGTAGTCGAAGACCAGGCGTACGTTGCGCGCCAGCCGCTGGATCGTGGCGGCGACGGTATCGCGGGACTTGGATTTGATGACGCCAATGGCAAATCGGCGTGTCGCCCAGGTAGTGATGGGCCTCGATCAGGGCTGGAAGCGCTCCTCTTCATGTGCGGCAACCGGCTGTAGGACGACCTCTTGTAGGTTCAAGCACCAGGTCTCGCACAGGGAGATAGCGAGGGGCGTTAAACACGCGCTGCCGGGCGTTGTCCAGAATCGAAAGCAACTGCACGTCGGAACGCCGAATTTCGGTTAGGACGGTTTGGCCCTGTGGACTTTGGCCCCGGATCCGGGAGGGACGGAGGAACGCGACTGGACCCACTCAGGACGGATTGCGGGCGACCAGAAGGGCCCGGGTCGGGGCGGGGTGCCCCTCCCGGGTGCGCCCGGGGTCGAGTGGATCCAGGTGATCAACGAGGGACTCGAAGCGCATCCAGTCCGTTGCGCGCTGCTCGTCGGTCGTGGTGCGGGAGACGTCGAGCACCCGCACCCCATGGAATCCGCAGCGGCCCAGCCAGATGGCGAGGGCGTCCGCGGTGGGGATGAACCAGCAGTTGCGCATGGCGGCGTAGCGACCGGGCGGCACCAAGACTTGGTGTCCGGCGCCCGGAAGGACCAGGGTCTCCAGCACCAGCTCGCCGCCGGGGCGGAGCAGCTGGCGCAGGGCGACGAGATGCTCCATGGGCGAGCGACGGTGAGAGAGCACGCCCATGGAGAAGACGGTATCGAAACCCATAAGGTCTTCCGACCGGTTTTCGGCCAGGTCCTCCAACGCCAGCGGCAGGACGATGACCGCATCGCGTCCCAGATAGCGGGCCACCGCCTGAAACTGGACCGCGCAAAGTAGGTTTGGGTCGATTCCCAACACTAGCCGGGCACCGGTCGCGAGCATGCGCCAGGCGTAGTAGCCGTTGCCGCAGCCGACATCCAGCACGAGGCGGCCATCCAAGGGCTCGATCCGATCCTTGAGCCGGTCCCATTTCCAATCGGACCGCCATTCGCTGTTGATGTGCACCCCGTGGAGGCAGTAGGGCCCCTTGCGCCAGGGGTGCAGGCCCATCAGGGCCTCGTGCAGCCGTGCCGTCTGCTCCGGCGCCAGGTGCCGCCCGGGCTCGATGCCGACACAGGCGCGCGCCAGTACCGGCAGCCCCGGCCCGAGATCCGGCAGGCTCGCCAGCGCCGACTCCCAACGAACCAGGTCACCGTGGGCACCCTCGCCGAGTCGGCGCAGCACCGCCTGCTCCAGACGTCCCCGCCAGGCGGCGAGCCGGGTCTCGGACAGGCGATAGAGAAAGGGCCGGAACGGGGTCAGGTCCATGCGAGCCAGGCGACGAATCCCAGCGCCTGGTACCAGCGGGTCCACCCGGCAAATCCGGACTCGGCGAGGCGCCGCTCGTGCGCCTCGATGCTGTCCGGCACCAGAACCCGCTCAAGTGCGGAGCGCTTACGGGCGATGGCGAGCTCGCTGTATCCGTGGGCGCGCTTGAAGTCCTCATGCAGTGCGGTGAGAAGCTCCCGCGCCGGGCCATCGGGCGGCTCGGTCTTCTCGGCCAGGACCAGGGCGCCGCCGGGCACCAGGCCGGCGCGGATGCGCCGCAGCAGCGGCAGCCTGGATCCGGACTCGACGAACTGCAGGGTCAGATTCAGCACCACCAGGGATGCATCGGTGATAAGTACCTCCCGCACATCCGCACTAAGGGCCTGCACCCGCTCGGCGCCCGGCAGGTCCGACAGCCGCCCGAGCAGTCCCTCGATCATGGCGGGGGCATTGTCCACCGCGATCACGGCAATGTCGGACCCGGTCTGGCGCAGAACGACCCGGGTCACGGCCCCGAGGGAGCAACCGAGGTCGTAGCAGCGGGTGCCGGGACGGACCACCCGCCGGGCGATCAGGCCCATGAGCTCCACCATCTCCCCGTAGCCCGGCACGGAGCGCCGCACCATGTCGGGAAAGACACGCGCCACGTCCGCGTCGAACGCAAAGGGGCGCACCGGCGTATCGGCCCGGTCGAACAGCTGGTCAGGCTTGCTCTCGAAGATGCTCACAGATCTTTTCTCATCCGCTCCTAACCCGACCACCGCACGGGCCGGTCTCGGGTCCTCGGGCCAGGTCACAGAAAGAACCGCAGCCCCGGGGCGGGCAGTTGGTTAAACTATGGGGCTTGTACGCTGCACATCAGGAACCGGTTGTCCGCCAAAGCCTTCCAGAAGACCCCCACTCGCCACAGGGAGCACACCATGAACGACAGTCAAGCCCAACCCCTTCTCGACGACGCCGCCGCACTGGCCAGCCCGGAAGAGGCGATCCCGGCCGCCGGACAGTCTGAGATCAGTCTCGACGACCCATCCCTCTATCTCAATCGCGAGCTGACCTGGCTGGCGTTCAACCGGCGCGTGCTCCACTCCGCCGACGATCCGCGCATTCTCCTTCTGGAGCGGGTCAAGTTCTTGGCCATCGTCAGTAACAATCTCGACGAATTCTTCATGAAGCGCATCGGCGGGCTCAAGCAGCAGATCGCGGCCGGCGTGCACACACCGAGCGCGGACGGGCGGACACCTAACGAGCAGCTCAAGATCTGCCAGACCACGGTCCGGGAGATTCACGCCGACCAGAAGCGCATCTATCAGGAGCTCTTAGTCCTGCTGGCGAAGCGCGACATCCGTATCGCCAAGATCGCCAAGCTATCCGCGAGCGCCCGCGAGCGCCTGCGCGAGCACTTCCGGGCCAACATCTTCCCGATGCTGACTCCACTCGCCATGGACCCGGCGCACCCCTTCCCCTTCATCTCCAACCTGGCGCTGAACCTCCTCGTGACCCTGCGCTTCCCCGGCGGCAGCGAGGTCTACATGGCGCGCGTCAAGGTGCCGGTGGGCCGCGATGTCTCCAAGCGCTTCATCCCGGTGGACGGCGGCACCACCTTCGTGACCCTTGAAGACCTGATGGTGAACAATCTGGACATGCTCTTCCCGGGCATGGAGATCGACTCCGCGGAGCTTTTCCGGGTTACACGCAACGCCATCGTGGAACCCAGCGCAGAGGCCGCGAACGACCTGCTCGAGATGATCGAGACGGAGCTTCGCGAGCGCCATTTCGCGCCGATCGTCAGGCTCGAGGTACAGGAAGGCACCGACCCGGTCCATCGCGGCATGCTGGCCGCGGAGCTGGGCCTGAACGAGGAGCAGGACGTCTTTGAGGTCAAGGGAATGATGCAGTTGCGGGATCTCTTCGAGATCGCCGGGCTCGACTTCCCGGACCTCAAGGATGCTCCCCACCGCCCCGTTGATCACCCCCTATTGGCCAATGACCGGCGCAACATCTTCCACATCATCCGCGACAATGGACCCATCCTGCTCCAGCACCCCTACCAGCCCTTCAGCACCTCGGTAGAGCGCTTCCTACGCACCGCCGCCGAGGACCCCAAGGTGCTGGCGATCAAGATGACCCTCTATCGCACATCCGCCGGGGCCATCCTGGATTCGCTGATCAAGGCCGCGCGCAACGGTAAACAGGTGGCCGTACTGGTCGAGCTCCAGGCCCGATTCGACGAGGCCGCCAACATCCAGTGGGCGAGGCGCCTAGAGGCCGAGGGCATCCACGTCAATTACGGCGTGCTGGGACTCAAGACCCACAGCAAGCTGATCTTCGTGGTGCGGCGCGACTACTCGCAACTGCGCCGGTACTACCACATCGGCACCGGCAACTATCACCCGGGCACCGCCAAGCTTTACACCGACCTTGGCATGCTCGGCTGCGACGAGGACATCGGCCAGGACCTTACCGAGCTCTTCAACTACCTGACCGGCTACTCCCCACCCCCCAGCTACCGCAAGATTCTGGCCGCGCCTTACAACCTCAAGCGCGGCCTGATCGACAAGATCAACCGCGAGATCGAGCGCCACAAGAGCCACGGCGACGGCTTGATCCAGATGAAGATGAATGCGCTGGAGGACACGGAGATCACCCGGGCGCTCTACAAGGCGAGCCGTGCGGGGGTCAAGGTCGACCTGATCGTGCGCGACACCTGCCGCTTCCGTCCGGGGCTCTCCGGGACCAGCGAGAACGCCCAAGTGATCAGCATCGTCGGGCGCTTCTTGGAGCACGCCCGCATCATCTACTTCCGAAACGGCGGCGAGGAGGAATACTTCATCGGCTCCGCGGACATGATGGGCCGTAACCTGGATAGCCGCGTGGAGGTCCATGCCCCGGTCGAAAACCCCGAGCTTCGCCAGGAGCTACGCCTGATTCTCGACGTTCAGCTCGCCGACACCCGCACCGCCTGGGACATGGACAGCGACGGCAACTATACCCAGCGCACGCCCAGCGACGAGAACGCCAAGGGTGCCCAGGAGACCCTAATCAGTGTGGCCGAGAAACGGCTGGCCGCCGCCGGCAAGCACAAGGAGAAGAAGATCCGCTCGCGACTGCTCAGCCACTTCCAATGGAAGCTGCGGGACAAGGAGCAGAAGTAGCCCCTACGTCGGGAGCTGCGGGGCCGGCGAAACTGGATAGGTGACCGCGCCCCTATTGGGCGCGGCGCGGCCTTTCTGGGATGAGCGCGAATCCGCGGGCCATGCAGCTGACCCTGAGGCGGGACGCCAAATTGGGTTTCAGTTCAGAGCGAAGCGTCTATCGGCGCCTTTGCTTGACCGCGCTCTCCAGCTTCTCGGCCATGCGCTGCTCGCGGTCCACCCGCGTCCCCACCTGCAAGCAGGTGTGGACGCGGGGCGCATGCTCCGCGTGGACGGCCTCGTGGCAGCGCTTGATGGCGGCGAATACCGCTTCCCACTCACCCTCGAGGTTAGTACCGTTACAATTGATCTCGAAGGTCAGTCCAGATTCCTCGAGCACCCGTTCGATTGCCGCGACGTAAGGCGATACCGAAACGCCCGCGCCGATAGGGACCAGGGTAAAGCTGACGATGGCGTGCATCTGTCATTCTTCCCCAGACACCAGGGGCCCTAGAGCGAACGGCATCGCCCTGTCAGACAACACCTTGCACGTCGATCCGTTGGTATCCCGCCTTGAGGATGCCGCGTTCGTGTAAGTAGTCGAGCAGAAGATTCATTCCCTCAGGCACGCTCAGCCGATCCGCATCCACGCGCACCTCGGGCTCCAGGGGCGACTCGTAAGGGCTGTCGATGCCGGTGAACTGGCGGATCTCGCCACGCTCCGCCTTGACATAGAGGCCTTTGGGATCACGCTCCTTGCACACGGCCAGGGATGCATCCATGAAGACCTCTATGAACTGAGCCTGGGGAAGGATATCCCGCACGATCTGTCGATCAGCCCGGAATGGCGAGATGAATGCGGCCATGACGATCAGGCCGGCATCGGCCATTAGCTTGGCTACTTCGCCGACCCGGCGGATGTTCTCTTTTCGGTCGGAATCGCTGAATCCCAGGTCGCCGCACAAGCCGTGACGTACATTGTCACCGTCGAGCAGATAGGTATGGTAACCCTGAGTCGTCAGGACCTGCTCCAACGCCCCCGCAAGGGTCGACTTACCCGATGCGCTCAGGCCGGTGAACCAGATGACAGCGGGTTGTTGATCTTTCTGCGCCGCCCTGACGGACTGATCGACGGGATGGTGATGCCAGACTACGTTATTGCCACTCACAGTACTCTCTCCGAGTCTTCGATTGGGTTTGACGGATCATCGATCGAAAGGCAGACGATGAGCATTCCCACCGCCCGCGGCGGTGGCCATGACGCCGATTGCTCGCAGGTCATGGGCCCGAATTGGAGCGGACAGAAAGGCACGTCTCGGATGAACCGCGGATTGAAAGGGGTATGGATTCAATCAACCGCCCCAGCAGAGGCGGGGGCTTTGCTCATAAGGGCAGGCGTTCACGGGAAAATCGCGCCTTGCCGCCGACGCCGCCAGCATACCAGACTCCAGCGACGCGCTGATATGCGAGTCCCCGCCAAAATGGACGCACCGTCACGATACCGCAAGCTACACACGTACGGCGGGCTACCCGGACACAAGGCTCCGCGCCGCGAGCAGCGCCGACTGTGTCGGGTTTCTCCGGGCATTCTTAATGACAACAACGTGCCGGTTTCGCCTAGACTGCCCAAGGTCACCTCGTACCCCGAACCCAGCCTCCAGACGGCAGATCTTCAGTATCCCGTGTCGTTCTCCAATCCGCTCCAAACGGTTCGTCCTCAGCGCGGGCGCCCACCCCACCGCAGAACTGGTTTCGGCGCGGTCGCCTCCGGTCTCGCCCTAGCGCTCGTCGGGACCCTGGCCGGCTGCGCCGGGACCATCCCTGAGCCTATCCGCAACACGGGCGCCACCACCCCAGTCGACGTCTCCCAGGTGCAGGCGGATCCGAGCCGTCATATCGGTCAGCGGGTGCGCTGGGGCGGGACCATCATCGCCGTCATCAACCGGGAGCGCGCTACCCAGATCGAGGTCCTCGCCCAAGCGCTGGATCGGGATGGCGAGCCCCGTTCCGGGTCGAGCGCCCAGGGCCGATTCATCGCCGAGATCGCGGGCTTCGTCGACCCGGCCGAATACCCGAAGGACCGGAAGCTGACCGTGGTCGGCGTACTCACCGGGGTGGAAACCCGCGCGGTCGGGGAGTATCCCTATGTCTACCCTGTGGTTGCCGCAGAGGCCCGCTATCTGTGGCCGGAGCCCCAGCTCGCGCCCGCCTACCCCTACCCCGGTCCCTGGTTCGGCCCCTGGTACGACCCGTGGTGGGGACCCTGGTACGGACCGCCCGGATTCCGCGGGGCACCCTGGTACTGGTGATCCGGAGGACATCGGTTGACCGCATGGCCCTCCATCTGGCGGCTTATCTCAACGGCACTGAGATCCGAAGGCGAAGCGGCTGCTGCTCTGCCCCGGCCGCCACACGTCGTTTGCGATTGAAATCCCCGCAGAGGGCTTACTGATGCGACTCGCTTTTTCACGCAACCAGCGCCGTCTGATCGTCCTCGCCGCCCTGTCCGTTGCGGCGCTCAGCGGCTGCGCAACCACCGACTGCGTCTCTCCAGTGGGTCGCGCCGGTCTCACCCCAGCTCAGGTCTCCGCAAGCCAGGGTTATACGGGGGAGCTGCAGCGTTGGGGGGGCACCCTGGCCTCGTCGCGCAACCTGGCAGACAGCACTGAGCTCGAGGTGATTGGCTATCCCCTCGACCGCTGCGGCCACCCGAGGACCAGGGCGGAACCCCTGGGCCGATTCGTCTTGATCAGCCGCGGATACCTGGAGACCGCTGAACACCCGCCCGGCACGCCCCTCACCGCCACTGGCATCATCAGCGGCACGCGCGGGGGCAACGTGGGGGGCGCACCCTACCGTTTCCCGCTGCTGACGAGCCAAAACATCCGCTGGTGGCCGCAGGAGAGCGACGGATCCACTGACTACCGACGGCCCTGGGTTAGCATCGGGATCGGTGGTGGCAGCGGCGGCGTCGGCGGCGGCATCGGGGTGCAGTTCTAAGCCCAATCCGACATCGACATCCCGGGCGGTGGCAGGTGCCGTCTAGGCACGCCAAGAGGCGAGCACCTCCATGCAAACGGCATTCATCTCCGCCGCCCGCTCAGGGCTGTCCGCCTCCGTATAGGCCCGCAGCTCCGGGGCGTTGCCAGAGGGGCGGAGATGGGCAATCTCCCCACTGGTGAAGGTGATGCGCAGCCCGTCCGTGGAATCGAGGCTCGCCACAGGGCCGAAACGGTCCGCGAACTCCGCCTCCACCCCAGCGCGGTCCCGGGCGGGATCCCCGCTCGAGAGTGCGGCCAGACGGGCCCGGCTGACTTCGGAGGGGAAGTCCTTGATGCGGTCGCTGTAGGTGTAGCGTTGCGGAAGGTCGCCCGCGAGTGACGACATTGGTCTACCCTGCTTCCGAGCCGCCGCCAGGATGCTGACCGCCACCACCATCGCGTCGCGGGTCGGTAGGGCCGCCAGGGTGCGGCCATCGCGCTCGATGGGCGAATCGAGAAGGAAGCCGCCGTTGGCCTCGTAGCCCGCCACCGGCGTCAGACCCTCGGCGCTCAGCAGATGCATGCCCTCGATCACGAAGGGTGAGCCGATACGGGTCCGCAGCACCCGCTCGAAGGCGCCGCAGCGCTCCACGGCCGTGTTGCTGCTGACCGGGGTCACCACACCGCGAGCCCCGAGCTCAAGGGCACACAGGATGCCCGCGATGTCCCCACGCAGCCAGGCGCCGTGCTCATCGGCAACGAGGGGCCGGTCGCCGTCTCCGTCGGCAGAGACCAGGGCGTCGAATCCCCCGCCCGCGGCCCAATCCCGGGCCAGCACGACGTCCTCTGGTCGGATGGCCTCAGTGTCCACTGGGATGAATCGCTCAGAGAATCCGAGCCGGCTGACCTGGGCGCCGAGACCCGACAACACGTCAACAAAGACGGCCCTGGCCACACTTGAATGCTCGTAGACGCCAACCCTGAGGCCTTCGAGACAACCCTTGGGAAAGAAGTCCAGGTAGCGGGCCACATAGGCGTCGTAAGCCGTGGCCTCCTCCGCGGGGAGGGCCGAAGGCCTACTGCGAACCAGGGCCCCGGCGCCATCGAACAGCCCTAAGGGAAGGGTCACGTCCTGGGCACGGATGCCGTCCTCGTCGGCCTTGAGGATCTCGCCCGTCGGCAGGTTGAATTTGATGCCGTTTCGGTCGTCAGGGATATGGCTACCGGTGACCATGAGGGAGGGTATGCCATTGGCGATACCGCACGCCGCCACGGCGGGGCTAGGGATGCGGCCGACGTTGCGCGGACGGAATCCCAGGTCCACTGCGGCTCGGGCGCAGGCGGCGAGGATGCGTCCCGTGCTCGGGCGTAGGTCACCGGCCATGGCCACCTCGCTGCCCGGGCGCGCCGCGCCGGCGACCATCAAGTATTGGAGGAACCCGGCCGTGTAGGCGTAGCAGACCCGATCGGTCATATCCGAGGCCAGCCCGCGCGCACCGCTGGTGCCGAACTTCACGCCGGTCTCGGTCATCAGGTCGCCAATACGCATGGATCACCTCGGGGTTGGTTACAGCGGAAGGGCTCGACGTCGGTCGTGCCCTCCTGACCGCAAGAACCGGGCTATCTTAACCCGGCGGGGCGGCAATTTCGGGGCTGAGGCCCCCTCGGGTGTCCCACGTCCGCGCGGGATAGGTTAAGCTCCCTAGTCGTCCGGGCGGGTTTCGTGCCTGTCGCGGATTCGTCACGCGTCTCCCAAGAGTCTCGAAGAAATCCAAATCATCACTTAAGGAGTTTGAGCATGACCGAGATACCCCGAGTCCTTCTGCTCGCGTCGGCCGCGGCCCTCGCCCTTGGCCTGGCCCAGCCCGGCTTGGCGGGAGAGGAGCCGGCCGCCGCCGTCGCAGTCCCGACCGCCCCTGCAACCACGCCAGAAGCCGTGGTCGCCCCGGCTCCCGAAACGGCACCCGCGGCCACCGCTGAGGTGGTCGTTCCCGCCGCTCCCCCCGCACCTGAAGCCCCGGCCGCCGTAGGCCCAACGCCAGCCGCCGAGGCCCCCGAACCCGCCGCCGAGGCGCCAGCGCCTGCCACTGAGGCCGGCCCCGCGGATAAGGCCCGAGCCAAGGCCGAAGCTCGCCGCGCCGAGATGGACGCGAAACGCAACGAGCGCTACCAGGAGCTGCGCGAGCGCGCCGCCGAAGTCGGCTTGGAACTCCCCGAGACCCCGCCCTGGGAGTCCGCCCAGGCAGCGATGCCCGAGATGCCCGCCATGCCGGGCCAGGGCGGTCCGTCTGCACAGGACCGTGAGGCCATGCGTCAGCGGTACCAGGCCATGCGCGAAAAGATGAAGAACATGAGTCCCGAGGAGCGCAAGGCGATGCGCGAGGCCCATTGGACGCAGATGCGCGAGCGCGCCGCGGAGCGCGGCATGGACATGCCCGAGACCCCGCCGTGGGCGGAGGCGGAGAAGCGGTACAAGGAGGCCCAGGAGCAGTTCGAGAAATACCGCAAGACCGTCGATGAGATGACCGCTGAGCAGATAGAGGCCGCGCGGGCGATCTTCGGCGGCGGCCAGGCCAAGCAGCAACCCCAGAACATGCCCCCGATGCCCCCGATGCCGCCCCAAATGCCCCAGGGCGGGAGCTATGGCTACGGGCCCCAGAGTGGTAGCGGCTATGGCTACGGCCCCCAGGGGGGCTACCCCGGCTACGGTCCCTACCAGGGCGGTCCAGCAGCGATGGGCGCTCCGCCCATGCCCTACTATGAGGGCAGTGGCAGGGAGCAGGGCCCGCCCCCGCCCCAGGGCCGCGCGCCATACTAAACGTGAGGTAAGTCGCACCGAGCCCCGGGCTACCGGGGCTCGGTACTTCCGGCCCGGGGACTCTCAGCCCCGGGTTGGGACCTCGAGCCAAGTGTCGAGCAAGGCCTGCACCGACCCCACCCCCGTGTAGTCCTGGGCCGAGAAGACCTCTGCTTGGACCGGTCCGTCCGTCCCCGCCAATTTCCTCGCCTCGCGCTCCACGGCAAGCAGGGCGGAACGCGCCGCTCCGCGTTTGAGCTTATCCGACTTGGTAAGCAGCAGGAGCACGGACAGCCCCGCGCCCAACCCCCATGCCAGCATCCGGCGGTCGTAATCAGCCAGCGGATGGCGGATGTCCATCACGATCACCAGGCCGGCGAGCGCCTGCCGACGTTCGAGAAATTCGGCCATGTACGCCTGCCATTGAAGCTTGACGGCCTCCGAGACGCGCGCATAGCCGTAGCCGGGCAGGTCCACCAGACGCCGCTCCTCATCGAGGGCGAAAAAGATCAGCTGTTGGGTACGCCCAGGGGTCTTGCTGGTGCGGGCAAGGGCCTTCTGATGACACAGGGCGTTGATGGCGCTCGACTTGCCGGCGTTCGAGCGCCCCGCGAAGACGACCTCGCGCCCTCGGTCCTCCGGCGCCTGTTCGATGCGGGTGGCAGCGGTGAGAAAGCGCGCCCCCTGGTAGAAGGGATTCATCCGTTCGGAATTGGGCGATGCCGGCTCGGCGGGCGCCGGTTCAGAACTGCAGGTGATCCCATAGGCGGCCGGCCCAGGACTTCTTTTTGAACCGCGGCATAACCCCAGCCTCCACGAAATACTCGCCGTATTCCTGATCGCTCTCCATGATGTGATTGGTCAGCCAGATCTTAAGGAAGTGCATCAACTCGAAGCCGATGGCGGTCTTTCCCGAATCGACCTTCTGCTGCAGATCCATCATGCTGTGAATCAGCTCCTGGTGCTGGGCCTTGTGCTCCTCGTAATCAGGATAGCCGAGGATTCGCATCAAGCTCTCTTCCACCGCAAAATGGATCTTGGTGTACTCGGCGAGCTTGGACAGCACATCGCGCACGACGCCACTGCCGTGGCGCTGGTGGATCGCCTCGTGCATCTCATTGATCAGATCGACCAGCACCTTGTGCTGGGAGTCGATCTCGTCAATCCCGACACTCAGGACGTCCGACCACTCGATGAACTTACCCATCGTCACCTCTCGGGGGCACGGACAGCCTGGCGTTTGGCGTGACCGCTCGCAGGACCGATCAGACCCTGTCGACCGCCCGCGTCCAGGGCCCCGACTTGCCGCCGGCCTTCTCCATCAGACGAACGGACTCGATCGTCATCCCGCGGTCCACCGCCTTGCACATGTCATACACGGTCAGCAGGCTGATCTGCACCGCGCACAGCGCCTCCATCTCGACGCCGGTCTGGCCGCGGGTCTCGACCGTGGCTCGCGAGCGTACCGCTGATTCCGCGTGGCTGACGGTGAGCGAGATCTCAACTCGGGTGAGACTCAAAGGGTGGCACAGGGGCACCAAGTCCGCCGTGCGCTTGGCCCCCATGATGCCCGCGACCCGCGCAACCCCGAGCACATCGCCCTTCTTGTGTCCACCCCGTTCGATCAGAGCCAGGGTGTCCGGCCGCATGCGGATCAGGCCCTCAGCGACGGCCACCCGGTGGGTGACGACCTTGTCGCCCACGCCCACCATGTGGGCCTCGCCGGCGGCGTTGAAGTGGGTTAGTTCAGACATTGAATGAGTAGCGAGTCGCGAGGGCCGAGGACGATGGAGCACAGGGGGCTTCAACAGGGTATGACTCGCCCCTCGGCGCTCGCCACTCGCAACTTCCTCAGAACGCCGGCTTCTCCGGCGCCTCGTCGAACATCCGAACGCTGGCCATGATCTCCTCTCGGGCCTCATCGCGCCCGCCCCATCCGCCAACGCGCACCCACTTGCCCTCGTCCAAGTCCTTGTAGTGCTCGAAGAAATGGGCGATCTGGTCGAGTAGGTGCGGCGGCATATCGCGGAAGCTCTCGACGTTGCGATACCCCTTAAACAGCTTGTCGATGGGCAGCGCCAGGATCTTGGCGTCGTCGCCGGACTCGTCCGTCATCTTCAGCACCCCGATTGGCCGGCACTTGATGACCGAGCCCGGGATCAGGGGATACGGCGTCGCCACCATCACGTCCACCGGGTCGCCGTCGGCGGACAGCGTGTGGGGGACATAGCCGTAATTGCAGGGATAGTGCATGGCCGTGGACATAAATCGGTCCACGAACATGGCCCCGGTCTCCTTGTCCATCTCGTATTTCACCGGCTCCGCATGGGACGGGATCTCGATGATGACATTAACCTCGTTGGGCACATTGGCGCCGCGGGAGACTTTGCTTAGATCCATGGACCTCGACCTCGTGATGGCGTGTCTGGACGGTGGGAGGCAGCCAAAATGGAAAAGGCCCTTGCGGGCCTTCCTCCCGGCGCGTAGTGCGCCGATTGTAGTCGAAGCGGGGGACGAAAATCCCCGTGCTGGGATTCGCGCCCGCCCGCCTCGACTTACATGGACACGACCAATGGAACGATCAACAGCGCCACGATGTTGATGATCTTGATCAGGGGGTTCACGGCCGGCCCGGCGGTGTCCTTGTAGGGGTCGCCGACAGTGTCGCCCGTCACCGCCGCCTTGTGGGCGTCGGAGCCCTTGCCTCCGTAGTTGCCGTCCTCGATGTACTTCTTGGCGTTGTCCCAGGCCCCGCCACCGACGGTCATGGAGATGGCGACAAAGAGTCCAGTGATGATGGTGCCGATCAACATGCCGCCCAGCGCCAGGGCGCCGGCATCGCCGCCCATCAGCCGCTGCATGCCGAAGGCCACGACAATCGGGAGCAGCACCGGCATCAGGGAGGGGATGATCATCTCGCGAATGGCTGCCCTGGTGAGCATGTCCACGGCCTTTGAATAATCCGGCTTTTGACTGTAGTCCATGATGCCAGGCATCTCGCGGAACTGGCGCCGCACCTCTTCGACGATGCCTCCGGCGGCACGGCCGACGGCCTCCATGGCCATGGCACCGAAGAGATAGGGCACCATGCCACCGATGAAGAGCCCAATCAGCACCGCCGGGTCGTCAAGCTTGAAATCGAGCGTCTTGCCGGCGTGGTGCAGGGCGTTGGTAAAGTCGGCGAACAGGACCAGTGCCGCCAAGCCGGCGGAGCCGATGGCATAGCCCTTGGTGACAGCCTTGGTGGTATTGCCCACCGCGTCCAGGGGGTCCGTGATATTGCGGATCTTCTGGTCGAGATCCGCCATCTCGGCGATACCGCCGGCGTTGTCGGTGATGGGGCCGTATGCGTCCAGGGCGACGATAATGCCGGTCATCGACAACATCGCGGTCGCTGCGATGGCAATGCCATACAGGCCGGCCATCTCATAGGTGCCCCAAATAGCGGCACAAATGACCAGCACCGGAGCGGCGGTCGCCTTCATGGAGACACCCAGACCGGCGATGACATTGGTCCCGTCGCCGGTGGTGGATGCCTTGGCAATACTCCTAACCGGGCTATAGTCGGTGCCCGTGTAATACTCGGTGATGACGACCATGAGTCCGGTCAGACCCAACCCGATGGAAGCGGCGCCGAGCACACGCCAGCGGGTGAACGTCAAGGCGGCATCGCCGACACCGACGGTGAGCTCCGGTGGCATGAAGATCCAGGTGGCGGGGATGAACAAGGCAAAGGCAATGACACCGGCGACGATAAGCCCCTTGTAAAGGGCGGCCATGATCCGCGTGTCCCCGTCCTTGGCCTTGACGAAGTAGGTCCCGATGATGGACGCGATGATGGATACGCCGCCCAGCACCAATGGATAGACGATGGCATCCGCCGCGTTGTCGGGCAACAGGAGGCCACCAAGGAGCATGGTGGCGACCACGGTGACCGCATAGGTCTCGAACAGGTCGGCGGCCATGCCGGCACAGTCGCCCACGTTATCGCCCACGTTGTCGGCGATGACCGCCGGGTTGCGCGGATCGTCCTCGGGGATACCGGCCTCCACCTTTCCGACGATATCGGCACCCACGTCGGCGCCCTTGGTGAAGATCCCACCGCCCAGTCGCGCGAAGATGGAGATCAAAGAGCCGCCGAATGCCAGGCCCACGAGGGCGTGTAACGCCTTGTCCTGACTGACGCCCATGAGCGTCAGCACCCCGTAATAGCCGGCGACGCCCAAGAGGGCCAGGCCGACCACCAGCATCCCGGTGATGGCGCCACCCCGGAAGGCGACCTGCAGGGCCGCGTTCATCCCTTTGTTGGCGGCCTCCGCAGTGCGCAGGTTCGAGCGGACCGAGACGTTCATGCCGATGTAACCCGCCGCGCCCGACAACACGGCGCCGATCAGGAAGCCGATGCCGGTGGTGATTCCCAGTGAGTGCGAGAGGCCGGCCATCAACAAGAGACCGACGACGGTGATCGTCAGATATTGGCGATTGAGGTAGGCGGAGGCGCCCTCCTGGATGGCGGCCGCAATTTGCTGCATGCGTTCGTTGCCCTCGGGCTGGGCGAGTATCCATTTGATGGATGTCACGCCGTAGCCGATGGCCAGCAGTGCACAAAGCACGGCAAAAATCAGACCAAGTGACATGGAATATGACTCCTGCTCAGTGGGTTATGTGTTTATTTCGGGCCTCGTCGGCGGTCGCTGAAGGTCGCGTTTCGATTTTGGATTCCGGGGAATGCTGACCTGGTGAGACAGGTCCGGAATTCGCATCCAGGTCGCACCCTGGTCGGCCGCAACGCCCGCCAACCCCGGATGCTACTGAAGACGCCGAAGGTCGGCAAACCGGCTTGGAACCGCGTCGCTTACCCGAGATGCAGGCTCAGGTTTCCATTCGCCTGCGGGGGAGTCACGTGACGGGGGGGATGGCGCCAATGGTCGGGAAGTCACCGGCCGATGGGCGGGAAGGGAATCCCCGCATGACACACCTAAACGGATGTCATGCGGCCGGCTCAGAACAAGGAGAATGCAACGGTGACGCTGGTCATGACGATCAGGATATTGAGGCGCGGGGCGGGGGTGTCCTTGAAAGGATCTCTGATGATATCGCCGATGAGAGATTTTCGGCGCATCACCGGGCCGTATGAGCGACGATTGGCGAGGTGGCGGCGCATCCTTGCGCCGGGGGAACGCCGAAGAGATCGGCGCTGGGTCTGATCAGATCAGGGAGTAGGAAATGGTCACGCCGGTCATGACGATGGCCACGATGCTCATCAGCTTGATCAGGATGTTCAGGCTGGGGCCCGAGGTGTCCTTGAAGGGGTCGCCGATGGTGTCGCCGATGACCGATGCGCGGTGGGCGGCGGACGACTTGCCGCCGTGGTGACCGGCCTCGATGTACTTCTTGGCGTTGTCCCAGGCACCACCGGAGTTCGACAGGAAGACCGCCAGGACGAAGCCCGCCGAGAGCCCGCCGACCAGCAGCCCGATCACACCGGCCACACCCAGCACCAAACCCGTCACCACCGGGGCGGCGATCGCGATCAGCGACGGGACCACCATCTCGCGCTGGGCGCCCTTGGTGGAGATCGCCACACAGCGCTCGTAGTCGGGATCGGAGGTGCCCTTGAGGATGCCCTCGTCCTCTTGGAACTGGCGGCGGACCTCGTCGACCATCAGGCCGGCGGCACGGCCGACGGCGAGCACGGTCATACCGCTGAAGACGAAGGCGACCATGGCGCCGAGGAAGATCGCGATCAGGACGATCGGGTTCAGCAGGGTCACGTTGTAGAAGGTCATGAAGTCGATCAGGCTGGCATGTGCGGTGGCGATGTGCACTCCGTCGCTCATGATCATCTCGGTCTGGCCGGCCTTGATCATGTCGATGCGGATGACCTCGACATAGGAGGCGATCAGTGCCAGGGCGGTGAGTGCCGCGGAGCCGATCGCGAAGCCCTTGCCGGTGGCCGCTGTCGTGTTGCCCATGGAGTCCAGTGCGTCGGTGCGCTCACGCACCTCCGGGCCCAGCCCGCTCATCTCGGCGTTGCCGCCGGCGTTGTCGGCGATCGGGCCGTAGGCGTCACTGGCCAGCGTAATGCCCAGGGTGGAGAGCATGCCGACCGCGGCGATGGCCACGCCGTAGAGGCCCTGGTTCAGGTGCGAGGCGTCGAAGCCGGAGGCGAACATAAAGGATAGGATGGTGCCGAGACCGACGGCGATGACCGGGATCACGGTGGAGAGCATGCCGACACCGATGCCGGCGATGACCGCGGTGGCCGGGCCACCGACCGCGGCCTCTGCGATGCTCCTGGTGGGCTTGTAGTGGGACGAGGTGTAGTACTCGGTGGACTGGCCGATGACGATGCCGGTGACCAGTCCGGTCACCACCGCACCCCAGATCCCCCAGGGGTTCTCGATCCCGAGCAGCAGCAGGACGGCCGCCGAGGCGACGACGATCAACCCGGCGGAGATGTTGATGCCCTTGGCCAGCGCACCGAGGAGCTGCTTCTGGTTCGCACCCTCGTGGGTCTTGACCATGTAGACGCCGATGATCGAGAGCAGGATGCCGACGCCGGCGATCGCAAGTGGTGCGACCACGGCCTTCATCTGCATCGCAGTGTCGCTGGTGTAGGCCGCGGCACCCAGGGCGGCTGCGGCGAGGATCGAGCCGCAGTAGGACTCGAAGAGGTCGGCGCCCATGCCGGCCACGTCACCGACGTTGTCGCCGACGTTGTCGGCAATGGTTGCCGGGTTGCGTGGGTCGTCCTCCGGGATACCGGCCTCGACCTTGCCGACCAGGTCGGCGCCGACGTCCGCGGCCTTGGTAAAGATGCCTCCGCCGACGCGGGCGAACAGGGCCTGCATCGAGGCACCCATGGCGAAGGTCAGCACCGTGGTGGTCACCGCCACCAGGTAGGTGCCCTGGCTGACGTCACCCGGGGTGAAGTAGTCGATCAGGATGAACCAGAGCACCAGGTTGCCGAGGCCGAGACCGACGACCACCAGGCCCATCACCGCGCCGCTTCGGAAGGCGATCTGCAGCGCCTTGGGGAGCGAGGACCGTGCGGCCGCGGTGGTACGGGTCGATGCCAGGGTCGCCGTCTGCATCCCGAAATAGCCGGCGAGTGCGGAGAAGAAGCCGCCGAAGACGAAGGTGATCGGCAGCCAGGGGCTCTGCACCTTCAGGCCATAGGCAAGGACGGCGAAGATGCCGGCCACGATGGCGAAGACCAGGAGCATGATCTTGTACTGCTGGCGCAGATAGGCCATGGCGCCGATGCGCACGAGGGAGCCGATGCGGCGCATCTCCTCGGTGCCGTCATCCTCGTGGCGCATGTCGCTGAAGAAGCGCCAGGCGAAGACCATCGCCAGGATGGCGGCGATGGGGGCGATCCAAAAGACTGGTTCGTTCATGGGTTGGTACTACCTTTGGGTACTGCCAAATGCTTGAGACATTGAGTGGAGGTCCGGTCTGTCGAGCTGCCTAGTCGAAGTGCTGGACCTGGGCGGAGCGCCACCAGTCGTAGTTGTCGCGCTCCAGCTCGTCCTTGGTCGGGAACCGGTAGTAGGCGAAGTCCGTATGGTCGCCGACGTAGAATCCCTGAAGGGTGCGGAAGAAGACCCCCTGCTTGACCTGCTTCAGGACCAGCTTGCTGTCCTTGGTGTTGTGCTGGAAGTCCAGCAACACGTCACGCAGGTGGCGGATGGCCGGGTAGGGCAGGTCGTCGGCGTTGCCGTGGCCCGGATCGACGGAGAGCTCGCCGAGGCGCTGCTCCGAGAAGACGATCCGCGGTACGTGCACCGGCTTGCTCGGGTCGGTGATCGAGCGGCAGAAGGCCTGGGGCTCCAGGCGGCTGGCCACCAGGGGGGTGATGGGGCAGAACTCCTGGTAGAGATGCAGCGGGTTATCCTTATCAGCTGAATAGGGCGCCTTCTCCAGTCCGATCGTGCGCCCGTCATCCGTGACCAGGTAGAGGTTGCCCAGGGCCGAGACCGGGACCCTGGCCAGCACGTCGTAGATCCCGAGGTAGACGGACGACTTGGGGGCGCCGTTGGGCTGCGTGACGCAGCGCTCGTCGGCGAGCTGGAAGGGGAAATCGTCGGAGCGGAAGCTCGGGTCCACTTCGAAGAACATCGCCTCGCCGAAGACGTGGACCTTCTTGCCGACTGCGTAATAGGAGCCGAACTCCTGCGGCTCCAGCTGGGAGGCGATCAGCGCCTCCGGGATCAGGGACAGATAGAGATGGTAGTTGCTCATCATCACTCCCGGTGATTGGCCAAGGGTCGGACCTTTGGGGTGTGGCTGGGATTGGTTGGTGCCCGCGGAGGGGGATCCGGGGGCGGGTGTCTTGAGCAGGGTGCCGGTGCAGGCAACGTCCGGCGCCTATCGGCCCACGCCGGAGAAGTCGGTGCCGGGCTTGAGTCCGAACGCCTGCTCGAGGTCGAGCTCCCGGATCAGAGCATCTACCGCGCCCTGACCGTGCTCCCGGCCGAGCTCGCCGAGGATGAGGCGCACCGCATTGCGGTTGTAGCCGCCGCCGAATTGGAGCTGGGTGGCGATCAGGTCACGGGCGCGATCCGGGGTCATCGTGCTCGCCTCTTTCGGACCTGGTGGATGCAAAGAAAAGAGGGGGCGAAGCCCCCTCGTGCTTGGCCGTCAGACTTCGAAGGCGGAGAGCTTCTTGTCCACTGCCGCGTTCTTCAGGGTGACGTACTTGGGCATGCCTTTTTCATAAGGCGGATAGTCCTCGCCCTGGATCAGCGGATAGAGATAGTCGCGGCACTTGTCGGTGATGCCGTAGCCGTCCTCGGAGATGAAGTCGGTCGGCATGAACTTCTCGACGTTCGCGACCTCCGACAGGGGCGCGTGGCCGATCTCCCAAACGTAGGGGTCGGAGGACTTGCGCACGACCGTGGGCATGATGGAGTTGTGACCGGCAATGGCCAGTTCCACAGCCACCTTGCCCAAGGCGTAGGCCTGCTCGACGTCTGACTTGGAGGCCAGGTGACGGGCGGCGCGCTGCAGGTAGTCGGCCACCGCCCAGTGGAACTTGTAGCCGAGCGCCTCCTTGATCATGTTGGCCACCACCGGCGCGGCGCCGCCGAGCTGGGCATGGCCGAAGGCGTCGCGGGTGCCCTGCTCGGCGAGGAAGCGGCCGTCCGGGTAGTGACAGCCTTCCGAGACGCAGATCGTGCAGTAGCCGTGCTGCTCAACCTTGGCCTTGACGGCGGCCAGGAAGGTCTCCTGGTTGAACTCCACTTCCGGGAAGAGGGTGAGGACCGGGATGCCCTGATCCGCAACCAGGGCTCCGGCGGCGGCGATCCAGCCGGCGTGACGGCCCATCACCTCGATGACGAAGATCTTGGTGGAGGTGGCGCACATGGAGCGCACGTCGAAGGAGGCCTCGAGGGTGGAGGTGGCGATGTACTTGGCCACCGAGCCGAAGCCCGGACAGTTGTCGGTGATCGGCAGGTCGTTGTCCACGGTCTTGGGCACGTGGACGGCCTGGACCGGATAGCCCATCTTCTCGGAGAGCTGGGACACCTTGTAGCAGGTGTCGGCGGAGTCGCCGCCGCCGTTATAGAAGAAGTAACCGATGTCGTGGGCCTTGAAGACCTCGATCAGTCGCTCGTACTCGCGCTTGTTGGCCTCGAGGCTCTTGAGCTTGTAACGGCAGGAACCGAAGCCGCCAGAGGGCGTGTAGCGCAGGGCCGCGATGTTTTCCGCGGACTCCTTGCTGGTGTCGATCAGGTCCTCGGTGAGGGCCCCGATGATGCCGTTGCGCCCGGCATAGACGTTGGCGATCTTGTCGGTGTGCTGACGGGCCGTCTCGATGACACCGCAGGCGGATGCGTTGATCACGGCGGTCACGCCGCCCGACTGGGCGTAGAAGGCATTCTTCGCGGTCATGGTTCTCCCCTCGTTCTGACCTGGGTCAGGTTGGTCTCTTCGGTCTCGCCCACCATGAACCCGATCTTGGCGGGCGGGCTGGAATCGGTCGGAGCCGGTCCGGTTTGGCTAGTCGCCTCGGCCCGGCAGGTCTCCGCGCTGCTCGGCGGCGTAGTCGGCTTGGGCCTGGAGCAGGGCCACGGCGCCCTCAGCCAAGTCGTCGTATTCCGCGATGCCCGTGCCCATCTGCTTGTAGGGCTTGTAAAAGAACTGGCAGCGGTACTTGTGTTCGCCGGTCTTGAAGACGACGAAATGACAACCGTCGTCGGACTGCCAAAGGATCACCGGACAGCTGGTCAGCTCCCGATCGGCCGGGTGGATTCGGATGTCGGCATCCTCCAGCTGAAACTCGATGTCGCGGCCGTAACGCTCCCGCAGGGTGGTCTTCACGACCCACTTTTCGGTGTCAGTAAAATCCGGGGCTGCGGCCATCGGGTGCGGGACTGCGGTGTTGGAGGCTAGACGGCGCCCAAAAGGGAACCCGCGCGGCTCGGGTGCGCAAACGGGGCATGGATTCGGCGGCGATTCGGGGCATCGGTGCCGGGCGGCCAGGGGCCTGCCCAAAACCGCGGCAAGAGTACCGAAAATGCCGGCCCCATCCAAATCGAAAAAATTGGATGCATAGATGCATTCAATTAATTTAGCGACTACTACTCACGCAAGGGGCGCCGGTTTCCAGTGGCTTGGCGCCTCGCAAACCGAACGCACCCTGCCCGAACGCACCCTGCGCGCGCGCACTGTCCCTAGCGCCGCGCCAAGGGTGGCAAACCAGCCCCGAGCCCGAGGGCCCGTTCCATGAACAGTCGCTTCACGGGCCCGATCCGATCCGCCAAGGCAAGACCCAGTCCGCGGGCGGCGGCGAGTGGCGGAAAACGATTCCCGAACAACCGTTTGAATCCGTCCATCGCGGCCAACATGGCCAGGTTGTCACCGCGCCGGGCACGCTCGTAGCGCCGCAGGGTCCAGAGAGACGCGATATCACGCCGCCGTTCCAGGGCGATATCCAGGGCGGAGCTCAGCTCTGCGGCATCCAGAAATCCGAGATTGACCCCCTGGCCCGCGAGTGGATGGATGGCGTGGGCCGCGTCGCCGATCAGGGCGAGACCCGCCTCCACGTAACGCCCGGCATGTTGCAGGCGCAGTGGAACCGATGCCCGGGGACCGTCCAACCGGATCTGACCTAGCCGGCCTTCAATTGCCTCGGTCAGGGCCTCGGAAAAGGCGGCATCGTCGAGGGCCAGAAGCTCCTCGGCGCGCACGTCGCTGGCGGACCAGACGATCGAGCAGCGCCCATCCGCGAGCGGGAGCAGGGCCAAAGGGCCCGTGGGCAGGAAGCGCTGCCAGGCCGTTTCCTGGTGCCACTGCTCCGGCACCACGTTGGCGACGATGGCGCTCTGCTCGTAATCCCAGCCGCTGGTCGGGATGCCCGCCAGCTCGCGGACCAGGGAATCCCGCCCGTCGGCGCCGACCAGCAGCCGGCACTGCAGAACCCGCCCGTCTCCCAGCACTAGCCGGGCACCACCGGGGCCGCGAACCAGGTCCGCGATGGAGGCGGGGCAGATTAGGGTGACGTCCGACGCCTGTTCCAGGCGCTCCCACAGGGCCAGCTGGATCACCCGGTTCTCCACGATGTGGCCCAGATCGGGCTCCCCGAGGTCCGCGGCGTCAAAGGTGATGGCGCCAGGTCCGCCCGCATCCCAGACCCGCATGCGACGGTACGGGCTGGCTCCGAGCTCGGCGATGCGCCCCCAGGCACCGAGTCGGGTCAACATGCGCTGGCTGGCCCTGGACAGGGCCGATACCCGCAGATCCACCTCGCCCTTGGGCCAGTCGCGCCGGGGTGCCCGCGACTCCACCACGGCGACCGACAGGCCCTTGCCAGAGCAGGCCAGGGCGAAGGCCGCCCCCACCATTCCGCCGCCGACCACCGTCAGGTCGAAGGTCAGGGGTGACGTGCGACCGGCGTCCGCCTGGGCAGAGGCATCGGATTCTGGGCGAGGCTGACGTCTGCTC
Source organism: uncultured Gammaproteobacteria bacterium (assembly GCA_963698355.1). Lineage (GTDB taxonomy): Bacteria > Pseudomonadota > Gammaproteobacteria > Chromatiales > Chromatiaceae > Thiodictyon. Next base: position 99,968 of record CAVOQO010000078.1, on the reverse strand, counting down.
ATCGTGCTGGCTCAAATGGGTTGGTGCGGGTCTGAGGTCCGGCGCGACGTTGCGCCGCGTGCTGCTCGATCCCGCGTTCGGATATCGCTGCGCGCTCTGTCGCGGTCTGCGCTCGCGGGGCGTTTCGCCAATGGCAGACCCCGGGCCAGTCGCGGCAGTCGGCCATCGATCCCCATGAAACGCCGGGCCAACAGACGGCGCACCGGGGGCAGCAGATCGAGCCCGATCATGCCGGCATCGCGGGCCATCCGCAGGGGCAGCCAGGGATTGACGAAGAGCCGCGCGAGGGCGTCGGTGACAGTGGCGACCCCCTGTTGGTCGCGGCCCCGCCAGCGCCCGTAGGCCGCCAGCACCTCAGGGGCACCAGGGTCCCCTTCCCCGGCAGCCGCCTCGGCGAGCACGTCCGCCAGGGCGGCGACGTCGCGCAGGCCCAGGTTGAAGCCCTGTCCCGCCACCGGATGGAGGGTGTGGGCGGCGTTGCCGATCAGGACCAACCGGGGCTGGATCGCCTCCCGAGTCAGGGCCAGCTTGAGCGGATAGGCGCGACGCGGGGCGGGCTTGCCAAGCTGGCCGAGCCGGTAGCCAAAGCGTTCCTGCAAACGGGCGATGAACGCGACGTCGGAGAGGCCCAGGATCTCCGCGGTCTCGGTCTCGCGACAGGTCCAGACCACCGAGTAGCGCCCGGCGGTCATGGGCAACAGCGCCAGGGGACCGGTCTCGGTGAAACGCTCGAAGGCCACGCCGGGGCGCGGGCGGTCCGGGGTGACCGTCGCGATGACCGCGTCGTGGCCGTAACGGCGCTCCTCCGTCGGGATGCCGAGTCCCTTGCGGACGGCGGAGTCGCCCCCGTCCGCCGCAACGAGCAGGCGGGCACTCAGGCCCCGCCCTTCCGCCCCCATCAGCACCTCGGCCTCGACCCGCTCGCCGTGCACACGCTGGCCGACCAGCCGCGCCGGGCACAGCACATCCAGGTCCGCCGCGCGCTCCATGGCCGCGCGGATGGCCGTCCCCAGTGCCCGGGCCGGGATCACATAGCCCAGGGCCTCGACCCCCAGTTCCTCTTGATCCAGACGGGAGAAGCCGAAATGGCCGCGGTCGGAGATGTGGACCTGCTCGATGGGCCCTGCCTCGGGCGCGATCTCCTCCCACAGACCGATGGCCTCCAGGATTCGCCGGCTGCCCCAGGAGAGTGCGATGACCCGCTCGTCATAGCTCGGCTGCTTGGGGGCATCCGCCGCGACCGCCTCGACCAGCGCGATCTTCAGCCCGGTCCCCGCCAGGGCGCAGGCAAGACTCCCGCCGATCAGCCCACCGCCGACGATGACCACGTCGTAATCCAAGGGCCGAGGTTCAAGTTCTCGATGCATGGACATGTGCTCACTCACGCGAGCGACCTCTCGGCCCTCGCCAATTCGCCATCAGGGCCTCGATCTCGTCTGGATCCTTCGGCGCTGCGGCGGACAGAACCTCGTTTCCGTCCTTGGTGATCAGCACGTCGTCCTCGATGCGGATGCCGATCAGTCGGTAGGGCTCGGGCACCGCATCGATCGCGGGCATGTAGAGCCCGGGCTCCACGGTGAGGATCATGCCCGGCTCCAGGGTGCGCCACTCGCCGCCCTGCTTGTAGCGACCCACGTCATGCACGTCCATTCCCAGCCAATGGCCGGTCCGGTGCATGTAATAGGGCTTGTAGGCCTCATCCTTGATCAGCTTGCCCAGCTTGCCGGAGAGGATGCCGAGCCCCTTCAGGCCCTTGGTCAGGACCATCAAGGCCGCCTCATGGGGCTCGTTCCAACGATTTCCCGGCCTGGCCTTGGCGATCGCGGCCTGTTGGGCTTTCAGGACCAGCCCATAGAGCTCACGCTGAGGGGCGCTGAATCGGCCGTTCACCGGGAAGGTTCGGGTGATGTCGGATGCGTAGCCATCGAGCTCGCAGCCGGCATCGACCAGCACGAGATCGCCGTTACGTAGCGTGGCGCCGTTCTCCACATAGTGGAGCACGCAGGCATTGATTCCGCCGCCGACGATGGGCGGATAGGCCTGGTAGCGGGCGCCCTGGGTGGCGCAGCAATGCTGGAACTCGGACTCCAGCTCCGACTCGTTGCGGCCGGGCCTGCAAAAGCGCATCAGGTGGCGGTGACCCTCGGCGGAGATGCGCGCGGCACGGCGCATGACCTTGATTTCCGCCGAGCTCTTGCACAGACGGTGCTCGTGCAGCACGGATTCGAGTGTGACGAAGGTATCCGGAGCGGCAACACCCCCCCGAGCCTTGGCCCGAACCTGGTTCACCCAGCCCATGACTTGCGCGTCAAAGGCGGTATCGGCGCCAACCGGGTAGAAGAGCCTGTTGCGGCCCTCGATCAAGCCGGGCATCTGGGTATCGCGATCGCTCAGGGGAAAGGCTTGATCGGCCTTGTAGTTGCCGGTGGCCGCCTCCACGCCGGCGCGCGGCCCGTCCCACTGCTCGCGCTCCGGGTCCTTGGGGCGACAGAAGAGCACGAAGTCACCGTCCTTACGCCCGGGGACGATCACCGCCAAGGCATCGGGCTCCGGGAAGCCGGTCAGATAGGTGAAGTCGCTCGACTGGCGGAAGGGGTAGTGGACGTCCCGGTTGCGGATAGTCTCGCGGGCCGCGGGCAGAATGGCGAGCCCATCCGGGCCGATGGCCTTGGCTAGGGCGCGGCGGCGGCGGGCATGCTCGGCGGCGGTCATGTGCGCCTGGCCTGTTTCTCTTGGGGGGCTACCACCCGCTCCTCGTAAACCAACATGGCGGCGACCCACACGAACTCGGTGATCTCGGTCAGGGCGTCCTCGTTCTCCTCAGCCTCCTCCAAGGCGTCCAGGTCCATACGGGTGAGGTCGGCGAAGTCCCGAAAGATTTCACGGGTGTGCTCGGACAGGTCCCGCTCAGAGACGCCGAGCAACCCGAGTGCGTAGAGAAAGCCGCGCACCCAGTCGTAGAGCGCGGTGGCGCGCTCCGCGAGCGGCCGGGAGTCGTCGGGAAGGAGGAGCGAGAACCCCAGGCCGGGTGAGTGAATCTCGTCTAAGGTGTGCTCCGCCAGCGCGTCCAGACCGGTGCGTGCCTCGGCCGCCAGCAGATCGCTCGCATCCGCATCCGCATCCGCATCCGCATCCGCATCCGCAGAAGATTTAGGCAAGAGTTGGTCGAGCCATGTGCGGCGCGGGTCGGAATCCCCTCCGCAAATCAAGCCGCAGAGGATGCCGTGGGCCTCCCCCGGGGTGGGTGACAGGGCACTCGACTCGAGCAGGCGCCCGATTCGGTCATAGTCGATGTACGTAACCGCCTCCATCGGGCTTGAGTCCCCGGACCCGCCCGCGATCGCCGCCGGATCATAGCATGCGCCCCCGGCCGATTGACCCTGTCAAAGCCCCCTTCTATAGTCCGCGTCTACTGTTTGCGGGGCGAGTTGCAGCGGAGGCGCAAATTTGGCCAACTTCGACATCGACCAGCTCGAACGTCAGGTGGACGATCTGATCCACCTTTGCCAACGTCTGCGGGAGGAGAACGGCTCCCTGCATGCCCGCCAGGAGGCCCTGATGGCCGAGCGCGGCGACCTAATCGAGAAGAACGAGCAGGCCCGTAGCCGGGTCGAGGCCATGTTATCGCGCCTGCGGGCGATGGAGGAAAGCCTGTGACCGAGGAACCCCTTGGCGTCAGCATCAAGATCCTGGACAAGGACTACCGCATCGCGTGCCAGCCCGAGGAGCAGGATGGGCTCATGGCCTCCGCCCGTCTGGTGGATGCGCGCATGCGGGAGATCCGGCAGACCGGCCGGGTAATCGGAACCGACCGGATCGCGGTGCTGGCGGCACTCAATCTCGCCCACGAGCTAGTCCAGCTCCAGCGCACCTCGGCCGGCGAGGGCAGCGAGACCGCGCGACGCCTGGCCCGCATCCAGCAGCGGGTCGCCGAGGTGCTTTCCGTCGACCCGCCCCTGGACGCATCGCCCGAAAGGGTATAGCCTCAATCCCAGACACCCCCTGCAGTGTTCGAACGTGGCCTGGGTATTTTCTTGAGCCTAATTCGTACCCCGGGGGCAGGAGCATGAGGCCGTTGAGCATGTCCGCCCTCGAGCGGGAAGCCTGAAGCCGCATCGAATGTCCCCACTTGAACCGCACGGTTCAAGAACGATGGTTGCGACGGCACCAGCGGGGGGTGTCACTCTCCCCTCCCAGCCCCAGTTGCTCGATTCCTACCCAGCGCCTACCACGGGCCCAAGTCCGGCCGTGCTTCGCCGCGCCCTGCGGCAAAACCGCCGCGCACTTACCCCACTCGAGCAGCGCCGCCACAGCGCGTCCCTCACCCGAATCCTTGGCCGGCAGCTGCTGTTCCTGCGCTCCCGGCGGTTGGCTGCCTACTGGCCGGCTGACGGAGAGCTCGACCCCCGCCCATTGCTGGGGCACGCGGCCGATCGGGGACGACGCACCTACCTGCCGGTCCTGCGGCGAGGTGCGCATGGCAGCCTCTGGTTCGTCCGCTATAGCCCGGGCGACCCGCTGCGTCCCAACCGCTTCCGGATCGCGGAGCCCCAGAGGCGTCAGGGACGCATCGGGCTCGCCCCGACCCTGGACCTGCTCCTGGTCCCGCTGGTGGGATTCGATGCCGACTGCAACCGCATCGGCATGGGCGGGGGCTTCTACGACCGCACCCTCGCCTATTTGCGCCGGCGGACTCACTGGAGGCGCCCGCGCCTGATCGGTATCGCCCACGAATGCCAGCGTGTGGAGCGCATCGAGCCCCGCCCCTGGGACATTCCGCTGGACGCGGTTGCCACCGAGCGGCGGATTTACTGGAGGGGAGGGCCGAGAACGGAAGGCCAAGGACCGCACCGACCTGAGCCCCCGCTCAGGGCGGCGGCAGAGGACCGAAGTTGATGCCGATGGAGAGCCGGGACTGACCCGCACGGTTGACCTCCACCGCGTGTGGCAGGCTCGGCGGGAAGAACAGCAGGACTCCCGCCTCGGGGGCCGCGCGGATCTCCAGGGGACCGTCGTAGAGTATTAGATCGCCGGAGTCCTCCGGGGCCTCTACGTAATAGACGGCGGAGAGCAGCTCGTCATTCTCGTCGTGGGTGTGCTCGCTGGTGGACTGGCCGGGCTCCATGGCGTTGAACCAGAAACCGCAGCGCAACTCCTCAGCGGGCCGTCCAAGGATGCTCGCGGCGCACCCAAGCGCCTGCCCCAGCAAGGGCTCCAGGGCCGGTATCCGGGAGCGGTCCAGGTAGAGGTTCTCATAGCGCCCGCCGATGAGATGGCTGCGGCGGTCGAAGGCCTCCGGGCCCAAGGCGCGGAAGGCCGCCAGGATCTCCGCGTTCACCCGCTCCGCATCGGCCAGGACGCAGCGCCGGATGGGCGCGCTCTCCCAGTGTCCCACCGCCGACGCGCCATTCCCCGACCGGCCGCTCACTGCGCGACCCCCGGCGCAGGCATTTCGGCGGGGATCGGCGGCGCTTGGGGCGGGCCCGACGGTTCCGCTCGGATCGCCCAGGGTTGAATGGGGACTACCGTGATGCTGTTCTGCGGCGATCCCTCGATGATCCGGTCGCTGTATGTGAGATACACCAGGGCGTTGCGCGGGGCATCGTAGAAGCGGACGACCTGAAGGGTCTTGAAGAGGAGGGAGGTACGCGTCTTGAACACCTCTTCGCCGTCGCGTTTTCCGCTACGCACAGCGTCCGGTAGATCGACGGGGCCGATCTGGGCGCATTCGATGGAGGCGTCCGACGTGTCCTCGGCGACCCCAACCGCACCCGAGATGCCACCGGTCTTGGCCCGGCTGAGATAGCAGGCCACCCCTGGGATGTCTTCGTCCTGAAAGACCTCCACCAGGATCTTGTCGTTGGGGCCGACCCATTTGAACTTGGTCGAGACGCTCCCGATGACGTCTCCCCGAACGAGACCGGCGGTCTGAGTCAGGGCGAGTGCGGTCAGGGCCGCAAGGATGGTGATTCTGGTCATGGGAATGCTCCAATAACAGCAGTGTGTGCCTCTCCCGAGGCCCAAGAATTTCGCGCGAAGAGGCCGGAACCGCAAGACACCGTCGCGCCGGGCCCTCGAGGCAGGTGGACGATCAGGCCCCCTGAATGGGGCCCCGGTCGCCATAGCGGTTGGGGTCTCAGGCCGCGAACAGGCGCGCGCACTCCGCACGACTGCGGGTCAGGGCATCCTCGATCGAGACGCCCAGGAACCAGTTGCCGGTGATCCCGAGCGGGCGACCGGCAATCGAAGCGTCAATCGCCTCGATGAGGGCGCCATGGCCGCTGCGCAGTGCCGGCAGCCGATTGGACACCCGCGCGAGGCCCGCGACGCGCTCGGATGCGACGCTCAGGGCGGCGCAGGCCCGCCCCACCTGGGCCTCGGATTCCAGGGCGCCGGGGCGGAAATGGAACGTGAAACCGCGGTAACCAGGGTCCGGCATGTAGTCCCGGGAAACAGCGGAGTAGAAGGCGTCCTCCACCGCAATCAAACCGGCGATCGGCGGCAGGTCCAGTTCCGAGTTGCGGAAGGCCAACGCCAGGGTCTCGATCTCGGCCATGGCGATAGACGCTGCCGCCTCACGCGCCCCTTCGAAGCCATTCGGCATCAGGCCGGCCGCCGCGTCCGGCGGCACCGCCAGCGTCAAGTATCTGCAGCCATGGTCTCCTACCCCTTCAACGCTGACGCGAAACCCGTCGCCAGCCGGTTCCACGGCGGCGATGCGCTGAGCGGTCCGCACCTCGACCCGGTCACTTGCGGCGATGGCGGCGGGGATGGCGGACAGGCCTTGGGCGAAGGTGAAGGCCTTGATCACGTCCTTGCGGCGGGGCTTGCGCCGGAACAGCGCCTCCGCCGGGTAGTCGTCCGCCGGCTGGCAGATGACCGCCTGGAAGGCGTGGCGCAGCAGATCCCGGTAGTTGCGTCGCCCGAGCACTTGGCCATAGTAGTCGGACACGCTGCGCCCCGACTTAGGCGCGGTGAAGAGCCGCGGCAGTGACAGTGCCGCCTCCAGCGGGTGCAAGGCCGAGGTGATTGGGCGTCGTTCGCCGTCACGCCACAGTCGGTAGCCCACCTTGCCCTTTGCCTGGACCCTCGGGGTGAGCCCCAAATCGTCCATGATCGAGAGCAGATTGCCGTAGCTGTTAAAGCAAGTGTGACTGCCGGCCTCGGTCCAGAATCCGCCGAGCCCATCGAAGACATGACTGTTGATGCAGCCGCCGATGCGCTCGGCGGTCTCCAACACCAGGGTTTCGAGCCCGCGGCGGGCGGAAAAATGGGCGGCGCCGAGACCGCTGATCCCGGCGCCAATGACGATGTGGTCGAAGTCCAATGCCATGGTCCCCGTCACTCGGTGCGCCAGGCTTCGGGCCTGCCTCGATCGACGTCGTCGGGCTCGGCAGGCGCCAGGGTGAGGTAGCTGAGGTCTGGCTCGGGGATGGGCGTGGGCGGAGGCTCGCAGTCCTCCAGGGTCCAGTCGTCTCCGGGCACGAGGCTGAGATAGCTGATGTCGACCTCCGCCGACACCGAAGAGGGAGGCTCCTCCAACGCCCCGCCCTGGGGTGCCAGAGACAGGGGAGGCGCGGCGCCGTGCCCTGCCGGCTGGGCCTCGCCTGATCGGCTCCCGGCCGCCTCCTGCCCTTCGGCTGGGGTCACGGTGAGCACGGCGCCCGCGCTGGAGAAGATCTTCTCGAACTGGGCCGCAGCCGCCTTATCCACGTTGCGCTTGACGATCACGGGCTTGCCGGTGAAGAGTCGTTCCACCCCCTGGTCCGTGAGCTTGAAGATGGCGGTCAGCCGCCGGCGGGCGTCCTCCGGGTCCGCCCCCGGGGCGATCAAGCCCCTGTAGCTCAAATCGAAGCGCTCATCGGCCATGGCCCGCCCTCCCAAACCATCGTTTCGCGACCGGCCAATGGTATGACAAACCCATGTCGCGGGCCGAGCGAGAACCCGTGCTTTGGCAATGGAGTGTCGATTCGCTGCGGATAAGGACTGCCAAGAGGGTCTGACAAGCACCGGAGTCGGGCCACCGAGGCCGAACGTACGGCCCCTCCCCATTCCTGCGTCCCGCAGACCTGGCCACCGCGCGGCCCGGGCGCTTCACTCAACGGAGTGGGTATAATCCGGCCCGACCCCCCTCGAGGCCGAAACAGGAGGCCCGATGCACGCCATTTGCGGTTGGACGGGCAGCCTCGCCGACGCCCAGACCTCGGATCAGATCCTCGACACCATGCTGCGCGTCTGCGGCACCGGCGGCGGTGGAGGCATCCGCAAGCCGGGCACCTATGCCGGCTCGACAGGGGGGAGTGGCCTGGTCCATGCCGACGAGGCCACGGTGGTGGCCTTAAGCGAGCCGGTCACCCGAGAGGACGGCGCCGTCCTGAGTGCCGGGGACCTGGCCCGGCTCTATCTTGAGCGCGGGGACGACCTGGTCAAATCGATCCACGGCAGCTTCGCGCTGGCGGTGATTGACCTCCAGCGCCGCACGGTCCTGCTCGCGGTGGATCGGGCCGGTATTCGGCCGCTCTATTTCGCACGTATCGGCGACAGCGTCGCCTTTGCCAGCCGGCTTGCCGGGCTCACCACCGTCCCTGGCTTCGAGGCCCGGCTTTCGGATCAGGCCCTCTTCGATTACCTCCACTCCCACGTGATCCCGAGTCCGGGCACCATCTACGAGGGCGCAGAGAAGCTCCTGCCCGCCCAGGCCGTCACCCTGAGCCCCTCGGGCCGGCATGAGCGCTTCTACTGGGAGATGCCCTATCGGGACGATAACCCGCAGGACTTCCGTACCCTCAAGACCGAGTTCCGCGCGTTGCTGCCGCAGGTGGTGGACACCGCGGCCTCGGGCACCGGGGCAGAATCGGATTCAGTGGGCTGCTTCCTGAGCGGCGGCACCGACAGCTCCAGCGTCGCCGGTACCCTGCAAGGCCTGAAGCAGGCCCCGGTGCGCACCTATTCCATGGGATTCCAGGCGGAGGGCTTCGACGAGATCGAGTACGCCCGCGTCGCCGCGCGTCATTTCCAGACCGACGCGCGGGAATACTATGTCCAGCCACAGGACGTGCTCGAAGCCATCCCCACAGTCGCCGCCTATTGCGACGAGCCCTTCGCCAACGCGTCCATCGTCCCCGCCTATCTGTGCGCCCGTTTCGCACGCGAGGACGGGACCACACGTTTGCTTGCCGGGGACGGAGGGGACGAGATCTTCGGCGGCAACGCGCGTTACGCCAACCAACAGATCTTCGAGATCTACGGCAAGCTGCCGAGCTGGTTGCGCACGGGCCTGATCGATCCAATCGCCGCCATTCCGGGGCTGGACTCGGTCCCGGGGTTGAAGAAGTTCAAGAGCTACGTGGACCAGGCTCGAATCCCCCTTCCGGACCGGCTGGAGAGCTACAACTTCCTGCACCGCACACCCCTCGCCGAGATCTTCGACCAGGGCTTTCTCGCCCGCGTGGACCCCGACGCCCCCATGATCACCCAGCGTGAGTGTTACGGGCGCGCGCGCTCCGCGGCCATCGTCAACCGGATGATGCATCTCGACCTCAAGATCACCCTGGCGGACAACGACCTGCGCAAGGTCAACCAGGCGTGCGAGCTGGCCGGAGTGGACGTGCGTTATCCACTGCTGGATGAGCGACTCATGACCTTTGCCGCCGGCGTCCCTCCTCAGATTCAGCTCAAAGACAACCGACTGCGCTGGTTCTTCAAGCAGGCACTGGCCGACTACCTGCCCCCCCAGATCATCACCAAGAAGAAGCACGGGTTCGGACTGCCAGTGGGCCTTTGGATGGCCGAATACCCCCCGTTGGACACGCTCACGGAGCACAGTATCGCAGCGCTGCGCGACCGACACATCCTCAATCCCGCCTACATCGACTGGATCCGCACCCGGCATGCCGGCGAGCACGTGGGCTATTACGGTGTCATGCTCTGGGTGCTGGTCATGCTGGAGCAATGGCTGCGCAAGCATGGGCACTGAGACTGGCGTAGTAGAGGCACTGGAACAATAGTCACGATCGCGTCACGCTGGAGAAACAACGCCGCTTGGCACCGCGGATTGAAGCTGGCTATCGACCGTTGCCGCAGATGGCACGAATGGTGGTGCGTAGGTTGAGGTAGCCGGCCTTGGTCGACGGTGCCAAGCGCCCGCCACTCCTCGGCGGTGACGCCGAGCGCATCGCACATGGCGTGGTCGGTGGCGAGGTCCCCCAGACCGGGCGGCGTGTTTTGGTCGGCCAGCAGGCTCTTGCAGGCCGTTCATCGGGAAGTCTCCCCGGCGATGGCCGGTTTATCCGTTCCACGATGCCCTTGGTGCGGGACTCGGACAGGTGGCTGCAACGCTTCACCATCTGCGGGGTCTTGTGGCCCAGGACCTCAGCCAGCTCCGCGATGCTCGCCCCGTTCATCAGCATGTAGGAGGCTGCGCTATGGCGTAGATCGTGAAACCTGAAGTCCTCGATGCGGCCGAGCCGGTCAACATGCAACATCCGTGGATGGAGGCCCTGGAGCGGGCGGGGCAGTAGACCGAGGACAACCCGGTTTTGAAGGTCACCAAGCCCAAGGAACCGCCGCAGGGCCTGGTCCGCTTCCTGTCCGACGATGAGCGGGAGCGGCTGCTGGCAGCCTGCCGGGTATCCAGCAGCCCGTGGCCTGGCCTTGTTTGGGCTTGAGCCGCGACGGGAACACCAGGTCGGTGTCCACAGCCGGACCTTGCCGTGCTCCCGCAGCAGCTCAGCCGCATGCCCACCAGCGGGACCACACGCGCCGCTCGCCGTTCTCGGTCTCCTCCAACAGGATGCGGCCCTGCTGCAAGTCCACCCGTCCCAGGTCAAGCCCCCGACCTCACCGGAGTGCATGCCGGTGACCAGGGTCCAGAACCACGTGGGGTTAGAGCCGAACCTCCGATCGGGTTGGGTTGCGGTTAGGGCCTCGGGGCGGGTTTCAGCCCTTCGGGGCCTGTTCGTTCTGGCGCATGCCGTGGGTGATTGCAGCGCGTGATTTTCGCGCCGCGTCCCCGGGGTGTCCCACGGGCCAGCAGTGGTCAGGCAGGGAGAAATAACAACGCCCCTGAAGTCAGAGGCTTAGTGTTGGCTGGGGGACAAGGATTCGAACCTTGGTTAACGGAGTCAGAGTCCGCTGTCCTGCCGCTAGACGATCCCCCAAGGGAAGGGCCGAGGGCCGAGGGCCGAGGGCCTAACTGGCGGTGTTTCTCTTTTCGAAGCCCGCGATCAGGCCGCGGAGCATCCGATAGATCTGCTCAACCTCCGCGACCAGCGGAGACGCTGAGGTCCTCTCGATAAAGCCGGCTTCCGTTCCGATGAGCAACTGGATCCAGCATTCCGCGCAGGATCCTTTCGCAATCACCAAAAATCGTACTCGGTCCTTGCTACGTTCCCGCTCGTAGCCTTCCGCGATATTCGAGGCAGTCCCTGAACCCGCGGTCACGACACCGCGCGACCAGGTTGAAGACTGACGGAGAGACGGCAGCTCCGTTTCCATACTTCAAGATTACGGAGCGCGTCAAACATCCCCCTCGGCCCCCTATCCTTGGCCCTCGGCTCTCAAGCGCGCTAGCGCTTGCTGTACTGGGGCCGCTTGCGCGCCTTGTGCAGGCCGACCTTCTTGCGCTCGACCTCGCGGGCGTCGCGGGTGAGGAAGCCGGCACGGCGCATGGGGGAGCGCAGCTCCTCGTTGTAACTGACCAGGGCCCGGGCGAGCCCGTGCCGGATGGCGCCCGCCTGGCCGGTGGTGCCGCCGCCCTGGACCGTAATCTGAAGGTCCACGCGATCGAGCAGACCGGCCGTCTCCAGGGGTTGACGCACTACCATGCGCGCGGTCTCACGACCAAAGAAGCTGTCCAGGGACCGGCCGTTCACCGAGATCTGACCGGAGCCCACGGCCAGGTAGACCCGGGCAGTGGAGGTCTTACGGCGACCGGTGGCGTATTGAGTCTCCGACATGGGTCGATTTCCTAAGCCTTAATAAATCTGACGACTAGGCATCCAGCACGAGTGGCTGGGGCTGCTGGGCCTGGTGGCCGTGCTCCGCGCCCGCGTAGACGCGCAGCTTCTTGAACATGGCGCGCCCCAGCGGACCGCGGGGAAGCATCCCCTTGACGGCGATCTCGATGGCGCGCTCGGGGGCGCTCTGCAGCAGCTTCCCCAGGCTGATGGACTTGAGGTTGCCAACATAGCCCGTGTGCCGGTAGTACATTTTGTCCTGGAGCTTGTTGCCGGTGACGCGAATCTTCTCGGCGTTGACCACCACGATATAGTCGCCAGTGTCCACGTGGGGCGTGTACTGGGGCTTGTGCTTGCCGCGCAGCCGGTGCGCGATCTGGGTTGCAAGCCGCCCGAGGGTCTTGCCATCAGCGTCCACCAGATACCAGGCGCGACGCACCTCCGCCGGCTTGGCACTCACAGTCGTGGTCATGTCCGTTGCTCTCCAGACGCCCCCCGTGGGTCGGAGGGCCTTGAATTCATTCGGGGTCGCCGAGAAAGACCGCGAACTATACGTGAGAGGCCAAGGCTTCGCAAGCATGGAGGAAGGGCCAAGGGCCGAGAACGTATCGCCCCACCCCCGCCCCTCGCTACTCGCTACTCGCTACTCGCCACTGTCCGGAAGACGGAGGCGATCCACTACTCGGCCGTTGACAAGATGCTCAGAGAGGATCTCGTCCAGGTCTTCGCGGTCCACGTAGGTGTACCAGACGGCCTCCGGATACACCACCACGACCGGGCCCTCCTGGCAGCGGTCGAGGCAACCGGCGGTGTTGATCCGCACCCGGCCCTTGCCCGCAATCTCCAGCTCCTTGGTCCTCCGCTTGAGATAGTCGCGCATCTCATTGGCGCCGCACTGGGCGCAGCACTGGCTTCCGTCGTCGCGCTGGTTGGTGCAGAAGAAGACGTGGTGGCGGTAATACGACATTGGCGTGCCCTCCCAAACGGACGTCGCGGTAGCCGGCGCGATTCGAGCGGTCCGGCCGCCGCGAGGTTACCATGTTGAGCCCTGGGCCGAGGATGTCGACGGGCGGCTCGCCAAGGTTCCAGCGCCACCGGGCTCCTCCCGAAGCAGGCCCCACTCCACCCAAGGCTCGACGTGACCCCGGACCAACTCCTCGGACTTGCAGACCAGTGCGTCAAGTGTGGGCTCTGCCTGCCCCACTGTCCGACCTACGCCAAGCTCGAAAACGAGGCGGATTCACCGCGTGGGCGCATCGCTTTGATCCAGGGCTGGGCCTCGGGTCAGCTCGCCCTGACGCCGCGACTCACGGCCCATCTGGACGGCTGTCTCACCTGCCGTGCCTGCGAGGACGCCTGCCCGTCACTGGTGGCCTACGGTCGGCTCTCCGACGGCGCCCGGGCGGCACGGGTCGCGGCCCTGCCCGGGTGGCGGAGACGCATGCGACGCGCCTGGCTGCGGGTCCTGTCCGATTCGCGGGCCACTGCCCGGCTCGCGCTCGCCGCACGGATCTACCGCGCCTCGGGCCTGACGCGCCTGACTGAATGGACGGGCGTTGCGGGTCTCGCACACATCGCCCCCTTTCACCGGCTGAGCCGGGCCATCGGGATCAGCGCGCGCCCTCTGACCGCCCGCGCGCCCGACGCGGCTGACCTGGAGCTTTTCGTCGGCTGCACCGGCGGACTCGTGCAAGGACGCGCATTCGAGGCGGCTCAGGGTCTATTCGAGCGGCTCGGTCTGCGGGTGCGGGTACCGGTCCGCCCGCGCTGCTGCGGCGCCCTGCTGCGGCACAATGGCTTCCCGGACGACGCCGATACGGCCCGGGCGACCTGCACCCGAGACACCGGCGCACCGCCCTTGGTCGGACTCTCCAGTGCCTGCGTCGCCGAGCTGCTCGAAGGCGGAGACGCGGCGCAAATCGTCGAGATCTGCGACTATCTTGATCGGCTGGCGCCGCTCGATCGGCTGGCGCCGCGGCCACTGGGGCTCCGTGTCCTCGTGCATGAGTCCTGCTCCCACCGCAACCTGCTCAAGAGCACCGAAGCGATCTATCGCCTCCTGAGCCGGATCCCCAACCTGGACGCGCGCCCCCTTCCCGGAAACGCCGTCTGCTGCGGGGCCGCCGGGACCTATATGCTGGAACAGCCGGTCCTGGCCGGCTCCCTGCTCAGCGACAAGCTCGCCGCCCTCGCGGACCTGGCCCCTGATGTCGTCGTCACCACCAATCCCGGGTGCGCACTCCATCTCCAGGCGGGGATCATCGAGGCCGGGCTCGCGACCAGGGTCTGCCACCCGGTGGAGCTCCTGTGGGAGAGCGCCGAGGCGCGCGGATAAGACCGCAGACCGAGGTTTGGTTGTGTCCGTGTACCTTGGCATTCGATCCTTGACCTTCTTCGAGCCATTGCACCGCTGCCATTCGCATTCCAGAATCCAGCAGGCGCTCCGAACCCTTCAGCAGCAGGAAACCCAGATGACCAGCCGTCGTTACAGCCCACTCGACCGATTCCTGATCAGCGCGGACAGCGCACTGCGGACCGTCTTTGGGCACCCCCAGACCACCGAGCGGGCAAATCCCGCCGCGCGCCTGCCCGAGGCGGATTTGGGCGAGCAGGAGCGCCGCCACATAGCGCGGCTGATGCGCATCAACCACACGGGGGAGGTCTGCGCCCAGGCCCTGTATCAGGGGCAGGCACTGACCGCGCGCCTGCCCGAGACCCGCAAGCGTCTCGAGCGCTCCGCCCAGGAGGAAAACGACCACTTGGACTGGTGCGAGACGCGCCTCGAGGAGCTAGGCGACCGCAAGAGCCTGCTCAACCCGCTCTTCTACGCAGGCTCCTTCGCCATCGGCGCGGCGGCTGGTCTCGCCGGAGACCGCTGGAGCCTGGGCTTCGTGGTGGAGACCGAGCGCCAGGTGGAGAGCCATCTGGACGACCACCTGGGCCAGGTTCCCGAGCGGGACGAGCGCACCCGGGCGGTACTCGAGCAGATGAAGGCCGACGAGATCCACCACGCCCAGGTGGCCAAGGCGGCCGGCGGGGCCGAGCTTCCGGCGCCGGTTCGGCTGGCCATGCGCCTCACCTCCAAGTTCATGACCAGAACTGTCTATTGGATCTAACGCCCATGAAGGCGTGCCGACACCCCGGAACATGAAAGATACTGCGCGGGAGACGGCGGAGACAGGTCGATCAACTGATTTGGAGATTCGATCCCGACTTCTAACGTGACCGGCCATCACTGTTTCGTACCCCGGAATGGCTCGTTTGAGACCGCACGGTAATCGGACCCGGGCGCATGCGCCTGAGGTGAATTCGGTGATGGCATCCGGCGTCTCCCGGTTCAACATCCGCACCTGGGGGAAAGGTCATGGAGCTCACGCCGCTTTATCGCTGTGTTGCCGCGTTGGACGTGCATCAGGCCAAGCTCACGGTCTGCGTGCTACATGAAGATGCGGCACGGAGAACTGCGGGTGGAGTTGCGCGAGTTCGGCGGGTTCAAACGTGATCGGCGCGAGATGGCGCGCTGGGTGGCCTCCTTCGCGCCGGAATCGGTGGTGATGGAAAGCACCGGGATTTACTGGAAGAGCCCCTATGCGGCACTGGAACGGGTGGGCCTTCGCGCGCTGGTGGTCAACGCCCGGCATGTCAAACAGGTGCCGGGGCGCAAGACCGATCTCGCCGATGCACAGTGGCTGGCGATTCTTGCACGCAGCGGTTTGCTGCGCGGAGGCTTTGTGCCACCGGCCAACTTTCGCCGCCTGCGCCTGATTTCCCGCCAGATGCAGAAGTTGACTGGCATGCTCGCCGGAGAGAAGAACCGTCTGCACAAGGTACTCACCGACGGCGGGATTCGTCTCGGTGTGGTGGTCAGCGATCTCCACGGCAAGTCCGGGTCGGGCGATGGTCAAGGCCCTGGTGGCGGGAGAGCCTGCTCGAGCCTGTTGGGCTACGCTGACCCCCGGCTCAAGGCCAGCGAGGAGGAGCTGCTGGATGCCCTCGAGGGGGACCTGAGCGAGGAACACCGCCTCGTGCTGGCGCAACAGCTCGATCACATCGAGCTACCTGGAAGGGCAAATCGCGGAGTTGCGCCTGGCGCTCGTCGCTGGATTGGCACCCCAACAGGGCCTGCTGCGGGCGCTGCAGACCATTCCGGGTCTGGACGAAACCGGGGCGGCCATGCTGTTGGTGGAGATCGGGGACGACATGCAAGCCTTCGGCTCGCCCGAGAAGCTCGCCTCGTGGGCCGGTGTCTGTCCGGGCAATCACGAGTCGGCCGGCAAGCGCAAGAGCGGCCGGGCGCGCAAGGGCAACCCCTATGTGCGCCGTCTCCTGTGCGAGGCCGCCCATGCTGCCAGCCGCACCCGCTGCGCCCTGGCTGAGAAGTTTAAAGCCCTGCTCGTGCGCCGAGGGCGCAAGCGCGCCATCTTCGCTTTGGCGCACAAGTTGTTGAAGACCGTCTTCGTACTGATCGACCGCGGCGACTATTACCGGGATGCCAGCGTCGACTATGAGGCGATGAGCGTGGAGCGCAACGCGCCCCGCTGGATGAAGATGCTCAGGAAGTACGGGTACATCCCGGCCTGAGGGTCGCGACAATTTCGTTACCATCGGGCCTTCAAGGCCCAGGGGTCGGTTTGTCTCCCGCGCGGGTATCTTTCACGGTAAGGGTCGAGGAAAGAGTATCTGGTCGATCCTTCCCTCTTGGCTGCAAGAACACGACGCCCAGCCTCAGCTGGCAAATACCTGATCGTGGGCGCGGCGCCACAGTGACTCGCCGAACCCATGATGGAGCACCAGCGCCAGTGGCACCGTGCCCTGGGACACCAGTCGGTCGTGGAATCCGCGCTCACTGAACCCGACGCCCTGATCCCGCTGAACCTGGGCCCGCGCCGCCTCCAGCAGCAGCCAGCCCAGCGCCCCCGCCAAGGCATCTCCAGGCACAAGCGCCAGATGAGCGAGCCTAGCGTCAACCGCAGACCCATCGAGCCCTAGGGCACCTAATCGCTCCGCGGCATCGTCCTCGCCCGCCAGATCGCAATGCAGGTCCAGATCCAGCAGCGCCAGCAGCAGGTGCTCCCGCTGCTGCCTTAGTGCCGCGACGTAACGGCCGGAGGCCGGCTCGCGCGTCTCGGCGAGTCGCCGGTCCAGGTACAGGCTCCAGCCGATGCCCAGCGAAACGCTATTCGCCAATCGCCGGGGCGGGCGCCGAGCCCGCCCCGGGTCCGACCAGGCGAACAGGTGGCTCCCGCCCCAGCCCGCCGCAAGACAGCGCACGCGCAGCCATTCCGAATGGTCCTCGACGTCGTCGCCGATTAGGGATGGAAGATAGAGGCTGCCGCCTCCCTCGCCATCCACGCAATATTCGGCCCGCAGGCGCCCTGATTGGGGGCATGCAGGCCATAACCGGACACGCAGCCGGGCACTCGGGAGGCTGACCAGCCCGCTGGCGTCAATCTCGCGCGCCAGGTCCGCGCAAAGCTCGCCCGTGGACAGGTCCGACTGCCGCCTGGCGTGCCCGTCGGCGCCGTCCCCGGGCCCAAGCTCCGCAACGCCAACCGCGTCGACCTCGCTGGCCGACAGGGCCAGGGCTCCATCGACCCGCGCCAGGGTGCGGGCCAGCACGTCACGGCAGGCGTCTGGATCGGCATCGATGAAATGCAACTCGGCGAGACGCGAGACGAGCCGTTCGGTCCCGCACCCGAGACCCCCGCACGCATTCGGGGCCAGTTCCCCCAGCAGGTACTCCCGGTAGTCCACGAGGGCATCGCAGGCCCCCTCGGCCAGACGCTCGAGCTCGGCAAGATCTTGGCAACGGTGCCGCAGCCAAGGGCCCCGAACCAAGTCGCGTAAGTAGCAGCGTCCACTCTCGGTTTCCCGCGCCGCGGCGCGCACCAGGGGCGCCGCCAAGAGCTCGACACCCGCACGCAGCTGCCCCTGTGCCTGACGCAGGTGCTCCGGCACCGCGGCCAGGAGACAGGCGAGTTGCTCCTGCAGAGCGTCCGACGGGTCCAGGGTCAGACGATGGATCTCGGCCAGCGGCAAAAAATGCAGCGGGTCCCGGCGGCGCCAGTCGAAGTGGAGCAGCTCTCGATGCTCGACCCGCGCGGCCCCCGCCATGAGCCGGTAATCGAGCTGCCGGTCGGGATCCAGGGATGCGAAGTCGACCTCGTCGAGACCCAGGATCAGGCTTTCCAGCCAGCCGCCCAGCGCCGCCAGGTCGTCGTCGTCCTGGGCGGGAAGTAGCGAGCCGAAACCGGGAACACCGGCGGCAAGCGCCAAGTCCGGGTGATAGCGGAACCAGACGGCATAGAATTCGTCGGCGAGGGCGTCGAATTCCGCCGCCGGGTCAGGCATCGCGAATCTCGAAGTCGTGGGTGATGGCGGCGGTGGCCCCCAACATGATGGAGGCAGAGCAGTACTTCTCGGCACTGAGCTTGATGGCCCGTTCCACCTGGCGCGGGTCGAGACCGCGGCCGGTGAGGATGAAATGGGCGTGGATGCGGGTGAATACCTTGGGGTCTGACTCGGCCCGGTCCGCCTCCAGCTCCACGACGCAGTCGGTGACCGGCTGGCGTGCCTTGCGCAGGATGAGGAGCACGTCGAATTGGGTACAGCCGCCCATCCCGATCAGGAGCATCTCCATGGGCCGTACCCCGATGTTTCGGCCACCGAGGTCGGGCGGCCCGTCCATGACCACCCCGTGGCCTGAGCCCGACTCGCCGAGCATGGCCACCCCATCGATCCACTTCACTCGAGCCTTCATTTGCACCCCCGTGGGCGGCGGGCCCCGCCGGCCCGCCGATTTGCGCGCGCCGCGAGGCTACCATAGTTCGACAAGGGTGAGCCCCTTGCCTAGAATCTAGCGCGAACCAGCGCAGCAAGGACAACGCCATCCAATGAGCATCGTGACACCACCAAAACCTGAGCCCCGTTGGCTTCAGCCGTTCCTCTCCCATTGCCACACGAAGTCCTACGACAAAAACGTGGACTTCATCCGCGTCGGCGAGCCGGCGGAGAGCCTCTATTACCTCATCGAAGGGTCGGTGGCGGCGGTGATCGATGACGAGGATCGCCGGGAGCTGTTGCTCGCCTACATCAACAAGGGTGAGTTCATTGGCGAGATGGGTCTCTTCGTTCCGCAGAACACCCGCAGTGTCATCATCCGTACCCGCATCAAGTGCCGGGTGGCTGAGATCACTTACCAGCGTCTCGACAGGCTGCTCGACAACGAGCTCAAGGACGTGTCGAAGGACTTCCTGTATGCCTTGGGAACCCAGCTGTCCCAACGCCTGCGCCAAACCAGCCGCAAGGTCGGACACCTCGCCTTTTTGGATGTCACCGGCCGAATCGCCGGCACGCTGCTGGATCTGTGCAAGCAGCCCGACGCCATGACCCACCCGGACGGCATGCAGATTCGCGTCACCCGTCAGGAGCTCGGGCGCATCGTCGGCTGCTCCCGCGAGATGGCGGGCCGGGTCCTCAAGAGCCTCGAGGAGCAGGGGCTGATCACCGTCAAGGGCAAGACGATCGTGGTGTTCGGGACACGCTGAGCGACGAGTCGCGCTCCGGAGTGTCGCGTGTCGCTCGAATCCGTCCGGGGGCTCCTGCCGCCGACGGACTCGCCTGGCGACAGCCTTTGATGCCCCGGTGCGCCCCGCTCCGGGGTCGGCTGCGCCACGAGGTCGCTGCTGCGCAGCTGCTCGGGCTTCGCCACCCCCTGCGCGAATGGCTTGACGGCGTCTGGGATGCGCTCTGCATGTTGCCTCCGCCGGCTCCGGGTCTATCGCCCCTTCGCCACTGCGGCAACACGCCCGCGCCTACGCCTCCGGGGACTACGCGCCTCGTGCTTCGCACTTCCCTGGCGCGCAGCGGACGAGTAGCGAGGAGGGCCGCGGCTCGACCCTCGCTACCCGCCACTCGCCACTGCGGGGAAGAACATCCGCTTGAGCTCCGCCCCGGGGTCCGGGACGCGCATGAATGCCTCCCCGACCAGAAAGGCATGGATCCCCCGCCCGCGCATCAGTGCCACGTCGGGCGGCCCCAGGATGCCGCTCTCAGTCACCAGCAACCGATCCTTCGGCACCGACCCCATGAGCCCCAGGGTGGTCTCCAGACTCACCTCGAAGGTGCGCAGGTTGCGGTTGTTGATACCGACCAGCCGCCCGGGGACCGCCAGGGCTCGAGTCAATTCAGCGGCGTCGTGGACCTCCACCAGCACGTCCATGCCGAGCTCGTCGGCGAGCCCGTTCAGATCCTGTAGGGCCCCGTCCGCCAAACAGGCGGTGATCAGCAGGATGCAGTCCGCACCGATGGCCCGCGCCTCATAGACCTGGTAGGGATCGATGATGAAGTCCTTGCGGATCACCGGGAGCCGGCAGGCGGCGCGGGCCTGTTGCAGAAAAGCGTCGCTGCCCTGGAAGAAGTCCACATCCGTCAGCACCGAGAGACAGGCCGCGCCGCCGCGCTCGTAGCTCGCCGCGATCTCGGCCGGCTGGAAGTCGGCCCGCAGCACCCCTTTGCTCGGACTCGCCCGCTTGATCTCGGCGATCACCGCCGGGCGACCGGCGGCGACCTGCTCCCCAAGAGCAGCGGCGAAGCCCCGCACCGGCGGGGCATCGGCCAGCCGAGCCCTGAGCTCGGACAGGGGAAGACGCTCGGCGCGGGCCGAGACCTCCTCCACCTTGCGGTGACAGATTTTCTTGAGGATATCCGGGGTGTCGGCCATGGGCGATCGATGCTTTACGGATGTGCCGCAAGGCACGGGGAATGTCATTGGATGGAGCGGGTGAGCGCGACTAGACTGTCCAGCCGGCGCGCCGCCTCGCCGCTCGTAATGGCGCCATCGGCCAGAGCGATGCCCTCGGCCAGACTCCCGGCGCGGCCGGCGGCGTAGACGGCGGCTCCGGCATTGAGCGTCACGATATCCCTGGCCGGCCCCGGCTGGTTTGCCAGCACCCCGCGCAACAGGGCGAGACTCTCCGTCGGGTCGGCCACGCGGATGGCGTCGAGGCCCGAACGGGTCAAACCGAATGATTCCGGGGCGATGCTGTAGCGGCGGATCTCGCCGTCCTTCAGCTCGGCCACGTCCGTCTCGGCCCCGACGCTGATCTCGTCCAGCCCGTCACGGGCGTGCACCACCAGCACGTGGCGACTGCCCAGTCGCTGGAGCACCTCCGCGAGCGGCACCAACAGGGTCTCGCTGAAGACGCCCAGGAGCTGGTTCGGTACCCCCGCCGGGTTGGTCAGTGGCCCAAGCACGTTGAAGATGGTGCGCACCCCGAGCTCGCGGCGTGGCCCGATGGCGTGTTTCATGGCGCTGTGGTGGCCGGGCGCGAACATGAAGCCGACACCGACCTCGCGCACGCACCGGGCCACTTGCTCAGGGGTGAGATCCAGCCGCACCCCGGCCGCCTCCAGAACGTCCGCCGCCCCGGACTTGCTGGAGACCGAGCGGTTGCCGTGCTTCGCGACGTGACAACCGGCCGCCGCGGCCACGAACATGGCCGTGGTGGAGACGTTGAAGGTGCCCGAGGCGTCGCCGCCGGTGCCGACGATGTCCACCGGAAAGTCGAGACCCGAGATGTCCACCCCGGCGGCCAGCTCCCGCATCACTGCCGCGGCCGCAGCAATCTCGGGCACCGTCTCGCCCTTCATGCGCAGGGCCACCAGGAAGCCGGCGATCTGGGCCGGGCTCGCCCCGCCGGTCATGATGGCGCGCATCACCGCGGTCATATCCTCGGTGGCGAGATCCCGCCGGTCGATGCAGCGGGCGATGGCGTCGCGCAGCTCCATGTCAGCGATCCTCGATGAAATTGCGCAGCAGGTCGTGGCCGTGCCGGGTCAGGATCGACTCGGGGTGGAACTGCACCCCCTGAATCGGCAGCTCCCGGTGTCGCACCCCCATGATCTCGTCGGGCTCGCCCTGTGGGGTCTGGGTCCAGGCGATCACCTCCAGACACTCGGGCAGGGTCTCACGCTCGATCACCAGAGAGTGGTAACGGGTGGCCTCGAAGGGGTCCTCCAGACCATTGAAGACGCCTTGGCCCTGGTGGTGGACAGGGGAGGTCTTGCCGTGCATCACCCGGCGCGCCTTGACGATGTGTCCGCCGAAGGCCTGGCCGATGGACTGGTGGCCGAGGCAGACCCCCAGGATTGGCACCCGTCCGGCCATGGCCAGAATGAGCGGCACCGAGATGCCTGCCTCGTTCGGGGTGCAGGGCCCGGGCGAGATCACGATTCGCTCAGGCGCCATCGCCGCCGCCTCTTCCACCGTCAGCTCGTCGTTCCGCACCACGCGCACCTCGGTCCCAAGCTCGCCTAAGTACTGGACCAGGTTATAGGTGAAGGAGTCATAGTTATCGATCATCAGGAGCATGGGTCACCGCCTGTGGCCACGCGGCAGGGGCTGGGGCACGGAGAGTAAGCGGGCGAGGTTACCGCAAGGCCATCCGCCCAACAACGCCGAGCCAGGGACTCGGGCCAAGCGACCCGATCGGGATCAGCGCCACGAGCGGTTCGTAAAGGAATCCGCGAAGTAGCCCCAGACCCCGAGACCGCGGGCCTGCGCGATACGTTCCATGGCGTGGTACTCAAAGGGCGCGTTAGGCAGCGCCAACGCCCAGCCCCGTTGGATCAGGTAAGCACCCAGGTCTTCGCCCGGGCTGAGGCCGGTGCGGTCCACGTAGCAAATGGCGTGGACACGGCCCTCGGCGTCCTCGCCGCGGGGAAAGCAGGTGATGAACCCCTTGACCTTGAAGTCCAGGGCCAGGACGCCGCGCGCATCACAGCGGACCGGGCGGATCCAGTCCCGGCACTGGCGGTCGGTTGGGGGCAGATAGATCCCGAAGAGGACGACCACCCGGTTTTTGAGCAACAGGCTGCCGTCGTCCCGCACGATGGCGAGCCCCTCGAAGGAGTCACTCGCGCGCGCCGGGAGAAGCGGCAAAAGGAGCAGCAGCGCCGCCAAAAGCCCGGCGAGCCCGATGCCCCGCGTCCAGGGCCGCCTGTCCATGTCCCGATCCGGCATCGGCATCTGGGTTACTTGCGTCCGGGCTTGGCGGGTTCTGCGGGCTTAGCGCCCGGCCCCGACTTCTTGGCAGGGCCAACCCCGGCGGACTCCTTGGAACCGTCGGGGGCCGTACCCAGCAGGCCGGTGATGTCGCCGGTCTTGCCGGGAATCTCAAATTTCATCTCCGGCCAGATCGCCAGTCCCTTGGCGGCAGAGACCGTACCCCCGCTCTGCTGATCGACGGTGGTGCCGCTCAACGCTGTGCGCACGATCAGGTCGCTCTCCCCGGTGATTCCGGTGAGCTTTCCCGTGCCGCCCGTAAGGGTGAACTTGCCCTTGCAGGCCCCCGGGGCACCGTCGCAGGTGTATTCCGCGTAGATGTAGTCCCCGTTGGGGCTCTCGATGGTGCAGTAGCCGTGGGCCTTGATCTGGTTGGTTAGGATCTCGGTGATCTGGGTGGAGGGGCAGGTAAAGAGCGCGGCGTCCAAGAGGCCCTCGCCGTGCTCGATATACATGATGCCCTCGAAGGTGCCGATGAACTGGAGCTTATCCACGGCCACCTGGAAGATCTGGCCGTTGGCCTCCCAGGGGGCAAGAATCTTGGCGGTGCCCTTTTCGGCCACGGCCGGTGCCGCGAGCCCCAGACTGACGAGGGCAAGCAGAGCGAGTTGGACGAGTCTGGCCATGAATACGGGTCTCCGGGATCGTTTCTGGGCGGTGAGCCCGATGACGCTATGGTAGCGCCAATCGGCTCGCCCGCCGAAGATCCTGCCTTCTGATCTGTCCTCTTCGCCAAGCAGTCAGGGTTCGGAATTGGCGCGGCAAGCCAAGCCGCTGATGCCGTCCAAGACGTCACCCATAGCCCGGGCGCAGAAGCTGTGCTATACGCCAGCCGAACATCATCAATCCCAACCGGGCCGGGAAATCGGCGTATATCCCAGCTGCGAACCGGGTTGCCCCTGCCCGCCGCGAGCCACGCGCCATGGACATCGTCCTGCTTCGAACCTTCATTGAAGTGGCTCGGAGCCGTCACTTCGGAAAGGCGGCCGAGCACCTGTGCGTGACCCAATCCGCGGTGAGCGCGCGCATCAAACTGCTGGAGACGACCCTCGGGGCGCAGCTCTTCACGCGCCGACGCAACGATATCCAGCTCACCCCCTCGGGGCACGGCCTGCTGCGCTATGCGGAGACCATCGTGCGGAGCTGGTCGAGGGCGCGCCAGGAGCTGGCACTGGACGGGAGCTTCCATCGCTCACTCGCGGTGGGCTGCCAGCTCGATCTGTGGGCGATCCGGGTACGGGACTGGGCCGCGGCGATGCGCTCCACCAGGCCCGACCTGGCCCTTCAGATCGAGATCCTGCCGGCGGACGCCCTGTGGCAACGCCTCAGCTCCGACCTGTTGGACCTGGCTGTCCTGTTCGAGCCGCCCCGCAGCGAGGAGTTTGAGCTGGAGCAGGTCTGCGACCTGCAGCTGCAGATGGTGGCCCACCGTCCAGGCCTGAATGCCGCCGAGGCGATCGCGCAGGACTACATCCTGGTGGACTGGGGGACCCCATTCATGATCGCCCACTCGGAGCACTTTCGGGAGCTTCCGGCCTCATCGCTGCGTCTGTCCCAGGGCCTGATGGCCTTGGATCTGCTCCGCCGGCTGGGTGGCGCCGCCTATCTGCCCCGGGCCATGGTGGACGACGCCCTGGCCAAGGCGGAGCTCCACCTGGTGACGGACGCACCGGTGATCCCGCGCAAGGTCTATGCCGCCTTTCGCGCCGGCGGGACCGACCGCGAGGCCCTGCGCGAGGCCCTGCGGCTGCTCCGGCAGGGGCCATGAGCAGACGCCCCGCTGAGCCAGCGATAGACCCTCCGCTGCTGCTCGGCTGGCGGGAGTGGCTGTGCCTGCCCGACCTCGGCCTCGCCGCGATCAAGGCCAAGGTGGATACGGGCGCACGCACCTCCACCCTGCATGCCTTTTATGTGGACCTCTTTCACCGCGGGGGAGCACCCTGGGTGCGCTTTGGCGTCCACCCCCTGCGCGGGCGCACCGACGTCGTGGTGCACGGCGAGGCAGCGGTGATCGACCGTCGCCAGGTGGCGGACTCCGGGGGCCATCGGGAGCCGCGCTACGTCATCTGCACGACGCTGCGGATGGGGGGGCGCGAGTGGCCGATCGAGGTGACCCTCACCAATCGCGAGACCATGCTGTTTCGCATGTTGCTCGGGCGCACCGCCGTCGCCGGGCAGGCCCTGGTGGACCCGGACCGCTCTTACCTCACCGGTCGCATCTCGGCGCCGAGGCGCCGCTACGGCGTCGCCTGAGTGGCCTCGGCGGGAGGGGCGTCACCCATGGCCTCCCAGTCGAAGCGGGGCAGGCCGTCGAAGACGTTGCGGATGCCCTGGTTCCAGCTGGCGGACAGGGCGCGCAGTGCCGGGTGGTCGGCGGTGAGCTTGAGCCGGTGGGATAGGGTCAGCGAGTCGCGCGCGTAGATTGCCACCTCGTAAGGGGGACCCACGGTGACGTTGGAACGGGATGTGGCGTCCAGGGACACCACGCACAATCGGGCACCATCCTCCAGCGACAGTCCGGGGGTGGCGATGCGGTCGAGCGCAGGCTTGCCGTATTTGTTCTCGCCGATCTGCAGATAGCAGGTCTCCGGCGAGGCCGCAAAATAGTTGCCCTGGGGATAGATGAGATAGAGCCCGTGGGGCTGTCCGGCGATCTGACCCCCGAGGATCAGGGTGGTCTCGGCGCTGACGCCGCTCGCGCCCAGGGCCGGCGCATGCTGGCGCTGCACCTCCAGGCTGACCTTGCCCACGTAGTCCGCCGCCTCGAACAGATAGTTGGCGGTGAGCAGGCTGGGCCCCACCACGCTGACGTTGTCCGTCTGGTCCAGATCCCGACGGATGCGGTTCATCACCTCCTGGGTGGTGGCCAGATTTCCCGCGGAGAGCAGCACGAAGAGCCGGTCCGGCGCGGGCTGGAAAATGTGCAGCTTGCTGAAGGTGGTCACGTAGTCGATGCCCGCGTTGGTACGGGAATCGGCGGCCATTACCAGGCCCTCGTCGAGGGCCAGTCCGAGGCAGTAGGTCATGGAGTGGGATGGGTTGCGTGGATGGATGGGGATACCGGCGCCCGCGAACAAGGTCCCTCCCCTTCGACGGGATGGACGCGGTGGCTGGGGCTCCAGCATACTCTGAGCACGCTGAGCCGTCTCGACCTCGGCCAGTCGGCCCTGTCGCCAAAGCCCTCCGAGCCCCTGCCATGAGCATCGATTGGAACGTCTATCCCTGCCAAGACTTCTACGACGAGCTGGTGGCCGCGCCGGGCAAGGGGCGCGACGCAGTCGCGGGTCTGCTGGCCGACCTCGAGGCCCTAGGACCGGATGAGCTGGTGGCGCGTCAGGAGGCGGCCAACGTCTCAATCAAGGAGATGGGCATCACCTTTACCGTCTATTCGGAGGAAGGCGGCACCATCGACCGCGCCTGGCCGTTCGACATCATCCCCCGCATCATCCCCAAATCCGAGTGGGATCGGGTGGAGGCAGGGCTCAAGCAGCGGGTCCAGGCGCTGAACCTGTTCATCGACGATCTCTATCATGACCAGAGGATCATCAAGGATGGGGTCTTCCCGAACGAGGTTCTGGCCAAGTCGGTGAACTTCCGGCCCCAATGCGTGGGCGTGAGCCCTCCACTCGGCATCTGGGCCCATATCTGCGGTTCCGACCTGGTGCGCGATGCCGACGGGACCATCTATGTGCTGGAGGACAACTTAAGAGTCCCGTCCGGAGTCTCCTACATGCTGGAGAACCGCCTGGTCACTAAGCGGGTCTTCCCGGAGCTCTTCGAGCACTATGCCCCGCTCCCAGTGGACGACTACCCCTCCCAGCTCTTCGACACCCTGGCGGCCATCTCCCCTCGCCCGGCGGACTATCCGCAGGTGGTGGTCCTGACCCCGGGGATCTACAACTCGGCCTATTTCGAGCATGCCTACCTGGCCCAGCAGATGGGCTGCGAACTGGTCGAGGGTCGCGATCTGTTCGTGGATTCCGACGACTTCGTCTACATGCGCACCGTCGACGGCCCCGAACGGGTGGACGTGATCTACCGGCGCATCGACGACCTGTTCCTGGACCCGGAGGCCTTCCGACCCGACTCCACCCTGGGGGTGCCCGGTCTGATGCGCGCCTGGACGGCAGGAACGGTGGCGCTGGCCAATGCGCCGGGCGCCGGCGTCGCGGACGACAAGGTGGTCTATGCCTTCCTGCCGGAGATCATCAGGTACTACCTGGACTCGGACCCTATCATCCCCAACGTGCCGACCTACCGCTGCATGGAGCCCGACGCCCTGAGCTACACCCTGGAGCACATGGAGGAACTGGTGGTGAAGCCCGCCAACGAGTCGGGGGGCTACGGCATGCTGGTCGGCCCCGCCTCCACCAAGGCTGAGCGGGAGCGCTTCGCCGAGACAATCAAGAAGGACCCGCGCAACTACATCGCACAGCCGGCGCTGCGGCTCTCCACGGTGCCAACCATCGTGGGTCACGGCCTGGAGCCCCGGCATGTGGACCTGCGGCCTTTCATCCTGTCCGCCGACCGTCAGCAGGTGACCATGGGGGGCCTAACCCGTGTCGCCCTGCGCAAGGGATCCCTGGTGGTCAACTCCTCCCAGGGTGGCGGCAGCAAGGACACATGGATCGTGCCGGATTAGCTGCGGATTCTTCGCCACAGAGGACACAGAGTCTTGGGAACCTGGCGTGCGCTCTGTGTCCTCTGTGGCTAAATTCCTGATCGACCGGCATACAACGGAAGGAGGCGGGCGAGATGCTGTCGCGTGTCGCTGAGAACATCTACTGGCTTGGCCGTTACGTGGAGCGGGCGGAGAACACCGCGCGCATCGTCAGCGTCAATGCCAATCTGCTTCTCGACCTGCCCAAGGGTCTGGCCCCCGGCTGGCGCCCGCTGATCGACATCACCGGGGCCAACGACCTGTTCGAGGAGCACTACAAGGACCATAGCGAGCGCAACGTGGTGCGCTTCCTGCTCGCGGACGAGCGCAATTCCGGCTCCATCCTCTCGGCCCTGGGTGCGGCGCGGGAGAACTGCCGCACGATTCGCGACATCGTACCCCGCGAGGCATGGGAGCTGCTGAACCAGCTCTATCTCTACGCCCGCGAGGAGCTCCACAAGGGCATGACAAAGGGCGGGCGCCACACCTATCTTAAGTACGTCATCCTCGGCAGCCAGAGCATCACCGGACTCCTCTCCGGCACCATGCTCCACGACCAGGGCTACGAGTTCCTGCACCTTGGGCGCTTCCTGGAACGGGCGGACATGACCACCCGAATCGTCGATGTGCGCTCGGCCAACCTGCTGCCCGAGGAGGCCACGGAGCTGCGCCCCTTCGAGACCATCCAATGGGTCAGCGTGCTCAAGTCCATGACCGCTTACCAGGCGTACCGCCGCAGCGAGCAGGTGCGGGTGCAGCGCGGTCCGGTTCTGCGCTTCCTGTTCCAGCACGCCGCCTTCCCGCGCGCCGTCAACCACTGCATCGAGTCCTGCCGCCTGAGCCTGGAGAAGCTCCCACGCAGCGACGGCGCGCTGCGGGTCGCCGGACGCCTCAAGCGAACCCTTGAGGGCGCAGAGCCGCGCCGACTCAACCAGCAGCAGCTGCACGCCTTCGTGGACGAGCTGCAACTGGCCATCGGTGACCTGCACTCCGAGATCGCCAAGACTTGGTTCCCCCCGCCGCTGACCGTGGAGACGGCGGACTGAGACCCCAGGGCGATCGATCGGGCCCGGAAAGGGCTCAAGGCCTCGAATGAATGCAATCAAACGCGGGCGTTCAGACCGGGCCACGGTGGCGCAGCGATGGTGCGGTTGATCTTTTCCAGCCCGCCGTATAGCGTGCCAGCGCTTGGCCGATGAGCGTCCGTCCACCCCATGACACACGCGATGCCAAGGCCATTCAGCCCCCCGACCAGGATCCCAGCCCATGTCCAGCCCAGTGCACCGCGACACCGACCGCAAGCCCTCCCTTTCGGTCGTCATCCCCATGTACAACGAGATCGACAACGTGGAGCCCATGGTGGCTCGCGTTCATCGGGGGCTGGCAGACTACCAGGGCGATTGGGAGCTCATCTGTGTGGACGACGGGAGCCGGGACGGCACCGGCGAGCGGCTCGCTCAGGCGGCGGAGCGCTACGGCAGCCACGTGCGGGTCATCCGGCTGCGCCGCAACTTCGGCCAGACCGCGGCCATGCAGGCGGGCTTCGACGCCGCGCGCGGCGAGCTGATTGCCACCCTCGACGGGGACCTGCAGAACGACCCTGCCGACATCCCGCGCATGGTGGACGAGCTCATCGAGCGTGACCTGGATCTGCTCCAGGGCTGGCGGCGCAAGCGCCAGGACGATCTGGTGATGCGTAAGATCCCCTCTCGCATCGCGAACAAGCTGATCGGCAAGGTGACTGGCGTCGCCCTGCACGACTATGGCTGCAGCCTCAAGGTCTATCGCGCCGAGGTGATCCGGGAGGTGACCCTGCTCGGTGAGATGCACCGGTTCATCCCCGTGTGGGTGGCGGGGGTCACCGCCCCCTCGCGCATCGGCGAGACCGAGGTCACCCATCAGGCACGCCAGTTCGGCACCTCCAAGTACGGCATCTCGCGCACCTTCCGGGTCCTACTGGATCTGCTCTCCGCCTTCTTCTTCCTGCGCTTCGGCTCCAGGCCGGGCCATTTCTTCGGCTCCATCGGCATCGTTTTTGGCGTCGTCGGCGGCCTGATGATGGCCTATCTGCTGGTCGTGAAGTTCGGACTGGGCGAGGACATCGGCCAGCGGCCGCTCTTGTTCATCTCCATCCTGTGCCTGGTTGCCTCGATCCAGTTCCTGACCACCGGGGTGCTGTCCGAGCTCATGACGCGCACCTTCTACGCCTCCAGCGAGCACAGCCACCACCGCATCCGCTGGGAGTCCGATCCCGAGGCCGCGGCCTGGAAGACCCCGGGATGACGATCGAGGCAGCGCCCGCGCAATCTCGGTCGAGCAGCGTCTTCGGAAGCGTACTCACCTCACCCTGGTTCCTCGCCGCGGTGGTTACCCTCTGCTTCTTCTGGGGGCTCGGGGCCGTGCCGCTCTATGATCTGGACGAAGGGGCCTTCACGGAGGCCACGCGCGAGATGATCGCGAGCGGCAATTACATCACCCCCCACAAGGACGGGGAGCCCCGCTACGACAAGCCGGTGCTCATCTATTGGCTCCAGGCGGCGTCCGCCAAGCTTCTCGGATTCAACGAGCTCGCCCTGCGCCTGCCCTCGGCCCTGGCCGCCTCTCTATGGGTGCTGGCCCTGTGGGTCTTCGTGCGCGAGCGTCTCGATGCCCCGACCGCCACCGTGGCCGGCTTGGTCATGGCCCTGTCGCTCCAGGTCTCACTGATCGCCAAGGCGGCGGTGGCCGATGCGCTGCTGAACCTCTTCATCGCGCTCGCTTTCTTCGAAATCTATCGTTTCTACGCCCACCCCGCGCCCCAGTCGCACAGCAGCGGGCCTGACCCCGCCCGCCGGTTCGTCTGGCGCGCCTATCTTTGGATGGGCCTCGGCTTCCTGACCAAGGGGCCGGTGGCGGTGTTCTTTCCGGTCGTGGTGAGCTTCCTGTTCTTCTGGTCGGAGGGGGCGCTCGAGCGCTGGATGAGGGCCTTGCTGGCCCCACTCGGTTGGCTGATCTTCGTCCTGGTGGCCGGCCCCTGGTACCTGGCCATCTACCTGGACGACGGGGCGGGTTTCTTCGAGAGCTTCTTCCTCAAGCACAACGCCGGACGCTTCGGCGGCGCCATGCACGGCCACAGCGGTTTCTTCGGCTATTACCTGGTGATGCTGCCGGTGATCCTGCTCCCATTCACCGGTTGGTTCCTGCGCCTGCTGCCCGGACTCAAGACCGCCTGGGCGGACCCGTTGGACCGGTTCCTTTGGATCTGGTTCGGCGTTGTCTTCCTGTTCTTCTCCTTCTCCGGCACCAAGCTGCCGCACTATCTGCTCTACGGCTGCGCCCCCCTGTTCATCCTGATGGCGCGCCATCGGGACCTGCTCGCCGATGGAGTCAGGGGACGCTGGCTGGCCTTCGTGCCGCCGCTGCTGCTGCTCGGCCTGCTCCTGGCACTCCCGTGGGGGATCGGCATCGCGGAGTCCCAGTCCCACAAGGTCCACGAGATCGCCCTGTTCAAGGAGGGCCGAGCGGCGCTGGATTCGGCCTATCTCGCCTGGGTGCTGGCGGGGCTCGCGGCCATGGCTGGACTTGCCCTGTGGACGCGTGCCGCGGTATGGCAGCGCCTGATCCTGGCGGGTGTGGTCCAGACCCTGGTGGTCTACGGGGTGCTGGTGCCCCGGGTCCTGGAGGTCATGCAGGGGCCAGTCAAGGAGGCGGCGCTGCTGGCGCGCCGGATGGACTTGCCGACCGTGGTCTTCCGCACCTCCATGCCGAGCTTCAGCGTCTACCGTAACGCCGTTACCCACGACCGGATTCCGCGGCCAGGCGAGCTGGTCTTCCTCCGGGTAGACAAGCTCCCGGAACTGGCCCGGGAGCTCCCGGACCTGAGTCAGTACCTGATCTACCGCCGCGGACCCGTGGCCCTGGTGCTGATCCAGGACCGGGTCAGACCGCCCGCGGGCCCCGGCGAGGACAAGACCCCGTCCACGGCGGGGACCGATGGTTAGGGTGCTGGTCGCCAGGCTGCGTGAGGACCTGAGCACCGCCCTCGCCGCCGGGGCCGCACGCACGTCCATGAACCCGCCGGGCGGCGCCCTATGGCTGTCGCGCTGGGCCCTGGTCTGCCTGATCGTGGGTCTGACCCTGCTTGCCGCCTGCGGCTACCACGGGGGATTCCATCGCCTCAATGGCTGGGCCGCGGCCTACCCGGACTGGGTCTGGGAGTGGCTGACCTCGCTCGGCGACGAACGGGTGCCCTTCGCCTTGAGCCTCTTTATCGCCCGCCGCAGGCCCCGGGTCTTCTGGGCCTTGGTACTCGCGGCGCTGGCCGCCTCCGCTTACAGCCGCGGACTCAAACCCCTGTTCGACATGCCCAGGCCGCCCGCGGTGCTGGCACCTGGTGATTTGAACCTGATCGGCCCCGGACACCGGCGGGCAAGTTTCCCATCCGGTCACAGCGTGACCGCCGGCGTGTTCTTCGGCGTCCTAGTCTACTATGCCCGCCACGTGGAGCTTCGGGTACTGCTGGTGCTGCTCGGGGTGCTGGCGGGGTTGAGCCGGGTGGCCCTTGGGGTGCATTGGCCAGTGGACGTGGCCTTCGGACTCTTCGGCGGGGTGCTCGCCGCCTGGGCCGGGGGGTGGATGGCCGCACGATGGCCGGGACCCGCAACGGACGCCTCCGTGCATCTGGCGTTCGTCACCCTGGCCTGCTTCCTCACGGTGACACTTACCTATTGGGACGGGGGCTACCCCCTGGCTCGCCCCTTGCTTGCGGTCCTCGGCTGGGGTGCCCTGGCCAGCGTCTTCATCGATTATGGATTGAGACCCTTGGCCGCCGGGCTGTCGCGGTCCCCGGACTGAGTGCGAAACCCGGCCGCGCCCACGCGGGAGCTTAGACCCTCACGTCCTGTCGCCGCCCCTTGCGCGGCGGGCGGGGATGGATGCGCACGGTCTTCACCGAGCTCTCCGTGGTCTGGATGATCTCTACGGCGTGACCGTGGAGCTTGAGGCTGGTACCCGGCTCCGGGATCGTCTCCATGTAGTCGAGGATCAGGCCGTTGAGTGTCTTGGGTCCCCCGGTGGGCAGATCCCAGCGCAGGGCCCGGTTCAGCCCCCGTACACCGATGCCGCAATCGATGAGCAGGCTGCCGTCCTCGGCCCGGTGGATCTCGGAGATGCTGTCAGAGGGATCGGTCGCAAACTCACCCACGATCTCCTCGAGCAGATCGACCAGGGTAACGAGGCCCAGGAAGTCCCCGTACTCGTCCACCACCAAGCCGATGCGCTGCTTACCCCGCTGAAAGTTGATCAGTTGCTGATAGAGCGGCGTTCCCTCCGGCACGAAATAAGGGGGCTGGGCGATGGCGCGCAGATGCTCCTTGCTCAACCCCCCGTCGAGCAGGGCGTGCAGGGCATTGCGGGAGTGGAAGACGCCGATGACGTTGTCGATACCCCCGTCAAACAGGGGCAGCCGGGTGTAGCCGGCGTTGCGGATGGACTGGATGATGTCGTCCTCGTCGTCCTGGATATCGATGCCCTCGACCTCGCTGCGAGGGATCATGATGTCCTCCACGGTGGCCCGCTCCAGATCCAGGATGGCCAGCAGCATGGAACGGCTGCGCTCCGGGATCATCGCGCCCGCCTCGCTGACCACGGTGCGCAGCTCCTCGCGGCTCAGGGCCGTGCCAGAACCGGACTCGGGGGCAACGCCCATGACCCGCAGCAGGCCGTTGGCGATCAGGTTGACCACCCAGACCAGGGGATAGAGCAGCTTGAGCAGGGGTCCGTAGACATAAGCGGCCGGGAAGGCGAGACGCTCCGGGTGCAGGGTGGCCAGGGTCTTCGGCGCCACCTCGGAGAAGATCAGCACCACGAGGGTCAGGAGGCCCGCGGCGATCCCGATGGCCGCCTCACCGCCGATCCGCAGCGCGATCACGGTCGCGATGGACGACGCCAGGATGTTGACGAAGTTGTTTCCTAACAGAATCAGGCCGATCAGTCGGTCCGGCCGCTCGAGCAGGGCGCGGGCGAGACGCGCCCCGCGATGGCCCTGCTCGGCCTTATGACGCAGTCGGTAGCGGTTGATGGTGAGAAGCGCCGTTTCCGAGCCGGAGAAAAAGGCCGAAAGCACGAGCAGGATGAGCAGGATGAGAAAGAGTCCGGTCAGATGAATATCGTTCACGGTCGATGTCGATCCCTGTGGATGGTTCGAGGCGGCCGCGGATCTCTGGCCCGGTCGGGGCACGGATGCACGGTCACCGGAGGCAGCGACATCTCTCAGCCGCCGAATGTCTCGGTGCGATAGCGCGAGACCTCGAGGGTGCCGCTCCAGTGGTCGCGTGGCAGACCGGCCTTGCGTTTGAGCTCGGCGAGGAAGCGGTGGGGCTCGGGCAGGTTGTCCCACACCGCTGGAAGAAAGGTACCGCGGGCACCCCTGTCAGTCAGGATCAGCCCGTCGACCCCCGGGCGGAGCTGGCGCAGCAGATCGTCTTCGTCCTTGAACTGCAGGGGCTCGGGAGGGGTCAGCACCGAGACGTCCAGCTCTAGGTCGGTCAACTCCCGTTCCTGCAAGGGCTCGAAGCGCGGGTCCCGGAAGGCGGCGGCGAAGGCATTGTCCGCCACATCGACGACCAGCGGACGGATCGCTTCCAGATGTCCGATGCAGCCGCGCAGGG
The DNA here is from genome assembly GCA_963698355.1 of uncultured Gammaproteobacteria bacterium. Taxonomy (GTDB): domain Bacteria; phylum Pseudomonadota; class Gammaproteobacteria; order Chromatiales; family Chromatiaceae; genus Thiodictyon. The sequence continues at coordinate 65,639 of CAVOQO010000078.1, read as the reverse complement.
CGCCGTGCGTGCGCAGCGTGACAAAGGCCGCGCCCGACTCGCGCAGGCGGGGCGGGAAGTCTTGCGGGTCGACCGGAGAGGGGCGGCCGCTGCCGAGGCCGTGGCGGATGGAGCCCCAGGCCACGTCGATCACGAGCCGCCGCTCTTGCTCGTCCAAACGGGGCGTCTCAGAAGAAGGCATAGGCACCGTAGCCCACCACCCGGTCCCGCGGTCCGGCAGTATCGCCGGAGTTGCGCAGATCCAGCGTGAGCGCTCGCAAGCCCCGCCGCCGCGCCTCCGACAGGAGTCCGCACAGGGGCGTGGCGCCGCAAGCGGCGTGGTGATCCACGGACTCCGGCTCCAGATGCTCGATGGCCCGCGTAGTGCGGCGGTCCACCCGAGTCGCGGTGTCGTAATCCAGGTAGTGACTCAGGTCGGAGCTCACCACGATCAGGGTCTCAGGCCCGCCCCAAAGCCGCGCCATCAGCTCCGCCACGTCCTCGGGATCGGCAGCGCCCACCACAAAGGGGGCCACCCGAAAGTCGTGAAGCAGAACTTGGAGGAAGGGCAGCTGCACCTCCAGACAGTGCTCGTCCTCGAAGGCCGAGTCGAGGCGGTGAACCTGAGGCAGGTCCGCAACAGCCTCCAGGGCGGCCCGGTCCACGGCCACGGGACCGAGCGGAGTCAGCAGCCGGTCGGCGTCCGGATAGGCGATCCCCCGAAAGGGGTAGCGATGGGCCGGCCCGAATAGCATCACCCGGCGGATTCGCGCGGCGATTGGAGCGAGCTGCGCATAGGCCGAGGCGGCGACCGGACCCGAATAGGGGTAGCCCGCATGGGGAGCCACCAGGGCCTTGAGGTCGCTCAGAGGCTGCAGTTGGGGTCGCGGCTCGGCGGCGACCATCAGGGATTCGACCTGGCGGCGCAATGTCGCCGGGTCGGCCGGGTAGAAGAGTCCCGCGACGGCGGGTTGGCGGTCGATGTTCATGGCTTCACCGGTGAATCGAATCGCTCCTGGTGACTAACATTTTAGTGAAAGCCAACCGGGGAGACGCCGGTTTCTGACCTCCGCGCACTGATTCGGCACCTGCGCGGGAAAGTGGGCCAAGCCGCACGACGCCCCGGACGATGGCTGGCGCTGACCCGTTGCCCGAACGCGGCCCAGTCTGTTGGCGCGACGAGCCGGTGATAGCACCTGAGCCCAGTAAAGTTCGCTGATGACGCCGAGCTTGCCTAGTCGGGCGAATCGGCGGGAGGGCAAATCCCATGTCATACCATCCCACTCAGTTCTGGCACCCGCTCCCGGACGGCCGGGTGCAATGCGACGTCTGCCCCCGTGCGTGCCGAATGCGCGAGGGCCAACAAGGCTTCTGCTTCGTGCGAGCCGCCCGGGGCGGTGGCGTGGTGCTGGAAGGCTACGGACGTTCCAACGGGTTCTGCGTTGACCCGATCGAGAAGAAGCCACTCAACCACTTTCTACCGGGGACACCCGTGCTGTCCTTCGGCACCGCCGGGTGCAATCTGGCCTGCCGCTTCTGCCAGAACTGGGACATGAGCAAGTCCCGGGAGCAGGACACCCTGGCGGCCTCCGCAACTCCTGAGGCCATCGCACGACGGGCCTCAGAGCTCGGCTGCCGCTCGGTCGCCTACACGTACAACGACCCGGTGATCTTCCTCGAATACGCGGTGGACACGGCGCTCGCCTGCCGAGCACTGGGCGTCCGCAACGTGGCGGTCACGGCGGGCTACGTGAGCCCAGGCGCGCGGGAGGCCTTCTTCGCCCCCATGGACGCGGCGAACGTGGACCTGAAGGCCTTCACCGAGGACTTCTATCACCGGATCTGCGGCGGGCACCTGGAGCCGGTGCTGGAGACCTTGCGCTACCTGCATCACGAGACCCAGGTCTGGTTCGAGCTGACGACCCTGCTGATTCCAGGCTACAACGATTCCGACGCCGAGATCGACACCATGACTCGCTGGGTGGTGGAGGAGCTTGGGCCCGATGTCCCCATGCATTTCACGGCCTTTCACCCGGACTGGAAGCTGCGCGACGCCCCACCCACCCCGCCGGCGACCCTGACGCGGGCACGTGCCATCGCGCGGCGCAACGGGGTGCGTTACGCCTACACGGGCAATGTCCACGACTCAGACGGCGGCAGCACCTGGTGCCACCAGTGTGGCGCGCTCCTGATCGAGCGGGACTGGTATCGACTGGGACACTGGGGCCTCGACGACCAGGGCCGCTGCGCCGCCTGCGGCACCCCCTGCGCTGGTGTCTTCGAGGCCAAGCCTGGGAGCTGGGGGAACCGCCGCCAGCCGGTGGCGTTCGCACACGCCTGAGCAGACGGGGACAGGAGCGAACCGCAACCCGTCGTTTCCCTGGGCGCTGGCCTCGGGCATACTCCCCCGCTTTTTGACGCGGGGGTCCCACCATGTTCAAGAATGCCAGGCTGTTTCGTCTCGGGTCGCCTTTCACGCTGAGCGCCCCGGAGCTCGAGACCCAGCTCGCCACTCGGCGCTTCCGGCCCTGCGGTCCGGTGGAGACCGCCACCCTCGGTTGGTCCGCCCCCCTGGGTGAGGACACCTCGGCGCTGGTGCACGCGGTCGGAGGCTGCCTGCTGTTGTGCGCCCGCAAGCAGGAGCGCCTGTTGCCGTCCGCCGCGGTGACCGAGGCACTTGAGGAGCGCGTCGCCGAGCTGGAGTCCGGCGAGGCCCGCGACGTCGGCCGCGCCGAGCGCCGCCGCCTGAAGGAGCAAATCGTCACCGAGATGCTTCCGCGCGCGTTCACCCGCTCGCGCCGCACCCTGCTCTACATCGACACGGAGTCCGGCTGGCTGGTGGTGGATGCCAGTAGCGAAAAACAGGCCGAGGACGTCGTCTCGCTATTGCGCGAGACCCTAGGGAGCCTGCCCGCCAAGCCGCCGGCCCCCGCCGACTCCCCCGCCGGCATCCTCACGGCTTGGCTACTGGACGGGAGGGCCCCCGCGGACTTCGTCCCCTCGGACGCCTGCGAGCTGCGCGACGTCAAAGAGGGAGGCGGGGTCATCCGCTGCAGCGGCCAGGACCTGGGCAGCGAGGAGATCCTGAACCATCTGCGTGCGGGCAAGCAGGCGGTCAAGCTGGCCCTGGACTGGGACGAGCGCCTGAGCTTCGTGCTGGCGGACGACCTGTCGCTCAAGCGTCTGCGGGTAGGCGACACCCTACTTGAGGAGATCGAGGACGGAGACGACCCGGCGGTCCGCCTGGATGCCGAATTCGCTATCATGGCGCTCCAGCTGCGGGAGCTGATCGCGCGTCTCGACGAGCTCTTCAAGCTGGCGCAAGACGTCGCTCCCGCTGCCTGATAGCAGTCACCCCAGAAAGCGCTACCGCCCATGTCCGACAGCACCCAACCGACCGATCGTCCCGCCGTGGCCTCCTCCCTCCTCGTCGACGAGGAGCGGGCCCAGACCCTGCGCCAGGAGTCACTCGCATTCCAATCGCTGACGCTCTCCCAGCGTCAACTTTGCGACCTGGAGCTCCTGCTGAACGGCGGCTTCGCGCCCCTCGACGGGTTCATGGACCAGACGACCTACGACTCGGTTCTGGAGGGCGCCCGACTGCCCAGCGGGGCCGTCTGGCCCATGCCCGTGGTCCTGGACATCGACGCCTCGGTGGCAGAGAAGCTGACCCCCGGCCAGCCGCTCGCCCTGCGCGACCAGGAAGGCTTCATGCCGGCAGTGCTGACGGTCTCGGAGGTATGGGAGGCGAACAAGGCGCGGGAGGCCAATCTGGTCTACGGCACCGATTCCGCGGATCACCCGGGGGTTCGCTATCTGCAGACACGCGTCAAGGGATTTTATGTGGCCGGTCAGCTCCAGGGGATACAGCTCCCCGCCCACCATGACTTCGAGAGCCTGTGGAACACGCCGGAGGAGCTGCGCCATCAGTTCGTCAAGACCGGCTGGCGCAATGTGCTCGCCTTCCAGACCACCAACCCGATCCACAAGCTCCAGCGGCGCGTCGTCGTCGATGCCGCCAAGGCCCATCAGGCCCATATCCTGATCCATCCCGCGGTGGGCGAGACCAAGCCAGGGGACGTGCATTACTACGCCCGCGTGCGCTGCTACAAGGCCATCGCGCGGCACCTGCCACACGAGATGACGGCCCTGTCCCTGCTGCCGCTCGCCATGCGCATGGCGGGACCGCGGGAGGCCCTATGGCACGCCCTAGTCAATCGGAACTACGGTTGCACCCACATGCTGATGGGCCCGGACCACGGCTCGCCGCCGCCCGGCGGCGACGGAGCCGGCCGCTTCTACCCGCGTTACGCGGCCCAGGAATACGTGAAGTCCTTCGGGGAGGCGCTCGGAATTCAGGTGGTACCGCTTCCGGAGCATCGCTATGTCCCGTCGAAGCAGTCGTTTCTGCCGGCGAATCGCATCGAGCGCGAGGACTTGGAGAGTCTGTCCCTGACGGCCGCGGAGCTTCGCACACTGCTGCTGCAGAACAAGGAGGTGCCGGACTGGTTCAGCTATCCCGAAGTGCTCGAGGAACTGCGCCGGGTCTACCCGCCGCCGAGTCGCCAGGGCATCACCCTGTTCTTCACCGGACTTTCCGGCTCCGGCAAATCCACCCTCGCGAACATCATCTACGCCAAGCTGGTGGAGGCGGGCGGGCGGCCGGTGTCGTTGCTCGACGGCGACATCGTGCGCCAGAACCTCTCCAGTGAGCTGGGATTCTCCAAGACCCACCGTGACCTCAACATTCGGCGCATCGGGTTCGTCGCGAGCGAGATCACCAAGAACGGCGGCATCGCCATCTGCGCCCCCATCGCCCCTTACACGGAGACGCGCAGGGCGGTACGTGAAATGATCGAGGCCCACGGCGCCTTCATCGAGATCCATGTCTCGACGCCGCTCGAGGTCTGCGAATCCCGCGACCGCAAGGGGCTCTACGCCAAGGCCAGGAAGGGAATCATCCCAGAGTTCACTGGCATCAGCGACCCCTACGAGGTCCCAGAGCATCCGGAGTTGCGCATCGACACCAGCCGACTTTCCCCGACCGAGGCCGCCCAGGACATCCTGCTCTACCTATTCAAGGAAGGCTATCTAGACGAGGAGGGTTGAGGTGCCGGCGCGCTGCCTGATCGTTTCCTACCGGTTACACGCCAGGGACCGCTTACCTCCGTGCCAAAGGCGCAGCCTCTTCACGAGAGGCCGAAAAAGCAGAACCGCCGACTCCGGTATGCGCGGACTCACGCGGCCGCCGTTACTGACCCAAGACGCCCCCGAGCCACCGGTTTGGATACGCGAGCTAACTGGTCGCGGGGCCAATACGGCTCGGGGCCGCCTGACTCGCGCAATCCACCGGATGATCCAGCACTCATTGATCTCCGCACCCACCGGACAGAGTGCCGAGCGCGTCAAGCAACAGCGTTATTCATACTCTACGTGGTGGTTCCCTTGACTCCTTGCTCGAATTCAGCTTAAGACCCATCAAAAGCAACAACCAACTTTTGCCAATTTGTGACGCTTTCTGCGCGATCCCTCAGGCCGTAAAATTTCGAGGGGGCGCGCCCGGTTCAGTCGCAATCTCGATTGAATCGCTCGAACCGCATCGACGCGATCAGATAACAAACTGTAATTCCAAAATTAATTTAGCTTGGGCTCCCTTCTACACGACATTCCGGCGAGCTGCTGCGGGCCGCAGGCCGTTTTGCCCGAAACTGGCAGGAATATTGACTGCTAAAACTCAGCGATAGCCGTCAGTCTCGGGTAACAGTGCTTTATCGGGCGCAAGCGTGACGATTCATGAATGACGATTTCTCGAGAGGATGCGGAATCGAGCATGTCGGCTTGTGCGGTCTGCCTATCGAACACGCTGTCCTCACGCAGCTGCTCGAGCCGCCGGCGATGGCGGAAGAACTCGCGCGGACGGAGGTTGACCTGCTGGCCGGGGATCCGGTGTTCTGTGCCTGCGCCACCTCCGCGGCCACAACGGTCGCATTTCGTAGCGGCGGCCCCATCGCATTTACCTTAGAGTCCGTCACTCGCCGCCTGGGCACCCGGGGCTTGATCGCTCTAGCCACTTATGCGGCCATCCGTCAGCAATATGCAGAGGCTCCCACAAGAGATAGCCAGACCTTCAGAAAGCTACGCTCCTTGGGCACGCGGCGCGCACGCTTTGCCTTAGCGCTTGCGAAGCGAAGCGGCTATGAACGCCCAGAAGAGGCGCACTTTGCGGCGCTGCTACTCGATCTAGGGCGCATCGCTCTCTTGGCGTTGCCAGACACGCTTGAGATTCCCATTGACGGCGGCCTCGGCGAAACCGAACTCGGCGCCCGATTGCTCTCCAGTTGGGGATTCGGACCATTAATGTCCGACGCCCTTCGCTACCAAAGCGAAGAGGCCCATCAGCTTGCTGACGCCCATCCTTTGGTGAAGATCGCGCGTGCGGCGCGGCAACTCTCCGAGGCGGAGCCCTCGGAGCTCGGGCTGGTCTGCAACGAGGTTGCCGCCCTCATGGGTAGTGACGCGGGAGAGATCCGCGGCTTGGCAGAATTGGAGTCGACAGCCACCCCGGAGCCCGACACGTGGCCCCAGCCCGTGGCGCCTGTCGGAATTGTCGAGGCTGCGGACAACCCGTTCATGGGACTGGTTGCCCGGCGTGCCCTCCTAGGAGAAATGCGCGCCTATTGGTCCGCAGCGGACACGGAAAAGGCAATGCTGAACGCCATCGCGCAGACGCTCGCGCTCTTCTTTGGCATGCGCCAGACGCTCTACCTGCAGCGCGACGGGGACGTGCTGAAGGGCATCGACCTGTTCGGGGCCGGAACCGCGGTCAGCGAAATCAGTATCCGACTGCGTAGCAATGGGGGCCTCATCGCTCGTGCGGCGGCCAATAACGCCCTGCTAAACACACTCGACACGGTGCCTTCGACCCTGACCGTTGTCGACAAACAGGTCATGGGGGTCTTGAACTGCGGCGGGATGCTGTGCCTGCCGCTCGCCGCTGGCGGTGAGCACCCGGGCATCTTCATTGCCGGCCTGCATCCCTGCCTCCGCGAGTGGATACACGATATCCAGCCGCTGCTTCGAGATCTCGCCACGCATGCTGCGCAAGCACTGTCGACCGTTAGGAGACGCCAGGCCCACGCAAGTTGGACCCGACAGGAGTCACGCTCAGACTGTGACCTTCGCGCCCGTCGCGCGGCCCATGAAGTGAGCACGCCGCTCTCCGTGATCCGCAATTATGTTTCGGTCATTGAGATGAAGCTGTTACAGGGCCAGCCAGTTGATAGTGACTTTGCGGTAATCACCAACGAGCTGACGAGGTCTGAGCGAATCATTCGAGAGTTCGCTGAGGGATTCCGGGACCAGGCCGGCGCCCGGGAGCTTGCACTGAATCCTCTGGTCCGCGAGCTCGCCGCACTCCTGGCCGACACCTTAATCAAAGACCGTGGGATTAAGCTCACAATGAGCCTGGACGACAGGGTACCGGCAACACTAGACTTAGACGCAGATGCCGTGCGGCAGGTCCTTGTCAATTTGGCACGCAACGCGCTTGAGGCCATGCATGAAGGAGACGAATTGCAGCTATCGACGGAAGATCGTTTGCGCTTCGACGATGGGGATTACGTGGCCGTTTCGGTGTCAGACACCGGTCCCGGGCTTCCCGCTGAGGTTCTCGCCTGTCTCTTCGAGCCAGTGCAAAGCACCAAAGGCGAGAGACACCAAGGGCTTGGACTAAGCATCGTCAAGGAATTGGCGGACCGAATGGGCGCACGAATCATCTGCCGCAGCCGCGAGGGCGCGGGAACGACCTTCACTATGCTGCTCCCGCGCAAGTGTGCGGCGAGCGCCAATGCCTTCTCCTCTGCGGACCCCGGCAATCGCTAGCGATGTCGGTTCAGCCTCAGCACATCGACCACGACGCCTTTCGCGCCGGTTGTCTCATTTTGGCGGTGGACGACGATCCGGCCATGCTGCGCAGCGTGAGCGATTTACTTCGCCTGCATGGCCTGGCGGTCACCACAGCGGGCGACGGACGCGAGGCGCTGGAGGTGCTCAGGACCAGCGATGTCGAGATCTTATTGCTGGATCTGCACATGCACGGTGTAGACGGCTTCGATTTGATGGCCCGCGTTGATCATGAGGGGATGGACGTCTCCGTCATTGTCGTCAGCGGAGACGCATCTATCGATGCCGCCATCGAATCCCTTCGCCGTGGCGCTTGCGACTACCTGCGCAAGCCATACGCTCCTCAGTCTTTAGTGAGGACGGTGGAAAACACCATCCGCAGGCGCCTGCTGGAAATGGAAAACCGTATCATCCGCGAGCAACTTGAAAAATCGGAGCAGCTCTATCGCTTCATGGTGAACAGTTCCCCCGATCTTGTGTACATGCTCGATGATCAGGGCCGGTTCACCTTTCTCAACGACCGCGTCGAGGCAATGCTGGGCGTTAGCAGGGAAAGTCTCATCGGTCTGCACTACTCCACTGTCGTGTCCGCAGAGGACCGCGGATTGGCGCATTACCGATTCAACGAACGGCACACCGGAGAACGCGCCGCATCCAACCTGGAGCTGAGGCTGCGACGCAATCCGCCGGGCGCTGAGCCGGCGACGGAAACCATCCCCGTCGAGCTGACGTCCATGGGCGTATACAGCACCCAGAACGGAGAGCCTCAGTTTGTCGGCAGCTATGGCGTGGCGCGAGATCTGACCGAGCGCAAACAGTCCGAGGAGATCATCAGACACCAGGCCTACCACGACCTGCTAACGGGCCTCCCCAACCGCAGCCTATTCATGGACCGACTAGCGCAGGCATTGACCCAGGCCAAACGCGGGAACCATGTGGTGGCCGTGGTATTCCTGGACCTTGATCGATTCAAGCTAGTCAATGACACCCTCGGTCACGCCACTGGCGACGAGCTCCTTAGGGTCGTCGCCCGACGCCTGGCGGGAACTCTGCGTTCCGAGGACACCCTGGCGCGTATTGGCGGTGACGAGTTCCTCTTGCTGTTACCACGCATCCGGTCCGGCGCCGATGCGGAACGAGTCGCCGACAAGCTGGTCGGTGAGCTCAAACCCCCATTCCGAATCGAGGAGCAGGAATTTCGCGTATCCGCGAGCATGGGCATCGCCCTATACCCAAAGGATGGTGACACGGTCGACCTCCTGATTCGTAATGCCGATCTCGCCATGTATAACGCCAAGAACCGACGTAACGGGTGCTACGTATCCTACTCCAAGGGCATGGATGCAGCCCCTTCTCGGCATCTCACCTTCGAGCGCGAGATACGTCAGGCGCTGGAGTCGCGCCAGTTCGAGGTGTATTACCAGCCGCAGGTCTACGCGCCCACGGGCGCAATCCTAGGGCTTGAGGCCCTCATTCGATGGAATCACCCCGCGTATGGGCAGCTCGCGCCCGGCGAGTTTATCCCCGTGGCCGAAAAGTCGGGACTGATCGCCGAAATTGGCAAGGTGGTCCTGCATCGAGTGTGTACGGATCTGAGGCATTGGCTGGATAGCAACCTTCCGCACGCGCGGCTTAGCGTCAACCTCAGCTCCCAGCATATCGACACCAAAGACTTCGTGGAGGACATCATCGGGATACTTCGCGAACACAACGTGCCAGGCGACCATCTTGAGGTGGAGATTACCGAGAATATTCAGCTTTGCGAGGTGGAGTCCGTTGTTGAGAAGCTTCGTATGCTCCATAACCACGGCGTGACGGTCGCCATCGACGACTTCGGAACCGGCTATTCGTCACTAAGCTACCTGCGAAAGCTCCCGATCCACACGCTCAAGATAGACCGCTCCTTCGTCAAGGACATCGACACCGGGCGCGCTGAAGGCTGCATCGTCCCGGCCATCATTTCTATGGCGAAGGAGCTTGGGCTCAGCATCATCGCTGAGGGCGTAGAGACCGAGGATCAGCGCAATTACTTGGAGTCGCTTGGCTGCGGCCTGATGCAGGGATTCTTTTTCAGCCCCGCGGTGCCAGCCGAGGCGGCGGCGCGTTTGCTGGTGGAGAACCCGTTTATGCGCCCCCCTGGTGACTCTTTTCTTCAGTTGGCGCGTACGACCATGGCGCAGTAGGCGCCGAAACCCGCTCCGATTCTTATCTCGTAGTCATCGATCGACATTCCTCTCGCGACTGCACCGGGTGCCTTTGCCCACTGGAGGTCACATATCCAGCCGCACGGGCAGTCCGGTTCCCGTGGACCAAAACGGCACCGGCCGTTGACTCCCAGCTGCCGACATCAGCGGCCAGATCCGTTAACTGAACCCTTGGGCGCGGCCTGCTTTCGCCGAGGGCCTCGACGAGGGGATATACCAGCTGGGCAAGCGACCACCGCCTGGCCCGATCATGAGGCGGCCGCTCACGGGTTTTCTCGGGACCGCTGTCTGCCTATAATCGCCATATATTAGAGATCATCGATATAGCGAGAAGCATTCCATGCCTACCTATGACTACCGTTGCGACACCAACGGCCGGGTTCTGGAAGTCAGCCACCGGATGAGTGAGTCCCTGAATACTTGGGGCGAACTCTGCGCCCGCGCCGGAGCGGAACTGGGCGACACCCCAGCCGATGCCCCGGTGCATCGCCTGGCCACCGGCGGCAACATCATCTCCAGTGCGAGCCGCGGCAGCGGCGCCGCGCCGGCGCCGGCCTGTTCCACGGGATCCTGCTGCCCGGGCGGATTCTGCGGACTGGATTGAGTCTGAAACGATCGGCGCGGGGCAGGTCGGCCCCGCGCCCGCACCGGATCGCCCTACTACTCGCTCCCTGAACCGAGCACCGCCTGAACGTCGATCACCTGGCTCCCCCTGCGGATGCCCAGGGCCACCGCATCCCCCACCCGGTGCTGGTCCAGTATCTCGATCAGGGCTTCCACCGAATCCACCGCCATACCGTAAACGGCGACGATCACGGCGCCGCCAACCAACTTCCCGTCGGGGCTGACGTCGGCCGCCCGTAGCCCGGCTCTGGCCGCGGCCGACCCGCTCTGCACCTGGAGCACGATCACCTCGTTCAACCCCGTGCCTTCGAGGAGTCGGGCGCTAATGTCAGCATCGCCCAGTATGCCCAGGGTCGGGCCAACATTGCGCCCGTAAGCGATGAGGCGCGGCACCCCGCCCCTAACTGACCCTCATGCCAGGCTCGGCACCTTGGTCCGGGCTAAGTAGGAAGATGTCATTGCCCCCGGGACCGGCGGCCAGGACCATCCCTTGCGAGACCCCGAATCGCATGGTGCGTGGTGCCAGATTGGCGACCATCACCGTCAGTCGGCCGACCAGATCGGCGGGGTCGTAAGCGCTACGAACGCCGGCAAAGACCTGGCGCGTCTCGCCGCCCAAATCGAGCTTGAGGGCGAGCAGCTTGTCGGCCCCTGCCACCAACTCCGCCTCCAGGATCCGGGCGACTCGCAGATCCAGCTTCGCGAAGGTGTCGAAGTCGATGGTCGGACCGATTGGATCGCGCGCGAGATGAGCGTTGGTATCGGATTGGGCAAGTTCCTCGCCCTTGTCCTGAGGCGCGACCGTCTTGGCCGTCAGGTCCTCCCTGGAGGCGTCCAGCACGGCCGCGATCTGGGCCGGCTCGACGCGGGTCATCAGCGGCTTGAAGGGCGCAATCCCATGGTCCACCAAGGGCCGGTCAAGGTCGGCCCAGGTGATCGAGGGAATCTGCAGGAAGGCCTCGGATGCCGCGGCGGTGCCGGGCAGGATCGGCTTGAGCCACCCGATCAGGAGCCGGAACAGATTGAGCCCCATGGTGCAGGTGCCCTGGAGCTCGGACTCGCGGCCCTCCTGCTTCGCCACCACCCAGGGGGCCTTTTCGTCGATGTACTGGTTGGCGCGGTCCGCCAGTGCCATGATTTCCCGCACCGCCCGGCTGTACTCACGCCGCTCGTAGGCGGTGGCGATGGACTCTCCGGCTGCGACGAACTCGGCAAAAAGTGAGGGCTCCGGGAGCTCCGCGGCGAGTCGCCCGTCGAACCTCTTCGTGATGAAACCCGCGCTACGGCTCGCGATGTTGACCACCTTGCCCACCAGATCCGCGTTGACCCGGAACTGGAAGTCCTCGAGGCTCAGATCGATGTCGTCTACGCCGGGACCTAGCTTTGCCGCAAAGTAATAGCGCAGATATTCCGGGTTCAGGTGGTCCAGATAGGTGCGGGCCTTGATGAAGGTGCCGCGCGACTTGGACATCTTCTGCCCGTCGACGGTCAGGAAACCGTGGGCGAACACGGCGCTCGGGGTGCGGAAACGCGCCCCGTGGAGCATGGCGGGCCAGAACAGGGCATGGAAATAGATGATGTCCTTGCCGATGAAGTGATAGAGCTCGGCGCTGCTGTCGCTGGCCCAGAATCGGTCGAAGTCGAGCCCGGGCGTGCGGTCGCACAGGTTCTGGAAGCTCGCCATGTAGCCGATGGGGGCGTCCAGCCAGACATAGAAGAACTTGCCCGGGTGGTCCGGGATCTCGAATCCGAAATAGGGGGCATCCCGGGAGATGTCCCACTCCTGAAGCCCGGCCTGGAACCACTCGTCCAGCTTGTTGGCCACCTCCCTCTGGAGGCTGCCGCCCCGGGTCCAGGCCCGGAGCATGTCCTCGAAGTCCCCGAGTCGGAAGAAGTAATGCTCCGACGCGCGCTCCTCGGGGACCGCGCCCGACACCGCCGAACGCGGGTTTTTGAGCTCGCTGGGAGAATAGCTGGCCCCGCACACCTCGCAGTTGTCGCCGTATTGGTCGGGCGCGCCGCACTTGGGGCATTCGCCCTTGATGAATCGATCCGGCAGGAACATCTGCTCCACCGGATCGTAGGCCTGGGTGATGGCGCGGCGTGCGATGTGGCCGGCGTCGCGGTTGCGCTCGTAGATCAGGTTGGCGAAATGCCGGTTCTCGGGCGAGTGGGTGGAGTGATAGTTGTCAAACCCGACCCGGAAGGCCGCAAAGTCCGCTTGGTGCTCCTCGGCGACGCGGGCGATCAGTGACTCCGGCGTGATGCCCTCCTGGCGCGCCTTGAGCATGATGGGGGTGCCGTGGGCGTCGTCCGCGCAGACATACCAGCAGTTGTGGCCGCGCTGCTTCTGGAAACGCGCCCAGATATCGGTTTGGATGTACTCCACCAGATGGCCGATATGGATGGGGCCGTTCGCATAGGGCAGCGCGCTGGTAATCAGGATGTCGCGGACTTGACTCATGGTGCAGGTCTGGCGGGGGCTCACGAAGGCGCGCAGTATCTCACGGGGAGCCCCCGGAGGACGGCTCTCAGCGTTTCAGCGGCGGCGGTGGGATCATCGGGCCCTCGTCGAAGCAATACATATAGGGTGAGGTCCCCTCGGTGCTGACGTAGGTGATGAGGCAAGTCTTCCGGTTCGGCGCGTCGATCATCTTGCGGACCACCAGGTCGCCCTCCCGAAGCTGGCTGGTCTGCACCATGCCGCCCTCGCCCGGCTGCCCCACGCTTGGGTAACAGGTCAGAGTGGGTGAGGTGCCCCCCGAGCCGACATAGGCGACGAGGCAGGTCTTGTTGCTGTCCGGATCGGACAGCCGGTGCACCTCGAGGTCCCCCTCCCGGATGTGTCCGCCGCGCGCGATGGCGTCATCCCCGGGCTTGGAGCTCCTGTAACAGTCAATCGCCGGAGTTGTCCCTGGCGTGGAGATGTACGCCACCAGACAGGACATGCTGTTCTCGAGGTCCTTGACCTTGCGGACGACGAGCTCACCCTCCTTGAAGAATCCCACCTGGTTGATGTTGGAACGGAAGCCCGAGACGGCGTCGTAACAGGTCATCACCGAGCTGGTGCCCGCGGTGCGCACGTAGAAGGCCAGGCAAATCTTGTTGCTCTGCAGGTCCGAGATCGTTCGGACGATCAGATCGCTCTCACGCAGCTTCCCTGTCTGTACCAGCAATGTGGATTCATACTCGGCCGCCGCACAGAGCAGCGGAAGCGCAACAAGCACGGACGCAGCGAACCATTTCATTTTCACTTGCTTGACCTCCGGGGATGAACGATGACGCGTGCAGGGTTCGGATCTGGCACAGATCCGCAGTTGTCTGTTTATAGTACTCGTATTTTGTGCTGGAATTTAGGCAGCCGCGGTTCTTCCTGTGAATCGCTGTGGAGGCTGCCGAATCGGGACGCTTTTGCCGCCCATGTGTTGAGCCTGCGCCGCACGAACCGCGTCGCTATACTGTTCTAACGTTCGCACTCGACCGGCCACTGAATCGCCGCGCCAGGTGCTGCGATCGGCTCTGGGGGTGAAGTAACCCGGACGCTTGCATTCTGCTTATAGCCACCTCGCCTCCGGGCGCCGACGTTCCACCGTGATCAACTCACGACAAGAGACTGAGGAAGACTAAACGTGAATCGAAAGACGCTTGTTTCTCTGACAGTGGCCGTCACCGCTGGCCTGGGCGCGCTCGTGGCGACGGAAACGGCCCAAGCCTTCAATTTCGGCGACATGATGAACCCCAGCCGCTGGTTCGGTGGCGACCGGGACCGCTACTACGACCGCTACGACCGACATGGCTACGGTTGGGGCGGGCCCTATGGCTACGGTGGCTACGGAGGTCCCTACGGAGGCTGGGGAGGCCCCTACGGCTACGGCGGCGGCCCCTGGGGAGGCTACGGATACGGGCCTTACGGTGGCTGGGGTGGGCCGGGTTACGGCGGTTATGGCCCGGGCAGTACCATTGTCGTCACCCCGCAGGGCGGGGGTTCCAGCGACAAGCAGGCCGCCCCCCGGTTGCCCGAATAATCGACTCGCGGCGCGCAACGGGCACTGCGATACCCATGGCTGTCCCGCTGCCGCCGCGTCAACAGACCTTCAACGTACAATACCCGGCGCGGCCCCCGCTCGCGCGGTTGACGATCCGCGCGGCGGTGCGTCTCCATGACTCACTGTCGTACGCCCAATCCGTCAGGCCAACCGATGCCGACGGCGGGGCATCAGCCACGACTCTATCTTCCTGTTCCTGTTCCTGTCGAAGCCCTTCGCGGCGCCTCGGGTCGGTGCGCGCGCGCCATCGAGAAGCGGCACGTCTGCCCGGGTAACACTTGGGCAGACGCCGGCTTGGATCCGGGCACGCTGCAGGTGGCCATCGCCGCATGGCTCGCTCATGATTTGACCCGGGACGGCTCAGTGACGCATTGGTGAGTTACGAGCCGCTGCGGGCGACACGCCCCGTTCCGATCCACTTGATTTGGACCCGATCTAGACCAACCTCCGCCGGGAGCGAGCCGGGGCACAGATGGCCGACGTCACGGCGCCAAAAAACACCGAAGCGCCGGCGTCGCCGGTGCGTTGCAGAAAACCGGAGTACAACATGGCTGAAGTCACGAAAGAATTGGTCGAGGCGGCAATCAAGGGCTACGTGGAACCCCATCTGGGACGGGACCTGGTTTCTGCCAACGTCATCAAGGCCATCGACATCGAGGGCGATCAGGTCAAGGTAAAGGTCGTGCTCGGCTTCCCTGCCAAGGGCATCCAAGCGTCCCTCGCTGAGACCGTCAAGGAGCGCGTGCTGTCGGTTCCGGGAGTCAACATGGCCCAGGTCGACGTGAGCTGGGAGATCAAGGCCCACTCGGTCCAAAAGTCGCTAAAGCCCATTGACAACGTCAAGAACATCATCGCCGTCGCCTCCGGCAAGGGCGGCGTCGGCAAGTCCACCACCGCGGTCAACCTGGCGCTCGCTCTGTCCGCCGAGGGGGCCAAGGTCGGCATCCTGGACGCCGACATCTACGGCCCCTCCCAGCCGCGCATGCTGGGCATCACCGGCAAGCCCGAATCCAAGGACGGCAGCAGCCTGGAGCCCATGAACAGCTATCACCTCCAGGCCATGTCCATCGGGTTCCTAATCGATGAGGAGACCCCCATGATCTGGCGCGGCCCCATGGTCACCCAGGCCCTGGAGCAACTCCTGAACGACACCAACTGGGCGGACCTGGACTATCTGGTCATCGACCTGCCCCCGGGCACCGGCGACACCCAGCTGACCCTGGCCCAGAAGGTGCCGGTGTCCGGTGCCATCATCGTCACCACCCCCCAGGACATCGCCCTGCTGGACGCCCGCAAGGGGCTCAAAATGTTCCAGAAGGTGGAGGTTCCGGTGCTCGGCATCGTGGAGAACATGTCCATCCACATCTGCTCCAAGTGCGGCCACGAGGAGCACATCTTCGGCTCCGGCGGCGGTCAGAGCATGTCCGATCAATACGGGATCGATCTGCTGGGGTCCCTTCCGCTCGACATCCACATCCGTGAGGAGACCGACAGCGGCAAGCCCACCGTGGTCGCCCAACCGGACTCCCGCGCCACCCAGATCTATCGCGAGATCGCCCGTAAGACCGCCGCCAAGTTGTCACTCCAGGCCAAGGACTACGCCGCCAAATTCCCGCGGATCGTGATCCAGAACAATTAGCCCCACCCAGCACCCCTTCCTAAACCCGCTTAAAGGCTTGTCACTAAGCGGGTTTGCCCCTCCAAACCCCTACCTAACTCGAGGAGCATCGCAAGGTGATGGAGCGCGTCGGGGCGGAGCAGCGCCAGATTCAGGAAGAATTGGAGCGCAAGGCACGGATCGAGCGCGAGCGGGGGGCCAACGCGGCCCGCATTAAGCGGGATACCTGCGACACCTGGCGACGCTTCTACGCGAAGGAAAAGACCGAGTTCAACCGCTCCATGCTGAGGCAGTCCTGCCCCTGAGTCAGACCCTTGCCGACAAATCCCACAGAAATTAAAAAGGGTTGCGTGACGTGATCACGCAACCCTCTTTTTTCTGGCTCCCCGGGACGGGCTCGAACCGCCGACCTAGTGATTAACAGTCACCCGCTCTACCGACTGAGCTACCGGGGAATGTGAGAGCCCAGAAGACTACCAGTGCCTGCCAGGGGCGTCAACGCTGGCCGACGCGTCGCGCTCCCAGGCCGCTTCGTCTCACTGTTGGATTGGAAGTATCCGACCGCCCTGTCGGTGGAAGCTCCGCACCCTCAGGGACAGGTCAACGCGCTACCGCCGGATGCGTAATCACTGACGCGCACGCGTCCGACGTTGGAGACCACGACGCCCCGCTTGTTGCTGGAGTCCCCGGTGTCGCAAATGGTCAGGGTGCAGGCGAATCCACCCGCGGACCCATCGGGCTTGAAGGCGATACGGGTTGCGACGCCACTCTTGGTGACGGTGAGGCTCGCCATTTCGGCGCCGTCCACCCGCCGCAGCACCTCCCCCGTGGAATCCACCCGGACAATGTATCCGATCTCCCAGGAGCCACCGCTGCTGGCCAGGCAAGACGCCCCGTCCGTGCTGGGGCAAAGGCTGACCTCGGTGTCCCGCTTCACGGCCTCGGAGCGCGCGAATTGCAGGTGCCCAATCAGGCTGTTGGCGGCATTGGTCATCTTGGTATTGACGATGAGATAACGGAAGCCGCTGACCCCTAAGGTCAGGACGATCGCGATGATGGACAGGGTGACCAGCAGCTCAATGAGGGTGACGCCCCCGTTGAGGCGCGGCGGGCGGGCTTGCATGCAGTGGAACTCCCCGCTGTACAAAGTCATCCCCGACGGCGTCTTGCGCGCCGGCGATTTGTTTTGTGACCGACCCCCGCGCCGCCGTTTGACGCGTGCGGTCCGCGTGTCCGTTTTGCGTGCGTCAGCCGACCGCGGTGGCGATCCGATCCAGTGCCTGCTCGAGGTTGGTCGGACTGGTGGCGATGGAGATGCGCACGTGCCCCGCGAGACCGAAGGCGGCGCCCGGCACCAGCGCGACGCCCGCGCGCTCCAGCAGATACTCGGCCAGCTCCAGGTCATTGGTGATGCCGGGCAGGCGCTCGATAGCCTGTTGGACCCGCGGGAAGACATAGAAGGTCCCGTCGGTGGGCAGACAGTCGATGCCGGGGATGCGGTTCAGCCGGTCGACTACATAATCGTGGCGCTCCTTAAAGGCCTTGAGCATGACACCGATGCAGTCCTGGGGACCTTCAAGCGCCGCCTGAGCCGCCACCTGGGAGATGGAGGTCGGGTTCGAGGTGCTCTGGGACTGGACCTTGGTCATGGCCTTGATGACCTCCGCCGGGCCACCTGCATAGCCGATGCGCCAGCCGGTCATGGAGTAGGCCTTGGAGACACCGTTCAGGACCAGGGTGCGGGGGGCGAGGTCAGGGCACACGTTGAGGATGTTGACGAAGGGGCCTGAGTCCCATCGGATGTGCTCATACATGTCGTCGGTGGCGATCAAGGCCCGCGGGAAGTCCCGCACCACCTCACCCAGGGCCGCCAGCTCATCGGCGGTGTAGGACATGCCCGTGGGGTTCGAGGGGCTGTTGATGACCACCAGCTTGGTCTTGTCGTTGAGCGCGGCCTTGAGCTGGGCGGGGCTGATCTTGAAGCGCTGATCCGCCCCCGCGTGCACCAGCACGGGGGCGCCGCCGGCCAGCAGGACCATGTCCGGGTATGAGACCCAGTAAGGGGCGGGGATCACGACCTCGTCGCCCGGGTCGATCACCGCCATGGCCAGGTTGAAGAAGCTCTGCTTGCCGCCGCAGGAGACCAGGATCTGGGCCGGGGTGAAGTCGAAGCCGTTCTCACGCTTGAACTTGGTGACGACGGCGGCCTTGAGGCTGGGCATGCCGTCCACGGCGGTGTACTTGGTAAAGCCACCGTTGATGGCCTCGATGGCGGCGGCCTTGATGTGGTCCGGGGTGTCGAAGTCGGGCTCGCCGGCGCCGAGCCCGATGACATCTTTGCCCTCAGCCTTGAGCGCCTTGGCCCGGGCATCGACGGCGAGGGTGGCGGAGGGCTTGACGGCCTGGACGCGGGCGGAGAGCTTGATGGTCATCGCGGGATGTCTCGGGTCTGGAAACGCCTGTCGGCTGGAATTGGGTGTGACGGCTCCCAATACTATCTGATCGGCCCGGCGCGGGCATCAGGCCGGCGGCTCCTGGGCCCGCACGAGACACGCGCGACGGCGCAGTGTGCCGGCCACCCACCGCATCCCGAGGTTCACTCATGTCCAGACCCTTCGAGCTGGTCTCCAAATTCGCGCCTGCCGGGGATCAACCGGCCGCCATCCGCCGCCTGTGCGAGGGTCTGGAGGACGGTGAGGCGGCCATGACCCTGCTCGGCGTCACCGGCTCCGGCAAGACCTTCACCATTGCCAACGTGATCGCGGAGGTGCAGCGCCCAGCCCTGATCCTGGCCCCTAACAAGACCCTCGCCGCCCAGCTCTATGGCGAGATGCGGGAGTTCTTCCCCCACAACGCGGTGGAGTACTTCGTCTCCTATTACGACTACTACCAGCCGGAGGCCTATGTCCCAGCCACCGACACCTATATCGAGAAGGACGCCTCCATCAACGAGCACATCGAGCAGATGCGCCTCTCCGCCACCAAGGCCCTGCTGGAGCGCCCCGACGTCATCATCGTCGCCACCGTGTCCAGCATCTACGGCCTCGGCGACCCGGACGCCTATCTGAAGATGGTGCTTCACCTCAACCGCGGCGATCTGATCGACCAGCGCGCCATTTTGCGGCGACTCGCCGATCTGCAATACCGGCGCAACGAGATCGAGCTCTCGCGCGGCACCTACCGGGTGCGCGGCGACGTGATCGACATCTACCCGGCGGAGTCCGATGACGAGGCGGTGCGGGTCGACCTGTTCGACGACGAGATCGAGTCACTGTCGGTCTTCGACCCGCTGACGGGGGAGGTGCTGCGCAAGGTGCCACGCTACACCGTCTTTCCCAAGACCCACTACGCGACCCCGCGCCAGACCATCCTCAACGCCGCCGAACAGATCAAGGTCGAGCTCAAGGAGCGGCTCAACTGGCTGCGCGACAACAACAAGCTGGTGGAGGCCCAGCGGCTGGAGCAGCGTACCCTGTTCGACATCGAGATGATGCTGGAGGTGGGCTACTGCTCAGGCATCGAGAACTACAGCCGCTATCTCTCGGGGCGCGGCCCCGGCGAGCCACCGCCCACGCTTTACGACTACCTGCCGCCGAACGCCCTGGTCGTCATCGACGAGAGCCACGTCACCGTCCCCCAGCTCGGGGGCATGTACCGGGGCGACCGCTCCCGCAAGGAAAACCTGGTGGAATACGGGTTTCGGCTGCCCTCGGCGCTGGACAACCGGCCACTCAAGTTCGAGGAGTTCCAGGCCCGCCAGCCCCAGACCATCTATGTCTCCGCCACCCCGCGGAGCTTTGAGATCGAACACTCCGGCGCCGTGGTGGAGCAGGTGGTTCGCCCCACCGGACTGGTGGATCCGGAGGTAGAGGTCCGCCCGGCCCTGAGTCAGGTGGACGACCTGCTCTCCGAGATCACGCTGCGGGTCGCCGTCGGCGAGCGGGTGCTGGTCACGACGCTGACCAAGCGCATGGCCGAGGACCTCACCGAATATCTCAACGAGCACGGGGTCAAGGTGCGCTATCTGCACTCCGACATCGACACCGTGGAACGTGTCGAGATCATCCGGGACCTGCGCCTGGGCGAGTTCGATGTCCTGGTGGGCATCAACCTGCTGCGCGAGGGCCTGGACATGCCGGAGGTGTCACTGGTCACCATCCTGGATGCGGACAAGGAGGGCTTCCTGCGCTCCGAGGGCTCCCTGATCCAGACCATTGGCCGGGCCGCCCGCAACGTCAACGGCAAGGCCATCCTCTACGCGGACGCGATCACCGGATCCATGGAGCGGGCGATCGGCGAGACCGAGCGCCGCCGCGCCAGGCAGGTCGCGTTCAACGCCGCCCACGGCATCACCCCCCAGACCATCCGCAAGGCCGTCGCGGACATCATGGAGGGGGCACTCCCCGGCGCGCCGAAGAGCGCCCGCGACTATGCCCGGGTGGCCGAGGAGGTCGCCGAGTACGCCAATCTCACTCCGGCCCAGATGGCGAGGAAGATCAAGGCACTGGAAAAGGAGATGTACCAGCACGCCAGGGACCTGGAGTTCGAGAAGGCGGCGGCGGTGCGCGACAGGATCAAGGAGCTTCAGGGGAAGGGACTGGCGGCTTGAGGCGGTCAACCGGCCGCACATGGAGCGGCCGGCGAGCCGCTCTCTCCGGGGTGATCGGGCACCCTGCCGGTCAGTCGCGGAAGGCGCGCAGGTAGGCGGCGAAGCGGTCACCAAGCTCCGGGTGGGCGAGGCCGAATTCCACCGTGGCCTCCAGATAGCCGAGCTTGCTGCCGCAGTCGTAGCGCTTCCCCTCGAAGGGGTACGCAATGACCGGCTCGTCTTCGAGTAGGGCGGCGATGGCGTCGGTGAGCTGGATCTCTCCGCCGGTCCCGGCCCGAGTCTGCCCCAGCTTGTCAAAGATGCGAGGGGTCAACAGGTAACGGCCGACCACTGCCAGATTGGAGGGGGCATCCGCGGGGGCAGGCTTCTCAACCATCGAGACCACCCGCATCTCCCCGTCCAGACCCGGTTTCACTTTTACGATGCCGTACTGACTTGTCTCCTCCCGCGGAACCTCCTGGACGGCCAGCACACTGCAGCCGAAGCGCGCATGGACATCCGCCATCTGCGCCACCACTCCCTTGCCGGGACTGCGGATCAGGTCATCCGCCAGGATCACCGCGAAGGGCTCGTTGCCCACCACCGGCTTGGCACACAGCACCGCGTGCCCGAGCCCCAGGGCCTCCGCCTGCCGCACGTAGACGCAGGTGGCGGAAGACGGCAGCACCCCGCGCACGATGCTGAGCAGTTGGTCCTTACCGGCGCTCGTGAGCTCGGCCTCCAGCTCATAGGCCGTGTCGAAGTGGTCCTCGATGGAGCGTTTGTTGCGCCCGGTGATGAAGATGAGCTGATCGGCCCCCGCCGACTCAGCTTCCTCGGCGGCGTACTGGATCAGGGGCTTGTCGACGATCGGCAGCATCTCTTTCGGCATCGCCTTGGTGGCGGGCAGAAAACGCGTGCCGAGTCCGGCGACCGGAAAGACTGCCTTGCTGATGATTGCCATGGGTTGTTCTCCGTTTTGAGCACATAAGGCGTGGGCCCCGGGGCAAACGATCCGGCCCGGGGTAGCTCGGGTTAGATGCCGCTCAGCTCACGTACGATAGCCTCCAAAGCCGCCAGCGGATCTGGCGCCCCGGTGATGGGACGGCCGATCACCAGATGATCCGCGCCGGCCGCCACGGCCTCGATCGGGGTCATGACCCGCTTTTGGTCACCGATATCAGTACCGGCGGGCCTGACGCCCGGAGTCACCAACAAAAACCCCGGCCCGCAGGCCGCGCGCACGGCCGCCGCCTCTCGTGGGGAACAGACCACGCCGTCAAGTCCCGCGTCCTTTCCGAGTGCGGCCAGCCGCAACACCCGCTCGCCCGCGTCGCCGGGGCAGCCGATTGCGGCCAGATCCTCCGCATTCAGGCTGGTGAGCACCGTGACGCCGATCAGGAGCGGCCGGTGGACGCTTGCGTCGATGCGCTCCCGCGCGACGGCGATCATGGACGCGCCGCCCGAGCAATGCAGATTGACCATCCACACTCCCAGGTCCGCTGCCGCCTTGCAGGCGGCAGCCACGGTGTTTGGGATGTCGTGAAACTTGAGGTCCAGAAAGACCTCGAATCCGCGCCCCTGGAGGCGCTCCACAAAACCGGGGCCCAGTCGGGTGAACAACTCCTTGCCCACCTTGAGCCGGCAGCGGGCGGGGTCGAGGTGGTCCACCAGATTCAGCGCCGGGCCCTGATCAGGGAAATCCAGGGCGACGATGACACGCGTGTTCGGGCTCACGGGCGCTCCAGGGTTTGGACGTGCAGTGTTCCAGTGTATGAACGAGTATCGACTCGAGCCGTCGCGTGTGTCGGCAGGGTAGTCCGCCCGTGCACGCGACCGAACCGGGCCACGGCAGGCGGAGGCGCCGCACTCACGGTCGTCTCACGCGATGCGCCGCTCGTGTAGCACCTCGTCGCCCGGGATGCGCTCCGGCTGCACCGGTTGCACCGACCCCCAGCGCTTACAGCTTGGGCACTGCCAGTGCAGGGCGCGCGCGGAGAAGCCGCAGTGATCGCACTGGTACGCGGGCTGATGGACCAGGAGATAGCGAACCACCTGATGCACCACCCGATCGCGCTCCGCGTTCCCGCCGTCTTCCGATCCCTGCTCGGCTTGCAGCGCAAGCAGTCGCTCCAGGGCGACCAGGTCCACGTTGGAAGCGAGATAGTGGGTCAGGGTCTCCATCGCCGCCTCCGCCCCTCGCTCGCGCAGAATGGTGTCGGCGAGGGTGAGGATGAGCTGCGGTGACGGGCGCT
Source organism: uncultured Gammaproteobacteria bacterium (assembly GCA_963698355.1). Taxonomy (GTDB): domain Bacteria; phylum Pseudomonadota; class Gammaproteobacteria; order Chromatiales; family Chromatiaceae; genus Thiodictyon. The sequence continues at coordinate 42,423 of CAVOQO010000078.1, read as the reverse complement.
TCGCTGCCAGGGACTCGAGCACAGGCACCTCGTCGCGCCCCAGGGCGTGGAGTGCCTGGACAAAATCGGGCAGCACCTCTGGCACGAAGGGGGCACCCTGCTCGGCCACGCGCAAAAACAGGTCGACTGCGGCCTGGTTGTCGCCCGCCTCCAAAGCCATCTGGCCCTCCAAGATGGTGGCGCGCACGCAGCTCTGGTCCGTGTCCTGAGCGCGTGACAGGTGCCTGCGGGCCTTGGTCGCATCTCCCTCGCGGCGCGCCTCCTCGGCCAGCTCGCAATGGTATTGGGCGATCTCGGCCCCCATCGGGCGTTCAGTGAGGGGCTTGAGCCGCTCCGCGACCTCCAGGCATTTCACCCAGTCCCGCTCCTGCTGGTAGATGTCGAGGAGTCCGTGCAGGGCACGCTCCCGGTGCATCCCAAGCTCCGCCACCTCCTGAAACAGGAGCTCAGCCCGGTCCAGCAGGCCAGCGCGCATATAGTCCTGACCCAGCTCGAACAAGGCGAAGCCACGCTGCTCGCGGCTCAGCGTGTCGCGGGCGATCAGGTTCTGGTGGATGCGGATCGCTCGATCCACCTCACCGCGCCGCCGAAACAGGCTGCCCAGGGCCAGGTGGGTCTCGGCCGTCTCCGTGTCCACCTCGGCGAGCTTGAGGAAGACATCGATGGCCTTGTCCGGCTGCTCGTCCAACAGGTAGTTGAGTCCGCGGAAGAAGGCCGGCGCCGCGGCGTGCGGCTCTTCGCGCTTCGCCCCCCCATCACGGCGTGCAAGCCACCACCCCGAGGCCGCCGCCACGGGCAGCAGCAGAAAGAGAAGCTCCATCACAGCTCTGCACCGCGCTCGACAAGCGAGCGCGACGCCGCCCTTGAGCGGGCGGCTGGCGGGAATCTGTAATCGGGACTCGGATGTCGAAACACGCCGCCATGATACCCCAGAGTTCGCCAAGCGGCCCCATGGGCGGGTCCCCTGACAAGGCTCCCGAATGACCACTCTCAGCCGAACAAGATGTTAGCGCGGAAGTTGTCGTCCAGTGCGCACCCCGCAACGTCCATAGCCGGCGTCGGTCTCCTCGCAGGAACTGACCGGCAGCGCGGTGAAGTTCTCGGCGCGTGCGGTGTCGAAATAGTCGCGGAGGGCCGCATGCAATTGCGGTTGATTGTCCTTGACCGCGAGGACGCAGTCCCCGCCCTGGGCGACGACTTGCGCGGCGATGTCACGCTGACAACCCATGGCGATCGGTGGTGACGATGCAGCCCTTGATCTCCAAGACCTTGAGCGACTCTGGGATAGCGGCGATCTCGTTGGACTTCCCCTGCGTGGCCACCTGCCCGAGGGACAGCTGACCAGGTGGATGGCCCGCTGACCCAGGCGCCGGTCATAGGTGTGGTGCAGCGTCTTGCTGTCGATCGCCACCACCTCCCCGTCGCTCAGTTGCGCCACCGAGCGGGTCTCCCAGCTGTGGTTCGATAGGCCTGGAGAGTGTCGGTGCGGCTGCAAGCCCACGGTTGTGAAGCCTTGCCGCCTTGAGCCCGCTGATCAACCGTTCAGGACGTTTGGGATACTCACCCGCACCGCCACACTCAGCGACGGGTGCTGATCCGGCGGACCGAGGTAGCTTCCAGCCACCGGCGGCACGGCCTCCGGATGGCGTGCCACCGCCACCGCGATGTGCCGGTTGCCTGTTACCTCACCGCTGGTGGGATCGAACCCCTTCCAGCCGGCCCCCGGCAGATAGACCTCGGCCCAGGCATGCGTCGCGCCATTGCCCGCGTCGGTATCCCCCCCGTACAGATAACCGCTGACAAAGCGGCTGGCCAACCCGAGGTGCCGGCATGCCTCCATGAACAAGGCCGCATAATCGCGGCAGGAGCCACTCGTATTCTGCAGCGTCTGCGCGGGTGACTGCACGCCCGGCTCCTCTCGCATCCGATAGTCAAAGCGAGCGGCAATCGCGCGGTTCAACTGGTCCAAAAGCGTAAAGGTCTCCACGGGCCGCTGCAGGCCCAATCCATCCATCCAGCCTCGGACAGCTTGCTCGTCGGTGCTGTACACGCATTCCCGGTAGGGGGCGAGTTCGCGCTGATCCTCCTTGGCGTAGTCGAACGGATGGATCACGGCATAGTCGTCCACTAAAAAGTCAAAGGGGTTGTCCTCGTAGTGCTGGATGATTACGCGGCTGGAGATGCATAGCCGATCCGAAGGTTCGGTGAAGCTCACGACCGCAACAGAATTGTCCAACACATCGCGCTTCCATTGCAGAGTATGAGGCGGGGAGATCTCCAAGATCGAGGATTCAATCCGAACGTTGTGATTCTCTCTCGGACGCAATAGCAGCCGGTGTGGCAGCAACGACACGGAATTGCTGAACAGGTACTCGGTGACATGGCTGATGTTGATACGCCGCATGGGGACATCGCCTTTCAGACCAGAATAAGACCTTGGGCCGCCGGAACCTGCAACGGCACCCTTCCTGGCGACTCGCGACCGCATGACGTCATGGAGCGCGGCACCCAATCTGCGGAGGCGGGTGGGCATCCTCCTCGCAGGCGCCTACCATCCACCGGCATGCGCAGGCAGTTGGCCAAACACCCGGCGAGTACCTTCAGTCTATTCCTGCCCAAGCACACTGAAATACGCATCCCCCTCGTCGAAACGACGACGCATCCGCACGGTCAGCCTGTCACGCTCATAGCAGATCAAATCGACCCGGTCGCCGGCGCGTTCGAACACGGTGATCTTGCAGAAACTCGCAAAATTGTCGACCCCGGCATGGGTACGCGAGTCCGACGCAAACACCAATCCCAATCCGGCGTCGAGCATGATACCTATACAGTAGGTCACGGCTGCAGCTCTCCGTTCAACAATTGCAAGATCAACATTTCCGACCCCGTTCAGCGGGAGTTTTTTCACGCCGCGACTCAAGTCTGCTGCTTATCACGGGGCGCCATGTCAGCGATCGTCGTCTAATCCTTGAACGGGAACGACATCGCTATCCTCCGGACTCATGCCCTTCAGAAATTTGAAGAGATCACTGTCGGTGGAAAGGACAAGGGTCGTGTTTGCGGCGATGATCGACCTGTAGGACTGCATGGTCCGTGTGAATTCGTAGAACCCCACCGCCGCGGGGCTCTGGTTGTAGGCCTTTGCGTAGATTTCGGTGGCCTTCGCATCCGCCACGCCGCGAATCTCCTCGACCTGTCGGTAGGCTTCAGACTGGATCTTGTTCAGATCGCGCACCCGATTTCCGCGGATTCTGGCCGCCTCGCCGTTACCTTCCGAGAGGAAGCGTTCCGCGATCTGCCGCCGTTCGCTGATCATGCGATCGTAAATCGTGGGGCGCACGCTTTCGTTGTAGTTGATCCGCTTGAACCGGATGTCGAGCAGCTCGATGCCAAATACACGAACCTTCTCGGCAGCCGCGGCAAAGATCTCCTGCTCGACCAGTTTGCGTCCCTTCTGGATCGGCACCAGGGCACCCATGTCGCGTTCCGCGTCGGTCAGGAGGGCGTCACGCAGTGGCACGCGATCCTTGGTGGTGCGGATGATCTCGATCAGCTCATGCTTAGCGACGGCGTTGCGCGTCTCGCTGCCCAGAATATCGTCCAAGCGCGACTGCGCACTGCGTTCGTCGCGCAAGCGCAGAAAGTACTGGAGGGGATCTGTGATCCGCCAGCGCGCGAAGAGGTCGACGGAGATGTAGAGCTTGTCCTTGGTCGGCATATCCGACGGACTGCCGTCCCACTCGAGAATCCGTTTGTCGATGGGGTTGACGTCCTGGATGAAGGGCAGCTTGAGCTTCAGGCCGGCGGAAGTCACGGGGGCGCCGACCGGCTTGCCGAACTGAGTGATAATGACTTGCTCGACTTCGCTCACCGTATAGGTCGAGCTCACCAACACGAACGTCGCGATGACCAGAATCGCGACGAGAGCGACTGGCTTAATCTTTTTCATGGCCACCCCCCCGCTGGGAGTCGAGGTTCAGCAGTGGCAGAATGCTGGGCGCCTGTTCGTCGACAATGATCTTTGAGCGTATGCCCGGCAGGACGTCCTGGAGGGTTTCGATATAGATGCGGCGGCGAGTGACCTGCGGGGCCTTGCTGTACTCCGCGAACAAGGCGCTGAACCTGGCGACATCGCCTTCCGCTTCATTGATCCTCTTGAGCCGGTAGCCGTCGGCCTCGCGGATGCGCTGATCCTTCTCGCCCTCGGCCAATGGAATCACCTTGTTGTAATCGCGGCGGGCCTCATTGATCAGCTTCTCTTTTTCCTGCTGGGCCTGGTTGACCTCATTGAACGACTCCTGGACCGGCTGCGGCGGATTGATGTTCTTCAGCTGCACCTGGTCGATGCTGATCCCCATGGCGTATTTGGTTGAGAGCGCCTGCATCTTGGTCAGCGCCTCGGTTTCGATTTCCTGTCGACCGACGGTGATCACCTCGTCCACGGTGCGATCGCCGACGACCTCCCGCATGACGGATTCGGACACGTAGCGGAGCGTTTCACTTGGCTCCCGTACCTCGAAGAGGAACTTGACGGGATCGGATATGCGGTACTGGACCACCCACTCCACCAGAGCGGCGTTGAGGTCGCCCGTCACCATCTCGGTTTCCTTCTTGCCGTCGCGGGGGCTCTGGTACGGGTCGGTGGCGCCCGGCGTCGTGAACCCGAATTCCTGCTTCAGTTGCCGTTTGACGGGAACGATGGTTGCCGTATCAATGCCCAGTGGCACCTTGAAGTGCAGGCCCGGCGGAACCTCCTTGAGGTATTTGCCGAAACGTTGCACGACCGCGACCGAGTCGCTCGGCACCGTGTAGTACGCCGTCCATGCGCCCAGGGCGGCCAGGACGAGGATTCCGAGAACGATGACTCCGCGCGGGCCACCGCTTGGCAGAATCCGCTTGAGCCGATCCTGACCCCGCCGGATCAGACCCTCAAGAACGGAGGGTGTGGCCCCGCTCTTCCAGGGATCCCCTGGGCGGCCATTAACGTGATGTGATGGAATTGCAATATCCTCTTCTGTTATGCACGCTTTCTTTCACGGTTGTGTCTTCATAATTGCGCGGATCTTGCCTGACGCCACGCACGCAATCAGTTTCTAGGCCTCGTGACGGGTCAGTGGTTACGCCGGACGAACCGACATTCCTTCGATTTCGCCTCGTTCGATGGCTTGTCGAGCGCCACCCTGTTCGCGGATTCGCCGGCCGTGGGACTACCGATCACGGACACTCTTCCGCGCCTAGCGGTACACGTCACGGGATGATCGCTGCTGAATGCTGGTAATCAGATTCCGAGCGGGCGTCCCCAGCAATCCGACTCTCCCGGCCGATCGGCGGGTCGCGCGGGAAAGCCCGCCCTCACTGCGCAGGCACGCTTACCCCGACTGTGTGTTCACGTCGGTTATCGACCAGGGTAATCGCCTGGACGCCCTGCTCGACGCCATCGACCGTCACCCGCGTCTCGCCCCGTCTCTCGTCGTCGCCGGCATGGGTTCGCACGATGTCGATGTGATAGACCGTCTCGCGATACCGGTAGTGGATCTTCAGGGCGTCCCAGTGCGCGGGTAGACAGGGCGCGAGATAGAGCCTGTCCACATCCAGCCGAAGGCCCAGCAGGGATTCGACGAGGAGCCGGTACATCCACCCGGCCGAGCCGGTGTACCAGGTCCAGCCGCCGCGGCCGGTGTGGGGCTCCACCGCGTAGACGTCGGCCGCCATGACGTACGGTTCGACCTTGTAAGTCTCGATGGCCTCCCGTGATTTCGCATGATTGGCCGGGTTGATCATGGTGGTGAGCTCCCAAGCGCGCTGGCCGTCCCCCAGGGCGGCGAACGCCATCGCCGCCCAGATGGCGCCGTGGGTGTACTGGCCGCCGTTTTCGCGCACGCCCGGCACATAGCCCTTGATATAGCCGGGGTCCAGGTCCGACTGGTCGAAGGGGGGATCGAGCAACCGGATGAGGGCGTGGTCCCGGCGCACCAGGCGTTCGTCCACAGCGTCCATGGCCACGCGCGCCCGCTCGGTATCGCCAACACCGGACAACACCGCCCAGCTCTGGGAGATGGAGTCGATTTGGCATTCGGTATTGTCCGCCGATCCGAGGGGCGTGCCGTCGTCGAAGTAGGCGCGGCGATACCAGCCGCCGTCCCAGCCGTGCCGCTCGATGTTCTCGCCCAGGCGCGTGGCCTCGGCCGCGCAGAATTCGGCGAAGTTGGGATCATCGCGCAGGCGGGCCAGGGAGCCGAACTGGCGCAGCACTTCGCACAGGAAGAACCCCAGCCACACGCTTTCCCCCTTGCCCCCGATCCCGACACGGTTCATGCCGTCGTTCCAGTCACCGGAGCCAATCAGCGGCAGACCGTGGGAGCCGAGCCCCAGACCGTTCCGGATGGCCCGCACGCAGTGCTGGTAGAGGCTTTCCGCCGTCTCGGAGCGTGCGGGCAAGTCATAGTAGGAGTCGTCGTCCGGATTGAGCGGGCGCCCTTCGAGGAACGCCACAGGTTCATCCAGCACGCCGGTGTCGCCCGTGCTCAGCACATAGCGGCAGGTGGCCAGGGCCAGCCACAGGTAATCGTCAGAACAATGGGTGCGCACACCGCGGCCGGAGGGCGGATGCCACCAGTGCTGAACATCCCCCTCCAGGAACTGGCGCCCGGCGCACAGTAGCAGCTGGGCACGTAACAGGCCGGGCTCGGCATGCACCAACGCCATGGCATCCTGCAACTGGTCGCGAAAGCCGAAGGCGCCGCCAGACTGGTAGTAGCCGCTGCGCGCCCACAGACGACACGCCAAGGTCTGATACAGAAGCCAGCCGTTGGTCAACACGTTGAGGGACTCGTCGGGCGTCTCCACGTGCACCGCCCCGAGGGTGTGGTTCCAGTACTGCCAGACCGCCTCTAGGGCCCGCCGCGCGGCGTCGGGGCCGCGGAAGCGGTGCACCAGGCGGTTGGCGTCGTCCCCACCAGGGATGCCTCCCAGGCCGAGCCTGAAGGTGATCTCGCGCTCCTGCCCGTCTGCGAGGTCGAACCCCAACTGGATCGCGGCGCAAGGGTCCAGACCGCTTCCAAGCCGGCCGGACAGGCGGGTGCGGGCCAGCGCCGCCGGGTTCTCCAGGCTGTCGTTGCGGCCGATGAATTCGGCGCGGTCGCAGCTGACGGTCCGATTCGGGTCGTCCACGTCGAAGAAGGCGACTCGGTCGGGGAACTCGGTGTTGTAGGGGTTGCGCGCGTAGAGAGCGCCGCTGTATGGGTCGACCTCGGTGGTCACATGCATGGCCGATTTCGGGCGCAGGTCACCCAGCACCCATTCCACGTAGCCGGTTGCGGACAGCCGGCGCGGCCGGCCGGAGCCGTTGCGCACCTTCAGCACGGCGAACTTGACCGCCGCGTCCACCGCCACGTAGACCCACAGCTCCGAGCGGATGCCGCCCTCGGTATGCTCGAACACGCTGTAGCCGAACCCGTGCCGACTGATATAAGGCGTCGCGCCGCGCTTGGGCAGCGGTGTCGGCGACCAGAAATGGCCGCTTTCCTCGTCGCGCAGGTAGAAGGCCTCTCCGCTGGGATCGGACACGGGGTCGTTGTGCCAGGGCGTGAGTCGCAGCTCGTGGGCGTTCTCGCCCCAGGTGTAGGACCCACCGCTCTCCGAGATGACAGTGCCGAACTTGGGATTGGCCAGCACGTTCACCCAGGGCGCCGGTGTGGGCCGTCCGGGCATGGTAGTGATGACGTACTCGCGACCATCGGGGGTGAAGCCCCCAATCCCGTTGGACAGGATCAGATCTCGCCGCGGTAACTCGTAGGCGGCGGGCACCTCGTCCTGACGGGGTCGGCTGGGCATGAGGCGCGGCACGCGCCGTCGCGGCGGACCGGGGCGGTTAACCTGCTCCGCCAGGGTCCCTCGACTGTCGCTGAGGATGACACGGGCGACGGTCTGGAACAGTGTGCGGTCTTCCTCCGAGATCTGCTCGGCCGAGCGCACGAAGATGCCGCCCGGTCTGTCCATCACCTGGGCTTCGAGGCCCACCGCCACCAGGCCCAGGATCTGGTCCTGCAGCGCCTGCCGGTAACCGGCGCGATCCTCGTTCCAGATCACCAGGTCCACCGCCAGTCCCTTCAGGCGCCAGTAGGCATGGGCCTGGATGAGCTGGCGCACCAGCTCGATGTTGGCCAAGTCGCCGATGCGCAGCAGGACAATGGGCAGGTCGCCTGAAATGGCATAGCCCCAGAGTCCGGATTGCCCGCGTCGATTCCGCATGAGCACGCTGCTGTCGGCGCGCAGCGACGCATGGGCGTAAATGACCGAGTTGGCCAGGCGCCCGTACAGCTGCGCGTCCGCGTCATTGGCGTTGATCTGGCGTAGCACCACCTGAGCGTGGGTCCAGGCCAGGTCGAAGACGCGATCGGCGAGAGAACGGTCCTGGTATTTCGCCACCAGCCCCAGGGACGCGTCGCGGCTGTCGCCGATACCGTAAACCAGGTCCACGCTGGCCGATTGCTCCGGATCGAGGCTGATCCGACAGCGGATCGCGACCACGGGATCCAGCACGGAGCCTGAAGCGCCGGAAAGCCCCGCGGTGCGGTCCATCGCCTGGGGCGCAGCGAGGTTGCGGCCTCGGCCGATGAAGCGCGAACGGTCGGTCTCGTAGGAAGGCTCGCCGACGTCGGAGTCGTGCACGGCCATCTGGTGAAACATCCAGGGCACCCGCTCGTCGCGGGACCGCGGCCGACGCGTGCAGAGGATGGCCCGGCGCGCCTCCACGACCTCGGTCTGCACGAAGAGGTTGCTGAACGCCGGGTGCAACGCGTCCGCGGCGGGGGGCGCCAGCACCACCTCCGCGTAGCTCGTGACCTCGATCGTCCGGCGCACTGCGGATCGGTTGGTGATGCGCACCCGGCGCAGCTCGATGTCGTCTTCAGGCGATACGGCGATCTCGGTGTGGGTGTCGATATCGAAACCCTCACCCCGGTCGTTACGGCGAAATTCCGCGCGCCCCTCGGAGAAGATCGCCTCGTAGCGTGACGCGCGCCGCGCGATCGGCTGGTGCGCGGTCGACCAGGTCGAGCCGCTCTCGACATCTCGTAGGTAACAGAAGGTGCCCCAGGGGTCGCGGGTGCCATCCTCACGCCAGCGCGTCACGGCCAGGTCCTTCCAGCGGCTGTAACCGCCGCCCGCGTGGGTGACCATGACGTGATAGCGGCCGTTGGACAGCAGCTGTACTTCCGGAACCGGCGTGTCGGTACTCTCGATCACGCGGATCGGCATCTCCGCGCCGCCCGCGCCGGCCTGGATGCCGGTGACTTCGGCGGTGTGGACATAGAACGCCGAGGCCCTGGGAATCCGTTCCTGCAACAACAGCAGGGTGGCCTGGAACAGCGGGTCGGATGCAAAGCGCTTCTGCATCGGACGGTCCAGCAGCAGAGAGGCCAAGGCGAGCAGGCTCATGCCCTGGTGATGGGCCATGTACGATCGCACCAGGGCCTGGGATTCGCCGCGCCTTTGCCGGGCCGGGGTGTAGTCGATGGCCTCATGAAAGCCGAACCGCCCTTCCGCCCCGACGGCGGCGAGCCGTTGCAGGTTCCGGCAGGCTGCCTCAGGCGCCACCATGAGCGCAAGCGCCGCGGCGTAGGGCGCGACGACCAGGTCGTCGGCGAGGCCGCGTTTCAGCCCCAGGCCAGGCACGCCGAAGGCGCGGTACTGGTAGTTGAGATGCACATCTACCGCGTTGTAGCCGGATTCCGAAATTCCCCAGGGCAGGCCGCGCTGCTGGCCGTACTCGATCTGCCGGGCCACCGCTGCCTTGGCAGTCTGGTCGAGCAGCGTGTGCTCGTAGGTCGGCATCACCAGTTGCGGCATCAGGTACTCGAACATCGAGCCGCTCCAGGACAGCAGGATCGGCTCGCCGCCGGCGCTCGTGAGCAGGCGCCCCAGGGCGAACCAACTCTCCTGGGGCAGTTGCCCCTGAGCGATGGCGACGAACACGCTCAACCGCGCCTCTGAAGCCAACAGATCGTAGTAACTCGCGTCCTGCCGCCGCTCGTCCAGGCTGTAACCGATGCTGAGCAGACACGATGACTTGTCGTACAGGAAGCCGTATTCAATCTCCGCAAGCTCGCCGGCCTGAAGGGCCAGGCGCTGGATGGCAGCGATGCGGGCCTGCGCGCGCTCGCTGCCTTCACCGACCTGCCGGTGCAGCTCGGCCAGCCACGCCTCCTGCCCGGGCGTCGCGCCCGTCCCCGGCCGGCTCGCGATGGGGGTCGACAACGCCACCCCGAGCCCCGCTAGGCCGCGCAGGGTTGGGATGGAATCGATTTCAGCGAGGTCGCCGATCTCCTCCGGCGCCCTCCGGCAGTGCGGTCCACGGCGCAAGGAACGTCAGCTCATGGCGTGCCGCCTGGCATTGCCGGGCCAGCGCCCCTGCCCACCAAAACGCATGGCTCTCGGACTCATGCCCCAGGTCGTCGATGATCAGTTCGGCGGATCGCGCCAGCCGGTCCAGCATGCGCCGCGCCGCCGCCAGCGTGGCCGGCCGCGTAACGCACGCAGCCTCGAGGTCCGTTCGGAATCGGGCCAGCGTGGCCGGAGCGGGGTCGCCCGCCGCCTCTTCCAATATCCCCAGGGTGTCGCCTAGGCCGTCCAGCCAGCGGGTCTCCAGGATTGGCCGATCGAGCAGCGCCATCAGACCGGGGCGCAAGGTCAACAGGTGGCCCGCCAAGTTGCCGCTATCCACCGTCGAGATGTAAGTGGGGTGCAGCGGTCGCAGCGACTGGGTGTCGTACCAGTTGTAAAAATGGCCCCGGTGGCGCTCCAACCCGGCCATCGTCTCCAGGGTGCGGGCCGTGCGCTCGAGGAGCGGTCCGGCCGGGATGTAGCCGAAGTCGTAAGCGGACAGATTCGCCAGCAGCGCGAGTCCCATGTTGGTGGGTGAGGTGCGGTGAGCCAGCGTGGCCTCCCCATACTCCTGGTAATTGTCGGGCGGCAGCCAATGGTCCTCCGGGCCGACGAAAGTGTCGAAGAATGCCCAGGTCTTGCGGGCGATCCTGCCGAGAAAACGGGTCTGCTCGGCCGTGAGCGAGGCCTCCCGGCGGGCCAGCGGCAGGCTGATCCACCAGGCGATGGCGGGGGATATCAGCCATAGCATCAGGATGGGCCCCGCCACGAGCAGCGCGGCCGGATTCGCCGCCGCCAGGGTGGTGGCCGCGCCGGCGGCGAGCACGGGCGGGAACCACATGGCGCGGAACGAGGCGGCGAGGTCGGTGTGGCTTAGTCGTTCCTGGTCGCCGGAGGGATTCCATTCCAACAGCCGCTGGTGCGAGACCAGCAAACGCCAAAGGGTGCGAAGAATCGCATCCAGGCTGTAGTAAGCCTCGTGGGGCAGTGTCACCAGCGCAAAACCGGTCTGGATGAGGCGCTGGCCGGCGGCATGGGCGACGGCGGCGAAGTGCTGACCCGCCCGAAGGTCCTCCGGTTTTCGGAACACATCCAGCAGGGCGGCCAGCACGGGCTGGATCAGGAGGACGCCGAGCACCGCCAGGGTCCAGAACGCGGCCGATGAAAGCACGGTCCAGCCCAGCAGCAACAGCAGCGTCAACACCGCCGGCACCAGGCTGCGGCGCAGATTGTCGAGCAGCTTCCAGCGCGACAGCGCCGAGAGCGGGTTCTTCAGGCGCCGCCCGCCGGGGCCGGGCACGCGCGGCAGGAGCCAGCCCGCGAGTTGCCAATCGCCGCGGATCCAGCGGTGGCGACGGTTGACGTCGGCCTCGTAGCGGGCCGGGTATTCCTCGTACAACTGCACGTCGCTCAACAACCCGGAGCGGGCGTAACAGCCTTCCAGCAGGTCGTGGCTGAGGATCCGGTTCTCGGGGAAGCGCCCCTTTAGGGTCTGCTCGAAGGCGTCGACATCGTAGATCCCCTTGCCGATGAAGGAGCCTTCACCGAACAGGTCCTGATAGACGTCGGAGACGGCGCGGGTATAGGGGTCGATGCCCGGCTCGCCGCCCAGCAGGCGCGCGTAGCGCGACTGACGGGTGCCGGGAAGGGCCGCACTCACGCGTGGCTGTAGGATGCCGTAGCCCGCGCGGACCCGCCCGAGGGCCGGGTCGTTGACCGGACGGTGCAGCGGGTGCGCCATGGTGCCGACCAACTGCCGTGCCGCGTCACGCGGCAATTGGGTGTCCGTGTCCAGGGTGATCACGTATTTGACACCGGCCAGCACCGCGGTCCCGCCGACCACCAGGGAAAAGCCGTCGCTTGTGCCCTCGCGCAGCAGGGCGTTCAGGTCCGCCAGCTTGCCGCGCTTGCGCTCGTAACCCATCCAGATCCGGTCGTGGGGGTTCCAGCGGCGCGGGCGATGAAACAAGAAGAACACGTCGTTCCCGCCGCCCGCGTAGCGTTTATTCAGGGCTTCGATCCGCTCCCGGGCCAGTTCCAACAGCGGCGCGTCTGCGGCCAGCGCCTCCTCGACCGCGTCGCCAAAGTCGGTCAACAGGCCGAAGTGCAGGTTCGCGTGGCGATTGGCCAGGAACCGCACCTCGAGCGCCTCGACCAGGCTTTCGACGTTGCGCGGGCTGGTGAGCATGGTCGGGACTACCACTAGGGCACGCGATGCTGACGGGATGCCCGTGGCGAAATCCATGCGCGGCAAGGGATGGGGCGAGGCGAGCAACGTAGCCAGCCAATTCACCAGCGCGACCGCGAGCTGGCCGGTGGCCACCAGGGCGAGGATGCCGAGCGGCGCCAGTGCCCAATCGGGCAAACCATCCGCGCGTGCCCCCGCCAACAGACCTGCGGCCAGGAGCACCGTTGTCAGTGTGATCGCGCCCAGATACAGCCCCAGAGGCGATCGGCTTGCCCTGCGCCGGAGCGCCGCGGCGGGGGAAAGGCGCGCCCGCGTCATCTCTTCCAGGTCGGGCAGACCGCGCTCGACCAGGTAATAGCCCACGTGCGCCCTTCTGTCGTCACCCCCGTGTCGGCCCGCGCCCGCCTGCGCAAGCCCGATGGCGTGATGGGCCACCGCGTCCTCAGCTAGGCCGCTGGCCTTCGCCACTTCCTCGACGGCATGGCGGTAGCGGTCACGGCTGGCGAAATCCATCTCGGCGTAGGCCGCGGCCGGGTCCGAGCGCAGGGTCCGTTCGACGACGCTCATGGTCTCGACGAACTCGCGCCAGTCCATCGTCGCAAGGTGGCGCAGACTACCGATGCTGTTGCTGATGGAGACTTGGTCGGCCGCCTGCTGCTGGTTGCCCGAGCGCACCAGCCGCTCGATGCTCAGGTTCGACTCGGCCAGTTGCTGCTCAATCCACGTCAGTGGCAAGGCCAGGGCGGGCCCATGTCCCTGCAGGCGGCGTGCGAGCTCCGAGACGAACGGCGTGGTCATGGGCGGACTCGATCGCGCCATGTCCGCGATCACCAGGATCAGGTTCTTCGGATCCTGCCGGGCGATCTCCGTCAACTTGTCCGCCCAGACGACGGCCATATCCCTGTCTATCCTGCCGGTGGCGATGCCCACCGCGACGCGGCGCAGATTTTCGATCAGCGCCAGACGCAGCATGATGGGGATGGCCCACAGCTCCCCCAGCCGCAGGGGCGTGACAGTCTGGTACGCCGCAACGAAGCGGCTGAGACTGTCCGGGTCCACCCGTCCATCGCCGTGAGCGATGGTCTCGAGGGCGATGTCGTAGACGCGTGGCAGCCCGGCCGAAGCACCCTCCGCCAGGACGGGCAGTTCCCGACTGTAGCCCTTGGGCAGGTGCCGCCTCGCGGTGCGGATCTGTTCTTCGATGAGATAGAGGTTGTCGAGCAGCCATTCCCCGGCCGGCGTGATGCGGTGTTTTGCTGTAATCGCCGCCGTCAGCCGGTCGCAGGTCTCGATCAGTACGCACTCGTTCGCGGCCAGGCGCGGCAGCAGCTGGTCCGGCACGCGTCCAGGCGCCAAGCGGTGCGCGGACGCAAGCCGAGCGCCGTGTTGTTCCATCTGACCCGTACTGAACAATTCCGCCCGCAACGGCGGCTCCACGCCCAAAGACGCATCGGGCGCGAAGCCGCCGCCGGGCTCGGTTCCAGTTAAACGTTCCCGAATCCGGCGCCAAGGCCTGAACAGGTTCGAGTTGCCCGCCTTCCACACTGGTCCCACGCGATTCTCCCAACCGCTCGGCGAACGGCTTCAGTTGCACCACGTGACCGGACACCACGTGGCGGTGATCCGAAGGCTCCGCAGTACTGGGCCCAGGCGCCCGAGCGTGAGCGCCGAGACTGCGGCGAAGTGATCGGGGCCTTCTCGGCCCCCCGGAGTCTCCCTAGATCATACACCCGGGCAGGAAAAGGCCGACGGACCCGGTGCTCCTGGTCGCACCAAGCAGCACCCCAGCGAGCCAGGGGCCACCGAAAGGGTTCGAGCCACATGGGCGCGGCTACGCTACACATCTCGCCGATAGCGACGGCCCTGACCTAGACCTTCTATGGATTTTCTTTTTCGAACGGTACGCCTTGCTATTTGGCTTAAGAAGCATACGTTTCCTGTGTCTGGCATCGTTGATCAGTTGTTGGTAGTTCTACTATCACCCCATTGATTCGCCTGTTACTAGAGATACGCACTTGAAACGATATACCGCAGATCCGAATGACACCGAGACATGCGAAAGCATTATCTGGAGTACGGCCTGCCGATCAATGCGCGGACAACGGCGAGAATGCTCGACAATCAATTTCCCGGCCAGGGCGGCAACAAGTACCTGCACCCTATTTTTAGAGGTGGGCCGGTGACGCAAGGCAGCCGTCTCGCCAATATTCGTACGCCAGCGACCCTTCCTTTGGTATCAGTTATTGAGCCGACTGCGTATTGGTTGGGCTCGCCGGTACCCGGCTGAACGGCGTCCCACATCCATTAGGAGGCCCGATCGCCGGATCGACTCTCCCCGAATGTCACGACAATGCGATCAGGAGTGAGCACTATGTCTAAGTCTCAGCGATCCAACAGGGAAGCAAAGAAGCAGGCCGTACTGACCCCCAAAGAGAAGAAGACGGCCAAGCGTGTGAAGAAGCATAGCGGGGATGTCCTGCCTCTGATTTCCGAGCGTTCCTGAGATTTCACCATGACCGGCTTCCTGACGGGGGCGGACCGGTTCTCAGGAGGTACGGCAATCGTCAATATCCCGCCTCATGAAGTCCGGAGAGTCGACGCCTGGCCCTTTGATCTCCGGGCTTGACACCTACCTGCGCAAACCCGCGCGCCCAACCGCTCTCCACCCCCAAAACGGCCCAAGGTGGCCTTTCAGACGACCATAGGAAAGAGATGCCACAAACGCGTGGCCAATCCCTTCGTAACCATGCCTCGCTGGTCGAAAGAAATGACAAGGATTGGCTAATGGATTCGTTCCGGTACTGCGGTGGCCCGGTACTGCTTCTCGCCGGTGTATGGATGGCGTTCGGGCTGCTGTTCCTCTCGCTCAATTCTGGCGCCTGGTTCGGCATCCGAGGCATCGGTCCGGTCTACTACCTGATGTACGCCGTCCATCACGGACTACCGCGCCCCCTGGCAGAGTAACTCGTGGCCGTCACGCTGGCAGCAGTAACCCTGTAGAGGGTGGCCGGCACCCTGCAAAGTAACCCCTGAGTTGTTAAAGGCGTATTGGCCTCAATGGACTAAAGCCAGTACGGCACGCGTTGCTAAAACGTTGGGGCACGGGGAAATACCGTCGATGGCTCTCTCAATCGGCAATGCAGGACATTTGGACTGAGCCTGGACCAAGTTGTTTGCGGGGCGAGATGGGATGGTAGTTTTCCGCTAGGAGTGTCGCGTGTCGCTCGTGAATCCGTCCGGGGGCTCCTGCCGCCGGACGGACTCGCTCCTTGGCGACAGCCTTTGGTGCCCCGTTGCGCCCCGCTCCGGGCCGCGGCTTGGGCACGACCTGCCCCCTGCGGGGGCGGTCGGCCTGCGCCACAGCCCTTCGACGGTGGCTTGACGCCGTGTCGGATGCGCTTTGCATGTTCCCTACGCAGCTTCGGGTCTCGCGCCCCTTCGCCACTCCGGGCCCACGCCCGCGCCGACGGCTACCGGGGACTACCGGCCTTCGCGTTCGCTCTCCCTGGCCGGCAGCGGTTGAAGTCATTGATCTGGGGCTGGAGGCTTTTCCAATGGCGTCCTCGTGTCTTGCCTGACCGTAGAGATAGACAAACCCGAGCGCGAAGTGTGCCTGGGGGAGGGTCTCGTCCAGGACGACAGCCCGCTCCGCCATCTTGAGCGCCTCGTTTGCGGAGGCGTCGTTTTCCCGGTTCCATCCGCTGCGGAAATCGTCGATAGGGTTCGCACCAGTCGCAAGGAACCGGGATTAGATCGACAGGGAGGGGCAAATGGACTCGATCTGGCGCCGCATGGCCACCCAATGGCTGCCCCTCCAGTAGAGCCTGCCGCAGCTGCCACACCTCCAGTACTCCCGATGACGGCGGTAGACGGCAGGAGGGACGGCCGACTGGAGGTCCGCCGGCTCCGCGCCCATGAGCGTTCCGTTGCAGACCGTGCAGCGCGTGAAGGGCGCGATCTCGGCGCACAGATCGAGGCGGCGGACCAGCTCGTCGAGCTGGGCACGCAAGGAGCTGGAACGTAGGTAACAGCCATGCGTAACCTCCCGGCGCATCAGGAGCTGCCGGTCGCGGGTGAGCAGGATGCGATGCTCATCGGCCGCGAGTCGAGCCAGCGGCCCGTCGCCCAGGTCGTTGTGCCAGAGTGTGTCGAACCCGAGCATGCGCAGGCGCCGCGCCAGGGCGCCCAGATGGGCGTCGGCAAGAAAGCGCGGCCGCCGCAGGGGACGCGGGCGCAGGCGCAGCAGGGGCCGCACGTCGAAGGCCTCGAACATGGGATAGACCGCCAACCGATCGCCCTCTGCCACCGGCGTCTCCAGGCCGATGGACTCGCCGTCTCGGAGGATCAGCTCCACCTCTGTGTGAGGTACTCCGCAGGTCTCGATCAGGTGGCGTGCCGGGACCGGGGGCGCAAAGGCCAGGGTCCAGTCCCGCTGACGCCGCGGCACCGGCAGGAAGTCGTTCAGCTCCGCGTAGAAGCGCAGTGTGGCCGTTGCCATCGTAAGTTTCCTGATACTCTGCCTGAGCGGAGGCATGGGCCGCGCCGGCGCTTGGGACCCCTTATAGCCTCCGGCCTGCCGCCCGGCCAATACGATCGAGCTGCTGGGGACGACGTCGGGGATACACCTGGGAATGAACCTGGAGCCAGTCGCGGCCGCTTTGTCCAGTGCGCCTTTTTCGGTGGGCCAATCGCGCGTCGATGCGCGCGCCAACGAGATCCGGCGAGGGGCCGAGACGGTCAAGCTCGAGCCTAAGGTCATGCAGGTGCTTTGTCTGCTCGCCGAGCAACCGGGCAACGTGGTCTCACGCGAAGAGCTCGAGGCCCAGGCGTGGCCCGGCCTGGTGGTGACCACCGACGCGGTGACCGGCACCATCATCAAGCTCCGCAAGGCCCTCGGCGACTCGGCCAGACACCCTCGCTACATCGAGACTGTCTCTAAGAGCGGCTACCGACTGATTGCTGGGGTCGACCGCCATGTGCCGTCGAAGCCGACGCCGAAGACGTCGTCACGGTGGAAGGGCTCGGTCGGCGTGCTGTCCACTCTGCTGTTATTGGCCGCGACGGGACTGCTGTGGCTACGACCAAGTGAGAACAAGGCGCCGGCGCCTCCCACAGAGGCTCAGGACCCTGAGCACAGGCCGGGTATCGCCGTGCTCCCGTTCGAGAACGTGGGCGCCGACCCGAAGAATGAGTACTTCGCCGACGGCATCACCGAGGACCTAATCACCGACCTCTCAAAGCTCTCCGGCCTGCGCGTGATCGCCCGCAACTCCACCCTGGCCTACAAGGGCAGTTCCAAGAACGAAAAGACCGTCGCCCGGGAGCTCGGGGTCGACTATCTGCTCAGGGGCAGCGTGCAACGGTCCTCCGACAGGATACGGATCAACGTTGGCCTAATCGACGGCAAATGGGCGGCCAATCTGTGGGGGGAACGCTATGACCGGGAGATGGACGACATCTTCGAGATCCAGGATGAGATCGCCTGGCGGATCGTCGCGGCACTGGAGGTGGAGATCGGGCCGACCGATCGGTCACGTCTGGCACGCGACCGCCTGGCGAGCGTGCAGGCTTACGACGCCTTTCTCCAGGGTCTCGACCATTATGGCAGGCGCTCCGAGGAAGAGTCCCGGTTGGCCATCCAATACTACGAGCGGGCGATTGCGATCGATCCTGGCTTCGCCCGTGCCTACGCCGGGCTCGCGCTGGTGTACTCGCGTGACGCCGCGGATGGCTGGGACCTGACGGCACGCGACGCGCTCGCCCTGGCGGAGGAGTTGACGGAGAAGGCGCGCCGCCTGGACCCCTCGGTGCCCCAGATCTACTTCGTCGATAGTCAGATCGAGCTGTTCAGGCGCAATTACGAGGCGGCAATCCGCAATGCCGAGCATGCCCTCTCGATCAAGCCCAGCTACGCCGATGCCCATGCCCTGCTCGCCTGGATCCTCCACTTTGCCGGTCGGCCCAAGGAAGGGCTCGCGAGCATGCAGCGCGCGGTGATCCTCAACCCGCGCGTACCCGCAGTCTACCGTTTGGTACGCGGCGCACTTCACTACTCACGTGAGGAGCTCGACGAGGCGCTCGCCGATCTCGAGGCCGCCGTGGAGAGCAATCCGAGCTTTCAGCTGCAACGCATCTGGCTTGCTGTCGCCTATGCGGCAACTGGCCGCACGGACGACGCGCGCTGGGAGGGTCAGGAGATCCTCGCGCTCGATCCCGACTTCACGACGGCACAGGTCGAACGGGCACTTCCGATCCGGGATCCCGCCTATCGCGAACGCCTGCTAAACGACCTGCGCACGGCCGGGCTGCCTGATTGAGGTGCGGGAGGGCATTCGCCCTCGGCTCAATGGTACCTGCGACCGTATCGGGCCCCGCTCGCCAACCATGGCCGCAACGCCTTTCCACAAAGGAAGCGGGTCGCGGACGAGGCGACCCCTGACGCTTATTCCGGACCTCGGCCACGTCTCGGCGCCAAAGGAGCGGAAAAGGATCGGCTTTTCCTGGGGACGTCCTATGTGCGCTGTGCTTTGCTCATCCTTGGAGGGCCCCCAATCAATGGGCGCCATCCAACTCAACTGGACCATCGTGGAGGCTCGAATGAACGCAGCGAACGCAGTCTCACACTTCTCCCTTTGCGCCAGCGCCTTGCTGGCTCCGCTAATCGTCGCCGCCGGCGACGCGCCCGCGACCGCCCTGATGCTGTCACCCGACCAGTTCGAATGGGTCGACAACCCGCGTGTGCCCGGACTCCGGTTGGCGCGGATCCTTGGTAACGAAAGGGAATCGGGGCCTTACACCTACCGGGTCAAGTTTCCCGCCGGCCGTATCGTTCAGGCGCACAGCCATCCAGACGACCGGACCTACACGGTGCTCTCGGGAACCTGGTATATCGGCTGGGGTGAGACCTATGATCCCGACAAGCTCACTGCATTGCAGCCCGGCAGCTTCTACACGGAACCGGCGGGGCTCCCCCACTTCGTCGTCACGCCGGACGGCGAGGCGGTTGTCCAGGTAACCGGAACCGGACCCACCGCCGCGAGCTACGTCGACGCGGCAAAGGCCCCGACCAAATGATACCCGGTGACACTCAGAGGGTGGTCCCCGGCCGGGCCGGGGACCACCGATGCAGGTACAGAACCATGCCCAGCCAATTCCGCTATTCCCTGATCCTGCTCGCCACCCTTGCACTCGCCACCGGCATGTCGCCCAAGGCGGGCGATTTCGATGACGCGCAGCTCATGCACATCGGATACCCGGCGTGGTTCAAGGAGAGTTTCCTGGACCTCCAGGAGGACATGGAAGAGGCCGCTAGCGCGGGGAAGGTAGGACTGATGGTCCTGTTTACCACCGAGGGATGCTCCTACTGCGCGGAGTTCATCCGGAAGAGCCTCGGCGACTCGCGCCTGGCGGCGCAGGTGCAGGACCATTTCGACGCCATCGGTCTGGAAATCTTCAGCGACGCGGAGATGGTCGACCCGCGCGGCGCCGCGCTGCGCGTCAAAGGATTCGCCGAGCGCGAGGGGGCAGGATTCGCACCCACGCTGCTTTTCTACGGCGATGGCGGCAGGCTGCTCTATCGCGGTGTCGGGTACCACTCGCCCGAGGGCTTCGGGATGGTGCTCGACTACCTGATCGGCGGCCATTACCAACAGGCGTCCTTCCGCGACTATGTGGCGACACGCAAGGCGGCCGCCGCCCAGGAGGGGTCCGCCTACCGCCTGCGTCCGGATCCACTGTTCAGCCCGCCGCCCTATGCCCTGGACCGCAGCCGAATCCCCGCGCAGCGTCCGCTCCTGGTGATCTTCGAGGGCACGGGGTGCGGGGACTGCGAGACCCTGCATGACGATGTTCTGGCCCTGCCCGAGGTGCGTGAGCTGCTCGGACGCTTCGAGGTCGTCCGGCTCGACGCGGGTGAAGCGACGACCCCCGTGGTAACGCCCGCCGGCACGCGGGCCACGCCGGCGGCCTGGTATGCCGAAACCGGCTTTTCTGCGCTACCCGCCCTGCTGTTCTTTGAGGAAGGCGGCAAGGAGGTTCTCCGCACCGACGCTTTGGTCCTTCGCCAGCGGATGATGAATTCGCTCCTGTACACCCTTGAGCGGGCCTACGAGAAGCAGTGGACCTACCAGCGATTCGCCCGATCCAAGTCGATCGAGCGCGTGAAGCGAGAGCGGGCGCAGAACTGAGCGGTCCGCGCCAGCCGCAGTGCTTCACTCGCCTGCAGGGACAGGCTGGGCGGATTCATCCGGCTGGGCAGTTTTCGGTCCCGCACCAACCTCGCCCGCGCCGGCTGGGTTCTCAGCCTTAGACTGCCCGGGCTTGCCCACCCCGGTCTCGCCGCCGGAGGCATCCGCGGGCGGGGGCTCCGCGGGTTCGGCGGCCTGTTCCGGTTTCTGGAGCCCGGCGAGCTTGTTGCGGTCCAGGTCCTTGAGCCCCTCCAGGTCGAACTCCGAGAGCTTGAAGTACCAGGGGCGGTCGGACGCCTTGAGCACGAAGTCCTGGCCGTCCTTGACCTGGGAGATCCGGTATTTGCGGGTCTCGCCCTTCACGAGGGCGACCTCCATCTCCAGGATCGGGCTCCCCTGGTTGTATTCCGGCTTGTCCTCGGTGCCCAGCACGCCCCGGTAGCCCAGGTTGGAGATCCGGGAGAGCAGATCGTCGACCGCGCTCCGATCGGGCGCCTGCTCCGACCCCTGCAGCTGCCAGCCGTCCTCGCCCTTGACCAGAGTCCAGTCGGAGGTCGAGACGCGTTGGATCTCCTCGCGGCCCAGGCGAAGGTTGGTGCGGTCGAGCCAGTCGTCCGTGCGATTGGAGACATCGAACAGCGCGAGGTCCAGATCGTAGACCGCCGCATCGCCCGCGGGCCGGGCAAAAATCCGGCGGAACCCGGGCGAGTCCCCAAGCAGCAGGGTCGCGACCGCGGCGTCACCCGACTCCAGGGTCACCTTGCGCTCGAAACCGTCGTCCGCGACCTTGTGGCGCTTGAGCGATTCGGCGCTGGTGCCGACGGGGAGCGGGCGCTTGAGGCCCGCGAGCTTCTCGACCAGCGCGTCGGCCTTGGCCCCGTCGGCGGGGAAGTCCCCAAGGTCCGCGATGAGCCAGCCCTTGTCACCTCGGGTCAGGGTCACCCCACTCCCATCCGAGCCCGCGATACGGATCGCGGTGATGGCCGCCGGATCGAAGGAAAGCAACGAGACTGTCGAGCGCGGCGGGAACCAGGGAGCCGCGGCCGCCCAGGGAGAGCGCGATGGCGGCCAGGAGTTGAACCCCAAGCAGCGCCGCGAGTCCCAACGCGAGCGGCGTGCGCAGCGCCTCGAGCCAGGCGTTGGACCCCTTCGAAGCCGGGACCGGATTCAGGGTTGCGGTCTGTTCCATCGCTCAAGCCTCCGCCGGCAACAGGTATCGGGCCTGGGCCTCGGCGCGCCGCGCACGGCGCCGCCGGGCCAGCCAGTACAGGAACAGCACGCCCGCCAGGGCGAGACCGTAGTTCAGGTACTCGTAGAACATGCGCCCCTCGCGGCTCACCGGCTCGAGCAGCCGGCTGAACTGGCCGCGACCGCGCAGCGCCAGCAGACCGCGGTCCTCCAGGGACCATTCCACCGCGTTCTGGATCAGCTCCACCGGTTTGAGATAGCGGCTCTGGGTCGCCTCGGTAGCCAGGCTGATGGCCGTGTCAGTGGCGAATGCGGCGGATCCGATGAGGATCAGCCGTGCGGAGGCCGGCGAGCTCTCGATCACGCCCGAAATCACGGGCTTCTTCGCACCCTCCGATTCCTCCCCGGACTCATCGGACCCAGCCGGATCGTCCGGATCTGCGCCCTCCGACGCCGGCTCGTCCGGTGCCGGATCCGCCTTCGCAGCCGCCTCTCCCGCCGCCTTGGCCGAGTCCCCCGATTCGGGCTTGGGCTCGGGCAGCAGGGGCGATGGCTTGCCCGCGAAGGCCGAGGTGAAGCGGCCCTCCACCGCCACCGCCAACAGCTTGCGACCGACGTCGTCGCCGCGCGGGAAGCCCATGCTGCCGTGAGCCGTAAAGTCCGGCTGCATGTCGGTGGAGTCGCTGGTCCAGGCGCGCTCGGAGCTCTCGATCAGCCGGGTCAGGGTGCGCCCTCCCTGCCCCTCCCGGTTCACCTGGACGGGGGAGGACCAGTTCATGGTGATCTGACCCAGGTTGGATGTGATGCCGGAATTGGCGTTCAGACCGTCCGAACGCACGTCGGGGAAGTACGGGTAGTCCAGAGTCTGGATCTCCTCGACCGTGAAGCCGCCGATGTCGCGCTGCACGGGGATCGGGAAGGGGGTGTTCTGGGGGTCGAGCACCAGCGATGGGGCAAGCCCCAGCCCATTGTGCTCCAGCCAGTCCTCCAGCCCGGTCGGTTGAGGCCGGGCGGTGATGGTGCCGCCGCCCAGGTCCATGTGGAAACTGGAGGCCGCGACCACCACGGTGCCGCCCTGCATCAGGAACTGGTCGACGGCGAACTGCTGCTTGGTGTCGAGCCCCTCAGGCCCCAGCACCAGAAGCAGGTCGGCCTCCTCGGGCACCTGGCCGGACGCGAGGTCGGTGTCCCTCAGGTTGAAGCCCTGGCCCAGGCTCTCCTGGAGCAAGCCGTACGGAGACCCCTGACCCGGCATGCCGAACTGGGTCGGTGCCGCCGGGGGGGCGTAGACCGCCAGGGTGCGCAGCACACCGGGCGCAAAGCGTTTGATTCCGGCCTCGATGGCCCGCTCCAGGCCCGCCTTGTCCAGGGACTCGGGCAGCGGGACCGACTCCGCCCGGTCACCGGATTCCAGCGCCAGGTAGAAATAGAAGGGCGTCGGGTCCAGCAGCCCGATCACCAGGGGCTGGAAGCCGAAGCGCTCCGCGATCTCCTTCGCCAGCGCCGGGTCCGCGCTGGGATCCTGTATCTCGAAACTGAAGCGCCCGCCCGACTTGGACTCGAGCTCCTTGAGCACGGATTCCAGGTCGGTCCGCAACGCCGGAAGGGGCTCCGGCAGGACCTTTGGGTCGGACACGAAGGCGTGCAGCCGAACCGGGTTGGGAAGGCCCTCGAACAGGTCCCCGCCCCCCTGATACCCGTACAGCACCTTCTTGATGGACCGGGTGATGTCGTACTCCGGATTGCGCAGCCGCACGTCCAGGTCCGTCTCGCCCTGGACCTTGACGTCGATCAGGTCCTGGAATCCCAGGTGCTCGAACTGGTCGCCGTACTTCACCACCAGGTCGAAATAGGAGTTCACCACCCCCGCCTGGTACTTGCTCGCGGTCTGGAAGGCCACCGGGTGGATCCCGTACTGCTCCGCCGCCTCGCGCTCGAGGTCCGGGTGGTCCGCCGGGTCGACCACCTCGACCCGCACCTTGCCGTTTCCGGCCACCTCGTACTCCCGCAGCAGGTCGCGGATCTGGGGGACCAGGGGGGCCAGCAGGGGATGGGTCTGGGCGCTGAAATAGCCGCGGATCAGGAGCGGCTCCTGGAGCTGGCTCAGATAGGTGCGGGTGGCGTCGGAAAGGGTGTAAAGCCGGCCCTGGGTAAGGTCCGCCCTGGCGCCGGCCAGCGGCTGCAGCCACAGGTTGGCCGCCAATAGGTTAGCGGCCAAGAGGCCGGTGATCAGGGCCAGACGGCGATGGTTCACGGGCCTGTCACTGTCCGCCGCCCAGCGCAGGCGCTCCAGGCTGAACACGGTCAGGGCCAGGAAGGTTCCGACGATGCTCAGGTAGTAGTAGAGGTCGCGCAGGTCGATCACGCCCCGGGTGATGGAGTCGAAGCGCGAGCCGCTGCCGAGCAGCCGCAGGATCTCGCCGCCCCGGTGACCCACCAGCTGGGTGAGTGCCTCGGACCCCAGCAGGTAGAAGACCGCACACAGCAGCACGGCGCCGATCAGGGCCACGATGGGGTTGTCCGTGCGGGCGGAGACGAAGAGCCCGATGGCGATGTAGGCGGCACCGAGCAACAGGGTGGCGAGGTAGGCCCCGACCACCGGGCCCCAGTCGAGCGGCCCGAGCAGCGACACCGTGATCGGCAGGGGCAGAGTGAGCGCCAGGGCGATGGCAAGCAGTGACAGTGCCGCCAGGAACTTGCCGGCCACCAGGCGCCAGGTGGGCACGGGCAGCGTCATGAGCCCTTCCAGGGTTCCGGCGCGTCGCTCCTCGCTCCACGACCGCATGGTGAGCGCCGCCGTCAGGAAGATGAGCAGGACCGGCATCCACTCGAACAGCGGCCGAACGTCCGCGATATTGCGGGCGAAGAAGGCATCGACCCAGAAGAACACGAACAGGCACACCGCCAGAAAGGCCCCGATGAAGATATAGGCCACCGGCGAGGCGAAGAATCCAACGAGCTCCTTGCGCGCGATCTGGAGGGTGTTAGACATGGGCCGCCTCCCGGGTGAGGCCGGTCGCAGCCGTCGCCGGCTCGTCCCCCTCGTCGGAGGTGGCGCCCGCCCCGGAGATGGCCCCGAACAAGGCCTCCAGGTCGCGGCGCTCCGGCTCCAGCTCGTAGAGGTCCCAACCGAGCGCCGTCACGGCACGCGCCACCGCCGGCGCGGCCGCCCGGGGGTCCGGAATCTGGAGCGCGAAGCAGCGGCGCTCACCGTCGTCCGCGATCAGGGTCACGCCCGCGATCCCGGGGACCGCGGCGAGCTTGGGCTCCGCTTCGGCCGGGGTACGGTCCAGGGTCACCAGCAGGCGCGGATTGCGCCCGACGGCGTCCAGCTGACTGTCGAGTGCCAGGCGCCCATTGCGCATGATCAGGACCCGGCCGCACACCGCCTCCACCTCCTGCAGGATGTGGGTGGAGACCATCACGGTGGCGTCCCGCGCCAGCTCGCGGATCAGGTCGCGCATGTGCTGGATCTGGGTGGGATCGAGCCCGTTGGTGGGCTCGTCCAGAATCAGGATCTTGGGTGAGTGCAGGATGGCCTGGGCCACCCCCAGCCGCTGCCGGTAGCCCCGGGACAGGGTGCTCACCAGGGCAGCCGCCTTGGGGCCCAGGGCGGTGCGCTCGACGGCCTGGCGGATGGCGGCCGGGCGCGCAGTGACCGGGATGCCGTGCAGGACCGCCTGGTATTCCAGGGAGTCCAGCACTGTCATCTCGGGGTACAGCGGACAGTTCTCCGGCAGATAGCCGATGCGCCGCTGTGCCTCCCGGCGCTGCTCCGCCAGGTCCAGCCCGTCGATCCGAATGCTTCCGCTGCTCGGCTCCAGGTAGCCGGTCAGCATCTTCATGATGGTGGTCTTGCCGGCCCCGTTGTGGCCGAGCAGTCCGACGATCTCGCCGTGGCCGATGTCGAAGGACACCCCCGCCACGGCCCTGAGCCCGCCATAACTCCGACTGAGCTCCCGAACCTCGATCATGAACGGCCCCCGTATCTGCTTCCGATTTTGCTGGCTGCGCCTCGAGTCCCGGACCACGCCGGGCCGTCCTGCGCGAGCGGTCGTTTAGATGCACCAGCCCCCCGGCCGTGGTCAAGTGAAGGAATGTTCAGGTTTCCAGAAAGCCTGGGCACCCCCCCAAACACGCTCTTGTCGGTGGGCCGCCGAATCCAGGCCAATGCCTACGAGCGCCGCCGAGTAATCCACACGACCCTCTGGACCCGGCCGTTCAGGCGGCTAGACTGGGCCACCTGAGTGATTCCATCCAACCCTGCGTGGCCCGCCAAGATGACCCCAGAACAATCTCCCAACGCACTCTCCAACCCGCGCAGCCGTTTGATCGTGCGTAACGCCACCCGGCGCGATGTGCCGGCGATCGCGGCCCTCAACGCGAGGGTCTACCACGACTCAGGGATGACCGCACTCACCGAAGGCCAAGTCACCGGCCAGATCAACAATTTCCCCGAAGGTCAATTCGTCGCCCTGGTGGACCAGCAAGTCGTGGGCCACTGCGCCACCTTCCGCGTGAGCGAGGCCGTCGGACTGAAGCCCCACACCTGGACCGAGATCACCGGCAACGGGTACGCGTCGCGTCACGACCCACATGGTGATTGGCTGTACGGCATGGAGGTCTGCGTCGACCCCGATTACCGCGGCTACCGAATTGGACAGCGCCTGTACAACCAGCGTAAGGCGCTGTGCCAGGATCTGCGACTCAAGGGCATCGTGTTCGGCGGCCGCCTGCCGACGCTCGCGCGGCGCATCAAGCGGTTCGGCACCGCCGAAAACTACGTGGAGCAGATTGTCAGCCGCAACCAGCGCGACCCGGTGCTGTCCTTTCAGCTCCGCAACGGCTTCGAGGTGATCGGGGTGATCCCGCACTACCTCAATGTCGACCAGCAGTCCCTCGGCTACGGCGTCCACCTGGTGTGGCGCAACCCCAAGGTGCCGCAGGACCTGCCTCTCGGTCGCGAGAAGCGCTACGGCGGCCGGCTGCCCGACACCGTCCGGGTCGGCACGGTGCAATACATGCAGCGCCGTGTAAAGTCTTTCGATGAATTCCTCGGCTTCATCGAATACTTCGTCGACGTGGTCGCGGACTACAAGGGCGACTTCGTCGTCTTCCCAGAGATGTTCGTCCTCCAGGTGCTCTCCATCGAGGACCAACAGCTCAACCCTGCCGAATCCATCGAGGCCCTGAGCCTGCACACGCCGCAGTTCAAGGATGCACTGCGCGACATGGCCATCCGTTACAACATCAACATCATCGGCGGCTCCCACCCGACGCGCATGCCGAGCGGCCGGGTGGAGAACATCGCCTATGTCTTCCTGCGCGACGGCGCCGTGCACGAGCAGCCCAAGATCCACCCCACCCCCAACGAGGTGTACTGGTGGAACATCGAGGGCGGCAGCACATGCAACGCGATCGAGACCGATTGCGGCCCCATCGGCGTGCTGATCTGCTACGACGCCGAGTTCCCGGAGCTGGCACGCCACCTGGCCGATCAGGGCGCACAGATCCTGTTCGTGCCCTTCTGCACCGACGAGCGCCAGTCCTATCTGCGGGTGCGCTACTGCTGCCAGGCGCGCGCGGTCGAGAACCAGTTCTACGTGGTGATGTCGGGCAACGTGGGCAACCTGCCCGGTGTGGCACAACATGGACATCCAGTACGCCCAGAGCTGCATCCTGACCCCCTGCGACTTCCCCTTCGCGCGCGACGGAGTGGCCGCGGACACCACCCCCAACGTGGAGATGGTGGCCTTCGCCGACCTGCGTCCGGAGACCCTGCACATGGCGCGCAACAGCGGCACGGTGCAGAACCTGCGCGACCGCCGCCACGACCTCTACAGCATCCAATGGCGCGGCAAGTAGCGGCTTAAACCGCGCCCGAGTTGACCTGGATCAATGGGGCATCCATGCGCCGCCGTTCTTGAGGAGGATCAAGGCCGCGGCGGCACCTGCCGGGCACCGTTGCGGACGCGCGTAAAGACCGGACCTTTTTCTGGTTGTGTGCGCCGGCCGGCCCGGCCCCGGTCTTTCGATCCTCCGGCACCGCGTCAGCATCGTTGTGGGGCCGGTGCAACTGCCCCGTTACCAAGAGAGGAGAGCACCATGAAGCAAGTCAGCCGAGTCGGCTGGCCGGCGAAGCTAGCCAAGCTGTGTATCGGCGTCGGTCTGCTGGCCTTGGGGTCGGCAGTCCAGGCCGAGCGTCCTGCGGGCAAGGCGGGCGTGGATTGGGGTGACCCAAAGGGTCAGGAATGCGTGGACTGCCACATGACAGAGAGCCCTGGGCTCTACTGGGAGTGGAACAACAGCCAGCACGGGCAGAACGGCGTTACCTGCCTGGACTGCCACCAGGCCAAGGAGGGGGAGCTGGACGCCTTCAAGCATGAGGACGCCCTGATCTCCATCGTGGTTAGTCCCAAAGACTGCTCGAAGTGCCACGAAACCGAGTTCCAGGAGATGGACGGCTCCCACCACGCCAAGGCCGGTCAGATCCTGGCGTCCCTGGATAATCTCCTTGGTGAGGTCGTCGGCGGTCCAGAGGTCGTGAACGCCGGTTGCCGCCAGTGCCACGGTGGCGAGCTGCAGTTCGAGACCGAGGGCAAGAACAAGGGCCGCCCGCTGCCGGGCAGCTGGCCGAACACCGGCATCGGCCGCGTCAACCCGGACGGATCCTGGGGCTCCTGCACCGCTTGTCATGGCCGGCATCGCTTTTCGCGCGCCCAGGCCCGCACCCCGGACACCTGCGGCAAGTGCCATGTGGGACCTGACCACCCCCAGATCGAGGTCTACAACGAGTCCAAGCACGGCATCATCTATCGCGCTCAGATTCACGAGATGAATCTGGACTCCGACAAGTGGGTCGCGGGCGTGGACTACTCCGCCGCCCCCACCTGCGCCACCTGCCACATGAGCGCCGGCCCGGGCATCGGCAAGACCCACAACGTCGGCGAGCGCATCTCCTGGACCCTGCGTCCGCCCATCTCCGCAAAGATCAATCTGGTCAAGCTCGAAGACGGCAACGAGTTCGACGTACCCGAGGGCAAGGAGATTCCCAAGGTCGGCGACGAGGCCAAGGGCTCCAAGGTGGTCGAGGTCCTGACCTGGAAAGACCGCCGCGCCAAGATGGAGAAGGTGTGCTTCGGCTGCCATGCCACCAGCGTCATCGAGGGGCACTACGACCAGTTCGACGCCGTCGTCGCGCTTTACAACGATAAGTTCGCCAAGCCCATCGCCGCGGTCATGGCTGAGCTCAAGGAGAAGGGCTACACGACCCCGGCGCCCTTCGACGAGAAGATCGAGTGGACCTGGTGGGAGATCTGGCACCACGAGGGCCGCCGCGCCCGCCACGGCGCCTCGATGAGCGGCCCGGACTATACGTGGTGGAACGGCATCTATGACGTGGCCAAGCACACCTACTTCGTGTGGATCCCGGAGCTCAAGGAGGTCGTGGTCGCGAAGGACGGCAACGAGGAGTTCGCCACCGCCATGCTGGACAAGTACTTCAGGCCCATCGAGGGGCATGACTGGTACTTCAATGGCATGAACAAGGAGGCCATCGACAAGGTGCGTGCAGGCTTCGAGGCGCGCTACGGCAAGGGCGCCCTGAAATAAAGTCCCCGGTCGAGCCCTAGGGCCGCACCCGCCATGCGGGCGCGGCCTTTTTGTTGAGGTCGCCGCGCACCGGCGGCCCAGGTCCGCGCATCCATTGACCGAGTATCACACCATGACCAAGTCCAAAGCCGCCCTCTCACTCGTCCTCTGTCTGGCGCTCGGAATCGCGGCCGCGGCGGGCGATGCCACGGGTCTGATCCAGGAGGGCGAGGCCAGGCTCAAGGCCGGCGATATCGACGCCGGGCTGGCCCTGTTCCGCCAGGCGACAGCGACCAATCCGGGGTCATCCCTGGCCTACACCCGCCTGGGTGGGGCACTGCTAATTAAGCAGGAGAACGTCGAGGCGATCGAGGCCTTCCGTACGGCGATCATGCAGGACGGCAACAATGCCGACGCATTCATCGGCATGGCCATCGCCTACCTCCATGGCGCCGACTACGCCCTCGCCCGCGCCTCGCTGGAGGAGGCCAAGCGCATCGATCCATCGAAGAGCGCCAAGGTCGACGAGCTGATCGCCTACATCGACCAGCGCGAGTCGGGCGTCAGTGTGCACTGAGGCGCAGACCAGTCCGGCTAGGCCCTCCCCTTCGGCGGCTTGCGTCGCGAAGGACTCGGGGCGTAGCGGGGTAGACGCAGGGGTCATCGCGTCTCAGTCGATACCCATCTCCTCCTCGACGGTTCGGACGATGGCTCGGTCATAATCGAGGATTGCCACGTTTTTGCCTGCGTAATCAAACTGGCTCAGGAAGTACCGGATGCTGTTGAGGCGTGCCTGCTTCTTGTTGTCCGATTTGAAGATCATCCAGGGCGCCTCCGGGATGGAGGTGTGCCGGAACATGTCCTCTTTGGCGCGGGTGAATCTGTCCCATTTGTCCCGGGACTCCTGATCCACCGGGCTCAGCTTCCAGGTCTTGCGCAGATCGGTCTCGCGCGAGGCGAACCGCTTCTCCTGGGCCTGCCGGCTAACCGAGAACCAGAACTTGTTGACGTGGATGCCCGAGCGCACCAGCATGCGCTCGAATTCAGGGACGGTGTGGTAGAAGTCCTCAACCTGCTCCTCCGTGCAGAAGCCCATCACCCGTTCCACGACGGCCCGGTTGTACCAGCTCCGGTCGAAGAAGGCGATTTCCCCGCGGCCCGGGAGATGGGGGACGTAGCGCTGGAAATACCACTGGCCCTGCTCCTTCTCGGTGGGCTTGTCCAGTGCCACTACCTGGCAAATGCGGGGATTCAGGAACTCCATGAAGCGCTTGATGGTGCCGCCCTTTCCGGCCGCATCCCGGCCCTCGAAGATCACCATGATCTTGAGCCCGTTCTCCCTGACCCACTCCTGTAGCTTCACCAGCTCCTCCTGCAGCGGCGTGATGATTCCCATGTAATCCTGATACCTCAGGAGCTTGAGGACCTCCTGCTCGCGGCCCTTCAGGATGTCGCACAGCTCCGCGTGGATATCGTTGGCGATTGGGGTGTCCGGAAGGGTTTCGTCGATTTCGGGGTTGGTTTCGGGCATGTCGGAGCTCGGGGTGTCCGTAGGATGGTTGCGGTTCGTTAAGCGGTTCGGCGGTCCAAGAAGATACGGCGCGGGTGCGGGTAGGCCCGCCCCATCAGGCTGATACCGCGACCGGAGCTCGCCCGAAGAGACCTCGCGGGCTTTATCGGGTCACGCCCTCGCGGCGAGTTGCCCCGAGAACACCTACAAGTGTGCGGGAAGAACCGTGGCGAGCCAATCGAACAGGCGCTGGTCGTACAAGCCACGCGCCTTCGGCTCGCAGTGCCAGTTGGCCCCCTCGTCCGCGGTGAACCGGACGAGAGTCTTGGGACAGCGCAACGCCTGATAGACCTCGGTGGACTGCCCCGGCCAGAACTGCTCGTCATCCGGGTCGGCGATAAACATGGGGCACCGGATCTGGTGGACAACGTCGCGCACGTTGTAGCGCTGCACCATCCTGTACTGATGATAGAAACTCGCTGCCTTGTACGGCCTCATGCGCCACTCGACCACCTGTCGGGCCCCCGCACCGGCCTGCCGCAGACCCTCCTCCATCGCCTCATTGAACTCCGGCTCCCGTCCCGCGTCGAGGAGATCGCGCATCTCTTCTGGAAGCTCCCGCAAGAACGACGCGGACACGTCCATCACGGCCGGGTCTGCGATACCGGCCGCAATCCGGTGCTCGAAGGCCAGGGCACGGAGAATCCAGTAGCCTCCCTGGCTGATTCCGGAAAGCGCGATCCGACTCGCATCGACGTCTTGCCGCTGAAGCAGGAAGTCGACGACCGGCGTGATGACCCTCTCCCAGTCGTTTCGAAACGGGATCTTCTGCAACCACAGCATCGCATTCTGGCCGGGGCCGTCGAAGACCAGCGCGGCGTATCCTCTTTCAAGCGCCGCGGCGACACCGCCCGACCACATCCCGCAGGTGGCGCCGTCGCTGCCGTTGTTGAAGATGATCGTGGCCCAGGGGCCCGCGGAATCGTCGGGCCGAAAGAAATACCCCGGCATTGCGGTGCCGTCGTAGGGGATGGCCACCTTTTCGACGGGCGGATCCAATCGCAAGCAGAACGATTCCCAGCACGCCAGGTGCCTCGTCCAGGCAGATAGGCTTCGGGCCGGGTCTCCCGTCCCGTCAAGGAAGGTGGTAGACGCCGAGAAGTACGTGGCAGCGCGCAGAAAGGCCCTCCTCGCGCTGACGGCGTTGCCCGACGCCGCGCTCTCCGAGGCGATCCCTTCCAAGCGCCCGGCGATCGCGAGCCACTCCTGGTACCACCGCTCGCAGTCGCCGGAGGGGATCCGCTGCACGGTTGCGAGGATCTCGCCGGCATCGGCCGCCCCATAATGGCAGGCCCCGAGCAAGATCTGGATCTCGAAATCCATCTGCCCGTCTTCCTTGAACAATTGTTTCGGCTCTCCCCGGTTCATGCGTGGAACGATGGCCACCTAACGAACAGGCTTACCCGAGCTGGCCGCTGTTTGGCCAGCTTCGGAGTTTAGCCGCATGTTAGGCGTACATTAGCTTTCCGCGAGGCTCTGGTATTTGCCGGCCGAGATCCCGAGCTGTTTCCATCCATTCTTGTATTATAATCTCGGCGTTCTCCAAAGCCTTTTTATAACTCTCACCATCCGCCATGCATCCCGGTAACTCTGGTACTTCCGCGATATACGCGTTATCTTCCGCGCTCCAGTAGATGATGATTTCATATTTAATCGACATAGGATTCACCGAGATTGTATTTCAGGATGATGTTGCGAACTTGCTTTACCTGATACACTTTGGCATTTGCGCCAATTGGCTGTAGATTAAGAATCTCTTCTACGTCAGCCTTCGTGAATATGAAATGATCTCCACGAACCCGTTCTGAAAAACCAAGGCGCTTGAGAAGATTGCATAAATCCTTGAACGAAACATTTGCATCGGACGCTCCGCGTAGGATCTTTTGAAGAGTTTTTTCGATCTTTCCCATCAGTACAAACTTACCCAAGAACTCGTTGTTTTCTTGCCCCCATCGTTTCGGCTAACGTTCAGGCTGGCGCGGCAACGGGCGGTCGCAGCCGAGCCACTTATAGTTACTCTGAAGCTATTGGTAATTGTCTTTCATTAATAGTAATTGGCGCTGTGGATAAGTCGATGAAACAGCGCCGAGCAAAGGGTTCCGCCCTGTGCTACACAGTATAGGGCGGGCAAACGCCGCCGGGCTACGAATAGCTGAGCCGATGCGTAAGACGCTCACTAACATACCTTCAAGCCCGGGGGTGTCCGTTGTTTGTTAGCCGCTTTGTTGGATCAAGCGCTCGACAGAATGCTCAAAGGCGTACATTTCAAGCGCCGGCAGGTGTTTCTTGGAAACATTGATGCCCCATTCTGGCTTGCTCTTCTTTCCGTCGTAGTCTTGGTTAACAAAGATTCCGTTATCCTTAGTGCATGTCAATGAAGGTATGAGATACAACTTCGGCTCGACTCCATCGGAAAGCAACGCAAGAGCGAGGTATAATTCTTCGCGCAACAAGAACTTGTCTTTGCGCATGAAGACATAGCCAGCGGCCCGCAACGACTTTACTTGGATCTCGATGAACGGCCCTGTTTCATGCCTTGCTACGAAATCGATTCCGCGGTCATCGACTTCAGTGCCATAGACCTGAAATCCATACATCGTGAACTCCATTTTCACGAAGTACTCAGCAAACGCGCCTACTTGCTGCTTGTTCAGACCCGCCCAATGATATCTCGGCATTGCTCTGGCAGAGGACTGGGTTCTCTCGTGATTCGGCTAACGCTTCGCATCAGCGGCGCGGCTCCGCCGCGTCCGCCTGCATGCGATTGTTGGACGAAGCCGCTGCGCGGAGGAGGTCCACGCGCTAGCCTCGCGCCTACAATGTAGCCTCACGCCCTCGCTTGCGAGGGGTCCTGCAACGACGCATCATGAGGTTACACGATTATGGCACCCTCCCACGAGGATCACTTCAAGCGCCAGTACGAGGCGCATCTCAAGCACCTTCGGCTCAAGGGCCTGCAGCCGAAGACCATCGAGGCCTATGCCCGGGCCATCCGCCGCATCGGCGCCTACTTCGACTACCGGATCGACGATCTGTCCGAGGCGCAGTTGACGGAGTACTTTTGCGATCTGCTTGAGAGCCACTCCTGGAGTGCGGTCAAGCTCGACTTGTATGGGCTGAAGTTCTTCTACGCCCACGTGCTGCGCAAGCCGTGGGTGAACGTGGATCTGGTCAAGCCACCCAAGGGGCAGCGGCTGCCGGATATCGTCACGGTTGAGGAGGCCCAGCGCCTGATTGAGGCGACTCATACCCTCAGCTATCGGGTCTTCTTCTTCACCCTCTACAGCCTGGGTCTGCGCCTGGGTGAGGGGCTGCGTCTGACGGTGGCCGATATCGACGCCGCGCGCCATCGCGTGCACATCCGTGACGCCAAGGGCAACAAGGACCGCTTGGTGCCCCTGCCGGAGGTGACGCTGGAGCTACTGCGCCGCTTCTGGCGTATTCATCGCAACCCGCGGCTGCTGTTTCCCAATCGCCACGGGGGCCTCAGGGCCGCAGGCGCGGCGTCCACGCCGCTGGATCGTGGCGGCGTGCAGGTCACCTTGGGCAAGGTGGTCGCGGCGTGCGGGATTAAAAAAAGATTACACCTCACAGCCTGCGCCATAGCTATGCCACCCACCTGATCGAGGCCGGCGTCGATCTGCTGGAGGTGCAGAAGATCCTCGGCCACCAGTCCATCCTCACGACCGCTCGCTACACCCACCGTGTCCTTCCGGCAAGGCTGCATGAATCTCCGCCCCCGGCCCGGTACCGTGGAAGCCCCGTGCTTGGTTATCCGGAGGCCCCACGATGTCACCGTCCCATCCCACAGCCGCGGCCGACTTGACGGCGGCGGCTGCGGCCTTTGCCCGCTGGCGCGATACCACGCCCTTGGGGGCGCGTATCCCTGAAGCACTCTGGTCGCGGGCGGTCGAACTGGCGCGCACCCATGGGGTGGCCAGAGTCGCCACGACGCTGCGGCTGGACTACACCCGTCTGAAGCGGCGGCTGGCGGCGGAATCCTCCGCCGCTGCGCCGCCGCCCCCGGCGTTCGTCGAAATGACCCTGGACCTGCCCCCTTCGGGACCGGCTTGCGTCCTGGCGCTGTCCGACGCCCACGGTCGTGCGTTGCGTATCGAGTGGACCCGCCCGCTCGCCAGCGAGGTGGCGGCGGTGGCGCGCAGCCTGTGGGAGGCGGCGGTGTGATCGCCCTGACCCCGCAGGTGCGGGTGTGGGTGGCGGTGGCCCCGGCGGACTTCCGCTGCGGCATCGATGGCCTGGCGCGGCGGGTGTGCCAGGTCCTGGCGGCGGACCCGATGGGCGGGGCGCTGTTCGTCTTCCGTAACCGCCGGGGGACGGCGATCAAGCTGTTGGCCTATGACGGCCAGGGCTTCTGGCTGTGTCACAAGCGTCTGTCCCAGGGCCGCTTCCGGCACTGGCCGACGGGGCAGCCGGGGCAGACCCTGGCTGCCCATGAGCTGGCCGTGTTACTCGTCGGTGGGGACTGGAGCGCCGCCGCCGGGGTGCCGGTGTGGCGGGCGGTGGCGGCTTGAGGGGGATCTCGCTTGTGTTCCAACGCGGGTCCCGGTACAAAGGGCCCCATGACCAGCCCGATCCTCTCCTACCGCGGCCGCACCATCACTGCCGTTGACCTTGAAGCCATCCGCGCCCTGTTGGCCGCGCATCCCGAACTGAGTCGCCGGGCTTTCTCGCAGCGGTTGTGCGAGCACTGGGACTGGCGCCAGCCCAGTGGGGCGCTGCGCGACATGATGGCCCGCAGTCTGCTGCTGGCCCTGCACCGGGCGGGGCACATCGCCCTGCCGCCGGTGCGCCACCAGCCCCCGAACAATGCCATCGCGCGCTGCCGCCCGGCGCCGGTGGCGGTGGACACCGCCCCGCTGGAGCGTGCCTGACGGGAGGTGCAACCCCTGGAACTGCTCGCCGTACGCCGCACCCCCCAGGAAGGGCTCTATGACGGGTTGATCGCGCAGCACCACTACCTCGGCCCCGCCCATGGGGTGGGCGAACAGGTGAAGTACCTGGCCTTCAGCCAGGGACGCCCGCTCGCCTGCCTGGGTTTCACCTGCGCCCCGCGGCACTTAGGCCCGCGCGACCGCTTCATCGGCTGGTCGCCGGCGGTGCGTCGGGCGCAGGTGCATCTGTTGGCCTACAACACCCGCTTCCTGATCCTGCCCTGGGTGCGGGTGCCGCACCTGGCCTCGCATCTGCTTGGGGCGATCGCGCGGCGCATTGCCGCGGACTGGGAGGCGCTCTACGGCCATCCGGTGCATTACCTGGAGACCTTCGTCGATCCCGAGCGCTTCGCGGGGACCTGCTATCGGGCCGCCAACTGGCGGGTCCTGGGTCTGACCACCGGACGGGGCAAGGACGACTTGACCCATCGCCCCAACCGCTCGTGCAAGCTCGTGCTGGGGTTGCCGCTGCACCCGGACTTCCGCCGCCGCCTGGGGGTCGGGGCATGAGCCGCCGCAAGAACAAGCCAACTCGGCGGGTACAAGTCCCCATCGAGCAGCTCAATGCCATCGTGGAGCGCACCCGCAGTGCCTTGTCGACGCAGGAATA
Organism: uncultured Gammaproteobacteria bacterium; assembly: GCA_963698355.1. Lineage (GTDB taxonomy): Bacteria > Pseudomonadota > Gammaproteobacteria > Chromatiales > Chromatiaceae > Thiodictyon. Next base: position 5,756 of record CAVOQO010000078.1, on the reverse strand, counting down.
CGCCACCCTTGAGGCCGCGGTGGACACCCTGGCGCGCCTGACCGAAGAGCTGGAAACCAAGACCACCACCCTGGAACGGGTGCGCCGCCTGATCTTTGGTCCCCGCACCGAGGGCACCGACTCGGTCCTGGGCAAAGCGAAGAAGGACCCGACGGACACCCAAGTGCCGTCGGCTGACAGCGCGACCACACCCGGCGCCGGCGGCGAAGACCCGGCCACGCGCACGCAGGAGACCCCGCGCCAGGGGCACGGCCGCAACGGGGCCGAGAAGTATCCCCGTGCCCCGCGCATTGCGGTCCCCCACGACAGCCTGAAACACGGCGATCCCTGTCCGCAACCCGGCTGCACCGGACGGGTGTATGTCCAGCGCCAGGAACCCGCGGTGCTGGTCCGGGTCACCGGGGTGGCGCCCCTTCAGGCGCAGATCTATGAGCTGGAGCGCCTGCGCTGCGGGTTGTGCGGCACGGTGTTTACCGCCGACCCCCCGCAGGGCATGGGCGAGACGAAGTACGACGACAGCGCCGCGGCCATGATCGCACTGCTCAAGTACGGCTGCGGCCTACCGTTTCACCGCATCCAACGGCTCCAACAGTCCCTCGCCATCCCCCTGCCGGCCACCACCCAGTGGGACGTCGTCGCGCAGGCCGCGCCCAGTCTGGCACCGGCCTTCGAGGAACTCGTCCGCCAAGCGGCACAGGGCCCGGTGCTCTACAACGATGACACCACCGCGCGCATCCTGAAATTCACCGCCGAGGCGCGCGCCGAGGCGCTACCCCCGGGGGCCAAGCAGGAGCGCACCGGGGTCTTTACCTCCGGGGTGGTGGCCGAGACCACCAACGGCCTCATCGCGCTGTTCAAGACCGGGCCCTGTCATGCCGGGGAGCATCTGGCCAAGGTCCTCGACCAGCGTCAGGACTCCGGCCCGCCGATCCAGATGTCCGATGCCCTGGCCCGCAATCGACCCGGGGATCACCCCACCCAGGCCGCCTCCTGCATCCCCCATGGGCGACGCAAGTTCGTGGAGGTGTATGACGCCTTTCCCGCGGAGGTGGCCTTCGTCCTGGAAACCCTGCGCCCGGTGTTCCGTACCGACCAGCAGGCCAAGCACGACGGGCTGTCCCCACAGGCGCGTCTGCTCCTGCACCAGCAGGACAGCGGCCCACGCATGCAGGCGCTCCATGACTGGATGGACCGCCAGATCGCCGACCACCTCGTGGAGCCCAACTCCGGCCTCGGACAGGCCATCACCTACATGCAGAACCACTGGGAGAAACTGACCTTGTTCCTACGGGTGCCCGGCGCACCCCTGGACAACAACCTCTGCGAGCGGGCCCTGAAGAAGGCGATTCTGCATCGTAAGAATTCCTTGTTCTACCGCACCCTCAACGGCGCCAAGGTCGGCGACCTCTTTATGAGCCTGATCCATACCGCCGAACTCCACCACATGGAGCCGTTCGACTACCTGGTGACCCTGCTGCGCCATGCGGCCGCGGTGGCGCTCGATCCCGCTGCCTGGATGCCGTGGAACTACACCGCAACCCTGGCGCACCTCGCCGCCGAGCCTACCGACTCCGCCCCCGACTGATCCCGGCCCCGCCCAGCAGCGTCCTCCGAGCAGCCGGCCCCCAGCCACGCCACAGCGCCCCGCCTACCACCGACAGGGCCGCCCCTCCTGCGCGCTAACCCCTCCAGCACCAGCGCAGCACCCCACTCACCAAGTACGCGGGGCTCCCACGTTACCGGACGGCTGCTCGGAGTTCACGCAGCCTTGCCGGAAGGACACGAAGGATCCGCCGATCCTGGTCCTGGACGAGGCGACCGCCATGTTCGATCCCCAAGGGGAGCTCGACTTCATCGCGGAACGCCAGTCAGTGCTGGCTCAACGCACGGTGATACTGATCACGCACCGCCCAACGAGCCTGGGGCTCGCCGATCGCGTGCTGCTGGTGGATAAGGGCCGCATCTCAGGGGGAGCCTTGCCGGAGGAGGGCGGCTGACTTCAGGGCGGGCGCCTGCCAATGCCCGTGGGAAGGCCGTTCCGCGGCGCAATTCGATTGGCGGCCAAACTCACATCAAAGCGATGAGCCCCTGGTCCGCAAGCTCCCGCGCCAGTCGCAGGGTATCGCCCTCAAGCTCCTCGCGCGACACGTCATATTCATCCAGCATCAGGTCGCAGATTTCGCCGAGGGTCTTGCCCTCGCCCATGAGCTCCCATATCCGCGCAGCGACCGGGTCGAGACCGAAGTAGGTCCCGCTTGCCAGGTCGAGGATCACTGTCTCGTCACACACTGTTCGCGCCATCACTTCCGGCGGAATCTTGACCTTGTCGGACAGTTTCATGATGGATAACCCACATCGTCGGCGTGCTCAACAATAGCCTGCCGGACGTGCTCGAGGTCCTCGAAACGCCTCGGATAATCGAGGCGGTAATGAATTGGCTGACCCGCCAGTCTCGCCACCTGGTCGAAATGGGAGGCGAGCCGGGGCCTTTCTTCCACATCGAGCAGGAACGAATGCTTCACCCACTCGACCAACGCCTCGGCCGCGCTGAGGCGTTCAAACCGCGGCGCTGCCGCGCTTCCGTCGCCGAGAAAATACACTCGGCGCAACGGCCGGGGCTGATCGCAGAAGCAAACCTCGTCGCCGGCCAGAAAGCGTGACTTGGAGGTATACGACAGCGCGGGGGCGGTCTCGACTCCCGCCGCGATGAGCGCCTCCTCGCTGTCCCCCCACAGCCGGATCGACGGGTGACTGGGCAGGATCTGGTAGCCCTTGGCCGTCGGCTCCACCACCAATCCGTCGTCGGTCAGGAACCTGGAGCCGCTGACGGCAAAGCTGGCCGCCAGCGTCGACTTGCCACGCCCCGACTCGGCGGCGAAGGCGACCGCCCCTCCCGCCACATCAACGGCGCTGGCATGAAACACCAGCTTGCCAAGCTTGCTCAGCACCAGCGGCAGCACCTGGTTCAGGTACAGGTGCTGGGATGTGGCTTCGGACACCTCGGGCGCGGGGAAACAGGTGACGTCGAGTCCGTCTGCCGAGACGTCAAAATCCGCCAGGTCGGGAAAGCGCAGCAGATAACCGCCGTCGGCGCGATAGAACTCCGTCCAAAGGGTACCGTCGGGAAATGCCCAGGAGTGGAATGGGCTCATACCCAAAGGCGCCTGCCGGCGCGACACGGCGACCTGTAACTCGACCACTAGCGCTCGCCGCTCGACCCGGGTGGTTCGGCATCGACATTCTCGAAGATCTCGTCGAAGGGAATCGACACCCGCAAGGCCGGGAAGTGGCAATCCCCAAGATCCGGCCGATGCTCATGAAACAGCCAGTCGTGCTCCGGCGTACGCAGGAAGGTCTCCACCCGGCGCGAAGGGATGTCCACCAACACATATTCCTGCAGCGACGGCAGCATGCGGTAAGCCGCAAACTTGTCGCCGCGGTCGAAGGCCGCGGTGGATTCCGACAACACCTCCACGATCAAGGTCGGGTGCTCGATGAACTGGGCCGCCGCATGATCGCGGGCATCGCAGGACACCATCACATCGGGGTAGAAAAAGGCATCCATCGTTTCAACGCGCAGTTTCAAATCAGCAACATAGGCCTGGCAGGGACCGCCGCGCAACCGTTGCTTGAAGGCCGCATACAGATTGCCCGACACCACCACGTGCTCGCGCCGCGCCCCCACCATGGCGAACGCCTCGCCGCGGAGATACTCGTGCTTCTCTGCCTGTGCCTCCTCCCAGGCCAGATAGGCATCGGCATCAAAGCCGGTTTGTGTAGCCAGACGCGTCATGAGGGTCTCCTGAAAGGCCTGCCGTAGGGCGGCAACTCCTTGCCGCCGCGATCCCTGGGTCAACCCCGGCGCCGAGGTACGCGAGTTTTATACTGATCGCCTGGAGACTTTCAGTTTTCGGTAGGACGAAGAGCTTTGATTTCAAGGTCTTTTCTTAACCCTTAAAACTTAAAAACTCAAAACTGACCGGTATGATGGCATCGGTGCCCCACGCTGGCATCGCCATCGGCATAGGATGCCGACCTACGGTCTACGTGTGCTCGCCGGTCCTCTTTGTCAGACCCATCCTCGCATGTACTCCAAACGATGGGTTTCGCTATCGCTCTACCCATCCTTCGGGTCTGTATCAAATGAAGGTTGCGGGTGAAACACCAAAGCGGTCACAGAGCGCCCGAATCTGACGGACATTGAGCTCGCGTTTGCCGGCGAGTATTTCCGAAACCACACCCTGACTGCCGATCTCGGTGAGATCACCCTGTTTCAGCCCGTGCTGCTGCATCAGAAATCGCAAGGCCTGTAGTCCCGTAGCATCTGGTATAGGCTGATGTTCAGCCTCGTAGTCCCCGATCAGATCGCCCACGATGTCCGCCAGACCCATACCCGGGTGACGCTCATCACCAGCGGCCTCGTCCAGCAACGCCTCCAACATCACCACCATGCGCTGATAGTGCGCCTCGTCCCGAATCGGCGCGATGTCCGTGGCCGCACGGAAGCTTTCCCAAGCCGGGAGCAGTTGTTCCAACTCAATGGGTGCGTTCATGACTTCCACGCTCCTCTGTTGTAGTCGCGGTGGGTAAGCACCGCCTTGACATAGAAAATTTGCTTCTCAAACCGGATGTATGCAATCAATCGGTACTTGTTGCCACCGACATCGAATACCGCCAGTTCTCCGACCTTGTCGACCGTATTGAACGCCGATTTCGCGGCCCAATTCGTGAATCTGTTTTTCTCCATCACCCGGCGCCACCCTTGAAGAACGGCCTCCGCCTGTGGGTGGGCAGCAGCAAAGATCCGCAGCGCCTTGTTGCTGATGATTCTCACGGGCTGACGATATCTCCGACTGCGATTTCCAGCAAGGTGATTACCGTCGAACCTCAGCGAGCGCCGCGGCGTTGCCTTCCCTGGCACTGGGTCCCCGGCATCCAGCAGGAATGACGGGTGCGGTGGCCACACTTGACTACCGTCGTCCTGGCAGGATGCCGGGGACCCAGTACCAGTGAAGGTACGCAACGGGCGAGTTGAGGAATAGCGCCGATCACCTCTTGCAGAGCCCGATCACACCAACCGGAACGGGCGGACGAACCTGCTGCAGCCGCGCCCTGCGGCCGCAATCAACCCACGGAACCAATGGACATCCTTTCCCAAGACCTGCGCCACGAAGCGTGAGAGCGCCTGGGGAGACGGGAACAGACCGGAGAGGATCGTGCAACACCGCCTGCTCAATCTCCCGCGCGGTCCGGCATCCGTCGCAGTAAGCGTCACTCCCTGTCGATCTCCCCAGGCCAGATAGGCCTCGGCATCAAAGTCCGTTTGCGTAGCTAGACTCGTCATGACAGTCTCCCGAAAACGCAAGTGGGAGGGCCGCTCCGCGGCGCGACCGCCTGTCAGCACTCAGCAAGTCGCGGTGCGGGGCAGCCCTCCCACAAGGAGCCGCAGATCAGTGGGAGCGGCGCCCCGCCGCGATGGGGCGTCTTCCAGAAGCCTCCCTGGAAGACGCATCATCTCCCGGGAAAAACTCCTACATCCGCGCCGGAACGCCCCTTGAAGCAAACCTACCCACCAACGAAGCCCTACGTATGTTCGCCCGCCCTCTTTGTCAGACTCATCCTTTCACGACGCTGGATGAGCTCTCCAAGGGTACGCAGAACCGCATTGACCTCTTCGGAGGTCGGAAACATCGCCGCGACATCGTCATCCAATCGGACCAAGTTCGTACCTTCCCGATAGCGCTGTGCGTACTTGC
>CAVOQO010000077.1:0-29105 GCA_963698355.1 uncultured Gammaproteobacteria bacterium | reverse complement strand
CCACGAACCTGTCAGACCTGCGGCGTCACCCTGTGCGGCGACAGCTCGCCGAATCGGCATGCCACCGAGCACGCCCGCGCCGGTGGCCATCCGGTCATTGCCTCCGCCGAGCCCGGTGAACGCTGGCTCTATTGCCACCTGGACGACGCTTCAGCACGGTATTGAGGCCGCGACCAGGCGGCCCCTGCGCCCACCTGGCCTGCCGCGGCTGCAGCCATGAACGAGCCGAGTGCCCGCAGCCGCCTCGATCGCGCGATTGACCCGCGCCGGGACCATGTGCTGGGTCCCGAATCGGCCAGCCTGAACCTGGTGGAGTACGGCAGCTACGCCTGTCCGTACTGTCGGGCGGCCAACGAGGAGATTGCCCGGCTGCGCGACCGCTTCGGGGCGACGCTGCGCTACAGCTTTCGTCAGCGTCCCTTGACCGGAAGTGACATCGCCCGACGCGCCGCCGAGCTGGCCGAGTCGGCGGCGGACGAGGAGACCTTCTGGCGCGCCCATGTGGAATTGATGACCCGCTCCCACGAGCTGGGTGAGGACGACTTGGTGGCGGTCGCCGCCGATCTGCACATGGCGCCGGACGATCCTGAGATCCGCGCACGCGCCCGGGCGCGGGTGGAAGCGGACCTGGAGAGCGCGCAGCGCAGCGGTGTTCATGTCACGCCGACGTTTTTCATCAACGGCCGCCGCTACGACGGCCCCTGGGACGAGGCGACTCTCGCCGAGGCCATGCTCGGCTCGCTCGGCCACCGCGTCCACTCGGCCGCGGTGGACTTCGCGAGCTGGGCACCGGCCACTGGCGTCCTGCTGCTCCTCACGACCCTGCTTGCCCTGGCCCTGGTCAACTCTCCCCTGGGTCCGGACTTCGCGGCGCTGTGGGAGACGCCCCTGGGTATCAGTTTCGGGAAGGCGGACCTTCGCCTGCCGCTGCTCTACTGGATCAATGACGCATTGCTCGCGATCTTCTTTCTCGTCGTGGCGTTGGAGATCAAGCGCGAGCTCACCGTGGGCCGGCTGGCCAATCCGCGCCTCGCCGCCTTTCCCATTGCTGCCGCTATCGGCGGCATGGCGGTGCCGGCGGCGCTGTTTCTTGCGCTGATCCCGCCGGGACCCTGGCAGCCGGGTTGGGGCGTGCCGCTCCCCACCGATACGGCCTTCGCGGTCGCGCTGATCGTGATGCTGGGCAATCGGGTGCCGGTGGAGCTGCGGGTCTTTCTCACTGCCGCCGCCATCGTGGATGACGTGGGTACCATCGCCGTCGTGGCCCTGTTCTACTCGGGCGACATCCACTGGGGCTATCTGCTGATCGCGGTCGCCATCCTGGGCGCGCTGGCCTTGCTGAACCGCTGGGGGATCTACCGCGCGCTGCCCTACGCACTGCTGGGCCTGACGCTGTGGTGGGCGATCCATGCCGCGGGACTCCATGCCACCCTGGCCGGGGTGCTGCTCGCTCTCGTCATCCCGACCCGCCCGCCACCCAACCTCAACGCCCTGATGGCGCAGGCGAACGCCGTGGTCCACGCGGAAGTGGGGCGGGGATCCGAGGTGCTGCGCCACGGTCCCTCATTGCCGGCCCTGCGGGCGCTCGATGCCATCCATGACCGATTGGAATCCCCGGCCGATCGGGTTCTGCGGGGCATCGCGCCGTGGTCGAGCTTTCTGGTGCTACCGCTGTTTGCGCTGGCCAACGCAGGGGTGGCCATCTCCGGCGAGGTCCTGGACGGGCATGAACCCTTGATCCTGGCCATCGGGCTGGGCCTCACGTTGGGCAAACCCGTCGGTATCCTGCTCGGCTGCGTCCTGGCGGTGATAGCCCGAGTCGCCGAGAAGCCGACTGCCTACACCTGGCGGCAACTCGTCGGAGCCGGCGCCTTGGCCGGGATTGGCTTCACCATGTCGCTCTTCATCGCCGGTCAGGCCTACCCGGACGCGGGGGATTTTGCCGCGGCCAAGGTCGCGGTGCTGGGGGCGTCCGTTCTCTCGGCCGCGGTCGGCATAGTCCTATTGTGGTGGCCCCGTACCGCTCCCGTCGCGGACCCGGCGGAGCGGGCGCCGGCCTGCACAGCGTTGTAACGGAGGCCGGTCCGACGCGCTGGGGCCCACTGGCCCTGCAGCCCCTTGATGGTGGTCATTACCACCAGGGTGGTGAATTTCAGCCGCGAGGGCTCAGAGGGATCCCGTCCGCTGCGGGCCGACGCGCAGTACCGCGCCCACACCGCTTCGACCGTCCGTCACTGGTCGAGCGCCTGGTTCACATCCGCGTGGACTTCCATCGTACTGCCCTATGGCTACGCGAAGCCATCCCAGGCGCTCGCCGAGCGATGGCACATTTCACCGATCGTGGCTGTCGCAGTGCGGCATGTGAATCGTCGTGCTGGAAGGCCTGCAACCGCCGTGCTCTCAACCCGGACCACCGGGGAGCGCCGCGGGCAGCGGCGCGAGCTCCTCGGACCGGTCCGTACGCCGATCCTTCGCCATCAGCACATACAGCGACGGCACCGCAAACAGCGTGAAGATGGTGCCGATGGCCATACCGCCTACCAGCACCAGGCCGATGGAGTTTCTCGCCGCGGCACCCGCGCCGGTCACGAGCACGAGTGGGAAGTGGCCGGCGATGGTGGCCACGCTGGTCATCAGGATCGGCCGCAACCGGATCATCGCCGCCTGGTGCACCGCGTCCAGCTTGCTCATGCCTTGTTGCTGCAGCTTGTTGGCGAACTCGACAATCAGGATGCCGTTCTTGGCGATCAGCCCGACCAGCGTGACCAGTCCGACCTCGGCATAGATGTTCATGGTCGTGGTCCAGCCGTTGGTCCAGTACGGCATGTTGGGATCGGGCATCTTCAACAGGGTGAAGATCAGCGCCCCGAACAACGCCAGCGGCACCGACCCCGCCAGGATTACGAACGGATCGCGGAAGGAATTGAACTGCACGGCGAGCACGAGAAAGATCATCAGCACGGCCAACGAGAAGGCCGGCAGGAACTTGTTGCCCTCGGTGCGCAGTTGGCGTGACTCGCCGGTGTAGTCGAAGCCATACCCCGGCGGCAGCAATTCCCGCGCGGCGTCCTCGAGGAAGGTCAGCGCATCGTCGAGCGTGCGGGCGCCCATGCCGGAGAGCTTGACTGCGTTGAGCTGCTGGAACCGATTGAGCGAGCGGGCCACCACGGAGTGCTCAATGTGGGCGACCGAAGACAAGGGCACCATCCCGCCGTCGGGAGCGACGACGTAGATGTCGCGCAATTGTTCGCTGTTGAGGCGATCGCTGCGCTGGATCAGCGGGATCACCTTATAGCTGCGGCCATCCATATTGAAACGGTTGACGAAGTCGCCGCCGGTGGCGACGGCGAGATCGGCGCCGACCTGGGACAGGTTCAGTCCCAGGGCCGCCAGCTTGTCGCGGTCGAAGACCACGGTCGCCTGCGGTTGATCGAGCTTCACATCGATGGTGGGTGGAAAGGCAAACAGGCCACTCTTCTCCGCCTTCTTCTGCAGCTCCTGGGCAAATTCGAGCAGCCTCTCGGCATCGCCAGTCGAGGTGATGAGAAACTCCACCGGGAAGTTGCTGCCTCCGGGCAGCGCCGGCGGCGTGGTCGCGAACATCTGAATACCCGGGATCTGCGACAGCTTGGCCTGCACCTCGGGCAGGATCTGGGTCACCGTGCGGGAACGCTCGGCCCAGGGTTTCACCACCACGCCGCTGAAGCCGTCCGCCCCGAGCGTTGCGCCTACCGACGGCGGAAACAGCAGCTGGAAGGTCAAGGCGGCCTCCGGGATTTCGAGCATGACCTGTTCCGCCGCCTTGGCGTAGACGGCGTTCTGGTCCGTGGTCGCGTTGGCGGCGGTATTGATAATGCCGAACAGCACGCTCTGATCTTCGGTCGGAGCCAGCTCCTTGGGCGAGAACATGAACATCGGGATGGTGCACAGGCTCACCACGACCCACACCAGATACACCGCGGGCCTCGCATTGAGCGTGGCGCCGAGTGCGCGACCGTAGGTCTCGCGCAGCTGGTCGGAACGGCGATTGAGCCAGCCGGCCAGGCCGCGCTCTTCGTCTTTGGCGCTGCGCAAGAGGGTGGCGGACATGGTCGGGGACAGGGTCAGTGCGACCACGCCCGAGATCGTCACGGCACCCGCCAGAGTGAAGGCGAACTCGCGAAACAAGGCACCCGTCAGACCGCCCTGAAGGCCGATGGGGATATAGACGGCGACCAGCGTGACGGTCATGGCGATGATCGGTGCGACCAGCTCGCGCGCGCCGACCAGTGCGGCGTCGCGGGGGCTGCGGCCTTCGCGCAGGTGCCGTGCGACGTTCTCGACCACGACGATGGCATCATCGACGACCAGGCCGACCGACAGCACGATGGCGAGCAGCGTAAGCAGATTCAGGGTGAAGCCGAACAGCTGCATTAGAAAGATGCCGCCGATGAGCGATACCGGGATCGCCATCACCGGGACGAGCACCGACCGCACCGAGCCCAGAAACAGGAAGATCACCACGATCACGATCAGCAGCGTATCGATCAATGTGCCAGTCACCTCGTGGATGGCGTTGCTGACGTACTCGGAGGCGTCATAGCCGATGCTGGCATCGAGGCCAGCGGGCATGTCACGCTCAAGCTGGCGCAGCTCCGCGCGCACGCCGTCGATCACATCGATGATGTTGGCGTTCGGCTGCGGAAACACGCCGGCGAACACCGCGGTCTGCCCGGAATAGCGCACCAGCGTGTCATAGTCTTCGGCGCCCAGCTCGACCTCGGCGATGTCCTGCAGTCGCACGATGGTGTCGTCTTTTTGATAGATCACCAGGCGTCGGAAATCCTCGGCGTTGTGCATATCGGTATTCGCCGCCAGGTTGGTCTGCACCAGGGCGCCTTTGGTGCTGCCGACGGCGGCCAGATAGTTGTTGGCGGCCAGCGCCTCACGCACCTGCGACGGGCTGACATGCAGCGCCGCCATGCGATCGGGCTTGAGCCAGATCCGCATGGCGAAGGTGCGTGCGCCGAAGATCTCGATGCGCTGCACGCCGGTGACCGCGGCGAGGCGCGGCTGCACCACCCGGGTCAGGTAATCGGTGATCTGCTCCGGCGACAGGATGTCCGATGAAAAGCTGAGATAGGCCGCGGCAAACTCCGAGTCCGCCGATTGCACGCTGATGGCGGGCACCTGCGCCTCTGCGGGCAGGTCGTTGCGCACCTGATCGACCTTGGACGAGATGTCCGCCAGCGCCTTGGTCGAGTCGTAGTTGAGCTTGAGTCGGGCCGTGATGATCGAGATGCCCTGCAGGCTCTTGGATTCCACGTAGTCGATGCCTTCCGCCGCCCCGATGGCGTGCTCCAGCGGCGTCGTGATGAAGCCGCGCACCAGATCCGCGCTGGCGCCGACATAGACGGTCGAGATCTGTACGGAGGCGTTCTCGCTGAGTGGGTACTGGCGCACGCTCAGCGAATGCCAGGCGTTCAGGCCGGCGATGACGATCACCAGATTGATCACGATGGCGAGCACCGGACGCCGGATGAAAAGATCGGTAAAGCTTGTCATGGCGGCGGGTCTCAGGACTCGTCCGGGTGAGGTTCGAGCTGAGCCTCGGGCGCCAACGCATTGTCGATGACCACCTCCATGCCGGTGCGCAGCTTGAACACGCCGCTGGTCACTACGGTCTCGTCGGCTTTGAGCCCATCGACCACGTCGACGAAATCGCCGCGCGCCCGCCCCAGGCGGACGAACTGCTGGCGCAGCACCTGCTCAGTTTCACCGGTTTGCTCATTCTTGCGCTGTTCGATGACGAACACCGAATCGCCGAAGGTCGCGTAGAGCACCGCGGTCGCGGCGATGGGCAACACGGACTGCTTTTCCGGCAGAACCACCTCGACGTTGACGAACATGCCGGCGTGCAGCTTCTCGTCGGGATTGTCGACCTGCGCCCGCACGCGCACGTTGCGCGTGGCGGTCTCGACCTCGGGGTTGACCGCAATGATCTCACCGGAAAAGGTCTCTCCCGGGGCAGCGTCAACGGTGACACGCACCTTCATGCCCTTGCGCAAGCGCAGGATCTGTTGTTGCGGGACGGAGAAATCGACATGGATCGGGTCCAGTGTCTGCAGGGACACGATCGGATCGCCTTCGCCCAGGATCTGGCCGAGGTTGACGAGGCGCAGGCCCAGGCGGCCGGAAAAGGGCGCGCGGACGGTCTTCTTTGCGATCAGTGCGCCTATGTTGCCGACCTGGGCGACGGTCTCCTTGACCTTTGCCTCGGCGCTGTCCACGGCGTCCTGCGACGCCAACTGGCGCTTGCCCAGCTCGCGCACGCGTGCAAGGTCCGCTTTGGCCAGGGCGGCGGTTGCCTCGGCCGAAGCGAGTTGGGCATCCTCGCTCGCCGTATCGAATTTCAGAAGAACATCGTCCGACTTCACGGCCGCGCCGGATTGAAAGCCGATCCGCGTCACCCGTCCCCCGACCTCGGCGCTTAGGGTGACGCCCTGCACGGGCGAGACGGTGCCAGTGGCGGCGATCGTCTGTTCCCACTGTGCCTCCTCCACCCTCATGGCGGTGACCGTCTCGGGCGGCTGCACCATGTTCTCGGCGGCCTTGCCCATCGCCGTGAACTGACCGAGCTTGGCATAGACGATGGCGCCGACCAGGATGGCGACGGCGATGGAGGTGATAATCAATTTGTGCAGCATGATAAATGCAATTAATAGAGTCTCTTAAGGGTTGTTTTCTTCATGAAGGAGGATCCGCCGACCACAAGCCGCAAGAATCCCTGGACGTCCTGGATGACGCGATGAGCGAAGGCCCGCCCGAGCTGTCGGTTCAGGCGGCGGCCGCGGTCCTTGTTTTCTTCGCAACGTGTAGCACTGGCGGAGCGGGCGGCGGCGCGGAAACGGCGCCCCAATCGAGCCGGAGCGGCCCCCAACTGGAACCGGAGCGCCAATCCAGTTCAAGTGAACGTCGCCAGTCGTATGCTGGCGTGACTTGTGACCGCCCGTGACCGCCCCGTGACCGCCTGCGGTCACACCCTAAGCTAATGATTATAAGGCTGTGACCGCCGTGACCGCCCGTGACCGCCTATTTTGGCAAGAGCGAGGAGATGGCGCCTATACTGCTTCGATTCGATGACACGCGCAGCACTCCGTGAACAGCATCCTGGAATACTGGCCTTACGCGCTTTTTGCGGTCGCGTACGCGACCTCTCTAGCGGCGTTCGTGATGACCAACATGGTCTGGCTGCGCATCTGGGTGATCGTCTCGTCAACCGCGTACGCGACCTATTACTTCGCCTTCCCCGCCGAGCCGATGTGGCTGGACGTGATTACCGAGGCGTGCCTGGTCGCAGTCAATGTCGCGATGCTGGCGCTCGTTGCCAGCAGCGCCCTGACGATCCGCTTCGACGACACCGAGCAGTTTCTCTACGACACCGAGTTCTCGAGTCTGAGCAAGCTCGAGTTCCGCAAGATCTTGCGCGCCGGTGAATGGCACAGCGTGGCGCCGGGGTTCGCATTCACCCACGAGGGTCAGCCGGTAGGCTACCTGTACTACCTGCTCAAGGGCGACGTCGAGGCGCACCTTCGGGACGGTACGGTAACGCCCCGTGCAGAGGGCTCGGTCATCGGCGAGGTCAGCTTCCGCACCGGCGGCGCTGCCACCGCCTCGGTCATTGCGCTCTCGCCGTGCCTAACCATGCGATGGCCACAGCCGGGCCTCAAAGCGCTGTGCGGTCGTAACGAAGCCATCTCGCGCGCCGTGAACGACTTGGTGTCGTGGCAACTGGCGCACAAGCTGACCGGCACCCACCCCGGTAAGGGGCGACGAGTGACGCGGACCGAAGGGGAAGAAACAGCGTGACCGCCCAAGACCGCCCCTAGTGTGTGTCTTTTCTTAAAAAACACATATTATATATGGCCCTATTGGTATCACGCCGTACCGGCTTCCACTCGGTTCACCCTGGCCCACGCCAAAAGTGGCGGTCACGGGCGGTCACGGCGGTCACAGGTCTTTGATTCAGAATGTTACGACGTGACCTTAAGCGGTCACGCGAAGGTCACAGCGGTCACAGTCAACGCTCCGTTACGCTCGCTTGCGACGATCTAGGCGGCGAGCCGCCGAATCCGGCGCCATTCACCAGATTGAAGGCCCTTCGAGGGCCAAATTCGGCCCAAAGCCAGGCGCTACCGACGCCGCGCGCAAGCAAACCCCCCTGCCGGCCCAAACCGGGCCGATAGACTGGCGGACGCCGGGGCCCTCGGTGAGCTGGACGGCTGGACCTGGTGGCGGAGGTCGGGCGGCTGATGCCGAGGTCGGGGAGGGTAGGAGCAGATGTCGCACCGCGCGACATCTGCTGTGATACGGGCTCGCCACGCGTCGCCCGCTCCCCATTCTTCGCCCCTTCGCGCAGCAGGTCGCCGCACTGGTGGCGGAGGTCGAGGCCCTCGGGGAGCTGGACGGCTGGACCTGGTGGCGAGCAACCACGAAGTCCGCTTGACTGGTTGCTCTTTGGTTGCTCAATGAAAAAGGGCCCACCGGAGTTTTCCAGTAAGCCCCTGTTTTTTTGGCGCGCCCGGAGAGATTCGAACTCCCGACCACCTGGTTCGTAGCTTTACGCCTGAAACCGGACAACCTATTGTACGGAAAAGGTTTCTCTCCCATAGGCTGTCCCATAGAAGCGCTCTGCGAGGCTGCGTAACCTCCTGTTTTCGGGAGTTCCGACACGCTGCTATGGGACACCTTGGACGGCTCCCAGGCTCGGTGCAGGTGGGAGGGCCAGAAGCACGAAAGGACCGACTCACTGCTCTGGGCTCAGTGCTCTTGTCAATTGCTATCACACCTGATCGATCGATCCTGCAAAGTAGGACTGGCGGGTCAGTCACTGCTAACGGCGCGCACGGTGAAAAGCCGCTTGACGTCGGCGCGCAGATCGCAAACCTGCGTCCGCCAGATCGGGACCAGCACCGAGAGTTCGCGATCGCATGCGTCACAGGGATCGCATACGCCCTGCGGGTTGAGGCGGCAGAGCGCTTGCGCGAAACGACTGAGGGAGGCGCCTGAGATGAGCCGCGACGCGCGCGACTGGGTCTGGTCGCTCCCAGATCTGCCCCCGTCGACCCGGTTGCTGCTCTTGGCGCTCGCCGAGCACGTGCAGCACGGCGGGACCTGTTTCCCGGGGCAGGTCCGCCTGGCAGCGATGTGTGGCGTCTCGGAGCGTCAGGTGCGCAATCTCCTGCAGGAGCTGGGGAGTAGGGGATTGATCTCGGTCCAGCACAGACCCGGACAGGGGCGTGGACGCAAGTCCAATCTCTATCGCCTGGAGATGGGCAACCGGCAGCCCATTTCCGCGTGCCTCGAAAGGCAACCGGAAATCCACTTCCGGAGCCCCGTTTCCGCATGCCCCGAGTCAACCGGTAATCCAGCGCAGGGCAACCGGAAACCGGGCGCGGGCAACCGGAACTCCAGTTCCGCCGAACCGGAAGCAAGAACCGGAAGAAGGGAATCAAGAGGGAACCCCCCAAACCCCCCTGAGGGGGGCATTGTCTCGCATGGGCCGAACCGTTGTGCGCGGTCACCGCGAACCGAGCGCGTCGGTTGGTCGCCGACGGCCGCCCGAGTCCAGTCCCCCGACGTCGCCGCGCTCAGTGCGGCGCCGGTGGAGGAGGGGAGCCACGCGGCTCCCGCCGGGAAGAACGGCCATGAGCTCTCTGAGTGGCAGAGCAGCGGCTCGCCCCTTCACCCCCAGGGTGCGAGACGACACCCCAGTACACGAGCAGGAAAACGCAATGGAACGGATCTGCGACTTGCTGAAAAAGACTACACCGTCGGCGCCACGCGCGACGAAGACCTTCCCGATTGGGCGAGGGGCTGGCGTGTTAGGGCCCGTGTCGTTGAGTGAGCTCCAGGCCGCCAGCCGTGCCGCCATCGCCGAGCTGGGCCGGGAGCGGCGCGCCGCGCGCCAGGCGGCGATCGAGCGCGCCATCGGCCGCGCCGGCATCCCACGGCGGTTCCTGCACCACAGCTTCGATGACTACGCGGCCGAAGGCGAGCCGCAGCTGCGGGCACTGACCCTGGCGCGCGAGTATGCGGAGCGCTTTGCCGCGATCCGCGAGCGCGGCAGCTGCCTGCTGCTCGTCGGGGGTCCGGGCACCGGCAAGACCCATCTTGCCTGCGCCATCCTGCGCCAGGTCATCGCCAACGGCTACTCGGGGCTCTTCCTCACGGTCTCCGAGGGGCTGCGGCTGATCCGCTCGACATACTCGCCGGGCGCGAGCCGGACCGAGGGCCAGGTGTTCGAGACACTCACCAGCCCGGACCTCTTGGTGCTCGACGAAGTGGGGGTGGCAATCGGTAACGCCGCCACACGGCGCGCCATGCTCTTCGACGTGCTCAACGCCCGCTACGGGGAGATGCGCCCCACGATCCTCATCGGCAACCTCACCGCCGCCGAGATGGAGGCCTACCTGGGGGAGCGCATCATGGAACGGCTCATGGATCTGGGTGCGATCACGCTGCCGTTCACCTGGTCGAGTCATCGCCGCCGTGGTCAAACTGGCTTCGGGATTCGCAGCGGTGATGACGAGCCCTGATCCCTGGCGCAGTTCCCCCGCAACCGTAACCCCCGAGCGGCCGCCTGACCTCATGTCAAACGATGGGCGCGCAGTGCCAGCAGCACGGCCAGGTATCCCTCCTTGGAGATCGCCGCTGCCGGGGCGAGGGAGCGCAAGGCACTCCACTCGGCGGGCTGGATGTCGAGGGAGCCGGCAAGCGCCCGGTCAGCCGCCAGGGCGACCAGACCGGCCGCCGCGCTGGCGTCCGACAGGATGTGCTTGGTTCCGATCTCGGCGGGCGCCTCGCCGGGCGTCTGGTCATACCCGCAGAGCCACTGGACGGAGACCCCGAGTACGTCCGCCAGGCGCTTCAGCATCTCGATGGAGGGTGCGCGCAGCTCCTTCTCCATCGAAGAGATGTGACTCTGGCGGGTAGAACAGCGTTCTGCAAGCTCGAGCTGGCTGATGCCAGCGTGCTTGCGTGCGGCGCGCAGCCGCGACCCCACGAGGACGGAGGAGGACGTTTCCACGGTGGCATTCTCGCGCAATCCGGTGGGCAGCGATTAACTTCGCCTGGAAAAATATCCGAAAGATATAACAGTCGCATCCAAGGTGTCATCCGAAACAACCTGACGACCGAGTCTTAGGATCCGAGTGCGTCCTCGTCATGAAAGTGCCGAAGCTGGTGACTGAAGCGCCCGACCCAGCGTGCCCAATCCCCGAGGAGGGGTCCCTTACGCTCGCGCAACGGCTGGAGGCCACCCGTCGCCGGTCACGCGAGCGCGCGGAGCACAAAGTCGCCAAGGGAAGGGACGGAGCAGCCCCGCTCCCACCGACTCGGCGGACCTGTTCGCGGGAGGCGACCAAACCCCCAACTGCACGCCACCCGAAGAAGCCACCCGGAGCCACGCACGACCCGTTGGTGGTGAAGGCCAATCGGCTGGTTGAGGCGCAGTTCAGGGTCACTCTGGCAGAGCAGCGTTTGCTGCTCTGCGTCCTCACCAAGATCAATAGCCATCCGGGGTCCCCGCTCGCAGTCACCGGGGAGACCCGAATCGAGATCGATGTGGCGCTCCTCGCCACCTTGTTTCTGCTCCCGAAGAAGCAAGCCTATGCGTTGCTCAAGGATGCCGTCGACAAGCTCAAAGAGCGATGGCTCGTCATCGACGCGCCTGACCCTGACACGGGACTGAAGCAGACACGGTGCAGGTGGGTTCACACCATCGACTATTACGATGACGAGGGGAAGGTCGGCTTGTACCTGGCTCCGAAAGTCATTCCCTTTCTCTCGCAACTGGCAAGCGAGTTCACCTCCTATCGCATTCGCCACGTGGCCAAGATGACATCGGTCTACGCGATTCGCATCTACGAGCTGCTCCTGCAATGGCGTGAAGAAGGTCGACGCGAGATTTCCTTGGCTTGGCTCAAGGCCAGGTTGGAACTACAGGAGGGCGAGTATGAACGAATCGATGTATTCAGGAAGCGCGTCATCGAGCCGACGGTCGAGCAGATCAATGCGGTTTCGAATCTTCGGGTCGAGTACAGCTGCGTGAAGCGCGGGCGCACCGTCGTCGGTCTTCTCTTCGAGTTTGCGGGTGCCGCGGAGGGCGCGTGCGATACGGCGTCGGATAAGAAGCGGCGCCGGTCGCTATCCGCCGATGTGATCGCCGCGCTCGCCCACCCGGGTGAGACCTGGGATCAGGCAAGGAAGCGACTGGAAAGGACCGGTGCGACGTCCGTTGGTCTCTGAGAGTTCTCGAGACGGGGCACCCGGAATCTGGTGGAGAATGCCCGGAATTTGGTGGTCAATCGAGGCCCGCCCGTCAGGCAACCCGGAATCTGGTGGGACATACCCGGAATCCGGTGGGACGGAGTCCGGAATTTGGTGGAAGTTAACCCGGAATCTGGTGGAGTGTAGCCCGGAATCTGGTGGGAAATGAGGGTAGAAACCGTAACAAGAACAGAAAGATATGAGCGCCTAAAATTGAAAACTTTAAAATTAAAAAAGAGGAGCTGAATGCACATTCCGAAGAATCTTGTTCTCGGCTGTCCATGTGCCCCGACATGGGTAACCCATTTGGGCTTACTCCGGCCTCAGCGGCTGCGAAAAGGACACCCGGCTCGTCTTCGCGATCGAGACGGACGTGTTGCGCTCGGGGGTCGTATGGCGCCTCAGCAGCTCGCGGCTCTGCGCCTCCTGGCAACCATCGCGCGTCATTGGCGCGTCGACCCGGTTGGAGGGCGGCAGGCCGCCGGACCACGCGGTCGAGCACCTGTTGTCGACCCTGGACAGCAAGTCCTCGGGATCCCGCGACACGCAGGAGTCGGCAGGCTTCGGGAAGTGAATGCAAACGGCCGTGCGACGTGGTCCCGCGAGGCCACTCGGCCCGGTGGCCTGCATCGCCTGCTCGCCATCGGTATCTTCGTCGTCTTCCCTCGCGCTTCCTCGGTTTCAGGACGGCAAGGGCCGTCTCAACTGGGGTCGCAGCCTTCGGGCCAGCGTGACGGCCCGCTCCCGCTTAGCGGCCGACCGCCACACCAAAGCGCCGGCTCAGGTGCTGGCGGACGAACGGGTCGGTCGCCTCGCTCGCGATCAGACCCTCGATCAGCGCCCGGGTGGGCTCCAGGCGCCCGACCGTCTCGGCGGCGCGCAGGGCGTGGCTCTGGGCCTGCCAGACATCCCCGGCCTTGAGCTCGTAGAACCGGCCCTGGGCCATCCACTGCAGGGCGGCGGTGGCGCAGTCCAGGGCGAAGGCCGGCTCCGAGTCGAGGTGATCCCGGGCCGCGCGCAGCAGGGTGCCGATGTCCACGGGGGAGCCGCGGGCCAGCTCCGCGGCCAGGTCGAGGAACCCGAGGGTCTTGGCGGTGGCGAACCAGCGGCCCCTGTCTTCCGGGGTGGAAGTGATCAGGTCGTCCAGGATCGCGCGGGGGTCCTTCTGGGGGTACTTCTTCTGGATCGCGCGACAGGTGTCGAGAGGGGTCCCCGCCTGGCTGGCCGCGATGGCGTAACGCCCATAGGCCTCCTCGCGCCGCCCGGCCGTGAGCAGGACCTCCTCGCAGGCCTGGACCATGGCCGCGGGGCTGTCGTTGAGGCCGAGCGACTGCTCGGCGTAGCGGATCGCCTCGTCGGTGCGTCCCTGGGTGGCGAGCGCCCGCACGCCGCAGCGCCGGTAGTGCCACCAGATGGAAGGGGCGGTCTCGATCAGGTCGAGGAGCTCATGGTGGCGCCCCGCTTCGGGCAGGCAGGAGAGGCAGGCCCTCGTCCCTTTGAAGTAGCCCCGGTGCTCCGGGCTCCAGCTCAGGCGCAGGGCCGGCAGGAAGTCGTCGGCGGACCGGGATGCGCGCGCGGGGGTGCGGCACAGCTCGCCGCAGCGGTCGGCGACCTCGCAGAGAAAGTCCAGGCCGTCTTCCTCGACGGCCGTCCACAGCCGGTCGAGCTGGCGCTCCAAGATTGGCCCCTCCGCCGGCGCCACCAGCAGGATGTCGATCAGCGCGTGCACCGTCTTGTTGGTTGCGGTACCCAGGGCGCCGGAGGAGCTGTCCACCTGCTGCAGCGCGGGCCACAAGCGCTCCATCAGCAGGATCGCCCCCTCGGCCGCCGTGACCGGGTCCCCGCGCGCCACCGACTTGATCTCGGAGAGGGCCTCCTTGAGCCGCTGAATGGCCGGCTGGGAACCCTTCCAGCCGAAGGCAACGGGCGCGAAAGCGGCTGCGAATGGTCCAGGGATGCTCAGAGGGTTTCCTCGCTTGGATACTCGCGAAGTTGCTTACAGCGAGGGGTCGAGTGGTCTCCGGCTGCGGTGCGGTGTGCTGACACCGTCCTTCGTGGATGAACCACAACCCCGGCGGGTCAACGCAACCCTCCGGGCGCCCGTTCCTCTCCGTCCTTCACGGGTAGCAGATCCACGAAGCGGCCCTTGGTCTCGGTGAAGAGCTGAAACTCAGGCAAGCTGAAGGCGCGCTTGCGGTTGGAGGCGCCCTTGGGTTGCACCGGCATCTGGGCCCTCCAGACCCCGTGGCGGGTCTCCAGTGACAGGGCCACCATGTCGATCCGGACCTTGTCTCGGGGCAGGCCCCAGGCGTCCATGATGACGAACACGAAGTCGGCTTGGTGGATAGAGGCGAGGTGTCGGACCAGCTCGGCGGAGTAGCCCTTGGCCTGATCAGATGCCGCGCTCATCATGACCTGGTAGGTCTCGCCCGCCGTCAGGTTGCCGACGAAGGCGACGGGCACCACCCGCTCGCCGCGCTCCAGGATCGCCCGCGCCACGTCGATCAGCGGATCGATGATCTGGCGGTAGGCGGAGGGCAGGGTACTCATGACCGATTGGCGTCCTTCAGGCATGCGGCTGCCGCATTGTGCCAATCGAGGCCGCGCACCGTGTGGCGTCAGCCAGTCCGGCTCCCGACGTCGTACCGGGCGATTTCTGGGGGCGAATGATCAGGACCAGGGCCTCGGCCCCGGCTTGGGCAGCCAGCATCCGGTCGTGGATGCGCCCTGCAGTCCCATGTCGGATCGCCACGGCGCCAGAAGGGTCCTTTATCCCCAAGCGCTGGGCACCCGGTCGCTCAGCCCGCGCAGCCGCCGCGGATCGACTGCTGGCTGCCCCCTTGTCCCAGAGCTGCCGCTCTACCGCGGCGTATCCAGTGGCGGCTGCACGCGCATGAGGTATGCTCGAATCTGGTGGATCAGTGGGGACTGATAGAGGTTGAGAAGGCGGCGCACCGTTGCTGACAATGTGGTTGTCGAGACCCAAAGCAGAAACGAGAGAGGTGCGCCGTGAGCAACGATACGAGGCGGGGGATTCGGGGTGCAAGAGGGGGTCGGGATCGGGAGGGGCAATTGGCGGAACTGGGCTTGCCGCTGGAGGAGTTGGTGCGCCGAGGGAGCTACACCCTCCCCTGACGAGCGGCAGCCTTGCTCAGTAAAGCGGGCGTTGAAGAGTTCTACCTCACTGAGGAGTCTGGATCGGCAAAAATCCGGCCCGAGCTGACTTGTTCGCGGTGGGTCAAGACCTGTGAACCGCTGGCGAGATGGGAAATTCTTAGAAGTTCGTGACGAACTGCTGTTGGAGACTATGTCCCCTGCCTGCTCAGAGGAAGTTGAATGCGAGCTGCCCCTGGATCTTGAGGTCAATGCCCGATGCCGCCTCGAAGGCGGTAGAGATCTCTTCCAACAGCTCCTGCTGCAGCCCCGGCACCTGGACCACAATGCGATTCGCCGCTTCGTCGTAATCAAACGCCTTGATCCGATACCCTTCCGGAAGGGTCGATCTCAGCAGCGCCCTTGGGTTCACTCGACGCGTTTGCATCTTGGGCTCTGTATAGGTGGTGCGCCAGCCAGTCGCGCGCTCTAGGTGCCACTTCAGGTATTGATACCGCTCGTTGTTGATCTCGGCGTTCAGCAACGTGATCTCGATCTGCCCGCGTTCGCCATCGCCAGGGGGCGAGACGACCATCTTGGTGGCCACCGCACCTGCCTGCTTGAGCAGGTCCCGGATGCGGCTCTTGGCTTGTTCTTCGGCGCAGCTGGACTCCTCCACGACGTAGCGCGGCACCGGCTCACCATCCAGGCCGGCGACCACGACCTCCGAGGGCAGCGCCATCAGCAGGACCTGAATCTCCTCGAGGCTGTTCGCCCGCTTGATCGCCAGAAACGCCTCCGGGTCGGTCACCTTGATCTGCGCGATGGCCCGCGATTCGCGGAACGGATCGCGCCCCCGGCTGCTCCAACCGCGCGGCAGGTCGGCGAGCTCGCTCACACCGTACTGGAGCTGGTGCCTCGAGCGATCGACGATGTCGATCACCGTGCAATGGGTCTTGTTCGGCGCGGGACGCAGCCCCCGGCCCAGGCACTGGTTGTAGACCAACGGGGAGGTGGTGGGCCTTGCCAGCAGGACGCACTGGATGCTCGGGTCGTCGAAACCCTCCGTCAACACGCCGTAGTTGAGCAGCAGATCGACATCTCCCCGACGATACCTGTCGAGAATCTCCTCGCGGTTCCTGGTGCGGCCATCGAGCACCTCCGCGCTGTGGCCGCGCGAAGCGAAATCTGCGGCGAGCCGGTGTGCATGTCGGACACTGGCGCAGAAGACGAGTGTCTTGCGGCCCTTTGCCTTGTCCTCCCATGCGCGTAGGGTAAGCGCCCGCACGTGCGGCGTATCCATGACCGCGGACAAGGCACCCACCTGGAAATCGCCCGCAGAGCGCTTGACCTGGTCCAAGCTGAGCGAGGCCTTCACCCCCCAGTACTGGATCGGCACCAGGTAGCCCAGGTCCTGTAGCTCCGGCTTGCCGATCGCGTAGGCGACCAGGTCGAAGAGGTCCAAGGCGGACCGTCCGTCTGTGCGGCGTGGTGTCGCCGTCATGCCGAGCAGCAGCGCGTCGCCGTCGCGCTCGTCGTTGAAGTGCTCGATGACCTCGACCCAGCTCGGGGCCAGCGCTCGGTGACACTCGTCGCAGACGATCAACGAAAACTGCTCCGGGCGGTACGCATGCTTGCGCTTGCTGAGCGACTGTATGGAGGCAATGATCACCTGCGCGGCCGGGTCGGCGCGCCGATCTCCCTGGTCGATGCTGATCGCAAGTCCCGGAAGATGCTGCTTGAGCTTCTCGGCGGTCTGGTCCAGGAGCTCCCGGCGGTGGGCGATGAACAGGACCTTGCCCGCGTCGATCAGCGGCAGCAGTCGCTCAATGATCAGCGTCGCTATGATCGTCTTGCCCGCACCCGTGGGCAGATGCAGCAGCATCTTGCGTGCGCCGTCCTGGTAGAGGGTGAGCACCTCCCGGACGGCCTTTTCCTGGTAGGGGCGCGGCAGGAACCGCTTGCGTCGTGGGCTCATAGCGTGAATGCGAACAGAGACCAGATTCTGAGATCAAGGCGACGCTGGCCTCAGCGACGACGCTTGTATGGTTGCGGCGGAGAGGTCGCCATGCGTCGCAGGATCGACCCGAACGTGCCCTTGGGCATGGCCCGATTGACGAGTTCTTTTGCTTGCGTGAAGCGGCGTTCGTCGTCCTCGGTCTCGACCAGCGCTTCCAAGCTCGCGAGAAATCGCTGCGCGGCCGTGTCGTCCCCTTTGGCCATGTGCAACATGGCAAGGGTGGCATACAAGGTAAACATGTCACTGACGTGCATCCGCTCGCGCTCTGCGAGTCCACGGAGCAGGCCCTCAGCCTCTTCGAGCTCGCCCTCCAGAATCAGCAGGCGCGCAAGGTTGCAGCGGCCATACAGATAGTCCGGGTGCTCGGCGGCCACTTGGTGGAGCAACGGCCGGACCTCCTTGTGCCGACCCTGCATCTGGCGCAGCGCGGCCAGGTTGCTGGTCGCGATCGGATGCCCGGGGACGCATTCGAGAAGGCGTTTCAGCAACGGCTCCGCCTCGCCGATGCGCTCTTCCTGCATCAGCTCGATGGATTGGCTGAGCAACGCATCGAGGTCCTTCGGCAAACCGCTCGATGCGGGTTCGCGGTCGACGATGGTGCTCAACAACTTCACCTCGGTCAGGCCATCGTCACCCCAAACCTCCATGGGCTCTTCCGGGGCCATCAATTCTTGCTCGCGCAGGAACTTGAGGTAGCCAAAACGCTCGAACTTGCTCGCGATCGGCAGACGCGCGAAGGCCTTTAGGCGGCGGACGGCGTCGGTATCGCCCTGTCCAGCGCGAAACTTGAGTGGTAGGCAGGCCAAGGCGCGCGCGACCTCGTCGCCGCTGCTGTAGGCGGCCTCGAGATAGGCATTGGATGCGTCGACTGCATTCAATTCGGCATCTTTCTTGAGATCGCGCAGGATAGAAATGACCTGCACGGGAAAGATCGTCTGAACCGCCAGTGCTTGCGGGAATGCAGGCGGCTCGGCAGCCCGCTCCAGCTCACTGAGATTGGCCTGTGCGAGGTAGAGATCCGAGTCGATGTCCAGTGCCTCGCGCCACAGGCGGCGTGCCTCGCTGCGCTGCCCAAGGCGGCATGCCGCACAGGCACCGTAGTGGCGCAGCAGTGCACCGGCCCGCCCGGTTGTGGCGTCTTCCCAACCACGATCCAGTGCCGTACGGAAAGCCTGGAACGCAGG
Source organism: uncultured Gammaproteobacteria bacterium (assembly GCA_963698355.1). Taxonomy (GTDB): domain Bacteria; phylum Pseudomonadota; class Gammaproteobacteria; order Chromatiales; family Chromatiaceae; genus Thiodictyon. The sequence continues at coordinate 10,499 of CAVOQO010000077.1, read as the reverse complement.
CTCGTTCTGCTGCATCAGCAGCAGCGCCTGGAGCTGTGGCAGGGCGTGGTCCAGGCGGATCGGTACCCCGGCGGCCAGCGGCGTGCAGAGGCCGAGGGCACCGCTCGCGTCACCGCGATAGAGCCGCAGCTGAATCGCCCAACTCAGCGCGAAAAGATTTTCCGCGTGCTCTTGCCAGACGGCCATGAAAATGGCAAGCGCCTCAACGACGCGCTGCAGGTGAAACAAGGCGACGGCGCAATTGTTACGCGCCGGGGATTGCTCCATGCCATCCAGCCAGCGCAATGCGCCATGCAGGTCCTGGCCGGCTAGGTGCAGTTGACCGATCTCGAATCGCTCTAAGTCGTCGACGCTGGAGCCGGCGTCCAGCGTGTCGTGACTGAGCTCCTGCAGATCCGTCGAATCGGGCACTCTGCCCGGCACGTCGGCGCCCAACTCCCGGACCCGGCGGGCGGCGCGGCCGGCAAGGGCGGGGAAGTAAAGCTCCGCCGCGTAGTACAGCAGTGTCTCTTGCGCGATCAGACTGTTGCGCCGCTGTTCCGCCCAGTCGAACGCGGCAAGACCCGCTGCACTCGGTCCTTCCGCAGCATGCAACGCTTCCACCAGCGACCGACGCAGTCCACTGTGATTCGGGAACTGTTTCACCAGCGCTCTGGTTCGGCGAGCTGCCGCTTGGTAGTCCTCCTGCTCCCGCAAGCGTTCGATGGCCTTGAGTTGCGCCAGATCCGGCTTGGCCTTGGCCGTCGATTTTTTCCTGGAAGGCTTTCTAGACACGGGCGGGGATTTTGTTCTCGGATACAGTCTGAGACAGAAAACAAGCAAGTATACAGGGGTCGCCGCGGCGGCACCCCGCTGCAACACAACTCGACTTCTCGTACCCCAAGACCGCCGCGTTGGCCCCAATGCGGTCTGTGACGATTCGACTTTATAGCAACCCGCTCAGCCTCCAGTGGCGGCATCGGGTCTTGCGCCGCCCCTCATCCTCGCCAACCGTAGCGGCAGCTTCCCGCGTGGAGCAGCCTCCGGCCGTTCGGGTCAGCGGCGGCCGGAACACGCGCTTTGCGGTCAGCGATCGGCGGCGCAAGCTGCCAGGCCAACCAGCAGAAAGCGGACATTCATCCGAGGATGGAGGCGAGGCCTGCCGCGCCCCCGCGGGGCGTGAAGCCGTTTGCCGCTGGTAGGACCGGACCCGGCCGATTGTGTTGAAAAGCTCCTGCGCTCGGCGTGCCCCTACCATGGCGTACTGGCCCCATGGAAACGTAGGGCCGACGGCCATGATGGGGCAACTCCCGCCGCCGCAGGGCGAGCTGTTCTACGACTTCAGTCTGGAGTATCACGTCCCGCAGGATCACCTGCTCTGCGCGATCGACACGGTGCTTGATCTCGGCGGGCTGCGTGAGCACCTCGCGCCGTTCTACAGCGCCACGGGGCGCCCCTCGGTGGACCGAAAGCTGATGATGCGCATGCTGATCGTCGGCTACTGCTGCGGCATCCGCTCGGAGCGGCGCCTGTGCGAGAAGGTGCATCTGAACCTCGCCTATCGCTGGTTGTGCCGGCTGGGACTGCGGGGGACGGTGCCGGATCATTCGACCTTCTCGAAGAACCGTTACGGGCGCTTTCGCGAGAGCGAGGCGCCGCGCTTCGTCTTCGAGGAGGTGGTGCATTGCGTCGTGGCCACGGGGCTGGTCAAGGGCGAGGGCCGAAGTCCGCGGCTCACGGATCCGGCGCGCGCTGTCCTCATGCTCTGCGCCGCGGCGGCTGCTGGTTGCCTGGACGTTGATGCGAAGATCGACGGGTTAGTCGTGATCGGTGTTCCAAGGATCGGAGGCCCGGCGCGCATGCCGCAGATGGCTCGCGGCATAGCCGCTCCACGTGCGATGCACCACCGCATACAGCAGCGCCGTGGACCAACCGAGCAGCAGCACGCCATTCAGCGCCTCGATGCCGGTCAGCAGACGCCATTGCTCGCTGCTGAGCGTGATGTCGCCATAGCCGAGGGTGGTGAAGGTCACGGCTGAGAAGTACACGGCGGCCTCGAGGTTGTCGATGGGCTGTACGGGCGTCAGCAACCGGTAGGCAACGGCCCAGATCAGGAGTTCCTCGGTGGTGTCGAAATCGACTTTCTCATCTACAACAGCAAGCGCGCATTCAGCGCCGAGGGTGGCCGCTAAAGCGAGCGGCATGATTGACAATGACGTAGGGGTGCTCGCATATCGCGATATCCTCCTGCCATAAGTTGAACAATCAGGCTGGTGTGGAATTGCGGCGATCAATACCGGCAACCGGGGCCTCGACCGCCGCGTGACCATCAGAATGTCACTCTGGCCCGCAGCCCCGCGATCCAGATCAAGTCCTCGGCGGGATTGGAAGCGGGATTCTTGATCAGTTGCAGGTCCGGTGTGATCGCGAGACGCTCGAAGAGCTGGAAGCGGTAGTAGGCCTCGAGGGTGTACTGATCATCGGTGGAGGCGCCGAAAATGTCGCGGTTCGGACGCCCCCAGTTGATGCCGAGTCCGAAGACCGACCCATCGCCGGAGGGGTAGTAGGCGAAGCCGGTACTGACGGAACGCTCCAACGGCGACCCGGCACCTGCCGCGTAGCCGATGCGTAGGAAGGGGAGCCAACGTTCCTGGCGTTTCCGGCTGAAGGAAAACTGCGCCCCCCAGCCATCCGGCACACCCGCCTCGGTGCGTTCATCCGCGTGCCAGTAGGTAAAGTGGATGTTGTCGTCGAAGCGCGACTCCCAACTCCCGAACCAGCCAACCTCGATATGCTTGAAGTATTCGCCGTCGTTGAAGAACCCATCGACGCTGTCCACAGGGTCGCGGGGATTGCCGTTGGCATCGGCGAGCCCGGCAAGGACGTAGTAGTGCTCGGCTGGGTTCCACCGCACGGCGGCGCCGAATCCCTGGTCGGGTGCTGGGGTCGTCGGGTCGGTGGAGAACGCCAGGTTGATGAAATCGGTCCAGGGATTGACGAGCCCGTAGACGCCGACGTAGTCGGTGACATCGACGATGCCGACGATGTAGGCGAGGCGATTGTCGAGGAACGACTGATGCCAGTAGAGATTCGTCAGGATGGTCCCGGCGTCGCTGAAAGGAACGGCCGTCAGGCCGGCGTACCCGATCTGCCCCGCCAGGGAGGCCGGTGCCAACTCCGTACCCAGCCGGTGGCGGTTCTCCACCTTGAATTCGATGGAGCCCGGGCGTGCCGATGCCTGATCGAACAGCGTCCAGGTGCCGAACAAGCGCAGCACGCCGCCGGCCGCGTTCTGCTCGCCGAGGCTCTGGTCGGCATGTTGGTACAGCAGGTTGTAGTCCATGCCGTAGGACAGGCCGTGCTCGTCCCGGAGCCGATCCTTGAAGGCCACGTAGGATCGGAGCGCCGACGGGATGGCCCGCGGGCGGAACAGCGAGGCCTTGGAGGTCTCGTCCGAGCGCAGCTGTGCTCCCACGCTGGCCGGCCCTCCGAATCCGGCAGGCGTTTCCTGCGCTTGGGCACTGACGGGCGCGCGCGCAGGTTCCTCGCCGGCCCACGCAGGCTGGTACGCCAGGCTGCAAAGGGCGAGAGTCGACGACAGGCTCTTGCGGGCACGGGGCTGCAACACGGCCACTGATCTTGGTGATCGCCGTCTGGTCCGCTGGCATCGACGCAGCGGAGGGTACGGTCCTGGATCGGGGGCACCTGCCTTGCAACCACGCCATGCCATCCTGCACTTCGGAGTAGGCACTAGCGATACGGCTCGACCAAGCCCGGCTGCCTGAAGTAGCTGGTCTCGACGCTGGCGTCGCCATCGACGTAGCGCACCCCCTGCACCGAGCGTTGGACCTCGATCCGGCCTTTGACCCAGACCGGGTCGTAGAGCCCCTTGATCTCCACCCCCTGCGGATAGCGCACGTGCACCAACTGGTTCGCCGGTGGCGGCGGCGTATGGATAGAGGCGCCCGCCGTGGGGACCAGCAGGAACTCCACCGCTTTTTGATCCACGAATTCCAGCGGCACCACGTAGCCCGGGATGCGCACCGTCTCATCGACCAACGCCTCATTGACATTGGTCGCAGCGGCACGCCGTAGCGCCATGATCTCGAGACCTTTAGCAAGCAGCCTGTCTACGTCGAGACTGGATGACCTGAGCTCGGCGTGCGGCGCCGAGGCGTCCGCGGCGGCATCGGCGTCGCCGGACTCGACCCGAGACTGAAGCCGCACCAGCCGACGCAGCCCGTCAAGCTCCTCGCTGGTGAGGCCATCAAAGGGGTTCTCGTACTCGACGGGCGCGGGCGCGAGCTCCGCCCAGGACACCTCTCGCGCATCGAGCGCGAGTGCCGGCTGGATAAGCAACAGCGCCAAGGCGAGAGGCAGGATGTGGGCTGTTCCTTGTATGGTCACGATGCGCATCAGAGCCTGTCCTTGTAGATGACACCGTCCTTCATGATCAGGTCGAACTTGGCGTCAGGATCAGCGAGCAGATCGAGATCCTCCAGCGGGTTGCCGTCCACGAGGATCAGGTCGGCATAGGCGCCCTCCGCGATGACGCCGAGCGGACCTTCGCGATAGGGATGGCGCGGGCCGCTCAGTTCCAGCAGTTCCGCATTCTGCGAGGTCGCGATCTTCAGCACCTCGTAGGGGCTGAACCAGGTGCCGAGACGCGCCAGCTGCGCTCCCTGGTTCTCGGAGGGCGGATTGAACAGCAGGTCCGAGCCGAAGCCGATCTTGACGCCGAATTGCGCCGCCTTTGTGTAAATCACGGCAGTGGCGTCGGTGGCCTGCTTGAACTTTGCCGTCCGATCCGCGTCCGGGAATTCGAGGTCTCCCTCGAAGAACGGCTGCGGGACGAGCCAGACCCCCTGCTCCGCCATCAGCTGCAAGGTCTCGTCGCTCGCGAAGAACCCGTGCTCGATGGACTTCACGCCCGCCTCGATGGATTTTCGGATCGCCCGGTCCGTGAACACGTGCACGGCGACGTAGGTGTTCCAATCCGCCGCGGCATCGACGGCGGCCTTGATCTCCTCCACCGTGTATTCCGCGACATCGAGCGGGTCGTAGACCGACGAGACGCCGCCGCCGGTGGCGAGCTTGATCTGCGCCGCGCCCATGCGCAGGTTCTCGCGAACCCGCTTCAGCATCTCCGGGACACCGTCGGCCAGGCTCAGCAGCCTGGTTCGGTACCAATAGGCCAGCGGATCGGCATCGCTCGCAGGTACCGCCTGATGGGCGCGATAGTCGAAATGCCCCGAGGTCTGCGAGATCGGCGGACCGGAGGGCAGGATGCGCGGCCCCGGCACAACGCCCGCATCGATGACCTTCTTCAGGGACTCGGCCGGCCCGCCCATGTCGCGCACCGTGGTGAAGCCGCGCATCAGCACCGCCTCGGCCTTGGGGACCGCCCGCGCCGCGACCTCGACCATGTCGCCGTTCGACAACGCCTCGAGGGGCGTGCCAATGTACATGGTGTGCCAATGTGCATCGATCAGCCCCGGCATCAACGTGCGCCCGCCGCCGTCGATCACGGTGGCGCCGTCGGCTTCGATAGGGTCCGTCGAGACCGTCTTGATGAGGTTGCCTTCGACCAGGACGCTGGCGTTCTCGATGCGCTGCTCCTGCACACCGTCGAAGACGTGGACGTTCGTGAACAGGGTCTGAGACGCGTCCTGCGCCAGGGCCGCGCCCGCCACGGCGAGCATGACCACAGACGCAAGCGTTGAAAGGGTTGCAGGACCCGGTTTCTTCATCGGCATACCTGTTATCAACGAGGGTGATCAGACATCGTTCTCTCAGCGCGAGCCGAGCCTGTCGTCGGCTCGTAGGGCGGACAAGCGAAGGGCAGTCAACCCGCAGCAGCGCAGGACTCGGTGGACTTGGCTATCGCTCGTCCACCCGACCGGCCTGGCCGGCCAGGTACTTGCCCGCTCTTCGCAGGTAACCCGGCATCTTGTCCTCTCCGTAAGGGGGGATATAGCCGTTGGTCGAGAAATACACACCCACGAAATCACGGGCCGGATCGATGTAGAGGCCCTGACCGAGGTTGCCGTGCTTCCACAAGGCGCCGTCTTCGAACACCCCATCGAACTGGTAGGAGTTCATCAGCGGCGATTCGCCGAAGTCTTCCTTCTGGCCTTCATACTTCGCGCCCCTGCGATATGCCTCGGGGCTGCCGGCGGTCTGCAGACGCCTCAGGACCTGCGCCGAGACCACCGGCCTCACCGCCGCCCTGTCCCAGCTCGGCGTGAACAACATGCCGAAGCGGGCAAAATCCTCCGCCGTGGTCGACAGCAGCCCGTGCGCCACGGACGTGCCATCAGGGGTCAGATGGTGTTGCATCGACAGGCGGGCGGTCATGTTGCCCCAAACACGTTCCTCGAAGATCTTCGCCCAGGTCTTGTTCTCGATGCGCTCGGCGATCACGACGAAGATCTGGGTTACGGCAGAGGAGTAACGGAATCGATATCCGGGCGCCTCGCCTTCGATCTTCTCCGCTTCCTTGAGGATGCTCAGCCAGTCCTCCACCTGACCCGTCGCGGGGTTTGGTGCCCCGAATTCCGCACTGAAGAAACGCACGATGATGGACTCGGGATCGACGATGGCCTCCAGCGTTTCTTCCAGCTGAAGCGCGGTGGCCATATTGGCCGCGTCCAGCATGCTGATCCCGTCCCAGTTCGTGCCTTTGAATTCCGGGAGGTATTCCACGACATCCTTGTTCATGTCGATCTTCCCCTCGGCTTCCAGTTGGGCGATCACCAACCCAACCGTCGCTTTACCCGGAGACATCCAGACGTGCTGGTCCATCGGGTTCATCCCGGGGTATGTCTCGTAGACAATCTTCCCCTCATGGACCATGACCACCGCCTGCACCCGATGGTTCGGGTGCACCACATACTCATTCAGCGTCAGGTCACCTTCCTTGATCCTGAAGGAGACACTGTCGCCCAATGCGGGATCGAGCGCCTTCTGAAGCGGCCTGTAGTGTTCATTCGGCTTGGAGGTGGCCGTCGGCAACACCTCGCTCAGGTGCAGGTTGTAGTAAAGCGCATGATCGCCGCCCAACTGATAGTGGAAGTTCTCGAACCTGTCCTGTGCATCCCGAGCGAATTCCAGAGAGAAAGGCGTCTTGGCGCTGGCGACGGGTAAGGTCGTCTTTGCGCCGGGCGCGTCCAGGTATTTGGCCAGCGGATTATCGTCGGCCTGGGTGATCAGGGGACTTGTCATACAAAAGGCCACGCAGGCGGCGCGATGGAGTCCAGGTTTCACGAATGGCGACCTCCGACGGATAAGGCTGCGATGGCTCGCTGACGGGCTCGGCCGGCGATTCGGCCGACAGTGCGCGGTGTTTTGGATCTGATCGCCGTCGCGCACTAGGTACCCGCCGCTGACCAGCACCGCCGACACACCGCCCCCGGCTGGTTGGCATTGCCGTCGCTCGTCTTGTCGGCGCCCGTCTCCGGGCCGAAGACGCCGATCGGAGGCCGCCCTCAGTGCCCATGGGTGTCAGGCTGCGACTCAGGTACACCTATGTTTCTAGGCTGCTGACCGGGCACGCCGCCGCCGAAATCCATCGGCGCGGCATAGAAGGTTTGCGCCCAATTCTCGATGGTGATCGGCTCGAAGCGGCTCTTCTCCGGTTCAAAGCGAATGGGCTGGCCGGGATTGACGTCCTTCAGCACCTGCGAGTCCTTGACGACGATCGTCCCGTTGACCACGACATAAGGAATGCCCTCCGAAGGCAGCGTGCCCTTTGCATAGGTCGCCTTGTCGGTCACTGTTTCCGGATCGAAGACGGTGATGTCCGCAATCATCCCCTCCTGCAGGCGGCCCCGCTTCTGCATGGACTTCAGGCCCAGCTTGCCGAGGGGCGCCGCGGAGTTGTAGCTGGTCATCGCCACGACCTGCATCAGGGGGATGCCATTCTCCCGCGCCAGCCGCAGGGCCTTGGCATAGCTGCCGGCGGCCCGCGGATGGGTGTTGGGCAGATTCTCGTAGGGCGTGTCCCAGGTCAGCTGGTCATCGGGAATCATGGGCATTCCGTCGGTAACCACCGAAACGCCCGGCAGCTTCAGCCAATCGATGATCGCCGACTCGGGCATCTTGAAGACGAGCACGGGACGGGTGGGTTCCTTCTTGAGCACTTCTTCACGCTTCTCCGGCGTATACCACTCGCCGGTCGCCACATCCTGGATGGTCTCTTCATACTTGTGGCCCAAGGTGCCCTCCCACACCTCCGGCGCCAGGAACACGGCGTTCAGGGCCGTGGAGCCGGCGGCATAGGGGTAGATCTCGCCCCACACGTTCATGCCGCGCTCGCGCATGCGCACCAGCAGCTCGTGCACCAGGTTGTAGCCGGGGTTGTTGAAGTGGCAGGCCAGGGCCGGCGCGCCCAAGCGCCGCCGCGTTGGCCAGCAGCTCCTGGATGCCGTTGGTCTCGGTGGTATCGGTGCCGGGCGTATAGCGGAAATGGGCGCCGGTCTGCCGGCCATAGCGGGCGGCCAGCCGCTGGACTTCGAAGAACTCGCGGGTGGAAACGCCGTCGCGCATATAGCCCAGGGTGGAGCCAATGCCCAGGCCGCCGGCCTGAAGTCCTTCATCGAGGAGCTGAAGGATGCGGTTACCCTCCTCCAGGTTAGGTCGTTTGCAGCACCAGCCGTCGCCTTTTCGACTCTCGATAGCCGTGCGAACGTCCTGCGCTCCCTCGAAACCGTCGAGCACGGCCGCGCGGGCGAACTCGTGGCCCACCGCCTGGCCGTAGTTCACCTGGTTCTTTCCCTCCCGCTCCTTGTACCACTGAGCGACGTACGGGCCATGGGTGCCGATCTCCAGGTCCAGTACCGTGGTCCGGCCGTCGCGCAGGGCGAGCTTGTTGGACCAGGGCCGATCGTAGTGCCAGTGGGTGTCGATGAACCCCGGCGCCACCACGTGGCCGGTGGCATCGATGGTTTCCTCAGCGGTGATCTTTTCCTTGGTGATGACGGCGATCCGGCCATCCTTGACGCCGACGTTAGCGACCGCGTCATACCGGGTTTCCGGATCCATCACCCGGCCGTTGAGTATGACCAGATCGAAGTCCTGGGCGAAGGCCGGCACGCCGGCGGCGAGGAGCCCGCAGGCCACCGCTGCGGCACTGGCGATTCTTGAGCGACTCTTCAGGAATTCCATGTGCATCTCCTTTTGGCGTCGATGGTGGTCAATTTCTCGATCGCTTTCACTCGACTTCCGTGCGGCGGATCGGCCGCCCGTGCGGGGCGTCGAGGATCAGCTCGCCGTTCTGCACGACGAGGCCGCCATTGACGAGCAAGGTCTGCACGCCCACCGCTGGTTGATTGGGTTTTTCGTAGGTGCCCACGTCACGGATGGTCTCGGGATCGAAGACCACGATATCGGCATCCATCCCCTCCTGGAGCCGACCCTTCTTCTTCATCTGCGGCACGAAGCCTTCCAAGGTCTGGGCGGGCATCAGGGTCATCTTGCGCAGGGCCTCCTGCATGCTCATCAGCTTGCGCTCCCTGACATAGGAGCGCAGGATTTTGGCGAAGGTGCCGTTCGACCGTGGATGCGAGAACGTGTTCTCGGGCAGCGGCCACGCGTCACCCTCGTAGTTGATGACGTGGTCGTGATCGTCCATGAACATCCAGAACATCTCGTCGGACTCGATCAGGATCCTCGGGTGCAGGATGGACTTGTCCAGCAGCGCCAGGTCTTCCGGGTTGCTCTCGTCCAGGAAGTGCCAGACGATGAAGGTACCGGGCTGGTTCTTCTGGTAGTCCTCGACCTGCGCCTCGGTCATGCGCTCGGTACCCAGCTGGAAATTGCTGGCCTTCGATCCCATGCGCTCCTGCCAGCCCTCGCCGGAGAACATGGCGGCACCGATCACCGTGCTGGCGGCGCCCCAGGGGTACGCCCCGACGGTGATGTTGATGTTCCTGTCGAACGCGTCGTTCACCAGCTCCAGCGTCGCGTCGATGTCCTTCAGCGACGAGCTGTTGATGTGGCAGATATGCATGTGCGCACCGGTGATCGCCGCATTGGCGATCAGCTCCTGGACCGCCTCGAACGAGCTCTGCGGCTCCATGTTGCTCGCGTATCGAAAGTGGGTGAATGTCGCCACGTCGCGCTCTGCGGCCAGCTTGGCCAGCGCGAAATACTCCTTGCGGCCATAGCCCGGCGCATAGCCGGCATTGATGCCGATCCCGATGGCCCCCTCGTCCAGGCCTTGCTCGACGTACTTCAGGATCTTCGCCTGCTGCTCCGGTGTGGCGATGTTCATCTTCCAGTCCGACCGGCCCTGGGCGTCCTGGAAGTACGCGGCGGTCGCCTCCGGCGGCTTGCCGCTGAAGGTGGCGATGCGGGCGTAGGTCCAGGCGGCCGCCGCACCGTAGTTGATCGGCAGGTTCTTCTTGCCCTGCGCGTCGTACCACTCGCTGATCGGCAGGACCCCGGACTCCAGCTCCAGCATCGTCGTCACGCCCTGCATGGCCTGCATGCGGTAATCGCCGATGTTCTGGCCGTGGGCG
>CAVOQO010000076.1:0-117261 GCA_963698355.1 uncultured Gammaproteobacteria bacterium | reverse complement strand
TTCGGTGGCATTTACGCCGGTAACACGATGGCGGGAGTCAACATCGACCTGCAAGCGGCGAGCGAAGGGCGTGTCGACGCTTGGATCGACTTCGATGGCAACGGTGCTTGGGATGCTGCGGACCAGATCTTGGACAACGTGCGAGTGTCGGCTGGACTTCAGACTTTAAACTTTGCGATCCCCACTGGTGCCATTGTCAGCAATACGTTTGCTCGCGTCCGAGTCAGCACCGCGGGCGATTTGGAAGCGTCTGGTTTTGCCATTGATGGTGAAGTCGAGGATTATCCAGTTGCGATTCTCTCCGCAGCACCGTCAGTACAGGACGTTGTCATCAATGGAGGCGACCTGCAGCGTTCCAGTCTCACCGAATTAGTAGTTACCTTTGACCGCGAAGTGACCGCACCGCCGTCAGCATTTTCGATCAGGAATCGTGATACGGATGAGGTTGTCGCTGGTTTGGTCGTCAATTCGTCCGTGATCGAAGGCAGAACCGTCAGCCGGCTGACATTCAGTCCCGGCAATCTCGTTGTTGGCGGGAGTCTGAATTCTTTGGTCGATGGCCGTTATCGATTCGACATCGCCGCGGCGCAGATCGCTACGATTGGCGGCGGGCCGAGCATGGCGAGCGACTTCACGTTTGGCGACCAGGCAGTCGACGCCTTCTTCCGCAAATACGGCGACCACAACGGCAACGGGATCGTCGATCTTTTCGACTTTACCGACTTCCGTCGAACGTTTGGTAAGTCGGATGGCGACAGCGGATACCTCGGAGGATTCGATTCCGAGGGGGACAACCTGATCAGCCTGCTCGATTTCACAGCGTTCCGTCGAAACTTTGGGACCTAAAGCTGAGGCGCCGTCCGCCAACGGGTCGGTGCCTCAGACATTGTCCAGCAATCCTGCCTCTCGGCCGTGCGTGACTTCAGTGACTATTCCGGTGATGGTCCTGGTCAGTTCGTCGCCTGGTTAAAACGAATTCACACTCGCAATCTGCAAGATGCAGCGCGAGATCACTTGGGTCGTGATAAGCGAGACGCAAATCGCGAAGCGGATCACGATTACTTGCCTTCTAGCGATTCAAAGCAGCCGACCGCCAGCCAGATCGTAGCGGGGCGGGAGTCCCACGAGGAGCTGAGGTCGGCGATCGATGCGCTGCCGGACGCGCAGCGTATCGCAGTCAGGATTCGTCATCTGGAGGGCAAATCACTGGCGGAGATCGCCGGGCACCGAAAGGGCGCCTCAGCCGCCAAACCTGGGCTTGCCTGGTGATCCCACAGCATGGTCATGCCAGCAATCGAAGCACCTAGCCAACCCGCAAATGAGAATAATACGCGTCGTGACCATTGGGTTTGCCCTTATCGGCAACGTAATATGAGCGTGACTTCAGCGCACGCTCGGTATCTAGAAAATGATCCCGCGTTTGATCCTCGCCATCAGCTTGCCGACAAACGCCGCACCGGAATGACGAAAAATACGGCTCAACGAATGCGGCCTCACCAAGAGCTACTCCATTGTCTCGCTCCATGCACCTGACGGTGACTCGTCCCGCGTTACGTTGTCAGTCGAATCCGACCCAACGCGACGCGAAACCGAGCGACGCGTTAGAAATAGATCGCGTATTCGGGCGGATTAAACCGCATCTCTTTTTATGATGCGGGTTTCATTGGTTTGCCTGAGTCAGCGCTGGGAATTGGGCGGTATGCCCAGCGACGGTTCACAGAACCTGATGAAATTGGCAATGAAGCATTTTTCAGCCAGGCAGTTCGGCCATTTCATCAGGTATTCCGGCATCCTTGATGACGTAGAGACAACGATTTCGCATAGCATTTCTACCTACAGAATACAGATAATTCCGGGGAGTTCTCTGTTCGATCTGTGAAAGTCGGTTCTTCAGTGGCGTGCGGTCAAGAGACTCTGCTGACCCATTAGACAGGGTAAATAACGAGAGTAGCAAGGGTTCCCCGCAGGCCAAACCCAGGCCGAGAACAATCAATGTCGCGATGCAAGGCTGGATCGCAGCCGCCATGCGTTCGACCCAGGAAGTTTGTATTCGCATCGTGGATTCGCCGCATTGCGGAAGTCGAATCACCCAGACTTTGTCTCCCAGCCTGGATCTGGGCAAACCAAAAATCGACCCGACGATCTCGCAGGGCGCGGAGCGGAAACGTTGGCAAAATCATTGCGGCAGGAACCGGTAGGATAGAGGAGCGCTCCTTGAGATGTAGAGTGAATAACAATTTCAATTGGTCGAGAAAGCCGAAATGAGCAATCCTGAGAAGCCGTCGAATGGCGCGATCACCGCCAATCCCGAGTTCACTGAGTCGAAATTCAAGACGCTTCGTGTATGGCCGCTGGTCCTGTTGGTCGTCATTTTCGTTTCTTCGTTACTTTTGCGGTTGCTTGAAAGCGGGTCGACTTTGGTCCAGACCCTGACCGTGCTTGGCCCCGCTTCGTGCGGCCCGCTGGTAATGGTTTGGTGGCTGACGTTCAGTCGAGCCCGCTGGCAAGAGAGGCTTTTGGGACTGATTGGATTCCTCGGCGCGTTCGGTGTTGCGTTTCTGTTGCTCGACAAGACGATGAAAGGTGGTCCGACAATCGTGGTCACGATTCCAATGGGAACGGCCGCATTCACCGCGGGAGTCCTTCTTTGTCGGAATATGCTGTCCTTTCAACGGACGGTTGTTGCCGTGACTTTAGCAGCGGTTGGATTCGGGGCTTCGACGCTGCTTCGCGGTGAGGGCATGTGGGGCAATGCCGCGATCGGGTTGGAATGGCGTTTTCGCCCGTCTGCTGAGGAGCGTCTTGTGGCTGAGAAGGCCGTCAAGTCCGCGGTAACAACCGAAGCGGGGCGGCTAACGAGATTCGATCCCGCGGCGGTAGATCAGTGGCTGACGAATCCTGAGTGGCCAGCATTCCGTGGTCGGCAGCGCATGGGAAACGTGAGCGGCACGACATTCGACACCAACTGGGCTGTAAATCCGCCGCAGCAACTGTGGAAAGTACCTGTAGGTCCCGGTTGGTCATCGTTTGCGGTCGCCGGTCAATTACTGTTCACGCAAGAACAACGAGGAAGCATGGAAACGGTCGTGTGTTACGACTCGGGTTCTGGCGAAGAGCTTTGGGCACGAGGGGTTCGAGTCGCGTTTTGAGGAAAGTTTGGGAGGACCTGGCCCGCGAGCAACTCCGACCATCGCCGACAAAAGTCTGTTCGTCATGGGTGCCAGCGGCCAGTTGATGCGAATCGATGCTGAAACTGGTGACGTTCAATGGCAAATTGACTTGCGCCAGGTCGCAAAACGCGAACCGCCGACGTGGGGATTCTCTTCGTCACCGCTGGTGATCGATTCTTTGGTCATCGTGCATGGCGGCGGAAGGGCACGAATTTGGAACGCTCGCTTTCGACGTTAACAGTGGCATGCTGGTTTGGTCAGTCGCATCAGGTGACCACTCGTACGGCTCTCCGCAGATCTGCGAGCTTCGTGATGGTAAGTTCGTCACCATTTTGACGAACACGGGGGCTGACTTCATTGATCCTGCCTCCGGCGAGATCAAGCTTGCCTACGACTGGGAAGTCATGGGCTATCGTGCGCTTCAGCCGCGTGTGGTGGGTGACGATTTGGTCTTGATCCCGAGCAACTCAGGGTCAGGCACCCGGCTGATTCGTTTGACAATCGACGACAACAATCTGGCAGCCGAAGAAATCTGGACATCGCGAAACCTGAAACCTGACTTTAATGACCTTGTCACCTTCGAGGGCCATGCGTACGGATTTGATGGCACCATCTTCGCGTGCGTCGACTTGCAAACAGGCCAGCTGAAGTGGAAAGGGGGCCGTTACGGGAAGGGTCAGGTGGTGCTGATTCGTGATGCCGGCTTGTTGTTGGTGGCCAGTGAACGCGGCGAGGTCGTCCTGCTTAAGGCAACTCCGGGCGGCCACCAAGAGCTTGGAAGTTTCAATGCAATCGAAGGTAAGACGTGGAATCATCCGGTCGTCGTTGGCGACCGACTCTACCTCCGAAACTCCACCGAAGCGGCGTGCTACCGACTTCCGGCGGCGACACAAACCGAAGGCACGTAAGTGTTCATTAGCCATTCATTCGTCTCAACGACACCGCAATCTTTTCATATCAGTTGAAAAGAAATCGAGGATTTTCAGGTGTGGTCGGGACCTGAGAAGGAAATCGTCAGACTGGGCGCACTGCTCACCAGGACCAAGGCGCCGCAAGATCCGGCGGCCAGCTGCCTGTTGATTTTCGAGTTGGAGACGTGGGATGGGCATTTTGCCTGTCGATTCCCTTGGCTTTTTGAAGTTCGATGACAAGCTGGAAGCTTATCCCACGTTTATCAACAGGCTGCTAGCCACGATGTCAACCCTTCAGCCGAAAGCAGCACGGCATTACTGGCTTTTGATTCCAAACGCTCGGATGCGTGACATCAACGTTGTCGGCTTGAGCCCGAGTCGCTCGGCAGCACCGCCGTCGCCGTAAATTTTTCCGTTCGATGCGGCGAGTGCACGGCGTATGTTTTCGGCTTCGAAATCCCGCACCTCACGATCGGTTAGCACTGAATCCTGAGTCGGGCTTACTAATTGCTGTGATTTTTGTGCAGCCTGCGTAGGTGTGTCTTCGGGGAGCTCGAATCGCAACTTTCCATCGGCTGCAATAATCACGGTGCGCTCCAAGACATGCTGCAATTCGCGGATGTTGCCGGGCCATGTGTATCGCTGCAACTGCTGGACGTTGGCCAGAGTCAGCTTCAATGTCTTGCGACCCAGCTTTCGAGCGAAGCGGTTGGACGCTGAGCGTCGGCGAACGCAGGAGTTTGGTAAGCCGGTCACGATCGGCGACGATGTTTGGATCGGAGGTGGATCGATCATTTGCCCTGGCGTAACGATCGGCGACCGAACCGTGATCGGAGCCGGCAGCGTGGTGACCAAAGACGTGGCGGCGGGGGCTGTTGTCGCCGGCAATCCGGCGACGGTGATTCGCTGCATTGACGGTTCATCCTCGGAGGCGTGAAAGAAAACCCGCCAGCTCCGGATTGGATCAGCCGCAGGAGACGAGCGCGATGTCGAGTGCGCGGTACTTCCTGATCGCTCGCTCGAGTGCGCCAGTGATCCGCTCGTCGCGGTCGCCGACACGACGTGTAGTGATTTCAGTGCACTTCATTCGTGCCGGCTTTCGGTCGCTGAGCTTTCGGTCGCTGAGCTTTCGGTCGCTGAGCTTTCGGTCGATTGGGTCGCGCTGCTGAATCTTGGCCATGATCTCGGCTTTGACGAGCGTTAGTCGTTTCGGCCAGCGAAAGGTGGGGGCGCTAGCGGGGTCGTAACCAGACATGTGCCCGCGCAGCCTGGTCGTCGGCTTCGTGTAGGTCATTGCGGTGTCACCAAAAACTTCGCGACAAATCGCCGCTAAGCCTGGATCGTACTCGATCAAGAGCTCGCGAGTGTTGACATGATTGTGATCGTGATCATTGATCCGATTGTTGTCAAACCACGACTGAACCCCTTCGGCAAAATACTCGTGATGATTCACGCTCGCGTACTTCCCTTTCCAAAGTCCATCCCTCATCGCTTGGTTGTAAGTTTCCTTGAGGCGACGATCGAAGGTAGCGTCGATATTCACCATGCCACGCAAATGGATGCAGTGAGCGAATTCGTGAATCAGGATACATTCCTGTTCGTAAGGATCCCCGGGGAAGCCAAGCAGGTTTTCTTCCGCACAACTGCAGAACGGATCGGTTTCGCTGCCACCGGTGCCGCGAGCTCGAGCGTCCGAAAAATCTTTCGCCGTGATTTGCGGAAAACCTCGATTCGGTTCGCTGGCCAGTCGAGCAAATTCGGGAAGGTCGGTCGTGAATTCGTCATAAGCCATGATGCTCAATCGAGCACCGCTGCGGATGATCGCTTCTCGAATATCTGGTCGCTCGGCAAGCATTGCATTGACAATGTAGGCAGCTTCTTTCAGAGCATAAGCATTCACTCGGTCCGATGCCACGATGGGAAAACCATCGGCGTCAACATGCTGCGTATAGAACACAGGAATTCCGCCCGACTCGCGATGGTGCTCATGAAAACGATACCCTTGAATCGGAACTTGGCTTTCGACAATCACTTCCGATTGGTCTTCCCGGTCAACGACCGAAAATCGATGCCCGATTGTGGTTGTGACAATCAGATCATGCCCCGGTTGGATCGACCCATTGGAGACCCGCTGGCCGTCGTCCTTTTCCCAAAACACTTCGATCGTCCGATCACTGCCGTTGATGAATTGCAACTTCGGTCGGATCGTGCCGGATGAATCTTCCAAGTCAGCTTGATCCGCGGACACCGGGACATTCGACCCGTCGACCAACCAAACCAAAAATAGAAACACGATCGAGGACCGGATCATACGCTCTGAGTTCCCTTTTCGAGACACGAAGCAAGCGACTTGTTCCAAGCCCGTGCCCGGAAACGCATGACAGCACGCCCCACGATGGGCGTGCTCTTGTGAGCTGAAATCATCATCACTCATTCTAGCATGTCGCGTCGATCTCTCGGATACACGCGAACCGTACGTTTTTCGCTGACGTCCGATCCCCTCGGAATTGGCCCTCGAAAACAAAATCGCCGTTTGAGTCGTTTGGCTTCAGTGCGCTGCTGCCAGCGTAACGGACACCGAGCGTCTGGCAACAAAAAGCTTGGAACTTCCCATGAGAAATGACGTCTCAAGTGCGAGTTGACGAACTGTCCCAAGCCGATTCGTTTGTGAGATTCTGATGTACCGTGTCTGTTTCCTTCTCGCGTTCTGTTTGCTCGCGGGCGGAGCGGCAGGCGGAGTTCGTCGACGTGAGATTGAAGAAAGAATTTGACGCGGAGCTGGAAGCCAAGCGACAGGAGGAGGGAGACCCGGCCGTCACTCGCGATGAAGAAAAATTCGAACAAGCCGCCGAACTGCGAGAGAAACGGAGGAAAAATGCGTTACAGGAACGTCGACGGTTAAGTGAGAACAAGCTTCACGTCTACGCGCTCGCGAAATTCATCTCGCCACCTCCTCTTCGGCCGTTTGACCTCAGTCGCGATCTCAACCGCGGCAATGTTGTTGTTGGCGGACTCGGCGGCGCGGTGGGTTCTATTTCGCTCGGTCGCGCAGCTGCCGCGGGTGTGGCACAGGCGGCGGCGATTCCCAAGACATTGCGAATTCTTTTTCTCCGCGATGGTGAGGTCCCGGCAAGCGAGGTGAAGCCGGCTTACCTTCAATCGCACGGCCATGATGTGATCACTCCCCCAATTTCCTCGGTCGAGATGGAGGAATCAGTTCGCATCGCGGAAGCGGCTTTCAGCAAGTATCGGCCCGATGTGGTGGTTGGCGATTCTTTTGGCGGCGCCGTCGCTCTCAATATGCAGAGCGGTGAAGCGCCGTTGGTGCTCCTGTGCCCCGCCTGGAAGAAATGGGGAACGGCAACGACCACCAAGCCGAACAGTATTATCCTGCACTCAAAATCCGATGCTCTCATTCCCTTTGCGGACTCGGAAGCTGCTTCGTTCCAACAGCGGCTTGCCCGGCATATCTCTGGTACATACTGGCTTCGACCATCGCCTCATCGATTCCATGTCGCTTAACGCGATGCTACAGGCGTGCCAGCGATTGTGACGTGCGCAGCAGAAGTTTTGCCTTGCGACGCGATCTCAATTTGATCGTACCTCGACGAACGCGAGAGCGTTTGCCATGCATCGGCCAATGTTGCGAACCACAAATGCTCCAGCGTGCAAACCATTGCCGACCGAGACAAAGCTGAGATCCTTCATCATCGCCGAACGTGATGTCGAGCAAACGGGAGAAGTCGTGAAGGCTCGTTCGTAACGGATCCCCTCGGCAGCCAACTGGTCCACGTGTGGTGTGTCAATCCCTTTCGTGCCGTAACACGACAGGTCTGGACTCCAGTCTTCGATCGTAATCCAGAGAATGTTGGGGCGATCCTGCGTCGGTTCAGCGCAGACGAGGGTCGAGATTGGAAAGTACAAGAGAAGAGTGAAAACGATTCGTGTCGTCTGCATGTCGGTTCGCTCGAGTCGATGAATTGAGAAGTCCAATGACGGATGATCGCGGATAGGGTCAGGCCCCTTTTCGGTTAGACACTCAGATCTCCTCAGGAGATGTTCTCGAAAGCATCAGTTGTTTCGGTGGAATACCGTAGACACGTTTGAACGCGCGCGAGAACTGGAAAGCGTCCGAGAAGCCCAGTTGATCCGCAACCTGCTTGACCAGCAACTGATCCTCCAACAGCATCTCGGCGGCGCGGTTCATCTTCTTGCGAAGCAAGAATCGATAGGCGCCGACGCCGCCGAAGCGGCGGAACAAGCGTGACAAGTGAATCGGAGTGATGTCGCACTGGGCCGCCGCTTCTTCCACCGTGTGCAGGTCAAGGTAATGCGTTTCAATATGCTCGCGAACTCGTTCGTACGTTGCGTAGGCCTGCGGGATCGCAGGACTCTCAGCCAGGCAACACTGTCGAATCTTGACAAACATCAATCGCAAGAGTTGCTCGCAGACCTGGTTGGCCAAATCGCCGTCCCCACGAGCTTCGTGATCCAGCATCTCGAACAGTTCCACCAATTCGTTCATCCGAGTCACTCGCAACGGCTTGCCGTCCAGCAGACCGATCGACGTTAGCAAACCTTGGGCCTCGCGGCCGGCGAAATCAACGTAAAATTTGCGCATGCGGTCGGGCGGTCGGTTAACGATTCGATGCGGCGTGTGGGGTCCGTAGGCGAACATGACCCCCGGCAAGAGCGGAAAGGTGTCCCCATGAAGCGTCAATTCCCCGCGTCCCTCGGAGACCATCTCGATAGCGTAGTACGCGAAGCGATCGCGGCTGACCACGTAATCCGGTCGCATTCGTTCGACGCCTCCACACACCACAGTGAGCGCGGCATTGTCGGAGGGATTCAGGTTCAGGTAATAGCGGCGTGCCTGGGAAACTTGGTCTGAAACAAATCCAGGCTCCGACGGCGCTTGCTTTTTCATTGTCCAAGACGCGTGGGGGGCGGCTGCCCGGGGAGGAATTGCGTTCCATCAGGTTAAGAATTGACATGCAAAAGTCAAGCTCGGCTATGGGGTTTGGTGCCCAACGGCGGGACAATGAGCCCCTTCAAACCGTTGAAATCAAGGAAAGAAGCATGCTCCCAATCGAGAAATTTACCTTTGGCGTCGGCGACCGATTTGCCCATCAAGCCGCAGCGCAGCTGAGGGCTTTCGAGATGCTCTCGGCCGACGGTGTCGACGTCACACCGGTGTGGAACAAGTCCAATCGCGAGCACACGTTTGTCGGATCGCGACCACAGGGCGTTTATGACGCCGCCCAAGCCGCCGTCGAAAGTCGCGGATGGAAGAAGCCGTGGCACGTCGATGCCGACCACATTCAACTGGCAACAGTTGATCCCTTTATTCCATGCAGTGACTTCTTCACGATTGACGTCGCTGATTCGATCGGCAAAGCGGCCTCAGCCGACGAGGTGACGTCGTTCGTGGATCGTCACCCAGAGTTGGTCGGTACGCTCGATTTCGACGGATTGTCCGCGCCGCTGGATGTCACCAACGCAGACGTCAGACGAGTCGCCGAGCAGTATTTGCTGGCGGTCAAACAGGCAGGGGAAATCTATCGTCACATTGCCGCGGCGAAAGGCGCCGACAACGTGATCGCCGAGATTTCGATGGACGAAACCGATTCGCCGCAGACGCCGCCGGAATTGCTGGTGATCCTGGCGGCGATCGCGGATGAAAAGGTGCCTGTGCAAACCATCGCGCCGAAATTCACGGGACGGTTCAATAAAGGCGTTGACTACGTCGGCGACCTCAAGCAGTTCACCCGCGAATTCAGCGACGATGTTGCCGTACTCGCACACGCAGTCAAGACATACGGCTTGCCCGAAACGCTCAAGCTCAGCGTGCACAGCGGTAGCGATAAATTCAGTCTGTATCCGATCATTCGAGACTGCTTGCGGCGCACCGGTGCGGGTTTGCACCTCAAGACAGCCGGCACGACGTGGTTGGAAGAGATTATCGGCTTGGCTGAAGCCGGTGGTGATGGGCTTGCCCTGGCCAAGGAGATCTACGCTTACGCCTTGGACCACGTCGACGAATTCTGTGCCCCCTACGCAAGTGTGATCGACATCGATCGTAAGCAGCTTCCCGATGCGGCGACGGTCAACGGTTGGTCGGGACCGCGGTTAGCCGAAGCGATTCGTCACATTCAGGACAATCCGAACTTCAACGCCCACATGCGGCAACTGTTGCACGTGTCTTTCAAGGTCGCTGCAAAACAGGGTGCGCGCTACACCGACATGCTGGAAGCCAACGAGAAAATCGTGGGCGAACAGGTCACGAAGAACATTTACGAGCGTCACCTCCGTCCTCTATTTGTGGGCTAAACAATCATGGAAACACGAAAACTTGGAAATACCGACCTGGAACTTCCCGTCATCGGATTCGGCGCGTCGTCGCTGGGTGCCGAATTTCGCGAAGTGAGGCTCGACGAAGTCTTTGCCAGTGTCCGCGTTGCGCTGGAACTGGGAATGAACCTGATCGACACCTCGGCTTATTACGGCCGTGGCATGTCGGAAGTTTTGTTGGGCATCGCCCTGCAGGACGTGCCACGTGATAGCTACACCCTCTGCAGCAAACTGGGGCGTTACGACGCAAACCACTTCGACTTCTCTGCCAAGCGAGTTGCCGAGAGTGTCGACGTCAGTTTGCACCGGCTGCGTACCGATTACCTCGACATCATGCTGTGCCATGACATCGAATTCGTGCCGCTGGGTCAAATTATCGAAGAGACCTTACCCGCGCTGCGCCGAATTCAAGCATCCGGCAAAGTGCGGTACGTGGGCATCAGTGGGTACCCGACGAAAATCTTTCGCGAAGTTTCCGCCAAAGCCGACCTGGATTGCATTCTGTCGTACAACCAGTACACGCTGCAAAATACGCGACTGGCCGACGAGATCGTGCCGCTGATGCAGAGCAAGGGCGTCGGAGTGATGAATGCGGGGCCCTTCGCGGCCCGTCTACTGACCAACGCTCCGTTGCCTGCATGGCACAAGGATCCCGAAAACGTTCGGCAAGCGGCCCGCGCGCGGCGAAACGCTGTGAACAAGCCGGCGTCGATATCGCGCAGCTTGCGCTGCAATATTCCTGCGCCAATCCCGATCTGGCGACCACGATCGCCGGCAGCGCAAACCCCGACAATATTCGCAAATGGGCCGATTGGCTTGCTCAACCGATCGATCGATCGTTGCTCGAGGATGTGTTGAAAATTTTTGAACCGGTGAAGAACATCGGCCACCCCGAGGGGCTTCCCGAGAACAACGATCCCGCCGCCAGTTCCGCCGACGCGGCGGTCTAATGAATGCACCGTAAAAGGTTGGATGTGATGTGCGATGGCGATCATTCACGTTTCCTCAGTCCCACCCATTTTTCGGCAGGTTGATGTATGTTCCGAAACAGTATGTTTGCGACATCGATCGCGTTACTTATCGCGGGTCATTCATTTGCCCAATCCCCTCATGATGCGACCGCCCCCCATCCGCTGGTTGAGCAGTCGCTGACGAAGATTCGGTCTGCGATCGACCAGGGGCCGTTCAAAGCCGAGTGGCAGTCGCTGGAAGGTTACGAGATTCCGCAGTGGTACAAGGACGCGAAGTTCGGAATCTTCATCCACTGGGGCGTCTACAGCGTGCCGGCGTACGGAAGTGAATGGTACCCGCGCCAAATGTATATCAATCGGGATCGACGCGGGGACAACTTCTTTCAACATCACATCGACACGTACGGTCCGCAAAAGACATTCGGCTACAAGGACTTCATCCCGCAATTCACGGCCGAAAATTTTGACGCCGCCGAGTGGGCGAAGCTATTCAAGGACACCGGCGCTCGCTACGTCATTCCAGTCGCCGAACACCACGACGGCTTCCCGATGTACGACTGTTCGTTCACTCGGTGGGACGCGTCGGAAATGGGGCCGAAACGAGACGTGGTCGGTGAGCTTTCCAAGGCGGTTCGCAATGCAGGGATGAGGTTCGGCGTCAGTAGCCACCGGGCGTTCAATTGGATGTATTACGTTCGCAATGAGAACTTTGATAATGCCGATCCAAAATACGCGGGTTTGTACGGTCGGCCGATGCCTTTCTTGTTCCGGGAAAACGCCTGGGATTACCAGAACTTCTTTCCGCCTCAAGACCAGCAATTCAAAGACGATTGGTTGGCTCGGTCCTGCGAATTGGTCGACAAGTACCAACCGGATGTGTTCTGGTTCGATTTTGGAATCACGCCGCAACTCGAGAAAACGACTTACCAAGAGAACCCATTCGCCGATCACCTGAAGCAGTTTGCGGCGTACTACTACAACCAAACGTCAAAGAGATCCGGTGGGATTGGCGTCATCAATTACAAGTGGGATGCGTTCCCGGCGAACGCTGCGGTGCTGGACAAGGAACGTTCCAAGATGGCGGAGATTCGCAAGCCGTTTTGGCAAACCGATACCGCGGTCAGTTCGAGCTCATGGGGATACACGAAAAACCAAAAATACAAAACGCCAGACCGCTTGGTCGACGATCTTGTCGACATCGTCAGCAAGAACGGATGCCTGCTGTTGAACGTTGGCCCTCGCAGCGACGGCACCATTCCCGACGAAGACCAGGCGATCCTGAATGCGATTGGCGGGTGGCTGAAGATCAACGGCGAAGCGATCTACGACACGACGTATTGGAAAACATTTGGCGAAGGCCCAACCGCCGTCTCCACCGGTCACGTTTCAGAGTCAAAGGACAAACCGTTCACCGCAGAAGACCTGCGATTCACGACTCGCGAAGAGTCGCTGTATGTGACTGGGCTGGCTTGGCCGACGGACAATCGGATTACGGTCAAATCGCTGGCCCGCGGCAGCGAGTTCTACCCCGAAGAAATTGCATCGGTGACGATGTTGGGTTCGGATCAGAAACTCCACTGGACTCGTGACGAGCAGGGCTTGACGGTTGAACTTCCGTCAACGAAGCCATCGGAGTTTGCCTATGTTCTTAGGGTCACCAAGTAGTGCAATTCGCAGTCGGAGTGAGACTTATTCTCGCCTGTTTGCCGCTCGCCACAGGGGGCCGACCGGTCTGGTCGGGAGCCGCCATTTAGCAAATTGAAAAAATCGCGGAAATGATCATTAGGTATCGTTAGCTGAGGCTATGAACAATCGTATGACGGTGGCCGACCCAAAAAACGAACTCTCCGGACCGGAGGAACTGGCTGTCCAGATTGCGGCGATTCAGCCGCGACTGTACGGATTTATTCTCAAACGGCTGGCTGATCGCGAGCAGACGCTCGAGGTTTTGCAGAGGACAAATCTGGTCCTGTGTCGGAAGGCAGGCGAATTCCAAAATGGCTCGAGCTTTACGGCTTGGGCTTTCACAATCGCGAAGTTTCAGGTGATGTCGTGGCGCAAGTCGGCAGGCGCCGGACGACTGGTCTTTACCGACAAGGTCCATGAGCTTCTCGACCGCCATTGCGAGGCAGATGTAGCTGCGGTGGACGATCGCATCCCCGTGCTCCGTCGGTGTCTGGAGCGTCTTCGAGAGGGTGACCGTGAACTCATTCAGCGACGTTATCGTGACGGCGAGCAGATCGAGCCAATCGCTCTCGCTCTGACGAAGTCGGTGGATGCTATCGGGATGCGGCTGACACGCATCCGCAAACAACTCGCGGAGTGTGTCCGGACCGGTCTAAATCAGGAGACCGCGGTATGAACACTGAATCGATGGAAGACCTCGATCGGCTTGTCTCCCGACTGATCGATGGGCAACTTTCCAAAGACGAAGCAACACGCCTTGAGGCATTCCTTTCGCATTCGCCGGAAGCCTTGAGTCGCTATCACGAATTGCTCGACAACCACGAAGCACTCTGTGCTATTTATCCTGGCGACGTCTACAACGCTTCGCTGGATTCCTCAGAACTTCCGGCTCATGACGTGGAGCTTCCAACAGCCGAGGCGTTTCATGCTCAGACGAATTTGCGCCGCTGGGCGTTGGCGGCCAGCATTCTCGCTGCCGTCGGTCTGGCAGGATATTTTCTCGGTTCGGAGCGTGACGCTTCTCCGGCCCCAACGACCAGACTTGCAATTCTCGACAAAGAACAAACGATCGCCGGACACGCAACGCTTCGCCGCAGTGTCGATCTCAAGTGGTCTGCCGAGGCTATCGTTTATCGCGAAGGCGACGTACTTCCCGGTGGCCGACTGCAAATCGATGAGGGCCTTGCCGAGATCGACTTCTTTTGTGGGGCGACTTTGATCGTGGAAGGCCCCGCGACACTGGATGTCCAGTCGGATTGGTCGGTGGTCGTGGTAAATGGTCGTCTGCGTGCCAATGTTCCGCCAGCGGCCCGTGGTTTCATTGTGAAGGCGGCGGGGAGCGAAATCGTGGACTTGGGGACGGAGTTCGCGTTGGAGGTGGGAACCGAAAACGCTCGCGTCGAAGTGATCGACGGAGAGGTGGAACTTCGCGGTGGTGAGCACGATGGAAACCACTTGGTCACAGGACAACGACAATGGTTGAAGGGAACCGAACAGCCTGAAGCGTTTGAAACGCTCAGCACGATTGATGACGTTCAGCGAAGGCGCGATGACGCCACGGCAGAGCGTTTTGGCGAGTGGCAGAAGTACTCGCGGAAGTTGAGGACAGATCAGCGTCTGATCGCCTATTACCCGATCGCGGAGATGCGGGACGATCGCATGATTCGCAACGAAGCGTCCTCGGGCGAAACACTAGACGGCGCACTCGTCGGTCCGGTTGATCGCACACTGGGTCGCTTTGGATCCGAGTCTGCGGGACTGGAGTTTGATCGTACCGGTGCACGCGTTCGCACGCGAATTGACGGTGAGTTCCAGGCATTCACTTTTGCGTGTTGGGTGCGAATCGACAGTCTTGATCATGTCTACAACTCGCTGTTTATGGGCGACGGTTACGAAAACGGTGAACCTCACTGGCAGATTCGTGACGATGGCCGCCTGATGTTTTCGGTGATGGTGGATGATACGCAGGAAATTCAGTATCCATCACGACAGGACAATGAAATGGTTCGCGACGCGGGATTGCATCGTGTCTACATGAGCCAGCCGATTTGGGACATCTCCAACAGCGGACGATGGTTTCACCTGGCCGCCGTCTACGATCCCGCCGCTCGACGAGTGACTCAGTATGTCAATGGCGAGCAAATCAGCAGCGAAGCGATCATCGACAAGTACTTCATCGACAAACTGCGAATCGGTCCCGCCGAAATCGGCAATTGGGGACAGCCGTTCCGTAAGACGCCGTGGTTCGCCGTTCGTAATTTGAACGGAACGATAGACGAACTCGCGATCTTCAATGCAGCACTTTCATCGGAAGAAATTCTTAATCAATATGAACTGGGGAAGCCACTTGGTTACTGAAAATAGAATTTCAGCCCGAAACGCGAGTATTGAAGTCGTGCGCATTCGTCATCGCGGAGCTTCAAAAGCCGTCAGCGAGGCAGCTGGAAGTACGCCCCTCAGCTCTTTGCTCACCCTTCGGGTGATGATCGCGTTGTGCCTCACAATCGCGATTTGTCACGCCGACGCGGCACTTTCCTCGCAACCAAACATTGTCCTCATTCTTTGCGACGACCTCGGTTACGCCGACGTCGGGTTCAACGGCTCGACGGACATCACGACTCCCGCACTGGATCAGCTTGCCAAGAGCGGAACGGTGTTCACGTCGGCTTATGTCTGCCATCCGTTTTGCGGCCCCAGTCGAATGGGGTTGGTGTCGGGTCGCTATCCTCACACCTTCGGAGCACCCTTCAATCTGCCCAACAGCGGACTGGGAATCGAAGACTACAATCGTCAAGGCATACCGGTCAGCGAAACGCTGATCAGCACGGCACTGAAAAACGCCGGTTACTACACCGGGGCAATCGGTAAGTGGCACATGGGCATCGATCCCCAGTTCCATCCCAACGCACGTGGATTCGACGACTTCTACGGATTCCTGGGAGGCGGTCACATGTATTTTCCGGAGAAGTACGGCCCAATCTACGAACGTCAAAGTCGCGCCGGGAATAAGGTTTTCAATGAGTACATGGTGCCACTGCAGCACAACGGCACCGCCGTCGAAGAAACCGAATACATGACGGACGCACTTTCGCGGGAAGCGGTGCGATTTGTGAAAGCAGCCGCGACAAAAGAAAAGCCTTTCTTCCTCTATCTGGCCTACAACGCGCCGCACACGCCATTGGAGGCCAAAGACGAGGACCTCGCCAAGTTTGCGAACATCCAAGATGAAAAGCGTCGCACTTACGCTGCCATGGTGTACGCAGTGGACCGAGGCGTCGACCACTTAGTGAAAGCACTCAAGGAGACCGACGCATTTAACAACACGCTGATCGTCTTCCTGAGCGATAACGGGGGAAAAATCGGTGCCGGGTCCAACAACGGACCCCTCAGCGAGGGTAAGGGAAGCATCTGCGAGGGCGGAATCCGAGTCCCCATGTTTTTCCATTGGCCATCCACCGTGCCCGCCGGTAAGCGTTGCGACCATCCGGTGACGGTGCTTGACTTCTATCCCACGTTCGCGCGGTTAGCCGGCGCGGCGATTCCTGCAGACAAGCAACTCGATGGAATCGACATCTGGGACGCGTTTCTTTCCGGAAGCAGTCCGCGAGAAGATCAGCCGATCTACGCCCTTCGACATTGGAATGGTTTTCACAATGTCGGAATCCGCAAAAACGAATGGAAAGCCTCCAAGCGTGGACCGAAGTCGCCGTGGGGGCTGTTCAATCTTGTTGAAGATATCGGCGAAGCGAACGATGTCAGCACTCAACATCCAGAGATCGTCAAGCAGATGGTCCTGGAGGCCGGCGAATGGAGCGAGCATCACACGCAGCCTCTGTGGTTCGACAACAAGCAAGCGGAAAAATCATGGAACGAGCAGGGAATGCCCAAGTACGATTCGACATTTTCGGTTGAATAGCCTACTCGGAAATCGACATCATCGAGTTGCAGAACATCGAGTTCAAAGTCGAAACAAAGACGCACTTCCCCGTCAATCGCATCGACTGCAACTTGCACACGAAGCTGCTCAAGGATGGCAACCGCGACGGTCTCGCGTCGGGAAAAGAGCGACAGGATTGGTTTGCAAAGAAGTCAGTGGACGCGAAACCTTAGGAAAACAATTGATGAAGGCTTACACGATGAAACCTCTCTTCACGCTGGCCCTCCTGGTTGTGCTCGCATTTCAGAGCGAAGCTGCCGACAGACCCAATATCCTGTTCATCGCGATCGATGATTTGCGACCCGAACTTGGCTGTTATGGATCACCGATCGCCGTTTCGCCAAACCTTGATGCCCTGGCGAAGGATGGGCTGCTGTTCAATCGAGCCTACTGCCAGCAGGCGATCTGCCGCCCGTCGCGAGCGAGCTTGATGACAGGTGCGAGACCGGAAACGACGGGACTCTTTCACAATTATGTTTCACTGCGAGAACTTCAACCGGACATTCTCACACTGCCGCGGCACTTTATCGCGGGCGGTTACGAGACGGTCTACCTCGGAAAGATTTTTCATGATGGCGACACGGATGAGGAGAACTCGTGGAGTCGCAGTCCGGTGAAGTGGATTAAAGGAATCAAGCCACCAAGCACACCGTTCGCGCTCCCTGAGAACAACAAGATTCAGCGTGAAGACATGCAGGCGATGCTGGCAAAGTACGGCGAGGCGGCGCGTCAAGGCCTGGCCAGCGGACCCGCTTATGAAAACGCTGACGTTCCTGATCATGCCTACGGTGATGGGTACGACACGCTACGTGCCATCGCCACGCTGAAAGAACTGGTTAAGGACGGTAAGGATGCAAAGCCATTTTTTCTCGCATTGGGATTCAAAAAGCCGCATCTGAACTGGACCGCACCGAAAAAGTATTGGGACCTGTACGATCGTGATCAGATACCGATGGCGACCGACACCGATGCGCCGGCTGGTGGTGCGGCGATGGGCCTGCACGCTTCGTTCGAGCTTCGCACGCGAGCAGGCATTCCCAAGACAGGACCCATCGACGGAGAATTGGCACGAACCCTCAAGCACGCTTACCTGGCGTGCGTGAGTTATGTCGACGCGCAAATCGGACTGATGGTCAGGCGCTCGAAGAGGCAGGTGTTCGCGACAACACGATCATCGTTGTCTGGGGCGACCACGGTTGGCACCTCGGTGACATGGGCGTCTGGGGAAAAGCGACGAATTACGAAATCGCGACCCGCGTGCCGCTGATGATCTGGACGCCGAACATGAAAACTCGCGGCGAAACAACAGAGGCACTCGTCGAGTTGGTCGACATCTACCCAACGCTTTGCGAATTGGCCGGATTGCCGATTCCCGATCACGTCGAAGGACACAGCTTTGTGCCGCTTCTGGATGAACCCCACCAAGCCTGGAAAAAGGCTGCCTTCAGTCAATACCCGAATCCGGCGCTTCGCGAATGGGCGGCGAATCCGTTGTCGCCCGGCATGCGTGAAACCTGGTTCGGACCGCTGATCCAAGAGGTCGAAGGTCGCATCATTGCCCAGCAGGGCGACAAATGGGATCGCGAGTTGTTCGAGCAACACTTGATGGGTTACACCATGCGTACCGATCGGTACCGGCTGGTGGTGTGGCGTAACCATCGCGATGCCGAAGCCGAGCCACTCTTTGTCGAGCTGTACGATCACTAAACCGATCCCGACGAAACGAAGAATGTCGCAGCGGATCATCCTGACGTGGTGGCAGCACTCACGGAGCAACTTTCCCGCGGCTGGAAGGCCGCACTTTAGCAAAATCTTGATACGTCATTTGATCGCAGATCCAGAAATGAAATTCACAAGACTTATTGCATTGCCGTGTGCTTTGTGCGGCGCTTTTGCGTGCTTTGGCGTTCGTCCAAGCGGCAGATGAAATCGACTTCGAAAGTGACATCCTCCGATTCTGGAAAAGCAATGCTGGTACTGCCACGGCGAAGACGAACAAGAATCTGGTCTGCGACTGGATCGTCGTGGCAACATGCTTCGTGGCGGTAACTCCGGACTATCCGTCATCGTGCCCGGCAAGCCTGAAAGAGCTATCTGATCGAAGTCATCAACCATGTCGATCCGGATAGGGCGATGCCGCCAGACGAAGACAAGCTTCCCGCCGAAGAAATCGAGCTACTGACTCGCTGGATCAAGGAAGGTGCAATCTGGCCCGGCCAGATGGATGACGTGGACGAGGAAGCAGTGGACCACTGGGCATTTTTGCCGCTGCAGAAAGCGTTCGATCACCACAGCATTGACGACTTCCTGAGAAGCAAGCTCGTCGAATACGGACTTGATTTTTCCGAGCCTGCCGATCCTCGATCGCTGATTCGACGAGTATCGATTGTGCTGACGGGACTCGCCCCCACGCCCGAGCGAACGGACGACTTCATTGCTGCGTTCGAGAAGGATGCGAGTGCGGCCTACGAATCGCTCGTCGACGAACTCTTGGCGTCACCGCATTTTGGCGAGCGTTGGGCCCAGCACTGGCTCGACGTGATTCGCTGGGCCGAAACCAATGGCAGCGAAAGTAATCTGTATCGCAAGAATGCTTGGATGTATCGCGACTACGTCGTTAATGCGTTCAACGAAGACAAACCGTACGATCAATTCGTTCGCGAACAACTCGCCGGCGACGCGATGGGGCTGGCGACGCAACCGGTTTTCTCGTTGCCGGTCCGCATGTTCCAGCCGCGACAGTCGGACAAGAACCAGCGGCAAGTCGCCAAGCCCGCGCCGATCGCATGGACGAAGTCTTGCAAACGGTCGGAGCGTCCGTGATGGGCATGACGATCGGTTGCGCCCGTTGTCACAACCACAAGTTCGACCCGATCTCGATCCACGACTACTACTCGATGTCCGCGGTGTTTCAGGACGTCGAGTTTGGCAGTCGGTATCCCGAATTGGATGACGATCATCCCCGCGTGGTTCGCGAAAAGCGAGCTCCGCAGCGAACTCGCATCACTTCGCCGTCAGATGCGATCGAAGGGTTGGGCGTGGGCGGAGGATTGGACGGGCTTTCAAGAAGTTCATTTTCCACCGAAACCGTCGAAGCCTTGCGAGTCTCGTTTGACGGCAGATGGGTGATGATGGACGAACTGGAGATTCTCGAGTCCGGCGATCATCAACGCAACGGACTGTCATCCGAGTCTCGGTTCCGTGATCTCGGACAATCCAGTGACGCAGTCATCTCGCAGCCGACCGCGAATCTGATCAATGGGGTCTTTGGCGCCAAGGATTGGCCAGGTCAGTCCCAAAGAGAGTCAGGAAAAACCGTGGCTTCAGTTCGATTTCCCGGAGCGGTCACCGTTGAACCGACTTCGAGTCAGTTCCAACCGAGAAGATTTTCTTGAAACCGACTACATGGACGGCATGAACAAGTCCATTACGGTGACTTCAAGATCGAGCTTCGGGATGCCGACGGAAACTGGCAACCATTCGCCTCGACCGCGGCGATGAAGCAACGAAATCGAAGGACAACCAGCAACGACAGGCTATCCAACACAGATTCAAGACATCATCGCGGCGTTGTTGGTCGAAGGTCCACAGCCCGCGTTCGTGGCTCGATTCGTCGAACCCGTCGAAACCTTCGTGCTCGCTCGTGGCAGTCCCGAGAGTCCCCGAGATCGTGTTGTCGCATCCGCTCCAATCGCTGGACGGAGAGCTCAACGTTCGGCCGGACAGCCCCGGTGCCGAACGTCGTAAGGCATTCGCCGAATGGTTGGTCGCTCCTGAAAATCCGCTCACGGCGCGCGTGATGGCGAACCGAATTTGGCACCACATCTTCGGCAGCGGAATCGTGCCGACGCCGAGCGATTTCGGAAAAGCCGGTGCCTCGCCGACACATCCGGAACTTCTGGATTGGTTGGCCGATCAATTCATCGAGTCCGGTTAGTCGATCAAAGACATGATTCGCATGATCGTGATGTCACGAGGATTCCGCCAATCGTCTGCCCCAAAGAAGTCGGCTTGGCGAAAGACTCGTCGGCACAACTGTTGTGGCGATTTCCGCCGCGACGTGTCGAGGCCGAAGTGATCCGCGACAACGTACTGTTGGCATCAGGCCATCTGGACAATAATTGGCGGTCCCAGCTATCGCATTCACGACGTCAAGCAGCGATATGCGCAGTGGGAAGTCGTCGACAATTACTCGATCAACGTGGCGGCGAATGTTGTATCAAGAACGCATGCGACGCGTCGACGATCGCATCTTTACCGCGTTCGATTTCCCGGACTGCGGTCAAATCCGAGCCAAACGACCCGTGTCAACCACGCCACTGCAAGCTCTCAACCTGATGAACAGCGACTTTGTCGTCTCGCAATCCAAGCTGCTGGCAGAACGAGCAAAAGATGAAGCCGGCGAACAACTGAAGTCGCAGGTCGATCGTTGCTTCCAATTGCTGTTGCAACGATCGCCGAGCAAAGAAGAACTTGCCGCAGTCTCGTTTTGCCAGTTCCCAAAGCCTCCACCTGTTTTGTCGCACTCTAATCAACACCAACGAGTTTGCGTTCCTGCCGTAAATCCGCAACCTTAAGGTTACGCTTCGGTTGATGATGAAGAAACGAAAAAGGACAGATCATAATCCTGAAGAACTATCGCCCATCGGTCGATCAATGCTGGACCGACGAGGTTTCCTTGGACAGTCCGGTATGTCGATGGGGGCGATTGCACTGTCACAATTGTTGGCCAGTGATCCGCTTGCTGGCAGCTACGGCTCACGCACAGGCCCGATTCGTCCGCTGATCGATGAGAACAATCCGTATGCCGCCGACCACCGCACTTCGCAATGCCGGCCAAACAGGTGCTGGTCATCTATTGCCCGGGCGCGGTTAGCCACGTCGACACGTTCGACTACAAACCTGACCTCTACAAACTGCACGGACAAAAGCCGCCGGGGATTCCCGCTGTCACTTTCGAAGGACCGACGGGCAACATCGCCAAACCGTTTTGGGATTTCAAACCTCGCGGCGAATCCGGCAAGATGGTTTCCGACTTGCTGCCGAACCTGGCGGGGATGGTCGACGATTTTTGTTTCGTGCATTCACTGACAACACAAACCAGTGCGCACCCACAGGGCGAGAACTTTTTCAATACCGGCTCCTTCAGCGCGCTTTCCACCTTTTCAGCGTTGAGGCTCGGGGTGGTCGCTGCGTTGGCGTCGGTCGTCTGAAGATACATCATATGCTGCACGGATTCTCCGAACCGGATGTTGTCCGGCTCGGGGTAGTTCGCGCAGGCCCCGAGCAGCAGGGCGCCGGCCGGCAACAGGCAACGGGCGACGGCAGGGATTCGCATACTGGAAGTTGTCATTTTCGTCCCTCGCTGTTTTACAGATCGTGCCCGAAAGCTCCCTCGGACCCTCGCTTGTCCGGGCCGAGGACTGAGCTGTCCCCAGGCTTACGCCCTTGGAGTCGGCCGAGTAGATAGAATTCCGTGTCGCTTGGCTCCACGAAGCCGTCGGTCGGCAGGGTGACCACCTCTGGGCTGTAGGACCGCGCCAAACGGGGCGTCACGAAGATCACCAGCTCCGTTTGGTCCTTTTGATACTGCTGGCTCCGGAAGAGTGCGCCGAGGATTGGTACCTCGCCGAGTCCCGGGAACTTGCTGACGCCTTCGCGCAGCTGGTCGTTGAGCAGTCCGGCGATGGCGATGGTCTGCCCGGCGGGCACCTCGACGGACGAGGTGGCGGCGCGCTTGGTCAGCGACGGGACGACGTAGCTGTCGTAGCACTACGGCATTTTGGCTAGTGATCTCGGAAACCGATACATTGACGTTCAGGCTGATGAGCCCGGAATCGAGGACGAGGGGGACGAACGCCAAGCCAACGCCGTAGTCCTTGTATTCGACCGTGATCGTAGTCCCACCACCGGAATTCTGTGGAACTGGAATCGGAAACTCTCCACCCGCCAGGAACTTGGCCTCCTGGCCGCTGAGCGTCGTCAGATTCGGCTCGGCGAGAATTCGCGCCAGCCCTTGGTTCTGCGCGGCATCGAGAACCATGTTGAAGAAGAAGTTCCCCTGTAGGAATTGGCCGAAGATGCCCGTGTCCGAGATGAGCCCGGCGCCCGGGGCGACGACGGGAAAGCGTGGCGTGATCGCGTTACCGACGTCGGCGGGCGTGCCATTAATTAACGCGCCGCCGTTGACCAAGCCCATCTTGACGCTGCCGCCGTCGTAAAGGCCCTTGAATTTCACATCAAGGTTCTTGACGAAGCTGCGCGAGATCTCCGCGACCCGCACCTCCAGCATGACCTGCTGGGCTCCGCCGACCTGCATGAGATTGATGACCTTGCCGCCGGCGGAATAGGTCTCCGCGAGCCTCAACGCGGCGTCCATTCGGGTGGCGCTGGATACCTCGCCGCTGAGCGCGATCGCACCCTGAGATGACTCGACGCGGACGTTTTCACCCGGCAGGTAGCGGAACATCTTTTCCTTCAGGGTCTGGATGTCGTGAGTGACCTCGAGGCCCATCATGTCCTTTACGCGGTCGTCCTCGTCCCACAGGGTCATGTTGGTGGTGCCGAGCTCCTTGCCGACCACATAGATCTGCTCGGGGTTGACCACGAGAATGTCGGCGATGGCCGGGTTTGCCACCGAGACGCGCGTCACGGGGGAGCGCAGGTCGACGATCCGCGACTTGTTGATCGGGACCTGAATCACCTTCCGGTCCTGCGTTGGGCTGGCCGAACGATATCCGTACCCATCCGAGACGGCCGGCCCAACGCCTGCGGTGATCAGCGCCGCGAGGGCGACTACAGCGGCCTTTCGGAGGCCGCGGGCGCGGCGTCCTCCAATCATTCCCCGAGCATGCTCTTTGGTCTCGATTGTGCGCTTGGGACCCGTTGGCCAGTCTGTTTTCACCTGTCCTCTCCCTTACGAATGATTGAGCCGCGATTACCGTGTACCTACTGATACGGATACGATGACCGCGTTGGCTGTCGAAGTTGGGAAAGCGCCGTGCTGCCAGAACTCCCCGAACCGCGCTCCACTCATTTCGCTCCCCCTGGCAGAGCTCAGCTAGTCCTCTCCCTACTGAGAGCCATTACCCTTTGCGTGGGAGAGTCCGCTTGTTCTCCCTCCCCTGAGGGGGAGGGCCGGGGTGGGGGTGACCCCGCTAGTGGGCTGACGCTACCCTTTTACACGACTCTCAGCCGGAAATTACTGTGAACCTCGCCTAGTAATCCATGGTCGTCGTTGTGACCGCCGTCCCACGGACGACATCCACGGCATAGAGCGCGTCGCGCTGCACCGGCGCCGGTGCTGCTTGGGCTTCGGCCTTTTCGGCCAAAGCGGCTTGATCTCTTGTTTCTCCGCGACCAGAATCGAATCGACCGGATTGCGCAGCGTGAGCCTGAGACCCTGGGCTTTGGCAACGATCTCCGCCTGAACTGGATCCACCTCCAGCGTCACCACGCTGACCTGGACGGGATCGTTCTTCTCCTGGCTGACGCTCTGTCCGATGGCCAGAACCTTGATATTTTGAAGGATTGTCTTCGGTTGGCCTCCCTCGGACGCGATGATGTCAACCCGGCTCCCTGGGAGGATGAACCCGGCAACACCGACCACATCGTTCACTGCCACCGTGATGGCCCGCTTTCCTTCGGGGATGATCGCGGCCAGGGCGCTCGCGCCCGGACTGTTGGCGAACCGCTCGTTGACGATGATCTCTCCGGTATAAACGGACTGCTTCGCGACCTGCCCGATCAGCTCGTTCGGGTCAGCGTAACTGCCGGGCGGCTTTGCCTCCTCAGGTAGATCGAACCACTTTGATGTGCACTGGCTCCACCTTGGTTCCGGCGGGGATGGGCGTGGCGGCGGCCACCACCGGGAACAGATTCGTACTCGTCGGTGCGGCTGCCGTCGAGCCGGTTCGTGATCCAGTTGTCAGCAAACTTGGCCGCGACGACGGCCAGCACCAAGGAGATGATGATGGGCAGGATCCACTGAGTTTTCATCGCTGTCGCTCGGTTTAGATTTCAACAAAGTAGTTGCGCCAGGCCCATTGAATGGCGTCCATGCCAATCGTTCCCTGGCCCGTGTATCGCGTCTGGTCAAGCGCAAGCCCAAGCAGGTCGCGAGGATGACACGCCAGCCTCGGCGCATTGCGATGGGGGTACAACTCGTTCAAGACATAGTTGACCACATCTGGGTTGTAGTCGATTCCATTTTGTTCACAGAACTGACGCCAAATCGCCGTGTAGTCCGAGGGCGTCGAGGTTTCGAAATGGATCTTGTACCCGATGCGGCGCAGGAAGGCGTCGTCCGCCAACTTGTGGGGGTCGAGATTGGTCGAGAAGACGAGCACGAGGTCGAAGGGTATGGAGAAATGCTGGCCCGTATTTAATGTCAGCTGATCGCGCTTTTCCTCCAGGGGAACGATCCAGCGGTTGAACAGATCGACGGTGGAGACCCGCTGCCTCCCGAGGTCGTCGATCAGCAGCATCCCCATGTTGGCCCGCATCTGCAGGGGGGCGACGTAGCGGCGGGTGGCGGGATCGTACTGCAGGTCGAGCATGTCGATGGTGAGCTCGCCGCCGCTGGAGACGTACGGCCGCTCGCACAGAATGAATCGCTCGTCGATTCCCTCGCCGAGTACGGCAGAGCTCGTTGCTCTGGCTGGCTGTGGTACCGGGTGGTGTGTGGCGGGGTCGAAATATTGAATGACGCTCTCGCCCACAATGATGGCGTGGGGCAGGATGACCGGGGGGCCGAGCAACCGGGTCAGGCGCCGGGCAATGTAGCTCTTCCCCGTGCCGGGCTCGCCGTAGATGAAGAGTGAACGGCCGGAGGTCATGGCCGGTCCGAGCCGATCCAGGAGCTCCGGCTTGATGATGGTGTCGGAGAAGGCTTGGTGAACCTGGTTCCGAGTGACCGGCGAGTTGCTGACGGATTGCTCACGAACCAGTCGGCTGTACTGCTCGAGCGGAACGGGCGCGTAGCCGACGAAGCCATCGCGCTGGGCGGCGTCTGCGGCCAGCGCGCGGCCCCGGTCCGTGAGCCCGAATCGAAGCAGCAGGCTGTCGTCACGGCGGGCGCGCAGCTCGGCGATGCCCTCGGTGCGCATGAAGTTGAGCACGTCCTCGACGATCGAAGCCGGCAAACCGAGTCGCTTGGACAGCGAGACCAAATCCAACACGCCGGCGACGGCGAGGTGCTTGGCGATGAGATCCGACAGGAATTGCCGCGACAGCCCGGTGTCTTCGATGCACGTGGGCCTTGGCGCCAGGCGCGCATAGGCAGCGAGCGGGTCTTGTGGTTCGCCGATTCGGAGCTGCGGGCTCCCTGCGTTCAAGTCATTCACCCCGTGTTGCTCCGACGAGTGCTCCCGATGATGAAGCGATGACTTCGGCGATCGTGCTCGTCCTCAGGAGAACCAAAGCGCTGCGGTGATGCTCCCCGCCGCGATAGCCGGCGCCAGGGGAAAACGATGACCAAGTGCCTCTGTGCTCACTCGGGCGGATGTACCTCGGCCGACCGGTGGCCATGAGCTCGGTCAGCATCGCCCCGTAGCGTGCGACGGGAGAATCTGCCCCATGTCTTGCCCAGTGGTAGACGCTGTGCGCGATCCCGAGCAGGGCGCCCGCCATGACGGACAGCGCGAACGCGTACAAGGATCGAGTCTGGGACCAAGAAAGGCGCCCATGGCTGCGAGTAAGCTTCACGTCCCCGCCGCCGGTAAACTTTAAGAGCCATCCGGGCAACATGAGCGTGAGCCCTATCCCAAAACCAGCAAGGCTGTAGCCAAGTCCGCTCCAACCCTCTGCCAACTGTTCCCAGAGAACCGCGACCGCGAACGCCGCAACGAGCAATTCGTTCGGTATCCGGCGTGTCCGCAAATCGGAAACGGCCGCGACGACGGCAAAAACGGACGAGGGTGAGCGACTGAAGCGGAAAACATTTGGTGATGGAGTGAGATCTCCAAGTACGCAGAACGCGAAGCACAGTTCGAAAAGCTGAGTCGGGTCGCCGTTAACTCAGACTGCTGTACTTTGGGGGCAATTGAGTTTACGGCAGACCCAATTGCGTGAGTCAGATACATTGTTGTAGATCAAAATGCCAACGACGACTAGTAGCGATACAATGACCGTCCACTCTACCAATGTCTGCACCACTGTCGGTCCCGCCAGAGCCTTGCGGAGAGTCGCAGACCATCCAACGCAGCTCAGCACTTAACGTGGTTAATAGATGACGCGCAGCAAGACAGGAAGCTCAAACCGGTGCACTACAGCGTGGGATGCGAAGAGTGCCAAGTGCTCCAGGAAGACTGCTGAATTTGCATCAGCGCTTCCCTGGGCCTTTGGCAGATCCTGCCGCTTTAACGTAGAGGTTCGTGATCTTGGTCGCCGATGTTGGTGACAAGGGTCGACAATTGGCCCTTGCAGGATTCCGTTGTAGATGAGGATTGCGACGATCACGAGCAGTGCAACCACGACGACCCATTCGGCGATCTCGGCGCCTTCCTCGTCATTCCACAGTTTCAGAAACAAGCTTTTCATTGTCATCTCCTATCGAGCGTTAGAGAGGTCACTGTCCAAATTGGCGTGCGTCGTCGCGTAAGACTCTTGCCGCCTCGACGGCCTGGAGTGATACCCCGGCGGCCGCCATCCCTGCAGCAACACATGTGCCATCCGATGTTCAGTCTACGCCGGCTTCCGGCAGTCGGGTCGTCCGCGCCACCGTATAAGTGACGTAACGACAGGACTGGCCGACAGGCGTAAGTCATAGCAGGATAAACTGGACCACGCAAGGCGAATTGTTCAAAAAATGCAACGTGTGTAGCATAATCGCAACAAGAAGTCGCAGGCCGTTGAGCCGAAATGCGCCCACTGCTCGTCCGGCCAGGGATTCTGACAGGTCAGAATTAAGACAACAAACCGGGTGCCTCGCCACTCAGTCGGCCACGTTTCGAGCCATTGCAACCGGCTCACGTCAATTTGACTTTAAGAATTGTGGTGGAGATCACACATCGAGACCTGCCGCTCCCGAGCCTGAGGGCCGGGTGGCGCTCGCTCCGAAGCTAGGGCGCGCGATCGCGTCGCAATGTGACGCTGCCGGTCCCCCTGTGACATCGCGCGACATTGGCCGCGGTGCCGCTCAAGCGGTGCACCAGCCCCGAGTCGGCATCCGCGCCGATGTGGGCCTTCATCCCGAAGTACCACTGGTGGCCCTTACGGGTCTGGTGCATCTCTTGATCGCGGGCCTTGTCGCGGTTCTTGGTCGAGGACGGGGCGGCGAGGATGGTGGCGTCGGTCACGGTGCCCTTGGCGAGCAGCAGCCCGCGCTCGCGCAGCCCGGCGTTGACGGTCTCGAAGATCACCTCGGTCAGTCCGTGCTCTTCCAGCAGGTGGCGAAACCCCAGCAGCGTGGTGGCGTCGGGAACCGACTCGCGTCCCAGGTCGATACCGACGAAGTTGCAGCAACGCCTGGCTGTCGTAGGGGGCATCCTCCAGCGCCTCATCGGTCAAGGCGTACCATGTCGACAATGGCTCGCGCGAGGCGGCCATGGCCGGTTGCTCCTGCGCTGTGCTTGATTTGCCGGATGGTCGTGATGACGGAGAAGATCGGGAGCTTGATTGTCAGGCACGTCTGTGCCATCCGAGCGGATGTTGCCCTCGTCAAGGAGGATGTCCGCGAGGTCAAACAGCGGCTTGCGAGTCTGGAGGCGACCGTTGCAGGCCTTCGACGCGATCACGCCAACCTCTACGGAGATATGGCAGACCAGCATTCGAGATATGACCGGCTTGCGCGCATGCTAGCCTTATCTGCCGTATGATTCTCGGAACGGACAGCGCCGCGCCTTCTTGAGCCTGATTCCACGGTATTGCCATCGATGATCCAGTAATTCAGCCGGGGCACTGTCTCAGCGCCATTGGCACAAAGGGCTGCTATAACCTTACATCCGCGACTGCTCCACCTGCTTGCCCGGTAACCCGCGCGGGCAGCAACCAAAGCCTGGAAACCTATTACCATGACTGGTCTGCATCCCCAGTTTGTTACCGATCCTGACGGCAAGCGCCTGTCAGTCCTGCTGCCCATTGCGGAGTATGAGGCCCTGGTGGGGAGGATTGAGGACCTGGAAGACCTTGCCGAAGCGCGGGAAGTCTTGACGCGCATCGAAAGTGGCGAAGAAGAGACCATTCCCTGGGAAACCGTGAAGGCCGAACTTGGGCTATAAAGTCGCCTTCGCCGCCGGGGCGAAGCGCCAGTTCGATAAGCTGCCCAAGCCTGCGCAGCAGCGGCTGGGAGAAGCGATCGCCCAACTCGCAGAGGACCCGCGACCGCCGGGCGTGGTAAAGCTCTCCGGTGAGGAGGGGCTTTACCGGGTGCGTAGTGGGAATTACCGGGTCGTTTATCGCGTTGAGGACGACCGGCTGTTGGTCCTTGTCGTCAAGGTTGGACACCGCCGTGAAATCTACCGATGAGAGGTAGACCCGGTAGCTCTTATCCATTGTGGTGGCGATGGCGGATCGCCTTGCGGGCATCCGCCCTACGAATCGGGGAAAGGGGGTGGGCGGTTAGCTCCTCCATCCACAACATCCTGTGGTTTGCTGCCGGGACGTCGTCGACCGCTTGGCGACAAATCGCACTTATAAACAATCAGTAA
The DNA here is from genome assembly GCA_963698355.1 of uncultured Gammaproteobacteria bacterium. GTDB lineage: Bacteria > Pseudomonadota > Gammaproteobacteria > Chromatiales > Chromatiaceae > Thiodictyon. Next base: position 87,588 of record CAVOQO010000076.1, on the reverse strand, counting down.
GGGGCCGTCCGCGTATCCTGACTCGCGCCGTTGCGAGCCACATACAGACCCAGGAGGAGCTAACCGCCCACCCCCTTCGGGGAAAATCGGGGACGAACACCGTTCATTCCGCCCCCGACGCTTCAACCCTCTCACACCTGGACCGCAGGGGCGATACCGGCGTCCCTCGCCGCCTTGCAGAAGTCCCGGTCGAGCGTCTGCATCACGGCGGAACCGCAGGCGGCCAGATGCAGCGCATCGGCGAAGTCGGCGCCTTGGGCGTACCAATCCACCGCATGACCAATGGCTTCGGCTGTCTCAACGACGGTGTTTTCGGTCTCTAAGGCGATTGCCGGAGAATCATGTACCAGATGGCGCCGGATTTACGTCCGCCTTCAAGGAGTGCCGGCAGGAGCATAGCCGGGCTATGTGACTGCCGGCGCGACAAAGAAGGCGGGCGCAAAGACAAGCTAGCTGGTGCATGATTTGACAGAAATCGCCTAATAAGGCGCCGAAGCGAAACCGGGGATGCACCACTCTTGCAGCGAGTGCGTGGCGCCACTTCCTTGCGGAAGCAATCAGTCTCTGTCCTCATCCGTATCGAGCTGGTTCAGCAGGCGTTCGATGCCGGCCTTGAGTGGTGGAATGTCATGCGCGACGACATTCCATACCGCAGGCCAATCGACATTGAAGTACGCATGGACGAGCGCGTTGCGCATGCCGACGATCTGGCCCCACGGGATATCCGGTGCCAAGGCACGCGCCTCTTGGGACAGGTTGGCAGCGGATTCTCCGATGATCTGGACGTGTCTCAGGCACCAAACCCGCACCAGCTCATCCGCGTCGAAGTCCGCCTGCTGCTTTGGCTGATGCCGCTCGATGGCGGCTATCGCGTCGAGGATATCGAGGAGGCAGTCTCGGTCCAGGCGCATCGGCACGGGCCTCAAAGGGGTAGCGCTTCCTTGAGCACCCGCTCTCGGAAGCGCGCGCGCAGCGCGCCCTCACTGACGACGTCGACGCTGACGCCGAGGAGCGCTTCGAGGTCCGCCAGAAGCCCGCCGTGATCGAGGAGGCTGCGCTCCGGCGCAAACTCCACGAGAAAGTCGACATCGCTTTGCCGTTGCGTCTCCCCGCGGGCCACGGAGCCGAAGACGCGGACGTTGCGCGCGCCCCAACGCTCCGCCAGTCGCAAGATCTCGGTGCGTCGTGCCCTTAGGCGATTTCTGTCAATTCATGCACCAGCTTGCTTGTCTTTGCGCCCGCCTTCTTTGTCGCACCGGCAGTCACATAGCCCGGCTATGCTTCTGCCGGAACTCCTTGAAGGCGGACGTAAATCCGGCGCCATCTGGTACATGATTCTCCGGCAATCGCCTTAGTGTTTCCATCGTGACCATTGAAGTGGCTGATGCACTCGATCTTCGGTATCCGGGTCAGTCATCGGCGCGTCGACCCTGTCGAACAGGCCTGAGGGTGAGGTCCTTCCTTTTGTTCCCGCGGTCGCTGGAAATCGGGGAGCAGGAACTCGCGGGGAGAGGAAAGCACGATAAGGCGGGAAAGCGCCCCGGCACGCACATTCCGCGGTGTCTGCTGGTGGTGGCCCTAGGACCGCCTCCCGACGTCTCGTGCCTTTCGGGTGTGCCCCTGGGAAATCTAGTCAGCCGCTCGGCAGCCAGGCGTGATCGAGCACTTGATCCATGCTCCAGGGGCAGGTGCGGGGGAGGTCGGCGATGCCGGTCTCGCGTGTGGCCGCGTCCAGCGCGTCGTCCCAGGCATCGGCCCACCAATCGGGGTCCTTTAGTGACCCCGCGAGGCTTGGCGTGCGGTGCAGGCGCCGCTCGATGCTGGTGCGCTGTATCCGGATGGTGGTCTCCCAACTCGCGCCCCGTCGCTCCGGCTGGAATTGCCACTTGAGCAGGTGGGCCAGCAAGATGGACATGCGGCTCGCCAACTCACGCTGCTCGCTCTTGCCCACGTCCTCGATCTCCTCGGCGATGTGCTCGATGTCGAGCTGGTCCAGGCGGCCTGACCGCAGTAGCCGGGCCTGTTCGTTCGCCCAGGCGACAACGTCGGTGTCGTAGAGGCGTGCCCCCTCGGGAGCCTGTCGATGCGCCTTGGCTGTCATTCGGTTTGGACCCCCTTCATGCGGAGTGTCGACGTTCTCATGTTGCAGGATGCCCGAGGGGCTGTCCAGCAGCAGCCTGGTGCGACCCGCGTGTGGAGTAGGGCCGCGTCTACAGGAGCCCGCGTAGGGTGGAACTCCGAAGGCGGTTCCGCCATCCTGGTGGCGCGCAACATGGCGGATCGCCCTGCGGGCATCCGCCCTACCGGTGTCGCTTTGGGTCTGGGGTAGGGTGGAACGGCGGAGCCGGTTCCGCCGGGGGGCGCGGGCTACCGACCCCGACGGGTGCTCGGATGTCGTCCAGGATATCCCGGCATCGTCGCGGTGTGTTACAGGGAGTCGGATCGCCCTGCGGGCATGCGCCTATGGGCTAACTTGATCGGCAACTGATTGGCGTGGCCACCGACCGAGCACCAAGATCCAAGACCATGAACGGCCGCACGCAGCTTCGCTACAGATCCCGGCTGCAAGTGCTTGTCAGTTCTGCCGTTCTCGAACGACATGGCGACGCGCGCGGGGGCAGATGGCATGATAGACTTCTCATGGATTTACGCGGGCATGAGCAGCGATGACTGACGTTGAAAGCCTTGTTCTCGAGCACCTTCGAGCCATTCGCACTACCCAGGGCGAGCACGGCGACCGTTTGAACCGCATTGAGCTGCGCTTGTCCGCCATCGAGCAGACTTTGGGCGGTCTTTATTCTCTATCCGGCAGCGACCGTGAGTTGCTCAATGCGGTTATCCGCCGAGTTGAGCGCATCGAGCGGCGCCTCGACTTCACTGACCAGTCGACCTGAGCGCCTACCGCGGCGACGCCGAATCCGAGTCGAGACCGTTTAGGTCGGGAGTCCGCAGGAGTTTCCGCGATTGGTCTGCGGCCACGGAATTGTGGATCGGCGCTCGAGGACGCGATCCGCGAGGGTCGTCTTGCGGGGCGTTGTGGCGGAATGGCGGATCGCCCTGCGGGCATCCGCCCTACCGGTGTCTTTGAGGGCTGGGGTAGGGTGGAACGGCGGAGCCGGTTCCGCCGGGGGCGCAGGCTAGCGGTCCCGACGGGTGCTCGGATGTCGTCCAGGCAATCCCGGCATCGTCGCGGTGTGTTACAGGGAGGCGGATCGCCCTGCGGGCATCCGCCCTACCGGTCACGGGCGTAGGTCGCGCGCAGCGGCGGTGGCTCGGATAATTTGGGGGCATGCCAGACTATCGTCGCGTTCGGGTTCCGGGCGGGACCTACTTCTTCACCATCAATCTGCTGGACCGGCGCTCGGACCTGTTGGTTCGCGAGATCGACGCCCTGCGGAATGCGGTGCGGCGCACGCGGCGGGAGCGGCCGTTCCGGATTGACGCCTGGGTCGTGTTGCCTGACCACATGCATTGCGTGCTCACCCTACCCGAAGGGGACGACGACTTCTCCAGCCGCATCAGGGCGATCAAGATCCGCTTCGTGCGCGCTGTCCCGGCGACGGAGCGGCGGACCAGGGTGCGGGCTCGCCGCGGGGAGCGGGGAATTTGGCAACGCCGTTTTTGGGAGCACACCATCCGCGATGAGGCCGACTTGGCCCGGCACCTGGACTACATCCACTTCAACCCGGTCAAACACGGTTACGTGAGCCGTGCCGGGGACTGGCCGTACTCCACCTTTCATCGCTTGGTGAGCGCGGGCGTGTATCCGGCCGACTGGGGCGCGAGGGATTTGGTTGATCTTCCCGCGGGGGAGGCTTGACGCAGAGGGGCCGGGCGGAGCTCTGCAGGAGGTTCTGCCATTTTTGATCGATGGCTGAGGTGGCGGATCGCCCTGCGGGCATCCGCCCTACCCGTGTCCGCTTTGGGGCTGGGGTAGGGTGGAACGGCGGAGCCGGTTCCGCCGGAGGGCGCGGGCTAGCGGTCCCGACGGGTGCTCGGATGTCGTCCAGGCAATCCCGGCTTCGTCATGGTGCGGTAGAGGAGGCGGATCGCCCTGCGGGCATCCGCCCTACCGGTGTCGCTTTGGGGCTGGGGTAGGGTGGAACGGCGGAGCCGGTTCCGCCGGGGGCGCGGGCTACCGACCCCGACGGGTGCTCGGATGTCGTCCAGGCAATCCCGGCATCGTCGCGGTGTGTTACAGGGAGGCGGATCGCCCTGCGGGCATCCGCCCTACCGGTGTCGCTTTGGGGCTGGGGTAGGGTGGAACGGCGGAGCCGGTTCCGCCGGGGGCGCGGGCTACCGACCCCGACGGGTGCTCGGATGTCGTCCAGGCAATCCCGGCTTCGTCATGGTGCGGTAGAGGAGGCGGATCGCCCTGCGGGCATCCGCCCTACCGGTGTGCATTTCGGGGCTGGGGTAGGGTGGAACGGCGGAGCCGGTTCCGCCAGGCAGCCGTAGGGCACCGCGCAAGGTGAGCCTACCGTTTTTTGCGCGTTCGCTGGCGGCCCTGGTAGGCGGCGATCTGCTTGACGATCTCTTGGTAGGGAAATTTGGCGAGTGAGCCATATCTGGCAATGGCGGCCTCGATGGTGGAGCGGATGTCGGTAATGCAGGCGGGAACCGGTTGGCCCGGGTTTAGAGCCGCCTCGATACCGCGCAGGTCGCCCACCAGGATGCGCATGGCCTTGGCGTGGGGCAGTGCGGTGCGGTCGGTCGCTGATTGTCTGGAATGGGGCGCAGCACACCAACGGGCGCCCGGCATCCGGGGGTCTCGATCGCCTGAGGATGCTAGATTTGCGGCTGCGCGATTTGCTGTTAACCGTTATGACTGAAAATATTGAAAGCCTCATTCTCGAGCACCTGCGAGCCATTCGAGCCGATGTCGCAGCCATCAAGGAAGATGTCCGGGAGGTCAAACAGCGGCTTGCGAGCCTGGAGGCGACCGTTGCCGGCCTTCGGCGCGATCACGCCAACCTCGACGGAGATCTGGCAGACCAGCATTCGAGATATGACCGGCTTGCGGAACGTGTGGAACGGATCGAGCGGCGGCTCGACCTCACGGATCAATCGACCTGACAGGTGTGCCCTCCGTGGCCTTGCCAAGATAATGGCGGTGGAACTCCGGAGGGGGTTTCACCTTTGCGATCCGCGGCGGAGGTGGCGGATCGCGCTGCAGGCTTCCGCCCCACAAAGAAGGCTCTGCCGCTCGGGACGCGTGGTAGGCCTCGCATGTCGCCGCGATAGCCGTCGCATTGCCCAGGCCGCTATCGCACTCAGGACTGGGCGGCCTAGAGCGGTATGTAGAGGACCTGATCGTCCAGCTCTCCGTTGGTCAGGCATTCGATGATCAAAGCCAGGTCTTCCACGGTCTTGCCAATCGGCGTCGATGGGACGACCTCGATGACGCCCGGCATCGGCAGACCTGCATCCACGCGTTCGAAGGCAAACCGCGTCATCGTCGCGACATCCTGCGTGACCAGCACGCGCCCTTGCTCCGCAGCCCAAGCCAGAACCGTTGGGTCATCCGCTCCGGTAAGGCCCACGTCTTGGACGCGGAGGACGTCGATGTCGTGGATGCGCCGCAGGACCCCGCGCAAGACGTTCGCATCGAGGTTCTCGTCAGCCAGTAGGCGGAGCATCGGTACGGCTCCGGTAGCGGGTCAGACGGTCGCGTATCTGCGCTACTGGCGAGCGGCGCTCCACGTCGCGACGTGCCTCGAACGACGCTTGACGCGCACGATCCAGGTACTCTTGGGTCTGTTCCCGATGACCGAGGTAGTAGCTCAGGGTCGCGTAGATGTCATGCAGGCTCAGAACCTCATAGCGCAGGGCAATCTCTTCGGCGCTCGCCCCTTGCTCGAAGAGCGCGATAAGGCTCTCTAGCGTCACACGGGTATGCCCAACGCGGATCACTCCATGCGCATCTTGGTACAGCGGGGGAGCTTCTCGCTCGAGGGTCAGTGATGTGGTTGCAGCGCTCACGGAATTCTCTGGTGAAGTTGGTCTGTAGTGTGGCAGCGATGGGACCGCTCTGCCAGCCAGCGGAGTGCACATGGCGGATCGCCCTGCGGGCATCCGCCCTACCGGTGTGCATTTCGGGGCTGGGGTAGGGTGGAACGGCGGGGCCGGTTCCGCCAGGCAGCCGTAGGGCACCGCGCAAGGTGAGCCTACCGTTTTCTGCGCGTTCGCTGGCGGCCCTGGTAGGCGGCGATCTGCTTGACGATCTCTTGGAAGGGGAATTCTGCGAGTGAGCCGTATTTGGCGATGGCGGCCTCGATGGTGCGGCGGATGTCGGCAATACGGGCTGGAACTGGTTGGCCGGGGTTCACGGCCGCCTCGATGCCGCGGAGTCCGCCCACCTGGATGCGCATGGCCTTGGCGTGGGGCAGGGCGGTACGGTCACTGGTGGTCTTGAGCGCGAACCGGGCCTGCCGGCGCAGTAGCTCCAGCAGCTGGACGCAGGTGGCTTGGGCCTCGTCGGAGGCGCAGTGCACGCCTTCGCGCTCGGCGATACAGAACTTGTGGGCCAGTGAGCAGGCGCAGTTGTTGGTCAGGATGCCCTTCTCGTAGGCGCAGAAGCGCTCGTTGATCTCCCGGTAGGTGGTGCGAAAGGCGTCTTGGTCCATGCGGCACCCAATCCTTAAATTAAGCCGCCATCGGTTTTGAAACGCTGGATCAGGCGACGGTCGCGCTTGGTGGGGCGCTCGCCCGGGGCGCCGAGCGCGGCGCCTGCCTCGCGGCGCTCGGTCAGCAGCTTTTCGCGGCGCAGCCGGCTGGCCTCGTCCTCAACGTAGAGCAGGGCGGCCTCCGGGGCCGGGAGGCGCTGACGGCTGACGCCCAGCACCTCGACCTCCCACTCCAGTGGTCCCTTGTGGATGCTCAGCCGTGCGCCGGGGCGGATGGTGCGCCCGGGCTTGGCGCGCTGGCCGTTGATCTCGACCTTGCCCCCGTTGATGGCCTCGACGGCCAGGTGTCGCGTCTTGAAGAAGCGCGCCGCCCACAGCCATTTGTCGAGGCGGATCTCCTGGTCCGGCGCGGGTGAGGGGGTCTGGCGTGCGCTCATCGACCGAGCAGGGGGTCGAGCTCGCCCCGGGCCTCGAGCCGCGCCAGATCGTCGAAGCCGCCCACGTGCAGGTCGCCGATGAAGATCTGCGGCACCGTGTGGCGCCGACTGCGCTCCATCATGATCCGCATCTGCTCATGGTCGTGGTCCACGCGGATCTCGTCGAACTGCACCCCCTTGTTGTGCAGCAGGTGCTTGGCGCGGGTGCAGTAGGGGCAGATTGTGGTCGTATACATCACTACCTGGGGCATCGATGGTCTCGCGAATGATGGTTCCTGGTGGCCCGGCAGAGGTGGGCGTTAGATACTGGGTGCTTGAGATCTGGCTCCGCGGGCCGGAAGACAACCGGGGGAGGCGGCTCCCGGCGCCGATTTGACTGTTTCGTTTCCCGCCTACGCCGAGGTGAAGATGTACCGAGACGCACCCCACGCCACCCGCCTGGAAGACTACCGGCCGCCCGAGTTTCTGATCGACCGGGTGGACCTGCGCTTCGATCTGGACCCGGAGCTGACCCGAGTGGCGGCCACGCTGGAGATGCGGCGCAATCCCGCGGCCACGCGCGGCGACGGCAGCCTGACCCTGAACGGCGAGCAGCTGGAGCTCGAGCAGATCGCCATCGACGGGCACCCCCTGACGCCGGCGGAGTATCGGGCGGATGCGGAGTCTCTGACCGTGCATCGGGTGCCGGACCGTTTCCGGCTCAGCACCCGGGTCCACATCCACCCGGCCCTCAACACGGCGCTGGAAGGACTCTACCAGTCCGGTGAAATGTTGTGCACCCAGTGCGAGGCGGAGGGGTTCAGGCGCATCACCTATTTCCTCGACCGGCCCGACGTCATGGCCCGCTATGGGGTCACCCTGGTGGCGGACCCGGGCCGCTTCCCGGTGCTCCTGTCCAATGGGAACCGGGTGGAGGAGAAGGCCCTGGAGGACGGGCGCCGGCTGGTGCGCTGGGAAGACCCCTTCCCCAAGCCGAGCTATCTGTTCGCCCTGATCGCCGGTGACCTGGCCGCGGTGAAGGACAGCTTCACCACCGCGTCGGGTCGAACGATCGAGCTGGCGATCTACGTCGAGCCCCAGAACCTCGACAAGTGCGACCACGCGATGGCCTCGCTCAAGCAGTCCATGGCCTGGGACGAGGAGCGCTTCGGGCGCGAGTACGACCTGGACTGCTTCATGATCGTGGCGGTGAGCCACTTCAACATGGGGGCGATGGAGAACAAGGGGCTCAATGTCTTCAACGACAAGTTCGTGCTGGCCAGGCCGGACACGGCCACGGACCAGGATTTTCTCGGGATCCAGGGCGTGATTGCACACGAGTATTTCCACAACTGGACGGGGAACCGGATCACCTGCCGGGACTGGTTCCAGTTGAGCCTGAAGGAGGGTTTCACGGTCTTCCGCGACCAGGAGCTCTCCGCCGACCTGGGCTCCCGGGGGGTGAAGCGCATCAGCGACGTGCGGATGCTGCGCGCCCACCAGTTCGCCGAGGACGCGGGCCCCATGGCCCACCCGGTGCGCCCCGCGTCCTACATCGAGATCAACAACTTCTACACCGCCACCGTCTACGAGAAGGGCGCCGAGCTGGTGCGCATGCAGGCCAATCTGCTGGGGCCTGAGCTGTTCCGGCGTGCCACCGACCTGTATTTCGAGCGCCATGACGGCCAGGCGGTGACCACCGATGACTTCGTCACCTGCATGGAGGACGCGAGCGGGCGCGATCTCACCCAGTTCCGCCGCTGGTACGCCCAGGCGGGCACGCCGGAGCTCGATGTCACGGGCGATTGGGACGCCGCTGCCGGTGCCTACACCCTGACCATCCGGCAGCATACCCCGGCCACCCCGGGACAGCCCCACAAGGGCCCGCTGCACATCCCGCTGGCGGTGGGTCTGCTGGACAGCGCCGGGCGGGACCTTCCGTTGCGTCTGGAGGGGGAGGCCGGTCAGGGCGCGGTCGGCACGCATCTGCTGGAGCTGCGAGCGCCCGAGGAGCGCGTCCGCTTTGTGGATCTCGCGGAGCGGCCGGTGCCCTCGCTCCTGCGGGGCTTTTCCGCCCCGGTGAAGCTGCGCTTCGACTATTCGGACGCAGAGCTTCAGTTCCTCATGGCCCACGACAGCGACGGGTTCAGCCGCTGGGACGCCGCCCAGACCCTGATGCAGCGACTCCTGCTTGGCCTGGTCGCCGACCCCGAGGCCGTGATCGCGGATGCCTTCATCGACGCCTTTCGGCGGGCCCTGACGGACGACTCGGGTGACACTGCACTGCGCGCCGAGGTACTGACACTGCCGTCCGAGTCCTACCTGGCCGACCAGATGGAGGTGGTGGACGTGGACGGTATCCATCGTGCCCGCGAGCAGCTTCGCCGGCGCATCGGTCATGTCCTGGGTGACGAGCTGCAACAGGTCTACCAGGCCAATCGCGAGACCGGTCCCTACTGCTTCAGCCCCGAGTGGATCGGCCGGCGGGCCATCAAGAATCTGGCCCTCGCTTACCTCATGGCGGACCCGGACAGCGCGGCGCTCGATCTGTGCCGCGCCCAGTTCGCCGCCGCCCACAACATGACGGACGTGATGGCCGCCCTGAGGCTCCTGGTCGATCACGGCGGGGACGAGGCCGAGTCGGCCCTGGCCGAGTTCTACGGTCATTGGTCCGCCGAGCCGCTGGTGATCGACAAATGGTTCAGCCTGCAGGCCACGAGCCGCCGGGAGGACGCACTGGCGCAGGTGGAGACCCTGATGCGACACCCCGACTTCTCCATGAAAAATCCCAACCGGTTGCGAAGCCTCGTCGGCGCCTTCTGCACCGGTAACCCGGTGCGCTTTCACGGGGCGGACGGGGCGGGTTACCGCTTCCTCGCCGACCGGGTGCTGGAGCTCGATCCGCTCAATCCGCAGATCGCCTCGCGCCTGCTTCGGAGCCTGGTCCGCTGGCGTCGCTACGATGTCGGCCGCCAGGCACTGATGCGCGCCGAGCTCGAGCGGGTGCTGGCGACCGAGGCGCTTTCCAAGGACGTCTACGAGGTGGCATCGAAGGCCTTGGATGCCGGGTAAGTGGAGCGCCATCGAGGGGGTGGCGCCGATGATCCGATTGGCCAATAACCGCGCCGGTTACTCAAAATTAAAGATATCGCTTCGCCAGGTAAGCGCGTATAGTCCCCTGAGCGATGCACCCTTTTGGTTTCTCAACCGAACGATGCACCGAGGTGAAGACACGCTGGTCAAATCAGCGCGTTCTGCGGCGCAGGATGCTCCGGTCTCTTCAGTGGCATTCTTCACGTCATTGAAATCAGTGGATTTGGGTCGTTGTATTCGCCCATCTCCGGTTGATCCATTCCAGGTGGCGAGTGGATCGGCAGCGACTCCACGTGGACTCCACGTCTCAGCAGAGGATAGTCCCGTTGTTCAGGGCCGGATGGCCCACGCGTTTACCTCCCACGACCGGGTTTATGCTGTACCTTGAACCTCGCCGTACGGCATTCCGCGCCGACGATTGGTCTCGTTCAGAAATTCCTTTCTGACTCCTGCTTGAGGGCTTGGACGCAGCCCTTGGGTCCTGTCTGCCCAAATCAGCGGCGGGGCCTGGGTGTGCGTAAGCAGTCCGAACTCATAGCAATGCAATTCCTTGGTAGGTAAACAAAATGCGTAATACACTCAAAACCCTGAGTCTGGTCCTGGTCACCGGTCTGGCGGGTGCTTCTTTCTCCGCCAGCGCCTGGTGGGGCGGCGGTCCCGGTTACGGGGACGGCATGGGCGAAGGCATGTGGGACAACATGGGCGACGTGTTCGGTGACGGCTCCGGTGATTTCGACATGAACATGAGCGGTGGTGGCTCCGGCCGCGGCTATGGTCGGGGCTACGGACGCGGCTATGGCCGTGGTTACGGCAGCGGCTACGGCGGCGGTTACGGCCCTTACGGCTATGGCGGTCCCGTGGGCGGCTATGGCATGCCCTATGGTGGTGGCTACGGCATGCCTTACGGTGGCGGCTATGGGATGCCCTACGGCGCCCCCGGCGTGGCTCCTATTCCTGCGCCAGCAGCCCCGGTTGCTCCTGCCGGCCGATAAACCGATCCTCTAAAGAACGGTTTCGTCGGGGTCCGGGCCAGGGAACGGCTCGGCACCCGGCACATGAATCTCCCGTCTCTCCTTCCCCGCGACTCGGGCCCCTGAGCTCAAATCGTCCGGCTTGACCGTTTGGTCCATGTTTCGGCAGCCCCTGCGCACCTGCTGCGGAGGTGGATACGCCTGCGCCGACTGTCTCGTTCGGGCGGCGTGTCCCCGCACTTATCCCATCGCCTCCAATCGCGCATAGGCCAGCACCAGCCACTTGGCCCCGATGTCCTGGAAGTTGACCTGAATCCGGGCCTGGGTCCCGCTGCCCTCGCTGCTCAGGACCACCCCCTCACCGAACTTGGGGTGCAGCACCCGCTGACCGAGCCGGAAACCGCCTGAGTCGCTGTTCCCTTTGGTCGGTCGACTGAGCGGCGCCGTTGCCGGGCGGGAGACCCCGCCGCCGCGCACCTCCTCGGTCAGCTCCGCCGGGATTTCCCGCAGGAAGCGCGAGGGGAAGGGGTATTCCTCACGGCCGTGCAGCCGCCTGGACTCCGCATGTGCCACATACAGCTGGTGCATGGCGCGGGTCATGCCCACATAGCAGAGCCGCCGCTCCTCCTCCAACCGGTCCGGGTCTTCGGCGGACAGGCTGTGGGGGAAGAGCCCTTCCTCCAGCCCCACCAGGAAGACGACGGGAAACTCCAGACCCTTGGCGCTGTGCAGGGTCATGAGCTGGACGGCGTCCTCGAACTGGTCCGCCTGGGCCTCGCCGGCCTCCAGTGCGGCATGGGCGAGGAAGGTTCCGAGTGGGTCGGCCTCCTCGTCCTCCAGTTCCTGGCGGAAGCGCTCGGCGGTCGCCACCAACTGCTCCAGGTTCTCGATCCGGTCCTGACCCTTTCCGTCCTTGGACTTGCGGTAGAAGTCGGGCAGGGCGGCGGCCTCAATGACCCCGGCGACCAGGTCCTCGAGCTCGAGGCTCAGGTCCGCGTGCAACTCCCGCTGGGCGCGGATGAGGTCCGCGAAGCTCGCGAGCGCTCCGGTCGCCCGCGCACCCAGGCTTTTCGCGGCGATCAGGTCGAGGACCGTGTGCCAGAGTGAGACCTTGGACTCCCGTGCCTGCTGGCGCAGCAGATCGAGTGTGCGGTCGCCGATCCCTCGGGTGGGGGTGTTGACGACGCGCTCGAACGCGGCGTCGTCGTCGGGGTTGGCGACCAGGCGCAGGTAGGCGAGTGCATCGCGAATCTCGGCGCGCTCGAAGAAGCGCAGGCCCCCGTAGACCCGGTAGGGGATCTGGGCGTTGATCAGTGACTCTTCGAACAGCCGGGACTGGGCCGTGGTGCGATAGAGGATGGCGCATTCGTCGCGCCGGTAGCCTTGATCGGCGGTGTAGCGGCGGATGCGCTCCACCACGAAGCGGGCCTCGTCCACTTCGTTGAAGGCGGTGTAACGGCGAATGGGCTCGCCCTCGGCGTCTTGCGTCCACAGGTTCTTGCCGAGCCGGGTGGGGTTGTTGGCGATCAGGGCATTGGCGGCGCTGAGGATGTTGCCGGTGGAGCGGTAGTTCTGCTCCAGGCGCACCACCTGGGTGCCTGGATAGTCGCGCTGAAAGGACTGGATGTTCTCCACCCGGGCGCCCCGCCAGCCGTAGATGGACTGGTCGTCGTCGCCCACCGCGAAGAGGTTGTCGTTGGCCCCGGCGAGGAGCCGCAGCCAGGCGTACTGGATGGCGTTGGTGTCCTGGAACTCGTCCACCAGGATGGACCGGAAACGGTTCTGGTAGTGGTGCAGGATGTCCGGGCGCTCGCGCAGCAGCTCATGGGCGCACAGCAGCAGGTCCGCGAAATCCAGGAGCCCGCCGCGGGTGCGCGCGTCCTCGTATTCGCGATAGGCGCCGATCAGCTTCTGCAGATAAAAGTCGCCGGCCGGGTCCAGGTGCTGGGGGCGAAGGCCCTCGTCTTTCTGCTTGTTGATGAATCCCTGGACCTGGCGCGGGGGCCAGCGGGCCTCGTCCAGCTCCAGGGCCTTCAGGACCCGCTTGACCAGGCGGAACTGATCGTCCGAGTCCATGATCTGGAAATGCTGGGGGAGGCCGGCGTCCTGCCAATGGGCACGCAAAAATCGGTGGGCGAGCCCGTGGAAGGTGCCCACCCACATGCCGCCCACGGGCTGGCTCAGCATCTCCTCGATGCGCCCGCGCATCTCCCGCGCTGCCTTGTTGGTGAAGGTGACCGCCATCAGGGCCCAGGGCGGTATCTGCTCCACCTGGATCAGCCAGGCGACGCGGTGCACCAGCACGCGGGTCTTGCCGCTGCCCGCGCCGGCCAGCACCAGCACCGTGCCCGGCGGGGCCGCGACCGCCTCGCGCTGGGCATCGTTGAGTGGATCGAGGATCGGGGAGACGTCCATCGGCGCATTCTACGGCAAGGCGTCTGCCAAGGAGGGCGCGCAGTCTTCGCGCGCTGGTCCATCCGGCGGAAACCGCGGCAGAGCGCGTGCGGAAACGCTTGGTCGTCGAGGTGACGATCAACGAGCGGCTGGACGGTCAGACTCGTCGCAGGTGTCGTGCGGGGCCCTTAGGAACTGCGGCAGGCGAGCCGCGAACGGATTTTGACGCAGGGCGGGTAGGGGCAGTCTAGCCGTGGTGCGGCTGGTGCAAAACTGATCGGCCAGAGGTTCGGTTTCCGCCGGCACGGCCACCCGCCCTCACGAGAGGGCGGGTGCCGTTTCTCTTGAAGAATTGACTATTTCCTCGACCCAAGCCGCAGATATATCAGTCCGAGGAGTAAAACAGCGACGCCTAATAACCCTGTGTTGGTGAGAAGCAACGTATCAGCTCCCATTGCGGGCACCTGTAAAAGATTGAGTGGAAGGGCGCCGATGAGGGTAGAAACAAGCAAGGAACGTGTCAAGGATAAGGGTGATCAAACTGGGACGTCGTGCTCAGGGTTCTTTATCCTTTACTTTCAGCTGCAGCGTGGCAGCCAGTCCGGGGTTGCTGACGGCGCGGGTCTTGGGGGCCCGCCTCCAGCTCGGAAATTTTTGACTTTTCCACACGGGGGCCGTGACTGGCGGGACGGTCACGCGTTAGACGTCGAGATCGTCGATTACCGCTAGAGAAGGCCGGATATGAGCAACGAGCGTATCGCACCCATTCATCCGGGCGAGCACCTGGCCGAGTTTCTCGCCGAGCTCGGTATCAGCCAGTATCGGGCGGCGATGGATATCCGGGTGCCGCCCCGCCGCATCAACGAGATCGTGCATAGAAAGCGCGCCATCACGGCGGACACCGCACTGCGCCTCGGGCGCTATTTTGGCACCTCCGCTACCTTCTGGATGGCACTCCAGGACAAGTACGAGCTGGAGCTCGCCGAGGCGGCGATCGGCGACGTCGTGAAGGAGATCCAGCGCGTGGCCTGAGCGGCGCCTTTCGGCGAGCCGCCAATTTCACGTGGTACAGCTTCTTGGCGTGGACCCGCTCCTAAGCGAGGCCGCGGCCTGTAGTATCCTCCGACCCCAGCGGCCCGAGGGGTTCGCCCAGCCTTTGACTCTTCGGAAGCCACCGGACGTGACTGATCTCAAGAACGATACCTTCCTGCGCGCCCTGCTGCGTGAGCCCGTGAGCTACACCCCCGTGTGGATGATGCGCCAGGCGGGCCGTTACCTGCCGGAGTACCGCGCCACCCGCGCCAGGGCCGGGAGCTTCATGGACCTGTGCAAGAACCCGGAACTGGCCTGCGAGGTGACCCTGCAGCCTCTGGAGCGTTTTCCTCTGGATGCCGCCATCCTGTTCTCGGATATCCTCACGGTGCCGGACGCCATGGGCTTGGGGCTCTATTTCAGCGATGGAGAGGGGCCGCACTTCGAGCGTCCGGTGCGCTCCGAGTCCGACGTGGAGCGGATCGCGGTGCCCGATCCGGAGGGGGGGCTGCGCTACGTGATGGATGCCGTGAGCACCATCCGCGCTGCGCTCGATGGGCGGGTGCCCCTGATCGGCTTCTCCGGCAGCCCTTGGACGCTGGCGACTTACATGGTGGAAGGGGGCGGGAGCAAGACCTACCGCCATACCAAGTCCATGCTGTACGACCGCCCGGAGCTGCTCCATACCCTCCTCGCCAAGGTGGCGGATGCGGTTACGGTCTATCTCAATGCCCAGATCGCCCGCGGCGCCCAGGCGGTCATGATCTTCGATACCTGGGGCGGTGCACTGTCGCCGGCGAAATATCGGGAGTTCTCGCTGGCCTATATGGAGCGGGTGGTGGCGGGACTGACCCGGGAGTCGGAGGGCCGGCGGGTGCCGAGCATCCTGTTCACCAAGAACGGGGGCCAATGGCTGGACCGCATGGCCGAGACGGGGTGCGATGCGCTCGGTGTGGACTGGACCATGGACCTCGCGGACGCCCGCCGGTTGGTGCGCGACCGGGTGGCGCTACAAGGGAATTTGGACCCCTGCGTGCTTTACGCCTCCCCGGAGCGCATCCGCGCTGAGGTTGCCGGCGTGCTTGCGAGCTACGGCCAGGGCAGCGGTCATGTCTTCAACCTGGGCCACGGCATTACTCCGGACGTGAATCCGGACCACGCCGCGGCCATGGTCGCTGCGGTCCATGAGCTGAGCCCTCCTTACCACGCCGCACCCTGAGATCCACGCCGCACCCTGAGACGGTGGCGGCTACCTGATCCGGCTCGACCGGTCGGGATGAGCGGCCGATTCGGGGTAGACTTTCCCGCAAGCCTCTCGGCTGACCCCTGACTGGTAACCCCAATTCAACACCGGGAGACCTGCCGTGCCCGACTCAAGCCAGGATATTGCGCAGCGCGACGACCACCACCCCATGGGGAGTCGGGACGCCGCGGGGCCTCAGGTCGAGATCCTGTCTCGGCCTGCGGGACCGAGCACCGTCAAGACACCGCTGCGCCATTCCGGTCGCTTCAAGCTCTTCGCCCTGGTCTTCCTGCTGGTGCTGGGTGCCGGGTCGGCCTGGAACTTCAGCCGCCCGCCCCTGTACCGGGCAGTCGCCACGACGCTCGTGGAGGTGCCCGAGGGGATCGGGTTCAGCGCGGGCGAGGACGGCGCCGACACCCAGAACGTGGCGGTGCAAGGCCGTATCCTGCTGGCTCGGGACCTGCTCGCGGATACCCTGGAGCGTGCGGTCCGGCAGAACAGCTCGCTCGCCGGTCTGGATCCGGACTCACTGCGAAACATGCTCGACGTCCAGTCCACTCCCGAGACCAACCTGGTTGAGATGGGGGCGACCGGGGGTGACCCGGAGCAGCTTGCAGCCCTGGTCAACGCCTGGACCGAGGCCTATCTGGCGCGGCGCCAGAGCCAGGTGGAGAGCGATGTGGACCAGACCCTGGCGCGGCTCCAGGAGGAATACGACCGGCTGGACGCGAGCAAGCGTGAGAAGGCGGCGGAGCTGAATGACTACCGGGAGCGCAACGACATCGACACCATGGAGAGCGAGGGCAATCAGGCCCTGGCGCGCCTCAATGCGCTCACCGCGGAGTTGAACAAGGCGCGTGCCGAGCAGGTGAAGGCGGAGGCCGAGCAGTCCGCCCTGGAGGAGGCGATCGCCCGCGGCGAGCCGGTGGTGCCCCAGTCGGAGAAGGGCGATCTCGTGGCGCTGGAGTCGAAGGCCGATGAGCTACGCAACCGGCTGGCTGAGTTGGAGAAGCGCTACACGGCGGTCTACCTGAACAACGAGCCGACCCTGCGCGACCTTCCGGGAGAGTTACGCAGCCTCGATGAGAATATCGCGCGGCTCAAGGCCGAGGGGCGGGAGTACCTGCGCTCGACCGCGCGCCGTGACCTGGAGCGTGCCCGCCGCCAGGTCCAGGTCCAGGAGCAGCAGCTCGCCGTGGCCCGCTCCGAGGCGTCGCGCTTCACCGCCCGGTACGCGCGCTACGAGACCCTGAAACAGGACTTGGAAAAGTTGGACGAGCTGCATCGCGAGCTCGAAGGGCGCCTGGTCGAGATCAAGGCCAAGGCGCCGGAGCGCTACGCGCAGGTGAAGGTGATCGAGCCGGCGTTTGTCCCCCGCACCCCGATCCAGCCCGATTACTGGCGTGACTTCCTCTATACCCTGGCGGCCGCGGGTCTGAGCGCCCTGCTGGCGGTCCTGCTGGTCGAGTTCCTCAGCCGGCGCACCCGTGACGAGGACGATGCGCTGCCGGTCACCGGCGTACGGGTCTTCGCGCCCACGGCTGCGGGCGTGTCCGGCGAGACTGTCGAACGGTTGGCCGACCAGTCCCCGGAATCGATTGCTCAGGCTGAAACCCCGAGCCTGCCTGGGAGCATCCTGAGGGAGCTTCTGATCGGGGAGGTCCGGGCGCTCACCGAGCTGGCGGACCCCGCGACCCGACAGCTCATCGGGCTCCTGCTGTGTGGCCTCACGCCGCAGGAGTGTGCAGATCTGGCCGAAGCGGATTTCGATCTCGACGCGGGCCTGGTGCGGGCACCTGGTGAGGGGCGGACCCTGACCCTCGGCCCCGAGCTCGTCAGCCATCTCGCGTCACATCGCCCCTTGCCCCTGTGGTCCGGGGCCTCCGGGAGCGCCGGAGTGGATGGCTTGAGCACCCGGATCGGACTGCTCGCCCATGATGCGGGCCTGGCCCATCCGGCGGAGATCGGGGTGGGTGCCCTGCGCCACACCTACATCTGCTATCTGGTGCGCCAGGGCGCCCGCCTCACGGAGATCGAGCAGGTCATCGGGCGCGTGCCGGCGGGCGAGCTCAGCCGCTATGCGGCCTATCGCCCCTCAGGCCCGGCCAAGCCTCTGTCGGATCTGGATCTGGTCTATCCCGCCTTCGCCGGCTCCGCTTGAGCCCGCGCGCCGGGCGGCTGTCCGCGGATCACCGGGAATCCCCCCAGCATGTGTTGTCGCGCCTGCCGGGCCGGGGCGGCGGCTGCGCAGAACGCTCAACAGTCTGCAACGCGCCCTGAGCTTCCACGATGACTGGCGCGATGGCCGGCCGGTCTGTCGGCTGCGGTTGTGTCCGCGGGGCGCAAATGGGACCATAGCCCATTGAAATCTTGTCAAGACGACAGTCCAAGTCCCGCTGATGTATCAACGATTTTTCTGCGCGACGGGCATCGCCGCCGCGCTGCCTGCCTCCCTGCAGGCGCGGTTCTGATCCGTGTCCCAGCCTCCTTCGCGTTCCCGCTCAGGTGCCAGACGTCCCCCCACTCCGCGCCGTTCGCGCGGCCTGGGGACCGTCCTGCTGCGCTGGTTGCTGCTTGTCGCCGTGGGTGTCGGTCTCGCCGGCGTCCTTTACGGCGTGCACCTCGATCGGGTGGTGCGCGGCAAGTTCGAAGGAAAGCGCTGGGCGCTGCCTGCCCGTGTCTATGCCCGCTCCCTGGAGCTCTATGCCAGCCGGACCCTGACGCCGGATCAGTTTCAGGGCGAGTTGGAGCGCCTGAATTATCGGGCGATGGCCCAGCCCTCGATCCCTGGGTCCTTCCAGCGCGAGGAGGACCATTTCCGGGTGCGCACCCGGTCCTTCCGCTTCTGGGACGGGGAGGAGCCGGAGCGCTTCCTGGACCTGGAGATCACGGGCGATCGGGTGGCGTCGATGCACGACGCCGGCGGTGGGCCGGACCCGGCCCTGGCCCGTCTGGACCCGGTGCTGATCGCCAATGTCTATCCCACCCATAACGAAGACCGGGTGCTGCTGCGCCGCAAGGACCTGCCGGATCTGTTGGTGAAGAGCCTGCTCGCGGTGGAGGACCGCAGCTTCTTCAGCCACGAGGGGGTGGACCCCCGGGGCATCCTGCGAGCGGTCTACCACAACCTGCAGGCGGGGGGCGTGGTGGAGGGGGCCAGCACCCTGACCCAGCAGCTGGTCAAGAACTTTTATCTTTCCGCCGACCGTACCCTCTCGCGCAAGCTCAAAGAGGCCTACATGGCGCTGCTCCTGGAGCGGCGCTACGGCAAGGATGAGATCCTGGAGGCCTATGCGAACGAGATCTACCTGGGGCAGGACGGGAGCCGGGGGATCCACGGTTTCGGGCTGGCGAGCAGCTTCTATTTCAATCGTGGCCTGAACGAGCTCGGCCTCCCCGAGATCGCGCTCCTGGTGGGCCTGGTCCAGGCGCCCGCGAAGTACGATCCGCGCCGTTTCCCCGACGTGGCCCTCGCACGCCGAAACCTGGTGCTGGACATCATGGCGCGCGACGGGGTCGTCAGTCCCGAGCAGGCCGAACGGGCCAAGGCCGCTCCACTCGGCCTGCGGGACGGAGGCGGGCGCCCGGCGGGCGAGTATCCGGACTTCATCCAACTGGTGCGCCGCCAGCTCCAGCGGGACTACCGGGACGAGGACCTGCGATCCGAGGGCCTGCGCGTCTTCACCACGCTGGACCCGCTGGTGCAGTCAACGGTGGAATCGGCCTTGCCCAAGCGGTTGGCTGGGCTCGAGAAGTCACGCCGTATGCGCGCGGGTACCTTGGAGACGGCCGCGGTCGTGACCTCTGTCGCCCAGGGAGAAGTGCTGGCGCTCGCGGGAGGCCGCCAGATGGGCTACGCGGGTTTCAACCGGGCCCTTGATGCGACCCGTTCCATCGGCTCCCTGGTGAAGCCTGCGATCTATCTGGCCGCCCTGTCGGAGCCCTCGCGTTACACCCTGACCACCACCATCCAGGATCAGCCCTACACCCTGCGAATGAGCGGAGGCAAGGTTTGGTCACCGAAGAACTACGATCACCGGGTCAGCGGACCCGTCCCCCTGTATCAGGCCCTGGCCCGCTCGCTGAATCTCGCGACCGTCAATCTGGGGATGAGCGTCGGTCTGAGTAAGGTCTCCGAGACCCTGTACCGGCTTGGGGCCCAGCGCCGATTCAAGGCCGTCCCGGCCATGCTGCTGGGGGCGGTTCCACTGTCTCCGCTGGAGGTGGCGCAGATCTATCAGACCATCGCCGCCGGGGGCTACCGGGCCCCCCTGCGCGCCATCCGCGAGGTCATGGACCAGAGCGGCCGGCCGCTCAACCGGTATCCACTGGCAGTGGATGCGGTGGTGGATCCGCGAGCGGCCTACCTGACGACGTGGGCCATGCAGAAGGTGGTCACCCAGGGCACCGCCAAGTGGCTGGGTTCGCGGCTGCCCAAGGGCCTGACCATGGCCGGCAAGACGGGCACCACGGACGACAAGCGCGATAGCTGGTTCGCCGGATTCAGTGGGGACAAGGTCGCCGTGGTGTGGGTCGGTCGGGACGACAACAAGCCCATGGGGCTCGCTGGCGGGCAGGGCGCACTGCCGGTGTGGGCCGAGTTCATGTTGGCCTTGCCCAATGAGCCGCTGGTCGAGTCGCCTCCGGAGGGCGTGGTGCTGTCCGGGGTGTGCGGGCGAACCGGCGTGCCCTATATCAGCACGAGCAGCGGCGCGGCCTGCGGTGGCGGCGGCCAGAAGGGCGGTGGGGACGGCGAGAAGGGCGGTGGGGGCGGCGGCTCCAAGACCCCGGCCGACGAGTCGTCGGATACCGTTGCCCAGGCGCGGCCCAGGCGGTCCGGTCCGAGCGATTCGGCCGCAGACCCCAAGCCGAAGCCCAAGCCGAAGCCCGAGAATTTTTTTCTGGATCTCTAAGCGATGTCTGAATCAACCCTCAAGCTGATTCCCATTCTGGCTCTCACCCTGGGCATCGGTGCCTGCGCGACGGGCATTCGGGAGGGCCCGCCGGCGCCCGTGGTGAGCGTGACCCCCCGTCAGGGGGTCGAGTCACCCCCCGAGCCGGTCCCGGAGAACGTGCCGAAGCCAAAGCCAAAGCCGGCGGCCCCGGCGAAGAAGCAGACGCGGACTTACGCCTACCAGGAGCCCGGGAGCGAGCCCGAGCCGCCGCCCGCGGCCGTGCCGCCGGTCGCACCGCCGCCCCAGACGACCGCGGGTGCCCCGGCAGCGCCGGCCGCGAAGGGCCAGGTCGCTGCGGCGGGTGCACCCGCTCCGACACCGAAGACCGCAACACCGCCGGCGGCGAAATCAGAGGCGCCACCCGTGGCCAAGACGCCAGCACCGCCCGCGGCAAAGACGGCGCCGCCCGCCGCGGCCCCCGCCGAGAAACCGCGGCCGGCGCCTGCTCCTCAAGCCCGGCCCCAGCCGCCGACCCAGGTGGCCTCGGCCACTGCTCCAGCGCCTGCCGCCGCGCCGCCCGCGCCGGCCGACAAGCCGGTGGCCCCGGGGTTGCCCCCGGCGGCGGACAGCTTGGCGCGGCAGGCGGAGCAGCAGCGCCAGACGGGGGACTATGCGGGCGCGGCGGCCTCTCTGGAGCGCTCCCTGCGGATCGCACCGCGGGAGGCCTACCTGTGGAACCGCCTGGCGCGGGTGCGCATGGAGCAAGGACTGTCCGCCCAGGCCGGACAGCTGGCCGCCCGTTCCAACGACCTGGCGGGGAACCAGTCCGCCATCAAGAAGGACAACTGGCGCATCATCGCGGAGGCACGCCGCCGTGCGGGTGACACCGTGGGTGCGGGCGAGGCGGAGCAGCGGGCGGGCGGCGGCTGATCCTGCGTCGGTCCGTCTGCGGCTAGCGGACAAGGGCTGACCGCCGCCGTCTTGGTGTCATGGTCGACCTCTCAGACGTCTTCGGTCCCCGTGGAGCGCTGGCCGAGCGGCTCCCCGGCTTCGCCTACCGGGCCCAGCAGCAGGCCATGGCGGAGCGTATCGCCAGGGTCCTGGAGGCCGGCCAGACCCTGATCTGCGAGGCCGGCACGGGCACTGGTAAGACCTTCGCCTACCTGGTGCCAGCGCTGCTGTCTGGGCGCAAGGTGCTCATCTCCACGGGCACCAAGAACCTTCAGGACCAGCTGTTTCATCGGGACCTCCCGCTGGTGCGCGAGGCCCTGAGCGTCCCGGTGCGGGCGGCCCTGCTCAAGGGTCGGTCCAATTACCTGTGTCGGCACCGGCTGTCGCTGTCTCTGGCGGACCCCGCGAGTTGGGATCCGGACACCCGCCGGCTGTTGCGCCAGGTCCAGGATTGGTCCAAGGCGACCCGGCGGGGTGATATCGCCGAGCTGACCATCCCCGAGGACGCGCCGGTGTGGCCGGCGGTCACCTCCACCAGCGACAATTGCCTCGGTCAGACCTGCCCGGATTGGCAGGTCTGCCACCTCGTCGCCGCGCGGCGGGAGGCGCAGGCCGCCGACGTGGTGGTGGTCAACCATCATCTCTTCTGCGCGGACCTGGCCCTGAAGGACGAAGGCTTCGGGGAGATCCTGCCGGGGGCGGACTGCTTTATCCTGGACGAGGCGCATCAGCTGCCCGAAGTGGCCAGCAGTTTCTTCGGCACCGCGGTCAGCGGTCGCCAGCTGCTGGATCTTGCCCGCGACACCGAGCTGGAGTATCAGCGGGAGGCGGGCGACGTCCCGGAGCTTCCCGAGCGGGCCGCCGGGTTGCGCCGGGCCGCCCAGGAGCTGCGACTGCGTTTGGGCGAGACCAGCCGGCGCGGTCCGTGGTTCGAGCTGGTTGCCGACCCTGCCGTGATCAGCGCCCTGGACAGCTTGTCGCGGCGTCTTCGCGCCCTCGCGGAAGGACTCAGAGCCCTGGAGGGCCGCGGCAAGGGCCTCGACGCCTGTCTCCTCCGAGCCGGCGATCTGGCGGCACGGCTCGCCCTGCTCACCGCCGAGGAGTCGCCGGAGCAGGTGCGCTGGTACGAAACCCAGGGCCGAGGCTTTCGGCTGCATCAGACGCCGCTCCAGGTCGCGGACGTCTTTCGCGAGCAATTCGCCCGGACCCGCGCCGCCTGGGTCTTCACCTCCGCGACGCTGGCGGTGGGCGAGGGCTTCGGCCACTTCGCCGGACAGCTCGGCATCGATTCGACAATCAGCGAGCGCTGGGACAGCCCGTTCGACTATTCCAGCCAGGCGCTCTGGTTCGTGCCGCGGGGCATGCCGGATCCCTCCGACCAGGCGTACAACGAGCGGGTCCTTGATCTGGTCTGTGAGCTGGTCGGCTACAGCCGGGGGCGGGCCTTCGTACTCTTTACCAGTTATCGGGCCCTGCGGGAGGTCGCAGCCGGGCTGGAAGGCCGGATCGACTATCCAGTCTTGATCCAGGGCACTGCCCCCCGGGCCGAGTTGCTGGAACGCTTTCGGGAACTGGGGGATGCCGTGCTGCTCGGGACATCCAGCTTCTGGGAGGGGGTGGATGTCCGTGGCGAGGCCCTGTCCTGCGTCATCATCGACCGGCTGCCCTTTGCCTCCCCCGGGGACCCGGTCCTGGCGGCGCGCATCGAGGCCCTGCGACGGCAGGGAGGCAACCCGTTTCGGGACTTCCAGCTGCCCCAGGCGGTGATCGCACTCAAACAGGGGGCGGGGCGGTTGATCCGAGGCTCGGAGGACCGGGGGGTGCTCGTGGTGTGTGACCCGCGACTCCTCGGGCGTTCCTACGGTCACACCTTCCTCGCCAGCCTGCCCCCCATGGCGCGGACCCGGGACATCGCGGAGGTCCGGGACTTTTTTTCGCTTGGGGCGGCAGTCGCGGCGGGTTCCGATGTGGGAGCGGATGCCGGAGCCGGCGTCGTCGGAGGAGAAGGGGAGTAAGCGGCAGGTGCCGACGGCGCCGGGACCGCGTCGATGGCTCTGCCGGTCGGCAACGGGCGGCTTCTCGGATGCGGCCGCTGAGATCCCGACCGCGGAAGCGCAGACATTCCGAAGGATCGGCATCATTCATCGCGTAACGAAGAGCGCCAACATGGATCTGGAGCCCAGTCGTCCAAGCGCTGCAAGCCTACCTCGTCACGCCGTCGAAGGGTCTTTGCCCATGTCCGTCCAGTCCGTGTCTGCCGACAGCTGCTATCAGTCCGAGGCCCCGTTCATACGGGAGGTGAACGCGCGCGATTTTGAGCCAGGCACCTTTGATCGTTGGCTGGAGCGCCTTGCCGATCAGGGCTCCAGCAGCATGCTCATGAGCCTCTTGCTGAAGCTGGAGCGGCTGCATGTGGCACCGCTGGAGGCGCCTCGGCGCCTCGACGTCATGCACCGGCTGATGGCGGTCGTCCGCAACCTGAGCAGGGGGCTTCCCAGGACCAGCGGTTCCGGCGGCGGTTTGACCGGTGCCCAGTCAGGTCCGCTGTCACTCGAGCAGCGGCTGTGGTGCCTGAGCTTTAAGAACCTCAAGCAGACATTGGAGGCGCTGGATGTCGCCCGCAGCACCGAAGTGGCCGAGCGAGACTACGCTCGCCTCTGGCTGGTGCACACCATGCTGAGCTGCCTCGACCGGCAACTGGAGCTCAGCATGCTCCGGGGGTGGCCCCTGCCTCCGAACACCTGGCAGGAGGCCCACGACTTGTATGCCTATCATATGGGTCGGCTGCAGGACGTGGTCGTCCCTGGGGGGGACGCACTCTATGGGGGTGAAGACCTAGACGCAGACAGCGCCTATAAGCGCCTGCTGATTATCGGCTTGATCGCCGAACAGGGGGCCAGGAAGCTGCTGGCTCGGGTCTATGCCGAGGCCGGGTTGGTCGCGGATTGGGCACGGGAGAGCGTGCTGCAGGACCCTAAGTCCTATTCCGGTGTGCTCGGCTCCTACTACCTGGTGGAGGTGTCACAGGACGCGCCGCCACGCTGGATGCCCGGCGCCCCGGGGTCGATCAACCGCGCCTGGGTCCTGTGTCTGCCTCGGGATCTGCTTATCGCGTTGGAGGCGGAGGGAGTCATGAGCACCGGGGCGGAGGCGAGTGAAAACTGGCCCCCAGGGTGATCAGGTCCGGCCCGCGCCGCTGCAAATGCGGAGAAGTCCCCAGTCCGTGCGGTGCCCCGGCGCTAACCTTTAGCCGCAAGGCGAAAAGAGACCAACGAAGCCCAGATGAACTTTGAGCCGGGGTTTGGGGATAGCCCCGCCACGGTGGCCTGACTTGGTCTTTCAAGGGAGGCGCGTTCTCGTGACCCTCGAAACTTCCGAGGCCGTGCCCGGCGAGTCCCGACTCACGCTGGACCGGCCCTCCTTCGATGTCGGCTCGGAGCCCTTGGGCGACTGGCTTCTGGGTCTGCGCTCGGCCGGGGTGCGGCATGCGGCGCCCGCTCTTATCCTGTCCCTGGAGAACCTGCGCCGGGCGGATATCTCCCCCTCGCGGCGACTCGCCACGCTGCGCCTGCTCAAGGCGCCGGTACTCAAGACCTGTTCCGGCTTGCCCAAGCCCTGGACGTCGGCCGCTGAGGGGCAGGGGGATCGCGGCGTGACGTTGGAGCAGCGGCTCTACCGCCTGATGTTTCAGAACCTCAGTCAGACCCTGCATCAGCTCGATCGCTGCTATTTTCTGCTCGACGCCCGGCAAGCGCGCCGGCGACACTGGGTCATTCGCAATCTGTTCCGATTCTGCCAGCGCGCGTTGCGCTACGCGGCCTTGTGGGGTACGCGACTGCCGGCGAATACCTGGCGGGACCTGCACGACCTATTCGTCTACTTGACGGTGCGCGGAGCGCCGCCGACGCAAGGCGGTTCGGCGGCGGACATCGGGTTCCGAGGCTTGAATCCGGAGCATGAGTACAAGCAGCTCCTGTTGTTTGGCATCGCCGCCCAGATTACGCAAACCGGCGTGCGCAGCGGCGTCCTGATCGAGGGTCTGGCCCAGTGGGCGAACGAAACAGTGCTCGAAGACCCCAAAGGAATCGACGCGGACAAAGGCCTGTTCGTCGTTGAGGTCTCCGAGGACGCCCCACCGCGCCAGTGTGGCGGACAGATGGACACCGGATTCCGCGGGTGGGTGCTCATTCCCCCTGCCGGGTTTCTTGAGCGGCTCGACCGGGTCGCCAAAGGAGAGAATGAATCTCCGCCACCGCCGAGTGTCCCTGGCCGGTAACGGTCTGGAATGAACCGACGTTAGGCCGTTCTCATCGGCACGGCTCCATCGCGACACGGAGCCATGGGATTGTGTTGGATCATCGGGAATCGAGGGGTCATCCCGTCCCTCGAACGGCGGGCCGCCGCTTGGCTAATCCGCCCCGCGCCGCCGCATCACGCGCCTCCAGACCAACACGAACAGCGCGCCGACCCCGATCAGGGTCGCAGCCGCCACCCATGGGTTGAGTCGCCGGATCAGGACGAGAATGGTGTTCAGGTGCTCGTCCAGGTAGTAGACCCCGAGGCCCCATGAGCCCACCCACAGGGCTGCCCCGAGGACATTGAACAGGGTAAAGCGCCGCCAGGACATCTCAAGGACCCCGGCCGCGATTCCGTTCAATTGCCGCAGACCGTCGAAGAACCGGGCGATGACGATCAGCCAGCCGCCCCAGCGGGCGAAGCCGCCCTCTACCCGCTCGAGGTGATGATCCTTGAGCCGCAGCCGGTGCAGCAGCGCCCTGCCGCCCCAGCGCCCGATCAGGTAACCCAAGGTATTGCCGATCACGGCCGCCACAAAGGCCACCAGCAGCAGCGAGCCGATACGCAGCTTGGGGTGCGAGGCGGCGTCCGCGGCGGCGGCGATCAGCAGAGTCTGCCCCGGCGCCGGAATACCGGCCCCCTCGACGCCTACGGCCAATGCAACCGCTCCATAGCCGTAGCGGTCGAGCCAGGGCGCCACTCGGGCCATCTCGTGCCTGAGCTCCACCTTGATCCGCTCACCCATCGTCTCGGCCGCCAGCGCGACTGAGGGCGGGGCGGCCGCGACCGCCAGATTTTCCGCTTGGAGATTGGAAATGGCGCCCAGGAGCAGGAGGGCGGCCGTCACAGGCAATCGAATAGAGAACCCGCGGTTACGCATCGGTCGGGTCAAGGAATTTCAGGGACCTGAGATCCGTGATCGAGCGCGAACACCATGACAAGCGTACCAAGACCAACCGCCGCTCACCGCACGCAATCCACGTAGTAACGCACCCTTCCGCCCTCGATCTGCTCCTTGACCAGCCCATGGATGTCGGTCTCGAAACCGGGGAACTGCTCGTTGAAGGCGCGGGCGAACTGGAGGAAGCGCACGATCGTGGCGTTGAAGCGTTCGCCGGGGATCAGCAAGGGGATGCCAGGGGGGTAAGGTGTCAGTAGGATCGCGGTGATTCGACCCTCCAGATGATCGATCTCCACGCGATCGATCGCCCGGTGGGCCATTCTCGCGAAGGCGTCCGCGGGTCGCATGGCGGGGGTCATTTCCGAAAGATACATCTCGGTCGTGAGACGCGGGATGTCATGCTCCCGGTAGACTGCATGGATCTGATCGCAGAGGTCCTCGAGGCCGATGCGCTCATAGCGCGGCTGTTTGGCGACGAGCTCGGGCATGACACGCCACAGCGGACGGTTGTGGTCGTAGTCGTCCTTGAACTGCTGGAGCTCCGTGACCATGGTGTTCCAGCGGCCCTTGGTGATGCCGATGGTGAACATGATGAAGAAGGAATAGAGCCCGGTCTTCTCCACGATGATCCCGTGCTCGGCGAGATAGCGGGTGACAATCGCCGCCGGGATGCCCCAGTGCGCCACGTCGCCATCGACGTCCACCCCCGGGGTGATCACCGTTGCCTTGATGGGGTCGAGCATGTTGAATCCAGCGGCCAGGTCGCCGAATCCGTGCCAACGATCCCCGGCACGCAGGACCCAGTCCTCCCGCTCGCCGATCCCTTCGTTCGCCAGCTCCTCCGGCCCCCAGACCTTGAACCACCAGGACTCTTCCAGCTCCGCGTCGACCTTGCGCATGGCGCGGCGGAAGTCCAGGGCCTCGAGGATCGACTCCTCCACCAGGGCGGTGCCGCCCGGCGGTTCCATCATGGCGGCGGCGACGTCGCAGGAGGCGATGATGGCGTACTGGGGGCTGGTGGACATGTGCATGAGGAAGGCCTCGTTGAACACGTCGCGGTCGAGCTTCTGATTGGCACTGTCCTGCACCAGGATCTGGGAGGCCTGTGACAGACCGGCCAGTAGCTTGTGGGTGGACTGGGTGGAGAAGATCATGGAGTCGGTGCAGGGCGCGCGCCCCTCGCCGATGGCGTGATAGTCGCCGTAAAAGTCGTGGAAGGCCGCGTGGGGGAGCCAGGCCTCGTCGAAGTGCAGGGTGTCGATGCGACCGTCGAGCATCTCCTTGATGGTCTCGACGTTGTAGCTGACCCCGTCGTAGGTGCTTTGGGTGATGGTGAGGATGCGCGGGCGGCACCTGGACTCGCGAGCGAAGGGGTTGGCGGCGATCTTGCGCTCGATGTTCTCCCAGCGAAATTCCTCCAGCGGGATGGGGCCGATGATGCCGTAATGATTGCGCGTGGGCATCAGGAAGACGGGGATAGCCCCAGTGATAGTGATGGCATGGAGGATGGACTTGTGGCAGTTGCGGTCCACCACCACGATGTCTCCTGGCGCCACGGTGGAGTGCCAGACGATCTTGTTCGAGGTCGAGGTCCCGTTGGTGACGAAAAACAGGTGGTCGGCGTGGAAGATGCGCGCCGCGTTGCGCTCCGAGGCGGCCACCGGCCCGGTGTGGTCGAGCAGTTGGCCGAGCTCCTCCACCGCGTTGCAGACGTCCGCGCGCAGCATGTTCTCGCCGAAGAACTGGTGGAACATCTGGCCCACAGGGCTCTTGAGAAAGGCGACGCCCCCCGAGTGCCCCGGGCAGTGCCAGGAGTAGGAGCTGTCCGCCGCGTAGTGGGTCAGGGCCCTGAAGAAGGGCGGGGCGAGTGAATCCAGATAGTTGCGCGCCTCGCGGACGATGTAGCGCGCAACGAACTCCGGTGTGTCCTCGAACATGTGGATGAAGCCGTGCAGCTCGCGGAGCACGTCGTTGGGCACATGGCGGGAGGTACGGGTCTCGCCGTAAAGGAAGATCGGGATGTCCCTGTTGCGAAAGCGGATCTCCTCCACGAAGGAGCGCAACTGGGTGATGGCCGCGGCAGCCTCCTCCGGAGATGAGAACTGCTCGTCGTCGATTGACAGAATGAAGGCCGAGGCCCGCGATTGCTGCTGGGCGAATGAGGCCACGTCCCGGAAGCTGGTGACCCCCAGTGTCTCGATCCCTTCCTCCTCGATGGCCTTGGCCAGCACCCGCACCCCTGTCCCGCTGGCGTTCTCGGATCGGAAATCCTCGTCGACGATGACCACGGGAAAACGGAAGCGCATGGGCAAACCTCGCTCTGGGCTTTCGAGAACGCGCGAGTATAGGCCAAGGGAGGGGAGGCCGGATGACGGGTTTGGGTCAGCGGCCACCGTCTGCGAGCCAAGGGGGGCAGGATTCGTCCACGGCGTTTATCATCGGCACCAACGCAAGCTGTCAGTCGAGATCCATGGCCACTTCAAGCCTCCTTGCACTGATCGACGATATCGCCACCATCCTCGACGATATCTCGCTGATGACCAAAGTCGCGGCCCGCAAGACCGCAGGCGTCCTGGGGGACGACCTGGCCCTGAATGCGGAGCAGGTGTCCGGGGTGCGCGCCGAGCGGGAGCTTCCTGTGGTCTGGGCGGTCTTCCTGGGCTCGTTGCGCAACAAGGCGATCCTGGTGCCGGCGGCGCTGGGAATCAGTGCCGTGGCGTCATGGGCGATCACGCCCCTGCTCATGGTGGGTGGCGCCTATCTGTGTTTCGAGGGATTCGAGAAGCTGGCCCATAAATTCCTCCACCCCAAGGAGGAAGACGAGAGCCATAGCGCCGAGCTGTTGCAGGCATTGAAGGACCCACAGGTGGACATGAAGACCCTGGAACGGGACAAGATCAAAGGTGCCATCCGTACCGACTTCATCCTCTCCGCAGAGATCATCGTCATCACCCTGGGGACAGTGGCCGGGGCCGCATTCGGCATCCAAGTGGTGGTGCTGATTGGCATTGCGCTCCTCATGACCGCGGGCGTTTACGGGCTGGTTGCCGGCATCGTCAAGCTGGACGACGCTGGACTCTGGCTGAGCAAGAGACCGGGGGAGGGCGCCTGGAACAGGTTCCAGCGCGGGTTGGGTCAGCGCATTCTTGGTGCGGCCCCTTGGCTGATGAAGGGGCTCTCCGTTGTTGGCACCGCCGCCATGTTCCTGGTTGGCGGGGGTATTCTGGTCCACGGGCTGCCTTGGCTGCACGAGCCGATCCACGGGATGAGCCATAGCGCCGAGGCGATACCGGGCGTCGGCGCGGTTTTGGCGGGGCTGACGCCGACCCTGCTCAACGCGATCGCGGGCATCCTGGCCGGTGCGCTGGTGCTCGCGACCGTGACCATGGGGCAGAAGGTTTGGCGGGGGTTCAAGCCTGAGGAGGCTTGAGCGAATTCGATCACATCCATCAGGGTCTGCGGGCCGTATCACTGACGATGCGGTTGACCCTCCGAGGCTAGGCCGAAGACACGCCGATGACGATCAACATCGATTTGCTCACCGAGCAGGAGCTCGTCGAGCTGAACCATCGAATCGTGGCTCGTATCAAGTTTCTGCGTGAGATGCGCGCTCATGCCCAGATGCTGGACTTCAGCATCGGCGACCGGGTCTCTTTCCAGCCCGACGGTTACCCCGTGCTCTCCGGAGTTCTGGTCAAGTACAACCGGAAGACGGTCTCGATCCTGACCGATGAAGGACAGCGGTGGAATGTCTCCCCTGGACTCCTGCGCCGAGCCGAAAAGCCGGTGAATCCCTCTTCCCGGTCAGGAGGGGCGAGTGGGTTGCCGAATAAGCGGGGGTAGCCGAGCCCTTTTCTCGTAACGCCTGCACCCAATCGGGTGCAGGGGCGACTGCGGGCGCTTTCGGGGGCTTCCCGCCGTGGTCCAGATTCATTTTGCGCCGGCCTTCCCGGGCGCGTTAGGCCCGGGTTCTCAACGCCGGTCAACCAACAGGAGTCCGAGTTGAGTCGGGAGTTGTCGATCCTCGCCTTTACCTTCGCCTGCTATTTTGCGGCCGTCTTGGCGATCGGCTGGTATGCCTATCGGCGCACCGCCACCATCGCGGACTTCGTCCTTGGAGGCCGCGGACTGGGGAGCGGCGTGGCGGCGCTCAGCGCGAGCGCTTCGGACATGAGCGGCTGGCTGCTCCTCGGGTTGCCCGGCCTGGCATACGCGGCGGGGGTGGAGTCCCTGTGGCTTGCGGGGGGGCTCCTGGTCGGGACCTGGCTGAACTGGCGTCTGATGGCAGCCCGTCTGCGGGTCTTCACCGAGTCATTCGGTGACTCACTGACCCTGCCCGAGTATTTCGCCAACCGCTTTGCGGACCGGACCGGCCTCCTGCGCGGGATCGCGGCGCTGTTCATCCTGCTGTTCTTTCTGATCTATACGAGCTCCGGTCTGGTGGCGGGCGGCAAGCTGTTCGAGGCGGTCTTCGGGCTTCCGTATCTCTGGGCGGTGGCCGTGGGGACCCTGGTCATCCTGCTGTACACGGCGGTGGGGGGCTTTCTCGCTGTATCCTGGACAGACGTCCTCCAAGGGCTCCTGATGGCGGCCGCCCTCGTCGCGGTGCCGATCTTCGCCGCCGTCCAGCTGGGCGGACTGGAGCCATCGGCGGCCGCCATCGCGGCGGCTAATCCGCACCTGTTCGACCCGCTCACCACGCGCGACGGCAACCCTCTCGGTCCGGTCGCCGTGATCTCCCTGGCCGCGTGGGGGCTCGGTTATTTCGGCCAGCCCCACATCCTGGCTCGCTTCCAGGCAATCCGTTCCGCCGCCGCGGTTCCCGTGGCGCGGCGGATCGCGCTCACCTGGGTCGCCATCACCATGAGCGGGGCCATCCTCACCGGACTGTCCGGCGTGCCGCTGCTCGACCCGCCCCTGGCCGGGGACGAGCGGGAGAAGGTTTTCATTCACCTGGTGGACCTGTTGTTTCACCCATGGGTGGCGGGCATCTGTCTTGCCGCCATCCTGGCGGCCATCATGAGCACCGCGGATTCGCAGCTCCTGGTGTCGTCGTCGTCCTTCACGGAGGACTTCTACCGGCGCGTACTGCGGCCCAAGGCCGGCCCAAAGGAGCTGGTGGTAGCCGGGCGCGCGTCGGTGATCGTGCTGGCCGGGCTCGCCTTTGTCCTCGCCATGGACCCCAAGGCCCTGGTGCTGGATCTGGTCGGCTATGCCTGGGCGGGCTTTGGTGCCGCCTTCGGCCCGGCGCTTCTGCTCTCGCTCTACTGGCCGCGCATGACCGGGCGCGGGGCCCTGGCGGGGATCCTGGTGGGAGGACTCACGGTGGTGGTGTGGAAGCCACTCCAGGGCGGGATCTTCGACCTCTACGAGTTGGTACCCGGCTTCCTGCTCTCCTTGGCTGCGGTCTGGGTGGTCAGTATGGTCGACCGCCCGGACCCCGGCACCTGCGTGGCCTTCGACGCGGCCCGCGCCCGGGTCGCCGCGTCCAGCCGTGCCTGAGTCCGCGATTCAGCGCGCTTGGGCGTGGCGCCTTTTCGTTCCTCGGTGCGGGGTGAGTCCATCCGCCGCCAGATCTCACCGGCGGCAGTTGCCGCCGTGGCCGGTTATGATAGGAGGCACTGAGGCGAGGTTGCGGCATGCCGTCCCGAAGCGGGCTTTTCCGGCCGGCGGCGCCCACTGAAGCCTCGCGAGGGAATCGGATTCGACAACCTGAAAAACCCAGCCAAGCCCACCACAACGACGGAGTAATGATATGAAGAAGCAGAGCTTTTTAGTCCTGGCGATCGCCGTTACCCTCGGTCTCGCTGCCTGCGGGCAGGGCGACGACGCCAAAAAGGCCGCGGAGGCCGCCAAGGAGGCGACCCAAGCCGCCGGCGAGAAGGTCAGCGAGGCAACCGACGCCGCCAAGGAAAAGGTCAGCGAGGCAGGCGACGCCGCCAAGGAGAAAGTCAGCGAGGCAGCCGACGCCGCGCAGGAGAAGGTCAGCGAGGCGGCCGACGCGGCCGTAGAGAAGAGCCAGGAGATTGCCCAGGCTACGATCGACAAGGCCAAAGAGCTGATCCAGCAGGTGAAGGACTACATCGCCGAGAATAAGATCGATCTAGCAGAGACCGTCATGGAGCAGCTGCGCGCGCTCAGGGATTCCCTGCCCCAGGGGCTCCAGGACGAAATCGCCAAGCTGGAGGCGATGCTGAGCGGGGAGCAGCCGGCCGCCGCTCCAGCGCCAACGGGGAATTGAGTCTGAGCTGAACGACGAGGGCAAGGGGCGACCCGTCGGGCCGCCCCTTGCCCGTCGATACGGCAATTATCCGTCGAGCTGCAGCCGCTCCAGGTTGGAGAGCAGCCAGCAGCGCCAATCCCGAGTCGGTGCGCGCGGGCTCAGGTCCACAGGCAGCAGCCGGATCGCGACCGAACCGGCGGTCGCCACCAGTCCCGCCAGGCTGAGGATGAAGGGGCGGCGAGTCCTCCTTCATCCGCAGGCCGTCAACGTGAATCGACCCCCGCCCTCCTGCGGACCGCGTGAAGGCAGTCCGCTCAAAACGACCCTAGTCGAGAACGAACGTCAGCTTAAGTTCCACGCGAAAGGCCGTGATCTTATCGTCCTTCACGATGACCTTCTGACTCTTCACCCAGGCGCCCTCGATGCCGTGGATGCTCTTCCCGGCGGTCTTGATGCCGCGGCGTATCGCATCCTCAAAGCTCTCTTGGGATTCCGCACTGATCTCGATGACTTTGGCGACAGACATAATGGTGTGGACTCTCTCTTTGGTTGGGATCAGATGACTTCGTGTGTGAACCCGGTCCTTGCCGGGCATCACCGAGCGTCGACGGATTCGTCCGCCCGCGTGAGCCTCCCTCCCGCCGCGAAGGCGCCAGGGCGCACACGCGTGAAGAGTAGCAGAGACCTGAGGCCGGGACCCAAGCCGACGCAGACACGCCGGGGGGCGTATGGTCGCGGAGAGCGCCGGCGCACGGGATCTGGACTGGAGCCGGTGGCCCGACGGGAGCATTCCGGCGGCAGGATGCTACCCGCGGCGGCGGACCTGCCAGCAGTTGTGGATGCGGGGGTTGCGGGCGAAGTCTATGGGCAGGGTCTTGGCGCTGATGTCGGCGATCTCAAGGTCCGCCAGGGACTCCCGGTCCATCCGGAAGCGGCGCAGATTGTTGGAGAAGATCAGCAGACCGTCTGGGTCCAGCAGCGCCGTCGCGGCGCGGATCAGCTCAACGTGATCGCGCTGGATGTCGAGGGTCCCCTCCATCCGCTTTGAGGCGGAGAAGCTGGGGGGATCGAGGAAGATCAGACCGAAGCGGCGGCGCCCCTTGACCTGGCGCAGCCAATCCAGACAGTCCGCCTGGATCAGTTCGTGCCCCGGACCCTGGATGCCGTTGAGCTCCAGGTTGCGCCGCGCCCAGTCCAGATAGGTGCGGGACATGTCCACCGTCGTGGTCGCGGCGGCGCCGCCCCGGGCCGCATAGACGGTGGCGGTGCCCGTGTAGGCGAACAGGTTGAGGAAACGCTTTCCCTGGGCCTGCTCGCCGATCATCCGCCGGGTGTCCCGGTGATCGAGGAAGAGTCCGGTGTCCAGATAGTCCTCGAAGTTCACCAGGAAGCGGTGGCCGCCTTCGCTCACCTCGTGGAAGTGGCGGGCCTCGCCTAAGCGCTCGTACTGACTCGTCCCCTTCTGCTGGCGCCGCACCTTGAAGAAGACCTGGGACTGGGGGACCTCCAGCACCTCCGGGATCACCCCAAGGGCCTCCCGAAGCCGGCGCCGGGCGCGCTCGGGCTCCACGCTCGGCGGGGCCGCGTATTCCTGCACGACCAGCCAGCGCCGCTCGCCCTCGTAGACGTCCACGGCGACTGCGTACTCGGGCAGATCTGCGTCATAGAGGCGGTAACAACTGATTTGCCGGGTCTCGCGCCATTTGCGCAGGGCCTTTCGGTTTTTGGCGAGCCGATTCGCGAGTGCGACCGCCCCCTCACCCCGAGCGTCCGGGGGCAGGGGGCGGGGCTGGTTGCTGACGAAATTGGCGGGGTCCACCTCGAAGTGGAGCAGCCGGCACTCGATGGGGCCGTTGTAAAGGGCATGGGTACGCAGCGCGCGCAGCCCCATGTGCTTGCCGAGCTCCGGATTGCCGGTGAACACCGCGGCCTTCCAGCCGGTGAAACGCTCGCGCAGCACGGCACCGAGCCGCGCGTAGAGGGCGGGCAGGTCAGAGTCTGCTCCCAGCCGCTGGCCATAAGGCGGGTTGGCCACCACCAGTCCCCGGTCCTCGTCCCGGCCCGGGCGGCAGTCGGCGAGCTCGCGGCGCTCGAAATGGGCGCGCCCCGCCAACCCGGCCCGCTGCAGGTTGGCGAGCGCCGCGCGAATCGCCGCGGGGTGCTCGTCGTAGCCGCGCAGGGAGCCCAGCCTGTGGAGCCCCGCCTCGCGTCGGATCATCGCCTCGTCGATCAGTCGCTCCCACGCGATCGGGTCGTGACCGAGCCAGCCCTCGAACCCGAAGCGGTTGCCGGACTGGTCGTGGAGCAGCCCGGGGGCGATGTCCGCGGCCATCAGGGCCCCTTCGATCACCAGGGTG
The DNA here is from genome assembly GCA_963698355.1 of uncultured Gammaproteobacteria bacterium. Lineage (GTDB taxonomy): Bacteria > Pseudomonadota > Gammaproteobacteria > Chromatiales > Chromatiaceae > Thiodictyon. The sequence continues at coordinate 52,190 of CAVOQO010000076.1, read as the reverse complement.
CCGGAGCCGCACATCGGGTCCAGCAGGGCCGCCCCCTCCGCGGCCAGATCCGGCCAGCCGGCCCGGAGCAGGATGGCGGCCGCCAGGTTCTCCTTCAGGGGTGCAGCGGCGCCCTGCTCCCGGTAGCCGCGGCGATGCAGGGAGCTCCCGGAGAGGTCGATGGCCAGGGTAGCGACCTCGCGCAGGACATAGCAATGGATGAGCAGGTCCGGGTTCTCGGCATCGACGTTCGGGCGGCGGCCCAGGCGGCTGTTGAAGCGGTCCGCGATGGCATCCTTCACCTTCAGGGCGGGATAGCGGCTGTCGGTGACACCCGGCAGTCTCCCGTCGAAGCGCACGGCAAAGGTTCGGTCCGGTGTGAGGTGGTCTTCCCAGGGGACCTCCACGGCGCCGGCGTAGAGCGCCTCGGGGCCGACGGCCGGGAACTGGGCGAGGGGCAGCAATACCCGGTTGGCGACCCGGGACCAGAGACAGGCCCGGTAGCCGTCCTCCAGGCTCCCCTCGAAGCGCGCACCGCCACGGCCCTCGGTGGCACCGTGCAGACCGAGCCGCTCCAGCTCTTCGGCGAGCAGGCTGCCCAGATGCTTCGGGGTCGTGGCGAAGAAGCTGTAACGGGACATGGGGCGGGGTTCGCGGCAAAGCGGGATAGGACGCGCGGGGGGAGGCGCCAGCGGGCCCGCTGATGCATTTGATGGCGGTTGCTTGATTGCGGTTTCAGGGGGCGTTCAGTCCCGCTTCTTCAGCAGGTCCGCGAGCCCCTCAAGTGCCTTGTGGGTGGTCTGCCTGGCGCCGCCGGGGGTGTTTCCAGTGCGCCCGGCGGCTTGGGCGGCCAGGTGCTCCTCGTATTTCTGGTGCTCGTTGTCGTGGCAGTAGAGACACAGGAGCTCCCAGTTGCTGCCGTCCGGAGGGTTGTTGTCGTGGTTCATGTCCTTGTGGTGGACGGTGAGCTCACGCAGGTTGGTGTGATCGAAGCCGCGCCCGCAGCGGCCGCAGACCCAGGGGTAGAGCTTGAGGGCCTGCTCCCGATAGCCGGCGGCACGGTCGTCGCTGGCCTTGCGGGCCTCTGCCACCACGCGATCGAGCTTGGCGGTATTGATGGGTCGTCCGGTCTTGCCGTGGCGCGGGCCTGTGGTGGAGGACATGGATCTTCTCCGGTGGGTCGACGATGGCCGAATGCTAGCCCGGGGCGACGGGGACTGCGAGAGGTCCGCCGGCAATCAGGCCTGGCGCTCCCCCGACTGCTGCCTGCTCCTAGGGGACCACAGCCGGCTGGTCAAGCCCGCGACGCGGCGGCGATAGTCCGGAAATCCGCCGGTGCCGAATACCGGCGCCGAATAAAAGCGCCGGGGGTGTAGAAATCGGCCCTCAGGGGATGATGTCGGTAATCTTCCACTCGGTGCCCTCGAGGGACAGCCGCACATGGGTGGCGCCGCGCCCCAGGTCGCCGATGCGGATCAGGAAGCGGTTGTAGGACTCGAAGAAAGCGAAATCGATGCCGGCGAGCAGATAGGGCGGCGTCTGGCCGGTGGCCCTGGTGGTGGCCTCCCTCAGGGTGTCGCGCACCCAGGGCACCGTGATGGCCTGATCGAGGGCGGAGTCCCCCAGGCGGTCCAGGTTCTGGCGGATCCAGCCCATGACGCTGTTGGGGTCGGCGGCGGGGAGGACCGTGTCGGCACCCGCGTCGAGACGGGCCTTGTAGTTGGCCCGGATCGCCGGCAGGTCGGTGAGCGCAGCGAGGTCCGTGGTGCTCTCCTGGCCCAGGGCATCGTCGAGCTTGAAGACGTAGTAGTAGGGCCAGATGCCGAAGGCGATGAGGGCGAACAGGAACAGATAGCCGAGGAACCGCATGTTAAGACCTTCTTTGGGGTGTCCAAGGAGTGGGTGATGACGCGGCGCATTCTAGCAGCATCGCCGCGGCATGCCGTTCGACCGGGACCCCGTAGCCGGGCCTGGCTATAATCCGCCCCCGGCCTGTCCGAGGAATCGCCTTTGGATGATCTGACCCAGACCCTTGCACTCACACTCGGCGCCAGTTGGGCGAGCGGGATCAATCTCTACGCGGCCATCCTGGTGCTCGGCTTCCTCGGCGCCACGGGCAGCGTCGATCTGCCGGCGGGGCTGGAGATCCTGTCCGATCCGCTGGTGATGCTGGCCGCGGGTGCCATGTACGTGGTCGAGTTCTTTGCGGACAAGGTGCCGGGGGTGGACAGCGCCTGGGACGGGCTGCACACCTTTATCCGCATCCCTGCGGGGGCGCTGATGGCCGCCGGTGCGGTGGGCGATATCGGCCCTGCAGGGGACCTGGCCGTTGCCCTGCTGGGCGGGGGCGTTGCGGCCGCCTCACATGCCGCCAAGGCCGGCACGCGGGTACTGATCAACACCTCACCGGAGCCCTTCACCAACTGGACCGCCTCGATCGCGGAAGACCTCGGCGTACTGGGCGGACTGCTCCTGGCCATCAAGCACCCGGCGGTCTTCCTGGTGCTGCTGGCGCTCTTCTTCGTCCTGCTGATCTGGCTGCTGCCCAAGCTGTGGCGGGGAATCAAACGGGTGTTCGGGGCCATCGGCAGACTCTTCGGGGGCAAAGGCCGCGATGGGCCCAGTGAGACCCCCAGCGAGACCCCGCGGCTCGAACCAGCGAGTCGGCGTGCAGTCTTGCCGGGCCCTGAAGGCAGCGGTCCCGGCGAGTCCCGTTCGGGTGAGCAATCCACTCCCCGAGTCGACGGGTCAGGCGACGAGCAGCTCCGGTAGGGTCTGACGCCGTGTCCCTCACCCATCCAGCGCCCCGGGGGCACGCTCAGGACCCGGCCGCCGGTCTCGACGTCTACCTGGTCGGAGGCGCCGTGCGTGACCGACTCCTGGGGCGGCCGTCGACGGAACGGGACTATGTGGTCGTCGGGACCACCGTGGCGGAGCTCATCCGGCGCGGCTTTCAGCAGGTGGGCCGCGATTTCCCGGTTTTCCTGCACCCGGTCACCAAGGACGAGTACGCCCTGGCCCGCACCGAGCGCAAGACCGCTCCGGGCTATCGAGGCTTCTCGGTCCACGCGGACCCGGGGGTGACCCTGGAGCAGGACCTGGAGCGACGGGATCTCACCATCAACGCTCTGGCCGAGGCGCCGGACGGCACACTCGTCGATCCCTACGGCGGTGTTGCGGATCTGCAGTCCCGAGTCCTGCGCCACGTCTCCCCGGCCTTTGCGGAAGACCCGGTGCGGATCCTGCGGGTCGCGCGCTTCGCCGCGCGCTTCTTCGCCCTGGGGTTCCGGATCGCCCCCGAGACCCTGGCACTGATGGAGGCCATGGTGGAGGCCGGGGAGGTGGATGCCCTGGTGCCCGAGCGCGTCTGGCAGGAGATGGCCAAGGCCCTAGGCGAGGACCACCCGTCGGTCTTCTTCCAGGTGCTGCGTGAGTGTGGGGCCCTGGCCCGGCTGCTGCCCGAGCTTGATCGGCTCTGGGGTGTGCCCCAGCCAGAGAAGTGGCACCCGGAAATCGACACCGGTGTACACGCCATGCTGGTGCTGGACATGGCCGCGCGCCTGTCTCCGGATCTGGAGGTCCGCTTCGCCGCACTCTGTCACGACCTCGGCAAGGGGATGACGCCGACCGAGATCCTGCCCAGCCACCGGGGTCACGAGGAGCGCAGCGTCGAGCTGCTGGAAGGCATCTGCGACCGCTATCGGATACCCAATCGCTGCCGGGAGCTGGCCAGGATTACCGCCCGCTACCACGGGCTGGTGCACAAGCTGGACGAGCTGCGGGCCTCAACCATCCTGGGCCTGATGGAGGGTGCCGACGCCTTCCGCCGCCCGGAGCGCTTCCACCAGATGCTGACCGCCTGCGAGGCGGACTTCCGCGGTCGGGCCGGCTACGCCGAGCGTGATTATCCCCAGGGTCGGGTCCTCGGCCGCCTGTTCGCCGCCGCCTCAGAGGTGGACGTGGCGGCCATCGCCCGGGTGTCTACCGACCCGCGCCGCATCCCCGAGCACATCCACGCCGCACGGGTTGCTGCAATCCGCGTCGCCCAGGGATGAAGAGCTCTGCTGCAACCTACAGTGGCATCTCGACCCGGATCCTCAGCCCGCCGGCCGGTGAGGGCTCCGCCCGAATGGTGCCGCCGTGGGCCTCGACGATGTTCTTGGCGATCGCGAGCCCGAGTCCAGCCCCGCCGGTATTGCGGCTGCGGGAGGCGTCGACCCGATAGAGCCGGTCGAAGAGCCGCGGCAGGGACTCCGGCGGGACGCCGGGGGCGCTGTCCTGGAAATCCAGCACGATCCGGTCAGCGGCCTGGTTGAGCCGCACCTCCAGCCCACCGCCGGGGTCGGTGTATTGGAGGCTGTTGCGCAGCAGGTTGCGGAAGAGCTGGGAAAGGCGGTCCGGGTCCGCCTGTGACTCGACCGGGGCGGGCCGCTGGTCCTCGTAGCTCAGGGTCAGTCCGGCCGCGGCGAAGCGGGGACGGAACGTATCCAAGTCTGCCTCCAGGACCTCACCGATGTCCGTCGGTTCCATGCGGTAGCTGAGCGCCCCCAGGTCGGTCATGGAAAGCTCATAGAGGTCGTCCACGAGGCGGCCGAGCCGGAGCGCGTCCCCGTGCAGGGCGTCCACCGCTGTGCGGTCCAGGGGCCGCACGCCGTCCTGGAGCGCCTCGAGCTCGGCCCGGAGCAGGGCGATCGGGGTGCGCAGCTCGTGGGAGATGTCCGCCACCCAGCGCCGTCGGGCCTGCTCGTTACGGCCCAGGGCAGCGGCCAGGGCGTTCAGGTCCCGGCCCAGGCGGGCGATCTCGTCGCCCCCTTGGACCTGGACGCGTGCCTCATAGTCCCCGCCGGCCAGACGCTGAGCGGTCTGTTGGAAGGCCTGCACCGGTCGAACCAGCCGGCGGGACAGGGGATAGGCGAGGGCGGAGGCGATCAGCACCATCCCCGCCGCGATCACCCACAAGCGCCCGCCCTGGCGGGCCTGGAACTGGAGCTCGGGCAGGTCGGCCAAGGGTTGGCCCGGCAGCAGAGCGAGGGTCCCGACCGGCCTCCCGTCCAGGTCCAAGGGAATGCGGCGGGCTCCGGGGAGCAGGGACTCACGTCCGTAGATGACCGCCCCCGACTCGTCGAGCAGCATCAGCCGCAGCTCCAGGGGGATCGGTCGGCCCCTGGCCTTCAGGTGCTCCAGGACATGGACGGGTGGCCAGGCCCCTGGATCCTCCAGGCTGCGGCGCATCCACGGCGGAAGGTGTTGCCGCCCAGGCCCGAGACGCCCCCGTGGCATCCGCTCCCCCTGACCGAGAAGGGCGGCGATCCACAGCCGCTTGTCACCGCGCAGCCGTTCCCAGGAGCCGTCCTCGGATCGCTGTGCCACCAGACGGTCCGTAATGGCATCGATGCGCTCGGATTCACGGGCATCGAGAAGCTCCATGAAACCCCGCTCGACGGACCACCGAACGAAGGCGGCGGTCCCCACCACCGCGAGCAGGCTCGCGACCAGTAGGGTCAGAAAGACCTTTGCGCGTACGGACAGGTTCACGCCTGAATCATGAGTCGAGCCGGTGTAAGAAAAAAGGAGTCGTCCCGTGTAGAGTGCCAAGACGGCGGCGGCCCGGGGGGGAAGGCCTCAATGGCGGGGCGCCTGCGGGATGTCAATGTCAGGCCACGCCCCTAAGGTTAGCCTGCTGGCCCGCTCACACGAGCGCATCCGCGGCGGGAAACCCGCCGGAACACACCTGTGAGGAGCCGAAATGAAATCCAACCTGATCTCCCTGGCCGTCTCCGCCGGCTTCGCCCTGTCCATGGCGACGGTCGTGGTCGCCGATGATGCGGCACTGCGCGCCAAGGCCGTGTCCGCTGGACTCCAGGCGCTTCCCTATGGCGCCGGACAGGTGGCCCACAACTCCTTGACCCACGAGAAGATCGAGCTCGGGGCCATGCTGTTCTTCGACCCGCGTCTGTCCGCGAGCGGCGTGATCAGCTGCAATACGTGCCACAACCTGGGCATGGGCGGCGACGACAATCTACCCACCTCGGTGGGTCACGGCTGGCAGAAGGGCCCGCGCAATGCACCCACGGTGCTGAACGCCGTCTACAACAAGGCGCAGTTCTGGGATGGCCGCGCCGAGGACCTGAAGGCTCAGGCCAAGGGCCCAGTGCAGGCCGGCGTTGAAATGGCCAACAAGCCCGAGGCCGTGGTCGTCACCCTCAAGAGCATGCCCGAGTATGCGGAGCGGTTTGGCCGTGCATTCCCGGGCGAGGCCGACCCGGTGACCTTCGACAACATGGCCAAGGCCATCGAGGCCTTCGAGGCGACGCTGGTGACCCCGGCCGCGCCCTTCGACGCTTGGCTGGAGGGCAACGACAACGCGCTGAGCGCCGACCAGAAGCTCGGTCTGGACCTCTTCGTGAGCAAAGGTTGCACCGCCTGCCACACCGGCGTGAACGTCGGCGGCCAGGACTATTTCCCCTTCGGCCTGGTGAAGAAGCCCGGCGCCGACATCCTGCCGCCCGAGGACAAGGGCCGATTTGCCGTGACCAAGACCGCGTCCGATGAATATGTCTTCCGGGCGGCGCCCCTGCGCAACATTGCACTCACCGCGCCTTACTTCCACTCCGGGCAGGTATGGGACCTGGAGCAGGCGGTGGCGGTCATGGGCACCGCCCAGCTCGGCACCCAGCTCAAGGGTGATGAGGCTGCGCTGATTGCAACCTTCCTGGGCAGTCTCACCGGCGAGCAGCCGAAGGTCGAGTACCCGATCCTTCCGGTAGAGACGGCGACGACGCCCAAGCCTCAGCTCTGAACCCTCCGCGCGTCGTGGGACCACAAGGAACATCGGTCCCACGTCGGCCCCCATTGTCCTCCCTGCAAAGCCGTGCCGCCGGCTTGCGTCCGCCTGGCCCAGCGCCGCTTGGCAAGCGAGGGTGCTTGGCGCCGCTCGCTCTCAGCGGTCAGCGCCGGCCATAGAAATCGGCCAGCCGGCCTGGATCGGCCCCCAAGGCATAGGCAAGGCGCAGGCGCCACATGAGCAGGATGGTGCGCAGGATGCCGTGTTCCTCCCAGCGGCGGCTGGAGGTGATGATCGGGCCGCGCAGACAGGCAGGACGGGTCTGCCCGGTCAATGCCTTCGACAGGGCGATGTCCTCCATGAGCGGAATCGGCGGGTAACCCCCAACCGCCTCGAACATGGCGCGGGTGACGAAGAGGCCCTGATCCCCAGTGGCGATGCCGGTGAGGCGCGAGCGCAGATTCATCATCCGTTCGACCACACGCAGCTGCGGGTGGCGTCCCGAGAGCCGCACGTCGAAACGGCCCCAGACGCATCCCGCGACGCAGGCATCGAGTAACTGGGTCTGGGTCTGTGGTTTGACACGGCAGTCGGCGTGCAAGAACCACAGCACCTGACCTCGCGCCGACTGGGCACCCGCGTTCATCTGGGAGGCGCGCCCCCGAGGTGCCAGGATCACCCGGTCCGCTTGGGGCTCGGCAAGCTCTGGGGTCCCGTCCGTGCTGCCCCCGTCGGAGAGAATGACCTCGTGCCCCGTCTCACGCATCGGCGCCAAGTCACTGAGCAAAGATCCGATATGGGTGCGCTCATTGAGGGTGGGGATGACGATTGAGACCTGCACCGTCAGACCGGGCCTGGGCTCAGGGCCCCGCCGCAGCTCGATCCCTGGCCGGCGGTGCAGCCATAGCAGTGGTCCGCCACCTGGATCTGGCCGGCCTCCAGAAGGCCACCCGACATCAGCGTCGAGAGGTCCCGCAGGTGGGTGCGTCCGCTCCCGTCGCCCGCCCCCAGTGGCAATCCAAGCATCTGGTTGAAGTCGCAGTCGTAGAGCCAGCCCTCCCAGTCCACGCTGATCAGTCCACGACACATGACCGACTCGGTATTGACGCACTGGTGGGCGGCCTTCAGAAGGCCCAGATAGCCAGCGAGCTCGTCCCTGGACAGCAGCGTGCTCCCGAATCGACCAATGGGTAGATTGGCGAGTGTTAAGAGTCGATTGAAGCGGATGCCGAAGTCCCGTTCGAGGACCTCTCGATAATTCGCCTCCAGGGCGGTCTGGGGCGGCGGCAGGCTGGGTCCGCCGGGGTTGTAGACCAGAGCGAGGGTCAATCCGGTGCCAGGGGCCCCGTAGCCGAGCGCGTTCAGCCGCCGGAGCCCGGCGATGCTCGATTCGAACACGCCCCGCCCCCGCTGGGCATCCACGTTCTCACGTGAGTAGCAGGGCAACGAGGCCACCACTTCGACACCTTGTTCGGCCAGGAATGCGGCAAGATCCGCCTGCCCGGGTTCCAGCAGGACGCTCAGATTGCAGCGGTCGATGACTCGCAGACCTTGCGACCGGGCATGGCGCACCAGACGCCGAAACCCCGGGTTGAGCTCGGGCGCGCCGCCGGTCAGGTCAAGGGTCTCGAAGGGCAGGGCGCCCAAGGCATCGATCACCTGGTCCAGGGTCGTCTCGTCCATGACCTCAGGGCGGTTGGGCCCGGCGGCCACGTGACAGTGCAGGCACTGCTGGTTGCACAACCGCCCCAGATTGACCTGGAGGGTGTGAAGGCGCGCCCGGCGCAGGGGCGGGAAGTCGCTTTGGGTGAGGTGAGGCAGCACGTCAAGCATGGGTCTGGTCCCGATACCGTCGGGTCAGGGTGCCGTCGATCGCCCCGAGTGCTCGGGGCTCGGGCCTTTGCCGGGCGGCTCGCCGGACCGCAGCCGCTTAACGAAGCGGGGCAGGAATGCCACAGCGGCGAGCAGCGAGAGTGCGATGACCCCATTGCGTACCAGACCGTCCCCGCCCGCCAGGGCCTCTCGCCCCGCAAAGCCCAACCAGGTATAGGCCAACGCCCCCGGGAGCATGAAGAGGAAGGTGGCGGCCAGATAGGACAGGAAGGGGATGCGGGTGAGGCCCAGTGCGTAGTTCAGCAGATTGAAGGGGAAGAGGGGCACCAATCGGGTGAAGGCGACGAAGCGCCAGCCCTCGGCTGCTACCCCGTCCGCCAGCCGACCGAGCAACCCCTGGCTGCGGCCTCTTACCCAGTCCGCCGCCAGGTAACGGGCGGCCAGGAAGGCCAGAGCCGCGCCAAGTGTGGCGCCGGACAGGTTGTAGAGCGTTCCCCAGAGGGGTCCGAACAGGGCGCCGCCGGCGAGGGTGAGCAGGGAGCCGGGCAGGAAGAGTACGGTCGCGAGCGCGTAGACGGCCATGAACAGCCAGGGCGCAGCGGCCCCGGCGCTGCCGACCCAGTCCTCAAGAACGGCAGGCTCCAACTCATCGCGGTAGACCAGCGCAAGCCCGATCCCAAGCGCCAGAACCAGGGCCATCAGGAACCGCAGCCAGTATCTAGCCATGGTGTCGGTTCGCGGTCCGCTCCGCAGGCGGCTTCGCCTGGGGCCCGCCCCAGGACCGGCGGTTGATGGCGTAGCCGCCCACGGTGCCGCGGAAGGGGAGGAGCAGCATGCCCGGGAGCCGGTCCACGTCCCGGGGGTCGCGATGGTCGCGGATGCCGATGGTCATGCCGATGTGTCCGGCGCGTGGCTGGCCGCGGTAGGTGCCGAGCAGGCGGTCCCACCAGGACAGGTTGAAGCCGAAGTTGGAGTTGGTCTCGTCGTCCTCCACCGAGTGGTGCACGCGGTGCATGTCCGGGGTCACGACAATCCAGCGCAGGGCGCGGTCGAGGCGCTCGGGCAGGGCGACATTGCCGTGATTGAACATGGCCATGCCGTTCAGGATCACCTCGAACAGGACCACGGCAACCACCGGCGGCCCAAGGGCCGTGATGGCGGCGAACTTGATCACCATGGACAGCAGGATCTCGACGGGGTGGAAGCGCGCCCCCGTGGTCAGGTCGTAGTCCAGGTCCGCGTGGTGGACCCGGTGCAGCCGCCACAGGGCAGGCACGGCATGGAAGAGGACGTGTTGGACCCAGATCACCAGGTCCAGGATCAGCAGGGCGATCGCCACCGAGACCCAGGGCGCCAGGTTCAGGGCCGGTAGCAGGCCCCAGCCGCGCTCCGCGGCATAGGCCGCCATGCCCACCGCCGCGGTGGGGAAGACCAGGCGCAGGATCAGGGTGTTGAGCACGACAAGCCCGAGGTTGCTCGCCCAGCGCTGGGGTCTGGGAACGGTCAGGGCACGCCGCGGGGCGCGCAGCTCCCAGAGCGCCATGACGGCGAAGATGCCGAGGAAGGAGGCGAGGCGAATCGCCGGCTCATGGGTGAGAATGACGCTGTTCAAGGGGTTTCGGAACCGGGCTGCCGTAAACGCGAGAGATTGAGCCCGACGGCGCCGGCTTTCAACTCCGGGATACCGGGGGGCAGTATGGGCGGGCGGTGCACGCAGGGAGGCGGCGCTTGGATCGGACGGAATCCAGATAAACCGCGTCGCGACCCCTGGATGGGCAGCAGCGTGTACGAGTGCGTCTCATCGGGCTCGCGGACAAGCCGAAGCACCCGGCGCGCCTGTCCGGTTAAGCTGTGGGCTTACTCGCTTCGCGCAGGGTGGCGGAGGGCAGCCCGACGGGCCGGCAGCGAACCTTTGCGGTCGCTATCGATACGGACCATTCTCAGCCGAGATTATGGTGTTACGACGCGGTGTTGGGAGGCATTTAGCATCCAGTGGCAAAGCTCCAGATCATCAATGCGAAGGACGGCACGGCCGTACCATTTCTCCGCGGGATTCTGACGCGCTCGCTGCAACTTGCGGGTTTGTCTTTCGATGAGGCCTACGCCGTTGCCTCGGAGATTCGCGACTCACTGGCCGACGATTCGAGTATTCGAACCGACCAACTGAGGAAGCGGGTCGCGGCTTGGTTAAATAGGTCTTATGGAGACGCCGCTGAGCGGCGGTACCTGACGCTGGGGGGACCGGCGGCGCCGCTCATCGTACGCGCCCCAGGCGGTCGGTCCCTGCCATTTTCGACCGAAACCCATCGGCGAGCGCTGGAATGCTGTGGGCTGGGTGAAGCATTGGCGGCCCAGCTGACTGACAAGCTGTACGGGCATCTCCTGACGCGCCATCGAAACGAGATCTCCTCATCCTATCTCGGGCGCCTTACCTATCGTTTTTTGCATCGCGAGGTGGGCGAGGAAACCGCGCGGCGCTTCCTGGTGTGGCATCAGTTTCGGGACCAGGGGTGGCCCCTGCTTCTACTGATCGGAGGGGCGCCGGGATGTGGCAAGAGCACGATTGCCACCGAACTGGCAAGCCGCCTGGACATTTTCCGGACACAGTCCACGGACATGCTCCGCGAGGTCATGCGGATGATGATCCCCGAGCGACTGCTACCCGTACTTTACAAGTCATCGTTCGACGCTTGGCAGGCTTTGCCGGACAGGAAACCCGGCGAAGAGATGGAAGAGCAGGTTGTGCGTGGGTATCGCGGTCAATCCGAGTTGCTGTATGTGTCCTGCGATGCCGTCATTCAGCGAGCGGTGCGGGAACGGGTTTCGCTCGTACTCGAAGGCGTTCACGTGGATGCCATGCTGGTCGAACGCCTGAACGTGGATCAGGGGGTGGTAATCGTGCCGGTCATGCTTGCTGTCTTGAAAAAGGACCAGCTTCGGCATCGAATCGAAGGCCGCGGTGGCATGATTCCCCAACGCAGGGCGAAACGCTATTTGCAGAATTTCGATGCCATTTGGCAGTTGCAGGCGTATCTCCTCGCCGAAGCCGATCATTACGGCGTTTCCATCGTGACCAACGACGACAAGGAGGAGACGACACGGCAAATCATGGGTATCGTCGTCGATCGCCTCGCGAGGAATCTGGATGTTAGTCTGAAAAAGGTGTTTCCGGGTTGATCGGGGGCGGACGTTCCATTGGCAGGCCAACAAACCAAACGGGGGTGGCGGCATGTCAGCGACGACGAAAGGCGTAATGGTGATCCTCGACGGGCTTGGCGATCGCGGCTGCCGGGTGTTCGACGGTCTGACTCCACTCGAGGCGGCGTCCACACCCAATCTCGATCAGCTTCTGAAAATGGGCCAAGGTGGTCTGCTGGATCCGTTGTTTCCCGGCGTGCCCGTCGGGACTCACATTGGAAGTGGCGTGCTGATGGGCCTGTCCGCGTCAGATGCCGTTAACCTGGCCCGCGGCCCGGTGGAGGCCGCCGGCATCGGGTTGGCCCTGCAGCCCGGTGATGTCGTGCTGCGCTGCAATTTTGCGACCCTGGAGCGGTGTGGCGACGGCTTGGCGATCCTCGACCGCAGGGCCGGCAGGATACAGGAGGGAACCTGGGATCTGGCGTCCGTATTGCGGGACGTCCATCTCGGACACGGTATCGTCGGGTCGCTGCACCCGGCAACGCAGCACCGCGCCGTGCTTCACCTTAGGGGACCGGGGCTTGCCGCTAGAGTCAGTGACACCGACCCTGGCAACGGACTGGAAGACCGGGGGGTTCTGTCCGCCCGAGCGCTCGATCCCGACGATCGCGGGTCGGCAGCGACCGCAGACGCGGTGAACCAATTCATCCAGTTAGCCGTCGAGCGCCTGGGCGCGCACCCAGTCAATCAGCGGCGGGAGGACGCCGGACTGAGACCGGCGAATGGCATCATCAGCCGCAGCGCGGGCCATCTGGCTCGATTCAACAATCTGGTCACCCATGTCGGCTGCAATGCCGCCGTGGTGACAGGAGAGACGACGGTGGACGGCTTAGGCCGCCTCTTCGACTACAAGGTCTACCGGGATGATCGATTCAACGCGTTGCCCGACACGGACCTCGACGCGAAAGTAGCCACGACCCTGTCGGCGCTCGCGAATCACGACCTGGTCTTTTTGCATATCAAAGGGCCAGATATCTGCGCGCACGACCATGACCCGCTGGCGAAGATGGGATTGATCGAGAGAATCGATGCAGCCCTGGCGCCCCTGATCGTCGAAGACCTGGTGATTGGCGTGACCGGTGACCATTCGACCGACTGTAACAGCGGCCGGCATTGCGGTGATCCGGTACCCGCCTTGCTCTATGCACCGCTGGGCCGGCGGGATCATCTGGGTAGCTTTGGCGAGCGCGGTTGCGCCGGCGGTGGACTCGGTCGGCTCACGGCCACGAGCTTCCTGACCTCCATGCTTGATGCGATGGGCCTTTTGAGCAGCTTCAAACCGGGGCAGCAGATCTTCTTTGCGGTTTGAAGTAACGAACGGGGCGATTCGAGCTCGCGGCTTTTCAGTCAATGGCGCCCATGAATGGCTCAAAGGGCTCGCCGCGGCCAACCCTGGACCGAAGGCGCGTCCGACATTTTCCCAATCCCTGGAGCGACAGGGATCGTAACCCCAATCAGCCGTATCGCCCTTCGATGTAGTCCGCGGTTTCCCTGCGCTTTGGTGTCACGAACATCTGCTCGGTCAAGGTGTGCTCCACCACCTTGCCCATCAACATGAAGATGCACTCCTCGCTCGCCCGGCGAGCCTGGGCCATGTTGTGGGTGACGATTAGGATGGTGTATTGGCCGCGTAGCTCCCAGATCAACTCCTCGACCGCCTCTGTGCCCTTGGGGTCGAGGGCGGAGCAGGGCTCGTCCATCAGCAGCAGCTCCGGCTTGACCGGCAACAGGCGCGCGATACAGAGCTTTTGCTGTTCCTCGAGGGACAACTCTGTCGCCTTGCGGTTGAGGCGGTCCTTGACCTTGTCCCATAACAGGACCTGCCGCAGTGCGCCCTCGACCACCTCGTCCGGCTTACGGCGCTCGCTTCCTTTCATGTGCAGCCGGTACCCGAACAGGATATTGTCGCGAATCGAGATCGGCAGAGGATTCGGCCGCTGGAAGACCATCCCCACCTGCTTGCGTACCTGCACCAACTCCACATCAGGGTCGTAGATGTTCTTGCCGAGTACGTCGATCGTACCCTCGATACGCACGTAGCCGAGCCGTTCGTTGATGCGGTTCACGCTGCGCAGGAAGGTTGACTTGCCGCAGCCGGACGGCCCGATGAGGGAGGTAATCATCCCCCGACGGATCTTCAGGTCCACGTCGAAGAGTGCCTGAAAGGTCCCGTACCAGAGATTCAGCTTCTTGGTCTCGATGGCGTAACCAGTCGGCGCCGTTTGTGTTTGGGCCTTTTGAGCGGCTGCATTCATCGGTGTTTTCGGGGTGCTGCAACGTTAGGCGAGGAGGGTGTTTGCGCGGTCATCTGAAGAGCGCCTGGCCGCCGACAAGTGACTGACTTTCGAGTGCCCGAATCCGAGGGCGGGAAATGACAGCCCAGGCACCGCACGGGTCTTCTAGCCGAAACGCCCTTCGACGTAGTCTCGTGTCCGCTGATCGCTGACCTCGCCAGTAAAGAGGTCCTCTGTGGTGCCGATCTCGACGCACTCGCCTCCGAGGAAGAAGGCGGTCCGATCAGCCAGCCGCCGCGCCTGCTGGACCAGATTGGTGACCAGCAGGATGGTCATGTCAGCGCGCAGCTCCTTCAGCACGTCCTCGATGCGCATGGTGGTCACCGGGTCGACGGCGATGGAAAACTCGTCCAGCATCAGCAACTCCGGCTCCTGGGATAGGGCCCGTGCAATGGTGAGCCGCTGCTGCTGGCCGCCGGACAGGAGGCTGCCGAGGGAGCTCAAGGCGGTCCTTGACCTCGTCCCACAGTGCCGCTCGGGTCAGGCATCGCTCGACGATGATGTCCAGCTCCCGCTTGCCCTTGATGCCCCGCAGCCGCGGCGAAAGGGCGACGTTGTCGTAGATGGTCATCGGCAGTCCCACCGGCAGTGGGAACACCACCCCGATGCGGCTGCGCAGGGCATAGACGTTCTTCAGTTTGCGGACGTCGCGGCCGTTGAACTGGATCTCCCCCTGCACCCGCATGCCGGGGGTGAACATGTCCATGCGGTTGATGGCCTTCAGGAACGACGTCTTTCCCGCGTTGGCCGGACCGATGATCCCGAAGATCTCATTCTCCCGAACGTCCAGGGTCACGCCCTGGAGGGCGACGCGCGCCGCCGTAGCGAATCTCCAGGTCACTGACCTGCAGCTTGATCGACGCCGCGTCTGGCGCCGCGGCGACGTCTCCGGCATCGGGAGTGGCGAGGGGGACGCCGGTCACCATTTCTTCCTCCCGCGCAGGTAGGTTCTGAACGCAATCGAGATGCTGTTCATGACCAGCACCATGGCGATCAACACCAATGCGACGCCGTACGGGACCTCCTCGGCGATTCCCGGCACCTGGGTGGCCACCACGAACAGGTGCAGCGACATGGCCATGGTCTGGTCGAACACGCTCTCGGGGAGGAACGGGGTGAAGAACACGGCACCCGTGAACATGATGGGAGCGGTCTCGCCCGCGGTGCGTGAGACCTCCAGGATGACGCCGGTGAGGATGCCGCTGATGGCATTGGGCAGGACCACCCGGCGGATCGTCTGCCAGCGCGTCGCACCCATGTTCCAGCATGCCTCGCGAAACGCCATCGGCACCGCCTGCAGCGACTCGCGGGTCGCGACGATCACGACCGGGAGGGTCATGATGGCCAGGGTCAGGCTTGCCGCCAGGATGCTGGTTCCGAACTTGAAAAAGAGCACGAAAGCGCCCAGCCCGAACAGCGCATGGACGATGGATGGAACGCCCGCCAGGTTGATGATGGCGAGATTGATCACGCGCGTGAACCAGTTGTCCCCGGCGTATTCGCTGAGGTAGATGGCCGCGGCCACGCCGATCGGCACCGAGGCCAGGAGCGCCACCGAGACCAGCCAGACCGTCCCCAGCAGGGCCGGAAAGATGCCGCCGGTTCGCATGCCCTCGGTGGGGTAGGTGAAGAGGAACTCCAGCGAGACGACGGAGCCTCCCTTGTAGAGGAGGGTGCCGAGGATGACGAGTACGGGCAGGATCAGCAGCAGGGTCATCAAGCCGAACAGCGCGCGGAACAGCGCTTGCACCCGCTGGTTGCGCCGGTTGAGTGGCGTGGCCTCGAAGTCCGCCGTTACGCGAGTCATGGCCTACCCCTTGCGTATGCCGCGCACGATCAGGTCGGCGGTGAGGTTGATGACGAAGGTGATCAGGAACAGGAAGATGCCGATCGTGAACAGGACCTGATAGTGCTCCTCACCGACAGCCGCCTCGCCCAACTCGGCAGCGATGGTCGCCGTGAGTGCGCGCACCGAGTCGAACACGCTATGGGGGATGTTGACCGAGTGGCCGGTGGCCATCAGCACGGCCATGGTCTCCCCGAACCCGCGTCCGACACCCAGCAGCACGGCGCCGAGCAGGCCATTCTTGGCGGCCGGCAGCAACACCTTGAAGATCACCTGCCAGCGCGTCGCGCCCATCGCCTCCGCGGCCTCCCGGTAGCGGTCGGGCACGGCCTTGAGGGAATCCTCGGCGATGGAGGTCATGATGGGCGCCGCCATCAGGCCCAGGATGATCCCGGCATTGAGCACGTTGAGCCCGACAGGCACGTTGAACAGCTCGATGATCAGCGGGTTCATGATGGTGAGACCGATGAAACCCCACACGACCGAGGGGATCGCCGCCAGGAGCTCGACGAGCACCTTCAACGCCTCACGGACCTTGCCCGTGGCGAACTCGCCGATGTAAATCGCCGCGCCGAGTGAGAAGGGAATCGCGACCAGCATCGCCAGCCCGGTCACGCTGGCGGTGCCGGCGATCAGGGCCAGGATGCCGTACTCCGGGTCGTCGGGGTCGCTGGGAAACCAGTAGGGGCTCAGGAAGAACTCGTGGAAGTCCATCCGGTGCAGGACGAAACCGATGCCCTCTTTGGTGACGAAGATGAAGATCCCGAGCACGAAGACGATCGCGGAGATCCCCGCGATGAAGACGATCCCCTGGACGCCCTTGTCGATGTACCAGTCAAGGTCACGCCGGTCGAACTGACTCTCCGTGCCGGCCGCGGCTGCAGCCCCTGGCTGGACGGTTCCGTTGCCCATGTCAGGACGCCTCCTCGCCCCTCAGCGTGGTCATCAGGTTGCTGACCTGCACGGCGATTTCCCGATACAGGGCCTCGTAGCGCTGGCGCATCTGGTCGTCGGCGAGCGTCCCCGGCGTGCCCCCGAGATCCCAGTCGAGCAGCGTGGTGTGGAACGGCACCTCGTCGAGATAGGACTTGGCGGGCCCCTCGAGACCGACAATGACGTGGTAGTCGGCGAGCTCCTGCTTGGAGAGTTCAAGCGCCTGCGGGGCCTCGTCCCCGAGATCGATCCCTCGCTCCTGGAGGAAGGTCACAAGGGCGGGGGCGATTGAAGCCGCGGCATAGCGCCCGGCGCTCAGGTATTCGCCGCTGCCCGGGTAGTTCTTGCGGGCGATGGCCTCCGCCATGGGGCCCAGCGTCGAGTTGTCCTCGTCGAGGAACAGGATGCGGTACACCTTGGCGGCCTTCCCTTCGCCGGTCACCGCAAACACCGTCTCCTCGCAGACGTTCTTGGCCTGATCGGAGACCCGCTCCAGCATGTTGAAGATGACCAGGTAGGCGAACAGGTCCTTAATCGACGACTGAGTGCCCTCGCCGACGAGATCGGTGAACACCGTGTCGAAGGTCCGCTCCACCTGATCCGCCATGCCCATGGTGGCCTTCGCCTGATCGGCGCTGCCCTCGGTGAAGGCGGCGATCGCCTGTTTCAGCATCTGGCGCGATTCACCCGCCATCAGCTCGAGCTCCCGGGCGACCAGTCCTTGGGGACGGTGGGCGAGCTGCACGGATTCGCGGCAGATGGTCACCGCATAGTCGCCGAGGCGCTCGAGGGCGAGGTTGGTGCGGATGATCGCGGACATCAGACGCAGATGCCCGGCGCTCGGCAGATGCAGCGCAATGAACCCGTGGCACATGCGGTCCAGCGCACGACTCTCGCGGTTGATCGCCTGGTCGCTGAGGACCGTTGCGTAGGCAAGCTTGTCGTTTCCGGTCAGCAGCGCGTGAGTGGCGTCCCCGAGCGAGTCCTCCACGCGCTCCGCCAACGAGGCCAGTTGCTGCTTGATGCGGTTGAGATCGCGCTCGAGGCGCTGTTCGTAGTGGCTCATGGCAGAGGCTCCGCCGCGCAGACGATCGGAAAGGGAACAAACAGTGGGAACGCGGGGCCAACAGCGCCCCGCGCCCGGCCGGACAAGGCTAGTTACACTCGACCTTCTTGACCGGAGCGTACCCTTCCTTGGCGAGGATGCACTGCCCTGCGTCACTCATGA
Source organism: uncultured Gammaproteobacteria bacterium (assembly GCA_963698355.1). Classification (GTDB taxonomy): domain Bacteria; phylum Pseudomonadota; class Gammaproteobacteria; order Chromatiales; family Chromatiaceae; genus Thiodictyon. Next base: position 34,095 of record CAVOQO010000076.1, on the reverse strand, counting down.
TCCAGTCCATGTACTTTTTCACCTCGCCCTGGGGCTCGCCATTGGTGTACATGAGCAGCGGCCGGGCGATCGGATAGCTGCCGTCGAATGCGCTGTCCTCGGTGGGCTCGACGCAGGGCTGACCGGCCTCCTTGGCCACGCACACCTTCGTCACGTGATCGGTGGCGTAGGCAAGGCCGCTGTAGCCGATCGCGCACGGGGTTTTCTCCACCAGGTCGACCACGTCCTTGGACCCGTTCATGTCGAGCGTGCCCATACGGTACTTGCCCTTCTCACCCAGCACGGCCTCCTGAAAGTAGGCGTAGGTCCCGGAGTTGTTCTGCCGGCTGACGACCACGATCTTGCCGGAGTCACAGCCGGGCACCGTGATTCCCAGATCCTTCCAGTTCTCCGCGCCGCCCTTGCGACCGTAGATCTTGGCCAGATCGGCCAGGGTCATCGATTTCGCCGGGTTGTCCTTGTGCGTATAGACCGCCAGGGCATCGTAGCCAACCACGTGCTCGACGGGGTGCTGGCCGTGCTCCTCGGCCTGCGCGATCTCCTTGGCCTTCATCTTGCGGCTGGCGTTGGCGATGTCGACGGTGCCGTTGATCATCGCCGCGATGCCGGTGCCGGAGCCGCCGCCGGAAACGGCAACCGCGACATCTGGGTCGATCTTGCCGTATTCCTCGGCCCATGCCTGGGCGACGTTCACGAGGGTATCCGAACCCTTGTTCTGGATCTCGGTGCGCGCCTGCGCGGCGCCGGCGGCCAGAGCGATCGCGATCGCCACTGGCATGGTCAACGGTCTCATCTTCAGCATGCTTTCACCTCGGTGGTAGGGGAGTGGAGCGCCCGGCGGAGGAACCGGCAGCTTTCTCGGTCTAGTGCCGATTTGCCCTTGAAGCCTCCCTCTTCTTGACGCTTTTGTGACTATGCCACGGCTTCATTACGGTTTCGTGAACGAAAAAGCGGCGGCTGGTGAGCGAAAACGAGGCAGGTGAGGGGCCGGCACCCGACGAGGCGGCCGCGCGAGCCATGCAGCGGAATCAACGCAGGCCCGATCGCGTATCTTTCCAAGCGTCCCGGGAGATTCGCGACGCTGAACGTCGGTCATCCGCCTCGGGGTTCGTCGGTAATCGGCAAGCGACCCCCGTTCAGAGGGCTGGCGGATGCGGCGGCGGGATATGACGGTATGGCGGCGATGGAAGACCTGCGACGATTGGTGCCCTGAGACGCAGTGCCGCCGTTCAATCGCTGGGATCCCTCTCCTTCCGCAGCTTGATCAGATCGGGAGCAAGGTCTTGATCGAGCGATCGTACGCACTCGGTGATTGTTCCCGGGCGGCACTTGACGATAATGCTGGTGAGTCGCAGCCACTCTTCCAGGCTCGTCGCCGGTAGACGACGTGACAGGATCAACAGGCCCTCCAGCAGGTCTGTCCCATCCCAATTCGGGCAGAGCAGCGCCTCCAGCTTGGCCCGCTCATCGCCGTTCAACTCGGGGAAACGCAGGAATGCCAGGTCGCCCACTGTCTCCTCCACCGTACAGTTGAGACACAGTGGGTCGTTGCGATCACCTGGAAATCGGACCTCCACCTCCACGCCCTTCGCCAAGGGCGGCAGATCCTCGACAAATACACGGTCCATTTCAAGGTGGTAGGCACAGCATCTTTTTTGTAGATTCAGCGCCGGGCAGCGCACCTCCACCCGGATGCTGCAGGTCGCGCGTCCGCCCGAGTCGTCCGAGACCATGTCGGTCCTCTTCTCGTTATCGTTCGTGTGGTTCCTCCCAATACTGAAATATTTTCGTCACATTTCAAGAAAAGCCTTGATCGGAGGCCCCCGCGTTTCCCCTTCGGGTCCGGAGCGCGACAGCGCAGCATGGTATTCTCGGCCCATGCTGGGGGATGACAGGTCAGCGCCATGACCGACTTTGTCGACAAGATGCGGCTGAAAGAGCTTGCCGAAGAGGACATCTACTTTGCCAAGAGAGACATGGAGCTCATCCGCGCGCTGCAGAAAAAGCAGCTCGCAAAGCTGGCCAAGTGCGACAACGATGAGGAGAAGAGTCAGGCGAAGACCTTCGAGAAGCGGTTCGAGGCCGTAACCGACAAACACAAGAAGAAGCCGCAAAAGCTTGCGCGCAGTTATCGCAAGCTGCTTGACGACATCAAGGCCGTCTGCAAGCGACGAGGCTGAAGGGTTTGCCCGCGGTGCCTTTAGACCACCGCAGACGCGAGACGCGGGTCGAGGCCGTTGCCAGATGGCCCCATCAGGGCAAGCCCCGGTTGGCTGCAGCCTGCAGCACACCGGTTCACTGCCCGCACAAACGGCCCCGGCGCTGATCGCAGGATAGCCGCGGTTCCTTCTCCTACGCTCACGCAAACCGGCTGGCCGATGGAAACTTGGCATTGCGAGCGTGCGCCTACAGCTGCTCGGCGCGAACGCGAAGCACCGTGCGGTCGTCCGCGGCATCGACAATGAACCGGTAGCCCTCGTCGTCGATGGCGTCGCCCTGGTTGGCGATACGGCGCAGCCGGGCGGTGACGAATCCGCCGATCGTGTGGGCCTCGGTCAGTGGCAGTTTGATGTGCAGGACGTCGTTGATCTCGGATAGCGGCGTGCGCCCGCTCATCCGGAAGGCGGTCTCGCCCTCGCTCTCGATGAAGTACTGTCGTTTCGTCCGGTACTCGTCGAAGTCATAGCCGACGTCGATGTCGCCGACCACCTCCTCGAAGACGTCTTCCATGGTCAGGATGCCGATCCCGGAGCCGAACTCATCGACGACGATGCCCATGTGGTCGGGGCGCGCCTGCAGTAGCGGCAGCGTCTGGTCGATGGTCTGCTGCGGGCTGAGGTAGAGCGGTGGCTGGATGAAATCCGACATTGGCCGCTCGTCAATGTTCTGATCAAGCAGGTCCCAGGTGCTGAGCGTCAGCACTCCCTTGAGATTGGTCATATTCCCGCGGTAGACCGGCAGGCGGTTGAATCCATGCTTCATCACAAGCTCCACGGCATCGGCCGTTCGGCGCATCTCGCTGATGCTCACCACGTCCGCCAGCGGGATCATGGTCTGGCCGACGGTAGTGTCGGCGAACCGGATGATGCGCCGTATGCTTTGGCGGTCGACCTTTCGAGCACCGACGGCGGGCTCATTGTCGTCGAGCAGTACGCGCAGCTCCTCGCGGGTGATGAATAGGTTCTGGCGGGTCGAGGTGCCGCCCACGAGCCGGGTCGCGAAGCGCGCCACCCGGCTGAAGACGAAGATCACCGGGTAGAAGGCGTAGGAGAAGAACTGAAGAATGGGGCTGACGAACGGAGCGAAGGTGTCGGCCTTCTGCTGGAAGACGCTCTTGGGGACTACCTCGCCGAAGATCAGCAGGAAAGGCGTCATGACCAGGACCGCGATCAGATCGCCGATATCGCCGAACAGGTCGATGAAGATTAACGCCCCGAGCGTGGAGATGGTCACGGTGGCCAGATTGGTGCCGACCAGCGTCGTGCCCAGGATCACGTCGGGGGCGCGGAGCATGTGCAACAGCAGCTTGGCTCCGCGATCGCCTTGTTTGGCCTGGTGACGCAGCTTCAGCTTGTCAGAGTTGACGATGGCGATCTCCGAGCCGGAGAAGAAGCCCTTCAGCAACAAGAACAGCAGAATGATCACAATCTCGAGTGGCCAGTTCATCAAGCCATCTCCTCTTTGTCAGACGTGTTCGAGCGGCGCTTGTCGCGGCGGTCCTTGCGCCGCTGCTTGGTTGCGGGCTCGGCGACTGACCCTTTCTCCCGCTTCGCTTCCTTGTCCCCCTTCGCTTCCGCGGAAGCGGTTTCCAACTTGACCGCGGCGGCGGCCCTCTCCTTGGCGAGCTGCTTACGCTTGTGCCTGCGCTTGCGTTCGGCCCTGGATTCTGCCGTCTCCCCGCCCGTCGACAGGCTCAATCCCTCGGCAGTGTCCTCGGAACCGTCGGCGTCGGCCTGCGCAGCGGCCTGCAACGCCAGCTGCTGCGCGTCGGCGTCAATCTCCAATTCGGCCTCGGGCGGCGGGGCTTCAGCCTTGGATACCTGGACCCGGTTGATGCGCAGCCCCTGAATACCGAGGACCTGGAAGCGATAACCCTGATACTCGACCGCCTCGCCCACCCGTGGCAGACGCCCGAACAGCCGGAAGACCAGGCCCCCGATGGTCGTCATTACCGGGTCGGAGATGTCGATGTTGGTGAGGCTGTAGAAGTCCAGCAGACGCATCCAGCCCGGGGCGATGTGACCGTTCTCGGTGCGCTCGTATTCCTCGCTGCCGCGAACGTCCGTGGTCAGCTCGCCGAAGATGAAGGCCAGCACATCCTTCATCGTCACGATGCCGATGACCTCGCCGAATTCACCCAGCACGATGGACGATCGGGTCTTGTGCTCCTGGAAGAACTGGAACAGCTCATCCACCTTCAACGTCGGCGGGACGAACTGGGCCGGGCGCAGGATGGATTCGATGGTCAGCGACTCGAGATCGGCGCCGCCGCGGACCAGGCGCAGCACGTCCTCCGAATGGACGAAACCGATGACGTTGTCCCAATGTCCGGCATAGACGGGCACGCGCGGATGCCGATAGCCGCGGAAGGTCTCGATCAGCTCCGGCAGCGGTTGGCTGGCGTCGAGCAGGGACAGGCGCGGGCCTGGGGTCATGATGTTCGCGACCTCGGTCTTCGACGCCTCCAACAGGTTGTCGATCAACACCCGCTCGGACGCGTCGATGATGCCAGTCGCCTCACCTTCCTCGAGCAGCGTTTTCAGCTCGTCCGGCTTAAGGATGTTCTCGCGGTCGACGTTTTCCCCGACCAGGAAGGTCGTGATCCGGTCCGCAACCAGCCGAACCGCCTCGCGCAGCGGTGTCACGATGTAGATCCAGCGGGGAAGGATGCGGGCGCTGATCCCCTGGGCGAAGTCGAGCGGATAATTGACGGCAATGGTCTTCGGCGTGACCTCACCGACCAGCAACAGCAGGGGAACCATCACCAGGATGTTCGCCCAGCCGGCATCCTCGCCGAACGCCATCAGCAGCATGCCGGCCATATTGGCGGACGAGGCGATGTTGACGAGCTCGTTGCCGCACAGGATGGAGATGATTAGCCGGCGCGGCTCGTCGAGCATTGCGTGAATGCTCTCGGAATGGGGGGCGCGGCGATTGCGGAGCTGTTGGAGATCGATCCGGCTCAAAGAGAAGAGCGCCGTCTCCGAACCCGAAAAAACCGCAGAGCCTATCAAGAACAGGATCTGCAGGAGCCCACGGACGATTAGCTCAATGTTCCATGCGTCGGTTTCCATTACAGCGGTGATCCCCCTTTCGACTGACGCTTAACCAATGAACCTAACCCAAGATCGGGATTGCGATTCACCTCTTTTGGTACTGACGAGCCTTGAGTGAAGAAAGGCTGCCACCTTTTTTGTCATAACGGTTGTGCGACCTCGAGCTCACGCCCCAGATGCCGATGCCAAGGGCTCGTTACAGGATGCCCTCTTACATCGGCCGATGCACCCGCTCCCTACTCGGACCACCGTATGCGAACGTCCTGGATCATCTGAGCCGTGCGGCGATGGACGGTCAGCGTGACCCGGCCCACCTCGATCGTGGTGCCCTGGGGCGGGATGCTGCCGGTCTTGTGGAGGATGAATCCCGCGACGGTCGAGTAGTGCCCAGCGGGGAGCGAGATGCCCAGCGCGTCGGCGATCTGGCTGAGCTCGGTCCGGCCGCTGGTGATGTAGTCTCGCTCGTCGAGCTTATCGAATACGTCCTCATCCGGCTCCTCCGCGTCGTATTCGTCTTGCAGGTCTTCCACCACCTCTTCGACGATATCCTCTATCGTCACGATACCCTCGGCGCCGCCGAACTCGTCGACGACTACGGCAACCACCTCGCCGCCGTGCCGCATCTGGTACAGCAGGTCGCTAATGCTCTTGGCTGCGGGCACGTAGGACGCATCGCGGATGAAATCGTCGATTGGTCGGTCCTCGTCCTCTCCGAGTAAGTCCAGAACGTGCAGCATGCCGATGATGCGGTCGACCCGCTGCTCGTAAACGGGAAGACGCACATGGGCGCTCTCCGCGGCCAGGTGCCTCGCCTCGCCACAGTTGGATGCGCGCTCGATGGCCGTGACGTCGATCAGGGGGCGCATGACGTCCTGAACCCGGGTCTCGGTGAAATTGAACATGCGCCGGATCATCTGCTGCTCGACCGGCTGTATGTCGCCATTGCTCGCCGCCGGCATCTGCAGCATGGTCATGATCTCTTCGCGCAGTGTGAAGGGGTTTCGGTCCACGTCGCCCAAGAGTCTCGCGAGGAGCCCCGTGATCGCGCTGAACACGAGCAGGATGGGATAGAACAGGTAGGAAAAGAAGCGGAGCGCAAAGATCGCGTACGGCGTGATCGCGTCGGCCCTTTGTTGGAAGACGCTCTTGGGGACGATCTCGCCGAACACCCAGATCAGCGGCGCGGCGAGGACCACGGCGAGCCAGCTCCCCTGCTCCCCGAAGACGTGGATCATCAACGCCGTCACCATCGTGGTGTTGGTGACCACCGCGATATTGGTGCCGACCAGCGTCGTCGAGAGCAGCCACTCGGGCTTCTGGAGCATCCTGATCGCCAGCTTGGCGCCCATTCGACCCCTTGGCGGCGTCGTGCCGCAGCTTGATCTGATCGGCGCTGATCACCCCGATCTCAGAGCCGGAGAAGAAACCCTCCAGCAACAGGCACACGACGATAACCAGCAGCGTGAGCGCAATATCCATCAGGCTGCTCATCCGGTCTATCGCCTCGGGCGATGGGATGGGGTCCGCGTGCCCGTCGAGTCGATCGGCCTCGTCCGAGGCTTTGGCGCTGTTTGGCTCGTCCGGATCCGGTCGGGGCAAGTGTCTCGACGATGACCTCAGCGATGCGGTTGCTCTCGACGCGGGCGGCCATGAAGCGGAACGATTCGACGTCGACGGCCTGTCCTTCCGCGGGCAGCTCTCCGAAGTGGTGCAGAACAAGCCCTCCAAGGGTGTAGATCTCCTCGATCTCCAGGTTGGCTCCGAACCTGGCGTTGAAGTCCTCGATGGGCGTCGATCCCGGCAGCGCGAAGCGGTTATCCGCGAGCTCGCGCACCCAGGACTCCTCGGCCTCGTCAGATGGGCTTGGGATCTCGCCGAAGATGCACTCGAGCAGGTCCTCCATGGTGACCAGTCCGGTGACACCGCCGTACTCGTCCACCACCAGCGCCAACGACCGGTTGGTTTCGCGAAAGGTATCGAACAGCTCCGATGCGGACTTGGATTCCGGGACGAAATAAGGCTTTCTCAGGACGCTCGGCAGGGGGTGCCGATCCAGGCTGAGTCCGGAGAGGTCGATCGCGAGAAGGTCCCGCGCGTGCAGGATCCCGACGATGTTGTCCCGATGCTCCCGGTAAACCGGCATCCGGGATTGCCGCTCCTGCTGGAAGGTCTCGAGGATCTCCGCGGCGGATCGCGTCCACGGACACGAAGGTCACGTCCGCCCGGGGCGTCATGACGTCTTCGACCGTTTTGCTTCCAAAGTCGAAGATGTGATCGATGAATTGGGCCTCGATATGGTCAAGCGTTCCTTCGCCGACCGCTTCGTGAGCGAGGGTGCGCACCATGTCCTCGGTCACGATGTTGCCGGGCGAGCGCTCCCGACCGACGATCAGGGTCGTGAACCAGTCGGCGACGACCCGAATCACCCAGCGCAGGGGCGTGATGAAACGGGCAAAGGCTGTCGATGGGCCCGCTCTCGAACGTGGCGAAGGCCATGTTGTTGCGAATCGCCAGGGTCTTGGGCGTGATCTCGCCGAACGATCAGCAGGATGGGCACCATGATGAACAGGTTGAAGAACTTGTTCTCCGCGCCCAGCACCTGCGATGACCATGGCCGCGGAGAGCACCGATGCGGCAACGTTGACGAACTCGTTGCCGATGAGGATGGTCACGATCAGGCGCCGCGGCTCGCTCAGCAGGCGCTGGATCAGGCCCAAGCGGGGATTGCCCTGCGCCTGCATCTTCTCCAACTGGACGCTGGTTGAGGGAGAACAGCGACGTCTCGGAGCTCGAGAAGAAGGCCGAGAACCCAAGGAGCACGATGAACAACACCAGCTCAATCCAGAACGTGTAGTCCAAGGCGGTTGCGATCTCCGTGCGAACGTGGGCCGGGCGGCGGCGAAGGCGACCGGCTGATTGTTACGAAAACGTAACAAAATTCAGCCTACACCGCCATCGAAAGGGGCGGTCCTGGGAGCGAGGGGTTCGCCGAATGCTGGGGGCAGGGGGGTTGCGCCCGGGGTCCGAGGTCGGCTTCTCGGCGGGAGGCTGGCCTCGAATCAGCCGTTGGCGGTTCTGGCGGGTACGGCGACCTCGGGGACCTCGGCGTCGAGCATGTCGAGGTGATCGACGATGTCCGCCGCGACTTCGTGCAGGGCGGCCACATCTGCGCGCTCGCCGCTAGCCTCCAGTCGGCCGGCCATCTCGGCCAGCCGCCGCGACTGTGCGGCGATATGGTCGCGAGCCTTCGGGACCAGGCCGGCCTTGCTGCGTCTGGCCTGCTCCAGCTCCTCTTCCGCCGCCCGGCGCTCCTCCGCGTCGGGCGCGGAGCCCAGCTCCCGCCGGGCCGCGGTCTCCTGCATCGAGGCTCGCCACCATTGGACCAGGCGCGCTCGATTGTCCGCCAGGGTATTGAGGGCGATGGCCATGTGATTGATCTCGTCGCGGCCGTCCGGGTCGACGGCGATGCGCTCGCTCGGGCTCTCATAGGTCAGGCGGTCCAGGAGCCCGGCCATTTGCCGCACCGGCCGGACGATACGTGCCGTCATCAGCGAGGCGAGTAGGGCACCCAGCGCGGCGGCTCCGAGCGCGACCATGAGTCCACGGCGGGCGCCGGTGGCCGACTCCTGGGCAAGCCGCTCGGACATTTCGGCGAACTGCTTCTGCGCCTGCTCCAGGTTTGCCGCCACCAATGGGGTGATGCGGGACGCCGCCGCGTTCATTTCCTCGGTCAGCGTGGCGATACGCCGATCCTGGTTCACCAGGGCGTGGAAATCCCGAGTGTAGGCGTCGAGGAGTCCCGAGAGCCGGGCCTTGGCCGGGTCATCGAGGGGTGATGCGGCGATGCGCGACGCGAGCTCCGCGGCGATCGCATCCACCATCTCGATGTAGCTGGCATTGCCCCGCAACAGGTAGTCCTTCTCCCGTCGCCGAAGCTGCAGGACGGGTAGCTCGAGCCCCGGCGCCTGGAGACTGTAGCGGCCCGCGAGGGACTCGAGCTCATGGGCGCGGTCGCGAAACGCGCCCTGGAGCCCGGAGTCGTGGTCAATCCCCCTGACCCGCCAGGCCTCGGCGATGGCCTCGAAGCGTGCCCGATAGTCCCGGGAGAGCGCTCGGATCTCCTCGGCAGTCCGGGCGGAATCCGCGTCCAGCCCCGCCATCTGCGCAGCCACCGCGTCCAGCCCCTCCGCCTGGCGGATTAGCTCCGCGGCCTGCTTGAGGTCGCGCCGTGCAAGGAATGCCTGCTCGGCGCCCCGCATCGCGGCCAGGCGGTGCTCGATCTGGAAGGCATAGGACTGGCGGGCGCCGTAGACCGACCGCAGGCGCGCGGAATCCTGAAGCACCCCCTCCAGGATGGTCCTGTCGTGCCAGATGACACCGAAGAAGATCAGGCCAAGGATCCCGAGGCCCAGGGCGATCTTCTCACCGATACGCAATCGGGTCGCAAGTTGAATCAAGATGTCGTTCTCCTTAGGCCAGATGATGCAGGTTGCATCCGTTGCTCCCATCAGCGCAGGGAGTGACGCTTCTCAAGCATTAAGCTTAGGTCGGCGCGGTTACCGTTTCGTGACGATGGCCGTCGTGGAACGTATGCGGGGCGGGCGTTCGAGCGTCATGCCGCCGTTCACTCGTCGAGCGGCCGGCGCGGCCGGATGTTGTTAGTATATCGGTTCATTGGGGCTCGACGCCGACGGCCAACCGCCCCGCCCAGGACGACCGAAGTGTCTGACCAGCCTCCCAATGACGCCGACATGATGACAGCGCTGAAGCTCGAGCCGGTTTCGACCCTGCAGGAGATCCGCGGCATCTCGGTCGACCGGGCGGTGAAGTTCAATCAGATCCTCGTCACCGGTCCCCCGGCATCCGGCAAGTCTTCCCTTGTGCGAGGGATCGGCGGCTGGCCCGAGGAGGGCTACATCGACCTCACAGTGAAGGGCTGGTGGCGGGCCCCCAATCTCGTTCTGCGCCCGCGGGAGGTACACCTGGGGTTGCCCTTCGTGGGTCGGTCCAAGGCCATGACCGTGTACGACGAGTATTGGTTGGCCCATTGGCGGGAGCTGAAGCTGGACCTGCCGCGTATCCTGATCCCGCCCGCGGCGCGGCATTTTCTCTCGGTGAAGTGGCGCTCTCGCTTCGCCTTTGAATTCCTGCTTCCGCCCGCGGAGGTCCTGGTCCGTCGCACCCGTGAGCGCGCCAAGCTCGGCACTCACCCGTTCGACCAGATCATGGAACCGGAGCAGATCCGCCGGCAGTTGGAGATTCTGACCCAGGTCGCCCTGTATCTGCACCGGCAGGGAATGAACGTCTATATCCGTACCGCCGCGTCCTCTCCACCGGCGCGGATCCTCGACACCTCCGGCGAGCACGTCCATGGCTGACCCCACGACCAGCACCCAGAAAGGGTTTCTCAAGCGCTTCCGCAGCCTGCTCGACGACATGGAGAGCTGCGAAGACGTGGAGCTGGCAGAATCGCTGCGGCTGCAGGACACCAAGGTGCGCGTTCCACAGCCGGTGCTGCCGGTTCAGTTGCGCCTGGGGGACGAGGACGGCTACCGCCTCCACATGTACCCGGAGCTGGTGGCCCAAGACGATGGAAAGATGCGCCCGAGCGGGGACTATCTGCTCTTCGAGCCCGACCAGTATTTTGTCGAGATCAGCGGGTTCTTGCGCCTGTCCCAGGGCGACTCGCTCATCCTGGGCCGCGAGGACCGCCAGCAGCGGTTGCTGCTGCAATACCCCAAGCTGGTGGACGAGCGCCATCTACGGCTCAAGCTCTCCGACAAAGGTCTTGCCCTGAGCAACAAGTCCAAAGGGCAAGCCTCCTGCCTGGCACCGCTGACCGAAAGGGATCAGATCGAGCGGCTGGTGAACTGGCGCCAGGACAAGCTGGCTCGGATCGCCCGGCTCCTGGGCGGCGGCATCGTTGCCCCGGCCAAGGGTGATGCGCTGGATCTCATCGAACGGGTGATTGCACTCATGGGCAAGGAGCCCTACCGCATGCCGGACAGCCGCGGCGGCCCCGGCGGGATTCTCGCCCTACCCGACCGGCCCACCCCGGTGTTCATCGGGGACCTGCACACCCGCATCGACAATCTACTGGTGATCCTGACCCAGAACGGGTTTCTGGATGCCTTGGAGGAGGGCAGCGCCATGCTGATCCTGCTGGGTGATGCGGTCCATCCGGACGAGCCCGGGCAGGAAGAGTACATGGAGTCCTCCATGCTGATCATGGATCTGATCTTCCGGCTCAAGCTGCGCTTCCCCGAGCGGGTCTTCTATCTGCGCGGCAATCACGATGGATTCTCGGAGGATATCAACAAGGCGGGTGTGCCCCAGGGGGTCCTCTGGGAGCGGGCCCTGCACGACCAGCGCGGCCCCAAATACAAGCAGGCAATGGCCGAGCTCTACGAATTGCTGCCCTGCGTGGCCATGTCGCACCGCTACGCGGCCGTCCATGCGGGTCCACCCTCGGGCAAGGTGTCCCGGTCGGCGCTGGTCGACATCAAGCAACACCCCGCGCTGGAATACGCCTTGACCCACAGTCGCGTTCGCTGCCCCCACTCATCCAACGGGTACGGGCGCGGAGACATCGTCCGCTTTCGCGAGCGCCTTGGGCTGGACGCCGATGCCGCGATCCTGGTGGGCCACACCCCCCTGTCCAGCGACGACACCCTTTGGCCCGACGCCATGGGCATCCAAAACTATCACGTCCTACTTGGCTCCCACCCCCAATGGGCCGGGCTCTTCACGCGGGTGGGGAAGCATCTGCTGCCCCTGCGCTACCCCAGCGAGCCCCTGACGGCGGTGCTCAATCAGTTTGTCGAGACCGGCCACGGCATGCGGTTATGAGCCACTGCAATGCGAAATGTCACAAAACGGTAACATGGGTGGCATAATCCTGGGCCAGGGAAACCTCGAGACGATAGCGCCGGCAAGGTGAGACTTGATGTCAGATAAACCTGAGTCCAGGCCCATCCTGGTGCCTGTGGATTTCTCCCCACACTCGGAGGCCGCCTTGGTCTATGCGCTGGGGCTTGCCAAGTGCCTCCATCAGCCCGTTCTGGTGCTCCATGTGGTGCATGATCCCGGGAGCATGCCCGGTTATTACAGCCGTGCCTTGAAGAAGAAACAGGTCCATCGTATCGAGGATGGTGCGGCTCTGATGCTCGAGGAGTTCATGAAGGACATGGCCGAGCGCCATCCCGCGCTTCGGGAACTGCGGGAGCTTCGAACGCTGCTGGTGAAGGGGTTGCCCAGCGCGCGCATCCTGGAGGTTTCGGAACAGGAGCGGGCCAGTCTCATCGTCCTTGGCAGTCAGGGGCTCACGGGCCTGAAGCACCTGATGGTGGGGTCCGTGGCGGAGCGTGTGGTCCACATGGCGCCGATCCCAGTCACCGTCGTGAAGGCGGCAAAGTGAGCGGCCGCGCAGCCATGCCGGCAGTGCCCAGGGCCCAGTACCGCCTCTGGCTCCCCCTATTGGCACTCGGTCTGCTCTGCGTCTGGGCCAGCGGTGCCGCACTCGCGGCGGCCGGGGAGGGCGCCGGCCCGGATGCCCAGGTCCTGGACGGCTGGACCATGGGGATGGGGCTGTTCGGCGGTCTCGCGCTCTTCCTCTACGGGATGGACCTCATGGCGGATGCCCTCAAGGCGGTCGCCGGCGAGCGCATGAAGGACATCCTGGCCAAGCTCACCACCAACCGCTTCATGGGTGCCGTGACCGGGGCCTTCGTCACCGCCGTTATCAATTCCTCTTCCGTCACCACCGTGCTGCTGGTGGGCTTCATCACCGCCGGCCTCATGTCACTGTCCCAGTCCATTGGCGTCATCATGGGGGCCAATATCGGCTCGACCGTGACCGCCCAATTGATCGCCTTCAAGGTCTCCAAGGCCGCCCTGCTGATGATCGGCGTCGGCTTCACCATGCTGTTCATCTCCCGCATGGAGCGCGTCCGCCAATACGGGGGCATGTTGATGGGTCTCGGCCTGGTCTTCCTCGGTATGGGGATCATGAGCGATACCATGGCCCCGTTGCGCACCTATCAGCCATTCCTGGACGTGATGGCCCACTTGGAGAACCCGCTGATCGGGATCCTGGTGGGAACCGTGTTTACCGCCCTGATCCAGTCGTCGGCGGCCACCACGGGTATCGTCATTGTGTTGGCCAGTCAGGGGCTGATCAACCTGCCGACCGGAATCGCCGTGGCCTTCGGCGCCAACATCGGCACCTGCGCCACCGCCCTCCTGGCGGCGATCGGGAAGCCCCGGGAGGCCGTGCGGGCCGCCCTGGCCCATGTCCTCTTTAACGTGGCCGGGGTCCTGCTCTTCGTCGGTCTCATCGACCAGCTCGCACAGGTCGTGCAATGGATCTCGCCAAGCTATCCGGAGCTCACCGGAAATGCCCGCCAGGCCGCGGAGGTGCCGCGGCAGATCGCCAATGCACACACCCTGTTCAACGTCACCAACACACTGATCTTCATCTGGTTTACCGGTCAGTTCGCGCGCGTGGTGGAATGGCTGGTGCCGGATCGGCCGCTGGGTGAGGAGGCCTTGGTGGTGCGGGCCAAGTATCTGGACGAGGAGCTCCTGGCGACCCCCTCACTGGCCCTGGATCGGGCGCGGCTCGAGGTGCTGCACATGGGCGAGCTGGTGCAGGAGATGATGTCGCGCATCCTCCCGGCCATATTGATGGGCAGCAAGGAGACCTTGAGGGACATCGAGCGCATGGACGACGACGTGGACACGCTCCACGGCCAGATCATCATCTATCTCGGCAAGATCAGCCGCCTGGCCCTGACCGAGCACCAGACCCAGGAGCTGATGGGCTTGATGGAGGCGGTGAACGACCTGGAGAACATCGGCGACGTGATCGAGACCAACCTGGTGGTGCTTGGTCGGGAGCGGATCGACGAAGGGGTCTCCATCAGCCAGCCGACGCGCGAGGTGCTGGCCGGACTGCACAAGGCCGTGACCAAGTCCGTTGCGTCAGCGGTCCAGGCCGTGTCCCAGAAGAACGAGCTGGCGGCCCGCACGCGTCACCTCCATGAAGCAGGAGATCTCCCGCATCGCCGACTCGGCGGCCGCCCACGAGGCCCAGCGGCTGGTGGCCGAGGAGCCCAAGCGCATCCCTGCCTACACCATCGAGATCGACATCATCGAGAAGCTCAAGCGCATCTACTACTTCGCCAAGCGCATGGCGAAGACGGTGGAGATCGCGGAACCGGCGCAGGAGGCGGCGTAGGGCAGACGGCCCTTCTCCTTGGTGCGCCGGCCGCCGGTTGGCACGCCACCCTAGGAACGATCCATCACGCCAGCGGCGGCGCCATCACAGGGGACCTCAGTTCTTCCCTTTGTTGGATTTTCCCCCGCCCTTCTCCTTGTCGGCATTGTCGCCGCTCTTGCCGTCGCCAGGCTGGGTACCTTCCTCGGGCCGCCGGTCGCCGCAGGGGAGGTAGCCGGCGGTCGGGGCCTGGTCGGTCTTGAGCGCCGTGGTCAGCGCCTCACAGATGGTGCGCAGCACCTTGACCCGCGCATAGGGCTTGTCGTCGCCTTCCACCAGGGTCCAGGCGGCGTGCTTGGTACTGGTGCGAACCACCATCTCGTTGACGGCGTCCTTGTACAGGGGCCACTTCTCCCGGTTGCGCCAGTCTTCCTCGGTGATCTTGTAGCGTTTGTAGGGAACATCCTCCCGATCCTTGAAGCGCCGGAGCTGTTCGTCCTCGCTGATGTGGAGCCAGAATTTGATGAGGACGATTCCGCTGTCCACTAGCTGCTCCTCGAAGCGGTTGATCTCCGAGTAGGCACGCCGCCATTCGGCGTCGCTCGCGAACCCTTCAACCCGCTCCACCAACACCCTGCCGTACCAGGAGCGGTCGTAGATGGTGATGTAGCCGGCCCGCGGGATGTGGCGCCAGAAGCGCCAGAGGTAATGGTGGGCCTTCTCCTCGTCGGTGGGCGCGGCCACCGGCATGGCGCGGTAGAGTCGGGCGTCGATCGTGCTCGTGATGCGCCGGATCGCGCCGCCCTTGCCGCCTGCATCCACCCCTTCGAACACCAGGACCGTGGATCGCTTCTTGTTGTAGGCCTTCCAGGCAAGCTCGTTGATCTCCGTCTGCAGGGCCTTGATCTCTTTCTTGTACTCATCCTCGGGCAGGGACAGAGACAGGTCGAGCTGATCGAGCAGGGTAACGCGGGCGCTGGCGCTGGCAGGAAGCTCGGGGCTTCCCACGCTGTGGACATGGTCCTCCGGGGCCGGCTCGCTCAGCCTGGTGCGGATGGCATGGAGCAGGGTCTTCCCGACGGTGAGATCGCGATAGCGGCGATCCTCTGCCTCGACCAGGTACCAGGGGGAGACACCCCGATCGGTGTGCAGGATGACGCGCTCGGCCAAACGCTCGAACGCCTGGTAGTGCTCGGAGAACTTTGACTTGCTGGGTGCCATCTTCCAGCGGCTCTTGTCGTCGCGGGACAGCTCCTTCAGGCGCGCTCCCTGGGCCTCCTCGGACATGTGGAACCAGAATTTGACGATGAGTGCGCCGTCCTGGATCAGCATCCTTTCGAAGTCGACGATGCGGTTCAGCTCGGCGTCGAGCTCCGCGTCTGTGCAGTGCCCCCGGAAATGGTACTCGATGGGGGTGCTGTACCAGCCGCCGAACAGGATGGTGATGTCGCCACGCGGCGGCATGGTGCGCCAGAAGCGCCAGTAGCGGGGGCGGGCGCGCTCCTCGTCGGTCTCGTCCCAGAAGGCGACGGTCTGCAGCCCGCGGGTGTCGAGCCATTCGTTCAGGCGGTTCACCACCTCGCCCTTGCCGGCCCCCTCGACGCCAGCGACGATGACGATCACTGGCATGTCCGTCTGCTTGAGCTCGCGCTGCACGGCGAGCAGCTGGGTGCGCAGCCCCTCCTGCTGCTCCTTGAAGTCCTCCTTGCTGACCGAACGCCCGACCTTTGTTGCTTCAAACATCGTTCTTCTCTCTCCCGGGTGGAGGCGGCGCCAAGGCTGCACCTGTGTTGTCGGATCCGGCTGGATAATAACCGGATCTTCCGGGAACGGCACCCAGCGCGGTCGCCCCGGACGCATATTTGTGGCGGGGGAGGGCAATGGCGGAATGGCGACGCCAGATTCGGCTCAGGCAAGGATCGGATCAGGCTCTGCCAGCCGGCGGGGACGGCCTTCTGCGTTGACTGCCACGTAGGTGATGAGCGCGCTCGCCACCCGACGGCGGCTCCTTGGGTCCGGCTCGCCCTGTGCCCAGGCCTGGATCTCGACGGTGACGGAGGTGGTGCCGGAGCGGGCCCGGCGGGCATAGAGCTCCACCAAGTCGCCGACCAGTACTGGGGCCACGAAGCGAAATTCCTTGACCGCCACCGTGGCCACCCGCCCGTGGGCTGCACGGATGGCCAGCGTGCTCCCGGCGATGTCCGCCTGGGACATCAGCCAGCCCCCGAAGATATCACCGTAGGCGTTGGTATTTTCGGGCATCGCGACGACGCGAATCGCCAGCTGCCAGGCATCCAAGTCGGCGAGCTCGGGGGAGGAGGGGTCGGTCATGAGTGTTCTTGGTACGGGGTGTCGGCACCCTCCGGCATGCCCCCTCTTACCCGATCACGCCGTCATAGGGCGGATGCCCGCAGGGCGATCCGCATCCCGCAAACCACCGACATGGAGGAACCTCCTTCGGAGCTCCACCCTTGTCTCTGAGCGGCCCTCCCCGACGATCTGGCCGGGGAGGGCGGCGGTGGGCATTACGTGAAGATGGCCTTGAACAGGTAGTAGAAGAGCATGGCGAGGATGGCGCCCGCGGGCACGGTGACGAACCAGGACACCACGATGCCGCCGAGGACGCGCAGGTCCAGGGCGCCGATGCCGCGGGCCAGGCCAACGCCCATCACGCCGCCGACCGCGATGTGGGTGGTGGACACCGGCAGCCCAAAGCCGGAGGCGATAACCACCACGCCGGCGGCGGCGATGGTGGCGCAGTAGCCGCGGGTGGGGGTCAGCTCGGTGATCCTTGTGCCGATGGTCTGCATGACCTTGTAGCCGTAGGTGGCCAAGCCGATGATGATGCCGACACCGCCGAGCAGCAGCATCCAGGGGGCCACCGGGGACTTGGCCGCGATCACCCCACCGCTGTTGATCAGGTTGATCACCGCCGCCATGGGGCCAATGCCGTTGGCTACGTCGTTGGAGC
The DNA here is from genome assembly GCA_963698355.1 of uncultured Gammaproteobacteria bacterium. Classification (GTDB taxonomy): domain Bacteria; phylum Pseudomonadota; class Gammaproteobacteria; order Chromatiales; family Chromatiaceae; genus Thiodictyon. Next base: position 16,631 of record CAVOQO010000076.1, on the reverse strand, counting down.
CGTGGGCGAAGGCCATGGCGAATCCCGTGAGGATCATCATGGGTACGAAGAGCTTCTCGACACTGGCAAAGTGGAAGGCCTTGTCTGATCTGGGGTCGAGCTTCACCCGGTTCATCATCAGCTTGCCGATGACAGCGACGGCGATGCCGATGACGACGGCCAGGATGTTGCCCTCGGTCGGGGTCAGGTGGATGTTGACGTGCTTGAGGCCTTTGAGCAGGGTGACCAGGGAGATCAGCCAGCCTACCAGGAAGGCGTAGGCCGGCCCCCACTTGCGCGCTTGGGCGATGGGGTCCGCGGTATCCAGGATGAGCTTGCGAATGCTCAGCATGAGGATCAGGGCGATGATGCCGCCGAGCACCGGGGAGACGAACCAGCTGGCGACGATCTCGCCCATCTTGTCCCAGTGCACCGCGCCCATTCCGAAGGCGGCGATGGCCATGCCGACCACGGCGCCGACGATGGTGTGGGTGGTGGACACGGGCCAACCGCGCGCAGTGGCCACCATCAGCCAGATGCCGGCGGCGAGCAGGGCGGCGAGCATACCGAGCACCAGCAGTTCCGGGTGCCCCTCGTACAGCGAGGTGTCGACGATACCCTTTGATATGGTCGAGGCGACGCCGCCGCCGGCAAGGTAGGCGCCGGCGAACTCGGCGAACCCGGCGATGACGATAGCCTGTTTGACGGTGATGGCCCCCGAGCCCACCGAGGTGCCCATGGCGTTGGCGACGTCATTGGCGCCGATACCCCAGGTCATGTACAGACCGAAAACGATGGCGAGAACGAGAAAGACCGTTCCCCATTCAGCGATGATTTCCATTGTGTGCCCCTTGTTGTTCTACAGATGGTCTAGACGAAGCCCCTTTCGAGCTGAGGAGGTCAGCGGGCGATGAGCAGACGCAGGCGGTCGCCCACCTTTTCCGCGTAGTCCGCCAGGTCGCCGATCCACTGCAGGAGCTGGTACCAGAACATGACGGATACGGCGCCCATGGAATCCTCGTGCTGGAAGAGGGTGCGCGCCAGGGCCATGCCGAGCTTGTCGGTCTCGTCTTCGATGCTGTTGATCTTGTTGACCATGTCCTCGACCGTGTTGGCCTCGCGCCCGCGGAAGCCCGTCTCAACCAGCTCGTCGAGCTCGTCGATCACCAGCTTCGACTCGGCGCAGGCGTCCACGCACCGCTGGACGAAGGCGCGCAGGGTGTCGGCCATGTCCGCCGGCACCGTCATGTCGCGCTCCACGAGCAGGCCCGCGATGTCTTGGGCGGTGTCGGCGATGGAGTCCTGCATGGCCAGTACATCCAGCAGGTCGCGGCGGTCCACCGGCATGAACAGGCTCTTCGGCAGGTGGTTGCGCATCTCGTTCTTGATCACGTCGGCCGCGTGCTCCTTCTCGAAGATCACGTCCTTCGCGCGCTCCACGCCCGCCTTGTCGCCGGCGATCAAGGCGTCAAAGAGCTTGGGCACCTCCATGACGCACTCGTAGACGATACCCATGTGCTGCTGCATCGGCTTGAACGGCGATGAGCCGAACAACGATGCGATGGGGTTGGTGGTCTTCATGTGTTCCTCCCTCTCTCGGTTTGGCGGGACAAAAAAACCCCGTTAGCGGGGTTCGACTTGGGGAACGGAATCCGAATGGGTCAATTAACGGCAACAATCGGGGTATGCACGCGATGGTAGTCCCGGCCGGGCACACCGGCAAGCCTCGGAGCATCGCGGCGGGGAGTCGGCAGGGTAGGTGTGGATCGCGATGAGGCGAAGGCGGGAAAGGGGGACACCGGGCTGAGCGTCCAGCACCACCGGCCAGTGGGGCCCTGGACAGTCACGGGGCAGTTACAAAAAGCCGGCTCTCGCCCACGCGTCTGTCTGACATGAACGGCATGCACTCGGGGACCGTATGGCCCCGGGGTAATGCAGGCGGGATCGGGGGTCGCGATTGTCCCCATTGCGCCGATGTTCAGCTCGAGCGTCTTGTATCGATTCCGTCTCCCTATCCTCTTCTGCGCCGCCCCCGCGGGGACATTCCCAGTGCCATTCAGGCGCGTCTGCATCGACACCCAATGATTGGATGTCATCCGCCGGTTGATCCGCGTGCGCAGGACTCGCTCCAGCGATTTTCTCGCTGGGGTGGGGCAAGGTCTGGCGGCTCTGTGTAAGATGCGGCCCCGGACGAGCTCCATCGTCCCTTAGATTTGATTCCGAATCCCATCGAGCGTCCCGGGAATACCCGGGGCTTGGAGGACGCCACGTGTTGTTCGCCTGCAAGTACCAAGACCAGGTATTCGAGGTCATCGAGGATCCGGAACGGCTGGCCGAGGCCGTCTGGATCGATGTCTCGGAGCCAACCGACGAGGAGCTCGAGCTTGTGGGGGGGTTGCTGCCCCACCCACTGTCGGACGAGGAGGACGCGGACGAGATCGAGGCCAGCACCCGCTCCCACCTGGACGCGCAGGGATTCCATCTCTCCACGCTCTTCCTCCATCAGGTGGAGGGTAAGCCGGAGAACACCAGCGTCACGTTGGTGTTCGCACATAATCGCCTGGTGACGGTGCACGATCGCGACGTCCCGGCGATCCGCCTCCTTCGCATGCGGGTGCGTCGCCAGCCAACGCTGCTGGCTGATCCCACGGGGCTGTTTGCGGGCCTGTTCGAAACGGCCGTGCTCGACTTGGGCGATACCCTGCAGGAGCTCTACCGGGCCCTGGAGGAGACCAGTCATCTGGTCCTGGAGGACCCGGACGCGGACCTGCAGGGTGCCCTGGAGCGCTTGGCGGGCCACGAGAACATCAACGGCAAGATCCGCCTCTGCCTCATGGACACGCGTCGCGACGTCGCCTTTGTGCTGCGCAGTGCGCAGGTGTCAAAACCCGCTGCCAAGCGGCTGAAATACCTGATGTCCGAGATCGATGCCCTGCTGCCTCACAACAACTATCTGTTTGAGAAGGTGAACTTTCTGCTCCAGGCGGCCCAGGGCTTCATCAACATCGAGCAGAACCAGATCATCAAGATCTTCTCCATGGCGGCCGTCGCCTTTTTGCCGCCCACCCTGATCGCCAGCATCCACGGGATGAACTTCGATAACATGCCTGAGCTCCATTGGGCGTACGGCTATCCGTTGGCCATCGCCATCATGCTCGTATCGGCCGTGCTCCCGCTGCTCTACTTCAAGCGCAAGGGCTGGTTGTGACCGTGCCTGGGCGGGGGGCTGACCCACCCGCTGACGGTGGGCTCAGCCCCGACGCTTGGATGCGACGAGGGCGGCGACGGTATCCATGGCCCGGTCGATGACCGCGACCGGGGTGTAGAAATGGGGTGAGAAGCGGATGCCTCCGCCACGCTGGGCGCAGAGCACGCGCCGCGCCATCAGTGCCCGATGGAGCCAGGCCGAGTCCACGCCGGCCGCCCTGAAGGTGACGATGCCGGCCCGCCGTTCCGGTTCCCGGGTTGAAAGAAGCTCCAGGCCCCGTGCGTCGATCAGTCCGACCAGGTGATCGACGCGCTCGCCCAGATCCGCGGCGACCCGGTCCGGGCCGACCTCCTCCAGCAGCGACAGACTTGCCTCCAGGGCGTGGATCCCGAGAAAGTTTGGGCTGCCGCACTCGAAGCGGCGCGCGTCCTGCGCCGGCGCCCAGTCGGTGCGGTCATAGTCCCCCCGGTGCTCGACCATGTTCCAGCCGAACTCGTGAAGTGTGAGTCGGTCTCGGAGGGCTGGACGCACATAGAGCAAGGCTAGGCCCTCGGGTCCGAGCATCCACTTGTGGCCGTCCGCTGCCACGAAGTCGGCCCCGATCTCGCCAACGTCGAAGGGCAGGGCGCCGAGACCCTGGATGGCATCGACACAGAACAGGATGCCCCGAGCGCGGCAGAAGTCGCCAATACCCGCCAGGTCCAGACGCAGTCCCCGCGCGTACTGCACCCAGCTCACGGCGATGAGACGCGTGCCTCCATCGCACAGGGCGAACAGGTCCGCCTCCGGGTCCGCAGACCCCGACAGGGCGAGCCCGCGCCAAGTCACGCCGCGAGACGCCAGAGACTCCCAAACGATGCGGTTTGAGGGAAATTCCTCCGCGATACCGACGATGTTGTCCCCGGGCCGCCAGTCGAGCCCGTAGGCGACCAGAGACAGTGCCTCGGAGGTGCTCTTGGCGAGTGCGATGTCCGCCGCCGAGGACGCGCCGATCAGCCTCGCAAGCCGCTCCCGCAAGCGCTGTTCCACGGCCAGCCACTCGGGATAGGGCTCCGAGCCCACACGCCCGTTGGTCTCGGCGAAACGCGTCACGACCTCTACCGTGCGGCGCGGCCAGGGCCCGACGGCCGCATGGTTCAGATGGCAAAGGCCCGGGTCGAGCGGAAACTCCACGGCGAGCTCGGGATCGAGGTCTCGGGATTCGAGTTTCACGGCGGATTTACCCGACGGGTTCGACACCAGAATCATTCCTTGCCGATTTTCGCTAAACCAGGCACTTACGATAAAGCCGGCTCTAGGCCGGCTTCTCGTAACATCATGTTTTTATGCTGGAGCAGGGGGGGATCAAACCCCCGACTTCCGGATTGCGAAGGCGACAACCAGCAGTCCAACAATCGAATAACCAACAAGTTAGCACATCCTGCCCCGCGATGTCGTGGCTTGATGGGACTCGATCGGACAAGCTGTGACCCTCGCGCGCCACGATCGCGTCACGCTACGCCCTGCGTGTCATCCAGGTTCGCGCGAATCGCCAGCAAGACCATCAGGTACCCCTGCTTGGTGAGACGCCCCCCCGGGAGCAGCGCGCGCAGTGTGCCCCACTCATCGGACTGAACGGCGAGGGCCGCGACCAGTTTCTGATCGCCAGCGAATGCGACGAGCCCGGGCGGACTCGCGGCATCGTCCAGGATCGACTCCGCGCTGATCGGACCCGGGGAGGTCAGGTTCGGGTTGGCTCCGCCACAAAGCCATCCGATGGTGACCTGCAACACGTTGGCGATCTGGGTCAGCATTTCGATGGAGGCGCCGCGTCGGCCCACTTCGATCGACGAGATGTGACCCTGGGTCGTGCCGACCCGGGCGGCGAGCTGATGCTGGCGCAATCCCGCGTTCTTGCGCGCCGCCTTGAGGCGTGCACCGTTGATGGGGGTTTCGACTGTCACGCAGTTAGTCTGCGCCGGGAGTCTCACGAGTTCCAGAGCTTACAGCCATATCCCACGGGATCGCTACAGATAATAGCTAAGAGACATACACATGGGCGATAACAGTGCATAGTCAGGTCAGACAGGCGATCGCGCGCAATGTCCGAGCGGCGCGCAAGTCGCTCGGACTGACCCAGACCGAGCTGAGTCTGCGGGTCAAGAAAACGGCAGGCGGTGCGCGTGGGCTGTGCCAGGCCAGCATCAGTGCCATCGAGCGGGCGGACCGCTGTCCGTCGGTAGCGGTGCTCCTGCTGCTCGCGAAGGCCCTGGAGGTGCCGGTCCCGGCGCTGCTGGAGGGGGCCGACGTCGGGTTGGTGACGGGGCGCGCTAGGGTAGGGGACAGGGATGGGACGACCGCGCGGGGTTGAGTTGTACCCGCTGTCGCCTCAGCCGCTGTGCTGGTGTGCGGGCTCTTCCGAGGGAGGTAGAGACGCCGCGGCGCGCGGACGGGGGCGGCGCGCCATCGGTGATGAACGACCAACACGTCGCGCCTGAGCATGGCGCGCTGCCCAATTGCGCGACGACCGTGCAACTCGCGTCAGACTCCGAGCATGGGCAAGCGATGTCCGTTAGGCGTGCCCGTCCGCTCCAATACCCAGCACGGAGGCGGCGACCCAATGTCTAGAGGCTCCGCCTCAGACCGACGAGGCATGGGTGGGTTAGGCGGCCCCGGTTGATCGACGGGAGGCTATGCTCCCGTTGGTAGCCGCGCGAAGCGGCGTGGTGGCTTGCAGCCAAGATGTCAACCGGGGCCTGCTGTCATGGTAGAACAAACGGTGCGCGAGTTGCTGGAAGGACATGTGGTGCTGGATGTCGAAGGGATCGACCGGCTGTACCTGAACCTGTATCAGCCCATGCTGCAGACCGGCGGCGGGGTGGCGACCTTCTTCAAGGTCCACCGCGGGGCCAAGGTGGCCTCGACCACGCTGATGGCACCGATGAGCCACGCCTTCGTCAAGGCGATCCATGATTTCGCCAAACACGAGGGGGTCGAAATCGTCGCGTTTCGCCAAGGGGCAGCGCAAGGACGAGGTGACCCGGCGAGCGCCTCAAGGACTTCTCTGCCACCGAGGGCGTGCTCTACATCGGCAAGGCACAAGAGCGCTTCGCCAGTTTCCGCGTGATCAAGAAGATCAGCGTACACACCGGCCAGCCCTATCCCTGGCTCAACCGCAGTTCGGTGATGTGCAACCACTACTACTTCTACCTGGTGGACGAGGACTTCGGCCCGCTGTTCATCAAGTTCTCCTCCTACTTCCCCTATACCGCCCGGGTCTGCCTCAACGGCCATGAGTACGCCAAGCGGCAGTTGGCCAAGGAGGGGATCGCCTTCGAGGCGTTGGACAACGGGGTCCTGTCGTGTGCCGATCCGGCGCGCTTGCAGCAGATCCTCGACGAACTGGACGAGACCAAGATCGCGGCCCTGGTGGCCAAGTGGCTGGCACGTCTGCCCGATCCGTTCGCCGCCGCGGACCACGCGGCCGGCTTCAATCCCACAACTGTCCATCCTGCAAGCGGAGTTCTCCCGCACCCAGGTGTTCGACCGGCCCTTGTCCGGGCGTCACCTGTTCGAGGCGATCATCCGCGAAAACCTCGACCTGGGGCGACCTTCCAAGGTCAGCCTGATCTTCGAGCGGAGGATCACCAAACGCACGCCGGGGACTCGTTCCACACCCGCGTCGTTACCCAAGGGGTCATCCCCTCGCTGCACGTCGGCTACAAATCCTCCAAGATCAAGCAGTACTTCAAGGAAGGGCGCGCCCTGCGCACCGAGACCACGATCAACAACACCCATGACTTTCGGCGTCGGACGTAGCCTCGCCAACCTGCCCGCCCTGCGGGCCATCGGCTTCAATGCCAACCGCCGTCTGCTCGAAGTCGAGACCCTCGCCCAGGACTGTACCCTGGCCGAGGGGGTGTTCGATCAGGTCACCCAAGCGCAGGTCGTCGACGGCCAACGCGTCTCCGGGTCTGCGCTTCGACGATGCCCGGGTGCTGGCCCTGTTGCAGGTCCTGTGCCTATTCCTGGGCCTTGCCCGAGGGGTTCCGCAACGCCTCGATGCGCGACTGGATGGCGCAGGCTTTGTCCGTGCCCGGCGACGCCTACTCCCCCGGACGCATGACCTACGACCTGCGCCGACTGCGTCTGCATGGCCTCATCGAACGGATCCCGCATAGCCACCGCTACCGGGTCACCAACCTGGGCTCCGCGTTGCCCTGTTCTTCACCAAGGTCCACAGCCGCATCCTGCGCCCGGGGCTGTCCCAATTGTTCGACGGCTGCCCCAAGGCGCCCAACCGACCTGTCGCCACCGCCATGCGCCGCCTAGACCAAGCGTTCGCCGCCCTGTTCGATCAGGCAAAACTGAGCCCTGCGCAAACTTGACTCACGCGTGCAGATCATCGTTGGTCAAGGAACCCTAGGGACACGCCTTCACCGTCGGCGAGAATCGTGCCGACGAAGGCGGGCTGTCGGCGGCTTCCCAAGCCATCCCAAGAGGCGTTCGCTGACCCCAAGCTCGTGCTCTTTCAGAGCTTCGTCTGCAATACCGAGAGCGAGCGCGGCAAGCGCTCGAACACCATCGAGCTGTGGGACGCCGTGCCCAAGTATTGCTGCTCGCGCAAGCAGATGGCATCGCTACGGGTCAACGGTCGCTTCTTGCCATCCATGCAGCGGGCATTCCGGCACAAGGATCGCGGTTACCTGTTGCGCCTGTATCCTGCGCCCATCCTCGACTTCGATGCAGTGGAGCGCTACTACTCTCCCTCCGCGCGCGAAGAATTCGTTGAGGATGCGCTGCGGAAGCTCGCCACCAAACCGGGGCTGAGTTTCCACGGCGAGACAGGAGGGCTGCCGCGAAGCGGCGTCTGCTTTTCTCTCTATCTGCTTCGCAAGGAGCTTGCTGCCCGTGGGCATGCGATCACTTATGCAGATGTGAAACGCGAATACGCCGTCCTCAACGGCATCAACCACCCCGGAATACTCCGCGCCAAGGGCTACACCGAACACGAGCGTGGCCCTGCCCTGGTCTATGAGTACCTTCCAAGCTCCCAGCGCCTGGATCACTACCTCTCGGAGCGCGGCGACCGCCTCACGGTGGACAATCGACTCGACCTGCTGCGCCAGATCGCCGAGGCGGTGCGCTACGCCCACGGCAAGCGGCTCTTCCACCGAGCGCTCAGTCCGCAGAACATCCTGGTGCTCGACCCCGAGGCGGAATCCCCGCAACTTCAGGTGTTCAACTGGCAGACCGCCGCCCGCGAACCGCTCGGAAGCCGCACCACCAGCCTCGGCTTCTCCAGGACGAGCCATCTCGCCAACTTCATCGAGGAGGCGAGCGCGGTCTACATGGCCCCAGAGGCCCTCGCCGAGCGTAGCGACGCCGGCGAGCAGGCGGATGTCTTTTCCCTCGGTGCCCTCGCGTACCACCTGTTCTCCGGTGCGCCGCCCGCCCGCACCTTTTGCGATCTGGGCGAGAAGCTGCGCGAGGGGAAGGGCCTGCAGATTTCCTCCGTGCTCGACGGCGCGGCAGAGTCCCTTCAATACCTCATCCAGTTCAGCACCTACCGCAGGTCACGGGTCGGCTCGACTCGGTTGTCGATTTCCTGGACGAGCTGGAAAAGTTCGAGGACGAGATCACCACCCCCGAGCCGAGGGAGGGCATGGTCAATGACCCCACCCTGGCCAAACCCGGCGATATCCTGGTCGATGGTCTGATCGTCACCAAGCGCCTTGGCAAGGGTGCGTCCTCCCTGGCCTTGCTGGTGGATCACCGGGGCAAGGAGCAGGTGCTAAAGGTCGCCCTGGAGCCCGCCGACAACGCCCGGCTCAAGGCCGAGGCCGAGGTGCTCCGCAAGCTGCGCCGCCACCAGTTCATCGTGCAGTTCCATGAGGAGCGCGATTACCAGGGGCGCGTCGGTATCCTCATGGACAAGGCCGGGGACAAGACCCTTGCCCAGCGCCTGCGCGAAGAGGGTCGCCTGCACCTGGAGCTGCTGGAGCGCTTCGGCGACGACCTGCTCCAGGTGGTGGATTGGCTCGAGCAGGAGGGCGTCCCCCACCGTGACATCAAGCCGGAGAACCTCGGCGTCGCGCTTATGGGCAAGTCCGAGCAACTCCACCTGGTGCTCTTCGACTTCTCGCTCGCCGAAACACCCGCGGAGAACGTTCGCGCCGGAACGGTGCCGTATCTCGACCCCTTCCTCGCCTTGCGCAGGCCCCCTCGCTGGGACGCCTACGCGGAGCGCTTCGCCGCCGCCGTCACGCTCTACCAGATGGCGACTGGGGGCTTCCCGGTCTGCGGCGATGGGCAGAGCGACCCCGCCGTCATTGACGACGAAGCGGCTCTCGACCGGGATGCCTTCGACACCACGCTGCGCGAGCCCATGACCGCCTTCTTCAAGAAGGCCCTCAAGCGCGATTACCGAGGGCGATTCGACAACGCTCAGGAGATGCTGACCGCCTGGCGGGGCGTCTTCACCGGCGCCTCTCGCGCTGAGGTGGGCACGGATCATGGCGACGAACGCGCCCCTGTCACCCCGCTCGCCGACGCGACCCTCGACACGCGATTATCCGAGCTGGGTCTATCCCCCCGTGCGCTGAACGCCCTGGAGCGGGCCAACCTGCATGGCGTCCGCGACCTCATCCACTACCCATTGGCCCAGATCCGCCGATTGCGCGGCGTGGGCAGCAAGACCCGGCGCGAGCTGGCCGAGTGCATGGAGCGACTCGCCGACCGATTCCCGGAGGCCGCCGTCGAGCCCAAGAAGCTACCGGTGGAGGAGGCGGAGGCCCCCGCTGGGGCGGACGAAGCCCCAAGCATCGACGTGCTCGCCGCGCTGCTGGTCCCGCGGCGCGCACCAGTGAGGCCAAGGCCAGTGCCCAGGCCGTCGCGAGCCTCCTTGGACTCACGGACGACACGCTTGCCGGCTGGCCGACCCAGAGCGAGGTCGCGCGTCACCTGACGGTCAACCCGGCCACCATCAGCCACGCCATCGCCAGCGCCCGCCAGCGCTGGCTGAAGACACCCGCCATGACCGGGCTGCGCGAGGACATGGCCGCCCTGCTCGAAACCCAGGGCGGGGTGATGACCACGACAGAGCTGGCGGAGGCCCTGCTCGCGAGCCGCGGGTCCGTGCAGGGCGAGCCGGTACGCACCCGCCAGGCGCTGGCGGTCGTGCGGGCAGGGGTGGAGACCGAGCGCGACCGCGCTGCTGCGCGCTGGGTCGTGCGGCGGCTTGCGCCGAACGGTCGCATCCTGGTCGCCCGCGACGAGCTGGCGGAGGACGGCACCCCGTCCATCGACGGGGAGCGTCTCGCCGACTACGCGGAGGCCCTCGGCAAGCGCGCGGATGAGCTCGCAATGGAAGATCCGCTGCGCCCCCCGGGTCGCGTGCTGGAGGCCTTACAGTCCGTCGAGCCGCCACCCGGTGTCACCCGCCCCGCGACGAATCGGCTGCTTCAGCTCGCCGCCGTCACCTCCGGGAACGCCGCACTCTCCAGCCGCCTGGAGCTCTATCCGCGTGGCATGCCCGCCGCCCGCGCACTCAAGCTCGCCCTCGGCGCCCTCGCAGGTGCCAAAGAGCTGACGCCCGAACAGGTCCGGGAGCGCGTTGCCGGTCGTTACCCGGACGCGGAGCCCCTGCCGGACCGCCCGGATCTGGATACGCTGCTGGCGGAGGCGGGCAGCGAGCTCAAATGGCAGCCGGAGGCGCGCGGAGGGAAGGGCGCCTACGTCTCGCCCCTTCGGGAATTCACGACGGTTGTCTCCGCCACGGCGCTCACGCGCATCACCAGCGTTGTGCGACGCTTCGAAGAAGTACCGGCCGACAAGATCGAGGTCGACCAGTTCGAGCAGCGCCTGCGCTACTCGGTGGAGAATCAGCACTTTCTCGCCCTCGTGGTCTCACCCGGACACGCCGTCCTGGCCGAGCGCATCCTCGCCGCCCAATACCCCGTCGAGGTCCGCAGTCTTGACGGCCTCCTTATTCGCCACATGAAGGCATTCGCGGGCGAGAAGCGCATCGACTGGCGCATGGTCCTCAAGGCCGACTCGGTTCCCGCGATCGAGCGCGACGCCAGCCGCGACTGGGGCAACCTGGAGCGGGTCGTGCGCTCGGCGCTGCCCCTGGTGAAGGCCGAGCTCGCGGAGGCCCCGCGCCCTGTGCTCCTCACCAATCCGGGCCTGCTTGCCCGTTACGGGGCGATGAGCCTCCTGGGCGAGCTGATGCAGGCGTCTGGACGCGAGGGCGGCCCCCCGGGCCTGTGGGTCCTCATCCCGTCCGACGGCCAGCAACAGAAACCGACCCTGGACGGCCAACCGGTGCCCGTCTTCACCAGCGCACAATGGGCCCGCATCCCGGACCTCTGGCTCGCGGCCCATCAACCCCAGGCCATGGCGTCGTAACCATCCAGAAAGAAGTAGAGATTTGCGGAAAGGTCGCGGGCGCGTAGTCTGACCATATGAAACAGCGACATCACTCGGGTCTGGAACCGCAAACGGAGAGTGCCGTGCGGCTGTTCGTTCAGCGCGTATCGGACGCCTACGATCTCGACGGAGCCATCCTCTTCGGCAGCCGGGCGCGGCGCGACCATCGCCCCGACAGCGACGCGGATGTCGCCGTCCTGCTGCACGGGCGGCACGGCGCATTTCTCGACACTAAGCTCGCCCTGGCCGATATCGCCTACGAGGTCCTGTTGGAAACCGGCATCCTGATCCAGCCCCTGCCCGTTTGGGAGGACGAGTGGGAAGACCCTGATCATGCTGCAAACCCAAGGCTGATCAGAAACATCGCGAGAGAGGGAATTAGGCTGTGACCCCGGCGGACCTTATGGACAAGGCTTCGCGCGCCCTCGCATCCGGCCGCCTCCTGCTCGAGGCGGGGGACACCGACGGCGCATGCAACCGCGCCTACTACGCCATGTTCGATGCGGCGAGGGCTGCCCTTGCTGCGGCGGGGACCGACGACGAGGGTATGAACGCCAAGACCCACAGCGGCCTGATCTCGGCCTTCAGCCTGCGCTTCGTCAAGACGGGCGAGATCCCCGTCGAATTGGGCAAGGCATTGAATGCTGCGTCCGAGCTACGGCAAGCGGGAGACTACACGGGGGTGAGGATGCCAGAGGACAAGGCAGATTGGGCCGTGAGCCGGGCGGAAGCCTTCATCGATGCCATCGGGCAATTGTTGAAGACCCTGGCGGATCGATGATCAACGCACCGCAGCTATTGAAGGACCTGCAGCGCCTGCTCAAGGGGCTGGAGGGGGACCTGCGCGAGCGGGTAGAGGAGGTGGCGGAGATCGACACCAACCTACGGGGGCAGTACCGCGCCGCGAAGGAGGCCGGGCGCACGGGGGATGGCTACGAGGTCTGGCGGGACGAGTTCCTCACCCAGGCGGCGGTGGCCTGGATCCTGGGCTGCGTGTTCGTGCGCTTCCTGGAGGACAATCGGCTCATTCCGACCCCGCTGATCTCCGGTCCCGGGGAGCGGCGAGCGCGGGCGCTGGACGAGCACGAGCTGTACTTCAAGCACCCGGACCGGCGCACCCACTCGGATCGGGACTACCTGCTCCACTGCTTCGAGCAGATACGCGCCCTGCCGGCCGCCGCCGAGCTGTTCGACCCCAAGCAAAACCCCTTGTGGGCGGTGGGACCCACCGGCGACGGGGCGACCGCGCGGCCCACACGTTCCACCAACGACCGACGCCCGTTCCGCCGATGCGCCCGAGATTGCACGAACAGTTCCCGTTGCGCGGATTGAATACCTTCGGCGTCGAGGCGCGGGCGCGCTGGTTCTGCCGCGTGGGCAGCGCCGACGATCTCGCCGCGCTGACCGCCGATCCCCGGCTCGCTGGGCTGCCGCGGCTGGTGCTCGGCGGCGGCAGCAACCTGCTGCTGACCCGCGACTTCGACGGCTTGGCGATCAAGGTGGAGGTCCCGGGATTGCGGGAGCTTGGCGAAGCGGGCGACGCCTGGCTCGTGGAGGTCGGCGCCGGCGAGAACTGGCACGCAACCGTCGAGCGGCTTCTGGCGATGGGGCGTCCCGGGCTCGAGAACCTAGCGCTCATTCCTGGCAGTTGTGGCTCCGCGCCGATCCAAAACATCGGTGCTTATGGCCTGGAGCTGGCCCAGCGTTTCGACTCGCTGGCGGCTTGGGATTTCGCGTCCCAGCGCCTCGTGCGCATGACGGCCACCGAGTGCGCCTTCGGCTATCGCGACAGCCTGTTCAAGCATGCGCTGGCCGGCCGCCGCCTGATCCTCTCGGTGACGCTCGCGTTGCCCAAGCGGTGGCGGCCGGTGGAAGGCTACGCGGACCTGACTCGGGAGCTGAAGGAGCGGGAACTGAAGGAGAGGGACAGGGCGCGGCCGGATGCGCGCGCGATCTTCGATGCCGTGGTGGCGATTCGGCGCCGCAAGCTGCCCGACCCCGCGGTCATCGGCAACGCCGGCAGCTTCTTCAAGAACCCGATCGTCTCGCGTGAGGAGCACCAGGCGCTGATCGCGCGGTACCCGTCGCTCGTCGGCTATCCGCAGCCCGGCGGGAGCGTCAAGCTCGCCGCCGGATGGCTGATCGAAGCGGCGGGCCTGAAGGGCGCCACGCGGGGCCGCGCCGGCGTCTACGAGAAGCAGGCGCTGGTGCTGGTCAACCGCGGTGGCGCGACCGGGGCCGAGATCCTGGCCATGGCGCGGGAGGTGCAGGAAAAAGTGGCGGAGGCGTTCGGCGTCCGGCTGGAACCGGAGCCGGTGATCGTTTGAGGCGCCAACCGCTGGCTGGGATCAGGAAATGTGCCAGCCCCCGAAGCCCTTTGCAGTCGGCACGCGGCTCGATCGGGCTGCGCAGCAGGGGCCGTGTGCGTAAGCTGTGGTCCGTTACAACCTGCACCTCGACGCTGATGCGACCGATACTCGCGCTGCTCATTGCGATTGTTTTTGCCACGCAAGGCCACGCCGAAGACGCCGAGATTGCCTCCCTGTTCTCGGACGCCGGTGTCGAAGGCACCATCGTCATCGCGAAGCGCGATGGAAACCGGAGCTACGTGCACAACGAGACGAGGGCAGGGCAGCGGTTTCCCTCGGCGTCGACCTTCAAGATCTTCAACACACTGATCGCGTTGGAAGAGGGGGCGCTTTCAGGGCTTGACGAGGTGCTCCCCTGGGGCCGGCGTGTTCACAACTTTCCCGACTGGAACCAGGATCACACCATCAAGAGCGCGTACGCGGTCTCCTGCGTTTGGTGCTACCAGGAATTGGCCCGGCGGATCGGCGGCGACCGCTATCGGGCCCACCTGGCTCGCGCGGGCTACGGCAGGCTCCAGGAGCCGTTCGACGACACCGCCTTCTGGCTCGACGGCTCCCTCACGGTTAGCGCCGAGGAACAGGTCGCTTTCTTGCGCCAGGTGATTCTGCAAACCTTGCCCTACCAGGCATCGTCCTATGCCGGACTGCGTGAGGTGATGCTGATGGAGCAGGGCGAGGACTACAGTGTTCGCGCCAAGACCGGCTGGGCCGCGCGGTCCACACCGCAGATCGGCTGGTATGTCGGCTACATCGAGAAGCCCGGCGCGACCTGGATCTTCGCCATGAACATCGACATGCGCGGCAAAGCGGACCTTCCTTTACGCCAAGCACTGACCCGGGCAAGCCTGAGGGCCAAGGGGATCATCGAGTAGAGCGGAGGGACAGGCGCGGCAATCCGCGAGGCAGGGGGACACTGCTCTCGCCCGCCGGTGGCGTGACCAGGATCTTTTGGTCAGCGGCGATTGGATCGCTGCGCGGCTACAATTGGCAATCGAACCTCGCTTGCTCGGTAAGACCGGCGGAGCCTCAATCTGCGCCCTGTCCCGCCTCGTCATGCATGTCGACCTCGACGCCTTCTACGCTGCGATCGAGCAGCGCGACCATCCGCTGTGGCGGGGTGTCCCCGTCGTGGTCGGCGCAGAGCCCGGCAAGCGAGGCGTCGTCGCCACCTGCTCGTACGAGGCCCGCAGGTACGGCGTCCACTCGGCTATGCCGATTTCCGAGGCGGCGCGCCGCCTGCCGCCGGAAACCGTCTTCGTCCGCCCGCGCATGGAAGATTACGCGCGGGTCTCGCGGCAGGTCATGGAGGCGCTGGAGACCATTTCTCCCGCGGTTGAGAAGGCCTCGATCGACGAGGCGTACCTGGACGTCTCCTGGCTGGAGCGGCTCGTGGGTCCGCCCGAGGCCATCGGCCGGCGCGCAAAAGCCGCGATCCGGGAGGCGGTCGGCCTCACCGCCTCGGTTGGGATCGGTCTGAACCGGCTCATCGCCAAGCTCGCTTCCGATTACCGCAAGCCCGACGGCCTCACGGTAGTCCTGCCCGAACGCGTGCGCGAGTTCCTCGACCCCATGCCGCTCACGGTGCTGCGCGGGGTAGGGGAAAAGACCGCGCCGCGTCTGCAACGCCTGGGCTTGAGGACCGTCGGCGATGTACGGCACCTGTCCCTCGAGGAGCTGCGGCGGAACCTCGGCGCGCAGGCGGGCACCCATGTTTACAGCCAGGCCCGCGGGATCGCAGACGATCGCGTTTACCCGGCAACCGAGCGCAAGTCGATCTCGAAGGAGACCACCTTCGCAGAGGACGTCACCGACCCCGCGGTCCTCACGGATACGCTGCGCTGGGCGGCCCCAGGAGGTCGGGTTCATCGCCCGCTACGAGGGCCGCAAGGGCGCGGCGGTGACGCTCAAGATCCGTTTTCGTCCGTTCGAGACCCACACGCGTTCACGCACGCTACCTTTACGGACCGCGAGCGATGGCGACCTTTTCCAGGCGGCGTGGTCTCTGTTCGAGGCGGAGCCCTGGGTAGGAAAGCCGGTGCGGCTGATCGGACTGGGTCTGTCGGGCTGGGAGGGAGAGGGCGGTGTGCAGGGAGACTTGTTCGGCACCGGGGCGCCGGAACCGCATCCGCAGGACCAACAGCTCGACGAGACGCTCGACGCAATCCGGCGCAAGTTCGGCAAAGGATACCTCCAGCGCGGACTGAGTCGGCGGAGATAGCCGATAGCAACCGAGGGCGAGGCAGAGCCGCAGGGGTTCGGTACCGTCCGCGCTCGGTTCTTGGGATTCCCCCGGCCTATTTACCGACAGCGTCGTTTCGCGCGTGCCGATACGCGAACGGCTTTATCAGGAAGACCCGTAGGGAAATCCGATACCATCGCCACGCACGGCGCCGGTTCGGTAAGGCAGCACCTGTCCTTTCGAGACGCACGATGTCTGTCCGCGAGAGATCCTGCTCGCGGCCGCACTGATTTCTTCCTGCACCTGATCGGACCCCGATGGCGACCGATGAACCTTGCGAATGAGCCCCTGTCCGACGCCGAGATCGACGTCCTTGATGAGTTCCTGATGTCCGACAGCACGCCTGAGGATGTGCTCTCGATCGACGAGCTGCACGGGTATCTGACGGCGATTGTCTGCTGTCCGGTCCCGGTGATGCCGAGCGACT
>CAVOQO010000075.1:0-21963 GCA_963698355.1 uncultured Gammaproteobacteria bacterium | reverse complement strand
GGGCTGCGGCCATTCCTTGATCACATAAAGGAAAACTCGGAGCGCTTCCGTTTCGGCACCTTTGAGGACGTGTGCGGAAGTGTGCGCTCTATCGGTTAGGCCACAAGGATGGGCCGATGAGTGTCGGGGCCAGGGGTTTCAAAACAGTGGCGCTTTTTTTCTGAAGGAGGGCGCTTGTGAGAGTCGCAGTTTCAAAAAAGGTGTCCGCTGTGATCGTTAGCTGGAACGCAAAGTCGTATCTGGCGGAGTGCCTGAACTCCTTGAGCGCGGATGCGTATTCGGGGTCCTTAGAAACGATCGTGGTCGATAATGGTTCCATTGATGGTTCCGTTGAGATGGTGCGCGAAGAGTTCCCAGGGGTACGCGTTATCTGTAACGGAGAAAACCTAGGGTTCGCTAAAGCAAATAACATTGGTATTCGCCAAGCTAAGGGGGAGTACGTTGCCTTAGTCAATTCGGATGTCCGCGTACTGCCCGGGTGCATTACGCGCCTTGTGGCGTATTGCGAGGCGAACCCACGGGCGGGTTTGGTGGGGCCTTTCATTTTCGGTGCCGACGGAAAGCAGCAACTATCTTGTCGAGCTGCCCCCACTCTTTGGAACATGTTTTGCCGGGCGCTGGCAGTTGACACCATGTTTCCGCGAAGCGGGTTATTTAACGGCTACTACTTGGGCCATCTTGACCATAGCGTAACTACCGACGTGGATATTTTGAGCGGGTGCTTCTGGCTTGCTCGTCGCGACTGTTTGGAGGAGGTGGGTTTGCTGGACGAATCGTTTTTCATCTATGGAGAGGACATGGACTGGTGTAAGAGGTTTCGCGATGCGGACTGGCGTGTTGTTTTTGTCGCAGAAGCGAAGGCGATACATTACGGTGGGGCCAGCTCCGGGAATTCCCCCGTAAGGTTCTTTGTGGAGAAACAGAAAGCGGACCTTCGCTACTGGAAGAAGCATCATTCTTTCTTCGCGGTACGCGCATACATAACAATTTGCGTCCTGCACCATGGAATACGCGTACTTGGGTATCGGTTTGCAGGATTGCTTAAGCGAGGGGACGCCGCAACGTGTCGGTACAAAGCGGAGCGGAGCTCCGCTTGCTTGAGGTGGTTTGCGTTGGGTGAGGAACCGTTCCAGGCGGCGATTAATTAAGGGTGGGGGCCGGTTAGAGATGGCGACACAACCTAAGCAGTTTGTCTTATTAACGGCCGCGAAGAACGAAGAGAGGTATATTGAGAAAGCGCTTTCTTCAGTTGTGCGGCAAACGGTACACCCGGTCGTGTGGTTTATCGTCGATGATGGTTCAGACGACCGGACCGCCGAGATAATTAAAGAATTTGCGAAAAAACATAGTTTTATTCGTTTGATTTCGAAGGAGGGACGGAGCGCCCGGAGTTTTGGGGCGCAATATCGCGCGTTGAACCAAGCGTACGACCATGTCCGGAGGGAGTCGTTTGATTTCGTCGGTGTACAGGATGCGGACATAGCCGTGGAACGAGAGGATTACTATGAACAAGTTATAAGTGCTTTCGGGCATGAAGAAGCGCTCGGTATTGCGGGGGGCTGGATCGTGGAGCGGAAGCGCGGGAAGTGGAGGCCTCGCGTCGGTAATTCCAGGGACGCAGTGGCAGGAGGAATCCAGATGTTTCGTCGTGTTTGCTTTGAACAAATAGAGGGTTATAAGCCGCTACAGTTCGGGGGAGAGGATTGGCTGGCCCAGATCGAGGCAAAGCGTTTCGGGTGGTCTGTTGCTGCGCTACCTTGTCTCGCAGCTCGACACTACAGGCCGACATCGAGTGCCGACGGTCGCCTAAAAGGTCTATTTCGGCTTGGGAGGATGGACGCGGCGTTTGGTTCGCATCCACTTTTTGAGCTTCTCAAATGCGGTCGGCGCCTAAGAGAGGAGCCGATAGTAGTAGGTAGTGCGATACGTTGGTTGGGTTTTGTTTGGGAAGTATTGCTGGGAGGGGGACCGCAGTTGGCAGAGGAGCAGGTTGCCTATCTTAGAGAGAGGAACAGAAAGAAAAAATCTCAGCGTGGCCCCGGGAGGTGTTTTCGGGGCTATTATCTCTGAGACTAATTAAACGCTAGTTGCTCGTAACCGGTAGCCCCGCGGCGTCCTTCCCGCCCTCTGTGCCAATGTAGGTGAGACAGCCCCCCCGGTTAAATTACGTAGGGCGGTGAGGAGATCACCGATGGCAGCACGATTGAAACAGGTTCAGGTAGAAGCGCTGGGAGAGGCGACGCAGGGAGCCCGTAGGGCGACTGGAGTCGCCTCTCCCAGCGCGGGCGTCGCGGCGGCGCCGGTCCTCCCCGACCCCGAGGTGGCGGAGAAGGCCGGGCGCAGGCGCTTCACAGCCAAGTACAAACGAGCAGCAGCGCCACCGCCACGAGTTCTGCTTGGGGAGATCACGACGCTGAGCGGCGAGCAGCTCGCACAGCTGAAGTGGCAACTCGCCGCTGGGGACGAGGCGCAAGCGGTGTTGGCGATCATCGAGGGGCGCGTGCCAGCGCAGCCGAGGTGTCCGCGATGCGACGACGGCGGCCCTGTGGTTCGCCACGGCCATGCCAACGGGCTGCAGCGCTACAAGTGCCGCGCCTGCGGGCGGACGTTCAATGCCTTGACCGGCACGCCGCTGGCGCGGCTGCGCCAGCGCGAGAAGTGGCTCATCCAAGCCAGGGCATTGGAGGACGGCCTGAGCGTGCGTGGCGCCGCGGCGCAGATGGGCGTGCACCGCACGACCGCGTTTCGCTGGCGTCACCGGTTTCTGAAGCTGCCCGCCAGCGTGCGCGCTAGCGCGCTGGGCGGTGTTGCCGAAGCCGACGAAACCTACACCTTGCGCTCCTACAAGGGGCAGCGCCGTCGACTGCGGGCCGAGCAGGCACGCGCGCCTCGCCGCCGCGGCGGCAAGGCCGCCAAGCGGGGGCTGTCCGCGGAGCAGGTTCCGGTGCTGGTCCTGCGCGACCGCTCCGGGCAGACCGCGGACTTCGTGTTGGAGCAAGCCGACGCCGGGCACATCGGGCCGGTCCTCGCGCAGACACTGGCCGACGACGCCGTCCTCTGCACCGACGCCAGCGCTGCACTGGCCGCCGCCGCAAGAGCCCGCCATCTCGAGCATCAGGCCGTCAACATCGCTCGCGGCGAGCGTCGCCGCGGCCCGTGGCACATCCAGAACGTCAATGCCTACCACAGCCGCAGGAAGACTTCGATGATTCGGTTCCACGGCGTCGCCACGTCGTACCTGGAAAACTACCTCGGTTGGTTCCGCGCTCTCGACCGAAATGCCCAAACCGGCGCTCCACCCGCCTCGCTACTGGCGCTGGCGATCGCGGCATGACATGTCGGCGCCCAATTCCATCTGGTCACCGTTCCCCGGAGCGCGACGACGAGCCGGTGCGCACGTTCCAAAGCTTCACCGGGGACTCGCATCGCTTGGCCGACTGGCTCCTCGCTTGTCGGATCGAGACGGTGGCGATGGAGTCGACCGGCGTCTATCGGATCCCGCTCTATGAGATCCTGGAGGCGCGCGGGATTCGGGTGCTCTTGGCCAACGCCCAGGATGTCAAGCATGTGCCTGGGCGCGAGAGCGGCGTCAACTTTGGGCCGATCATGTCGCGACCGGAGGGGCAGTGGTAAGCCCAAGGCTCTACCGTGGAAAATGTTACTGTACATAGCGTAGATTTTGGGGACTAGCCAGAGGACTTGGCTGTGTTCCTACCATGACCTCGTATGCGCCAATATCCCAAGTCGAATCCTGCGGGCGCTTCACCCCGGCTTTGTCAGCGCTGAATTCGGTTAGGGCCACCCCCTTATTCCTCGCCGACATGTCGTCGGCGGTTAGGTGATAGTCATTATTGAGCGAGAAAGACGTGTATTGGACAAATTGTGGTGCTGCGCTTTGACCGTTGGCGTTCGAGAGGCCACTGATTTTCGTATTACCTTGAGAACCCGCGTTAATGAGATTGTTGGAGGAGACCCAACCGGAAGGCTTTCCTTCAATCAAGATTGCTGGCCATCCGTCGCCGCAATTGAAAACTATGTTATTTCTGAACGTTGCGTTGCTGTAAGCAGTAGAGCTGCTGTCCTGTATACGGAGTGCCGCGCCATAGGAACTGGATGTTCTAGCGCAATCGACGAATGTGTTGTTGTCTATGTGAACATCGGAGATGGATGTCAAGCCACCGCCGGAGTTATACATGCGTGCCCCGACGGTGCCCATGTTGTTGAGGGTGCGACGGAATACGTTGTTATACAAATAGAAGTGCGCGGCGCTTGAGCTTCCGATGTCCATATCGATTTGTGAGTCGCCGCTATCTGTAAACGTGTTATTGTAAATTCTCAGATAATTATTTCCATAGGCTTGAATCTGATCCTGGTGTTGTGAACTATTGCCGCTCTCTGTAGCAAAAGACTGGATTGTGTTGTCGTAAACGTCATAACCCGTGGCGACCTGGATCCCGTCGGGGCCGTTCCCATTATTCGTGCGACCTGGAATATAGATTGTGTTGTGATGAATCGATCCTTGCCCATACGCGGACGAGTGCTGCGGCGCGACCATATTGATCGCTGCGCCCCAGGTTGATCCACGAAGGTCGATTTGGTTATACGCGATTTCGCCGTTCGCCACCCACCGAAAGTCGAATGGCGTGCTGTTCGCATCTCCGTTGTTGCCCCCACTGGTGGCATTCAGGGTGACATATTTTATAGAAGGCGATACGCAGGAAACGCCACCGCCGGAGCTGACCGAGGGAGAGGAAAAGTTCCGGTTGCCGTTGTATTCGCCATCGATTGTCACATAGTCGTATCGGGCGAAGCTAATGGCCGAGAAGTTGGCGACGCCCACATTGGTATCTTGAGCGGCGCGGATATAGATTCGACTTCCGCTCGTCCCGCTTTTTCCGACCGTAAGCGCTCCATAGGAGCCGGCTCCTATGTAGATAGTATCGCCGGGCTGAATGTTTCCCCAATTGATCGCGCTTGGCGAATTCCAAGCCTGGGGCCAACTTGTGCCGTTACCGCTGGCGCTGTTGTCGACGTACCAGTTGGCCGCGTAAGCGTTGGTTGTTAACAAAGGGGCAGTTAATAGTAAGAATCGGAGGCGTGAGCAGTTAGTGCAGGAAAAATGACGAGTTTGAGGTGAGGTTAGCATTTTATGGTATTTCCTGTTGAGGTTGATTTGCATAGTTTTTGCCTTGCGCGGATTAGTTGCTTAGTGACGCCAATTGCTGCTGGCTTGCCCATACGATAGAGGAAGGACGTTGGGATTCATCAGGAAGATTCCATTTTGGGGGCGCCTTGCATCTGCCCTAGAGAAGATAGCGGCCCGTGGTTTACGGTGGCGAGATGGCGGTCTCTTTTTTTGGGTGGGGGGCGGTGGCGGGGCCATCACGGCGTCTTCACTACCACATCGACCCACTAGGTAGCCGACTCGACCGCTGTAATCCGCCTTCGCCGCCATGTTCGTGGTCGTTGTGTTATTCCACAGGCTACAGAGCGTGGCGCAGACACTCGCCGGCTGGGCCTGCTGGGCGCTCTGCGTCACCGCCTGCTCAGCCACCGCCCGCGATCTCGCTCTAGGAGAGGGCCCGGTTGTAGAGGCGCTGGCGCGAACCATCGTAGGTGGCCGCCAGATGGCCCCAGGCGTTGCTCCCCAGATGGCTGCCGGCCGTGAACTGGCGGTCGCAGCTGCCGGTGCGCACGGTGCTGTTGGGCTGGCCCGTGTCCGAGTTGGCCTTGAGCGAGTAGGTGAGGGCGCCGCTTCGCTCCTTCATGATGAGCGGCTTCCAGCCGCGCGCCCAGGAGGTCCGATAGGCCCAGGAGGTCCGATAGGCCCAGGCCGAGAGGGTCGTGGCGTTGGTGAGATCAAGCGAGGCGCTGTCGTTGACCGTCACCAGGCTGTTGGAGCCATTGAAGGAGCGGGCCCGCCCGAACTTCCCCTGGCTCGAGCGCGTGACATTGGTCAGGATGTCGTGGTTGCCGTTGCCCGACGCATCCAAGGCCTGGGGCCCGCTCGTTGCCTCGAAGCCATAGTCCGTGGTCAGGCCAGCGGTACTCAGGCTACTCCCGCCGGAGCCGCCGCCTGAGGCGCTGTCGACAGTTATGCAACGCTCCTTATTCGTGGTGTTGCTGCCCCCCGAGCCGGTGACGGTGAGCGCGACCGTGTAAGTCCCGGGGTTCGAGTAAGTGTAGCTGGGGGTTTTTGTGGAGCTGGTGGCCCCGTTACCAGAGTTCCAGGACCAAGCGTTGACGGAGCCCGAAGAGGCATAGGTGAACATCACCGTAACCTGCGCCGTGCCCGAGGTGCGGCTCGCGCCGAAGTTGGCCACGGGCGCGACGGCCATGGCCGTCATGTTTACGGTGTTTCTTGTGCTCCCAGCGACCCCGGTTCCGGTGACGAAGGGTACCCCGCCGCCGGGGCGCTCCCTTCGCGCTCCCATCGCCCGGGTGGCGGCGCTCCTAGGGCGGGACGAGATCTCGACGTGCCCTGGGCCATGGCTGTGCCGACCGGCGACCACTGCGCTACCCTCCCGGATGATCATTGCGTCTTGAACACCGCATCGACCCAATAGTTGGCTGACCGGTAAGTCCCGGTGGGGAAGACCCCTCCGGAGCCGTAACGGTACACCCCGTTGCCGCCGGCCTCGCTATTGGATAGCGCCCGCAGGGGCCCCGTGGTGTAGCCGGAGGCGAAGTAGCCTTCATCGTAGGCGTATCGCCCGACCGGGGCGTAGTAGGAGATCACATAAACGGTATCGGCCTTGATCGCCACCGGGGTGGCGAAATTCACCTGTTGCCAGCCCGTGGCGGTCTCTTTGGTGAACGTCGCCTGGGCCAGTAGCTGCCCGTTGCTGCTCCACAGACGGCCCACATGGGTGCCGGTGTTCCCGGTGCCCTTGTAGAAGCGGACGCCGGTGATCAGGCCATCCACGGTACTGCGGATCTTGACACCCAACTCGACTGCCCTGGTATCCGATGACTTCGCGGCGATACCTGGCGCTCGCGGTGTCGTCCCAGAGACTGCAAGGGGTGGCACAAACACTGGCCGGTTGCGTCGGTTGCGTCGGTTGCGTCGGTTGCGTCGGTTGCGTCGGTTGCGTCGGTTGCGTCGGCTCGTTGCGTCGGCTGCGCCGTTTGAACCACCGCCTCCTGGGACACTGCGGCGATCTCCGTCTGGGTGAGGGCTCGGTTGTAGACACGGACCTCGTCGATCAGGCCCTTGAAGTACTGGTTGGTCCAAACCGTGTTGCCGCCAATACGCAATGGATTGGCCGAGACGTTCAGGGTTCCCCTTGGGGCGCGCGCAGCGACTCGAATGCCGTTGACGTAGAGGATCTGCTCCCTGCCGTCGTAGGTTGCCGCGAGGTGGGTCCAGGTGTTTATCGGCAACTGGCTTCCGCCGGTGACGCTCCAGTCCTT
This sequence comes from uncultured Gammaproteobacteria bacterium, assembly GCA_963698355.1. Classification (GTDB taxonomy): domain Bacteria; phylum Pseudomonadota; class Gammaproteobacteria; order Chromatiales; family Chromatiaceae; genus Thiodictyon. The sequence continues at coordinate 14,550 of CAVOQO010000075.1, read as the reverse complement.
GTTGCCGATCCGCGTAGTCGTATTGGGCCTCTTCGCGTTGGAGTTCGCGTTGAGCGACCAGGCGAGTCCGCCGCTGCGCTCCTTCATGATCACCGTCGTCCAATTTGCCGTCTGGCTGGTGGGATAAACCCAGGCCGAGAGCGTCATGCCGCTCGTCAGGTCAAGCGAGGCGCTGTCGGCCACTGTGACCAGGCTGTTGCTCCCGTTGAACGACAGGGCCCGCCCGAACTTCCCCTGGGTGGCGCGCGTGGCATTCGAGAGGGTGCCGTTGTTTCCTTTTCCTGAGGAATCCGTCGCCGCGGTGCCGCTCGTCTCCTCGAACCCGTAGGCCGCCACCAAGCCGGTGGTGCTGACGCTGGATGAGCCCGTGGAACCGCCGCTGGTGGCGAGGGGCCGACACCGTGATGGAGCTGGTCTTGGTGCTGCTGCCCCCGGGGCCGGTGACGGTGTGTGACACCGTGTAGGTCCCGGGGCTCGCGTACGTATAGCTGGGGTTCTGGGCGGTGCTTGTGGCCCCGGTTGGGCCGAAGCTCCAGGACCAGCCCGTGATCGAGCCCGAGGAGGCATCGGTGAAGGCCACCTTGAGGGGCGCGGTGCCCGAGGTGGGGGTGGCGCTGAAGCTCGCGACCGGCGGGGCGGCAGTGGCCGTCACGTTGATGGTCTTGCTCGCGCTGCTCTTCACCCCGTTGGCCCCGGTGACGTTGAGCGTGACCGTCTTGGGCCCAGTGGACGTGTAGCTCGTGACCACCGTGGCCGCGGCGAGCGCGGTGGGTGCGGTGACCGAGGCACCGGCGCCCAGGCTCCAGGAGCGGCTGGCCACCGTGCCGCCGGTGGAGGTATCGACCAGGGTCACAGACTGGTTCGTTGTAACGTTGAGACTGCTGGCGGTGAAGCTCGCCACCGGCGCGGTTGCAGTGGTCGTGGTGGGTACGACGGCGCTCACCTCGTTGGAGTAGCCGCTGGTGGCGGTCCCGGCGTAGGCCTGCACCGCGAAGAAGTACTCTTTCCCTTCAGTCAGCCCCGACACCGCGGCGCTGGTTTTGTTGCCGACATCCTGGCTGGCGGTGTAGGCGGACGATGCGGCACCGTAGTAGACGCGGTACCCGGCGGCCGCGGAGACCCCGTCCCAGGCCAGGTTCAGCTGGCCGGCAAAGGCACTGCCGGTCAGCGCCAACAGTCCAACCGCTGAGATCAGAAGTCGATGCAGCCATCGGGGAGAGTCCCCTGCTGGATGGCGAGCGTGATCAATAGACATCAGAGTCATTGCATTTCCCCCACGTGAGTTTCGGGCGCAAGTGCACACCGTCTGCGCTAAAGCGCAGATACACAGAAAGTCTTCCTTACATCCAGATAGCTGGTCGTCCCGTCCGCGGACACCGTCCCCCGACGGTGCGCCCATCTCGCTGATGGGCTGAATCAGGACGCCGTGCTGTCGGCGAGATCAGTCGCTGCTAAGTAGAACCCCCCAGCCGAAGAAGCCTGCTTCAAGAACGGGCTCCAAAGGCGACGAATGACAGAATTTGGACGACGGGCGGCACCTTAACCGATCTTAGGCGTTAGGGAAAACCCCAAACGGGCATGAATTGGGCAACTATGAACAGATGGTCACGAAGTTAAAAAGTTGAACCGCATCCTTGCAGGGACGCCACATTTCTGGTAGGGGATCCGGGACGCGAGCGGGCCCGCGTTTTGGCGGCGACCGTCGACCGGCGGCGACTCTACGTGTACTTCGTGCGGAAGTCCAGGCGCGGGCCGGTCGTGGTATCTGCGGCCAGGTTGGGTATCCGGGCCTTTGGTTTCACTGGCGGCCTACGGCCAGCGCGGTGCATTGGGGTGGGCTGCGCCTCCCATGGGGATTGGGGCCGTGGGATCCTGGCGGTCTGGTGGCTTGTGAGAGCGGGGAGTCGGACTGAAGTCCGACCTACGGGGCGGTTAGCGCGGGCGGTTGATGAAGAAAAAGGTTGCGCGACCCGGTCTGTTGCAAGTGTCGACGTCTTAATAAGAGAGAGGACAAGTTCAGCGTTTTCTCTTCACACGATTCGAAAACGGCTGCTTGGTGTCCACGGACGGAATCACGTTGTATTCGACGCTGAGGATGCGCGTTGGATACTGGGTTTCGGTCGGCAGGGCTGCCCGCCCCGGCTCGGGCTGGAACTCGGGTACCTGCTCCACGATAGGCGTAGCTGCCCGAGCGCCGAGGCTAAAGCCGGCCGCGCCGTCGTTGAGCACGACTTGGACCAGATCGCGGCTGACTTGCCGCGCGTCCTCCGCGTAGGCATAGACCAAGGCGGTCCCGCACAGCAGATTGATCAGGCGCGGCACCCCGCCCGACTGGCGGTATATCAAGCGGCAGGCGTCGAGCGAAAAAATCTCACTGTGTCCTCCGGCGTGCTGGAGGCGGTGATGTATGTAGCTGAGGGTCTCATCTTCCGAAAACGCCTTGAGATCGTAATGTGCAACGACGCGTTGCGCGAACTGCCTCAGCTCCGGTCGGGACAGTGTGGCCTTCAGCTCGGGCTGGCCGACGAGGATGATCTGAAGGACTTGGTACTTGCCAACATTGATGTTGGAGAGCGTGCGCAGCTCCTCGAGCGACGCGGCGTCGAGGTTTTGGGCTTCGTCTATAACAAGTATCGCGCGGCGATTGGCGGAATGTTCTGCCAGCAGGAACTGGACGAAGGCGTCATAGAGCTCAACCGGGTCTTTTGACTTGTATACGAGGCCAAATGCCATCGCCATCCACTCCGCCAGATTGGTGAGTCGCGGGTGGGTGTTGTCGATGAGGCCGATCGTGACCTGGAGCTTCAGCTCGTCGAGCAGTCGCCGAATGAGGGTCGTCTTACCGCAGCCAACATCTCCGGTAATGACGGTGAAGCCGGCTTGTTTCAATACGCCGTATTCGAGCAACGAATACGCCAGGCGGTGTTGTCGGCTGAAGTACAAGAACGCCGGGTCCGGTGTCAGGCTAAATGGCTCTTCGCGAAAACCGAAATAGTCTACGTACATTGGATCTGGATTCCCAAGAATGTCACGGCTCCGTCGTTGAATACGACAGACTTGTAGATACGGCAGTGAAGCAGGTTCCCGCGGGGCACTCTGTTAACGGCCGCACGCTCTCTCGTGTTCGTGGACATCTTAACCTGACGCCGCCTGGCATGCTGATTTGGGGAATTAGCTTCGTAACTCAGCTGACCAGGCGTCGATCCTCTCGGTCAGCGCGAAACCTGACGCGTCAACGGCCTTGGAGCACCGAAAACGCGCGCTTTCCGTCGCAGGTGGCCCCAATTTCCAACCCGGAGGTGCCAGCTGAGCCATCGAGCCCATCACCTTGGTTTGTTGCGCGGCTGCGGCGGCCGGCAGCCGCTCAAGTAGGTCGCCAAGACCCTTTTCGACTCGAAACTGGCTGACGGCGCATCGAAGCGGCCAACCCAGCGACGCCGGGCCAGCGGAGGCCAAGGCGCGCAGCTGCGGTACCACCGACACCTGATCACCGTCGCCTACCTGGTCGCCGCCAAGCTCACCCATCTCCCGGTCCCACCTTCCAAACTCCAAGCCGCCAAACGGTCTCCGCGTGAACCACAAGAATCAGACGCAAACGTAACATAGGCTAAAGAACCGGTTATCGCTCGCATGATCTCGCCCGTCGGATCTCTCGTACCCTTTGTCCTGCGAGCTGCTAGCCTACTATTCAAGTGGCTCGAAAGCCATAATCGTGCGCACAGTGGAGTTGACCGTGACAATCTTAAAGGCTTTACTTCTGGCTCTCTCGTTCATCACGCTATCGACAGTCGGGGTCGCACTCGTCGCATTAACCGCCAAGCCCGAGCCTATCGATGCGGGAACGTCTGTCAAGGCACCCGAATTCGACGCGACCGCGGGCGTGCAGGCGATAGCACTCTTGAGCGGCATACTGCTCGTGGTGAGCGAGCGGTCTCGCCGGCGTAAAGTGTAGGCCGAGTTTGTCCCCCGGATTGAGCCCAGCTAAGGTGCGGTTATGGCTGATCGCGTGCCTTCATTGAGCACGCGGGAAGGCGTAGGGACATCCGGTGTCCCCTCCGTCATTGCTATCCGCTGGACGACGGCCACGACCGTTTTCGCTGGCGCAATTCTTTGGTTAACGTCCGTCTACACGGCGCCCGATGCGTCCGCCGCCTCCGGGTGGCGAAGCCTGCTGGTTGTTTTTAATGGCGGCTATCATTACACGGCCGCAATTCTGCTCTCTGCGGCCCTCATTCTTGCCGTAAGCGCAAATCTCAGCTCCATCCTGGGCGTTTTGAGCAATCAAATCGGGTACGCCTGGTTGCCGTGGTTGACGTTGCACGGCCTGGCGTTGCTCGCTTTCGCATTCCTGACGTCTCTTGAAGTTCGGGACCACCTCGAGTGCCTCGGACCTGTCGCTCGCCTGGCTTGCGCTGTGGATAGCGACCGGTTTGTCGACGCTCGTCTTCTGGCTTTTCGTGTTGGCGCCCCCGTCGTCCTGGCTGAAAGTGCTGCGTCAGCAGTGGATCAGATTGGCGTTGGCGGTTGCTGCAGGTACAGCGGTTTGGCTGGGCGGTCTGCTGGCCCAGAATCTCTGGAGGCCGCTTGCCGAGGGGACGCTTCGATTGAGTGGCCTACTGCTTTCCCTTGTCTACCCGGGGTTTCGTATGACCCGACAGTTGGTCGCCTGGGAACCTCGACTTTTACAGTGGAAATATTCCCGGCGTGCTCGGGCTACGAGGGCATCTCGCTCGCCATCGTGTTCGTCGCGAGCCTATCTCTGGCTGTTCCGAAGAGACCTGAACTTTCCCAGGGCTTTTCTGCTGTTTCCCATCGGGATCCTGAGCGTCTGGCTCGCCAATGTGCTGCGGGTGACGGCGCTCGTGGTAGTGGGCACGTCCATCTCCCCCCAGGTCGCGGCCCGCGGCTTCCACTCCCAGGCAGGTTGGATCGGCTTCACGCTGGTTACCCTCGGGTTGATCGCGATCTCACACCACTGGTTGTCGCGACCGCGCGCGGAGCCACTACGCATTGCCGTCGCCGGCGATCCGGCCCGAGATTCCGTTATTGGCGCCCTTGCTTACCTTGATGGCAACCTCGGTGATTGCGGCGGCCATGTCCGCGGGCTTCGATGCCTTCTACCCGCTCGGAGTGGTTACGACTGGGGCGATCTTGTGGCACTTCCGTGCGGCATACCGTCCGCTCTTCGGGGCCTGGTCCTGGATGCCGGTCGCGATCGGGATCCTGGTGTTCGCGATCTGGGCCGTCCTCGTCCCCAGCGGCGACGGCAGCGGTCAGGAGCTGGCCAATCAGCTAGCCGACTTGCCGGCCTGGCTCGCCGCCGTCTGGATCGGTTTTCGGGTGATCGGCTCCACGGTGACTGTTCCGATGGCGGAGGAGCTCGCCTTCCGCGGCTACCTGATCCGCAAGCTTGTTGCGCAGGATTTCGAGAAGGTTAGACCGGGGAAGTTCACCTGGTTGTCGTTTCTCGTGTCCTCCCTGCTGTTCGGGCTGTTGCATCAGAACCTGCTGGCAGGGGCACTTGCCGGAGCGGCGTTCGCAGTCGCTTTGTATCGTCGAGGGCTCGTTGGAGACGCAATCATCGCCCACGTGACCAGTAACGCTCTGATTGCGTTTTCCGTCGTCGTCGTGGGTCGCTGGGGTTTCTGGAGTTAACGAAGCTCGGCTCAAGTGAACGAGCGCCTTTTTGAGTCGGGCAGGCTTCTGGCGGGACAACCCTTCCAACTGCGGCGCGGAATCAGCGTCTGACGCGCCTTTTCGTTCAGCGATCGAGCATACCGCTGATGCGCTGGACGTAATCCTGCGTCTCCGCGAACGGCGGGATCCCTCCGTGGCGCTGCACCGCACCTTCACCGGCGTTGTAACCGGCGAGGGCCAGCTTGACGTCTCCGTCGAAATTGTCGAGCAGCCAGCGCAGATAGGCCATACCGCCTCGGAGGTTCTGTTCCGGGTCCCAGACGTCCCCGACCCCAAAGCGCTCCGCTGTCTCTGGAATGAGCTGCATCAGGCCCTGAGCGTTCTTCGGTGAGCGCGCGTTCGGGTCGAAGTTCGACTCGACCTGAACGACCGCCAGCACGAGATCCGGGTCGAGGCGAAATTGTGGGGCAAGGGTCCGAACCAGTCTGGAAAGGTGCGCGGGCGCTGGTTTGGGCCTGAACGACGTGCGGACGAGGGTCGGAGACGCACCGCCTGTGGGACAACTGGCGCGGCCCTTCGGCTTGACGCCGAGCAGCCGCAGCAGGTTGCGACTCTGTGGGTGACCTTGGCTCGCCGCCTTCTTGAACCAGGCGGCCGCCAAGGCGTCGTCCCGCTTCACCCCGCGGCCGCGCGAATAGGTCCGCCCAAGGTAGTATTGGGCGTCGACATGCCCCTGATTCGCCGCCTTGCAGTAGAGACGGATGGCGCGCGCCACATCGGCGGGCACGCCTTCGCCGTTCTCGTACCGTCGGCCCCACTCGGTGAGGGACGCCTTGTTGTTGGATGCGTACGCCTTTTCGAACTGACCCGCCGCCACCTCGCCGCTGCCGGTGAGGACAGCAAATGCCGCCAGCCACAGCGCCAGCCGAGTCCTAGCGGATCTACATTTCGCGTGACGCCTCCAGTGCGGCGCACATGCTCGCGGATCCCCGAGCCCCATCCCAATGCCCCGTTAAGTTGCTCGGAAGGTAGGTCGGGCTTCACCCCGACGCGGAGGTCGGTGCATGCTGAGAGGTGGTTGTCGGACTGAAGTCCGACCTACCAGCGACTCCATTGCACTCAACGCGCCCCACCTTAGGCCGCGACGGCGCGAGGGGCAACCAGGATGGCGACGGACGCAAGATTGGCCCGACAATGGGTCGCACGGTCAAAGGTCCCAGGGCCTTGACCAACCCAGGTTGAGAAATATGGCGTTGGAGACGGCGTCATCCGCTTGATCGTTTCGCTCCTCCCAACGGAACCGGTAGCCGGCGGAGATTCGCCATGATTCGTCGATCTCGTAGGCGATACCCGGTTCGATCGAGGCATAGGTTCGATCACCCCGGACCCCCTCGCCTCCCGGCTGCCGGTTGCGATAGGCGGTGGCCCTGAGTCCGGCCTGCCAGCGCGGCGAGAGGCGTAGATCGACGCTGGCCAGGAGTCCGGTCGTGTCCAGTACCTCGGCCGAACCGCTCGGTATCAGAGCCCGGCGCGCCTGTAGGCTAAAGCCACCGCCCGCCTCAAACTGCTGTGAGAATGTCAGGCTGAAGGTGGGACCGGAGCTATCACGACTGAGGGTAGCCCCTTCGAGACCCTCGAGCGTTTGCTCGGTGCGCCGCACGCCAGCCATGGCGGACAGGGACATGGTCTCGGAGAATCGATAATCCGCCCCGGCCATCACGTCGACGTTGTCGTATTCGTTGGTTGGGCCCTGTTGGGTCTCGTAACGGCCGTAGCCCAGTCTGCCCAGTAAGACTCAGGCGCTCCGTATACGCATAGCCTCCACGCAGCTCCACTGACCCTGCACGGTAGTCGTAGAGTGGGAGGACGCGCGAGTCTTCGTAGGTCACCTCCTGGTAATTTGCGGCAAGGTCCAGCGTGGCGCGCTCGGTCAACTGATAGCCCCATCCCGGATTCACGGTCAGACTGTTCTGTTGCTGGTTCACCTGCACCAGGCCTGTCGTCGCAACCTCACTGGTGAGGGTCGACTGGGAGGTGAAACCCAGGCCGAGGCGATACTGTTGCCGCTCCAGACGGTAGGCCAAGTCCAGGTTGGCGAATCCGCTGTCGTTGTCGAGGTCGGTGACTCCGGGATAACGGCTGCCGGCCAGGCCGACGGCGAAACCGACATCCGAGACCTCGCTGCTGCGTATGCCCCTGAGAATCGCATTCAGATTGACGGAAAACGCATCCTCCGCGTCGCTCGAAGTGAGACGCACATTATCGTCATAACCTGTTTCCAGATTCGCGGCCGGCTCGAGGCGCCACCGTTCTGCAGTAGCCGCCCCGGACCCGAGCAGCCCCGCCAAGCAGGCAGCCGCAAACGCAGCACGTTGAATGGGGCCCGCACGCCGAATGCGGGAAGCCCCCGTCCCGCCACCATCCTGCTGTGCAGCCATCACGGTACCAGGACGGTATCCCCGGGCAGCAGGTTGATGTTCTGTTCGAGCCGCTCCCCGCGCTGAACCTGTTTGTAATTGAAGGGTATGGCTCGCTCCTTATCGTTCTCCCGGCGCAGGATCTTGATGTCATCGCGGTCCGCAAAGGGCGTCAGCCCGCCGGCGATTGCCAGCGCCTGGACCACATTCACGTCCTGGTTGATCAGGTAGACGCCGGGCCGCGCCACCCGGCCGGTCACATAGATCCGGTTTCCGAGATTTTCCTGGAGTGACACGGTGACGACCGGGCTGGGTATGAACTCTGTGAGCTTTGCCGCGATGCTGCTCGTCAGCTGTGCGACCGTTTGCCCGGCCGCCATCAGATCACCCGCGAGTGGATAGGAGATGCCGCCGTCTGGACGAACCAGAAGGGTGCGATCCATGTCCGGCTCACGCCAGACCGATACGTTCAACATATCACCGGGGTGAATCACATAGTCATCGCCCACGGCGGCCTGCGACAGGGCCGGTAGCACCGCTATGCAAATTGCGAACGCGAGGCCCGCGGCCGTCAGCCAGCGCCACGCAATCACACCACCGACAGGAAGTCCCGATCTCATTACTCTCACCAGTTGACTGCGATCAAACCTTTAGGAAAGGCCGATCGAACCCGTCCATAGCTTCGATCAGCCCACGTTCCAAGAGACGCGACTCTTGAGAATCGCTGGGGCCCCAAGGCCCGACGTGGGAACAACGGCAACCTCAATCCCGGATCTGCATGGTCGAGGTTAACATAAGTCGATTCAGGCGTCCCGACTAGGATGTACCGGCGGTCGCCAGTTAACACTGTTCCGACGGGGCCAGACAAAAAGACGGCACCCCGATTGGGATGCCGTCATGCCGCGTATCGAGTCGTCTTCTCTCAGCCCCCTGTCTCTCGACTCAATTGAGGCGCAGAAAGGCTCATGGCATCATTGAGTGGTAAAGACGATGTCGACCCAATAATTACTCGAGCGGTACGTGTTGGTCGGGAAGCCGCCCCCGCCGTACCGATACAACCCATTGCCGCCACTTTCGCCATCGGCCAGTAGCTCGAGGGGACCGTTGCCATACGAGGACGCGAAGTAGCCCCGATCGAACGAGTACCGTCCTACATCCGTGTGGTAGGAAGCCACATAGACGGTTCCGGCCTGAATCGCGACTGGAGTCGCGAAATCCACTTGCTGCCAGCCTGAGCTCGTCTCGTTGGTGAAGGTTGCCTGTGCCATCAACTGCCCGGTGCTGCTCCACAGGCTGCCGGTGTGAGTGCCCGTATTGCGTGAGCTCTTGTAGAAGCGCAGGCCCGTGATAAAGCCATCCACGTTACTGCGGAACTTGACGCCGAGCTCGACCGCTCTGGTGGTTGAGTTTGTCAGGACGCTTGGGGTTGCCGCGTCGTCCCAAAGACTGCAAGGCGTGGCGCAGACGCCGTTACCACCCCCATCACCTTGCGGCGGCTCCAGCAGGAGATAGCCGATGGACTCCGCCACATGCCTGAGCTCGGTATCCTTCGATTGTTCCTCCGAGACCCAGACATCGACCGACGCCTCGTTGCGATTGCTCCAGCGCAGGTTCGCCGTGTCACTCCCGGCGGTCGTTTGCATATCTGCAAGAAAGAGCGGAGCCTGCGCAAAGGAACTTGGATAGACGAGAGTCTTCGCGTCCTGAGTCACGCCGCTGTCCATCAGGCCGACCTCATAGCGAATCCCACTCACCACGCCGAATGACGGCTCCCAGGCGATGTAGTCAATGGCCTCCATCGTGTGTTCTTGCTTGTTGAACTCCTGCTCCCGCATTCCAACGTCGAATTGCGTGACACTGATGTTGCGCATGCGGGTGGCAACGGCGTCTCCCTCGTTAGCGCTGGTGACCACGGCAAGGACCACCGGGACCTCTGCGAAGGGCGCGCTAAAGCCCTCCCGTACGAACGCATTGGTTGCATTGGTCTCCAGGCGCCCAGCCTCAACCCAGCCTCCATCGGGCAGCTGATGGGCTCCGCGCTCCATGACGATGTAGCTCACCGTCTCTTTCGCGTGGGATCCATCAAGATAGTCCCATTCCTGCACTCGGATCGAGAATCCGTCCCGATCGACGCCGTCTATCCGGATCACCGCCGGGTCGCTTTCATCGCCGCTCATAGGCTTGGCGACCACGATGGGGTCCTCGAATTCGCTGGCGAAGTCGATTCTCTGCCATTCATGGTCGATCAGAATCTCCCCAACCTCCAAAACGAGTGCGGGCGGAGTCTGCACGGTAAGCGTGGTGCTGCCGGCGATGCCGTCCATGGCGGCGGAAATGGTGGCCGTACCGGCGCCCACCGCCGAGGCGAGTCCGGCGCTGATGGTGGCCACACTCGTTTTGGAAGAGGTCCAGGCCACCTGGCTGGTGAGGTTCTTGGTGCTGCCGTCAGTGTAAGTTCCCGTGGCGACAAACTGTTGCGTGGAACCGGTCTGGACTGTCGGTGCGGGCGGCGTCAGGGCGATTGAGGCTCAGGGTCGGTGCCGGCGGGGCCAGCACGGCGAGCGTCGTGCTCCCGGCGATGCCGTCCACGGCGGCGGAAATGGTGGCCGTACCGGCGCTCACCGCCGAGGCGAGTCCGGCGCTGATCGTGGCCACACTCGTTTTGGAAGAGGTCCAGGTCGCCTGGCTGGTGAGGTTCTTGGTGCTGCCGTCAGTGTAAATTCCCGTGGCGACAAACTGTTGCGTGGAACCGGTCTGGACTGTCGGTGTGGGCGGCGTCAAAGCAATCGAGCTCAAGGTCGCTGCCGGCGGGGCCTGCACCGTGAGCGTCGTGCTCCCGGCAATGCCGTCCATGACGGCGGAGATGGCGGCCGTACCGGCGCCCACCGCCGAGGCGAGTCCGGCGCTGATCGTGGCCACACTCGTTTTGGAAGAGGTCCAGGTCACCTGGCTCGTGAGGTTCTTGGTGCTGCCGTCGGAGTAAGTTCCGGTGGCGGCAAACTGCAGCGTGGCGCCAACTTGAGTCGTCGTATTGGTTGGCGTGACCGAGATGGTCGTCAAGGACGCAGCAGGAACCGTGGTGCTGACCTCGTTAGAGAGGGCACTATAGACACCCGGCAGGTGGTTGGCAGACCGGGCGGCGAAATAATAGGTCTTACCGGCCGTCAGGCCGGTGATAGTCTTGGTGTTTGTCGCTGGACCCTGCTCATTGGCGACGATGCAGGGTGTCGCGTATTGGCCGCTGGCTACGCCGTAGCAGATCTCATATTGGGTGACCTGGGGGTCTGAAACGGGATCCCACTGCAGTGTGACTGAACCCGTACCGTTTAGAGGAGTGGCTACCGTTTCCGTGGGTGGCATTGGTTCGGATATCGACGGTACTGTATTAAGTGTCGCATAAAGCGACCAGTGTGTCGTACCCTGATAGTTGATTGTGGAAGGGAACGTTTGGGGCATGGGGCCAAAGGCAAGTAAGGACGCCCTGAAGCTGCCAGTGCTGAAGTCGGTGGCAAAGGAGAGACTGCTGCTGGAGGGGAAGTAGGCAAGCCAGTAGTTGCCTGCCGGGACCTGCACGGGGGTGATGACTGGCTGGGTGTTCCAGCCGCTAACGGGAGTGAAAGTCGCCGTCTCTGCCACGAGGTTGCCCGGCCCCCCGCTGGGCCCCGTCGCATCGTAGACTCCCAAGCGCAGATCACCCGCTGCATTGCGGACATAGAAAGAGAGGCTCAGGATGTTGGCATCCCCTGGTAGAGTGGCGTCCTGTACCACGAGGAGGTTGCCGTTGCCGCTGTCCGTACCACCAAAGATACTGGTCTCGCCCATGGTGATGGGGGCAGAAGCCGCGGTAGTGCCCATTAAGAGCGAGGCGACGAGGACGAACGCAAGGCTCGAGACACGGGACATACAGCGAGAAAACGAGCGATCCAAGAAGCGCGCTAAGGATTTGCCGGACATTTGATCACCTCAATTACGTGTGGCCGTACACTAAGCCACCCGAAATCGGTGCTCTCAGGTCCGGCAACCCTGCTACCTTGTCCCTCTGTTCAGAAGGATTTAGGCCAGTGGCTTTGCGTCCCGCCCTTTCGGGCGGTTTGCCTTTTGCGGTTTTTCGGTTTTGCGGTTTACGCGAGCCCAGAATAGCTTTCAAAGAGAAGGGCTATTGTGTAGTGGCTCACAATCGGGCCGCTTGCGTGTGTAGGCCCCCGCGTCCACGGCGCCGTCGACGTCGGGACAGCGAGCTGCGGGTTGCCAGGGGGAGGAATCGGAAGGGCGGCTCTCACGGTGGGGGCGTGGCAGCTCTGGGCGGTTCTGGAAGCTGGATCTGGTCCCGTCCCGGTTGGCAAAATCGCTGATGGGGACCCTCAGGGCCGTTGACAGATCGTATGCCAGGCGATAAGGTAAGGACGCCGCCGAATGGTAAGGAGATTTTCGGATGTCGACCGCGATGCTTACGAGTAAAGGGCAGGTCACGATTCCTGCCGATGTACGACGCCGCATGGGAATCGATACGGGAGACCGGATCGAATTCGTCGAACTGAATGACGGTGGCTTCGTCATCAAACCCGCGGTGGATGATGTTCGCTCGCTAAAAGGCTTGTTGAGAAAACCCGACAAACCCGTCAGCGTTGAACAAATGGACGCGGCGATTCGCCGTCGGGCTGCGGAGGGCTCGGTCCCGTGATCGGGATCGATACCAACGTGCTGGTGCGGTATATCGCCCAAGACGATGCGGTTCAGTCTGCGCAGGCCACGGATTTGATCGAGCAGAGGTGCAGTGCGCAAGTGCCTGGCTTTATCGGTGTCGTCGTTCTCGTGGAGTTGGTTTGGGTCAGCGAGAGCTGTTATGGCTCCACGCGGGCCGAGGTAGCGGAGATCGTGCGGCGAATCTTGAGCATTCGCCAACTTGTGGTGCAGGAAGCCGAGCTAATGTGGAAGGCTTTGCGCCTGTTCGAGTCCGGAAAGGCGGACTTTTCCGACTTTGTGATCGCGGGCGCGGCGAACGCGGCCGGGTGCATCGAGACCCGGACTTTCGACCAGAAGGCCGTCGCCACGGCCGGAATGACCTTGCTCAGCAGCTAACTGAAGGTATCCCAAGGCGCTCAGGTGCGGCGCGGAATCCGAGGAAAAGGCCCATGGGGCGCGGTGAGGAACGAACCGCACCGAGCCCCGCGCCGCCACCTGGCACGACTGTCGGTCGGTAGTAAGTGACAATTCATTCTGTACAGTTTTGCGAGCGCAATGCGCTGAATTATAAGACGTGTCAAGCCTACATAATTCAGGTTTAACTCTGTACCGTGGGCGAGGCATGTCAGTGTGACGCTGCGTCGGCGCTGCGCCCTGCCGCGACCGCGACCGCGACCCTCCGACTATCTTGGAACAACCGCATCCCCTGACCGCTCGCACTCTCCCCGGCAGCCCCCCTCATGACGCGCACCCCGGTGCGACTCAGGGTCCTCCGGATCCCGCAGGTCCTCCCGGCGCCCGGCTGCGTTACCGAATGCGATCGAGCAGCTGGTCCGTGAGATATTGGGGTGCCGGAGCAGGGCGGGCACTGGTCAAGTTGAACGCACTGCAACTCGAGGAGTGCCCTCACGCAGTAGTTGGTCTTACGCGCGGGCGTGGGGCGGTCCTCGACGGGTGGCCCGCATTGCCCTGATCTGTTGTGACGTGCCCAGGTGTTGAGGCCGTGACGGCTCTTTTATAGAATGGCCGTTCTAGCCAAACCACCCATTTCGGAGCGCGACATGATCGTGGTTACGTCTGTCGAAGCCCAAAGTCGCTTTGGGGAATTGATCGATCGGGCACAGCGCGAGCCCGTGGAGATCACTCGACGTGGACGGCCGGTGGCCTACGTTGTATCGGAGCACGACCTCAGAGAGCTCGGTGACGTGCGACGGCGTCGAGAAGAGGCGGTGCATTGGTACGCGAGCTATCGGCGCGCCACGTCCGCCTCGCCCGAGGCAGCGGCCCTGACGGATGTGGACGTCGATCAACTCGTCCATGAGCTTCGCTAGGCGGATCGTCGTCGACACAGGCGTTCTGGTGAGCGCCGCCATTCGCCCGGATTCCGTCCCGGCGTTGGCCTTGGAGAAAGCCCTTCTCAACTTTGATGTCTGCGTCAGCCAGGAAACCCTGGCGGAGCTGACGACGGTGCTAAGTCGATCAAAGTTCGACCGCTATTCCTCCGCACGGCAACGTGATGACTTCGTGGCGGGATTTCGGATACGGGCCCTTGTCATCGAGGTCACGACGACTGTCTCGGACTGTATCGACCCTAAGGACAACGTGTTTCTTGCACTGGCCGAAGCAGCGGAGGCCGAGCTGATCGTGTCCAGTGATCCGCACCTGACAGGGCTCCATCCCTGGCGGGGGATTCCCATACTCCCGCCAGCCGCTTTCCTGGTCGGCGTTCGCTAAGTTCTGCGCTCGATCGCGGCGGGGTGGTCGGTCCCGGTTGCCGGTCACTCGACGGTGACCGACTTGGCCAAATTGCGCG